>CAWJEI010000022.1:0-85000 GCA_963841875.1 uncultured Alphaproteobacteria bacterium | reverse complement strand
TAGGCGGTCGCAAGCGTCAGCGTGTAACAGGCCAATTCTTCCCAGGTCAGATGCTTGGGCCTCTCCATAAGCTGACGGTCCTGCACGCGGCAGAACTGGGCGAAGGAGCCATCGGGCGTTTCATAACCCCAGATGCGCTGTGACGACGAGAACATGGGGTCGCCGCCGTTGCATTCTTCGTCGTCGCCATCGTCCTGATTACAATGAACGACAACTTCGTCGCCAACTTTCCAGCGCTTGACCTTGGAACCGACGGCCCAGACCACCCCAGACGCGTCGGAGCCGGCGATATGAAAGGGCTGCTTGTGTGCGTCGAGAACCGAGATCGGCTCGCCGAGCGCGGCCCACACGCCATTGTAGTTCACGCCCGCAGCCATTGCGAGCACCAGCACGTCATGGCTGTCGAGTTCCCAAGTGGGGACGACTTCAAGCTGCATGGCCTCTTCGGGCGGACCATGCCGCTCCTTGCGGATCGTCCAGGCGTACATTTTCGCGGGGACGTGTCCAAGCGGCGGCAGTTCGCCCAATTCATAGAGGTCTTTAGCTTCGGTCAATTTCGCGCCTCCCTTGGGGGACCATATTCATATGCGCCGCCACGGGCGGACATTCCGGGCGTTATACATATACGCCCTGCATTCGCCTGAACAGGGTCATCTGCCATTCATGGCTTATACGGATCGCCAAGGGAAGGCGGATCGCCTGGCGAAGTCTCCGCAGCGGTTCTCGCCGTTTGCGCCCGACGCCTTTTCGTCTATTGACGTGCAAAAGCTCTTCTGTTCGGGGGTCCTGCTATGTTTCCCAAGCCAGTTTCTGATTTGAAGCCAAATACATTCGAATATGAACAGACGCCTCTCGTCAAACCCACGGGCTTTCGCGAATATGACGCGCGCTGGCTATTCGAGAAAGAGCTAAACCTGATGGGCGTGCAAGCGCTGGGGCTCGGTCTTGGCACCTTGCTGCACGAGATGGGCGTGCCGCTGGAGTTGGCCACGGGTCACGACTACCGGGCCTATTCCGCCTCGATCAAGCTCGCGATGATCACCGGGCTGATGGGCGCCGGCGTGCATGTGCATGACATTGGCCTCGCGCTTTCGCCGATGGCCTATTTCGCGCAGTTCGAACTCAACACGCCAGCCGTCGCCATGGTGACTGCTTCCCATAATGATAATGGTTGGACCGGCGTGAAAATGGGCGCCCAGCGGCCGGTGACTTTCGGTCCGGAGGAAATGGGCCGCCTGAAAGAGATCGTGCTCTCGGGCAAGTTTCGAGAGGCGGGCGGCGGCTCCTATCGCTTCCACGAGAATTTTGGCGCGCGCTATTTGGACGATCTTGCGCGCGGAGTGAATTTTTCCCGAAAGATGAAGGTCGTCGCGGCTTGCGGCAATGGCACGGCTGGCGCCTTCGCGCCGCAACTGCTGCAACGCCTCGGATGTGAAGTGGTTCCCCTTGATGCGGAGCTGGATTACACCTTTCCCCGTTACAACCCCAATCCGGAAGACATGGAAATGCTGCACGCCATCGCGGATAAGGTTCGCGAAACGGGAGCGGACGTTGGGCTTGGCTTTGATGGAGACGGTGATCGGTGCGGTGTCGTAGACAATAAGGGCGATGAGATATTCGCGGACAAGATCGGTGTAATGCTCGCCCGCGACTTGTCGAAAATTCACCCGCAGGCGCGTTTTGTCGTCGACGTGAAGTCGACAGGAACTCTTCGCCACGGATCCGGTGCTCATCGCACAAAATGTTCGTACGGACTACTGGAAGACAGGCCATTCCTATATCAAGCGGCGCGTGAACGAACTGAATGCTCTCGCCGGCTTCGAAAAGTCCGGTCATTTCTTCTTCAATGCGCCGATCGGGCGCGGCTATGATGATGGATTGCTCACCGCGATTCACGTCCTGGAGATGCTGAACCGCAATCCCGATAAGTCCATGGCGGATTTATACGCTGATCTGCCCAAGACCTGGGGATCGCCGACGATGTTGCCGCATTGCGGCGACGAGGTCAAATATGGCGTCGTGGAAAAGGTGACGGCGCGCTTCAAGAATATGCACGACAAGGGTGTTCACTTCCTTGGAGGACCGATACGGGATCTTGTCACGGTGAACGGCGTGCGCGTGACCGTCGGAGACGGAACCTGGGGGCTTGTCCGTGCGTCCTCCAACAAGCCGGAACTCGTGGTTGTGGTGGAAAGCCCTGCCTCCGAGGCTCGAATGAGGGAAATGTTCACCTCCCTCGACGCGGTGCTGCGGGAAAACCCGGAAGTAGGCGCCTATAACCAGACCATCTGAGCCTAAACCAGACCGCTTCTGGTCCCCAGGAACTTCACAAGGCTGGCGTCAGCTCGCCAGCGCAATGTGTGCCTGCGTCATGATCGATGTTTCGATTCCATCCTGGTTGGGCTGGGGAGACGCAATCGGGGGCGAGATGACACTCGACGATGCTCTGGCTGTTGTGAAATGCGACGACTCCGTGTTGCTAAGATTGGCGGGTCCCGCGGTCTTGCGGCTGAAGCTGCTCGAAGTCGCTCATGTTCTCTCAAAACCAAATCTGCCGCCCGAGATCCGTGCGGCAGCCCAAACGGCTGCGAGAGAATTGAGGACGCTTATTGCGGAAAGACCCTGTGTTTCCTTGGCGGACGTTGCGGCCCGGGAGAAAGTTCTGGGGCGTGCGCCGACCAATTTGACGGAGCCTCATCGAATATGTGGTTGAATTTCCGCGCTCGCCTTTGATTCCCTTTTAGATCCTCTTTCGCTAGAGGCGCTTGTTAGCTCCGGAAACGCGCAGTCGCCTCATCGCCTCATCGATGCGCGCATTTGCTTGGGCTAGCAGCGTCGAGCCGCGCGCGTCACCGGCAATCAAGTCTGGATGCCAGCGACGTGCGGCGTCACGACGCAGCTCGCGGAGCCTATGTGCGGAATGGGGTGCAATAACGATCTCCATAAGAACCGCGGCGAACTCGATACTTGATGGGACAAATGACACCGTTGTCTCGGCTGCTTCGGCGTGCGTCGACTCTTTCGCATAGGTCTCGGCATAGCGGCTGGTTGGTGGAGCAGACTGTTCAATGCCATCCATTGAGTCATTGAGAATAAATCGAGAGCCCCGATTGTTGAATGGTGGACATTTCGCGAGATCCGCTTTCGTCGTCATGGAGTTTTCGATCTCGTCCAGGATGCGCTCAAAGGTGATCATGCGATTGTTCCGGCGGCAATTGACCCGCGATCGGCAGGCGATTCCTTATTCAGGCAGTTTTTCGCTCCCCAAACCTGAAGCTCTTTCCCTCGTTCTCAGAGCGCCGCGATGCGCGCCGCTACAAGCCTGGCTGCGGAAGCAAAGACGCACCTTCTCTGCGATCAAAGGGGCGTGCGCCTAGCAGAGAGCATATGAAATCGAAGTGCGGAAGGAGCGCTCGGTGTGGCGAGGCTGTTGAGGGCTAGGCTTCGGCCCCCAGCGCATGGCGCAACTTGCGCGAAGCGGCCCATTGAGCCGCGCCCTTCGCGTCCAAAATGAACGCTTCTTGATTGAAGGGCCTGTTCGCCTCTGCGGCGGAGTTTGCTTTTATAGACGCAGCAATTGCCAATACGACAATGGACGCAGCCTCTGAAAATATGAGGCTACTATCATGTTGGCTTTTATAGGCGGACATCATTCAGCTTACGACCGACCTGAGTTCGTAGTCAATCAACTCCAGATCAGCTCGCAGTGCGCCAGTCAGATTGCGGCACTCATCTATTGTGATTGATCTTGCTGACGTTGATCCCGTGTTGATGTGGTTATCTCTATTAAAGTATTCAAGCGACATTTTACGCCTCACTAAGTTTTGATATGCATATTTTAGATATTATATATAGGTAAATAAGGAATTATCATAATAATTGTACGCGCAAACTTAGTGAAAGCTCGGCATAATGATGTATTATTGATTACATTTGCGGGCGCTGGCTGCGCTTTGATTTTATGGCGCCATTTCCTCTCGCGGCGGGGCGCGGACATTTAGTCGAGACGGCGCTCGATAGTCGCCTATGATCCCGTTTTCAGCAATGTCTGGACCGCCGACGAGGGCGACAGCATATAACCCAGAAAGCGCTGGGATTCGATTGGGTCATAGCCAAGCCGCGCGCGCAATTTCTTGCGCAATTTGCTGATGTGGCTCTCAACGACATTCTCTTCGATGCCATCGTCGAAAAGCCCGTAAACGGCATTGAAAATTTGCGATTTCGTGAGGCGTCGCCCCTTGTTGATTACGAAATATTCCAGCATTCGTCTCTCGCGCCGCGGCAGCGAGAGCGCCTCCCCATCAACCAATGGGTCGCGGCCATCGAAAAACACCTGGATAGGACCGACCAGCGCAAAGTCCTGGCGCGCTTCGGCCCGGCGCCGAATAGCATGCACCCGCGCGAGAAGTTCCTTGACGTGGATGGGTTTGCGAACCACGTCGTCGACGCCGGAACTGAACAAGCCCAGCGTCAGTTCTAGCGACGGCGCATCGTTCAGCGCGATCACGGGGGCCTGAGAGCGGCGCCGGATAAGCCGCGGCAATTCCTGGCGCCCCGGACACTCACCGATAAGAAAGGCCTCGACCGCCTGAACATCGCCTTCGACGGCATTGTCGACCCAGTCGACGAACTGCCCACCACAGAAACCGGATGATGCAATCCCCTCCTGCCCAAAGCGGCATGTATATCCGCTTGTCACGAGCTCTCTCTCGTCCACGATAATGAGCATTTCCTGGCTCCATTGGCGGCAATGTCTACAGACAACTGCCCGCGAATCGCTGGTATAAAGTATTTATTCGTAATTAATATCTACCGTCAATTATTTGTATGAATGTAGTTGCGTGTACATAATTACATTTAAGTATTGTATACAATCGCAATGAGTCCTGATGGGCCCTTGAAAATACTGGCCGCGCGCCCTTGCGCCTTCTTCAAATTGCTCGCCGCGATCCTCGTGAACAAAATTGATGTTTTCCATCCGACTGGAAAATCGGTTCCGGGGTCTTTTTGCCTTCCATCAGTGTTGTCGCCCTGATGGTAAGTCTCACGCGAGTTCTTGTTTATAGAATCTTAACGTCACGAAATCAGGAGACTTCAATGCACAAGATGTCCCAGTTCAAGCTGATCCGCGAACAAATGATGGAGGAGGTGACTCAAATTCCGCAATATCGCGCCTTGAAGGCGATGGAGAGATTCATGGGAGAGATCGCGGAAATTTACGGCGCGTCGTCAGCATTCTCTGAGTTCTGACAAATCGGAAGACAATGAAATGGCTCCCCAAACTCAGGAAGGCCGTGTCGTCCGCGACGCCGCGATCACCCCCGCCCAGAGGATAACACCCTATATTCCAGCCCATCGCGTCGCCTGACGCCGCAAAGCCCCCAGTCTTTCTTCGGGGCTGAGCAAGAAGGACTGGGGCGAAATCGAGCAAACGCATTTTATGACGAGTTTGATCCGGGCGCTCTGAGAGTCGGCTCCGAAGGCTACGGAGGCTCTGGTTTGTTGCGCATGGATTTGACGCTTGAGCGAATCTTTTTTCCCTCCAGACGCCGCAGCTTGGAGCCGAGCGTGGGCTTTGTCTTGCGCCGAGGCGGCGGGGCCGGCTCGGCTGCCTCCCGTATCAAGTCCAAAAGGCGTTCAAGCGCGTCCGCCCGATTGCGCTCCTGAGTCCTGTGACGCTGCGCCGAAATGATGAGCACGCCCGACTTGGTCAGCGCGCCGACCCGAAAGCCGCATCAAGCGATCGCGAACGAGCGGCGGTAGATTGGGCGAATTGGCGACATCGAAACGCAGTTGTACGGCTGTTTCGACCTTCTGAATATTCTGCCCGCCGGCGCCTGACGAGCGCAGGAAGTCTTCTTGCAATTCCCGTTCGTCGATGGCGATGAAGGGCGTGACCTGGATCATGAGCGCGTCCGCTGAAACTATCAATTCTGCTTCATAGCATGGCGCTCGGATCCTGGCTTCCGGTTATCAACCCTTCGCGTTCATGAGCAGGAAACCCCGACCGCCGCGACAATGAGCGCGAAGGCCTAAGAAAGCCCATGCCTTCGCGAAGCGAGAAAGCGCGCGAACTCTCGCTCCCATAAGGCCGCCAATAACGCCACCAGTGAGACAGAACGCTGCGTTTGTCCAATTCAGATGGTCCGAAATCGCGCAATTGGCGGCGGTCGCCAATCTAAAGGCCGCTAACGAAATGAGTGACGGGCCAATAGCAAAGTAATGATGAACCAATCATCGGGCTTTCGTGCCCTTGACTTTGATGGCTATCCTAGGCGAATCACGACGCTGATGTCGAAAATAGAGGAACTCATCTGCGCCAGAATTGACTTGCGCTTGGCGGAGCCGTCTTTGGAGTTGATGGATGTGAATCTTCACATCGCGATAACCCGCCTGGCGCTTGCTGCAGATCTAGGTACGGCGCAGGAGGTCATCGGACGGATGTTCAACAATTTTTGAGCGGGCAGGTTGGTTGAAACTGTCGCGTGGCGCGATCAATATCGTGGACGCAGGTGCGCTCTGCTTGCTTATTAGTAGCAAAAGCGACTAGTGGTCCGAGTCACTGGAACTGCGGGTATAGCCGTTTTAGTTTAATACGGGCGTCGTGGGTTGTGAATTGCCAGTCGGCCTTGACGTGACGGTTGTTGCGATTGTCCTGCCAAGCGGCGACCTCCTGGGTCAGCGTCGTCTTATCAGGAATGCGGCGATCCCGACATTGGGTTGCGAGAACAGCGAGTTCGGATTCCGCCATGTCGAGCCAACTTCCATGCTTTGGCGTGTAGTGCCACTCGAACCGTTCCGTTAGCCGTCGCGCTTCGGCGGCGGGGAAGGCCGCGTAAAGCGAGGCCGGCGTATGCGTCGAGAGATTATCCTGCACCAGCACGATCTTCGCCGCGCCGGGAAAATGGGTGTCGGACAAATCCTTGAGCGTATGGGCGTAATCGACGGCTGCGTGACGGTCGGTGACTTTGACGCAGCGCCAGCCTTCCAGCGGCGCGAACATCATGAACAAATTGGCGACGCCGTTGCGTTCGTATTCGTAGTCGTGACGCGCCTTGCGTCCGGGCGCGGCTGGAATGGGCGCGCGCGTCTCGACGATCATTTGCTTGGAGGTCTCGTCCAGACATACTACCGGGCGCAACGGATCATGTGGTCGTTGATAGACTTCCAGCACGTCTTCCATATTGGCGACGAAGCCCGCGCTGGCCTGCGGCGCGATCACCCATTGCTGTTTGAGATGCGGCTTGAGAATGTTTTTTTGAGCGTGCGTCCGATCGTATTGTCGCTGGCTTTTTCGACAATCTTCAATTCGACGACTTTCTCTTCGAGCAGGCTCAGCGTCCATCTGGCGTAGCCCGCCGGAGCCGGCCCGCAGGCCAGCGCGATCAGCTTGGCTTCCGCTGCGCCGTCGAAGATCCGTGACCGCGTGGAGTTCGGATTGTATTTCCGGGTCAGCACCGCCTCGAACCCTTCCTCCACCAATTGCCGTCGCGTCCGCTCGACGTTGGCGACGCTGGTGTCGAGAGCCTCGGCAATCTTGCCGTCGCTCCAGCCTTCGCCAGCTTCCGAAACATCCGCCTTCAGCAGGATGCGCGCCTTCGTCAGCAATTGCGCCGAGCGCTTTCCAGAGTGGATGAAGTCCCAAAGTTGCTCGCGCTCCTCCGCGCTTAGCCGGACAACGTATTTCTTGACGGCTATATCTTTCCCAACCACGAATCACCTCCATCGCTGCTCCGCAGCGACAGAGATTCAGAACTCGCCGTCAAAAGCAATGACGGGGACCACTAGGCCTTTCTGGTCCCTGCTCGGTCTGCCATAGTCAGACTGCCGGGAACGACACTTTCTCGTACGCCCAGCATGACCTCGCCGTTGGCGGCATGCCACCTATTCCGGGCGCCGTCGTTGCGTCCGCGCCATCGCCGGATCTCCCCATTTTCAAGCTCACGTGCAATGCGACGGCATCGACCGCGTTCCCCCCAACCGAAGGAACGACGTTTTACACCAACGATCCGGGGTTGGCGCTGATTACCGGAAAATGCGCCGATATCGGACGCCGGACTGTCCCGCAGCTGCGCGGGCTGGCCTCGCGCGCGCCTTACTTCTCCAATGGTTCGGCTGCGACGCTGGCCGACGTCGTAACTTTCTATAACACTCGGTTCAACATGGGCCTAACAGTCCGGCAGCAACAGGACTTGGTTAACTTCCTCAATAGCCTCTAAGCTACAAAGGCCTTGGCGGCGGACGCGTTTGTCGCCGCCAGGGCTTCTTGAGAAAAGGCTAAAACCGTTCGGGGTGCCCTTTATGCACTTTTTCGAGTGTCCACGGTTGCTCTCAGGCCGACCGTGCGCCCACTCCGGCCTCGCAAGTTTTCCGCTGGCGATGAAGTGTCTCACCGAGGCCCATTCCGCGTCTCTCTGGTCGCTCAGGCAACTCCGCCCTTGCAGTCATATTGAGCGGTTCTCGCGCGTCCACATCCAAGCCTCCGGCCAATCTGTTAACGGCGCAGGCAGATTGCGCAGGAACATGGCGTGACATTGTTCTTGTCGGGTTGAAAGAAAAGTGCCGCCAAGCCCTGTTTGACGTTCGGGTCATCCAGAGGTGAAAGAGGCAGGACGGGGAGAGGGTGCTGACCGAACGAAAGCTGCCGGTTCGCCCCTGGTGGCGGACGGACGACAAGAGGCAAGTGGTCTTCTTCGTTCGGATCGGATGGAAGCCGCTGCAGTTCGAGAGGGGCAAGGCTGGAGTTTGCGCCGGGACGATGGAGAAGCTACCGGATGTCATTGACGTCCTGATGCCTCTGGTCTCGGCGGCCAGGGCTGGAGAGCTGGACCCGAGCCTTGAGCAAGCGAAGACCGCTCGTCCAGCGCCGAAGAAGAAAGCGGCGTAAATCGCCCGGCGCTCACGAGCCGCAGTTCCCATGTCGAAGCTAGGCGGCTTCGTAACGCTTGGAGAATACCCCCGTGTCCGTCGTCTTCAGAGGGCATTGTATCTGAAAACCCAGATCGGAAGCTGGGCGATGCCCATATAAGACACGGTGTCTTTCGCTCTTGATGGGGCAGTCGACGGCCGGACATTTTTCGATCGAGCTGAGCACCGTGAAGACGCCGGCCCGTACGACGATCTCATCCTTTGAATTTTTAACCCGAATGAAGGTGCCGTTCCTGTTTTGAATATGAAGCGCCATGGCTTCCACGTGACGCCAAATCGCTCCTTCTTGGGCCAGCTTCAGAACATTCGAAACGCTTGGCGTGTCGTCCGGCTGGAAAATTTCAAACGTGAATACCGACACCAGAAATCCCCTCTTTTCAGGCGAGATATACGCTGAATAAGATCGCTGCGTCATCTAGCACTGCAACATTACGTTTTTGTGAGCAATTAAGTTCGTAGGTAGTAGGTAGTACGTAATTATACCTAAGCGGATCAAATAGCTTTGTCACTTAATGGCAGAGTTACGGTTGGAGTTCTAGAATGGACAGCCAAGAATCCTCGCCGGGACAATGGAGAAGTTATCGAGGTGATCGACACGCTGATCGGAGCCGCCAGCTTTGAATTCGAACGGAGAAACAAGCGACTGTGGATATCGATCGACTAAGCCGCCGGACGAATTTCCCAGGTCACGGCTAGCCCTCATAATATTCAATTGCCTATATGGCGTCCTCCCTCAGATGCGGAACAATTCTGCATTCGCACTAGGGGAGCTAACGAGCAGGGACAATTGTAAGATGCAGCCGATAGCTGGTTCTTTTTTACTGGCCGCCGTCTTAGCTTTTGGCTGCGCCTGTTCGCTTCCGACTCTCGCCGCTACGGTAGGCGTGTCTCGCACAGCTTGTCTGAACAATGATGTTTCGGATACCGAGGCTGTCTTAGCCTGCACCTTTGCCATCAAGAAACATCCCAAAGATGCAAAGCTGTTTGTTCAGCGCGGCATGGCATGGATCAAAACGGGTGATTATGACTTTGCGATAGGCGACTTGAGCAAGGCGATCAAACTCTCCCCTCATAATGCGTTAGCTTTTTTCGTTCGAGGCGTCGCACGAGAGAAGAGAGGAGAGCTGCAGGAAAGTCTCGCCGATTTCAAACGGTGTGCTGAATTGAGCCCGTCTGACCCTGAGGCTCAAAGAGCGATCGAGCGTGTGATGGTCAGTCTCGCCGCTAGGACGCCCTCTCAAACAGGAAGCAGCGCTATAGCTGAACACTTAAGCGAAGGATCATTTGCAAGGACGGAAGGGATGAGTGGGTCGGAAACATCTAAACCTCTATCGTTGAGCGGCGCCAGATATGATTTTTCCCTTTTAATTCCGACGCTTTTTATGATCGCTAGCATAGCTGCCATGGCGATGTTCATGCACAAAGACCGAAGTCGAATGGCAGCGGATCATCCGCTTCCCAGCAATCTCGAGGTCGAGCCAGATCCTCCTACGGCGTGGTATTGGAGCGAGTATAGGGGAGAGTGTTGATTTCCGCCTGGATTTGACCCGGGGAACGGGAAATTTCCGGTGAGAATTGACCCATGTTTTGAACCCGCCCTGGCTGTTTTCAGCGGGGGTCAACGGAGTGATAGACATGGCGTTGTTGAGCGTTATTCGCCGCAGGGCGTTGCGAGACCAGCTTTCGATCCGAGAGATTTCGCGACGAACCGACTTGTCGCGGAACACGATCCGCAAATATCCGCGCGCTGGCGCCGTCGAGCCGAAGTTCAAGATTCCCGAGCGACCAAGCAAGCTGGACGCATTCGCCGACAAATTGGCGGGCTGGCTGAAGACGGAAGCTGGTAAGCTGCGCAAACAAAAACGCACGGTCAAGCAGTTGCATGCCGGTCTGACGGCTCTTGGATTCGGCGGCTCCTATAGCCGCGTGGCCGCCTTTGCCCGCGACTGAAAAGCGGATCGACAACGAGAACAGCAGACCACTGGCCGTGGCGTCTTCGTGCCGTTGGCCTTCGCGCCGGGCGAAGCGTTCCAGTTCGACTGGAGCGAGGATTGGGCGATCATCGGCAATGAGCGTATCAAACTACAGGTCGCTCACGTGAAGTTGTCGTATAGCCGGGCCTTTCTTGTTCGCGCCTACCTTCTTCAAACCCACGAAATGCTATTCGACGCTCATTATCAGGCGTTTCGGGTATTTGGCGGCGTTCCACGGCGCGGGATTTACGACGACATGCGCACCGCGGTGGATCGCGTTGGTCGCGGCAAGGAGCGCCAAGTCAACGCTCGCTTCTCGGCCATGGCCAGCCACTATCTTTTCGACCCGGAGTTCTGCAATCCGACCTCCGGCTGGGAAAAGGGCCAGGTCGAGAAGAACGTCCAGGACACGCGCCATCGGCTATGGCAGACGATGCCACACTTTCCAACGCTGGACGCCTTGAATGACTGGCTGGAACAGCGTTGCATGGAGCTTTGGCGCGAGACGCCCCATGGCTGTCAACTCGGGACGATTGCGGACGCATGGGAATGCGAAGCGGCGAGTCTGATGCCTTTCTCTCGGCCTTTCGACGGCTTTGTGGAATACAGCAAGCGCATATCGCCAACCTGCCTCGTTCATTTGGAACGCAATCGCTACAGCGTGCCGGCGTCCTTCGCCAATCGCCCCGTCAGCCTGCGCGTCTATCCCGAGCGGATTGTCGTCGTCGCGGAAGGGCAAGTGCTTTGCGAGCACAAACGGCTGATCGATCGTTCGCATAACCGTCAGGGACGAACGGTCTATGATTGGCGGCATTATCTGGCGGTGATCCAGCGCAAGCCTGGCGCCCTGCGCAATGGAGCGCCCTTCGCCGATCTGCAGGAAGCCTTCAAGCAACTCCAGCAGCAACTCCTCAAACATCCTGGCGGCGACCGGGAAATGGTGGAGATTCTGGCTTTAGTTCTCCATCACGACGAAGAACCCGTGCTGTGCGCCGTCGAGTTAGCGTTAAACGCTGGCGTGCCGACAACGACACACATTTTGAACCTGCTGCATCGACCTATCGACGGAAAATCTCCGATCACATCGACGGTGGAGCCGCCCCAGGCGCTGACCTTGAGCCAGGAACCGCGCGCCGACGTCGAACGCTATGATGCGTTACGGAACGAAAAAAAGACGCAGGAGGCGCGCCATGCGTCATGATCCCTCCAGCGCCGCCATCGTCATCATGCTACGCAGCCTGAAAATGTATGGAATGGCGCAAGCTATGAGCGATCTCATGGAGCAAGGATCGCCGGCCTTCGAAGCAGCTGTCCCCATCATCTCTCAGCTGCTGAAAGCCGAAACCGCTGAACGAGAAGTCAGGTCGATCGCCTACCAGATCAAGGCAGCGCGCTTCCCCGCCTACAAAGATCTGACCGGCTTCGACTTTACCTCCAGCCAAGTCAATGAAGCTCTGGTGCGACAACTCCATCGCTGCGAGTTCATCGACAATGCCGACAATATCGTCCTCGTCGGAGGCCATGGAACGGGAAAGACGCATCTGGCGACGGCCCTCGGCGTTCAAGCCGTCGAACATCATCGCAAAAAGATTCGCTTCTTCTCCACAGTCGAACTTGTCAATGCGCTCGAGAAGGAGAAAGTCTTGGGAAAAGTAGGCCAAATCGCCGACCGCCTGGTTCGCAGCGCTCTCGTAATCCCGGATGAGCTTGGCTATTTGCCGTTCAGTGCGTCAGGCGGGGCCTTGCTCTTCCACCTGCTCAGCAAGCTCTACGAGCGCGCCAGCGTGGCGATCACGACGAACCTAAGCTTCAGCGAGTGGGCTGGCGTATTCGGCGATACGAAAATGACGACCGCATTGCTCGATCGGCTGACGCAGCATTGCCATATCGTCGAAACCGGCAATGACAGCTTCCGCTTCAAGGCGAGCGCCGCTGCAACAAAAACACGAAAGGAGAAAACCAAAAACTTGACCCCGGCCTGAACATCGAACCATAAATCCTGGTGGGTCAATTCTCAGTGAAAAGCCCGGGTCAAATACAGCCGGAAATCAACAGACTGCCCCATCTTCGTCTTGATTCGGATCTCGTCGAGCAGGTCGTCGGCGAACTTCCTTGCCTCATAGAAGTTGGAAGTGCCTGTGCCCCGGTAGATGTGGCCGCCCCCGTTGGGGACTTTGATCCGGCAGAGCCAGAGCTGCTTGGGCCGGGTTTCAAGCTGGTAGAGGGCCAGTTTTCCGTCGTGGAAGGACTGTTGGTTGATGACCCTGGAGGCTGCCATGGGTCGATAATAACCGGGGCTCTGGGGATATGACACCGTAATATGATTGTAATACGGCTTGAGCTTGGCAGGATGAAAGTGTATCTATTTGAAAATGATAGATAAATGGTGCTGCAAGAGAGGATTGAACTCTCGACCTCTCCCTTACCAAGGGAGTGCTCTACCACTGAGCTACTGCAGCGCTGGAATGGCGGCCTTGTGCCACAGGCGGCAGCCACTGGCAAGCTGTCTTCTTCCCCTCACGGGAAGAGATATCCGATCTCCGCAACGCTGCGCCATTGACGCCGCCCAAGCGGAGTGCAGGCGATGCCGCTAAGTTGTATTGATTATTATTGCAACCTTAGGTAGATTACAAATCAGATGTGGAACCAGCGTGTCGCGTTTGCGGCGCGAATTGGACTGAGCGGATCCGCAGATTTCGAAACGCGCAATTTGCGTGCAGCGCGCCGCGAGGCGCGAACAATGGCGCTCGCCATTGATCCAACAGAGGGTGTCATGACTGAATTCTATCTGACAGACGAGCGTTGGGCCTTGATCGCCACGCGTGTGCCCGGGAAGGACGGCGACCCCGGCTGCCACGGGCGCGACAACCGGCTTTTCATCGAAGCCGTGCTTTGGATCGCAAGAACTGGTGCCCGCTGGCGTGACTTGCCGGCACAATTCGGCAAATGGTACACCGCCTACACCCGCTTTCGCAGGTGGACGAAAAAAGGCGTTTGGCCGGGCGTCTTTTTCAGACCTCGCGCAGGACTCGGAATGCGAATATTTTTTCCAGGACGGAAGGCTTAATTACGCGCCATTGCGCGCGCTAAGAGCTGGTCCCGGTTGTCTGAACAGCGCCCCGCGGAATTTAAGTGGATTCCTGCCGGGTTATGCTGACTGCGGGGCTTCGCGATTTTGATGCGGCGGCGGGAGGGCGTAGCCCGACCAGAGCTGCATCAAAATCGCGCGCGAGGGCTTCATGCCGCCGCCGCGATCGTCGGCAAGGCGAAGTAGGCCTCATCCGGCGTTCTCGCGTCAAGGCTCGAATGCGGGCGCCGCCGGTTATAGAACAAGGTTTGAGAACGCCCACAGGATCGCTTGCCGGGAAGTTTTATATCGGCTTCATCCGTGGTTCGGGCGCGAGGTCTTCGTCCAGGCGGCCATTGATAAGGCGGACGGGGCTATATTCCAATGCTCGGTTGACGGCTCGGATGCCGAGCGGTGGCGCGAGATCCCCGCATGGATGTTCGATCACGGCGCCTGTGCGGGCGACGTACGATTTTCAACCGCTCCCTTCGTCTGTTTGGAAGCGCTCAGAGCGTTGTCTACGCTGCTCGATCAGGTGTTGAAGACAACATCGGGATCATCGAATACCCAGCTTTCCGGCGCATGTGGGATCTCTCACGATCAGAATCGAGGAGAGAACCATGGCACGGAAGTCCACGGCGGAGGCGATCGGGAATCGGCGCAAGCAGCGCCCCGCTCCACAGCAGATGGATTTGTTCGCGGCCCGGATAACGGGCGGCGCACCAGATTGGCCCGACCTGCCGGAGGAGGCGCGAGAAGCGTTGGTCAGCTTGATGACGCGGCTGATCCTGGAGCATGCGGGCGCAACCGCGACGCCGACAACGAAGTTGGAGGCCGACCATGATCAGTGACAAGATCGGCCCTCATCATCTGGAGCGCAAGGCGATCCTCTACGTTCGCCAGTCCTCGGCGCATCAGGTGCTGCACAACCGCGAGAGCGGCGCGTTGCAATACGCCATGCGGGATCGGCTGACGGCGCTGGGCTTCATCGAGATCGAAGTGATCGACGAAGATCTCGGTCGTTCGGCGGCTGGCGGCGTGCAGCGCGCCGGCTTCGAGCGGATGGTGGCCGAGGTCTGCCTCGGGAAGGTTGGCGCAGTCTGCGCCCGGGAGGTCTCGCGCTTCGCCCGCAATAGCCGGGATTGGCAACAGTTGATCGAGATGTGCCGGGTTGTCGACACAGTCCTCGTCGATCAGGAGACGATCTATGCGCCTCGGCACGGCAATGACCGTTTGCTGCTGGGGCTCAAGGGAAGTCTCAACGAGTATGAGCTTGATCTTCTGCGTCAACGCTCGCTTTCCGCCCGTTACGCGAAAGCCCGGCGCGGCGAACTCGTCGTGACGGCGCCTGTCGGCTTCGTAAAGGCCGGCGACCGCTATGAGAAGGATCCGGACCGGCGCATGCAAGCGGCGATCTCGCTGGTCTTCGACAAGATCGAGGAACTTGGAAGCGCGCGACAGGCGCTGCTCTGGTTCCATGAGCAGAAACTCGATCTCCCGGTAAAGCATGCGAACGGCGAGACGAGCTGGCGGCGCCCGAGTTACGCCACTCTCCACAGGATGATCGAGAACCCGGTCTACGGCGGCGCCTATGCCTATGGTAGAACAGCCGTGGCGACGGGGTATGGGGCCAGGGGCGCCAGTGTGAGGATCCGCCGCAAGGCGCGCGCCGACTGGCTCGCGCTGAAGCCCGGGGCCCACGATGGCTATGTGAGCTGGGAAAGGTTCGAAGCGATCCGCACAATGGTCTCGAGCAACGTTCCAACGAGCCGGCATCACGGCGCGCCCAAACATGGCGACGCCTTGCTCGCCGGTCTGATCCGTTGCCGCCGCTGCGGACGTAAACTGACGCTGCGCTATAGTGGCGTGCAGCATCATATACCGCGTTACAGTTGCGCGCGCGGCTGGATGGATAACGGCGAACCACGTTGTATTGCCTTCGGAGGGCTGCGCGTGGACGATGCGATCGAGGAAGCGCTCCTCGGTGTTGTCGGACCCGGCGCGGTCGCCGCTTCGATGGCTGCAGCCGAACAAGCTGCGGATCGACGAGATCAGGTGCGCGAGGCTCTTGGCCGCGATCTTGAAGCGGCGCGCTATGCCGCTGACCGCGCTTTCCGGCAATATGACGCTGCCGACCCTGCCAACCGGCTGGTCGCCGGCGAACTTGAGGCACGCTGGAATCAGGCGCTTGCTCGCGTCGCCGACGTCGAGAGCAAGATTGTCGCGCATGAGGCGGCTTCCCCGGCGCCGACGATCGACCCGGCCGCGCTCGCCCTCCTGGGAGCGAACCTCAAGATGGTCTGGTCAGCCCCGACGACCGACGCACGGTTGAAGAAGCGCATCGTGCGCACGCTGATCCACGAGGTCGTGGCCGATATCGACGACGATGCTTCCGAGATCGTTATCGTCGTCCACTGGACAGGCGGCGTTCACAGCGAGATCCGGTTGCCCAAGCGCCGGCGTGGACAGCGCAACAGCACATCCGCTGACATCATCGCGGCCGTAGCCCAGTTGGCGCTGATCGCCAGCGACGATCTGATCGCCGGCCTTCTCAACCGCAATGGCCTTAAAACCGGCCATGGAAACCGCTGGACCCGCGAACGCGTCACCTCGCTGCGCTCGCATCATCGAATCCCGGTGTTCAAGGCCACCGAGAATGGCATCGAGCCCTGGCTCAATCTCTCCGACGCCGCACGCCTATTGAAGGTCGCGCCCAAGACCCTGCGGTTGGCGGCGGAGGCCGGCGAGATCGAGGCGAACCACCCCTTGCCGGATGGCCCCTGGATATTTGCTCGAGCCACACTGGCAACCGACGCGGCAGAATCAATCGTCAATCGCGCACGCCGCAACGCCAGACACCCCGCGGGACCAGAGCGCGGTCAGCAAAGCCTCTTCCCCTCAATGACATAGACAGATGGGTGTTCCGATGCGCGGTTGTAGAAGTCCAGATATCGATCAAGCGAGGCGCGCACTTCGAAGACGCTGCCGTAGGCGTGCAGATACACCTCTTCGTATTTCACGCTGCGCCATAGCCGTTCAACGAACACATTGTCGCGCCAGGAGCCTTTGCCGTCCATGCTGATCGCTATCTCATTCCCGAGCAGCACGCCGGTGAAGGCCTCGCCGGTGAACTGACTGCCCTGATCCGTGTTGAATATTTCCGGCTTGCCATATTTGGCGAGGGCTTCCTCCAGCGCCTCGACACAAAAATCCGCCTCCATCGTAATCGACACGCGATGCGAGAGAATCCGCCGGCTCGCCCAGTCGATGACCGCCGCGAGATAGACGAAACCGCGCGCCATCGGGATGTAGGTGATGTCCATCGCCCAGACATGGTTGGGCTTGTCGATCTTCAGTTTGCGCAGAAGATAGGGATAAACCTTGTGCCCCGGCGCCGGTTTGCTTGTATTTGGCCGGCGATAAATCGCCTCGATTCCCATGCGTTTCATCAGCGTCGCGACATGGCGACGGCCAATCGAAACGCCTTCGCGGTTCAGCATGTCGCGTAGCATCCTTGCGCCCATGAACGGGTGCTCGAGATGCAGTTCGTCGAGCCGCCGCATAATCGCCAAATCCTCGGCTGAGACTGGCCGAGGATTGTAATAAGCGGCGCCCCGGCTGATGTTCAAAGCCTTCGCCTGCCCGGAAATTGAAAGATCGTGCGTGCGGTCGATCATCGCTTTGCGCTCAGCATGCCGGCTTTGGTGAGCGCGCCTTCTAAAAAATCGTTCTCCACCGTCAACTCGCCGATCTTGGCGTGCAGAGCCTTCAAGTCCACCACCGGCGCACCGGCCTCGCCCTTCTCCTGGCCAAACACGCCCGCCGCTCCCTCGAGAAGCTGCCCTTTCCATTGCGTGATCTGGTTCGGATGGACATCGAACTGCTGAGCCAACTCGGCCAGCGTCTTCTCGCCCTTCAGCGCCGACAAGGCCACCTTCGCCTTGAAGGACGGCGCGTGGTTCCGACGTGTGCGTTTCGTCATCGTAGCTCCTGATTCGCGGCGATAATCCTCGCCGCTGTCAGGCAGAAAATCCACTTAAGCTAATGTCCAAATTTGCGAGGCCGACTCTCTACTGGCCCGCGAGCTTGAGGCAGGCCCATTGGCGGCGCAGGATGAAGAGCACAGAGCCGCCTGAGCGAGCCTACCCGCGTCTCTCTCAGCTCTGGGACTGCGCGCGGGCCATGGCCACGCGCAGGCGGACCTCCATGGCCTCATCGCCTCCACCAGTCCGCGCGCCCCTGATTGGCGCTGCGCCAAGATAGTCCAGCGCCACTGCGACCCGCACATATGCGTCGTCTGGCGACATCTTGTGCGCGGGGTCGAAGCCTACCCAGCCAAGACCGTAGACATAGGCCTCGGCCCAGGCGTGACCGGCCGCCTGAGCGTCTTGACCGTCCGATCGCTTGAAATAGCCACTCGCATAGCGTGCAGGGATTTCGAGCGCTCGGGCACAAGCAATGAAAATATGCGCGAAATCCTGGCAAACGCCTTCCTTTTGGCTAAAGGCCTCCAACGCCGTCGTGACCACTTGCGTCACCGCGGCGTCGAAACGCATCGCGTCATGTAGGGCAGCCATGAGCGCATGCAGCTTGTCGAGCGTCGACTTTTCGCGTTCCGTTGCGGCATGGGCGAATTCACCCATTTGTGGATCGCCCGCGGTCAACTGAGTTTCGCGCAGATAAAGCTCTGGAGGAAAACGCTCGATCGAATCGCCGATGACGCCCGCGGTGTCGAAAGTCTCGACTTCGCCTTCAACCAGAGTCGTCAGAGTTTCGAACGGACCGTCGACGGTGAAGCATTGAAGAAGATTGCCGAATGCATCCTCGCTCTGACGTAGGCGGCAATCGCGGTCGACGTCGATGCGCCAGTTCAAAACATGCTGTCCTGAATAATTGCGCGGCGTGAGGAGTAGCTTTTGCACCGCCGCCTTCGCCGGCTCGCTGTAGCGATAAATGGTTTCATGCCGAATGCGCATCAACATGACAGGCGCCTGCTTTCTTTCAAAAAAGATATTGTTCGGAGACCAGAGTTCCGAGCCGGGTGTTGTCCAGGATGAATCCCCCGACAAATTCATGCAGCCCGTCCTGGAAGAGGCTGTCCGTCGACATTTTCTCCAGCTTGCCATAGACCGCGCGGGCGTGGCGTTGAGCCTGTCCCTGTCGCCCATGCGTATTGGCGAGCCGGTCAAGATTGCGCACGACGCTTTCGTAACAGGAGATCAGAGAGCGGGGCATCTCGGGACGCAGGATGAGCAGGTCAGCCACCAGCCAGGGCTTGAGACTCTCCCGATAGACCCAGTGGTAGGCGGTATGCGCGGACACCGCGCGCAGAATCGCCATCCACTGGAAATAGTCGAGGGAGCCGCCGACCACTTCCTTTTCCGGCAGCAGCAATTGGTATTTGACGTCGAGCAGCCGCGCCGTATTGTCCGCGCGCTCGATGAACAGCCCTACCCGCGAAAACCAATAGGCGTCATTGCGCAACATCGTGCGGTAGGCTCCGCCGTCATAAGTCAGGGACACCCGCTTCACGAAATCAAGGAAGCGGGTCAGGTCTTCACCCGAACGGGCCTTGCGGGACTGTTCGATGGCCTGCATCTCCAGATAGCCATCGTTGATAGCCTCCCACATCTCGACAGTCAGCGCTGTGCGGACCGCGCGGGCGTTCGTTCGCGATTGATGAATGCAATTGCGGATCGAACTTGGATTATCCGACGCAAAGGCCAGGAACTCGATGACATTGGCCTCGTCGAGCTTGCGCCCGGTGGCGGTGAACGCCGTGGCCGCGCCAGAGGAGAGCAGCACGCTCTCCCATTCGCTTTCAGCCCCTCCATAGGCTTTGGGCAGCGAAGCAAGGCGCCGCGACGCCTGGATGACGCGCGCCAGAAAATCTGCACGCTCCATATAGCGGGCGAGCCAGTAAAGGTTGTCGGCGGTGCGAGAGAGCATGAATTGAACTCTGATGAGGTAAGCGACCTGGAGGGCTTCGGGGCGTCAGTTGGGAACAATCGGCGAGGGCGCCGGAATGTCGTCGATCACCCATGTGTCTTTTGTTCCGCCGCCCTGGCTTGAATTCACGACGAGAGACTTTTCGGTCATCGCGACTCGCGTAAGCCCCCCGGGCACGACGCAGATGTCATTGGCGCCCTGCAGGACAAAGGGGCGCAAATCGACATGACGCGGCGAAAGGCCATCAGCTGTCGAAATCGGGCAGGTGGACAACGCCAGCGTGGGTTGGGCGATGAAATTGTCGGGACGCTCCGACAGCTTTTTCGAGAACTCTTCGAGCTGTGCACGGGTAGCATGCGGTCCTATCAACATCCCGTAGCCGCCGGAACCATTGACTTCCTTGACCACCAGCTCATCGAGATGATCGAGAACGTAGGAGAGCGCTTCCTTTTCGCGGCAGCGCCAGGTCGGCACATTTTTCAGGATTGGCTCCTCGCCAAGATAGAAACGGATCGCATCTGGAATGTAGGTATACATCGCCTTGTCATCGGCGACCCCTGCCCCCACAGCATTGGCAAGCGTCACATTGCCTGCATAATAGGCGCCCATAAGACCGGCGACTCCGAGCGCCGAGTTGGGGCGGAAGGCCAGCGGGTCAAGAAAATCGTCGTCGATGCGGCGGTAGATCACATCGACGCGACGCGGCCCCTCGGTGGTGCGCATATATACGACATCATCGCGCACGAAGAGATCTCGACCCTCGACAAGTTCAATGCCCAACTTGTCCGCCAGGAAGGAGTGCTCATAGAAGGCCGAGTTGTATTGACCTGGCGTGAGCAAGACAATTACCGGGTCACGGTTGGCGCTGCGCGGCGTCACCGAGCGCAACGTCGCGAGCAGCCGGTCGGGGTAATTCTCGATTCGGCGCCACCTTATGCATGGCGAAAAGATCCGGAAACAACCGCATCATCACCTCGCGGTTCTCCAGCATGTAGGAGACTCCGGAGGGCGTGCGGGCGTTGTCCTCCAGAACATAGAAACTGTCATCGTCCGTGCGTACCATGTCGATGCCAGCGATCTGGACATAGATGTCGTGTGGCACCCGGCGCCCCGCCATCTCCGGCCGGAATGCGGCATTGCGGTAAACCAGCTCCGAGGGGATCACGCCGGCCTTCAATATCTCTCCTGCGCCATACAGGTCGGCAAGAAACAAGTTGAGGGCCCGCACACGCTGGATCAGCCCCTTCTCCAGAGCGATCCATTCGGCCCTGGCGATGATGCGAGGCAGGATGTCGAATGGGATCAGCCGCTCTGTCGACTCTTGCGATCCATAAACGGCGAAGGTGATGCCTATGCGGCGAAACAAAAGCTCCGCCTGTGCTCGGCGCGACACAAGCAAATCCTGTGGCGTCTTCGCAAGCCACTGGGCGAGTTTTTCATAGGGCTGGCGTGTCTTGCCCCCCGTACCGCTCATTTCGTCGAATTGCGCCCCGTTAAACTCCAAAGTCGCTGCTCCTGGCTGATCGTTGGACTTTATCCATAGTTGAGAACTCTGCTTACGCGCCTTTTTCGCCCTCGGGGATCTGGTTCTACGAAATAAAAACAGCAAAAAGCGCGCCACGTCCACGAAACCGATTTCCTGATGACAAATCAAGGCGTCCCCGCGTGATGAGCACGTTCCAGCGGAAGGTCGCGCATCCCCCCGGACCAGGAAGAAACTCAGACCCCGATTCGGACGCGCGCGGCAAACTCCGTCTCCTCGAAACGAGCCATATCGGCGTCCACTCCATTGGCGGCCAAAGTGCTTCTCACGCGCGGATTTGCCCCGACGATATAAACGACGGTCTTCCGCCGCTTCGCCTTTTGCGCGAAGGACAAAAGGGCGTTTGCAGCGGCGGCGTCAGCCAGAGGCACGCGGGTAAGGTCCAGGATGAAGGCCTCGGGCGAGGGGCCGATAGCGTCCAGAACGGCCGAGATCGTCGCCGCGACGCCGAAAAAGAACGGGCCGTTTATGCGATAGGTCATGACCGCGTTGGCGCGAGACGATGGAACGTAGCATTTATCCTCGTCTTCTAGGTCATCATTACGCGCCCCGGCGCCATCGCTGACCTCGACTTCAACAATTTCCGCCATGCGATGCATGAACAGCAACGAGCCAAGCGTGACGCCAACTCCGATGCCAACGGTGATGTCTTCAAAGACCGTGAGCAGGAAGGTCGCGCCAAGCACGAAGGCCTCGCCCCGATCATGCTTGAATATGGAAACGATCTGTTCGCGTTCGATCATGTTCCAGGCGACGATGGTCAAGACGGCGGCGAGCGTCGCGAGCGGAATATGCGCCGCCATGGGGGCTGCGAGAGCCATGAACGCAAGCAGAAACAGCGAATGCAGCATCCCCGCGACAGGACCATGCGCCCCGGCGCGAATGTTCGTCGCGGTCCGCGCAATGGCGCCTGTGCAACAAAGTCCGCCGAACAGAGCCGAACCGATATTGGCGTAACCCTGCGCCGCAAGCTCGCAGTTGGAGCGGTGATGACGCCCGGTCATCCCATCGGCCACCACGGCCGACAACAGGGATTCGATGCCGCCCAGAAGGGCGATGGCGACCGCCGACGGAACCAGTGCGGCCAGTTCGGAGAGGGAGACTTGAGGCAGCGCCGGCGCCGGCAGACCGCGCGGCACGCCGCCGAATTTTGAGCCTATGGTTTCGACCGGAAGGTCCAGCGCCCAGACCGCGAGGCCGCCGAGAGCAATCACCGCCAAAAGGCCGGGGAAGCGGGGCTTCCAGATACGCAGGATCATGATGAAAGCGAGCGAGGCGGCGGCGAGGCCGAAGGCCGCCGGCGTAGCCGTGCCCAACGCGGGCCAGAAGGCCTCAAGCTTGGGAAAGAAGGCCGCCGGCTCGCGTTCGACGTGTAGGCCAAGCAGATCCTTGATCTGACTGGCGAAAATAATGACGGCGACGCCAGCGGTGAAGCCCATCGTCACCGCATAGGGGATATATTTGACATAGACGCCAAGGCGCAGATAGCCGATCGCGATCAGGAGCAGTCCGGACATAATCGTCGCGGCCAGGAATCCCTGGTAGCCGTGACTCTCGATTGTCTTCGCGACGAGCACGATGAACGCGCCTGCGGGGCCGCCGATCTGGAACCGGCTGCCGCCGAGCATCGAAATCAGAAATCCGCCGATAACCGCCGCGAACAGGCCATTTTCCGGTTTGGCTCCCGAGGCGATCGCTATCGCCATGGACAGCGGCAATGCGACAATCGCGACAGTCAATCCGGCGAGAGCGTCGGCGCGCAACTGCGTCAGCCCATAGCCCTCGCGCATCGTGGCGATCAGTTTGGGCGTGAAGCTTTCAACGAAAGTTGGCGCGCGCGCCGCGATTTGTTCTTGCATGGATATTGACGAAACCGTCGCGGCCCTTTGCATGAACCCGCAAGTTTGCAGGTGATTTTTCTTATAACGGACAGCAAGATAAAAAAGCTTGTACAAATATTACGCTTTTTGCAGTCTCAAAATATCGCGCCTATGACTCTGCGAGCAGCGCCTCAATGTCGGCGCCAATTGCTTCGGGCGCGTCGTTCGGGGCATAGCGTCTTTTGACATTGCCCTGACGGTCCACCAAGAATTTGGTGAAATTCCATTTGATGGCTTGGGTGCCGAGCAACCCCGGCGCCTGCGCTTTCAGATAGGCGTAAACCGGGTGAGCATGCTCGCCATTCACTTCGATCTTGGCGAACATCGGAAAAGTAACGTCATAGGTAAGGCTGCAGAAAGCTGCGATGTCCGCTTCGCTTCCCGGCTCCTGATGACCAAATTGATCGCAGGGAAATCCGAGCACGACGAGGCCACGGTCGGCGAATTTGCGGTAGAGCGCTTCAAGCCCCGCATATTGCGGCGTGAAGCCGCATTTGCTGGCGACATTCACGATGAGCAGCGTCTTGCCGGAGAACTCCGCAAGTTTCTGCCGTCTGCCGTCGATTGTTTGTGCTTCGATCTCGTAAAGCCGCGTCATCTGTCCCCCTCCGCCATCGCGAAGGCTCGCACATTTTAGCGGTTCACGCCACCATACTCGATTCCTCCCCATGGTCCTCGGAGGCTTCTTCGCCGAGACCATATTCCTTCATCTTGCGGTAGAGAGTCGAGCGGCCAATCCCGAGGCGGCGGGCGATCTCCGACATCTGGCCCCGGTAGTGCTGGAGCGCGAAGCGGATGGTTTCCGCTTCGATGTCTTCAAGCTTGCGCATCTCGCCAGCCTGTCCGAGCAAAGGCAAGACGTTCGGATCACGCACTTCAATGTGCAGAACTTCCCGCTCCCTGGGAGCCAATTGGGCGACCGGCGCCGGAAGCGGGGGGACGCGCACGTCAAAGCCGGACACATGTGAGGCGATCTGGGGGAATTCGGCCACCGTCAATTCGTCGCCCTCGCAGAGCACGACGGCGCGGAAAACCGCATTCTCCAATTGGCGCACGTTGCCGGGCCAGTCGTAGGTGGAAAGGAGCGAAAGCGCCTCGGCCGTTATGCCACGAATCGTGCGGCCTTCCTCCGCGGAGAACCGAGCGCAAAAGCGCCTCGCTAGATCCGGGATATCCTCGCGGCGAGATCGCAGCGGCGGAATCCCGATAGGAAATACATTGAGGCGATAGAACAGGTCTTCACGAAACAGACCACGTTTCACCAGTTCGATGAGATTCTGATTGGTGGCTGAAATCAGGCGGATATCGACGCGTATCGGTCGTTTTGAGCCGATTGGATCGATCTCGCCTTCCTGCAGCGCCCGCAGCAGCTTGACCTGAAGATCAAGCGGCAGTTCGCCAATTTCGTCGAGAAAAAGCGTGCCGCCATTGGCTTCGACGAATTTGCCGACGTGCTTTTCGGTGGCGCCGGTGAAGGCGCCCTTCTCGTGGCCGAACAATATGGATTCGACGAGATTCGCCGGAAGAGCTCCGCAATTCACGGTGACGAACGCTTTGCCTCGCCGATCCGAAGCGCCCTGAATGGCGCGCGCCACCAATTCCTTGCCTACGCCCGATTCGCCCTCGATCAGAACGGGAATGGTGGAATGCGCGGACCGCTCTCCGAGTCGGATCACGCGCGCCATCTCCGGGCTGCGCGAGACAAGATCCTTAAAAGTCAGAACCCCTTGCGAGCGCCGGTTGATACGCCGAACTTCGCCGGCCAGCGCGTCGACCGACAAGGCGTTCTTGATGGAGATCTGAAGGCGTTCAGCTCCGACTGGCTTGACGACAAAATCGTGAGCGCCAGCCCGCATCGCGGATATCACCGCTTCTATCGAACCATGCGCGGTTTGCACGATGACCGGAGTGGTGAGCTTCATTTCGCGCATTCGCGTGAGCACGCCCATCCCGTCGAGATCCGGCATTACAAGGTCGAGGATCAGCAGGGCGATGGGTGCGGCGCCGACGTTGGTCAAACGCGCGAGCGCCTGCTCGCCCCCTTCAACCGTTTCGACCTCATAACCGAAGCGCCGCGTCATTGCCTCGAGCAGGCGGCGTTGCACCGGATCGTCATCGGCAATGAGTACAATGGAAGTCATTTGCGCCCTTTTATAGCGACGCATGGCGCGTCGCGGGTCCATGTTCATATTGAGCGTTGCGGCGTCGCCAGACGAGACGAGCCCATGACTATCGTCGGGGAACAGGGTAAAGGCGGGGTTAATGGATGCTGAGCAAATGACTCAACTATTAAATATAAACGGCTGTTTCTCTTTATCTATTTTTAACTGGAATCGCACTCGCGACGCTCCCCGAGCGGACGAGGACAGTCGAAATGCGAGCAATCTCGCATCTGTCGCAACTTTTTCGTGCTGTTCCTTCCGCTTTGGTTGATCCTGCTACGACTTTGAACATATTAACGGTCAATCGGTCGCTCCGACCTCCCTCTTATCCAGGTTTTCGAAATGCAGCCCGTTCAGGAAACCCAGACTAACGCCAGCACCCTGCCCGAATGGAATCTGGCCGATCTCTACCCAGGCGTCGATTCGCCGGCGCTGGCGGTCGACTTTGAACGCGCCGCACGCGAGTCGAACGACTTCGCCACGAAGTACCGAGGCAGGCTCGCCGAGCTGGCCGTCGACAAGCAGGCGAGCGAAAAACTGGGAGAAGCCGTGGCGCGCTATGAAGCGCTGCAGGATCTGCTGGGGCGCATCATGTCCTTCGCCAGCCTGCTGCACGCCGGCAATGTCACCGATCCGGCGCGCGCGAAATTTTACGCGGATGCGCGCGACAAGATTGTCGACGCCTCCACGAAGCTGCTGTTCTTCCAGCTCGAACTCAATCGCATCGACGACGCGATTCTCGATCGGGCGGCGCAATATCCGCCGCTGGCGCATTGGCGGCCCTGGCTCGAAGACATCCGCAAGGAAAAGCCTTATGAGCTGGACGACAAGCTTGAAGAGCTGTTCCACGAGAAATCCGTCACTGGCGCGAGCAGCTGGAATCGGTTGTTCGACGAGACCATCGCCTCCCTGCGGTTTACGGTGGATGGCAGGGAACTGGCGATCGAGCCCGTGCTCAATCTGATGCAGGATTCGCGCGAGGAGGTTCGGCGCGAGGCCGCCGAGGCTGTGGGCAAGACCCTGACGGCGAATTTGCGCATCTTCTCCCTGATTACAAACACTCTGGCGAAGGACAAGGAAATTTCCGACCGGTGGCGGGGATTCAAGGACGTCGCCGATGCGCGTCATTTGTCCAACCGGGTCGAGGGAGAGGTTGTCGCCGCACTGGTCTCCGCTGTCGAAGCGGCGCATCCGCGCCTGTCGCATCGCTATTACAAGCTGAAGGCGAAGTGGTTCGGCAAGGACGCGCTGAACTATTGGGACCGCAATGCGCCTTTGCCGATGGCCCCGGCCAGAAATTTCTCCTGGGACGAGGCGCGTGGGGTCGTGCTCTCCGCTTATAGCGGCTTCGCGCCACGCATGGCGCAGATCGCCGGCGATTTTTTCGACAAACGCTGGATCGACGCGCCAGTTCGTCCTGGCAAGGCGCCGGGAGCTTTCGCGCATCCTACCGTGCCGTCAGCGCATCCCTATGTGCTGCTCAACTTCCAGGGCAAGCCGCGCGACGTGATGACTCTCGCGCATGAACTCGGCCATGGCGTGCATCAGGTTCTCGCCGCACGGCAGGGCGCGCTGATGGCGCCGACGCCGCTCACGCTAGCCGAAACGGCGTCGGTGTTCGGAGAGATGCTGACCTTCCGCAAATTGCTGGAAGGAGCTGGCGACAAGCAGGAGCGCCGCGCAATGCTCGCTTCGAAGGTCGAGGACATGCTGAACACGGTGGTGCGGCAGACGGCCTTCTACTCCTTTGAGCGCAAGGTTCACCTGGAACGACGCAATGGCGAACTGACGGCTGAGAAGATCTGCGAGTTATGGATGAGCGTGCAGGCCGAGAGCCTTGGCCCGTCGATCCGTCTGGGGCCGGGATATGAAAGCTTCTGGGCCTATATTCCCCATTTCATCCACTCGCCATTTTATGTTTACGCCTACGCCTTCGGCGACTGCCTCGTGAATTCACTTTATGGCGTCTATCAGAAGGCGCATGAGGGCTTCGCCGAGCGCTACTTCCATTTGCTGGAGGCGGGTGGATCGAAGCCCTATAACGAACTTCTGGCGCCCTTCGGGCTTGATGCGCGCGATCCGGCGTTCTGGAGCATCGGGCTGGAGATGATCGAGGGGCTCATCGCCGAACTGGAGGCGATGGAGGAGAACTAGTCGCCCTTCCGTCACGCCATGCGCCACCTCCACGTTCGACATGACCGAGCGAACCCGCGCGGTCATGTCGATGGCTTATCCGGCTAAATTCAGAAAACCTTCTTTGTAGAGATGGCGGATCAAGAAGAGCCTCGTTTCCTCGCTCAATTCGGAGGGGAGTTCCGCAGGCTTGAATGAAGACCTCTCGCAAATCGCATCAAGCGTGGCGCGGGCGCGAACCGAGACTGGTATGGTTTTGCCCTCGAACCTCAGAATGAGGCTCCCGCCTTCCTCGGCTCGGGCATAACGATCGCGCGGAAGCGTTTGCAGCTGGCTCCCCGGCCCTATCGCCACTGCATTCGCGTCGAACTCCACACTCGAGCCGCGTTGTCCGGGATAGCCTTCCCTGACCCGCTGCAAAAAGCTCTCGATCACGTTCTCGCCATCGAGCTTGTCGTGGAGTCCCGAGACAAGCTCTGAGAATTCCGCTTTCAGTCCCTGCTTCAACTCCGGACGGGAGGCGAAGCCGGGAGGCAACGCGCGGCGAAAGGCGACGTCGTTCTTGCTGGATTGCAGCCAGATCGCCAGCAGCTCCATCCACGTATAGACCGTGACGCCAAGCGTGACATGCGCCGAGGCGCGGTCGGTGGTGTTTGTCGTGTGAACGAAGCCGCGCGGCAGATAGAGAAGATCGCCGGGCTCTATGTCGAGCTCCAGCAGCGGAGCCGACTGCGTGAACATTTGCGGGCGGAACGGCTGGCTGGCGTGCGGCAGATCGAAGATCGGGCTGTAGATCTTCCAGTGCTTGGAGCCGGAGATTTGAAAGACGAAGACGTCATGCACGTCATAATGCGGACCAAAGCCTGAGACCGCGCCCGGCGTGAGGTAGACATTCGTGTGAATGGCATGGTCCAGATACGCTTCGACGGCGGTTGTGAGTCGCTGGAGCGGCTCCCATGCGCGGTGGAATCCGGGCAGTGAAATTGTCGCGCCGGATTGATATTCCGCGTGCAAGCGGCCGATATTCGGCACGCCGCTGAAGACGACGTCGCCCGAGCGGATATCCTGGCAATAGGCCTCCGGCGGCAGGAAGCCGCCGCCTTTTGACAATTGGATGGCGGGATAGCGAAGGCCGCCAGCGGAAATTGCGTTTTGGACATTTTCAAGCGTGAGGAGCGCTTCGTAATAATGTGGGCTCGAACGCCGCATGAAAAGCGGCTGCTTTTCCCAATATTTCGAAAAAAACTCGGCCAAAGAAGTAGGCGCGATCATGTCTTCGAATGAAGCGATAATCGCGCCCATAGGGTTGCTTGTCTCCGATGTTGCCGCAAGATGCGGCTTTAGTCCGCCCGATACGCGCTCAATATTTGGCGAGGATCGGAGACGGAGCGCCGAAGTCGAAGTGATAATTCACGCCCCCGCGCACGATGTGCCCGTTGAAGCGGGCGCTGGCCTGGCTCGCAAGAGTGAAGGCGGCGAAGGGCGCTCCCGAGGGGCTCGTTCCCGCGACCGGGCCGGAAGTCGAGACAGCCCCGAGATCGTAATAGAGATATTCCGCCTTCACGCTCCAGTTCGGGTGGAACATCCACTCCATGCCACCACCGGCGGTCCAGCCGACGAGCAGGTTCGAGTAGTTCGCCGAACCAGCGGCGAAACCGGCCAAGGCGCCGGACGGAGCAGCCGCGAACAGGGACGTCTGCGTGCTCAAATTGGCCTGCCCGTAAGCCAGACCGCCGCTTCCATAAGCCAGCAGGGCCGGGGTGAGCAGATAGCCGACGCGCGCGCGCACGGTGCCCAGATAATCGAGGCTGTAGGATGTCGCCACGCTGCCGCTGATATTATTCGCGGGGACCAGCGCGCTCGGCGCGCCGTTCGAGAGAGGCCAGGTGTTTCCGGCGCCACCCGTGCCTTGAATATCCGCTTCGATACCTGCAACAAACTTTTTACGGCCCGATTGCTCGTCGCCCAACTGCCAGTTGTAGCCGACCTGACCGCCGCCAATGAAGCCGCCAAAATTGCCCAGCCCGCTTGTCGCGGCGCCGGAGACAGCCGCTGCGGCGCCAAGATCGCCGCTTGCAGCCAACGGGCTGGCGACGACGTTGAGATTGCTGCTGCCGAAATTGTCGCCAGCGCTTACGCCCACGTAGAGTCCAGTCCATGAGACAAGACTCTGGGCGACCGGCGGCGGTCCCTTCTTGTTGGGCAGAGAGGCGCTCTCGTCAGACGCCAATACGTTCCCGTTGGACACATCGGAAGCCAATGCGAGGAAGTCCTTGTAAGGCGTGTGCGCGCTGGGCTCGGCGGCGAAAATCGGATCGAAGGCATGCGGCGACAAGGGGCCGCTCAGCGTTACGCGGATGACACCCGGTTCAATCGGCTTGAAGTGGCGATCCATCTGGCCGATGGCGCAGACGGCGGCAGGCGCCGTTCCGTTTACGCATGGCGCGTAAAGCGGGTCGGTCGGCAGCAGCGAGCCATAGGCGTAAGTGATCTGGTCCGAACGCGAGTTCAGCGCATTATAGCCGTCGATCTGCAGCTTCAGACCGTTTTCCCATTTGTAGCCGACGCGCAGATTGACCGTTCCGGTGGCCGGCGCCTTGAAGTAGCCGTCTTCCGTCAACGGATAGGCGCCCTTGAATCGGTATTTCAACCCGGCGAACCAACCATATTGCTTGCCCAGTTCGACCGCGACCGAGGCGATGACTGGCGGGCCTTCGGGGATATAATTGCCCGGCGCATTGCCGAGATAAGTGAAATAGCCAATCGTTTGCGGCGTGATGAGCTGGGACCAGGCCGCGAGCTGGGGCGTGTCGAAGCCGCGGGAGCGGGCATGACTGAGCGACAGATCGCCATCAAAATGCGCCCAATCCGTCGGCGAATAATGATTGGCTAGTTCGACGCCGTAACGGCGGCTCGGACGCCCGAAGAGCGTAGTTCCCGTGTCGCCGTCAAACTGGCTTTCGGAGTCGAAATTCAGCCCCAAAAGGCTGATCGTCGAGTCGAGCCCTTCAAGGAACTTGGTGCGCGCGCCGACTTCGGCGCCGCGCGCCTTCACCAGGAACGGAGTCGTCGCAGCGACCGTGCCGTCGCCGGGATTAAGCGTCGTTACTGTCGCGCGCGCGTCGACGGAGTGGAAGCCTTCACCCGCGTTGATGAAGAATTCGGTCTTCTCCCACGGACCCAGCGTGATGGCGAGCTTGGGGCTGTCCATCCCGTCCGCCTTGTGGCCGGAATTCCAGGGGCCGGTCCAGATCGGCAGCGCGCCCGGCGTGCCGACGGGCACGCCCGTCGGCGCCGAGAGCGGGTTCTGATAATCGCCGATGGCCGCAGCGAAGAAGTCGTAGCGAATGCCCGTCGTCGTGCGCAGCCAGGGCGTCCATTTCACGGTGGTGTCGGTCCAGACGCCGATATTGCCCTGCGCGACCTGATCATTTTCGACGGTCGCGTAAGCCACTGTCTGAGTGGTGTCCTGCAAGCCGACGCGAATGTTGTCGTAGCGCGATTGCAAGCCGATGCGCGTTTCGACGGGGTAGCCCGCGAACCCATATTTCCAGCCGTGTTCCGCGTTGATTCCCATCGTCGTGCGGCGGTCGAACTGACGGAACTGGTCGCCGATGATTGGCTGGGTCAGGTAGTAATCGAAGTCGTTATAGAGATCGAGCGTCGTGTGAGCCACGAAAGCTTCGATCCGCGAATGGCTGTTGGCGTCGGTCTCGCTCCAGCGGGTGGAGAGGCTGAAACGCGTTGTATCGCCCCGGTCGGTGGGGTCGATATTGCCCCAGAGGGGGATCACCCCTTCCGATACGGCGCGCTCTGGAATCTGGTTCGACGCATGCCAGTCGTTGGCGTAGGCCATGCCGGTGATCGAGAACCCGTTCTCCTGCGTGCCCTGCGACCAGCGCAAGACGCCGTTGATCTTGTGCATCTGGTCGCCAATGGTCCACGGACCATTGTAATAGCCCAGCTCCACCGCGCTCAGCAGATTGCCGCCTTCGAGCTTGTTGGAGGTTATGCCAAGCAGGCGGCCATAGTCATAGCTGCCTGCGGTGGCGGAGATCAGTCCTCCCGGCATGCTGTCGATGATATTGATATGCACCGCGCCGGCGGCGGAGAAGTCGCCCTCATCGGCGAAATACGGGCCCTTGTGCGCAAGGATCGTGTCGAAAAGTTCCGGGATCAGGAAGTTGGCGTCGGCGTAACCCTGGCCGTGGCCATGCGTCGGCATGTTTAGCGGCATGCCGTCGTACCAGATCGCGAGATCGGTACCGTGATCGAGCTGGAATCCGCGTAGCTGATATTGGTTGGCCTTGCCCTCGCCGCTGTGCTGGGTGATCAGCAGACCGGGGACGATTTCAAGCGCCTCGCCGGGACGCGTATAGGAGTGCGAGCGGACCTCCTCGCCGGAGACATAGATCGTGCTGGCGGATTCCAGAGGACGCGGCGGTTTCACGCCATTGGGATCGTTGCGCGACGGATCGTCGAAATTGGACTGCGTCAGCACTGGCGAGGAGGGCTGCGGCTCGGTAACCGGCGCAGCTGCCGGCTGCGGTTTCGCGGGCGCGGCGGGCTTGGGCCGGTGAGGCTTCGCCGCTGAAACATCGATGTCCGGCAGCGCCTCTTGCCCAAGCGCGGTCGACGAAGTCAGGCCCAACAGCAGCGCAAACGCTGAAATTTCGGAAAGCTGGCGGCGATTCATCGAGATAAACTCCCGGGGCGGTATGTTTTTTCTTTATTTTTGTCATACCGAGCTCAGCGCCGTCAATATAGCATGCTCAACTTTCAGCCATTGTGCCAAATTTGTCACAATCCCAACATGACTTAAATGCAGACAGCCTCAATGCTCATGGCCATGGCCATGGCCATGGTCGTGATGATGGCCACGCTCATGCGAAGGCCCTTCGGCGCTGGCGGGCACGACGACAAGCTGCCCATAACGGACGCCACGTTCCCCCATCACATGCTTGGCGAAGTGATCGACTTCGGATTTGACGCCACGAAGCAGCGACACCTCCAGGCAGCTCTCCGCATCAATATGCACGTGCAGCGTTGCTATCGAGAGGTCGGTATGACTGTGATGATCGTCCATCAGCCGCTTGGACAATTGACGCGTCTCGTGGTCATAGACATAGACGAGCGCGGCCATGCAGCGCCTGTTGCTGTCATCGACCTTCGGCTGCCGCAGCAGACCGGCGCGCACGAGGTCGCGCACCGCTTCGGAGCGGTTCTGGTGCCCCGACGCTTCCATATAGCGATCAAGGCTATCCATCAGATCGTCGTCGATCGTCAAGGTGACGCGCTGCACAGTTAAACTCCCTATTGAATTCTCGCCAAGGAAACCGGCGTCAGTCATAGCCATACGCGGGCGCCGCCGCAATGGAAGCCGCATTACCGGCCTTGTCCGGCGCGGCGCCTTCGGGCATTGTAGCCCGAACAACGCCAAAGCTTTAGGGAAACGCCCTTATGAATCCGCTGTGGACGAGACTGGCCGCCATTCTTCTCTTGTCTCTCGGCCTCGCCGCGCCCGCGCTGGCCCATACTCCCGATATTTCGACCGCGAAGCTGACCCCAAAGGAAGGCGGCTGGGTGGTCGACGAAGGATTCCTGGCGACCGATCTTGAGCGCATGTTCTCCGAGACGATGAACGAGCGCCCCAACGCGGACCTGTCCGCGCCCGGCGTACTGGAAGACGAGATCGGCAAATTCGTCGCCCGCCGCGTGGCGATGCACGACGCCAACGGACGCACCTGCATCGGCAAGGTCGAGCACGCGGGCGAGGATCCGACCAATCAGGACAGCGCGCTCGTCGTTTTGAGTTTCAAATGCGATGGCGACTTCACCATTTACGACGCGACCAAGCTTCTGGCCGCCCAGGGTCCGCGCGGGAAGCAACTGGTCACGGTGACGGGCGGCAAGAACCCCGGCGAGACCATGCTCGACGTCAAGAGCCCGCCGCTCGATCTGACAAAGCCGCTGGAAACGACTTGGCAGATCATGCAGAAATTCGGCCTCGCCGGCATCGAGCATATCCTGACCGGCTACGACCATATCTGCTTCCTGATCGCGGTGATCCTGTGGGCGAACCGCGTCTGGCCGGTTGTGAAAATCGTCACAGCCTTCACCCTCTCGCACTCGATCACTCTGTCCCTGGCCGCGCTCGACATCGTGACGCTGCCGACGACGCTGACGGAATCCGCCATCGCATTGTCGATCATCTATGTCGCGGTGGAGAATTTCATTTCGCGCGACACGGACAAGCGCTGGCGGGATACGTTCCTGTTCGGCTTCATTCACGGCTTTGGCTTCGCCAGCGGATTGAAGGAGCTTAACGTCCAACAGCAGACCATTGTGCCGGCTCTAGCGAGCTTCAACATCGGCGTGGAGATCGGACAGATCGCCATCGTGCTCGCGTTGATGCCGATTTTCCTGCTGATCGACCGCCAGACCGGCGGCAAGCGCAACGAGAAGCTCGTCTATGCGCTCTCGGCCGCCATCGCGCTGGCCGGCGCCTATTGGCTGCTGCAGCGCATCGGCGTCATTCCCGGTTGAGCGGCAGACGGCGTTGATCAGGTCGGGCGACATCTTCGCCGATGCGCACGGAGTGCTCGACGAAGAGGCGATCACAATCCTTGCCGCAACGCCAGGCGCCAGGATCGAGCGAATTCTGTCGACCGGACAGGCGAGTCCTGCCGGTTTCTGGTACGATCAGGACTGGACCGAGTGGGTCTTTTTGCTCTCCGGCTCCGCCGGATTGCTGATCGAAGGCGAAGACGCGCCGAGAGTGCTTCGCCCCGGCGCCTATCTCGAAATCCCCGTGCATAGACGGCACCGCGTCGAATGGACGGACGCGGATCAACCCACGGTCTGGCTCGCTATTCATATTAAGTCATAAGGCGTCGCTGGTCGCCCCTCATATTCGAAACGTGTCCGCCCTTGAGCTGATCCACGCTGGAGCAAAACGCGGCGGGATGCCGCCAGCGAGAAAAGCGCCGGGCGCGGGCTCCGGATAGAGATCGGCGAAAGTCGCCACCTCATAGGGCGAAAGACGGCGGCAAAAATGCCGGGGCTTCATATCCTCGGGATGGTCGATTCCGACAGCCGCCGTCAGTTCGGCGAGCGCCACCAGCGTCGCGCGATGGAAGCTGTAGACGCGCTCGGCCTTGTCTGGAACGTCGAGCGAACGGGCGCGCAACGGATCCTGCGTCGCGACGCCGGTCGGGCATCGATCGGTGTGGCAGGATAGCGATTGAATGCAGCCGAGGGCAAACATGAAGCCGCGCGCGCTGTTGCACCAGTCGGCGCCGAGAGCCATCGCCCGCGCAATGTCAAAAGCGGTTATTATCTTGCCGGAGACGCCGATTCTGATTTGGTCGCGCAGGCCTACGCCGAGCAGCGCGTCATGCACGAAGGTCAGCCCTTCGCGCATCGGCATTCCGAGATGATCCATGAATTCGAGCGGCGCCGATCCCGTGCCGCCCTCCTTGCCGTCGACGACAATGAAATCAGGCCGCAGGCCCGCCTCCAGCATGGCTTTGCATATGCCGAAAAACTCCCAGGGCTGGCCGACGCAGAGCTTGAAGCCGATCGGCTTGCCGCCAGAGAGCCGGCGCAGTTCGGCGATGAAGCCGAGCAGTTCCAGGGGCGTCGAAAAGGCCGAATGCGCCGAGGGTGAAATGCAGTCGACGCCCTCCGGAATTCCTCGAATGGCTGCGATCTCCGCATTGACCTTCGCGCCCGGCAGCACGCCGCCATGTCCAGGCTTCGCGCCCTGGCTCATCTTGATCTCGATCATCTTGATCTGAGGATTCGCCGCCATCGCGGCGAAAGCGTGCGGGTCGAACTGCCCCTTGCTCGTGCGGCAGCCGAAATAGCCAGAGCCGATTTCCCAAATGATGTCGCCGCCGTGTTCCAGATGATAGGGGCTCACACCGCCTTCGCCTGTGTCATGCGCGAAGCCGCCCTTCTTTGCGCCCGCGTTCAAAGCGAGGATGGCGTTGGGGCTCAGCGAGCCGAAGCTCATCGCCGAAATATTCAGGACGGAACTGTCATAGGGCGCCGCGCAATCCGCCCCGCCAATTCGCACGCGGAAATCCGCGTCGGGCAGCGGACGCGCCATAATGGAATGATGCAGCCACTCGAAACCCTCCTCGTAAACATTGCTCTGCGTGCCGAAGGGACGCTTGTCGATGTTCATCTTCGCGCGCTGATAGACCACGGCGCGCTTGTCGCGGCTGAAGGGGCGGCCGTCCTTGTCGTCCTCGAAAAAATATTGCCGCAGTTCGGGACGGACGTTTTCAAGGAGAAAGCGCAAATGGCCGGAGATCGGATAGCTGCGCAAGATTGCGTGTTGCTTTTGCAAAAGGTCGCGTATTCCCAGCGCGACAAGGCCGCCGCACAAAAGAGCGGGAGCAAGCAGCGCGTCTCGCCCTTCGCCGGCGCCTCTGGCGAAAACCGCCAGTCCCGCGACGCTGAGCGTGAGCGCGATCAGGCGCGGCGTAAACGGCAAAAGCAGGTGACGAAATGGCATTAAGGTCTGCTCCAGGGGGAATATTTCGTATGAGGCGCGCACGGTCGCATTGTCGTCATTTTATCGAGGTCGTCGTCCCTCGTCCGCGCTGCCAGCGTCTGATCTGCCGACCCTATCACCTTTCGTCGGTCGCGCCGATGACGCCGCCGATCAGATTCTGCGCGAGCAAGAATTCCGCCGTGAGTTCGGCGCCTCCGAGCGGCGTTAATGTCACCCCCGCCTCAATCAGCCGAGCACGCGCACGGCGCGCGACGATGGCCTGCTCCCATGTCACGGCTTCGAAAGACAAAAAGTCTCCGGGGCGTTTCTGCGCCAAGGCCGCGAGATCCGCCGTTATCACATGGGCGATTTTTGGATAGCCGCCCGTCGGCTGTCGGTCGGCCATGAGCACGAGCGGGGCGCCATCGCCCGGAATCTGTATCGCGCCAAAATCCAGTCCGTCGGAGACGATGTCATGGCCTTTGAGGTGCTGGACTGGTGGCCCTTCCAGCCGATAAGCCATTCGGTCGCTGCGGGGCGACAGCCGCCAGGGCGACGACAGGAAAGTCTCGATGGTCGGGGGCGAAAAATAATCCTGCTGCGGCCCCAATATGACCCGCAGCCTTTCCGCGGCTTGGCCCAGCCACGGCGCCGATATCGCTATCCGCTCCTGTGGAGCCGGACGAGGATCGACAATCCTCACTGCGTCGCCCGCACGAAGCATTCGGCCTTCCAGCCCCCCAATTCCAGAACGCGTATGCGTCGCCAGCGAGCCGAATGCGGACGGAAGATCGAAACGCCCGAACGGCGCGACGTAGCACCATGCCCCGTAGACGCCAGCGCGCAGCGTAAGGCGTGAGCCGGGCGCCAGAGTCAAAGCGCAGGCGGCGGGCACGGCCTGTCCGTCGAGCTTCAGATCAAAAGCGCCGCCAGCGATAGCGAGGCCGATTTCCCCGCCCTCCGCGCTCAGCTCCATGCCTCCTAGCGACACCTCGATCGCCGCGCCATGAGGATCGCCCGACGCAACAAGCGCCGCCATGAAGGCTCCCTGATCCATTGGTCCGGCAGGCGTCACGCCAAAACGCAGAAGACCAAAACGCCCCGCGTCCTGCAGTGTCGAGCCAGGCCCCGCAGAGCGGATGCGCAGCGTCGCGCTCACGACAAGGCCTCGCGCCGCGCGAGAACCTCGCCGCTTGAGGCGCGCGCCTCAAGGCTTTGAAAAACGTCGGCGCTGACCGGCTCAAAAATGATTGCGTCGCCAGGCTCGATCAGCGTCGGCGGATCTCGATCAAGCGCGAAGAGGATTTCAGGAGTGCGGCCGATCACGTACCAGCCTGTCGGCATCGGATTCGTCGCCACCAGCGTCAATCCGCCGCCAATGAGAGCCGCGCCTCGCGGCGTCGGCCCGCGTGGACTGGCCCGCCGCGCCAATGCAAGCTGCGCCGGCAGGCCGCCAAGATAGCACCAGCCGGGGGCGAAGCCATACATATAGGCGCGGTAATCACCGCCCGCGTGCAGGGCCGCGAGACGCTCCGGCGTCATGTTCAAGAGCTCCGCGGCTTCTACAATATCTTCCGCCAGTGAGGGATCGTAGCAGCAGGGCAGACGCCAGCGCGCCCTTGGCGCAAAGACCTGCGCCGCTTGCGGCGCCAGCTCCTCCAGTCTCGCCAGAAGTTTGGCGCGCGAAAGGCTCAGCGGATCGTAATGGATCATCAATGAGCGATAGGTCGGAACGGTCTCTTCGACGCCAGCGAGCGCCGCGTCGCGCAGGGCGGCGTCCAGCATCAGCACGCGCGCATTGATCGCCGGATGAACGCTATCGCCAAACTCCACGACCAGCGCGGCGTCCCCGGCGTCGAGATAGCGCGGGCGCTCGTAGAGCATGGCAGGTCACAGGTCTGGCGCGGCGAAGGCGCGCAGACGCCAGCCCGCATCCTCAAGCGCCGCGCGCAGGCCCTTCGCCATCTCGACCGCCTGCGGCGTATCGCCATGCACGCAAATCGAGTCGATCGGAGTTGGCAATAAGTCGCCGCTTTGCGTGACGATCCCTCCCGCGTCCAGCATCTTCAGCACACGCGCGACCACCGCGTCTATGTCCTCGATCACCGCGCCCTGCTGCGCGCGCGGCGCGAGACGCCCGTCCGCCGTGTAGGCGCGATCGGCGAAGATTTCATGCGCGGCGCGCAGTCCGGCGAGCTCCGCCGCGCGCGTTTGTTCGCTGAGCGCGATCGTGAGCATCGTCAGCGAAGGATCGACCGCGGAAACCGCGCGCGCAATCGCGTCAGCGACTTCGACATCGCGCTCGGCGACATTCGCCAGCGCGCCATGAGCCTTCACGAAAGTGATTTTGTGCCGGGCGTAATGCGCCAGCGCTTGCGCGGCGCCGAGCTGATAGGCGACCATCCGTTCGATTTCGCTAGGCGACATGGGAATGGCGCGGCGGCCGAAGCCGGCGAGATCCGAATAGGAAACATGAGCGCCCACAGCTACGCCCGTTTCTCGCGCTTCCATGAAACAGCGAGTCATTGTGTCGGGGTCGCCGGCATGGAAGCCGCAGGCGACATTGGCGCTGGTGACAATGCGCAACAATGCGGCGTCGTCGCCCATCCGCCATGCGCCGAAACCTTCGCCAAGGTCGGCGTTAAGATCGATGGTTGGCAATCGGACTCCTGCTACTGGGCCTGACGCTGGCGTTCTGGCGAGCGCCGACGCGATCAGCTTTATATACAGCCAACCGTCACTCCGCCGCGAGACCCTGAACCGAAGGGAAAGCCACCTCGATCAAAGTGCCCTCGTGCTTGCGGCTCTTGATCAGGAACGACGCGTGATTGGCCTCGACCAAAGCCTTTGTGACAGGCAGGCCGAGGCCGGTGCCGGTCGTTCTGCGCGAGGTGTCGACTTGGCGGAATGGCTCCAGCGCTATGGCTATCTCGTCGTCCGACATGCCGATGCCCGTGTCCTTCACGCGGATGAGGACATACCCCGCGTCAGTGAGCGCGGTGGAAACGATCACCTGTCCGCCCGGCTCATTGAACTTCACCGCATTGGACAGAAGATTGAGCAGAATTTGTCGCAGCGAACGCTCGTCGGCGCGGATGCGCGGCAGGCGGGGCGCGAGCGACAGCCGCACGATGACGCGATGCTGATTGGCCTGCGTCTGCATGATCGAGACGCATTCTCCAATGATCGAGTTGACGTCGATCTGCTCGACCATCAACTCCATCTTCCCGGCCTCGATCTTGGACAGGTCGAGGAGGTCGTTGACGAGGCTGAGCACATGCACGCCAGAAGTATGCACATCCTTGAGATATTCCTTGTAGCGCTCTGAACCTATAGGACCGAAACGCTCTTCCATCATCACTTCCGCGAAGCCGATGATCGCGTTGAGTGGCGTTCTGATCTCGTGCGAGACGCGGGCGAGAAAGGCCGATTTGGCCGCATTCGCGCGCTCGGCTTCCTCGCGGGCCGCGTCGGCCTCGGGCTTTGCCGCGACCGGCATAGTCTCGCCTGAACCGAAACAGACAGCGCGGGACGCGCCGTCTCCAAGACGTTGCAACGACAGCAACTGGGTCGCGGCGCCCTTACCCAGTCCTCGGAACTTTATTTCGGCGCCGTCGGCGAGGCTCCTTTCGGCGACCAGTATGGCTGGCGGCGAGAAGAAAGCTTTCACACGGCTCCCATCGCCTTCATCGACGAACCTGGCCAGTTCCAGGCCGACGCAGGCGTGTGGTTCGAGGCCCAGCATTTTCGCGAAGGCCTGATTTACGCGCTCAATTCGTCCATTTTCCGCGATTATCGCCGCAGGCGCAGGATTTCTCTCGAAGCAGGCCGAGAGAGCTCCGCTTTCTAACCGCATGCGCGTCAGTTCGGCGCCCTGGGATCGCGCCAGCGCCCTCGCCGCGACTTCGTCCCCACCCGTTGAAACCCGCCGGCGAAGACTGATCAGCGTGGCTGGCGCGCCGTCCCAGTCTATCGTTTGCAGATGCGCGTCGGCAGCCAGCGTTTCGCCGTCCTGAGCCTGGACCTCGACGGCCTCGGTCGGAGCCCGAGTCGCCAGAGATTGTGGCGAGCGCCCAAGAAACACGCGCGCAAGCCCTCCGTCAGCCATCAGGGCCTCAAGATCAGCATAGCCAAGATAATCAAGCAGCGTGCGGTTTGCGAACAGCGTATGCGATCCGCGCGCCACCAACACGCCAACGGGCAACAGGTCGATCAACCCCGCTTCCCGATCCGGCTTAGGGGTTTCAAGCGAAGCCGGCGCCCGTGACGTCTCCAGCACGCGACCCACGTGATCGATCAAATCGCGAGCAGAGCCCGGCGGTGGCGGCCAAGCTGGGGTGGGGGTCGGATATCCAAGCGTTCGCGCAATTTCATCGAAAGCGCTTTGCTCCTGCGGCGAGAGAGCCTCTGCCGCGTCCGCGCTTTCGCGCTGCGCCGCGCACATGGGACGCAAGGTCACGACATTTGCTCCCGCATATCCGTCGTCGACAGCCGTCTCCGCCACGGCGCTCGCAACCGGAGATTTTGGCTGCTCTTGGGGGGGCGCGTCAAATTCGGACGCCGAAGCCGTGATGGGCGCCTGCGGCTTCGCTTTCGCAGGCCGCAGCACGCCATAGCCCTGAAAGCCGAGAAAGCGCCGCTGCGCGTCATGAATTGGCAATGCGCCAAGCGTCGTGGGCGCGACGGCGTCTCGGTTTCTCAACTGGCCAGTCGATCTCGACGCCGCTCCATGATTTGTGGGTGGCGAGCGCGGCTGCGAAAGCAGGACCAAGGCCAAGCGAGCGCGAAACCTCGTCGACGCTACGCCCGAGAAGATCTGCGTTTTTCTCCCCCACTACGTCCTCGAGAACATGTGTTACGTCGACAAATCGGCCGGCCGCGTCGGTTTTCCAGAGAAAGCGCCGGGCATGATCTTCCTGCCGTTCGCCGAGCCGCGCGCAAAGAGCATCGGCTCCGGGGCCGGTTTTCACATCGGTGGATTCGATCGCCACCAGTTTCTCGTTAACAGAGATTGTTTCTTCAATCAGTGACGGCGCTGCCGGCCCGGAGGGCGTCGTTTGCGAAGTGGCGGATGGTAGAAGCGCGACCCTCGCCGCGGGAATATCCGCCCGCAGGCCGAGGGCGGCGATGACGAAGCATGACTCTCCTTCAACGTCAGTCAGACGTCGGCAGAGAATTGTTATGGTGCGAACAGTTGAGCCAAAAGCGATCGGCATGCGCTCCAGGCGGGGCGCGGCCCCGTGACGAACGCTTTCAATCATGTCCGCCAGTCGATGCGCGCCGGGATCGTTTCCAGACAGCAGGCGCAGACCCGGGTCGTCGCCAAACACGGCTCGCGCCGAGGCGTTGGCGTAGGAGACTCGCAGGGGCTCTCCCATCATCGCGATGATCGGCGCTCCGGACGCCTCCAGCGCAGTGAAGGCTGGATCGGCGGAGATCAGGGCTCCCGCGGATTTACGCTCGTCCTCGAACATCTTGGACTCGCAAGCCTTTTCACATCTTGAGCACGCCACTCCGGTTGATCCGGAGCGAGCCTCACGGCTCAGTCTTGGGCCTTGAGCGCCATCCGCGAACAGCGTCCTTGGCATGCTGCGAAAGCGCTCCCCGTTAACAGGAACTTAATCTGTCAATGCCTCACGGTCCATGCAAACTAGATAGGATTTTCGTAAATTGATAATTCATCATGAACGCGCCCATCGACCATTTCCTGACTCTACTGGTCGGAGCAGGCGCACACCTGTTACGCGGCAGGCCCTTCGCAACCCGAAAAGATTGCGGCGCACAATTTATGTTGCATCGCACAATTAAATAATCCATATTGCTGCCGCCCGTCGCTAAAGCGCAGGCGCGCGGGTGGGGATATTCGCGGAGGAATCCTTTCCGCGGAGCTCCCCCTTAGGCGTCCATCAAGTTGTAAGGAGGAAATTCAATGACTGGTCCGGCTTATCAGATTCCCACCGAGGTTCGTGACTTCGCCGAAAAGAGCGTCGAGCAGGCGCGCAAGGCTTTCGAAGGTTTTTCCGGCGCCGCCCAAAAGGCAATCGCCTCCGTTGACACTTCCGCCTTGCCGTTTACTGGCGGCGCCAAGGATGTCGGCGTGACCGCGCTGTCTTACGCCGAGGCCAATGTGAAAGCTGCTTTCGACCTTGCCCAAAAGCTGGTGCAGGCCAAAGACGTTCAGGAAGTGCTTCAGCTGCAGAGTGAGTTTGTGAAAACTCAGTTCTCCGCCATTCAGGAGCAGACCAAGGAACTCGGCGCCGTCATTCAGAAGGCCGCCACGCCAAAGTAATTTCTCGGGCGCGGAAGCTCGGCTTATGCGCCCGCGTCGTCCTCCCCAGACGACGGACGAGGCGCTGATTCTTTTGGAAGTGGCGCCTTCAACGACGAATTAATGGAGCCCAGGACAATGACGACCCCCAAGCGAGATCCCAAAAAGAAGTTTCAAGTTGTTCGGCGCCCCTCTGCTACCGTGGAAAAAATTGTCGCAGATGCCCCGGCCATTCCTGAAACAACGACGTTAGCCGTTGAGACGGAGCAAGTCGCCGTTACGATGAATAAGGCCCCCGCGCCTGCCGCGGCTCCCCCGAAGGCGACCGAGGCTCCCTTGGCAGCTTGTGCTCCGGTGGCGAAAATTGCGCAAAAGGAAAAGGCCGCGTCCGAGATAGCGGTCGTCGCCGTCTGGACCGAATGGCCGGGAAAAGCTCTCGATATCTGGAAAGAAAACACGACGGCGATGATGGACTTCGCCACCGCCTTGAGCAAGGCGAAGGACCTATCCGAGATTGTGACTCTGCAATCGCAGTTCATGAATGATCGTTTCGGAACCTACACGCGGTTGTCGAGCGAAGCTTGCGCCTTCGCTCAGGACGTAGCCAAAGGCGCTGGTTCTTCGGTTACAAAGTCCTTGTTTGTCGTTTGCTGAATGCAGCCCAACTGGATCAGCGGTCGAAATATTCAAATGAAAGCGCTCCCGCTCCTTGGGTGATTCGCGGGAGCGCTTTTTTGGGCCGGCAGCGTGGTCGGCCAATGCGTTAAAGAGTCGCGGCGACGAGCGCGCGCAATGCGGGCGTCACTTCGGGCATGGCGCCGGACCAATCTCGAAACGCCGGTCGCGCCTGATGCAACAGCATTCCAAGCCCATCCACGGTCGCAAGACCCTGACGCCTCGCAGCGGCGAGCAAAGGCGTCTCCAGCGGCGCGTAGACAATATCCGAAACCAGCGCCGAGGACGGCAGGGCGTCGAGCGATATTTCGAGTGGCGGCTGTCCGATCATGCCCTGGCTCGTGGTGTTGACGAGCAATCCGGCGCCGGCGAGCCCGGCGCTCCGCGCTTCCCACCGATGCGCCGAGACAGCCGGGCCGAAATCCGCCGCCAGGACGCGTGCACGCTCCGGCGTGCGGTTGAACAGCCGGATTTCCTTTGCCCCCGCATCGATCAGGCCCGCGACTATAGCCCGCGCCCCGCCCCCGGCGCCGATAACGACGGCTGGCGCCGCCTCCGCCCGCCATTTTGGCGCCGCAGCATGCAATGACGCTATGAAGCCGAAGCCGTCGTAGTTCTTGCCCGTGAGCGAGCCGTCCAATTCGACAACGACGCAATTGATCGCGCCGATTCGCGCCGCCGCCGGCTCCACGCGATCCATGAATTCGAGCGCGGCTTCCTTATGCGGAATGGTCAGATTGCAGCCGGCAAATCCCAGCGGCGCGAGCGCGCGCAGCGCCTGGCCGAGCGTTCCCGGAGCGACCGGCAAAGGAACATAGGCGCCCTCAAGACCATATTGAGCGATCCAGTGATTGTGGATTTTCGGCGAACGGGAATGGGCTATGGGCCACCCCATGACGCCGGCGAGGAGGAAGCGATGGTGGTTTTGCATCATTCCTCCCTCCCCCTTTGCCTGGGCGCTCGCGCTCAGCCCTGCGCGCAGGCGGAATGGTCTTGTCCGGCCAGCGCGGTGAACAGCGCGTCGTCCTCATTCACCCTGGCGTTGCCGGTGGTGAGGAGCTTCTCGCCATAGAAGATCGAATTGGCGCCGGCGACGAGGCACAGGATCTGCGCCTCGCGAGACAGAAACGAGCGCCCCGCGGACAGGCGCACGCGCGACTTCGGCATAACGATTCGCGTCGTCGCGATCATGCGCACAAGGTCGAGCGGGTCGAGCGGGGCCTGATGCGCGAGAGGCGTTCCCTCGACGGCGACCAGCGTATTGATCGGCACGCTTTCGGGATGAGGGTCGAATCCGGCGAGAACCTGCAGCATCCCCGCCCGATCCCTGACGCCTTCGCCCATGCCGATAATGCCGCCGCAGCACATCTCAAGCCCGGCGCCGCGCACGGCCTTCAGGGTCTCCAGCCGGTCCTCATAGGTCCGGGTAGAGATAATTTCGCCATAGAACTCGGGGCCGGTGTCGAGATTGTGGTTATAGGCGGTGAGGCCGGCTTCCATCAGGCGGTCCGCCTGCGAGCGGTTGACCATCCCCAGCGTGACGCAGGCTTCCATGCCGAGCGCGCGCACGCCGCGCACCATCTCCAGCACGGCGTCGAATTCGCCGCCCTTCCGGCGCCGAGCGCCAGGCGGCGCCCATGCAAAAGCGGTCGGCTCCGGCCTCGCGGGCGGTCCTGGCCGCGCCAAGCACCTCTCCGACGGCCATCAGATCAACCCGGTCGAGCTTCACTTCGCGGTGATGCGCCGACTGCGGGCAATAGGAGCAATCCTCGGGGCAGCCGCCGGTCTTGATGGACAAAAGCGCGGCCTTCTGCACGTCATTGGGGTCAAAAAAGCGGCGATGCACGGAGCTCGCCCGCGCCACAAGTTCAAGCAAGGGCGAGTCGTGTATTGCGACAATCTCGTCGACGGTCCAGTCGTGACGCAGCGTGAATTCGGCGGGAGCGTTCATTATGCGCGGCCCTTCTCGGCTTTGCGGTTGCGGTTTGTGGAGCCGCCTTCATTGGAGTTCGCGGCGTCCGCTTTCGGCTTCGCGCCAGCGCGCCAGATATCGAAAGCTACATAGAGCCCCAAGAATACATCAAAGCCAGCGTTCGCCAATGCGAAGGGACCAGGCGTAAAGGCCGAGCCCGTGCCCAGATAATGGAAGGAGATCGCCCAGAAGGGATGCAGCAGAAGGCCCAGGACGACAAACCATCGTGAGCTGATCATGGACAGGAAGGCCAGCGAGCCGAAGACCGCGACGCCCGTCATTTCAATGCCGATCCAGGTGTTCGCGTTCTCCGAGCGGAAGGCGAAGCCGACATAAAGGAACGCAAGGGCGAGCAAGGCGTAGGCCGCAACGCGGGAGACGCTCTTTTGCGCCCAGAGCGCCAGCACCACGAGACCGATCGCGAAAGCGACGCCGAGGGCGGTGAAAAGTATGATTTCGGTTGCGTCTTGCATGATTGGATCGTTCGCCCGCGGTTTGCAGTTGGAAAAAGCCTTCGCCGCAGCAAGGTCTATATGTCCAAGCGCCGTCGCGAACAAGGGCGGGAGAGTTATTGTTCCGACTTCGTTCGCCTCATGGGGAGGGATGCCGCCCTGAGATGGCCGCATGTCCAAGCAAATTGTTGACGCAGGCGCGAATATTGCGAGGATCGAATTGCGCTTCAAAGCCTGATATAGGGAAGCGCGCCAAGCTATCATGAACGTCTCCGCCTCATGCAAGGATCGTCAAGAACGATGCACGTCGAAGACAACACCCCCTCCGCCGCTCCTTCCACCGAAACTCATCCGCGCGCGGGCGCCGCCCATCCTCCTAAGGGCGATCATCTGCAGGAGGACATTCGCCTGCTAGGCCGCCTGCTAGGAGAGGCTGTTCGGGAGCATGAGGGCGACGAGGCCTTTGAGCGCATAGAAACAATTCGACGCCTCTCGGTCGCCGCGAGCCGTCACGGCGATACGGAAGCGGACGCGAAGCTAGATCAGCTGCTGCGCTCCCTCTCCTCCAAGGAGGCGCTCGCGGTCATTCGCGCCTTCAGCTATTTCTTGCACCTTGGCAATATCGCCGAGGATCTGCACCCCTTGCAGCTTCGCGCGCGGGCCGAGGCGTCGGGCGACAAGGCGAGCCTTGGCTCGGAGCCGAGCCTCGCCCGCACATTCGCTTATCTGCGAAAAGCAGGCGTCGGCGCCGGGAAAATCGCGCAAGTGCTGGCGCGCGGATGGATTTCGCCCGTGCTCACCGCGCATCCGACCGAAGTTCGCCGCAAGAGCCTGCTAGACGCCGAGCATGCGGTGTTTTCTCTCCTGGAAGCACGCGAGAACATGCGCTCCAAGATCGATCTCGCGCGCAATGAACTGCAGTTGCGCGCCCGCGTATCGCAGATGTGGCAAACCGAGTTGCTCCGTCAGTCGCGCCTCACCGTGCGCGACGAAATCGAAAACACGCTGAGCTATTACCGCACCACCTTTCTGCGGCAAATTCCGCACCTTTACGCGGACATCGAGCAACGGCTGGAAGGACTGCGCGTCCCGCCTTTCCTGCGCATGGGCGCCTGGGTCGGAGGCGACCGCGACGGCAACCCCAATGTCACCGCCGACTCCCTGGAGACGGCGTTGCGCATGCAGGCGGACACAGCCCTGCGCTTTTACCTCACGGAGGTGCATCAGCTCGGCGCCGAACTATCCATCTCGCGTAAATACGCCGGAGCCACCAAGGCGCTGGAGGATCTCGCCACGCGTTCGGGCGACGACAATCCCCACCGCGACGACGAGCCATATCGCCGTGCATTGATCGGCGTTTACTCGCGCCTCGCGGGGACCTTGGAGCAACTCACCGGCGGGCAGGCGCAGCGCCATGCGCTCACGCCCGGCGAGCCCTATGCGAACAGCTGGGCGTTTCTTGCCGATCTCGTCACCGTCGACGAATCGTTGCGCGTGCATCAGAGCGAGGTGATCGCGTCGCAACGGCTGGAGCCGCTCATCCGCTCCGTGGAAGTCTTCGGATTCCACCTTGCGACCGTCGATCTGCGCCAAAGCTCGGACCGGCACGAGGAGACTATCGCCGAAATATTGTCGCGCGCGCGCGTGTCGCCGGATTACGCCTCATTGTCGGAAGAGGAAAAGCAGCAGCTTTTGATGCGACTGCTCAGCGATCCGCGCCCCGTGCGGCTGGTCGACGAGGAATATTCCGAGAGCGCGGAAGGGGAATTGGCGATTTTCGCCAAGGCCGCCGCCATGCGCAAGAAATTCGGCGACGAGTTCATTCGCCATTATATCGTGAGCCACACCGAGACGGTAAGCGATCTGCTCGAAGTTTTATTGCTGCAAAAAGAAAGCGGCATGATGCGGGGCACGCTCGATCCGCGGGACGCCAGCACGGTTTCAGCGGAGCTGATTATCGTGCCGCTCTTCGAAACCATCGAGGACTTGCGCAACGCCGCGCCCATCATGCGCGACTTTTATGCTTTGCCCGGCATCGCCAGGCTTGTCGGCAATTCCGGCGCGAGCCAGGACATCATGCTGGGCTACTCCGACAGCAACAAGGATGGCGGCATTTTCACCAGCATCTGGGAGCTGTATCGCGCCTCGACGGCGCTTGCGGAGTTCTTCGCAACCCAACCAAATATCACGATGCGGCTCTTCCACGGGCGCGGCGGCACGGTGGGTCGCGGCGGTGGACCGAGCTACGACGCCATTCTCGCGCAGCCGCCCGGAACGGTGAACGGCCAGATTCGCCTGACCGAACAAGGCGAGGTCATCGCAGCCAAATACGCGAACCCAGAGATCGGCCGAACCCAGCTCGAGCTACTCGTCGCGGCGACGCTTGAGGCGACGCTCCTGTCCGATCGGCAGGCGCCCGCGGAAGAATTTCTCGCGGCCGCCAACCAGCTGTCGACGGCCAGCATGGCCGCATATCGCCATATGGTCTATGAGACGCCCGGTTTCGTGGATTATTTCTTCTCTTCGACGCCCATCTCTGAAATCGCCTCGCTCAACATCGGCTCGCGTCCTGCGTCCCGCAAGCCCTCGCGCCGGATCGAGGATTTGCGCGCGATCCCGTGGAGCTTCTCATGGGGCCAGGCGCGCGTCGCCTTGCCGGGCTGGTTTGGTTTTGGCTCCGCAATCGCAAAGTTTCTGGAGCAGAACCGCGACGAGCGGCTCAAGCTGCTTCGCCGGATGAATCGTGAATGGCCATTCTTCCGCGTGCTCTTGTCGAATATCGACATGATCCTGTCCAAGACCGACCTCTCCATTGCGCGTCATTATGCGGAGCTTGCTCCCGACACGGCGCGCGCGAAGGAGATTTTCGCGCTGATAGAAGCGGAATATGGCCGCGCGCTCGAGGCGCTGGAGGCGATCACCGGCGCCAGCGAAAGACTGGCCGACAATCCGGGACTGGCGCGCTCGCTGAAACTGCGTGTGCCCTACATCACGCCGTTGAGCTACCTCCAGATCGAATTGATCCGCCGTTGGCGATCCGGCAAGACCGACGATGACATTCGCCAAGGGATTTTGATGTCGATCAATGGAGTTGCAGCGGGCCTGCGCAATACAGGGTGAGTCCCGCCGGACCTGATCGCAAATCCTGAAACGCAAAAATTCGTATAAGCCAAAGACTTGTATGCACAATATCAGGTTGTCTTATGAGGTGGGTGCGTGCATCCTGTGGCGAAACGCCGACGGGAGATCGGGATATGGTGGATGAACGCCTGGGGCGCCTGAAAAAGGAGGCAATCGACGAAAGCAAGGAGCTTTTGAAGATATTTCTCTACCTCTGGGTTCTATTAAGTCTGTTTTCCCTGCACAAGGCGCTAATTTTCAACGAAGATATTCTGACCTATCAGCAGGGCTTCGCGATTATCAACGCCCTAGCCTTGGGCAAGGTCATATTGATCGCGCAAGGACTGCATGTCGGCGACCGCTACAAGAACAAGCCGCTCATTTATCCGATCTTGCTCAAGGCCGCCATATTCTCGGCGATTCTGCTGATATTTCACGTAATCGAAGAGACGCTCATCGGAAAATGGCATGGCAAGACGCTCGCGGAAAGCGTCCCCAGTTTTGGCGACGGGTCGTTGCAGGCGATAGTGATGACGGTGATCATTCTTTTTGTCGCATTGATCCCGTTCTTCGGCTTCATGGAGCTGGAGCGGGTTATCGGAGCGCAAACGCTTCATTCCCTGCTCTTCGGGGCCAAAACGCCGCCTGGAAGCTCCGGGGCCGGCTAGCAGTCTTTGCGCGCCGCGAGCCCCCGCTCCCATTCCAGCGCCTGCCGCAAAATTTCTTCGAGATTATCGTGTTCGGGTTTCCAGCCAAGCACGGATTTGATCCGCTCATTGTCCGCCACGATCGCCGCCGGATCGCCGGGCCGACGCCCGGAAATCTCGACCTTGAAATCCACGCCGGACACGCGCTTCACCGTTTCTATCACATCCAGCACCGAGAACCCCTTTGCGTAGCCTGCATTGCAGACAAGACTGCCGCCGCCGTCGCGCAGGTGGCGTAACGCATTCATATGGGCTGCCGCCAGATCGGACACCTGGATGTAATCGCGCACGCAACTTCCGTCATGCGTGGCGTAATCCGTGCCGAATACTTGCATCTTGGGACGAAGACCAAGAGCCGTCTGCACCGCCACCTTGATAAGATGGGTTGCGTTGGGCGTCGACTGGCCGGTCCGGCCCCTGGGGTCGCCGCCCGCGACATTGAAGTAGCGCAAGACCACATATTTGAGATCATGGGCCCTGGAGACGTCCTCCAGCATCCACTCGACCATCAGCTTCGAACGGCCGTAGGGCGACATCGGCTTCAGCGTTTCATCCTCTGTCACGGGATTTTGCTGCGGGTCGCCATAGACCGCCGCCGTAGACGAGAAGATGAAGCGCTTGACGCCGGAGTTGACCGCCGTCTCAAGCAGCGTGCGCGCCTTCGCCGTATTGTTGAGATAGTAGACCAGCGGCCGGGCCACCGATTCCGGCACCACTATTTTTGCGGCGAAATGGATGATTGCCTCGACGTTGTGCTGGGCGATGGTCTTGGCGACGAGATCCTGGTCGCCGAAATCTCCCACGATAAGCGGGACACCTTCGGGAATCGCCCACCGAAAGCCTGTCGAGAGATCATCGAGAACGACGACCTCTTCGCCGCGATCCAAGAGTTCCAGAACCATATGGCTGCCGATATAGCCAGCCCCACCCGTCACCAATATCGTCATGGTCAATGCTCGTTCACGCCATTTCCTCACCCGAAATTAACGGGCTGAACGTAAACCTACGTCAGCCGCGCGGGCGCACATGTCCTTAACGCGGGCGGAGCAACTTCTGTCAAGCAACGGATCATCCATGACCAAGCGCATTCGCAAGGCTGTTTTCCCCGTCGCCGGTTTGGGCACCCGCTTTCTCCCGGCAACAAAAGCCGTTCCAAAAGAGATGCTTACGGTTGTCGATCGTCCCGTGGTGCAGCATGTGGTCGACGAGGCGCGCGAGGCTGGCATCGAGCATTTTATTTTCGTGACCGGGCGCGGCAAGGCGGTGATTGAGGATCATTTCGACATGTCCTATGAACTTGAGGACACGCTGCGCCGGCGTAACAAGGTTAAGGAGTATGAAGCGCTGATGGCCGACCTGCCAAAGGCCGGCGCCACCAGCTTCACTCGCCAGCAGGCTCCGCTGGGGTTGGGCCACGCCGTATGGTGCGCACGCGACATCATTGGCGACGAGCCCTTCGCGGTGCTGCTGCCAGATATGATCACCCTGCCGAACGGCCTCCGCAAGAGCCGGTGCTTGGCGCAGGCTGTCGAAGCCTATGAAAAGCACGGCGGCAACGTCATCGCGGTCGAGGAAGTCCCGGAAAGCGAGACCCATCAATATGGCATCGTCAGCGTGGGCGCTGACTACGGTCATAGTTTCGAGATCAAGGGCATGATCGAGAAGCCGCCGCAGGGAACCGCCCCGAGCAATCTCATGATTTCCGGCCGCTACATTCTGAATCCGGAGATTTTCGAGCTTCTGGAGAAGGGCGAAAAAGGCGCTGGCGGCGAAATCCAGCTTACCGACGCCATGATCAAGCTGGCGGCGGCGCAATCGTTCCACGGCGTGCGCTTCGACGGCAAGACCTATGATACGGGCTCGAAGCTCGGCTTTCTCGCGGCCAACATCGCCTTTGGCCTGGAGCGGCCCGAGATCGCGGACGGCCTCCGGGCCGAGATCAAGAAATTGATTGGATAAGCCGACCCCGGAAACGCCGCGCTCAGCGCTTCTTCGCGCGCAGCCGGATGATGACGTCGCAGCCGACGATTTCCATGCCTTCCGGAGGCGCCGGAAGGCGAGCGAATTCCACGGAGCTGTCGGGCGCATCGAACATGCGCCCGCTGGCCTCGTCCATGAAATGATGATGCGGCGAGGTGCGGGTGTGGAAATAGGTGCGGGGGCCTTGCACGGCGATTTCCCTGAGCAACCCCGCTCCCGCGAACTGGTTCAGCGAATTATAGACCGTCGACAGCGACATTTGCAGCCCGGCTTCGCGCGCTTCTGCGTGCAGGGCCTCCGCGCTGACATGGCGGTCGCCCTTGCCAAACAGCAATCGGCTCAGGGAAAGACGTTGCACGGTCGGGCGCAGGCCCGCCGCACGCAATTTATTGCGAAGGTCCGTTTCGGTCGGGACCGCGCTCCGTCCGGTCGCTTCGCGTGACCACAGGGGCGCGCTCAAGCCGCTGGTCGAAGGAAAATGCGTCATTCCACTGCATGCGCGGATCCTCCGCGCTCCCTTTTTGTAGATAATATCTATAGTCAGTAGAAGACAGCGCCACGTTCCTGTCAAACGAATTGGCGGAAAGTGTAACCTTTCCAAACAAGGCCGACAGGCGACATTGAGCATGTCCTCGGAGACAATCATGCAAGATTCGGGTGACCACCGAAGGAAAGTTCATTTGGACCGGCGCCGCATGCTGCTGGCGGCTTCAAGCTTCGCTGCATATGGGGGCGTCGCCTGGGCGCAACCTCAGGATTTCCAGGGGTTTCTCCAGAGCCTTTGGCCGGCGGCGCAAACCGCCGGAGTGTCGCGCGCGGTTTTCGACGACGCCGTTCAGGGCCTGACGCCCGATCCCGCCGTGCTCGTGAAACCAAAGGCGCAATCCGAGTTCACCGTGTCCATCCCCGCCTATGTCTTGGGGGCCGTCACCGGCTCCAGGGTCGCACGAGGGCGTGCGGTAGCCGCCGAACTTTCCCATATGCTGCGCCAAATCGAACAGCGCACCGGCGTGCCGGGCGAACTACTTGTCGCCATACTGGGGGTCGAAAGTAATTTCGGAACGGCCACGGGCGGCAGCGACGTATTGCGAGTCCTGGCGACGCTGGCTTTCAAAGGCCACATGACCGAAAAGCTCAGCGACGAATTCGTGTCTGCCCTGCTTCTGCTGCAGCAAGGCGTGCCGCGTCACCGCCTGCGTGGCTCCTGGGCCGGGGCGATGGGCATGCCGCAATTCATGCCCTCCGCCTATCTGAAATATGCGGTGAGCTTTGCCGGCGACGGCGCGCCGGACATCTGGACCTCGCAGCCCGACGCCCTCGCCTCCATCGGCAGCTTTCTGCAAAAGTCCGGCTGGAATCCCGCCCTGCCCTGGGGCTTCGAAGTCCGCCTGCCACAGGGGTTCGACTTCGCCGCCTTCGATATGGATTTGTCGCAATTCCGCGCGCTGGGTTTCGTCCAGGCGAGCGGCGGGGCCTTGCCGGCGAGCGGCGCGGCCAGCCTCTATATGCCGGCGGGCGCGAGCGGCCCGGCCTTTCTGATTACACACAATTTCGAGGTGATCCGCCAATACAACACCTCGGACGCCTATGGGCTGGCCGTGGCGCTGCTCTCCGAGCGCATCGCGGGGAGGGACATGCCGCAAACGCCCTGGCCCAGGGTCACGCCGCTGACCACCGCCGAATGCAGGGCAATGCAGCAGGCGCTGACGCAGCGCGGCTTCTATAATGGAACCATAGACGGCAAGCTCGGCCGCGCCGCCCGCAACGCCGTCCATGCCTTTCAGCTCAGCGAAGGCGTCCAGCCTGCCGACGGTCTAGCGACTAAGGCCGTGCTGGAGCGGCTGCGGGGGCGCTGAAAATCATGATCGAGATCGGCTTTCTGGTGTTTCCAGATTTGCAGCAACTAGATCTCACGGCGCCCTATGAGGTCTTCGCGACCTGGGGCGGCGCAAGGCTCCATCTTATTGGAAGGAACCCGGACATTGTCGTTTCCACGACAGGCCTGAGCTTCAAACCTGACGTCACCTTTGACGATTGCCCCCGCCTCGACATTCTCTGCGTTCCGGGCGGCTCGGGGATCAACCCTTTGCTGGCCGATGAACCGACTTTGCGTTTTTTGCGCAAATTTGCGCTTTCGGCGCAAATGTTTGCGTCGGTCTGCACCGGCTCCCTGCTGCTCGGCGCGGCGGGGTTGCTACGGGGCAAGCGCGCGACAACGCATTGGAGCTGCATGGATTTGCTTTCGGCTTTCGGCGCAATTCCGACGCCGGCCCGCGTTGTGCGCGACGGCGCGCTGATGACCGGCGGCGGCGTGACGGCGGGAATGGATTTCGCGCTGGCGCTGATCGGCGAAATCGCCGGACGCGGGACGGCCGAGGCCGTTCAACTCCAACTGGAGTATGCGCCCGCGCCCCCTTATGACGCCGGCAGTCCGTCGACGGCGCCCGAGGCCGTGGTCGCTGCGGTCCGAGCGCGCGGCGCCCGGATCCGGGCGGAGCGCGAGCGGCTCGTGGCGCAGGCGGCGTCCAGGCTGGATTGAAGCGCGGCGTCCAACGGGCGGCCTTCCCAATCGCCATATCTCATTCGCCAGTGTATGGTCCCCTATGCATTCTCACCCCCCTGCTCAGCCTGCTCCCGCGTCCGAGGACGCGACCGCCTCTGCGGAATCGCCAGCTCCATGTCCCCATTGCCTGAAACCCACGACGCTCTGCGTTTGTGAAGGCGTCACGCCAATCGACAACAAGGTCGGCCTGCTCATCTTGCAGCATCCGCAGGAGCAGGACCGGCTGCTCGGCACCGCCCGGCTCGCCACGCTGCATCTGACGAATTCCGCGTTCAGGATCGGCCTGTCATGGCCGAGCCTCGCCAAGGCGCTTGGCCGGGGCGCCGATCCCGCCGAATGGGCGATCCTGCATCTGGGCTCCACGAAAAGTGGCGATTTGCCGAAGGATCGCGAACTCGTGCTGCTCGACAAGAAGGGCGTCGCCATTCCCGATCAGGATCGTGCGTTGGCCGGCGTAAAGGGCGTCGTGATCTTCGACGGAACCTGGAGCCAGGCGAAAACGCTGTGGTGGCGAAACGCATGGGTCTTGAAGGCGAAACGTATCGTGCTCAACCCACGGCGGGCGTCTCTCTACGGCGAACTTCGCCGCGAGCCGCGCCGCGAAGGTCTGTCGACTATCGAAGCCGCAGCGCTGGCGCTCAGCCGATTGGAGCAGCGCCCGCAGATCGAGACTGTCCTGCGCGAAAGCTTCGCGCGCATGCTGTCGCGATACCGATCCGCTCTGTCGCAGAATGCTTTGGGCGAGGGCGGAAGCGAGCATCCCCACCCGAAAAAGCGGGACTACCGGCGCAGGCAACGCCGAGGGCCGGCCTCTAAAGGCGGCTGACCGCACAGTGCATTGACGCTAGTTTTGGGCCTGGTGTCTGATCGATGTGGCGTTTCCTATGAACATTCCGTATTTATGCGAGCATTCATCGGTCAGATGCACGCCATCTTTTGCGTAACAATGCTCATGACCTTGGTACCGTTCTATAAAATCATCATACTCTATTGTGTATAACTCAGGATGATCTCTCCATAGAGCCGTCCTGTATTTGTCATTCACAACTGAATCACAACTATCATTTAAGCATCTGAGTATAGATCTCTTGATATGGCTAAATAAGTTTGGACTGCTGAACCTCAGTTCATTAACTCGTGGGATTGATATGATTTCCTTAGCCTCGATATCTGGAAAGAAATCAATCAGCTTTCTAGTGTATTCGACGTAGCTGTTCTCGCCAACGTGCTGGATGACGTCGTTCACACCCGTCATGATTATAAGCTTGTCCGGCGTTCCCCCGCCGCAGAACTCATAGAGTTTTTCCTTGGAGAGTTTCGCGCGCAATTCTGAGTAGAGGTGCTTCGTATTGCGCCCCGGAAAGCAAAGGCTGCAAGCCCTGACGCCCCTTCCCTGAAGCCTCTCCGACACCGTCTGGGGCAGTTCGGGGAACAATCGCCCATAACAAGCCCAGGACTCTCCGACGACAAGGATTTTGTAATCGCGATCGCCACCGCTCACAGTCACACAGTCCAGCGTCGGCGCGTCGGACCGCTTCAAGCCAAGAACCAAAACGCCACTTAACGCCGCCAGAAGAAGCCCTAGTCGCCGCGTTCCTCGGAGCATTGTGAACCTTCGCCCTTACCGATCGCACCCGCCCTGCATAAGCAAAGAATTGATAACACACATCGGACGAGAATGAAGGCGGTTGTCGCGGCGCCCGGACGCGCTCCGAGCGAAAAGCAAGGCCACTAAAAAACAGGTTGCGCCTGACGTAGAACGCCCCCCGCGTCCGCGCCTTTCTCAAGCGCCTGAGCTGGTCGAACTCGACGGCGGGAAACCCATGCCGATCGCAAGAGGTTGATCGGATGATCAAACAGGCCCCAGATCACGAAAGACGCCACAAAAATCAAGACGAGCGCCTCGGTGCAAAGCAGAAATCTGTCTCCATACGATCCTTCTCCGGTTCTGAGCGCGCCCAGAACGGACCAATGCAGCAGATAAAAGATATACGACATATCGCCGAACATTCTGTCCTTGGAGCCACCCTTCTGCCGCGTCGTGTAAAGCGCCCAGGGCGTCATCATCAACGCGACGAGACCATTTGTCGCCGTGCTGAACGCCAGCAGCGGCGCCCTATGGGGTTCGTCGAGCATGATATTCTTTACAAGAATCATCCCGAACAGGAAGAGCATAGCGAGGGTCAGATACATTGAGCTGTAAGCCAATGTCCGGCTGGGTTTTATGTTATGGCGCGCGGCTGTGACCCCGATCGCGAAGAAGAAGAGAAACGGTGCGACCGTGGCTGAGCCGCCGAGCTTTTGCGAGAAAAGAGAGCCCAAGGCGCAGACCAATACGACCCATATGTTTTTCGAAACGAGAGAGATAACGACCGGAGCGATCAGGTAGAACTGCATCTCCATGTCTAGAGACCATCCAGGAATGTTGGCCTGGAAAGGCAGTGAATTATAGCCAAGGATGGCTATATTCGAGAAAATCTGATGCGGCATGCTTCCGGCTAGTTCGGGCGTGGCGCCGCGCGCCACCAGAAGCGCCCAGGAAATCGCCGAGCATAAGGCGAAGACCGGCAGCACACGCCAAATGCGTGAAACGAGATAAGTCCAGTATGCGCTAGTGGTCTTTGAATAAATCTCCGTCCACATCACGGCCACCCAATAGCCGCTGAGGACAAAGAAGACGAGAACGGCCGACATGCCGAGGTTGAAATTCGTCGTGTGGTGCAAAAAGACCACCAAGGCCAATATCAATCTGAACGCCCCAGGGGAGGCGAACTTATCCGTTCCGACCGGCATGATCGCTCCAAGGCTCAGGATGAGATCCGTTAAATTCCGCGACTGCACTTTATCTTGAAATGGGCAGAAAGAATTGCGGCAAGACGTCACGTGCGACCGATTGACCCTCGGTTGATTTTATTGACGACCCCGCTGCGTTGCTGTATCGATGCGTTTGCTGCGCCGCAGCGCGAGACGCTCCAGTCGCGTAAACAGGCCTCGTTTATCCGTGGCCGACGATCTGTCGAGCGTCCCTCATTTTAAAGACATCAGGCGGCCCGATACGCGGGGCATGTCCCTTCCTTCCCTGATCGACCCAACAGGGCGGCGTTAAGCCGCGTCCGGGCGTCGGTCGCATATGAAAGATCTCACGTGACTAAATTTTCCGATCTCGGCCTGGCCGAGACTCTTCTGCGCGCTCTCGAACATGAGGGCTATGAAACCCCCACCCCGATCCAGGCGCAGGCAATTCCCTCGCTGTTGCAGGGCCGCGACCTGCTCGGCATCGCCCAGACCGGCACCGGCAAGACCGCCGCTTTCGCGCTGCCAATTCTGCAACGCCTGCTAAACGACCGGCGCCGCCCGGTTCCGCACACGACCCGCGCCCTGGTGCTGGCGCCGACACGTGAACTCGCGGCGCAGATCGCCGACAGCTTTCGCGCCTATGGCCAGTTCTTCCGTCCCGCCGTTGGCGTCATCGTCGGCGGCGTCTCGCACGGGCCGCAGCTCGACATGCTGGCGCGCGGTCTCGACGTGCTCGTCGCTACGCCGGGCCGGCTGCTCGACCATATGGGCGCTGGCAAGCTGAAGCTCGCGACGACCGAAGTCATCGTGCTAGACGAGGCCGATCATATGCTCGATCTCGGATTCCTCGTGCCGATCAAGCAGATCGTCTCGCGGCTGCCGAAAAGCCGGCAGAACCTGTTCTTTTCGGCGACCATGCCCAAGGAGATCGCGGGCCTGGCCGGCGACATGCTGAAAGATCCGGTGGAAGTGAAGGTGACTCCCGTCGCCACCACGGCCGAACGGGTCGAGCAGCATGTCTATCTCGTCGATGGCGGCGCCAAGCGCGACATCCTCGTCGAACTACTGAAGAACCCAGACATGTCACGCTCCATCGTATTCACGCGCACCAAGCGCGGGGCCGATCGCGTGGCGCAGCATCTCGAGCACGCCAACATCGGCGCCGCCGCGATCCACGGCAACAAGAGCCAAAGCCAGCGCCTGCGTGCGTTGAAGGACTTTCGTGACGGGCGCACACGCGTTCTGGTCGCGACAGATATCGCCGCGCGCGGCATCGACGTCGACGGCGTGTCCCATGTCGTCAATTTCGAACTGCCTGAGGTGCCGGAGGCCTATGTGCACCGCATCGGTCGCACGGCGCGCGCCGGCGCGACGGGGCGGGCGATTTCGCTCTGCGACAATGGCGAGAGGCCCTTGCTGCGCGCGATCGAGAAGCTGACACGCCAGACCATCGAAAGCACGGACCGGCGCACGCCGGGCGCGCGCTACGACGAGCCGCCTCAGGAGACGCTCCGTCCGCAGCAGCGTCACCGCCCGCAGGGCGCGACACGTCAGGATCAGCCCCGCGCGGCGCAACACGCGCAAGGCCGCCCACAGGCGAAATTCGGTGGGCCTCTAAGGAGCGGAAAGCCCGGCTCGGCGCAAGCCAGCGGGCGCCCGCGCGGCGGATCGAACGGACGCACGGTCTGATATTCGGTCGAAACAGCCCCTCCTCGACGTCGAGGAGGGGGGTGGCGCCCTTTGCGGGCCTGTTGTTGAGTTCGAAGTGTTTAGCCGCCAAGGCGCCGTTTCAGTTCTTTGATGATTTCAAGCTCGATTTATTGAGACGGCGCATGCGGGGCGAAGCGGCGGGTTTTTCCTCGCCAGACTCGTCGTCCCTGTTGACCCTGGCGGAATATTTTCCCTTTTCGTCAACCAGAATATCTATCACGAAGGTCACGTCGTCCGAGGATTTGGCCGCTTCGGCCTCCGCCTGATCCGGATTCGTGACGCCGAGATATAATGCGTCGATGACCGCCTGTTCCAATTTTGAGCGTTCGGTCGATCCCTTTATTGTTGCTTTGATCCTGGCGTTGCCATTCATGGGGAAGCTGTCCTCAAATCTTGCTGATAACTTCCGCAAAATCTGGGTTTGGCCGGTCGAGAACAAGCACGTGCGCCGCTTTAACGCTGGCGCTTCTATGAAAACGCGCCAATTTCTGGGAGGGTCTATCGTGGAGCAAGCGGGCAAGGCCTCGACGACGGCGCGGGACGATTTCAAGCCTCTGGTTCTCGACGAGTTGCGCGGCGCTCTGGAGAAGGGGTTTGACGCCGCAAGCGATCGGCAGCGCAAGCTTCTGGAATATCTTGTCACGGAGGAACTCGAAGGGCGGGGCCCGAAAATCAAGGCCTACGCGATCGCCACCCAGGTTCTCAATCGACCCGAGGATTTCGACGCTCAAACCGACAGCATCGTCCGCGTCGAAGTTGGCCGCTTGCGGCAGGCCCTCGAACATTATTACCTGACCTCCGGCGCCGACGCCAAGGTTCTGATTTCAATACCGAAAGGCCAGTACAGGCCAAATTTCTCCTTTCCGGCGCCTGTGCCGGCGCCAATGACGCCCCCTCGCTTCCGCTTGAGCCGGAGCGTGATGGCGGCGGCTTGGGGCGTCGGGGCGATCCTTCTGATCATCGCGGCCATCGCAGCTAGAATCTATTCGCCACTCGGGGAAAAAGCCCCTGCCCGCAAGGGACCGCTGATCGCGATCGCGCCATTGTCTTTCGCTTCCGACAAAGAGGGGCAGAATTACGTAGGGGGAGGATTGCAGGCGGAATTGGCGGGCGTGCTATCGGAATTTGACTGGTTGGTGGTGGTCCCGCTGACTCCAGAGACGGCGAAGCGCGCCGACGAAGACCCCGCCGCTTTGAACGCTGACTTTCTGCTCCGTTCGTCCGTTCGGCTGGCGAATGACGCACTTTCCACGACGGTTCTGCTGCTGGACGGACGCAGCGGCGCAGTCATGTGGACCCGCAATTACGATCTGCGTTTTCGGGCCAGCGAAGTCATCGCGATGGAGCGCGACATCGCCGCGAAGATCGGCTCCGACCTCGGTCATCCGCTTGGAATCGTCGCCAACATCGAGCGCACGCGCATGGCGCTTGACGAGTTCAGATCTGACGACGCCTTCCGCTGCCACCTGCGCGCGCTCCAGGTACTGGTCGACGTTCATGGAGCGGGACTATGCTCCGGCGCGCCAATGCATGGAAGCGATGCGCAACAGCGAGCCGCCAGAGCCTAACAGTCTCGCGACGCTTTCGCTGCTTGTGCTCGATCCGGGAAACGCCGCGCGCGAAGCGAGACCACGCGACGATGTCCTCGCTGACGCCACGCGCCTTTCAAAAAAGGCATACGAACTCAACGCTCTGGGACTCATACCCCGACTGGCGCGCTACAACGCCGCCATGTGCGAGAGGGACATGACGACATTTCGCCGCGTCGGGCGCCTGGCGGCCGCCGACTATCCCAATAATCCGCTGATACTAACCGACTTTGGCGCAAGGCTGGTGCTCGGCGCAAATGCTCCCGCCGAGGGATTGCCGCTGATCGCCCGGGCGCGCGAGATAACCTCAAGACTGATGCCCGCCGACGCCTTAGCCCCTGCGGTGGACGCGCTGCGCAGGGGCGCGGAACCTGATCTCGCCAGCCTGCGCGACGCCGCCTCACAATCGGCGTCGCCCTCGGTCGCCCTTGTTTATCTGGCCGCCGCCGCCTCAATCGGCGACATTGGCGAGCTCGCGCCCGCAGCGAAACGGCTTGAGGAGATCGGCTTTGGAACGGAGGCGTCGGCGACCAATCTCGCTGGTCTTCAATGCTGGTCCGACGAGTCGCGCAAGGCGGTTGCCGACAATATAGCAAAGGCGTTTCGCTTGCTCGCGCGACGACGGTCGCCTGGCTGATCCGAGGGCAAAAAAGCGCAGAATTGTCGAGTAGGGGGCGATACCGTTCTCGATCGCAGCGCTTATACTGCCGAAAGGCTCGATTCGGGTGGAATGTATGATTTACGATCTTCTTATTGTGGGTGGCGGCATTAACGGTTGCGCCATCGCGCGCGACGCCGCCGGGCGCGGCCTATCTGTCCTCCTTGTCGAGCAGGGCGATCTTGCTTGCGCCACTTCTTCCGCCTCGACCAAACTCATTCACGGCGGCCTACGTTATCTGGAAACGCATGAATTTCGACTCGTGCAGGAGGCGCTGGCCGAGCGCGAACTGTTGCTTGGCGCCGCGCCCCATATCATCTGGCCGCTGAAATTTGTCCTTCCGCACGAGCAGGGATTGCGTCCTGCCTGGATGATACGGCTTGGCCTTTTGCTCTATGATCATCTGGCGACGCGCAAGCGGCTCGAAGGCTCGCATGCGGTTTCGCTGCTTGGCAATGCCTTTGGCGCATCCTTGCGCCCGTCATATAAAAAAGGCTTCACCTACGCCGACTGTTGGGTGGATGACGCCCGCCTTGTCGTCGCCAATGCGCTCTGCGCGCGAGAACATGGTGCGGAAATTCGCGTGGGCTCGAGGTTTGTGTCCGCGCTGCGCATGCGCGATCGCTGGATCGCGACGCTGGATGGCGAAGGCGGCGGCGAAGATGTGGAAGCCCGCGTCATCGTCAACGCCGCCGGACCTTACGTGTCGCGCGTTCTGGATGGCTCCTTGCACATAAAATCCCGCAAACATGCGCGGCTCGTGAAGGGCTCGCACATAGTGACGCGCAGGCTGTATGAGGGCGACCACGCCTACATCCTGCAAAACACGGACAAGCGGATCATCTTCGCTATTCCCTATGAACAGGATTTCACGCTCATCGGCACGACCAACGTCGTCCATGAAGCCGCGCCTTCGCCCGTGGAGATCAGCACGGAGGAGACGGAATATCTGACCGCTTCGATCAATCGCTGCTTCAATCGCGTCATTACTTCCAGCGATATTGTCTGGAGCTTCTCGGGGCTTCGCCCTCTGTTCGACGACGGCGCCATCGATGCGTCAGTCGTGACGCGCGATTACGCCTTCGATCTCGACGCCGAAGGCGGCGCCACCGCTCTGTCGGTCTTCGGCGGAAAAATCACGACAGCCCGCAAACTCGCGGAACATGCGCTGGAGCAGTTGACGCGCTTCTTTCCTCACATGGGACCGACGTGGACGCAGAACGCGGCGTTGCCGGGCGGCGAAATCGTGGGGGCGGACTTTTCTTCGTTCCTGGCCCAGCTCACGCGGCAAAAACCCTTCCTGAAACCGGCTGTCGCGCGGCGGTTGGCTCGGGCTTATGGGACGAGGGTCTGGCGCCTGCTCGGCGAGGCGCGTGGCATGGCTGACCTTGGCGAAGATTTCGGACATGGACTGACGACGGTGGAGCTGCGCTATCTTGTCCAGGAGGAATGGGCGCGATCGGCCGAGGATGTTTTGTGGCGTCGCTCGAAGATCGGCCTGCACTTGTCCGAGGCGCAGCGCGGCGCCGTCGCCGCCGCATTGCCCGCTATCCGTGAGGCGCTGACGCCTGCCGCCCACCCTTGAGCGATGAAATGAAAAAGCCGGCGGTTTCCCGCCGGCTTTTTTTGCGAAGAGCCTAAGTCCTACTGCTGCTGCGCGCCGAGGCTCGCCACGTCAATCTTGACCCCCGGACCCTGCGTGGAGCTCAGCGCAACGCGCTGAATATAGGTTCCCTTGGAGCCTGCCGGCTTGGCCTTGGCCACAGCGTCGACAAAAGCCTTGATGTTTTCGACGAGCTTGCCTTCGTCGAAAGAAGCCTTACCCACCGTGCCCTGCACGATGCCGGCCTTCTCGACGCGGAACTCGACCGCCCCGCCCTTCGAAGCCTTGACGGCGGCGGTGACGTCCATGGTCACAGTGCCAACCTTCGGGTTCGGCATGAGGCCGCGCGGGCCGAGCACCTTGCCCAGACGGCCGACGAGCGGCATCATGTCCGGCGTCGCGATGCAGCGGTCGAAATCGATGGTTCCGCCCTGCACGATGGTCACCAGCTCCTCGGCGCCGACGACATCCGCTCCAGCAGCCTTGGCCTCGTCAGCCTTCGGGCCGCGGGCAAAAACCGCGACGCGCAGCACGCGACCGGTGCCATTCGGCAGATTGACCACGCCGCGCACCATCTGGTCCGCATGCTTGGGATCAACGCCCAGATTCATCGCGATTTCGACTGATTCGTCGAATTTTGCCTTGGCGCGCTCGCGCACCAGCTTGATGGCTTCGCCGAGCGGATAGAGCTTCGTGCGTTCGACGCCCTCGCGCGCCTTGGCGATTCTTTTTCCAATATGCGCCATGATCTTACTCCACCACCTGCAGACCCATCGCCCGGGCCGAGCCGACAATCATCGTCATTGCGGATTCGACCGTGGAGCAGTTGAGATCGGGCATTTTCTTCTCGGCGATCTCGCGGATTTGCGCCATCGTGATGTTGCCGACGGTGCCACGTCCCGGCGTCTTCGAGCCCGAGGCAGGCTTCTTGCCGATCTTCAAGCCAACGGCTTTCTTGAGGAAGAAGCTGACCGGCGGCTGCTTCATCTCGAAGGTGAAGGAGCGGTCCTGATAGGCGGTGATGATGACGGGGATAGGCGTCCCCTTTTCGGTCTGCGCCGTCTTGGCGTTGAACGCCTTGCAGAACTCCATGATGTTCAACCCGCGCTGACCGAGCGCGGGGCCGATTGGCGGCGATGGATTCGCCGCGCCTGCCGGCACCTGGAGCTTTATGTAGCCCGCGATTTTCTTCGCCATTTTTCTTCTCCAACGTTAGGCCAGTTGGGCATGGCCCATTGCGGGCCGAGCCGAATATGACCGGTTGCAGTCGCGTGGTCCGACGCTTGCCCCTCATGGCGTTTAAGGGCGCCCGCCACACTGCTCAAACGGAGCGGCGAGCCGCTCCGAATTCTCACTTTATACTTTCTCCACCTGGCCGAACTCCAGTTCGACCGGTGTGGCGCGGCCAAAGATCGACACGGCCACCTTGAGCCGCGAACGATCCTCGTCGACTTCCTCGACGACGCCGTTGAATGAGGCAAATGGCCCGTCGGCGACGCGCACCGTCTCGCCGACCTCGAAGGAAATTGTCGCCTTGGGCCTCTCGACGCCCTCGGCCACCTGGCCCTTGATGCGGCGGGCCTCGTCCTCGCTGATCGGCATGGGTTTATTGTCCGCGCCAAGGAAGCCAGTGACCTTGGGCGTGTTCTTTATGAGTGAGAACACCTGATCGGTGAGGTCGCATTTCACCAGCACATAGCCGGGGAAAAACTTGCGCTCCGTGTTGACCTTGCGGCCCCGGCGCACCTCGACGACCTGCTCGGTCGGCACGAGAATCTCCTCGAAGCGGTCAGCGCAATTACGTTGCGCGGCCTGCTCGCGAATGGAGTCCGCCACCTTCTTTTCGAAGTTCGAATAAGCGTGGACGATGTACCAGCGCATGGTCATGGCGGCGAGATCAACTCCTGAAAAGAAAATTATTGTCCAATGCGCAGCAGCAACCCAACCCCGAGGCGCAGCGCCCAATCGACGACGACAAAGAACAGGCTGGCGGCCAGCACCATAAGGATGACGAGACCACTGGTGACCATCGTTTCGCGACGCGACGGCCAAGTGACCTTCTTCGCCTCGGAGCGGACATCCTGCAGGAATTGTATCGGATTGGCCATGCGACTAACCTGGGACTATTGGAGAAGGGGAGAGAAGCCCTCCGCAAAACAATCGCGGCGCGGAGCCAGTCGGCCGCGCGCCACGAAGAGAGGCTTATAGCGGCTTACCTTCGCCGCGCCAAGAGAAAATTTGGCGCGGTTCGGCGCCCCGTTTCCTTCGTTGCGTCAGAGGTGTATTTCAATCCCGGCCATAGCCTGCCGTTTCCGGGGGCGGCGCACGCGGAAGTTGAGATCATGGGTTCGGGCGCGATCGTAGACGCGGAGGCTGGGACGGGCGGCGAACCGCCAGCCCAGCCCAAGGCTTTGGCCTTTCTGTCTTCGGGCGCGCCGGAAGCGGAGGAAGCGCGCGCACGTTTGATCGAAAAATACGGGGAGGTCACGCCGGAAGACGCTGATTGCATCGTAGCGCTTGGCGGCGACGGGCTGATGCTGCGCACGCTGCATCGCTTCCTCGGCGACGGGAAGCCGATCTATGGCATGAACCGGGGCTCGGTCGGCTTTCTGATGAATCAATATCGGGAAAGCGGCCTGCGCAAGCGCATCGCGGCGGCCACGCGCTCGATCATTCATCCGCTTCTGATGCACGCGATAGACCGTCGCGGCGGCGAATTCCGGGCGCACGCCATCAACGACGTTTCGCTGCTGCGGCAGACATCGCAAATCGCCAAGCTGCGAATCATCGTCAACGAGAAAGAGGCGATGGCCGAACTCGTCGCCGATGGGGTGCTGGTCGCGACGCCGGCTGGCTCCACCGCCTATAATCTCTCCGCGCACGGGCCAATCCTTCCGCTCAATGCGCCCCTTATGGCGTTGACGCCCATCTCCGCCTTTCGTCCGCGCCGCTGGCACGGGGCGCTGCTGCCAGACGACGCCACGCTGCGGTTCGAGGTGCTGGAGGCCACAAAGCGGCCCGTTTCCGTGGTCGCCGATCATGACGAGTTTCGCGAGGTGGTCAGCGTCGACGTCGCCATGGACCACGCGACCGAGCTGGTGCTGCTGCACGATCCGGGGCATTCGCTGGAAGAACGCATTTTGCGCGAGCAATTTGGTTACTGAGCCGGAGCGGCGGCCCTCAATACCCGGTCATTTCGAGATAACCCTCGCCCCTCTGAGAGCCTTCGAAGCTGATCGGGCCTTCCCAATAGGCGAATCTGGTTCCCATCCAGCTCGCTTCGTTAAGCGGCTTCGTCTCTATCGTCAGGCCATGACTTTTCACGTTCAGGCGCCAGCGCGTCGGCAGAGTGGCGACGGGAAGTCTTGTCACCGTCAAGGGGTCGATCGAAATGTCGTCTTGCTCCAATTGCTGGGGCGCGCCGTCCACGCCGATCCATGTTCCCGCGAGAAAATCACGCCCCGCAAGGCTGCGCAGGCGAAACAGCATCAGCTTCTCGCCACCAGCTAAATGCAGGGAAAACCAGTCCCAGCCTTTTTGATCAGGTGCGAGGGACTGGCTGCTCCACTCCCGGTCCATCCAGGCGCGGCCGGAGACTTTCACTGGCGCGCCGCGCATGACCAGCTCGCCCTCAACCGAATAGAACGGCTGGCTGAAGTAATAGGAGGCCTGACCCCTCTCCGATTTGCGGCTGTAGCCCTTGTCGCCCTGCGCCACGGGCTCCTTGTCAGACGTGAGTTGCAGCCTGTAGCGAAATTGCCCGGCCGCCGCCGAGAGCAAGAGACGGGAGATCCCGTCGCCCTGCGCCGTCATCGCCCAGTTGTCTATAAAGGCGTGAAAAGGCTCCGCAACGACGCCGGCCTGCCCTACGCCGCCACGCGCAAGAGTCTCCGCAAAGAGATGTTCGCTCGCGCTGGTTGCCGCCGCATGGCCCATGAAGACGATCTGACTGGCCCAACCCTCTCTCTCGGGACCGGGTTCCGTCGCGGAACGAAACAGCGTCCATTGCACGCCATAGGAGGCGCCCGTCGCGTCATGCAGATTGGCGGTGACATACCACCACTCGTTGCGAAAGCCGGGGTGGGCGCCGTAATCACGCGGAAACGCCAGCGTCGCGCCGGGCGTGACGGGGATGAAACCTTGAGCCTCGCGTCCGAGGCCGGCAAAACTGTCGGCGCGGCATTGCGTGGATGCAACGCAGGCGAGAAAAAGCAAAGTAAATCTAGCGTTCATTGGCGAAGACCTTGAGCAGATCCGCCGGCGCCGTGCGCGCGAGCCGGAGCGCCGGGGCCAGGGCGGCAATGAAGGCCGTCAGCATCGCGATGGCCAGCACCTGCGCCCATTGGGCAGGGAAGACATGATAGGGAAGTCGCCAGCCGAAGGCTTCGACATTGACGACCGCGACGAGGCACCAGGCCATGAACAGGCCAAGCGGCAGCGCGAAGAGCGCGGTCGCGGCGGCGAACAGCAGTATGCGCGCCAGCTCCAGCCCCGCGAGCCGCCGGCGCGTGACGCCTATCGCCCAGACGGGCGCAAGCTGAGAGAGGCGCAGATTGCTAAGCGTGAGCAGGCTAGCCAACAAGGCGATGGCCGACACGATCAGGGTGAGCGTATTCAACGCCGCCGTCACCGCGAAGGTGCGCTCGAAGATCGAGAGGGACAGATTCCTCACATAGGATTGGTCGACAATCCGCGCGATTGAAGCCCCCAGTTCCGTCTGCATGTCTTGAATGAGCCTCGCGACCGCGGCAGGCTTCACCCGCAGACTGTAGTTCGTGCGCGGTGCTTGCGGCCAATGCTGCGCAAGGGCGTCGATGTCGATCCGCAACTGGCCGTTGGGGTTGCCGTAGTCGGGATAGACGCCGACGATCTCCACGCGCCAGGCGCCCTCATCGGCCGGGATATCAAGCTTCGCGCCGACCTGCAGCTTCAGGCGCCGTGCAAGCTGTTCACTGATGAGCGCGGCGTCGCCTTGTTTGAGCTGATCCCAGGCGTCTTCACTCTGCGCCAACATCGGAAAATGCTCGCGATAGGTTTCGTGCGAACGCAGGCCGAACACTTCGACCGGCCAATGCGCAATCTGCGTTTTCGTTCTCCACACCGGCAACACGGCCTCGACCGCGCCGCGCCCTGCGAGCCAAGCCTCGATTTTTTGCGCGGCGGCGTTGTCGCTCGCCTCATAATAGACTTCCGCGATCAGTCTTTCGTCCAGCCAATGCGTGAAGGTTAGCCGGAATCCCTCCACCATCGCGCCGACGCCGATATTGGTCGAAAGCGCCAGCAACAACGCCATCAATGCCAGCGACAGGCCGGGGAGCTGCTGCCGGCTGTCGGCCCAGAACCAATGCGTGACCGGGCCCGTGGCGATGCGTTCGCCAAGCGCGAGAAAGCCGGCGAGCGCAAGGGGTAGAGACAAGGCTGCGCCAAGGACGCCGCCTGCAATCATCATAAAACCGGCGACCAGACCGCCGCCCATAATCCAGGCTGCGATCGCGATCGCGGCCGCCAGTGCGCCGAGCAACGCCTGGCGTCGCAGATAGCGTCGATGCGTCTCCCTCCAGGCCTGTGGCTGGGCGACGGCAAGGACAGGCAGACGAAAGGTTCTGATCAGCCCGCTCGCCGATACGCTCAAGGCGCCAGCCAGGGCCATGACCAGCCCCGAAATCGCCCAGGCGGGATCGAGCAACAGCGAACCGGAAACTTGCGCGCCATAAAGACTGTCCAGCGTAGCGGCTACATTGGGCAATAGCGCGCGCGCGATCCAATATCCGCCGAATACGCCAGCCCCGCCGGCCAGAAGCACCATTGCCAGAAGCTCGCAAAGCATCGCCGCGACGAGCGCGCGCGAGGATACGCCCACCGCGCGCAGCGTGCGGATTGTCGGCAGGCGCTGTTCGAAGGCGAGTCCGTAGGAGGCATGAACGATAAAAAGCCCTACCAGAAACGACAGCATCCCGAAGGCCGTCAGGTTGAGATGAAAGCTCTCGGTCAGGCGCGCAAGATCTGAGTCTTCCTCGGCTTGGACTAGCCGCAGCGCATCGCCCGTGACCTCGCCCAGCGAGTCCTCGCCCGCGGTTTCGAGAAGGAGCCGCGACAGGCGGCCGGGGCGATCTAGCAGCTTTTGAGCGACGCCGATATCGACGATGAGCGCTCCCGGCGGCGCCTCGGGCATGGGTTCAACATGCGGCAAACGACGTCCGCTAACCGTCTCGTCGCGCACGCCGAGCTTGAACGCTATGAGCGTCTCGGGTGAAGCGAATCCAAGACCCGGCGGCGTCATGAAGCCCTCGAAGCGCTGCCCTTCACGCAGGCTGGAAAGGCGCGCGTCATGCGGTAGCGTCAAGGGCTCAACGCCGATGATGCGCAACGGCTTGTCGCCGAGACGCAGGCTTCCTTCCAGCACCGGCGAGACCTTCCAGCCGGCCAGTCTGAGCTTGACGTAGAGCTCCTGCGGGAACAGTCCGCCATGCGCGGAGACAATGCTGCGCGCATCGGCGCCGCTCACCGCCAATGAGGCGGCGGCGTAGCTCTTGCGCGCATGCTCATTGAGCGCCTGGACTCCGCTCCAGAGCGCGGTGGCGATGGTGAGCCCGATCAGCAGCGTCGCCAGATTGGCAGGATGTCGCCGCCAATGGCCAAGCAAGGTCACGAGCGTCCAAACGGCTTGTCTCACGGCGGCGCCAGCCTGCCGGAGGCGAGCCGAACCTGGCTTTCCAGCATCGCCGCCAGGCGCGCGCTATGCGTCACCATCAGAAAGGCGCATCCGCTCGCTGCGACGAGTTCGAGCGCCAGCTTCATCACAGCGTCGCCCGCCGTCTCGTCGAGATTGCCGGTGGGCTCGTCCGCGAGCAGCAGACGCGGCCGCGCGGCCAGCGCCCTGCCAATGGCGACTCGTTGCTGCTGGCCCCCTGAAAGCTGTTCGGGATAGCGCGCGGCGAGCTCTGCAAGGCCGAGGCGGCTCGTCAATTCGTTCACCCACCGGGCGTCGAAACGGCCCGCGATGCGCGCCTGAAAGGCCAGGTTGTCGGCGACTGTCAGACTGGGAACGAGGTTGAATTGCTGAAAGACAATCCCGAAGCTCTCGCGTCGCAGCGCCGCCCGCTGGCCGTCGCCAAGCGTCGCGATGGGAGCGCCGTCGAGCCAGATTTCGCCGGCGTCCGGGTGGTCGAGCGCGCCGATGAGATGCAGCAAAGTGCTCTTGCCGCAGCCCGATTCTCCGGTGAGCGCCATGCTGGCGCCGGCCTCCAGCCTCAGGTCGACGCCCTTGAGAATTTCGAGCGGCCCCTGCGGCGTCGAATATGTTTTTCTTACACCCGCAACTCGCAGCAAGGGCGGATTCTCGGCCGTCGGCTGGGACTTCATCGTCGCGTTTGTCGTCAAGCTCGGCGCCGGCGCGAAGGAGGGAAACTGCCTGCGACTATACTCCAAAGCGCGGCGACAGGGAGTGGTTGCGTGAGACGCCTGAGCGACGCGCCTCCCACGCCAGAAAAGAGGCGCACTTGCCATTCCGGCCGGATAGAGCTAAACGGTCGTCGCGCTGCTGCGAGCGCCCTTCTCATCCGGGGGGCACGCGGATATGCGCCACGCGCCCGTAGCTCAGCTGGATAGAGCACCAGACTACGAATCTGGGGGTCAGAGGTTCGAATCCTTTCGGGCGCGCCAAGAAAATCAATACGTTGCGCAAACTCTAATATTTTCCTGCTTCCCAGAAATCTAAGTTGGGAAGCATATGGGAAGCATGCTCGGCATTTGCTTTATGCTGCCTTCGCCTCGATTGCTTACTGTCATTTGACAGGTCAGAGCGCTCTCCCAAGCTCGGATAACGTCGATCAGTTTCCGGAACTAAATGTCTCAAGTAGATTCGAGAGGCATCTTTCACTTTGAGCAATCAATCACGACAGAAAGGGACTTGGCTTTTTCCGCGATGTCTGTCGGCTGCATTGGCGTTGGGCCGAGTACGCCGCTGGTATACGACACGCTTTTCGCTTCTGACCTGCCACTGAACTTTCATCCAGCGGCGATTGGAGCCTCGGCAGGTTTTACGCCTTCAGGCGCGGTGTGAGCAACATGCGTTCGGCGGAGCTGGTCGGGGTTGCGAATTATGCCGCTGGCCGGACCGACGGACGAATGTCGGCAAATGGCGCGAACCCGAAGCACGAGAATACGCTATTCGCGTCGGCAAGCTGGGGTTCAGCGGACTCGTTGGACCGAAGCGCCCACGTCTCAGGCTGACCCTGAGCGGAATTGGGTCTGTTTCAAATCGCAGCACGGAATTTATATTGACATTCCGTCACTTCGCACGGAACCCTTCCACGCAACCAGGAAGTTTTAGCCTTCTTTTGCGAGGTATGACGCCCAGCACTAACCATTGGCTACATTGAATAGGTTTAAGAAGGCATCCTTATTCTCCCTAAGTCTTTCTAAATGCACTGCCGCCAATCGCTCAAGGCATAGCCCCCCAGCATTGGTCATGATGATAAGTGATCGGCGACGATCCGTGGGATCGGTTTTTCGTTTCACCAATTTAGCTTGAGCCAATCGTGAAACAAGTTCGGCGGCGCTGTGGTCGCGGATCATGAGCTGCTCGGCTAGCTCTCCGACGCTGATATGATCGCCGCCAGCAAAGGTCTTGATGACTAGTAGAGCCTGATACCATTGCATTGTAGCGCCCAAATCGGCGGCGGCCTGTTCGCTAAACGCCAGAAATTTGCGGAGCGCGAAACGGAAATGCGCAAGTGCTAATAATTCCTCGTGCGACGGCGGAGCGAAGTCGACGCTCGCTTCCGATTTGTTTGGGTCAGCTGGGCTAGACACAATTTCTCCTAAGGCAAACTGGTGTGAAATGATCGGCATTGACCCATAGTCCCAAAAGCGGTGCGAACTCAACGTCGCTTCCGGCGTGTCGCCGGCCGATGGTCAATCGCCGCTTCTGAATTCCTTCCAAAAGCCCCTCCCTCAAATTGATCCATTTGCATGCAGGTTAGCTTCTCCAGAGGCGCTTGAAATATATCGTGACAAGATGTATAGGCAATCATCGTGTCACGATATGATTTCTTCCTCGGTGATCATATTCTGTGGACACGACTGCTAGGGAGGAAGCCTGTCTCTCGCCTGAATCTTCAAGACGCCGCCGCAACGGCGCTTGGAAGTGTCCAGCGTCCAAAGACAGAAAAACTTGAGTTTGCGCTTTAATACAAGGGCGCCCAGCATCACAGCAAAGGATAAGCTCAAGTTCCCAAAGCGATCGAAGTCCGTCATCCCTGGCGCGCTTGTTCCGACGCGGCGATGACGGGCTCGATTTAACGCGGGGAAAAGCTTGGTCGGCACAATCGGTCGGGAGAGATTAATGAAACGGCAGTTCATGGGTGCATTGTTCATTGGGGTGCTAGGCCTTGCAGGAGAGGCGCAAGCCCATGGCGGCGTCAGCATTGATCAGGGTCAGTGCGTGATGAAAATCGGGCCGGACACGATGACCTTCACCGGCTATCAGCCACAAAAGTCCCGCGAGCAGTTTTGTGACGATATTCCCGATTTCGGACCGACGATCATTGTTCTCGACGCACAGCAGGACGAATTGCGCGACATGACGCTGGACATCCGCGTTCTTCGCAATGTTGGACAGAAGGATGACAACGAGAATCTCGAAGCCAACACGGAGGTCTATATCGCGCCAAAGAAATACAAGACCGGCACGTTGAATTTCAATTACGATTTCAAGCAAAAAGGCAACTTCATCGGCCTGGTGACGGCGCGCAGCGACGACGGTGCGAAAGTCTACGTCTCGCGCTTTCCTTTTGCGGTCGGCGAAACCGCAAGCAAGGACATGATCATTTATTCCTTCTTAACGGTCTGTGGTCTGGTTGCATTCGGCCTGTGGTATAGAAGCTCTCTGGGCAAGAAGAAGCCGGGCGCCGCTTGAACCAACTCTCTTGATCGCAGGCGGATTCAATCATGAGAACAAGTCTTTTGCGTAGCTTGGCAGCAGCCCTCGGCGCGATGATGCTGCTTGTCGCTCATTCGTCGGCCAAGGCCGAAGGCGGAGCCGGTCCCGAGGCGATGAGCATGGGCAACATGTGCATGGTCATGTTCGGCTATGACATGATCCACATCACCTCCTATCTGCCTGGAAAGTCCCGCAGCGAATATTGCGAGGAGATTCCCGCGACGGGCAAGGTCATCATGGTTTTCGACATCGAGAACCCCAAGTTTCGCGACATGCCGATCGAGATCAGGATCATTCGCGATCCCCTGACGCCGATCGATCTCACGTCGAACCTCGATCCTTTGACCGAGGTGCATTTTCCAGCGAAACTTTACAAGACCGGCACTTTGAGTTTCGAGCATGATTATCCGAAGGACGGGCACTTTCTGGGCCTGGTCACGCTCACGAAGGACAATGGCGAAAAGGAAACCCAGACGTTCAAGTTTTCGGTCGGCGCGACCTTCATGCAGTGGGTGCCGTTCATTCTGGGAGGCGTGCTGATCGGTCTGATGGTGCTGGCCTATTGGAAGCACAGCCACCCGGCGAAGCCGGTCGGCGCCGAACCCACGAGCTAGAAAGCGGCGGACAGCAACGCGTCAACAAGAAAAATGTCTCAAGGGAGCGAGGGAGATCACTCCCGTCGAGCGGCCAGTCGATCAGGAGACCCTGGCCATTTTCTGCTCTTCCGCCGTGATCGATGACGGAAGCGCGCGATTGATGCGCGATCAGGTCTCCGTGCTGGCGAAAGAACCCTTCGTCGTGATCAACCTGCATTCGCACTGACGTTCCCGCGTCTGTGGTGGCGCGGCGGCTAAATAGAAAGCCTATGGTTCAAGCTGGCGGTTTCGCCGGCGTAACAAGGGAGAAGGCAGATGATGATCAAGCGGCGTGATCTGTTGTTGTCGGGAGGCGCCTTGCTCTGCGGAGCGGCGGCCGGCGGCCTCTTCGGCACAAGACAGGCGAAAGCGCATGAATATGAGATCGGCAAGCTGATCGTCGAGCACCCTTGGGTGCGGGCGCCGGCGGACGGCGACAGCAAGGCCTTTTTCTACGCCTTCATTCACAATAATGGCGACGCTCCGGATCGGCTGGTCGGCATAAAGGCGGAAAAATTCGGCAAGGTCGAGTTTCACGCTGACGCAAGAGAAGATGCAAAATCAGGCGGCGTGCTGATCCCGGCGAAACAATCCACCACTCTGGCGCCGGGCGGCGCCTATGTCCTGCTGTCCGACTTCAAGAAGCATATCGAGGTCGGCTGGGGGCTGGAGATGACGCTGGTCTTCGAGAAGGCGGGTGAAGTAGTGATAGACGCGGCCATCGAGGCGCCCGACGCCATGCACGCCCACGACGCGGACGCCCAGGCCCGGTGGGAAAAGGCTCATAACAAGGACACGTCGGGCCCGGCCTCCGCGCCCGCGGAGCACGAGCATCATCATGACGAACCAAAAGCGACCGGGAAATAGTGAAGTTCCACCCTCGCGACATGCGGGCCAAACGTCCTGACGCAAGGGCAACCATCCAGAAGCTGCATCTTAAGCCACTAATTTTGGATGTAGCGCCTCAAGAAGTCCCTTTGTTCCAATGATCAGCGAACATTAGCAGAACGACGAGAAGAAAATGCGATCCGCAAGTCTGGCGTCCCCTGGATTGACCCGCCGAAATTTGATGCGGGCGCTCGCAATGGCAGGCGCCTGGCCATCAGTCATCGCGCAAGCTGCAGCCGGCGCCGATGGCTCGCCGCCATTTGGGTTCGAGCGCGTCATTCGGCGCGCGCAGGATCTCGCAGCCGCGCCATTTGTCGAGGCGTCGCCATTCTTGCCGGCCGGGATCCAGGGGCTGGATTATGATTCCTGGCGCGACATCAGGTTCAAGCCTGATCGCGCGATCCCATTGGGCGGCGTGAAGGGTTTCCGGCTCGAAACATTCCATTTAGGCTTTCTGTATCAGCGAGCGATCAAGGTGAACTTGATCCAGAATGGGATCGTCTCACCCCTGTTCTACTCGCCGAACCTCTTTGATTATGGGCGTCTCAAGCTCAAGGAGGCTTTGCCGATCGACACGGGCTTCGCCGGTTTCCGACTTCACTATCCGCTCAACGACCCCCATGTTTTCGACGAAGCGATTTCCTTTCTCGGGGCCAGCTATTTCCGGTTTCTGGGGCGCGATCAGCAGTATGGCCTTTCCGCGCGCGCGCTCTGTGTCGAAGCAGGAACGGAAAAGGAGAGTTTTCCCTTCTTTCGCGAGTTCTGGCTTGAAAGCTCAACTTCTTCCGATGGGCGCGCCACGATCTGCGCCCTCCTTGACGGGGAAGCTGCGACCGGCGCCTTTCGCTTCGATCTGACACCGGGCCAGGAAACTATCGTAGATGTTGAAGCGACTCTGTTTCCTCGTCGCGCCGGGATCAAATTTGGTCTCGCTCCTCTGACCTCGATGTTTCTGACAGGCGAGAACGACCATCGCGTGCGGGACGGTTTTCGCGCGGAGTTGCATGACTCTGACGGTCTGCTGATGTTGACCAGCGCTAACGAGTGGCTATGGCGCCCGCTTGCAAATCCCGCGTTCGAGAGGACGAGCTCCTTTCTGGACAGAGGCGTTAAGGGCTTTGGCCTCATGCAGCGTGACCGAACTTTCGAATCCTATCAAGATCTCGAACTCGCCTACGAGTTCCGGCCGAGCTATTTCGTCGAACCAAAAGGCGACTGGGGCTCCGGTCGAGTTGAACTGATAGAATTATCCAGTCCTGACGAGACCAATGACAATATCGTCGCGAGCTGGGTTCCTTCGGCGCCGCTAACGCCGCTGGAACCATTTTCATACGCCTATCGGCTGACCGCCTGCCTCGACAACCCGCGCCTTTCGCCGAGCGGCCGCGCGGTGAATACATTCATCGCGCCGTCGCATGCGCTTGGCTCGGCGGAAAAGGACGCGCCGGGGCGGCGTCGCTTCATTGTCGATTTCGCGGGCGGCGACCTTGCCTATTACACCGCCGATCCATACCAGGCCGAAGTCGTTGCGACAGCGTCGAACGGGACCGTCTTGCGCGCCAGCGTGGCTGCAAACCCACACATCGACGGCATTCGGGCGATGTTCGACGTGGCGGTCAAGCCTGGCGAGACCAGCGATTTGCGCGCCTATTTGCGCGCAGGCTCCCGCACTCTCACCGAAACCTGGACGCTCCCCTGGACGGCGCCGGCGGATCCCGCGCCCCAAAATGGCGCGGAGTTCCCCCGCCGCGCACAAGGCTCTCCCACAAGAAAATCCCGACGTGCACGCTGCTGCGTTGGTTCCTCAACCCCACAGAAACTGAAAGAGCATTCCAAATGACCAAGCTCAAACTCGTCGCATTCGCAATGTGCGCCATATGGCTGCCAACAGCGTCAGCGAGCGCTTTTTGTCTTTTCGGATGTGAGCCGACCAATGACGATGCGCGCAAGGTGTTCGAGAATCTCATCAAGCAAAAGTTCGATCCCGACGCAAAAATTCAGAATTTCGAGGTGACGCGCTTTTGGCGACTCGATGTTGAGGGCGCCGGACATGCCGGCGTCGAATATTTTTTCACGGCAAAGGCGGAATTTCCTAAGGGCGCCAATCTCGACTGCAAACCGGAGGGACCGGACAACGCCGTCAAGACTGGTTGCTCGGCAAGCACCTACTATTCGACCACCATTCAAAACAAGATGGTGAAGGAGCGCCAATACATTGAGCCTGGCAAGGTGATCGAGTTCAAGGATGAAACGCGCTTCGACCAAAGCGACAAGGGCTGGAAGGGACAGGACGGCAATATCTACTGAGCCGCGTCGCCAATGTCGTTCCATGGAGAGCCAACGGGAAATGCTCGAGGCGGTGACAGAAACAGGACTTTGGAAATCTGGGGGCTGACACGGGAGTCTGGCCATGCAGGTCAATGTGTCGGATTTCTACCTTCTCGTCGCGCTAGCCTGCGTCATAACGTTTTTGCGCGGCCCGCTGTAGCGAGATTCCAATTAGGTGAGGCGATCAACTGTCCCTGCGCTGCGCCTATGACAATAATACAGGGACAAATCAGGAGTAGGAAAATGGCAGTAAAAAGAGACACGGGGGCCATATTGAAGCAGGTCGCTTGGGCCGTCGCTGCAATCGCGCTGGTCTTCACAGCGATTCACTTCGCGCCGATTATTTCGCACGGCGGATGATTGGGCGCGCGGGGCGCAAGTCGAGTGGGCTGCGCCCCGTTAGTCTAATGCGCAATGAAAACGGCTTCAGCTTCTGTGGTGCTTCTCCACCCGTTGGAACGTCAACGTCGCGGTTGCGTGCCGGGGTAGAGAGGTTACGCGTCCCGCATCCGGCACTACTAGGTTTGAGCCTGGGCAGCCCATTACATCATCGCGCCAAATCACATCGGGACTTATCCCATCTCTGGCGCTTACTTGTTGGGTAGGTAGCCATAACCTCGCCGATCCGCCCGCCCTTAGCCCTTGAGAGCACGAAAAAGCCGCCGGCAAGGCCGGCGGCCCAGATCAGTGGAAGAGAGCCCAAGGTGGGCTATTCAAGCGTCAGCATCCACACTTGGCGTCACACGCCTTTTTGGCGTCCTTTGGGCCGTCAAGGCGGCCTGCGGTGCCATAAGCTTGGCTCGCCTTGATGTATTCATCATCGCAGGCTCTCATGCAAAGGGCCTGCTTGTCGTCATCATTGACACTGCAGCTAGCGGTTTGGAGGAAGCTGTTCGCGTGGTTTCCACCTTTGCCAGACGAAAGCATAGCTTCGAAGGCAAAACTTGGCGCCGTTGCTCCCGCGATGATCAAGCCCGCCATAAAAAGAGCGCTTGGTTTCATGTTCTCGTTTCCTCTCCCGCCGTTAAGATCGGCGTAGCTCACCATCTCGCGCCCGTGATTGGGCGTCTGGATCCAACGAGACAATCTGCGGATACTTGGATACCTGCCACGTTGAAATAGATCGTCCCACCATTTGCTGTCGCTGCATAGGGTGAATCGACGAAAGCACCCGGCTTCCGAAGGCGATCCCTGATCTGACGTCTGCCTGTGGCGCGTCACTGCCGTGTGGGAAAGCGCTTGCCGCTGCGGCAATATGGGGATCAGCGGACTCGCCGGCGCAAGACGATCACGGGTGAAGATGACCCGAAGCCGCCGTCCTTATTGGCCCTGACCAAGCTACAAAACAATGCATCAGTTCTGCACCGGAGTTTTGCAGGGAAAATGCTCAGTGTTTCTGTAAATTTAAGCTATAAATGGCTTAGAGTAAAATTGGTTGACCGGCCTCGCGGCAGTTGATTCCCTGGGTTTGCAACAACTTTGGGGAGATTCGCGATGCCTTGGAACGAGGCCGATCGAGTTGAAGTATGAGGTCATCCGGTACCGTTATTCAACCGATATGTCGGATGTGGAGTTCGAATTGATTTTGCCTTTTCTTCCGGCGCCAAAGAGGCTGGGACGTAAGCCAACCGACTTTCGCGTCGTCCTGAACGCGGTATTCTACATGATCCGGGTTGGCTGTCCGTGGCGGCTGTTGCCGAAGGATTTTCCGCCGTTTACGACCGTTCAAAACCGATTTTACGCGTGGCGGGACCGCGGACTATGGCCCCAAATCATTAGTGTGTTCGTGATGGCCGCGCGTGAGGCCGAGGGCCGCGAACCCGCGCCGACGGCGGTTGTTGTCGATAGCCAGTCCGTCAAGACAACGGAAGCCGGCGGGCCGCGTGGCTTTGACGCCGGCAAGAAAATCAAGGGCCGCAAACGGCATGTCGCCGTCGATACGCTCGGTCTGCCGATAGAATGTCAGGTCACCGCCGCCAGCGTTCAGGATCGTGACGCCCTCGCGCCGCTGCTCGGCGCGGTGCATCGTAAAAGCCCGTGGGTCACCATGTCCTTTGTCGATGGCGGCTATCAGGGCGACGAGGCGCAACGGGCGGCTTTCGAGACCAGCCGCATTTCCATCACGGTCGTCAAACGCTCGGACAAAACAAGTCACGGGCTTCATCGTCCTGCCGAAAAGATGGGTCGTCGAAAGAACACTGGGATGGATCAATCGCGCGCGACGCCTGTCGAAAGATTTCGAGGCGACGATCAAATCCTCGCTCGCATGGCTGCAACTGGCCCTTGCTTTCCTACTCATGCGAAGGATAGCCAGAGCGAAAATCGCCTCCGCTTGAATTTCGAGGGCTCTTATTTCTTGATCGCTAAACAGTCCGTTTTGACCGTTAAACAGACTTGAACGAAACGGATGCTCCAGGCTCGGCGCTGGGGGAAAAGAGAAGCGTTTCGGCCTCTTCGATATTGACGGGCTTGACCAAGTGCCGATCGAAACCAGTCTTTTCCACCTCTTGCTTGATTTCCTGTCCGCCCCAGCCGGTCAAGGCGATTAGAATTACCCTCCTTCCAGCGGGGAGTTCGCGCAAGCGGCGCGCGGTTTCGAAGCCGTCCATTTCAGGCATGCCAAGGTCAAGAAAGATAAATTGTGGTTCGAACTCCGCGCAGGCGGCGAGCCCCTGCGCGCCACTGTACGCGACTCGAGTTTTCGCGCCCAAAGTTTCGAGCAAGAGCGCGAGACTGTCGGCCACATTCGGTGTGTCATCGACGATCAGCACACGTGGCGACGCATTCGCTGGGGGCGGGGGCCGTCGCTTGCAACGGCGTCGCGACTGTCTCGCCCTTCGCCAGGATCGGCAAACGCACGACGAAGCGGCTGCCACGTCCCTTTCCTTCGCTGTGCGCCTCGACCGTTCCTCCATGCAGCTCCACGAGATTACGCACGAGCGCCAGTCCAATGCCCAGTCCGCCTTTGGAGATGTCCCGCGCGTCGTCGACCTGCACAAATAAATCGAACACGCGTGGCAACATCTCCTTGGCAATGCCGAGGCCAGCGTCGGCGACGGTCACGACCGCGCTGTCGTCGACACGCTGGGCGGTGACATCGATGCGCCCGCCGCGGTTCGTGTATTTCGCGGCGTTATTCAGGAGATTGGCGAAGATTTGTGTGAGTCGGACCGTATCCCCTTCGAACGCTAACGGTGTGTTCGGCAGATCGATGCGCAGCTCGAGGCCTCCCGCTTCGATCAGGCACTGGCTCATGTCGATGGCATGGCCAACGATATCCGCCAGGTTTACCTGATCCTTTCGCAGCTCGATCTTGCCGTGGCTGATGCGCGAAATTTCCAGAAGATCGTCCACAAGGCGGACAAGCTGATCGACCTGCCGCTCCATCATGGCCTGCACGCGCTCTCTAGGAGGCCCTAGCTCGCCGGACCGGCGCAACACAGCCAAGCCATTGCGAATGGGCGCAAGCGGATTCCGTAACTCATGTGCAAGAGTTGCGATGAACTCGTCTTTTCGGCGGTCGGCTTCCTTCAGGGCGGCTTCGGCGCGCTTGCGATCGGTGAGATCCATCGTGACGCCAAACGAACGTTTAGGCCGCCCTTGCTCGTCGTAATGGAAGAGACCACGACCGTCTGTCCAGCGGACCGTCCCGTTCGGCCAGAGAATACGATAGTCGGCTTTATATTCACCCCGCTCCTCCATCGCATGCATGAACAGTTCCATGGTTTTTTCGCGATCATCAGGATGAACGCGCGAAGCCCAGGCGTCGAAGCTCGGCTCGACCTCGCCGACTTCGTAGCCCAGTGCTTCGAACTGGGCGTCATTCCACGTCATTTTGCCACAGGACATATCCCAATCCCAGGTCGCGAGCTTGCCGGCGGACAGCGCGAGATGTTGTCGCTCCTCGCTTTCGCGGAGGCCTTCGTCAGCCAGTTTTCGAGCGGTGATCTCTTCGGCGGCGATCAGTAGGCCGCCAATTCCGCCTTTTGCCGTGCGCCAAGGCAACGCTTCCCAGCGCACATACTGGACGGTTCCATCCGGGCGTTCGAAGCGGTCGTCTTCCGCGCTAAAATACTCTCCGGCAAGAACCCGACGGTGAACGTCCTTCCAACGCTCTGGCAATTCGGGAAAAAGCTCGTAATGACAGCGGCCGATCAATGGCTCCGAGAGACCGTAATCGTTCATCCATCGCCGACTTGCGACAAGGTAGCGCATCTCCATGTCGAACATCGCCACCCCGGCGGGCGCGTGTTCCACGAAGAGCCTCAGGCGTTCCTCGCTCTCGCGCAGCTCCCGTTCGAGACGCGCGTGTTCCAGCGTGATGGCAATTTGGTCGCAGATAGTCTGAATCATCTGCAACTCGCCGTCGCGAAAATGCGTGCGCCGTCGTGAAACAAAAGCGATCGTGCCGAGCAGCGTCCCGTTGGCCAGCAGCGGAAATCCGATGTAGCTCGTGGATCCAGCGGCTGCGAGAACCTCGCTGCCCTCCTGTCCGCTGTTGGCCAGGTCTTCGATAATCAAGCGTCGGCGCGTCTCCGCGACGCGCCCGCACAACAGCGTTCCAAAGGCCATTGTTGCGAAGAAGCGACGCTCTTCTTCACTTGTCCCGGTCGAAGCTTCGAGCCGCAGCATGCGCGGTTCATCGGCGAGGCGATAATGAAACCAGGACTCCATCTCGACGATGCGACCAAGCTCGTCGAAAATCGTCGTTAGCATCTTGGATTTGGAGCGATCGCCCAAATTGAGCAACTGAGAGGCTCGCGCCAGCATGTCGAGTTGGCGTTTGCGGTCGCGATAGGCTTCCTCGATCCGCTTCCGCTCGCTGATGTCGCGGCTCACGGTCGCAAGACCGACAGGGTTGCCGCTCTCGTCCGAGAGGAAGAAGACATCGTAGGTCATCCAGATCGCTTCGCCGGTCTTGAAATGTCGAAACCGAATTTCGGTTTCGGCCCGGCCTTCTTTGAGGACGCGCGGAAAGAACTCGCCGAGGATGAACGCCTGATCCTCGGGAAAGAAGAACTCCCTGACCGGAATGCTCTGGAATTGCTTGAGGTCTTCGAGGCCTACCAGGCGGCGACCGGCCTCGTTGATATAGAAGGGTATAAAATCCAAGTCGCACATGCCAATGAACAGTGGGCTGTGGTCCGCCAGAGATTCAAAGTAAGCACTTGCTATGTTTGCGTTATTCGCATTCCATGACCGCCCCTGTGACCAGGGGATCCGGACCTCCCGTGACTGCCCCGCTTTAGGACCGCGGAGTAATTCGTTGGAGTCGCCCGACTCTTCGAACCCACTCATGCACTCCAGTTCCTCTGTTCTGCGCGTCCGCGGCACTTTAGCGCGGCCGCCCAGACGGCACAATGAAATGGGACTTCCCCAAGCATGAACGCCAACTTGGCAATATCCCGATCGCTACTGTCGCGAGGTCGACACATGGCCTTCTCGGAACGAGCGGAAGGTCCACGACGGGCATTAACGTGTCGGTCCGACGGCAGCTATTGGCTCACTCCGGAAGATTTCGTTCACCCCATTCTGACGACTGCTTATCGTTGGAAAGCAAACTTAGACAAGCCCTCCTACGGCACGACTGTGCGATCTCCCCTGTATCACTTGGGTTCTGCAATCGACTTCCACCGACCAACGATAGAACGCAGTCATGGTTATTCGACTTGGAGATGCCGATGTCCGCAGCAGGATGATGATGGTAGGTCGACCACACGATGCACGCAACTTTTAAAGTATGACGGGATGGTTGAGATTGCCACCATTGACGGACGTAGGATGCGAACCTGCTGGCAGAATAAGAAAAGATGCTAATTTCCAGCTTCAGATGCTAGCACGCGCGCTACGGCGGGGTCTGCGGTGGTTCGCTCGTGGTGGGCGCGGATGTTTGGAAAATCTGACAAACCGCCTGCGAGTGTCGACGAGCCCCACCGAACCATAGGAAAGGCGTAGGCGTCGAGGATTGAGCGCTTGTCGCCTACAAAGAATTCGCGCCCTGCGAGATGGGCTTCCATTAGGCCAAAACGCTTATGCACCAGAGCCACCGCCGCAGCGCGCACTGCGGAGAGCGAAGCTTCGTCCTTCGCGGTCGTATAGCGCTGCGTCATGAAGACTGGGAAGAACGCAGGATGGAGATCGCCGGTGAGGAAGGAAGACCAGCGATCGACTTCTGCTTGCTCACGAAGGCTGTCGCCGCCACTAAGAACGGCGTTTGGAAATCGCCGCGCCAGGTAGCGCAAGATCGCTGCCGCTTGCGTTAAGGTCCAGCCCTCGCCCGTATCCAGGGCCGGGACAGCGCCGGCGGGATTGATCTTCAGAAAGTCGGGTGAGCCAATTTTGACCTGCGCAGCCTCATAGGGTTCGCCGATCCATTCGAGCGCGATGTGAACTGCGAGGGAACAGGCTCCCGGAGCGTAATAGAGCTTCAGCATCGTTTTGACCTCATTGTTAGAGCTGCGACGTTGGGCCTTTGTGACATCTGCCGGACGAATAGCCATGGACGCGGAGGCTGCCACTCGTGAGGGATTTTCGCAATGCTGAGGTCGATCGCAGAAAAGCGGCGTAGTGGGCTAGCCCCCCTTCGACATCGACCGCGGCTTTGACGATCAACTGCTACGCCTAGGCTAAATTCGGTCCCAAACGGCCGCTTCTGGCGCGAACTCGAAGCGCGACTTTGAATGCGTCCCGGCAGCAATTTGGGGTTCAGCGGACTCGCCGGCGCAAGACGCTCACGGGTGATGTTGACTTACAGCCGGCATACTTCCGAGCGGTAACGTTGCAATTTCAGAAGTCAACATTTCTGCTCATGGCGACGGCAAGGGCTGGCCGCGTTCCACGGCGCGGAAACTTGCCGACGATCAACACCAATTGTGCAAGCACCCCTTGAAGGATTTGCGGCGCGGGCTCGTGGAGGACAAGAGGCGCATGGGCGCGGCGGGGGAAGGGTTCAAGTCAATCATTGCGACAGGGGACGATCATGCTCACGCAAAGGGGGCATCGGTGGTTATGGCAAAAGCCGCAGGATTTCTCCGCCAGCTATTGCCGGCATTGCGGCTAGCGTTCCGCGCCGGAGGGCGAAAGCACTTCCACCAGCTATTCGGGCGAAGTAGCGCTGAAACAATTTGCCGCATCCCGAGCGTCCGTTCTGTTTCTTATACCATACTTCCGTAATTTAATGAGGGATGGAGGGGCTCCATGACCGAGAACCTGTTTTCGTCGCGTCGCGCGCTGTTGCAGTCCGTAATTGGTTGTTGCTGCGGCGGGATGATGGGGCATGGCATGATGCAGAATGGCGTTGCAGCACATCGAGGCGGTAAATCGAGCAAATCAGCCGCCGCCTATCGTGCTGCGCCACATGGCGGGGAGAACTGCGCGAACTGCGTATATTTTCAAGCGCCGCATGGCTGCGCGGTCGTGAGCGGTTCCGTGAGCGCACAAGGCTGGTGCAGGCTTTGGCGCGGGTGAGCCCGGCTGGGCGCGACGATTCTCGTCGCGCTCTCTAGTCGCGATCGACCGCCCGGGGCACCGTGATATGAACAAGGGAAGTCCTTAATTGTTATTCCAAGAGGAGGAACGCAGAGAATGAATCACAAACATCGCGCCATCTTGCACGCCTTGTTCGCGCATCCGCTCAGTAGCAACATTGACCCAAAAATGGTGAAGGCGACGCTGGAGGAACTCGGCGCGGAAATCACCCACGGCGGACATGGCCACCTGCTGGTCACGCTGGTGGGCGTTACCCATGGCTTCCACGACAGCCACCACGCCCTTCCGAAGGACGAGGTTGTGGCGTTGCGCAAATTCCTGACCGAAGCTGGGATAGATCCCGAGCGGGATTATCCTCTGTGATTGCGCGAATGCCGAGGTTGGCGAGCTGGGCGGCACGGCGTCGCCTAAGGGCTTGCAAATCACGCCAAACCGCCCCACATTTGGGCGGGAAGAGCGGCTATCCGGCGAATGCCGGCTGAAATCGTTTGAAGAGGGTGTCGAGGCGTGGGGGTTGTCGGACCGACTTTAGCCCGCAGCAATCCTAACCGCAGCGGCGATATTCGCCCCATGCCTTTATGCGGCGCGATTAGAGTCTCAGGGAGGCAGAATTGTCCACCGATTCAGTTCGGATGACCGCCGACGAGCTCGCGCAAAAAAAGCGAGAACGCGAAGAACTGCTCGCGCGATTGCGCGACGTCGCCGAACAGCGCGACAAATTGCTCTCCCAATATGAGGCGATGGCGCTGCAACTCGACGACTCGGTTCCAGAAGTCGACGATGCCCAGCTGGAAGCGCGGCGCAACGCCAACAAGGCCGAGGAGTGCGAGCTCCTGGAGCGGCAGGAGGCGACGCAGATCGCCGAGCTTTCGCGCCAGCTCGACGAAGAGCGCGGCAAGACGGCCGAGGTCGCCGCCGAGTTGGTGCGCTATCGCGACTTCGTCGCGCAAAAGCTGGCTGAACATGCGCGAAGCGAGGATCCCTGGAACCTCTTGGCGTGCGCGATTTCGCAGATCCTATCCGATTGGGTCGCCTGGCTTCGCGCGAAGATCCCGCCGGAGAGCGCGTTGCTGCCCTGGTTCGATCGGGCGGTCGAGCTTGCCAATGCAGTCGTGCGGTTGGCGTCGAAATGCGCTCAGAACCTCTTCGAATGGGCGAAGCCGCGCGCCTGCGAATTATGGAAGCGGCTCAAAGGCGAAGTCGCGCAGCGCATGAGCAAGGAATAGCGCCGTTTCGGCCGGCGCCGGTGGCGCCTGCCGCGAAGCCGATTGTGCAGCCGCGACGAGCCTTGGCGGCGACGCCGCGCGGCGGGCGAGTGTGCGTTGACCCCTCCCGGCTCAGTTACCCATAGAAGGCTTCTGGCTTGGAGCCTCAATTCCCGCGTCACATGGCGTTGACCCGATAAACAAAATGCCCCGCCCGATCATGCGAGGCGGGGCATTTATTTTTTGCGGCGGCCGAGAGTGACCAACTTCCGCTCATTGACC
>CAWJEI010000021.1:0-128961 GCA_963841875.1 uncultured Alphaproteobacteria bacterium | reverse complement strand
GCACAGGCGGCTCCCCGCCGATCCGCGACCATCGCGAGCGGGCGCCGAGCGTTAGATTTTGACCCACTAGCGGTGCGCTTCGCTGATTTCGCGCTCCCCCCTAGCCGCCGAGGATTTGCGAGGCAAATCCGGAGCGGGAGAGGGCTGTGGTGAAGGGACGCCGCACCGATAACGTCTTGAAACCAGGACCTCATCCGGGAGCTTCGCGCCCCGTTCGCGCCGCCGAGGATTTGCGAGACAAATCCGGAGCAGAAGAAGGGGCGTAACTCCCAAGGCGCCCCGTTTCTTCGAGCTTAGCGGTCGCGGAATTTCTCCTAACACGAGGCCGTTCCCGGTCCCCTCGCCCCGCTTGCGGGGAGAGGGTTAGGGTGAGGGGTGCTGTCGAGGGAAACGTGCCCGAATTTCGACAAAACAGATCGAACTGTCCGTTCTCTCTTTGGCGCCCCTCACCCCGGCCCTCTCCCCGCAAGCGGGGCGAGGGGGAACCAACCGCCTGCGCCAGTCGGCTTGGGAGTTACGAAGGGGCTGACCACCTCAGTTCCAGCGAGTTGCACCATCGAGAGGATGCTCGCAAAATTGTAGCGATTGGCAACTAGGCGGCATTCGTGCGAAATTTCCCAACCGATTATTCCCCAAGGATCGCCCCATGACCGAACTCGCCCGCGTCACCTCCAGCCAAATGCGCCCCGATGGCGTCGAGGTGAAGGACGGGGCGGCGTGGTTGCGGGTCACCGCGCTGTCGCCGTTCATCTTGCGGGTTCAGGCCGGCCCGGGAGAGGATAACGCGCCCGAGAATCTCGATTTGGCGCCGCCCGAGCGCGCCGGCGCCGGGCGGCGGCAGAGCCGCTCGCCGGCGGGGGCATCGGTTTTACCACCGAGGCCTTCCGGGTCGAAATCGCAGCCGACCCGCTGGCGCTGTCGATTTTCAGGACGCCGAGGGCCTCAAACGATGGCGGAGGCCGCCCGATGCGCTCGCGCGCCCGATCCGCTTTCGTGGGCAGAGCTTCGCCGTCTGGCAGCAACTCGACGAACAGACCCGCATCTACGGCCTCGGCGACAAATCCGGCGCGCTGGACCGGCGCGGGCGCGCGTTCGTCAACTGGAACACCGACAGCTATCTATGGCAGGAATCGACCGATCCGCTCTACAAGTCGATCCCGTTTTTTCTTGGGCTGCGCGACGGGGCGGCCTGGGGTTTTTTCCTCGACAACACTTGGCGCAGCCATTTCGATTTCGGCGTCGCGGACCGCAACGCGCTCTGTTCGGCGGCGAGGGCGGGGCGCTCGATTATTACGTTATCGCGGGCCGCATCCCAAGCAGGTGATCGAGCGCTATACCGGGCTGACCGGCCGGATCGAGTTGCCGCCGATCTGGGCGCTGGGTTCCAGCAAGCCGCTATAGCTACGAGAGCGCCGCGCGGGTGCGCGAAGTCGTCGCCGCCGACCGGAACTGGGGTTTCCGCTCGACGTCCTTTGGCTCGATATCGAATTCCAGGACCGCAACCGGCCCTTCACCATCAATGCGGAGACATTTCCGGATTTTGCCGGGCTAGTCGAGGAACTCGACGGGCAAGGCGTCAAGGTCGTCGCGATCACCGATCTGCATATCCCCAAACTGCCCGAAGAGGACTACGCGCCCTATCTACCGGCATGGCCGGCGATCATTTCCTGCGCAATCCCGATGGCGCGCCATACGAGGGCAAGGTCTGGCCCGGAGCATCGCATTTTCCCGATTTCTCGCGGGCGGCGACCCGGGACTGGTGGGGCGGATTGTATCGCGACTTCTACTTGCGGGACGGCGTCGCGGGGTTCTGGAACGACATGAACGAGCCCTCGGTGTTCGAGGCGCCGGGCGACACGATGCCGCTCGACGTTCGCCATCGCGTCGAAGAGCCTGATTCCGCGCGCGAGACGACCATGCGGAATTGCATAACGTCTATGGCCTGTTGAACGCGCGTGCGACGGCGGAGGGTCTGCGCGAGCTCGACCCCGGAACGGCGCCCGTTCGTGCTGACGCGTGCGACCTTTTCCGGCGGGCAGCGCGACGCGGCGGTGTGGACGGGCGACAATTTGTCGACCCTCAACCATCTTCGCATCAGCACGCCGCAACTCATCAACCTTGGTCTCAGCGGCTTCGCGCTATGCGGCGAGGATATCGGTGGTTTCACGGGCGACGCGACGCCGGAACTCTCACGCAATGGACGCACTCGGCGCGTTCCGCCCGCTGATGCGAACCACAGCGAGATCCACACCCGCGATCAGGAGTCTATATCGGCGACCCCGTCCATTTGGCGCGGCGACGGCGCGCGGTAGAGGCGCGCTATCGGCTGCTGCCCTACATCTACACCGCTTTCGAAGAAGCGGCCCGCACGGGAACGCCCGTCATGCGGCCGATGTTTCTGGACGATCCCGCGCTACCAACCGCCTAGGGGATCGAGCCTTATCTTTTCGGCCGCGACCTGCTCGTCGCGCCGCCTCCCGAGCAGCGGCTTGGCCCGTTATCCCGAACCTGCGCCGGGCAGGACGGAATGGTTCGACTATTGGACGGGGCTTCGGGCCGAGCGGAAGGCGATCCAGCCGAGCCCCGAACACGCCCCGGTTTTCGCGCGCGCCGGCTCGATCATTCCGCACGCGCCGCTGACCGTCTTCGACGGCCGAACCGCCGCGCGGCATCTGGAGCTTAAGATCTATCCGGGCCCGATTGCGCGGCGCGCTCTATCCGACGACGGGCTCACCCTTGCCTACAAGCGCGGCGCTTTGGCTGCGACAGAGCTTTTCTTGCCCGCACCATCGAGGGCAGCCTGAACCTGCGGATCGGGCCGAGCAGGGTGCCTTCGCGCCCTGGTGGTCAGGCGTCGACATCGTCGTGTTCGGCCAGTGCGCGGCTCCTGGCCGGTGCGGCAGGGCGCGAGCGCAATCCCGTTCGTCCACGACGCGGCGCCGCCAGCTTGCGGTTCACGATCGCCACCGCGGTCAGCGCTGGCGAGATTACGGTCGTGGCATAGCGGGCGGACGCGACCTGCTGGCCCACAACCAAGCTCTCTATTCAGGCCCCGTCACTTTTCCCCGCCCGCGCCTGCCGCAAGGCCCGCCCGCGACCGCAGCCAATTTCTCCGCCGTTACGCTGGCAAAATGCCCGGGATGAACGACCCGCGCCCCGAGCCCCGCCAGCCGCGAGATCGAGCGCTCCCCGGCCTCCCGATCCGATCCCGGCAAATCGAAAAACATCGGCCCGTCGTAGAGCGCGTCGCTGGAGAATAGCGCGCCGCGGACCGAATCGATCGCGCAGACGAGGCCGGGCGAATGGCCGGGGGCGTGCAGATCTCGATCTTCCGGCCGCCGAGGTCGATCGCGTCGCCATCCTCGACGAGGCCGGTCGCGGGCGCTGGGCGGACCTCGTAGGCTGCGAAGTCGAAATCGGCATCGGCGGCCGCTCGAAACTGTCCGCCGAACCACCCCTGCCATTGCGTCGCCTGCGGCGTGGAGCGGCGAGGATCGCCGCCTCCAGCCGATGGGCGCGCCGGTCGGCAAATTCATGCGCGCCGCCGATATGGTCGAAATGCCTGTGCGTGAGAGCAGCGTGATCGGCAGCGGGCAAACCGGGCGCGCACGACGGGCGCGAGTTCCGCGACACCGACGCCGGCGTCGATCAGCAGGCCCGGCGCTCGCCCAGCGACGAGCCAGCATTGAGGCGTCGAGCGGGCCGAAGCGGGTTCGCTGAGACGATAGATTCGCGTCGGGAATCGCGTCGACCTCAAACCAGGACGAAATCCTTGCGGCCCGGCCTCTGGCTTCGGTCGGGCGACGGGCGGATGAACGCAGCCGCACGTACTTCCATTCGGAAAGCCCACATGGCCCCGCTCAAATGTCGTGCTCGTCGACCATGTGAGCACTCGTCAATTGGCAGGCGCGCGCCAGCGCGCGTCTGGCGGATTTCGGCTATCCCGCCGACATCGCGGCCGAAATCGCCGTCTATCTCGGTCAGTCGACCGATCTGCCGATTTTCTCGGCCGACATCGAGGCCGGCGCGGCGCGCGATAGGGCCGCGCGGCTCGAATTTGTCGAGCTCGACGACTCGCTGGCGCGGTTGCCGCACTGGCTGCCGCGGCGCGGACACCGCACGCTCGTCTGGTCGCTCACCGACGGCGTGCGCTTCTATCGCGGCTCGGCGGTCTCCGCGCTCTCGCCGTCTGGCAGGCTTTGCCCGCTTCGGCGCGCCGGCGACGGCGCAGCATCTCGTGCCAGGACAATTCGCCTCGCCTCGCGCTCGCCGCCGCGGCGGGCCTGCGCGCGCCGCCGACCTTGCTGATGGAAGGCGGCGAGGAAATCGCCGCGCTCGGCGATTCGGACGAGGCCTCTGGGCCGCTGTTCGTCAAGCCGAATACGCTGGGCGCCAAGATCGGCATTTTCGCCGACAGCCGCTGCGCCGATCGCACCGAAGCGCGCGAGCGGGCGCGGCGCCTGTGGGAGCGCTATCGCGACCGGGCTGTCGTCCAGCCCTTCGTGTCGAGGCGACGACGTGCGGGTGAGCTTCATCGATCTCGGCGGCGTCTTTCGCGATCAGCTCGGAATCGAACGGATGATGAAGAATGCCGGCGAGCGAGACCGGCGGCGCCTTTCTGACCATGAAGGACAACGAGACGCTTTCGGGCGCGCGCGACGCCTCGGGCGCGCGCGGCGGGTTCGGCGCCGACCGCCCGGCCGCCTTCGTTCCCCATGATCAGACCTGCGGTTGGCCGGCGACGCGCGGTCGCAAAGGGCGGTTGCGCGAGATCCTCGACCAGGCCGAACGGCTCTCCCGCTGATCGGCCTTCGCGACTATTTCTCGATCGACTTCCGCATCGACGCCGAAGGCCGGCCGACCTTCTTCGAATTCGAGATCGGCCCCGGGATGACGATCTACGATTTCCAGAATTATCTGTCGAGCGTTCACGGCCTTCAGCCTCGGCGCAGGCGCTGGCCAAGGGGTTTCATCTCGCCTTCGCCCGCCGCCGCGATTTCGACGAAGCCTAGGAGGCGTCGATCGCGAGCGCGCGCGCGGCGCGCATCACGGCCTGGTATGGGGCCATAACAACAGTGGGCTTGCGCAGTCCCCACCCGGCCCGCATCATGCACGAAATATTGGAGGGCCTGCCATGGCATGGTCGTCGGATTTATCGGCCTTGGCGCCATGGGGCGCAACGTCGCGCTGAATGTGCGCCGCGCCGGGTTTGAGATGCGTGTCTATGACATCCGGGCCGAAGCCGCGGCCCCGCTCGTCGAAAAGGGCGCGCGGCCGCGCCGCAGAGCCCGGCGGACGCGCTCGAACGCTGCGACATCTGTCGTCACCATGGTCTTCGGGCCGAAGGAGATCGCCGAGGTCGTGCGCGGACCGCAGGGGCTTCCTGTCGACCTCATGCGGGGAAATTCTGGATCGACCTGACCACCAGCAGCCCCAAGCTGATGCGCGAACTGGCGGCTGAATTTCAGCCAACGGGCGGGCGGCCGATCGACGCGCCGGTCACAGGCTCGGTCGATTCCGCCATTCGCGGCGACATGCTGATGTTCGTCGGCGGCGAGGACGCCGACGTCGAGGCTGCGCGACCGGCGTCTCGAGGCGATGGGCGAGATCCGGCGCGTCGGCGCATACGGCAACGGCTATGTCGCCAAACTGGTCAACAACCAGCTCTGGAAAATCCACGCCGCCGCGATCGGCGAGGCGATGGTGACCGCCAAACTCGCCGGGCTCGAGCCCGACGTGTGGTGGAAGGCGATGCAGGGCGGGGCGGCCGACAGTTTCGTCCTCGCCACGACGTGCCCTCGATTTTCGCCGGCCACTACGACCCCTCATTTCCGCTCGCGCTCTGCCTGAAGGATCTCGGGCTGATCGAGGAGCTGATCGCCGAGACCGGCGCGCGCCACGAATTGACGAGCGCGACCCACGCGCGATTCAGCGAGGCGCGCGATCGCTATGGCGAACGCGCCGGCGAAATGACGGTCTGCAAACTGATCGAAGACGACGCCGGCGTCTCGCTGCGCGTCGAGGGGGACTGGACGCCGCCGTGGGAAGTGAAGCACCCTTCCGAGGCGGCCGCACGGAGCGAGCTTCGGCGGAGGTTCAATAGCACACCGGGCGGCGGCGTTTTTCGCTTTCCGCGCGAGCGGGCGAAGAGAAGCTCACGGCGCAGGAACTTAGCATGCGGGAATTTGAACCCGCACGGCGGAGGCCAGGGAGCGCGCCCGCCAATTAGCGCAGACGATTTGAAATGAGAGGAAGTCTTATAAAGATGTTCAATCGCAACGCCGTGAAATTGCCGGAAAACCTAAAGTGGCCTCGCCGAAGAAACCGAAGCCGGACGGATCGACCGCCGCGAGTTCCTCGCGCTCGCGAGCATTTTCGGCGCTTCGACCGCCGCCGCCTACGGCATGCTCGGCCTCGCCGCGCCGACGGCCGGCGCTCGCCGACACGCCGAAGAAGGGCGGCGTCATGCAAGTGCGGCATGTTCGTCAAGGATCAGAAGGACCCGCGCACCTACGACTGGCCGGAGATGGGCAATGTCGCCCGCCAGTTCCTCGAGCCGCTGGTGCGCTACACGCGCGAATTCACTTTCAAGCCGATGCTGCTCGAGAGTTGGGACGTCAACGCCGACGCGACCGAATACACGCTGCATGTCCGCAAGGGCGTGACCTGGAACAACGGCGACGCCGTTCAACGCCGACGACGTCGATCTACAATCTCAACCGCTGGTGCGACAAGAGCGTCGAAGGCAATTCGATGGCCTCGCGCATGGCGTCGCTGATCGATCCCGCGACCAAGAAGGCGCGCGACGGCGCGATCGCCAAGGTCGACGACTTCACCGTCAAGCTGAAGCTGCTCAAGCCCGACATCACCATCATTCCGGGCGTCTCCGACTATCCCGGCCTCATCGTGCATCGCGATTTCGACAAGGACGGCAAGGATCTCGTCAAGCATCCGATCGGCACCGGGCCGTTCGAGCTCGTCTCGCACGAGGTCGGCAAGAAGGCGGCCTTCAAGAGCCGCACCAACGGCAAATGGTGGGGCGGCGACGTCTATCTCGACGGCGTCGAGTTCATCGACTACGGCACCGGACATTTCGGCCTGGCGTCAGCGCCTTCGAATCGAAGGAGCTCGACTGCACGATGAAGACCGATTCGCGGCCTATGTCGCGATCCTCGACAAGTCGGGGCTCACGCGCTCGGACGTCCAGACCTCGGCGACGATCGTCGCCCGCAGCAACGTCAAGCAGAAGCCCTACGACGACCAGCGCGTGCGCAACGCGCTGCAGATGGCGGTCGACAACGCGACGGTGCTGAAGCTCGGCTTCGACGGCCGCGGCACGGTCGGCGAGAACCACCATGTCGCGCCGATCCATCCGGAATATTCCGAGCTGCCGAAGAAGATCCGCGACATCGCAGGGCGCGAAGAAGCTGATGACCGACGCCGGCCAGATGGACTTCGAGCACGACCTCATCACGCAGCGACGAGGAATGGTACAAGAACACCGGCGACGCCATCGCGGCGCAATTGCGCGAGGCCGGCTTCAAGGTCAAGCGCACGGTCCTGCCGGGCGCGACCTTCTGGAACGACTGGACGAAATATCCCTACTCGATGACCGACTGGAACATGCGCCCGCTCGGCGTTCAGGTGCTGGCGCTCGCCTATCGCACCGGCGAAGCCTGGAACGAGACCGCCTATTCCAACCCGGACTTCGACGCCAAGCTCGAGAAGGCGCTGGCGATTCCCGATCCGAAGGACCGCAAGGTCGTGATGAAGGACCTCGAGCAGATCCTTCAGGATTCGGGCATCATCATCCAGCCCTATTGGGTGACGCTGTTCAACCATCGCGACGCCGCAGGTGAAGAACTACGGCATGCATCCGCTCTACGAGGTCTATTTCGAGGACACGCTGGCTCGACGCGTGAGGCCGCGCTCGCGCTGAAAAGCGTCGCTGGCCGGGCCGCCAGGGCCCGGCCGCCTTTCCGGAGCGTCGTCGCAGCGGAGGTGAGCCGATGCGATGCGTCGTTTCTGGCGCGTCGGCTCGGCGTCATGGCTGCTGACGATGCTGTGCCTGACGCTGATCGTGTTCTATCTCGTCAATCTCGAGCCCAACCTGAAGAAGCTCGCGATCAGCCAGACCGAGATGCACGCGTCCAGCGAGGAGCTCGAATCCTGGCTGGTCAAGAACGGCTACCGCCGCCCATTCCTCGAGCGCTACGCCGCATGGCTCGGGCGTCTGGCCGAAGCCGCCCAACGTCGACCCCGCGACCGGCGCCGCCACGCCGCGCTTCTCCTTTTGCGACGAAGCCGACGACGCCGACGTTCTCCGGGCGTGCTCGAGGGCGATTTCGGCTGCTCGACCAAGTTCAAGGTCAAAGTCGCCGCCAAGCTCGGCCCGGCGCTGCGAGGCGACCGGCATCCTGATGTTCTGGGTCATGGCGGCCATGGTCCCGGTCGCGCTGCGTCGTCGGCGTCGTCTCGGGCATGCGCGAGGGATCGCGGCTCGATCGCGTCGCTGTCGATCCTCTCGATCGCGACGACCTCGACGCCGGAATATGTCTCCGGGCGTCGTGCTCACCATCATCTTCGCGACCTGGCTCGGCTGGCTCAACGGCTCGGCGGCGTCGGCGACCGAGGACGCGCATCACCTTCTACAATTTCGCCCTGCCGGTCGCGACGCCCGCGATCTACGGCATGGGCTATGTCGCGCGCATGACGCGCGCCTCGATGATCGAAGTGATGAACGCGCAATATATCCGCACCGCGCGCCTCAAGGGCCTCAGCTTCGGCGCGGTCGTCATGAAGCACGCGCTGCGCAACGCGCTGATCGCGCCGTTCACCGTGATCATGCTGCTCTTCCCCTGGCTTCTGACCGGCGTCGTCATCGTCGAGGTGATGTTCCGCTATCAGGGTTTCGGCCAGGCGCTGGTCGACGCCGCCGGCAACAACGACATCGATCTTCTGCTCGCCTGCTCGCTCGTCTCGGTGGCGCTGGTGCTGGTGACCCAGCTGATCTCCGACATCGGCTACGCCTGTCTCAATCCGCGCATCCGCGTGCACGATGAGGATGCGACGCTCATCGTGCGGCGCCTTCCCTAGCGAGATCCCTTCCTCAGGGCGAGGCAGCGCCGCGGCTCAGTGATCCGCGCGATCCGCTTCGCGCCCTCCGCGCCGAGGCGCCCGTGCATTTCCTGAGCCCCGCGAGATCGTCTTCGGCTGCATCTGCCCGCTTTGGCCGTCTGGGTGAGCCTCGCATCGTGCTCGGCTGAGCATCGTCTATCGCAGCAGGCTTGGGCTCTACGGCCACGTCGTCAAGAGCGGGGTCGGCTTCGCCGGGCTTCTCGCTGGTCGGCTTCTGGCTCTTCGCGGCGATCTTCGCCAACCTGGATCGTCGCCGTTCGATCCGCTGGCGCAAATCGCCGAGATGAAGGACGCGCTGCCGGGCGCGATCGAGCCGACGTCCGGGCATTCCCTATCTGTTCGGCGGCGACAAGCTGTCGCGCGACGTCTTCAGCCGGGTCATCGCGGGCGCGCGCATCGTTCTCGTCATCGCGCCGCTGGCGACCCTGCTGGCGCTGTCGCGTCGGCGTCGCGCTCGGCCTGCCGGCGCGGCTATTTCGGCCGGCGCGATCGACGCCGTGCTGTCGTTCCTCGCCAACCTCGTGCTCGCCTTCCCGATCATCCTGCTGTTCTACCTCCTCGTGTCGCCGGGCATTCTGGAGACGCCGATCCCCTACACGCTGGCCGGCGATCTTCTTCGCTGTTCCCGATCGCTCTGTTCATCGTGCTGTTCTGTGACCGGCTACCGCGCGCAGCCGGCGCAGCTCGCGATCGCGGCTGGCGCTGACCGCATTGATTGGCGGCTGGCTGTTCGCGACCTTCGTCTTCGACGCCGATCCGCTCGGGCTCATCAGCGTCAGCCCGAGCACGCTCAACATCTTCATCGCCGTCGCGCTCGCCTCCGGCCCCGGCATCTTCCGCATCGTGCGCAGCCTGACGCTCGACATCAAGACGCGCGAATATGTGCTCGCGGCGCAGACGCGCGGCGAGAGCCCGTGGTACATCATGCTGTGGGAAATCCTGCCGAACGCGCGCGGGCCGCTGATCGTCGATATCTGCCTGCGCATCGGCTACACCACGATCCTGCTCGGCGCGCTCGGCTATTTCGGCCTCGGCATGCCGCCCGAGAGCCCGGACTGGGGCACGATCGATCAAGGAGTCGAGCCGCTTCATGCGGATCTTCGTCCACCCCGCCCTGCCGCCGGCGCTGGCGATGATGTCGTTCGTGCTCGGCCTCAACCTGCTCGCCGACGCGCTGCGCGAGCAATCGTTGAACGCGATTGAGGGAGGCGCCAGCATGGCCGAACCCATCCTCGAGATCGACCATCTCGGCATCTCGTTCTTCACCCGCGCCGGCGGAAATCCCGGCCGTGATGGACTTCTCCTGCAAGGTCCATGCCGGGCGAGGCGATGGGGCTGGTCGGCGAATCCGGCTGCGGCAAATCGACCGTCGCGCTCGCGGTCATGCGCGATCTGCCGGGCGTCGGACGGATCACCGAGCGGCACGATCCGCTTCCAGGGCCGCGACATGGCGACGCTCAGCGGACGCGGAATTGCGCGCCATCCGCGGCTCGAAGATCGCCATGGTCTATCAGGAGCCGATGGCCTCGCTCAATCCGACGATGCAGATCGGCCGGCAGTTGATGGAAGTGCCGCTCGATCCACGACACGCGTCTCGAAGGCAGAGGCGCGCGCAGCGCGCGCTCGACATGGTCAAGGCGGTGCGCCTGCCCGACCCCGAGCGCATGCATGCGCTCCTATCCGCATCAACTCTCCGGCGGCCAGCAGCAGCGCGTCGTGATCGCGATGGCGCTGCTCTCCAACCCGCGCCTGCTGATCCTCGACGAGCCGACGACCGCGCTCGACGTGACGGTGGAAGCCGGCATCGTCGCGCTCGTCAAGGACCTGACCGCGCGCACCGGCGCCTCGTCGCTGTTCATCTCGCACAATCTCGGCCTCATCCTCGAGACCTGCGACTGCGGTCACCGTGATGTATTCGGGCGAGGCGGTCGAGACGGGCCGCGGTGCGCGACGTGTTCGGCGCGGTGCGCCATCCCTACACGCAGGGCCTCTTCCGCTCGATGCCGATGCCGGGCACCAACAAGAACGACAATCCGCTGATCCCGATCCCCGGCCAGCTGCCGCTGCCGCACCAGCGGCCGAGCGGCTGCAATTTCGGGCCGCGCTGCCGCATTTCGTCGCCGGCGACTGCGACGCGCGCCGACGTTCCGATGCTGCCGGTCGCCGGGTCATCGACGGCCACGAGAGCCGCTGTCTCCGACTCGAGGAGATCGACTGGACGCGCCGGCCGCGCAAGGCGGACGCGCTCGACGCCGATCGACGATCGGCGGCGACGGTGCTCGAAGTCGACCGCCTGAAGAAGCATTATCAGGTCGCGCGCGAGCGCCGTTGTTCGGCGGCGGCGAGGCGCGCACGGTCAAGGCGGTCGAGGACGTCTCGTTCGCCGCCCGCGAGGCCGAGGTGCTGGCGATCGTCGGCGAATCGGGTTGCGGCAAGTCGACACTCGCCAAGGTGCTGCTCGGGCTCGAGATGGCGAGCGAGGGACTCGTCGTCGTTCGACCATGAGGCGATCCAGAACAAGCCGGTCGAGCGCCGCGCCGACCGAGCACGATCGCCTCGATCCAGATGATCTTCCAGAACCCGTTCGACACGCTGAACCCGAGCTATTCGGTCGGCTCGCAGATCCTGCGCACGCTCGAGCGGTTCCGCATCGGCAAGACCATGGCCGAGCGGCGCGAGACGATGCTCGCCTGCTCGATCTCGTGAAGCTGCCGCGCGCCTTCGCCGCATCGCAGCCCGCGGCAGCTTTCGGGCGGGCAGAAGCAGCGCATCGGCGTCGCGCGCGCCTTCGCCGGGCGGCCGCGCGTCATCATCGCCGACGAGCCGATGTCGGCGCTCGACGTCTCGGTGCAGGCGGCGATCAGCGAACTCCTGATGAACCTGCAGCGCGAATCGAAGACGACGATGGTGTTCATCAGCCACGACCTCTCGGTCGTGCGCTATCTCGCCGACCGCGTCGTCGTGATGTATCTCGGCCATATCGTCGAGATGGGCGCAACGGCGCAGATCTTCTCGCCGCCCTTCCATCCCTATACCGAAGCGCTGCTGTCGGCGATCCCGATCGCCGACCCGACGGTGAAGAAGCGTCATGTCGTGCTCGAGGGCGAGATCCCCTCCGCCCTCTCGCCGCCGAAGGGCTGCCCGTTCCAGACGCGCTGCGGGCACAAGCGCGAGGTCGCGGGCGACCTCTGCGAGCGCGAGGTTCCGCCGGCCCGACGGTCGCCGCCAGGCCACACGATCAAGTGCCATCTGCCGCTCGCCGCGTTGCAGGCGATGGCGCCCGTGTTCTTCAAGGCGGAAACGCAAGCCGCCGCGCGCATGGTTGAAGGCAAGCTCACGCTCTCGCAGGCGGAGGCTTACGCCCAACAGGCCTGTTTGGCCGTCGGCGCGTCGCCTGCGCAGGCGCGAGCGCTCTCCCGGGCGACCGTTGCAGCGGAGGCGATCGGGCGGCGCTCCGTCGGCTTCGCCCATCTCCCGGACTATCTGGACGGATTTCTTCAGCGGTCGCATTGCGCGCGACGCCGAGCCCGTGCTGGACAGCCGGTTGCCGGCGCTCATCGCTTGCGACGCGCGGGGCGGGCTTGCTCAATACGGTTTCGATCTCGCCTTCGACGACCTCTGCCTCGAGCGCAGACCTTCGGCGTCGCGCTGTTCGCGCTCAGCAACGGTTTCACGGCTGGCGAAGTTGGCTATTACGCGCGCCGGCTGGCCGAGCGGGACTCGTCGGCTATGCCGCCGCCAATGGGCCGGCGCTCATCACGGCGCCGGGCTGGAGCGAGGCGATCTATTGCACCAACCCGTTTGCGTTCGCTGCGCCCGTTGCAGGGGGGCCACCCTTGCTGATTGATCAGTCCTCCAGCGCCGCCGCGTTCGTCGAGTTGCGCCGCCGCGCCGAGGCCGGCGAACCTCTGCCGGAGGGCTGGGCGGTCGATAGCGAGGGCAAGCCGCCACGGACGCGCGAGAGGCGTTGCGCGGCGCCCTGCTCGCCTTCGGCGGCGCGCGCGGCGCCAACATCGCGCTGATGGTCGAAACGCTCGCCGCGGGCGTCGCGGGCGGCCGGTGGTCGCTCGATGCGCCGCCGTTCGACCGCGGTGACGCCTCGCCGGGCGCGGGCTCTATTTGTTTGCGCGATCCACGCGCGCGCATTGCAGCGGGACTTTTCGGTTCGGCTGGCCGAGCAACTGGAAAGACTGGAATCGCTTGGCGTCCATGTGCCGGGACGAGGGCGCGCGACGGCCGGGGAGATCGAAATCGACGCGGGAACGCTCGATCGGATAGAGGCTTTGACCGCGAATGTTTGAAGCACAACGCAGTTCTGTCGCCGATGCCTCTGAACCATTGGCGCTGGTTCGGACCTTTTGGGGGACGTCAACCTGCTTTCCGTCATGGCCGGGCTTGTGCCTGGCATCTACGCCGTGGGGCAGGCAGCGAAACGTCGACGAGAAAGACGAAAGATCGTGCAATGCGTCAAGCCCTCGCTGCGGCCGAACAGCGTGGATGCCCGGGACAGGCCCGGCCATGACGGCCCAAGCAACTCTGGCCTTGAGCTAACGCTCATATGTCGCCGACCTCGGTTACAAGGTTTCGCCGATCGTTTGTTTGTTTGAACAAGGTCCTCAAATGTCCGACGATCCCCTGCTGCAACCCTTCCAGCTGAAGCATCTGACCCTGCGCAACCGCTGATGTCGACGACTTCGCATGAGCCGGCCTATGCCGAGGACGGCATGCCGAAGGCGGGTTATCGCGCCTATCATGTCGAGCAGGCCAAGGGCGGCATCGCGCTGGCCATGATCGGCGGGCTCGGCGGCGGTCGTCCCGGACAGTCCGCCGGCCTTCAACAATCTGCTCGTCTACAAGGACGAGATCGTGCCGCTGGCTGAAAGCGATCTCACCGACGACGTGCACGAGCAGGGCGCGGCGGTGATGATCCAGATCACCCACCTCGGCCGGCGCACGAGCTGGGACAAGGACGACTGGCTGCCGGTCGTCTCGCCGTCGCACGTCCGCGAGCCCGCGCATCGCGCGTTTCCCAAGGAGATGGAGGACTGGGACATCGCGCGGGTGATCGAGGCTTACGCCGACGCCGCCGAGCGCGTGAAGGCCGGCGGCTCGATGGGTTCGAGACTCGAATGCTACGGCCATCTGATCGATCAGTTCTGGTCGCCGCCCACCAACACGCTGGACGGACGCCTATGGCGGCGCGCTCGACAACCGCCTGCGCTTCGGCGTGGAGGTTCTCGCGGCGATCCGCAAGCGCGTCGGCGCCGATTTCCTTGTTGGCGTCCGTTTGGTCTGCGACGAGGATGGTCGAGCGCGGGCTGACACAGGAGGACGGGTTTGAGATCGCGAGGCGGCTGAAGGCGAGCGGGCTGATCGACTTCCTCAACGTGATCCGCGGCCATATCGACACCGACGAAGCGCTGACCGCATGTCATCCCCGGCATGGGCGAGCGGTCGGCGCCGCATCTCGATTTCGCCGGCGAAGTCCGCGCGGCGACCGACTTGCCGACCTTCCACGCCGCGCGCATCCAGGACGTCGCCACCGCGCGCCACGCGATCGAGAGCGGCAAGCTCGACATGGTCGGCATGACGCGCGCGCATCTGGCCGATCCGCATATCGCGCAGAAAGATCACCGAAGGGCGCGAGCACGAAATCCGCCCCTGCGTCGGCATGGGCTATTGCATCGATTCGATCTACCGGGCGGCCACGCCGTCTGCATCCACAACGCCGGCGACCGGGCGCGAGACTGAGATGCCGCATGTTGTGGCGCGCGCGGACGGGCCGAGGAAGAGTTCGTCGTCGTCGGCGCGGGGCCGGGCGGGCTGGAGGCGGCGCGGGTCGCCGGCGAGCGCGGCCACGAGGTCGTCCTGTTCGAGGCCGCCGCCCAGCCCGGCGGGCAGATCAGGCTCGCTGCGCGGAGCTCGAGCGCCGGAGCGAGATCATCGGCATCGTCGACTGGCGCGTCGCGCAATGCGAAAGGCTCGGCGTCGAGTTTCCGCTACAACACTTTTGCCGACGCCGGGACGTGCTCGACGAGGCGCCCGATGTCGTCGTCGTTGCGACCGGCGGCATGCCTGCGCCCGGCGCGCTGACGAAAGGCGGGGAATGGGTTCACAGCGCCTGGGACATCATTTCGGGCGACGTCAAGCCGGGCGCCGATGTGTTGATCTACGACGAAGCCGGCGATCACGCGGGATTGCAAGCGGCCGAAATCGTGGCGACGGCGGGCGCGAAGGTCGAAATCATGACGGCCGATCGCGCCTTCGCGCCGGAAGTGATGGGGATGAATCTGCCGCCCTATATGCGCTCGCTGCAAAAGCTCGACGCGACCTTCACCGTCGCCTACCGCCTGCTGTCGGTCGCCAGGGGACGGCAACCAATTGATCGCTGACATCGGCAGCGACTATGTCGCTGTGAGCAAGCAGCGGCGAGTCGATCAGGTGGTCGTCAACACGGGACGCCGCCACTCGACGAGCTCTATTTCGAGTTGAAGCCGCTGTCGATCAACCTCGGCGAGATCGCCTATGACGATTGGATCGCCGGCGCCCCGCAGACACAGGTCCGCAACCCGCAAGGTCGGTTCCAGCTGTTTCGGATCGGCGACGCCGTGTCGGCGCGCAACACCCATGCGGCGATCTACGACGCGCTGCGGCTGATGAAGGATATTTGAGGCGCCGGTTGCGTGGCCGGCCGGGCTTGACTACACTCTCCGATCTCGAACGCCGCGGTCAAATGAGCTTGGCAGGAAACGCTTTGGGAATGCTCCGGGGTCGCATGGGCCGGCCCGCCGCCGAGGAGGAATCGGTGTGTGTGGCTTACGCCGAGGGCGATAGTGCCGACGAGGTCGCGGCCATGTTGCGCCTGAAACTGCCCTCTGAGCCTTATGCGGCAATCATGATCTTCTTCTCGTCCGTCTACGACGCGGCGGCGCTCGCGGCGGCGGCGGCCAGACAGTTTCCAGACACGCCGGTCTTTGGGTGCACGACGGCGGGCGAACTCGGGCCGCAGGGCATCGGCGACGGCGGCGCGGTGGCGATCGCCTTTAGCGCCAACGAGTTCTGCATAGCCGCCAGCCGGATCGAAAATGTCGCCACGATCGCCTTCGAATCGATCCGTGACAACGTCCGGCAGGCCCGCGCCGCGCTCGCCGAATACGAAGGCGTCGCGGATCGCAACCGGTTCGGCCTGCTGTTGGTTGACGGGCTATGCCTGCACGAAGAGCGGCTCATTTCGGCGATCGGCGCCTCGCCTCGACGACATTCAGGTCGTGGGAGGCTCGGCGGGCGACGGCAGCGACTACCGCCAGACCTTCGTGCTGTTCGACGGCAAGGCCGTGAACAACGCCGCCGTGCTGCTGTTGGTCAGCACGGAACTGCCGTGCCGGCTGTTCCGCTGCAACAACTTCGAGCCAACCGCGGTCAAGCTCGTCGTGACCGAGGCCGACATCGAGCGGCGCGTCGTGCGCGAGTTCAACGCGGAACCGGCCGCGCTCGAATATGCGCGCATATCAGGCGCGCCGGAGAGCGAACTCAACGACCGCGTATTCGCGGCCCATCCGGTCATCGTCAGGGTCGGCGGCGACTATTACGCACGCTCGATACAGCGCGCGAACCCCGACGGATCGTTGACGTTCTTCTGCGCGATCGACGAGGGATTCGTGCTGACCGCGGCGGCGAGGCTCGACACGCTCGGCGTCGTCGAGCAGATGTTCCGCGACACCGAGGCCGAGATCGGCGAGGTCGAGGTCTATATCGGCTTCGACTGCATCCATCGCCGGCTCGACGCCGAGCAGCGGCAGATCCTGCGCGACATGCAGGATCTCTATCGCCGCCACCGCGTCGTGGGCTTCAACACCTACGGCGAACAATACGAAACGATGCACCTCAACCAGACCTTCTCGGGCGTCGCCGTCGGCCGGCGGAAGCAGCCATGAAATCGAGGCTGGCGACGAACTCGCGGCCCTGCAGCGTCGAGAACGCCAAGTTGAAGAAAATCCGCGACGCGCTGATCTCGCGCATCGAGCGCGGCATGGGGCAACCCAACAACGCTTTCAGCCTGTTCGAGGTCGCGATCTCGCTCGACAAGACGGTGCGCCAGCGCACGCAGGAGCTTCAGTCGGCTCTGCGCTCGGTCGAGCGCGCCAACGAGGCGTTGAAGCGCGCCAAGATCGCGGCCGACCAGGCCAATTCATTGAAGTCGACGTTTCTCGCCTTTGTCAGCCACGACCTGTTGCAGCCGCTGAACGCCGCAAAACTAAGATCTCGGGCCTCATCGAAACCGAGACGAGCCCGGAGCGCGCGCCGCTGGTGCGCCAGGTCGACAATGCGCTTCGAGCCTGGAAGAACTGATCCGTACGCTGCTCGACATGGCCAAGCTCGACGCCGGCGTCATGAAGCCGAACATCACCTCGTTTCCGATCGAGCGCATTCTCGGCCCCCTGCGACGCGAGGTCGAGCCGATCATCACCGGGCGGCGGTTGAAACTGAAGGCGCCGTCTTGTGATGCGCGCGTCATGTCCGACCCGCTGATGCTGAAGCGCATCCTCCAGAACCTCGTCAACAACGCCGCTACGCTACACACGATTCCGGCGGCGTGCTGATCGGCTGCCGGCGGCGCGGCGATCAATTGCGCATCGAAGTGACCGACACCGGCCCCGGCATTCCGCCAGAGCGGCGCGAGGAGATTTTTGCGGAGTTCAACCGTGGCGGGGTGGGCGGCGGCGATTACGGCGGTTTCGGCCTGGGCCTGGCGATCGTGCGGCGGCTCGCGCAGGCGCTCGACCTCGAGGTTGAGTTGAAATCGCGCGTCGGGCGCGGCTCGACTTTCGCGATCACGGCGCTGCTCGACCGATCCCCGCCCGTCATGCCGAGCGAATGCGACCAGCGCTCCCGCCTATGGGGTCAACGGCGCGCGCGTCCTGCTCGTCGAAAACGATCCCGCGGTCGCCGAGGCGATGAGCGGACTGCTGAGCCGATGGGGTTGCGAAGTTGCGCTCGCCGGCTCGGGTCGGGAAGCCCTGGCGGCGGCGCGCACGGCCGAGGGCGTCGATCTCATCATCGCCGACCTGCATCTCGACGACGGTGAGAGCGGCGTCGATGTTTTGGACGCCGCCCGATTGGGCGCTGCCGCGCAAGTTCCTGCCCTCGTAGTCACCGCGGACGCTTCTGATGCGACGAGCGCCGCCGTCGCGGCGCGCGGCTACCAACTGCTGAGAAAGCCGATCAAGCCCGCGGAATTGAGGTCGCTGATGGCCTATCTGCTCGCATGAGCAGATGGATCAGCGCTTATGCCCCCATTTCGAATATCCGCTTCTCGGTGTGGTGCAGGCAGGCGCCGGACCGTCGGCCTCGATCAGATAATTGTCGCAGATGACGGCGAACAGAGCGTCCGTCTCGTAGCCGGGATGAACGGCCAGGCACATGCCCTCAGCCAGCCGCATCGTCTCGTCGCCACGGATCATCGGCCGCTCCACCATGTCGTAGCCCTGGCCATGCGCATAGAGCCGGGTCTCTGGCGGCAGGCCGCGCGCCAGCATCCAGGCGTCGTGTGCGGCCGCGATCTCGGCGGGATGCGCGCCCGGACGCATCAGCGACAGCGTGTGATCCTGCGCCGCCTTGACCGTGGCGAACGCCTCCTTCAGCGCGCCCGAGGCGCGGCCCAGCACGATCGTGCGCGCGATCTCCGCGTAGAACCCGCCGGCGCCATTGACCTCGATCAGCAGCGACAGGTGATCGCCCGGCTTCAATTCGCGCCCCTGCGCCCAGCGCGGCATGAACGGCGAACGGATGCCGACGGGCGCCGAGGCGCCGAGGAAAATGCCCTGCTCGCTGCCGAACTTCAGCGCTTCGGCCTGCGCGAAAGCGGTGACGTCGATATCGCGCATGCCTGGGCGGATCTCGTGCAGACGCGGGCGAACACCTCGTCTTGCATCGCGCACACCTTACGGATCGCCGCGATCTCGTCGAGCGCTCTTCACCGCCTTCATCGCGTCGATCGCTTCGGTCGCGTCAACGAAGGTTGACGCCCGCGCCGAGCCTTTCCTGTACGCGCGTCACGAAGCCGTGGGGCAGCGCGCCCGGAAGAACGAGGCCGACGCGACGGACGGCCCCGAGGGCCTCCACCGTGAGGTCGGCGTCGTAAAATTGCGTGTAGCCGATCGAGAAGAACGAAGGCGTCGTCAGAATGCGCCCGACGCCGCGGTTGAGACCTTCTGTTCGGGCCCGAGCTCTCCGGTCCGCCGCCGAAGGGACCCATTTCGATGACCGTCATCCGGCCTTCGCGCGGAAAAACAACGTGCGCGGATAGCCGTTGGTCGCCGGAATGTCCGTCAACCATTTGACCGAGCCGCCGAGCCAGTCGCTGTTCGCCTGCATCACGAGCGCGTCGAGTCCCGGCCTCGCGCCATATAGGCGCGAACGCGCGCCCACCGGCGTTCGAGCCCGGCGTCGGGGATACGGTTCAAAATGCGCGCTTCCGGCTTCATGTTTGTCGTCCTCCGCTCGACGATATTGACCATCTCGTTGAAACGCCCGTCGAGAAAGGCGCGCATGTTTTCGATCAGCATCGGCAGCGCCTGTTCGGCGTAGATGTCGCTCATCCCGCCGATGTGCGGCGTGACCAGCACGTTGGGCATGTCCCACAGCGGGCTGTCGGACGGCAACGGCTCGCGCGCGAACACGTCGAGCCCGGCGCCGCGATCTGCTTGTCGTTGAGAGCCTCGATCAGCGCGGCCTCGTCCGTCACTGCGCCGCGCGCGATGTTGATGTAGACGCCCGAAGGCTTCATCGCCGCGAACACCGGCCGCGCCGATCATGTGATGCGTTTCGGACGTCAAGGGAACGAGCGCGACGACGAAGTCCGCCTCCGCCACGGCTTCGTTCAGACGCGCGCGCGGACAGATTTCGTCGAAACCGCGCGCTTCCTTGCGCGCGGAACTCACGCCGATCGTCCGCATGCCGAAAACCTTGCAACGCACGGCGAGTTCCTCGCTGATCGCTCCGATGCTCCGGGTCCAGCACCTCAAGCAGCGCCGACGAAGGGTCGCCGCGGAAGTCCATGCCCATCTTGTCAATCTCGTCGAGCAGGAACAGCGGATTCGTCGTTTTCGCCTTCCGCATCGACTGGATGATCTTGCCCGGCATCGATCCGATATAGGTGCGGCGGTGGCCGCGAATCTCGGCTTCGTCACGAACGCCGCCGAGCGACATGCGAACGAATTCACGCCCTGTAGCCTTGGCTATGGACTTGCCAAGCGATGTCTTGCCGACGCCTGGCGGCCCGACGAGGCAGAGAATGGGTCCCGAAAGCTTGTTCGCGCGCGTCTGCACCGCGAGATATTCGAGAATGCGCTCCTTCACCTTATCCAGGCCGAAGTGATCGATGTCGAGCAGTTCCTGCGCCTGCACCAGATCCTTCTTGACCTTGGAGCGCTTGCCCCATGGAATGGACAGGATCCAGTCCAGATAATTGCGCACGACAGTGGCTTCCGCAGACATCGGCGACATCTGGCGCAGCTTTTTAAGCTCGCCGTTGGCTTTGTCGCGCGCTTCCTTAGACAGCTTGGTGTTCTTGATGCGCTCCTCAAGCTCGGCGAGATCGTCCTTGCCGTCCTCGTCGCCAAGCTCCTTCTGGATCGCCTTCATCTGCTCATTGAGATAATATTCGCGCTGCGTCTTCTCCATCTGACGTTTGACGCGCGTGCGAATGCGCTTCTCGACCTGCAGCACCGAGATTTCGCTCTCCATCAGAGAGAGGCATTTCTCAAGCCGGCGGGCGACGTTTACCGTCTCGAGCACGTCCTGCTTGTCGGAGATTTTCACCGAGATATGCGAAGCGACCGTGTTGGCGAGCTTGGAGTAGTCCTCGATCTGAGTGACTGCGCCGACGATCTCCGAAGAGACGCGCTTGTTAAGCTTCACATAGCTTTCGAATTCCGAGATGACCGAGCGGCCGAGCGCCTCCACTTCGACCGGGTTGTCGATTTCATCGTTCAACGCCTCGGCGTCCGCCTCGTAATATTCATCGGAGCGCGTGTAGCGCCGCACCTTGGCGCGGGTCTGGCCTTCAACCAGCACCTTCACCGTGCCATCGGGAAGTTTCAGCAACTGCAGCACCGTCGCCAGCGTGCCAATCGTATAGATGGCGTCAGTCGCCGGATCGTCATCGCTGGCGTTGTTCTGCGTCGCGAGCAGGATGGGGCGATCGGTCCTGGTCACTTCCTCCAGAGCGCGTATCGACTTATCCCTTGCGACAAAAAGAGGCACGATCATATGGGGAAAAACGACAATATCGCGCAGGGGCAGGACCGGATAGCTCTCGATCGTTCCTGGTGCGACAGCTCCGCGCTTTTCACTTGTCATCTGTGATTCCTTAAAGTTCTCGCCACGACCATTGCGCGCCATGACTAAGCAAACATTGCGCCGCCCCATATTTCGCGAGCGGATCCCCTGCACCGGCTCCCGTTGTTACGCGGAGTTATGCTCGAAGACTTCATAACGCAACAGATTGGGTGACGTGGACTTTGATTCAAGATGCAGACGATAATCGCCGGTGACGTTCATAGCTCGGCTTTCCGCAAGAGGCAGCCCCCCGCAAAGCCGGGCGAGCCTTTATGGCTCGCCGACGCCGCAACTGCATACGCGCCGCCAATTACGCCCGCCGAAAACCCATCCAACGCGCGCCGACGCTGTTCATCGCGCACTAGGCGCTCGCGCCCGCTTTTTCGTTGCGCTCCGCGTAAATATAGAGCGGCCGGGCTTTGCCCTCGACTACTTCGGGGCCGATGACGACCTGTTCGACGCCTTCCAGTCCCGGGAGATCGAACATGGTGTCGAGCAGAATGCCCTCCATGATAGAGCGCAGGCCGCGCGCGCCAGTGTGGCGCTCGATCGCCTTGCGGGCTACGGAGGAAAGCGCCTCGTCCTGGAATGTCAGTTCCGTGTTCTCCATCTCGAACAAGCGCTGATACTGCTTCACCAATGCGTTTTTCGGCTCCGTCAGGATGCGTTTCAGGGCTTCCTCGTCCAGATCCTCAAGCGTCGCGATCACCGGAAGGCGGCCGACAAATTCCGGAATGAGCCCGAATTTGAGCAAATCTTCCGGCTGCACCTGACGAAAGATGTCGCCGGTGCGACGCTCGTCAGGAGCCTGAACGCTGGCGCCGAAGCCGATCGAGGTGCTGCGGCCGCGCGAGGAGATGATCTTCTCCAATCCTGCGAAGGCGCCGCCGCAGATGAATAGAATATTCGTAGTGTCGACCTGGAGGAACTCCTGCTGCGGATGCTTGCGCCCGCCCTGCGGGGGCACGGAGGCGACAGTGCCTTCCATGATCTTGAGCAGCGCCTGCTGGACGCCCTCGCCCGAAACGTCGCGGGTGATCGAAGGATTGTCGGATTTGCGGGAAATCTTGTCGATTTCATCGACATAGACGATGCCGCGCTGGGCGCGCTCGACATTGTAGTCCGACGCCTGCAGCAGCTTCAGGATGATGTTTTCGACATCCTCGCCGACGTAGCCGGCCTCTGTCAGCGTCGTGGCGTCCGCCATGGTGAACGGCACGTCAAGAATGCGTGCGAGCGTCTGCGCCAGCATGGTCTTGCCGACGCCGGTCGGGCCAATCAGCAGAATGTTGGATTTCGCGAGCTCGACATCGCCATGCTTCGTGGCGTGATTGAGGCGCTTGTAGTGGTTGTGCACGGCCACCGAGAGAACGCGCTTGGCCTGCGATTGACCGATCACGTAATCGTCAAGAACCTTGCAGATTTCGCGGGGGGTCGGGATGCCGTCCCGCTGTTTGACGAGCGCGGTCTTGTTCTCTTCGCGGATGATATCCATGCAAAGTTCGACGCATTCGTCGCAGATGAACACCGTTGGCCCGGCGATGAGCTTGCGCACTTCATGCTGGCTCTTGCCGCAGAACGAGCAATAGAGCGTATTCTTCGAGTCGCTGCTGCCGACCTTGCTCATGTTTTTCTCCCGATCAACTCAGCCCGCTTGGCGAATCGAACCAACCACAAACGTTACAGCCGCCGACCTAACAAAAGGTAGAAGCCCACCGTCGACATTCCCGGCAATCGGGCGGCGACGCCGAATATTTCCGACGGGCGACAAACTCAATGTACAGGCGCCAGTCCAGATTGCAACTGGCGCAACGCCGACATCGACAAGCAAGAATGGCGCCCAAGAAACAGGCTGTTGCGTCAAGCTTGGGCTTTCAGAATCTTGGGCACCCGCGCCAGCCGCAGCCGGTATGCGTCCGGCATGCCGCTGCCAAGCAAAGGCCGAAGGTAGTAACGGAAGGCGTCTGTCACGTCGGAGCCGCAGGGGCTGATGAATTCATCCGGCATTACCTTTGTCTTCGCAGCGACTTCTTCAAGCGCCGTGAGCCGATAATCGACGGAATACAGCCCGGTGCGGTGAATTGTCACTGTTCCGTCACGGTCGCCCCAGATTGCGTATTGGACGGCTTTTTCGCCCACTTCCCTTGCTTCGCGCTGGTCGACGTCCGATACGCAGCCAACGAAGCTGCGTTGCAGATAGCCGAAAGTGTCGGCGCGCACGCGCTTGAAGCCAAGCTTTTCCTTGATGAGATCGGTCAGATTGTCAGCCAGTGCGCCGCCGCCAAGATGGACGTTTCCGTGATCGTCGCGTTCGACCTGCTTGGCCAGCTTCTCGGCGATCGGGGTATGGTTCTCGTCGCATACGCCCTCGGACACGGCGACCACGCAGCGGCCCAGCCGGTCCATGGTGGCTTTCACGTCCGCCAGGAACTTGTCGATCACGAAGGCGCGTTCCGGAATGTAAATGAGATGGGGGCCGTCGTCCGGGAATTTCTTGCCCAGGGCGGAAGCGGCGGTCAGGAAGCCCGCGTGGCGACCCATCACTACGCCAATATAGACGCCCGGAAGCGCCCAATTGTCGAGATTGGCGCCGGCGAAGGCCTGAGCCACGAAGCGGGCCGCCGAGGGGAAGCCGGGCGTATGGTCGTTGACCGTCAGATCATTGTCGATGGTCTTGGGGATGTGGACCGCGCGCAGCGGATAGCCGTGGGCCTTGGCCTCTTCGGAGACGATGCGCACCGTGTCGGAGCTGTCGTTGCCGCCGATATAGAAGAAGCAGCCGATCTTGTGAGCCTGGAGGACCTTGAAGATTTCCCGACAATATTTCAGATCTGGCTTGTCGCGAGTCGAACCCAGAGCCGAGGAGGGGGTTCCGGCGACGAGTTCCAGATTGTGAGTGGTTTCCTGCGTCAGATCGGCGAAATCTTCATTGATGATGCCGCGCACGCCATGAAATGCGCCATAAACGCGCTCGACTTCGCGGAATTTGCGCGATTCAAGCACGGCGCCGACCAGGGACTGGTTGATGACCGCCGTCGGACCGCCGCCCTGCGCGACGAGAACTTTAGAAAAATCAATGCTGGACACAGGTAAAGTCTCCGCCAAGTTGTGGGCCGGGACCCCAGGCGCAGGGCAAGCGGCTCCCACTATTACAAGGAAGCCGGTTACACCGCCATTAAGCTAATGCGCCGTGGCAGTGCTTGAATTTTTTGCCGGAACCACAAGGGCAGGCCTCGTTGCGCCCGACCTTGCCCCAGGTCGACGGGTCTTGCGGGTCGCGGGGCTGGACCGGTTCCGGCGCGAGCGCGGCGGCGGAAAAGTCGACGGACGCCAGCCGGGCGTTGAGATCGGCGAGCGCGCCCTGATCGCCGCCGCCGGCTCCCACGCCTTCCGGGTCCGGGTGCATCATCTGCAGCGGCGGCAATTCGGGCGGCGCGGAAGGGGGCGCCTCGAAGGAAACGTCGACCCACATGAGCTGAGATGTGACGCGCTCGTCCCAATGTTCCATGAGCGTCTTGAAAAGCTCAAGCGCCTCGGACTTGTATTCGTTCAGGGGGTCGCGCTGCGCCATGCCGCGCCAGCCGACCACCTGCCGCAGATGGTCGAGCGCGATGAGGTGGTCGCGCCACAGATAGTCCAGCGATTGCAGCACGAACTGCTTTTCGATCATGTGCATCAGCGTGGGCGTGTTTTTCTCGACCTTGGCGGCGTAGGCGGTGTTGGCTTCGTTGAGCAGACGCTCCCGCATTTCCTCGTCGGCGATGCCTTCCTCCGCCGCCCATTCCTTGATCGGCAGGTCGAGATTGAGCTTCTCCCTCGCTTCTTTGGCGAGACCGTCGACGTCCCAGGCCTCCGCGTAGGCGGCATGTGGAATATGCGCGGCGACCATCGTATTGACGACCTCCTCGCGCATGTCGGCGACCTGCTCCTCGACGCTCTCGTCCGCCATGATCTCGCGGCGGCGCTCGAAGATCACCTTGCGCTGATCGTTCATCACATTGTCAAACTTCAACACGTTCTTGCGCATGTCGAAGTTGCGCGCCTCGACTTTCTGCTGCGCCTTTTCCAGCGCCTTGTTGATCCAGGGATGGACGATGGCTTCGCCTTCCTGCAGGCCGAGCTTCACCAGCATTGAATCCATGCGTTCGGAGCCGAAGATGCGCATGAGATCGTCCTGCAGCGACAGGAAGAACTTGCTGCGTCCGGGGTCGCCCTGACGGCCGGAACGCCCGCGCAGCTGATTGTCGATACGGCGGCTTTCGTGCCGTTCGGTGCCGATGATATAGAGCCCGCCCGCGGCGATGGCCTGCTCCTTGAAGCGCGCGACCTCCGCCCGGATTTCCGCCTCCTTGGCCTTGAGCGCGTCGCCTTCGAGCCCCGTGCATTCCTGCGCGACGCGCATCTCGACATTGCCGCCGAGCTGAATGTCCGTTCCGCGGCCGGCCATATTGGTGGCGACCGTAATGGCGCCGGGCACGCCGGCCTCGGCGACGATATAGGCTTCAAGCTCATGGAAGCGGGCGTTCAGCACCGCGAAGAGCTTTGAAGGCTTGCCTGAGCGGGCCGCCTGATAAAGCTTTGGCAGCGCCTTCGGGTCGGAGAAGTCGATCTGGCGATAGCCGAGCTTGGTCAGAAACTCCGCAAGCTGTTCCGACTTCTCGATGGAGGTGGTGCCGACCAGCAGGGGTTGCAGCGTGGCGCTGGCCGTTTCGATCTCGGTGGCGATGGCCTTCAGCTTCTCATTCGCTGTGCGATAGACCTCGTCGTCTTCGTCAATGCGCTGGACCGGGCGGTGCGTCGGGATTTCCACGACGTCGAGCTTGTAAATCTCGGCGAATTCCGCCGCCTCCGTCGAGGCGGTGCCGGTCATGCCCGCGAGCTTGTCATAGAGGCGGAAGTAGTTCTGGAAGGTGATCGAAGCCAGCGTCACGTTCTCGGGCTGGACCTGGACATGCTCCTTGGCTTCGAGCGCCTGGTGCAACCCTTCCGAATAGCGGCGGCCCGGCATCATGCGGCCCGTGAATTCGTCAATGATGACGACCTCGCCCTTGCGGACGATGTAGTCCTTGTCGCGCTGGAACAGCTTGTGCGCCCGCAGGGCCTGATTTACGTGGTGAACGATGGTGACGTTCTGGGCCTCGTAAAGCGCGCCCTCGGTCAACACGCCCGCCTCCGTCAGCAGTTCCTCCATGTGCTCGTTGCCCGCGTCGGTCAGGCTTATCGAGCGCTGCTTTTCGTCGAGATCGTAGTCTTCCGGCTTCAGCGACGGAAGGAGCTTGTCGATGGAGTTGTAGAGATCGGATTTATCGTCGATCGCGCCCGAAATGATCAAAGGCGTGCGCGCCTCGTCGATCAAAATCGAGTCCACTTCGTCCACGATGGCGTAGGAATGCCGGCGCTGCACCATCTGCGCCAGCTCGTATTTCATATTGTCGCGCAGATAGTCGAAGCCGAATTCATTGTTCGTGCCGTAGGTTATGTCGCTGGCGTAGGCGGCGGCGCGATCCTCGTCCGAAATGTCATGGACGATGGTTCCGACGGTCAAACCCAGGAAGTTGTATATTTGGCCCATCCATTCGGCGTCGCGCTTGGCCAGATAATCATTGACCGTGACGACATGGACGCCCTCGCCCTTGAGCGCGTTGAGATAGACGGCGAGGGTGGCGACGAGGGTCTTGCCCTCGCCGGTGCGCATCTCGGCGATGGCGCCCTCGTGCAGCACCATGCCGCCGATGAGCTGGACGTCGAAATGACGCTGGCCAAGGGTTCGCTTGGCCGCTTCGCGGACCGTGGCGAAGGCCGGAACAAGCAGTTCGTCAAGGCTTTTGCCGGCCGCCAGCTGCTCGCGGAATTCCTGCGTGCGGGCGCGCAACGCTTCATCCGAGAGCGACGAAACCTCGGGCTCCAGCGCGTTGATCGCCCTGACCTTCGGCTGATAGGTCTTCAGGCGGCGGTCGTTGGCGGAGCCGAAGATTTTCCTGGCGATGGCGCCGAGCATGCAAGAACCTTTCTGACTGGACCGTCGCCGGTCTACGGCGCGGGGCGCCGTTTCGTCGAAACCTTTGAGAACAGGCGTGTTTTAAGTGCAAGAACACCAGTTTTGGGACTTGCGCGCCCCGCAGGGCCGCCACAGGTTTCGGCGCAAATTTTCCGCCGGAGAGATAAGAGCCGGTGCAATCCTTGTCAATGTAAGGAAAATCCGGCTGGACGGCCGGTCGTCGCGACCGTCCTTCCCGCCGGCTATATTGTCGGGTCGTGACGGGAACATTGCAAGCCGCTGCTTTTGCCCTGAGTTTACTGGCTTTGCTCGCCCTGCGGGCTTGTCGTCAGGTTTTCGTCTAATTGAGACTTGACCTCTTCCAGCACCTGGTGAAGGAAACTTTCCGCAGCCTGCATTGAGGCCGCCGCGCGCGCCGCCAAGATTTCGCCGTCCGATTTAAAAATAATTACTACGGGCGGATAGTCGCTTGAGGGCGGCGGATACACGACGCCTTGCAGATAGGACATCATTATCTCCTCTTTCTGGCGGGAAATATGATGCGGTCTTCTGACAGCGGCAAGGCGAGGTCGAAAATACTGATAATTTTGTCTTCTTGAATCGCGATATTTTTAGGGTGAATCGGAATACAGGTACAGAACGTGCGCCAGCAGTTCGCTTCGGAAGCCCTTCAGGGGGCCTCATCGATAGGGCGGAACGGCTTGGGCATTTTGCCCTGAGCCAGCAGCCGTGAAAACAGTTTCAGGCCTATCTCCTCATTGCCGTTCGGATGCACCAGCACAATCGAACCGGGGCGGGGCGGCGGCCCGAGAGCGAGCCAGCTGTCCGCTCCAAGCGCGATGAGATGGCGGTTGCGGAGCGTCTCCATCAAGGCCGGATCGGACACGAGGCCCGGAAAGCGGAAAAATACCGAGGGCGTCGCGCCGCCGGCGATCATCAGTTTTTCCGTGTCGAAAATCTCCTTGTCCATGTCGACGCCGGGCGTCAGCAGATAAGTCCGGTCGTCCGGGCGGCCCTTGTTATAAGGGTGGGTGTAGGAGTGATTCACCCAGGTGATGTCCAGCGCGCCGCTCTCCGCCTTTTGCTTCAGCCACTCCCAGTCCTCGCCATGATGGACGATCCAGAGCCCCGAGACGGTGAGCGCGATCGGCGTTCTCTCGCCTTCCTTGGCCAGGGATTCCAGAAAGGCGCGATCGAGAGGCTTTCGGCTGGGGCAAAGATCGCCCGTCAGGAAGGAGCCCGCGCCCTTGCCATGCACGAGCCCGGCGTTTTCCAGCGCCTTTGGCGTCGCTCCGCCCTTCGGCGGCGGTTGCAGCGCACGGAGGAAGCGTGTTTCGGCCTGATCCGCGTCGGAGGTCTCATGGCAGGTCCAGCATTGCGCCCTCTCGATTCGCGTGGCGAGGCTTTCGGGGTCGAGGGCGAGCAGCCACGCCTCGCCGCCTGAAGTCATGCGCCTTGTCGCCAGCCGCTTTTGACCCGATTCATTCGTGCAGCTCTCAAATATCGAGCGATAGTCGCGCAAGTGCGCGCCCTTAGTCTTCACAGGCGCCGCACAACTGGCCTCCTGCGCGTGCGAGACGCTCGCGCCGATTGAAAGCAGAGCCGCCATGGCCAACAATGGCGCGGCAAATCTTGGATTCATCATGGAGCCTATCATGACCGGCGGCGACGCCTTTGAAAAGCGGGACAGCGCCGTCAGCTTCCATATTGACGACGCGGGCGAAGCGACAGAGATCGCCGATCTCCTTGGCGTCGAAGTCGCGGCGCGCTTCGGCCCGCGCGACGAGCGCCCGCTCGCGATCCTTGCGCGCGACGGCGCTGGCGCGCTCGTTGGCGGACTCAATGGCTCGTCGCATTGGCGCTGGCTCTATGTCCGGCATTTTTTCGTCGCGCCGGAGTCGCGCGGGCAGGGGCTCGGGCGACGTCTCATGGCGCAGGCGGAACAGATTGCGCGTGAACGCGGCTGCGTTGGGCTTTATCTCGACACATTCGAGGAGGGCGCCGCCGCCTTTTACGAGCGCTGCGGTTTTGCTCGTTGCGGGCGGATCGAGAACTTTCCTGCTGGCGCCGCGAGGATCTATCTCAACAAGGCGCTGCAAGGAGCGACGCCCGGATAAAACGCGCGATTTCCTTTACAATGACGTCGAGGCCGCGCGAGGCGTCGATCTGCGTCCAGCCGATCGCGCCGGGGCCGCGCTGCATCTGCCGCAGAAGCACCTCGCGCGTCGCGTCGGAAGGATCATTTTGCCTTATGTCGACCCGCGCCAGACGGGCGCCGATGTCCGCGTCCAGCCAAAAGCCGTGGAAAGGAACGCCTGCGTCTTTCGCGACCTGTTCAATCTCCGCGCGGCTCTGCGGCAGATCGAACACGGCGTCCACCACGACGGGCCAGCTGGCGGCGACGACGCGCGCCGCCTCTTCGAACATGCGCGCATAGACGCGCTCGGAGACTTCGCCGGTGTATGCTTCCGTCGGCAGACGTTCCGTCGGCTCCGCGCCAAAGAGCTTTTTGCGCAGGCGGTCGCTGTTGAGCGTTCGCGCGCCGGGAGCGGCGCCGATCAGAGGCGCCAGTCCGGCCGCGACGCTGGACTTGCCCGAGCCACTGTAACCTCCGATTGCAATGACGAAAGGCGCGCAGTCTCCAATAAGCGCGCGGGAGAGATCGAAATATGCGCTCGCCTCTTCGGGGCTTTGCTGCTGCGCGGCAACATAGGCGCGGATCGTGGCGCGCATCGACATGAAGAAGGGCAGCAGCCGCAGGCCGTCGATCTCGTCGCGCCAGTCGAGATAACGGTTGAGCGCAAGATTGGCGAGCGCGCCTTTGCCGACGCGACAAAGATCCATCAGCAGGAAGGCGAGGTCATAGAGCACGTCGATCGACGCAAGTTCGTCGGAAAACTCCAGACAGTCGAAGGGAGTGGGAACGCCTTCGAGGAGACAGATGTTGCGCAGCGTCAGATCGCCATGGCAAAGGCGCGTCTTGCCCTGCGCGTGTCGCGCGTCGAGAAGCGCTTTCATCTCGTCAAGCCGAGCGCGCAATTGCGCATCATGCGCCCGAACCGCATCGGGGGGCGCTGGCGGCGCGCGCCTTTCACTGACCTCGTTCAACTCCAATATGTGGAGCATCGCCGCGTAGCCGCCGCGCTCGCGGACAATCTCGGCGCCGTCATGGAAGCTCGCGATGCGCCGCGCCAGCGTCTCTACAATCTGCCCTGTAAGGCGGCCAGTGGCCGCCATGCTTTCCAGCAGGTCGTCGCCGTCAAAGCGCCGCATCTCCACTATGGCGTCGACAAGCTCGCCACCGCCGTCGAGTTCAAGACCGCCGTCGCGCGTGCGAGTGACGCGGCGCACGCCGAGATAAAGCGCTGGCGCGGTGCGGCGGTTGAGCATGACCTCTCGCTCGCACATGGCGAGGCGCTTTTGCGGCGTCGAGAAATCGAGATAGGGAAAGGCGACGGCGCGCTTGAGCTTGAAGGCGCGCGCGCGACCGAGAACCACACGCGAAATATGGGTCCGCGCGATCTCGCCGCCGCCGTCGAGCGAGGCCAGAAAGCGCAGCGTTTCCTCTTGCGGGTCGGTGGGCATTGCGATCCCGTATCAGCGCCGTTTGCCTGACGGCGAAAATCTATCCGGCGGCGGCCGCTGATCCCGGTTCTCCGGCTTCCGCTCTCGCGCGAATGAAGAGGTAAACGACAACGGAGCTGAGCGCCGCGAAAAAGCACCAGACGGAATAGCGCGCCGGGTTGAAATACAGCGTCGAAACCGCGAAGAACGCAAGGATCAGGCAGCCGAATATTTTCATGTATGGGCTGCGATGCATCCAGAACGGGCCGACGACGCAAGCCGTGTAGAGGTAATCGAATATCAGCGGATAGGGTGTCGTCGGAAGATATTGTATCTGATGCGTCGCGAAATCAATGATGAGCCCGAAATAGAGGACTTGAGCGGCTAGCAGGGCGATTACGGCGCCAAGCCCGACGAAGAACAGCATGAACTTGCGGCGGCGAGCGTCCGACTCGGACAGCCAGCTCGCGATGGGAACTTACACAGGCCAAAGGCAAAAGGCGATTATCGCAAAGGCATAGCCAGCATGGCGCCCCAGCCCTCGGCATGGGTCATCCAGACGAGGCCTTCGATCGCCTGGTGCAGGGCGAAGATCATCGGGATGAGCGCGAGCGGGAGGTCTGCCCTGTCCGCCCGTCTGATGGCCATGACGCCCGCCGCCGCGCAGACCGCGCTGGCTGAAAAACTCGCCGCAGCAGAAAAACACATGGACGCCTCGACGCCTTTCCAGGTTCCCGACAAGCGCCGGGCGTCAACTTGACTGTCGCGAGCTTGCCCTATTCGAGGGTTCGGCGCAATGCGATGCGAGGCATCAACGGGCGAAGCGCGCCGCGATCCGTGGCGCGAGCAGGCTGCGCAAGCCCGCGACATCGAAGGCCGCCGCCGCCGCCAGATAAACGGATGCGCCCACCAGAATTTCGGCGGCCATGGTGAAAAGCCCGGGGCTGAATGCGCGCAGTGGCAGACACGCCCCCAGCATCGACGCGCAGGCGGCCAGAGTTCCGAGAATGGCGCGCCAGTCCGGCCACATCGGCTCCAGCCAGTTCAACATCGCCAAGAGCGCCGCCATGCCGGCGAGACTCGAAAGCGATTGCGCGAGCGCATAATTCGTGGCGTCGATCCTTGGCGAAAGCAAGACCGGAGCGAGAAGATTGACGAGCATGGCGACAAGCGCGCCGATCATAAGCGGGGCCAGACGGTGCGAGATCTGATAGGCCGGGTTGATCCCGTAGTTGATCAACGCGAAAGCCATCAGGGCGGGCGCCATGAGCGTGAAATAATAGGCGAAGGGTCCGCGAAAATTCTGCGGCACGAACAATAGCTCGAAACTTGGCAGGATCAGCCAGCAGCCCAGCACCGCGGGCGCGACGATCGCGAAGACCACGCCCATGTTGCGCGAAACCTGCGCCCGTGCGCCCTGGGCGCCATCCGTCTTTTCAGCCAGCACCGCGATCTGGAACAGGATCACGTCGAGGGCGGAGCCGATTGCGCCCACGATGCGAATGCCGATCTCATAAGCCAGCGACAACTGGCCCGCCTCCGCGAAGCCAAGCGATTGAGAAACCAGAAGACGGTTGAGCAAGGGAATCGACTGATAGAGAATATTGGCGGCGATGATCGGCAGTCCATAGGCCAGGAATTGCAGCGCGAGCGCCCGCTCAGGCTTGCCATTGCGCGCATTGCGGTCGATCAATCCGCCGCGCCCGGCGATAAGCGATCCCGCGACGCTGATGATCATGCCGAGCAAAGCGATCCTCGCCGAGCCGAACAGCAGCGCGCCGCCCACGGTCAGCAGAAACGCGAGCACATTTTTGGCGATCACAAGTAACCCGTAAGGGCGGTCAAGAAAACGCGAGCGCAGCAGCGCGCAGGCGAAATCGAACAGGCCGTTTGTGATCGACACGCCAATGGCCAGCGCCGCGAGATCTGGGGAGAGCGGCAGCTTGAAGCCTGCCGCGAACACGAACAGCGCGGCTGCGCTCGCGGCCAGAGCGATCCGCAGAAAAGCCGCGTCCAGGGTCGCGCGCACCTGGGGCTTCTCCAACTGATCGCGCTGCGAGTAAAAGCGTGTCGCGGCGAGCCGCAACCAGTCGAACAACAGCAATTGGACGATCACGGAAGCCGACAACGCAAGCACGAAGCGGCCGTATTCGGCTGGCCCCAGGAATTTCGCCACCAGCAGGCTGACAATGAAGTTCAGCATGCTGTTCAGGGCGAAGACCAGCATCATCCACATGCGACCAATACTCTCCCCTGCCGCGTGCCGCCTGCGTTGACGCAAGGCCGCCCCGGCGTCCCGCTATTCCTGTATCCTCAGGCCGACGAGAAACACATTGGCGGTGTAGTCGTCGCCAACAGCGTTGCTTGTAAGGCGCTCACGCGAGTAGCTGGCTTTGACGGTGACGGATCGCGTGATCTTGTACTCGAGTTTCACGCCGGCGGTGTAGCCTTGCTCAAAAAGCGTGGCGCCCTGATAGTTATTGGTGAAATAGCTGCCAAGCGCCGAGATCGTCAGATTGCGCAAAAGGTCGTGAGATATCTGTCCCGAGATCGTATGGGTCAGGGCGCCGGCGGCGCCGGCCACGGTTGTTTCGTTCAGCGTCGTCGAGCCGCGAAGCGTCACGGTCGTAAGCGGCGTCGGCGTATAGATCAACGAGGCGTCGATGGTCGGGCCGCGCAATTGCGGCAGACGAGGATCCTTGTAGTCGCGCTCGGCATATCCGCCAGAGGCCTCGCCGCGCAGCAGATCGGTTATCTTGATCGCGGCGCCTCCACGTGCGGCCAGTCCATTGCTGTCGCGCGCGTAGCCATAGGGATCGAGGTATGCGTCGTGGACGCGCGTGTCCACCGTGGCTTCGACGAATGGCTTCAGGCTTGGACTGATCTCGTAGGCCACACGGCCCGTCGCGCCGTAGTCGTTAAAGTCAGTGCTGGCGAGATTAAACGTCGAGCCGTCGTTGTAATAGGCGTCCTGATACATCGTGCGGTCGAAAGAACCGCGCAGCGACACTTCGAGACGATTGAGCTTCTCGGTCACGCCGGCGCTGGTCCCCACCGAGAAGATTATCGGGCGGTTGATGACCGTGACGTTCGGCAGGCCGGATGAAATTGCAGGGGCGCCGGGGCGTTGCGTATCGAGATTGAAGTGGCCCGTGACGTCGATGGCGGTGTCGCGCGTTACGTCTATGCGTCCAATGAACGACCCCACGCCGTCCGGCCGATTGGCTTGCTGGTAGTCGAAATAATCGACGTAGCCCAGCCGCATGTCGGCCTGAAAGTCGTCGCGCTCCCAGTCCGAACGCAGTTTCAAGCCGCCGTCGGCCCGGAAAAACTTCGAGCCCGTGGGGTTGCTCGTGGAGGACAGGCGATCCGGGTTGCTGTCGTATCCGGTCGACGTCTCGACGAAAGGGGTCAGCCGCAGCGAGCCAACGCCAATCCCCACCGGATCATATGGGTTGAGCTCGACCTTTGGCTTGGGTTTTGTCTTGATGGTCTGGGGAACCGCGACTGTCTGCGAAACGATCGGTCTGGGTTCGCCGACCCGCTGCGGGCGCAGCCGCGCGGCGCGGCGCGCGACTGCCGAAGTCTTGTAGGGTTCGAGCGGCGGCAGCGGATTTTTGGTCAGGCGCGGGGAGCCGGAGTGAATGCGGATTGGAGGGTAGGGCTTCGGCAGCCTGGTCTTGGGTCGGGGCGCGCCATAATTCGCCGAGCCGTAGCGGGGATCGCCGCTGGGCAGGCCGCTGCGCAGCTGGTCGGTCGCCAGCGAGCCGTCGTCGAGGGATCGGGCGGAACGTCCGTCCGAGGTGGAGAGCGGCGGCGGGGCTTGTCCGGGCATGGTCTGAGGCAACGCCTGCTGCACCGGCGCCAGCGACAGGGCGAGCGCTAGCGACAGGGCGGCGCGGCTCTCAACTCTCCAAGGCGGCACGTCATTCCTCGCGCGAACGCTGAACCGCGCCAAAAATCGGATTGAGCTTTGGGGCGCGGCTCCGTGAACAGCGTTAAGGATTTATGGTTAACGCGCGCTTACCGGGCGCCTATTCCATGCCCAGCGCGGAGAGATAGAGGCCGAGAATTTCCTCTTCCTCCTCGCGCTTGCCCTTGTCCTGCCGCCGCAACGAGACGATCTTGCGCATGATCTTGGGGTCGAAGCCCGTGCCTTTGGCCTCGCCGTAGACATCCTTGATGTCATCGGCGATCGCGCGCTTTTCCTCTTCAAGCTTTTCGATCCGTTCGATGAAAGCCTTGAGGTGGCCGCCGTCGACCATGTTGCTGCTCATGGGGATATCCTGAAACGGTTGGCGCCGGGCGCGCCGATTGGCGCCTTGGCTCAAGGCGTCGATCAGCGCCCCAATGGCGGACGAGCGACTCTTTGGCGGAGCCATGCTACGGGGCGCCCGCCGCGTCAAGTCGGCTTGCGCGGCAAATCCCGCTATTCACTCCCGCAGGGGATAGAAAGTTTATGGCGAGACGGGAACGATCTTGCATCTGCGCTTTGTTCCCGGCGCGCCTTGAAATAAGCTTGGATGTCGACGACATTTGCATTGGCTGAAAGGCAAGGGCGGAACGATGAGTTACACCGGCGGACAGGAGGGGCTTCAACCGCAGCCAGCCGGAGGATTATCGGCTCCGAGGATACCGCCAGCCGCCCTGGACGGGGTGCGCACGCGTCGGGTGATGGCCGTCCTGCTCGATTTGATCATCGTTTCGACGCTTTCGGCCGTGCTGTTCATTGGCCTTCTGTTTTTGAGCTTCGGGATGACGGCGGTGCTTCTGCCGCCGATATTTCCGCTGGTCGCCTTCTTCTACAATGGGCTCACCATTTCCGGCTGGCGCATGGCGACGCCGGGGATGCGCTTCATGGATCTTGAGATGCGCACGATGGCCGGCTCTCCGACGCCCTTCATCAACGCCGCCGTCCATGCGGTGCTGTTTTATGTGACCACCTTGCTGCCGCCCCTGCTGCTCGTGACCTTTTTCGCCAGCAACAAGCGCTGCCTTCATGATATTCTTGCCGATGTGATCGTGCTTCGTCGCGCCGAGACGAGACTGATCGAGCAGAATGGACTGCCCGGCGGCGGCGCGGACATGGAGAGGAGCGACGGGCGTTGACCAAGGAGCCTCGCGACGCGCCGCAATTTTATCTCACCGCCCCGTCGCCATGTCCCTATCTTCCCGGTCGCGACGAGCGCAAGGTCTTCACGCATTTGATCGGGCGCCGCGCCGTCGCGCTGAATGATTCCCTGACGCAATCCGGTTTTCGCCGCTCGCAAACCATCGCCTACCGTCCTGCGTGCGAAGCTTGCAGGCGTTGCGTATCGGTGCGGGTCAAGGTTGCCGATTTCGTGGTTTCGCGGGCTTTGCGGCGGGTCGCCAAGCGTAACGGAGACCTCCTTGGGGCGCCCCGGGCTTCGCGGGCGACAGCCGAACAATATCGATTGTTCAGCGCCTATGTCGGTGCGCGCCATCATGACGGCGGAATGGCCGACATGGGTTTCGCCGACTATCAGATGATGGTCGAGGACAGCCACGTCGAGACTCAACTGCTGGAATATCGGGCAGGGGAGTCCGGAAAACTGCTCGCCTGTTGCCTGACCGATCGTCTCGCGGATGGATTGTCTATGGTCTATTCCTTTTACGACCCGGAGCCCGTTTCCCGGTCGCTTGGGATCTTCATGATACTCGACCACATGGCGAGAGTGCGTGAACTCGGGCTGGAGCATCTGTACCTTGGCTATTGGGTCGAGGGTTCTCCCAAGATGGATTACAAGGCGCGTTTCTTGCCTCAGGAACGGCTCGGCATGGACGGATGGAGCCTCGTGACGTAGCGCAAGGCGCGCGGTCACAAAATCGCCGGACTGTTCGGGCCTTGTTAATGTTAAAGATGCACTTCTTGTTTGAAGAAGGCGCGCGCGTAAGGGCGTTGCGTCCCCGTTTGTTTGGGGAAGTCTATGCAACTGGAGCTATTATTTTGTCCAAGGCAATGACCTTTCGATCTGGCTTTGTATCGAGCCCGCGCAAGCTTCTGCTCGGAGCGGCCGCTGCGATCTGCTCATTGACGCAGGGCGCTTTCGCCGCCCCGCAAGATCCGTCCGACGGGCAGGCGGAGTGGGCGCAACGGTATGACGCCGCCGAGCGATTGACCGTTTCCCGTTCCACAACGCCGATTTTTCGACCCAGACCGTCGCGGCTACCGAGGCGGCCATTCAGCGCAATCAACAGATCGTCGCGAACGGAGGTTGGCCCCAGGTTCCGAACGGACAGCAATTGCGGCTGGGCTCGAATGGTCCGGCCGTGGTCGCACTTCGCCGTCGCCTCGTCGTTTCTGGCGACATAGGCTCCGAAACCGGCTCCAGCCCGGTGTTCGATTTATACGTCGAGGCGGCGGTGCGCCGTTTCCAGGCGCGTCACGGCATCAACGAGACGGGCATCGTCAATCAGCAGACGCTGACGGCGCTCAATGTTCCCGCCGAGACGCGCTTGCGTCAGCTGGAAATCAACCTCGTTCGCCTTCGCAGCTTTTCCCGAGATCTCGGCAATCGCTATGTGACGGCCAATATTCCGGCGGCGCTGGTCGAGACCGTGGAAAACGGGGCCGTGGTGACCCATCACATCGCCGGCGTCGGCAAAATCGACCGTCAGTCTCCGGTCATGCAGACCAAGGCCATTCAGATCAACTTCAATCCTTTCTGGACCGTGCCGGCGTCGGTTATCCGCAAGGATCTGATTCCCAAGATGCAGGAGGATCCCAATTATCTGAGCGACCACCACATCCGCGTCTACAATAAAGAGAATCAGGAGCTCCAGCCCGGGCAGATCAACTGGCGCTCCATGGACGCGATGAACTATCGTTTCCGTCAGGACACAGGTGGCGATTTCAACTCGCTCGGCGTGGTGCGCATCGACATCGCCAATCCTTACGGCGTCTATATGCACGACACGCCGGCAAAGGGCGTGTTCGGCGATGATTTCCGCTTTGTCTCTTCGGGTTGCATACGTTTGCAGAACGTCCGCGACTACGTTGCCTGGCTCCTTAAAGAAAATCCGGGCTGGGATCGCGATCATATCGACGAGGTGATTTGTTCCGGCGAGCGCACGGACGTCAAGCTTGAGCCGGCGGTCCCGGTCTACTGGGTCTATGTGACGGCTTGGGGAGCCCCCGACGGCGTCACCCAATTCCGTGAGGACATCTATCAAAAGGATGGCTTTGGCGGCGCGCCGAGCCAGGTGGCCGAGCAAGGACGCCCCGTGGCGCAGAACTCGGGCGGCAAGCTGCTGCCGAGGGACGACGCCGACGACCCGCGGTAGGTTTTCCGCCGCTCGCCTCGTTCCGACCTCAGAAAAAAGCGCGCTTCTGGACCACAGGCTGGTCTAGCGGCGCGCTTTTTTTGCAAATCAGTTTCCGTAAAATCGACGAGCGGTCGGCGCTACTGCTGCGCGCTGCGGTCGCCGCCGCCGCGATAGGCTCGCCACGTGCCTCCGCACATGTCCGTGGAGCTGGACCAGGCCCCGCTGCCGTCGGCGGTGCGGAGGCGCCCGTTCGCGCGCGCGACACGCCCGCTCTGGTCTGTGAAACGCGCGACAATCGTGCCGTCGCTTTCCACATAGCCCCAAGGCGCCGACGAGCCTCCCGCGCCAGCGACGCGATGGTCCCGGATCGTCACGGAATTCGGGACCATCGCCGGGCAGTTGCCGACCGTAGTGGTGGCTTCGAAGGTCCAGCCGCCGTCATATCCAGCAGCGCTTGCAACCGGCGATCTCTCCACCCGAGTTTTGTTCGCCTGCGCCAAGGCCGGCCCAGCCAAAGCGACCGCGATAAGCGCAAACAAGGATATGTGCTTCATTTGGCTTCCTCGAGAGCGTGCTGCAACAATTCAAACATGTCGCAACCCGCGAAGATAAATTGAGTTACGCCCGCCTTGCGAAGCTCTTCCTCCATTTCGCCGGGGCGTCCCGCGAGATAAAGCTTGGCGCCGGCGCCTTTGAGGGCGATTGCGACAGGAACTGCTGCATCGCAATAAATCCTGTCCGACGAGCAAATACAAGCCAGTTTCGCGCCGCTTTCGCGGAAGACCGTGACCATTTCCTCGGAATTTTCAGTCTCGGGTCCAAAAACCGCCTCGACGCCTCCCGCCTCGAAAAAATTCTTGGCGAAATTGGCGCGCGCCGTGAAGGCGGCGACCGAGCCCAGATTGGCGAGAAACACCTTCGGACGCGCCCCCGTCGTGGCAAGATGCGCGTCGGAGGCGTCGCGCAGGCGCTCGAAGGGCTCCGAGAGGCGGCGCGGCGTCAGCATCGGGGATTTCCGCGCTCCCTGCGGAGCTGGCGCGTCGCCCGCTTCCGGGGCGAAGCCGGCAAGCACGGCGAGGGGTGTCTCGCTTATGTTGGGAAACTCATTGGAGCCCGTGATCCTGTCCTTCGCACGGCCGACATTTTTGGCGCGCTGACCGAAGGTCTCCGCGACCTTGGCCTGAAAACGCCCTGCTTGCAGCGCCTTGGCGAGCCCACCCTCCGCTTCGATAGTCTGGAACTCGCTCCAGGCGCGATCGCATAATTCAGAGGTTAAGGCCTCGAATCCGCCAGCGCCGCTCGACGGGTCGTCGACGACATGAATGTAAGACTTATCCTGCAGCACAAGCTGTGTGTCTCGCGCTAGGCGGCGGGCGAAGGCGTCCGGCGCCCCCAGCGCCTGCGTGAAAGGCAGAACAGTGATCGCGTCGGCGCCGCCGACGGCGGCGGAGAAGACCGCGATCGTCGCGCGCAGCAGATTGTTCCACGGATCGTTCCGCGTCATCATACGCCAGGCGGTTTCCGCGTGGACCAGCGCCGGTTTCGGCGAGAGGCCGCAGGATTCCTCCACACGTTCCCACAGCCTGCGCAGCGCGCGGAATTTCGCGACGCCAAGGAATTCGTCCGCGTCCACGGCGAGCCTGAACAGCAGAAGGCTCCGCGCCGCGTCGATATCCATGCCCGCGTCGCTGAGTGCACGAAGGTAGGCGACGCCCGCAGAGAGGGCGAAAGCGAGTTCCTGGGCCTCGGTCCCGCCAGAGCCGTTGACCACACGGGCGTCGGCGGCTGCGGCGCCATAGGTGAATCCGGCTTTCGCGGCCGCCTTCACGCGCGCCGCGAAACTCCTGGCGGCCTCACTCCAGGGGGCCGGCGAAAAGCCATGACGAGCTTGCAACCCCAGCGGGTCGAAGCCGAATGAAACGCGCGCGATCGATGGCTCGATGTGGTTCTTGTCCAGCAGGCGCGTGATTGCCTCCGAGGCGCCCGGCGTGCGGATCGAATCTTCGATCATGACCGGAATCCCGTAGTCCAGCCGGATTTTATCGAAGACTTGCGCGATGGCCGAATTCGCGTCGCTGGCGAGGGCGGAGCCGAAAGCGCCCTGCGCCCCGGCAAACACCAGTTGCAGGCCTGAAGCGCCGCCTTCCAGGTCCTCGAGCGCCTGGGCGTTGGCGGCTTCCGCGTCAGCGAGGTCGACCCGCGCCAGGATCTCCCATCGGCCCGGCGTCTTGCGCAAGGCGCGGGGGCCGGGCGTCCTGGCGTTCGGATAGAGCGGGGCGATCGTCGCGCCGTCATAGGTTTTGGCCACGAGCTTATCGAACGAGCCGCCTTTCAGGGCGCGCTCGACGCTGCTGCGCCATTGCTCTTCACTTGCCTGTGGAAAAACCCCGGCCAAGGGTTGGTCCTGAATTGTCATGATCCTCACTCGAACTTGCAAAGGGTTCTTGCCGCTTTTTGGCACGAAGCGGGCCCGCTAGCCAATCCAATTGGTCTCACCTTGGGCGGTCGGGCTTTATTTTCCGCTCCAAAGGCCGTAACCAAGGCGCGATCGTCCTGGGCGACAAGCACTCGTGCGGCGGCTGAACGGGCAGTTCTCGTTATCAGATCGCGCTGTGCGCCGGGGAAATCGTCCTTGTGAAGCTTTGATCCGCTGGGAAGCGGCGGATCTCGGCGCGAGGCCCGCAGACCCTGAACGGAGGTGGACGTGACAGAGAACCCGCAAGATAGAGCAACGCTGGTCGATGAAATCGTTGAAGTCATCGCGTCCGAAGGCATGATTGATCGTGCGAAGGTCACCCCCGACGCCACGATAGAAAGCCTTGACCTTAAATCGGTTGACATCGTGATGATACTCACCGCTCTGGAAGAGAAGTTCAACGTCTACATTCCGATGGATGGTTCGCTACAGGAAGCCAAGGACGTCAAAACGCTCATCAATGCTATTGCCGATCTCATCGTGAAAGAAAGAGAGAAGAATTAATATGGCCGGATCGCAAGCAGGCGATAACCTGGCGCCTGCAACGGGCGGCTTGAAGAGCCGCTCCGCCGGCGCAGGCCGGATTGTCATTTCAGGCATGGGCGCGGTCTCCGCCGCCGGAATGGGAGCGGAAAGGCTTTGGCAGGCGGCGCGCGATGGCGTGACGCAGGTGAGGGCGCTTAGAACGGAGCGCCCCTATGACGGACGCATCAAGATCGCGGCGCAAGTTCCCGAATTCAACGCTTCTGAATATATCGAAGCGGATTTGCTGCCCTTTTGTGATCCTTTCACGCAATACTCGGTAATCGCAGCCGACGAGGCGATGGCGCAGGCCGGCTACAGCGGAACCGAAATTGGCGGCCCGCGCACGGCCGTCATCATTGGCACCGGCATCGGCGGCATGACCACCGTCGATAACGGTCTCTATCATTATTATGCGGACAAAATCCGTCCCGATCCGCTCACCGTTCCGCGCCTCATACCCAGCGCGGCGCCGGCTACTCTTGGCATGCGCTATTCCTGCCTTGGCCCCACCTTCGCGGTCGGAAGCGCCTGTTCGTCGGCCACGCAGGCGATCGGGCTCGGACTGCAGATGATCCGCTTTGGTCTGGCCGACAGAGCGATCGTGGGCGGAGCGGAGTCCTGCGTCATCAATGGCTCGGGTACGGGCCTGGGAGGCCCTGCGCGTTCTGACGCCGGACGCCTGCCGCCCCTTCTCCAAGGGCCGGAATGGCATGTCGCTCGGCGAGGGCGCCGCGGTGTTCATTCTTGAAACCCTGGATTCGGCGCGCGCGCGTGGTCGCCGGCCGCTCTGCGAACTGGTTGGATATGGCACCACCAGCGACGCGAAGGATCCCGTCAGGCCGGACGTTGTCGGAGCGTCCGGCGCGATGGCTCAAGCCCTGCGGGACGCGGGCATGGCTCCTGAGGAAATCCATTACATTAACGCCCATGGCACGGCGACCCACGCCAATGACATCACGGAATCTGAGGCGATTCTCCGTGTCTTCGGCGACGACTACGGGCGGCGTGTCGCTGTGTCCTCCACCAAGCCGGTGCATGGGCACGCATTGGGCGCCGGCGGCGGCCTGGAACTCTCCATCGCGGTCAATGCGATACGCGATCAGATCGCGCCGCCGACGATCAATTTCCTCGAGGCGGACGCTCGTTGCCCAATCAACGCCATCCCCAATGTTGCGCAGCCGATGCCGATGAAGGCGGCGATGTCCAATTCCTTCGCATTCGGCGGCATTAACGCCGTGCTGATCCTGAGAGCGCTTGACGATGGCGCTTGACGTGCCCGCAACGGAGACGTTGCGCGTGAGCGTCGATGCGGCGCGGGCAGAGGATTTCGCAAGGGAAACCGGTTTCGTCGATCCCGCAGGCGGCTACGTGCCGATCTCCTATCCCGCCGTCTGGTTGAGCGCTCCGCCGGTTCACGGGGCGATCATGCGGGCCTGCTCCGCAAGCGACAACGTGCCCGTGCATGAGTTCGCAGAGTTTCACCTATGAAGCGCCGTTGCTTCGGGGAGCCGAGTATGAGCTCCATGTCTCGATGCGCCGCGAGGAGACGCCCCCGCGCTTGCATGTCGAATGCAGCATCGCGACGCTGGAAGGTCGCCCCGTGGGTCAATTCGAAACAGTGATAAGGCTCGTGCCTCGCGCGAGCCTTTCAGCGGAAGCAAGCTCATGAGCGCGGGCGATGCGACTACTCGGCCGGCGGTCGGCGACCGTCTTCCGGTCGCCGAGATCGGCCCTTTCGACGCGCAGGCTTTGCAGCGCTATGCAAAAGTGTCCGGCGACGACAATCCCCTGCATCTTGACGACCGCCTCGCCGCCTCGATCGGTCTCGCGGCGCCGCCTGTGCATGGCATGAAGCTGCTCGCCGCCTTCGAGCCCTTGCTGAAGGCCTGGCGCGGCGATCTCGTTATAAGGCGGCTCGGCGGCACATTCGTGCAGCCGGTGCTTCGTGGCGAAAAGATTACTCTGACGGGCCGCGTGTTGAGGTCATCGCCTGAAGAAGTCTTCGTGCGGCTCTATGCGCATGGAGCCTCCCGTGCGCCTGCGCTGATCGCCGAGGCGACACTGCGCCCGTCATCGTGTAGGATTCCCTGATGGTCGCAAAGCACGTTCTCATCACCGGGGCCTCCAGCGGGATTGGCAGGGCGTTGGCGTTGCGCTACGCCGCGCCGGACACCCGGCTCACCTTGCTCGGCCGCGACGCGGCTCGGCTGGAATCCGTCGCACGGGACTGCCGCGACAGGGGAGCGACAGTTGAAACCGCGATTGTCGAAGTGCAGGATCGGCTTGGCATGGCGCGAGCGGTCGAGGCGGCTCTGTTGCGGACGCGCCGATAGACATTCTCATCGCGAATGCGGGCGTCGCGACGGGCCTGTCGCCGGGGCAGATATTGGAGCCGCCGGACGCCGTGCGCGCGACTTTGGCGATCAATGTGATGGGCGTCTTCAACACGGTCGAGCCGGCGCTGCTGGCGATGACAGGGCGGGGCTCAGGCACGATCGCCATGGTCGGCTCCTTGGCCGGAGTTCGGGGTCTGCCGCATTCGCCAGCCTATTGCGCGTCCAAGGCGGCAGTGCATCATTTATGCGGAATCGCTGCGCGGCGTGGCCGCGCGGCATGGCGTGGTTGTCAGCCTGATCGTGCCGGGTTACGTGAAGACGCCGATGTCCGAGCGCACGATAGTGAAGGCGCCGATGTCCGATGGCTCCAAATCCTGGCAGCCCGGACTTGATGAGCGACGTGGAGGCGGCCGAAATCGTCGTCTGGGGACTTGCGCGCCGCAAGACCGTGATCGCCTTCCCGCGTTCCATGTATTACGTGCTGCGCTTGGCCACTCTTCCTGCCGCCGCGCCTCGTGGATTACGTCATGCTGCCTTTTCGGCGCAATCGTGCCGCAAACGAGCGAGAGAGAAGCGATTTGATGGCGTCGGCGGGTTCACTCCTCTCCGACGCGGCACTCTGGATCGGCGCAGCTTATTGGGTGATCGCCGTCGTGCTGCTGGCGGTGTCGTGCGTCGCGACGGTGTTGCAGCCGTGGCTCGCCGAACGTCGCGCCAAAAATCGGACGCAGCCGCCCGTATCCATCGTTCTGCCCGTCAAGCAGCTGGAAGACAATTTCGACCTAGCGCAAGAATCGGCGTTTATTCAGGATTATCCCCGGTTTGAGGTTCTCGCCTCGGCGATTGACATGGAAACCGAGGCTTCGCGGGCGATGCGCGCGGTGTTCGCCAGGCATCCAGATGTCGCGACACGCTTTCTGCATTCGACAGGAAAGCTCGCAAAAAGTCCAAAGGTCGACAATCTCGTGGCACCCTTCACCGAAGCCACGAACGACACGATCTTCATGAAAGACGCCAACGCCGTGCTGGAGCCAGACGATCTCGCCCAGCATATGCGTCAGCTCACCGAAAAGGTCGGCCTTGTCTGCGCGATACCTTACGGCGCGAAGGCCGAAAATATCGGCGCGCATATCGAGGCATCGATTCTCAACGGCCCCCATGCCAGAATGCTTTATCTCGCTTCAGCCTTCGGCCATGGATTTGGCGTCGGCAAGATCATGTTGTTTCGCCGCGGCGACTTTTTGCGGGCGGGTGGTTTCCGGGCGATTTCCTATACTGTCGGCGAGGACAATGCGATGGCCAAGGCCATGGCGCGAATCGGTTTGCGCACAGTGTTTTCGCATCGTGCAGTGCGGCAAGAGCTGGGGCGGCGCGCGTTGATCGACGTCTTTCAGCGTCAGCTGCGCTGGAGCGTAATTCGTCGCGGCGACGCCTTGTTTTCCTTTCTGCTGGAGCCGTTCTGCCAAGCTTTTCCTGCGCTTATCGCGGCAGCAATTGCTGCGCCACTGGTGGGGGCGACCTCCGGCCTCGCTGTAGTCGCGACGCTGTTGCTGTGGCTTGTGGCGGAGACCATGCTTTCCTTTGCGAAGGGTTGGCGCGTATCATGGGACGCGCCCGTTATCTTCCTCATGCGTGAAGCGGTCATGATTCTGGTTTGGCTGCGGGCATGGACGACCAGTCGAGTTGTGTGGGCGAAGGACAGTTTTGACGCGCGCGCCGACGCACCGCCCGAGACTTGTGCAAAGGCGCAGTTCAAGGCGCCTCCCGCCGTCAGATAAAGAAGGAAAGACGTTTGGTGTTCGACCTCATCCGCTTTGTCGTCGACGTGATCGCCATGGCCAGCGGGCTGACGCTCATCGTCATCGGGTTCGGCTATTTCGCGGTCATCGGCCGCTTCCTCTGGGACGAATTGCTTGGCGCCGCCGATCCGGCGTCAATCGAGCTTCCCGCCCCTGAATTGCCTAAAGTGCTGTTGCAGATCCCGGTCTACAATGAGCCTTTGGTCACGGAGCAGGCGCTGCGTTGCGCGGCTCAGCTCGACTGGCCGAAGGACAAGCTTCACATTCAGTTGCTTGACAATTCCACGGACGAGACCACTGTCCGAGCAGCCGCCGTGGCTGAGGAGTTGCGCGCCGAGGGAGCCGACATCGCCCATGTGCGTCGGCCGGACCGCGCGGGCTTCAAGGCGGGCGCCTGCGCCTATGGCCTCAGAATCTCCGACGCGCCTTTCATCGCCATGCTTGATGCTGATTTTCGTCCGCCGCCGAACTGGCTCAAGCGTGGCGTGCCATTGCTGGTGAAGGATCCCAAGGCCGGCTTTGTCCAGTCGCGCTGCGAATTCTCCAATTACGAAAAGAACTGGCTGACCAGAGCGCAGGGTCTTGTTCAGGACGGCCATTTTCTTGTCGAGCAGCGCAGCCGCGCCCGAGCAGGATGGTTGTTCCAGTTCAATGGAACCGGCGGCGTCTGGCGCCGCAAGACCATCGAGAGCGCTGGCGGCTGGTCGGATTACTCCCTGTGCGAAGATCTCGACCTGACCGTGCGTGCCGCACTCGACGGCTGGCACGGGATCTTTGTTTCCGAGCCGCCAATTCCGGGACAAGTGCCCGAGGGCCTGCGGGACTATCGCCGCCAGCAGAGGCGCTGGTCGAGTGGCTTTGTTCAGGTAGCGCAAAAGACAATCGTTCCGCTTTGGCGATCGCCCTGGACCCTGACGCAGCGACTCGCCGCCATTATTCTGGTCGCGCATCAGATTTTCTTTCCCGCTGCGGCGATTGGCGTGCTGGCGCTTGTCCTTGGAACCATATTGCATGGTTCCGTCAGCCCCTATCTCTGGTTGCTCCAGATCCTCGCAGCAATGACGACCGTCGTGGTTCTGGGGATAACCTTGCCGCCCTACATTGCGCTGAAGCGTGGCCCGGTGCTTGAGTATCTGAAGACCATGGCGTCGGTGCCCCCACTCATGATCTATCTTGCGTTTTCCAATGGCGCGAAGATCGTTCAGACCATGCGGGGCCGTAAGTCGCCCTTCAAGCGCACCCCGAAGATTGAGCATGCGGTCGAAGCGCAAGTCGATGCGGATGCTGAAGCGTAAGCGATGGGGAGCGGAAATTGGGCCAACGGATTCAACTTCGCTCGACGATTGTCTGTCCTTGCTGCGGGAGCGGCGAAACTCTCACGATGCCTCAGGATTGCTGTTGCATTCGATACGACTGTCCTGAGTGTGGCGCCGCGATAACGCCGAAACATGGCGATTGCTGCGTCTTCTGCTCCTATGGGGACGTGCCCTGTCCCCCAGTTCAGGGCGATCGCGTCTGTTGCGGAGAGGGCTCTGTGGACGAGTTCCGAAAATAACGGCATAGCCTTTGCCTGAGCATATGTTCGAGAAGCGGGCCAGCGTTAGAAAGCGCAAGCGCGAACGCGATATTGCAATCGGCAAGGAGCAGCGGCCGTGGCGAATGAAGCTGATGTATTGAAGGCTCTTGAGAGAGTCCCGGGTCCGGGAGGCGCGCCTCTGACCGCCGGGGGCACTGTCAGCGGAATCAACGTGACAGGGGGAAAGGCATTCGTCTCGATTGTCGGAGATCCCTCGCAGCCCCAGCTTTGGGAAGCCATTCGCCGCGCGGCGGAGGAGGCGGTCGGACGGGTTGCCGGCGTTGACAAGGCGATCGTGACGCTGACGGCCGAGCGCGCGCAGCAGCCGGGACCGGCGCAGCCTGCCCACGGCCATAGCCACGGTCACAGTCATGGCCCTGGCCCTGGCCCCGCCGCGCCGCGTCGCGGCATGATCCCCGCTGTCGAGAAAATTCGCTTCATCATCGCCGTCGCTTCGGGCAAGGGCGGGGTCGGAAAATCGACAACCGCCGCCAATCTCGCGCTTGGCCTCTCAGCCCAGGGCTGGCAGGTCGGCCTGCTTGACGCGGATGTTTACGGTCCCTCGGCGCCGCGCCTGTTCGGCCTCCAAGGCAAGCCGAAGGTCGACGGCGGAAAAATGATTCCGCACGAGGCTTTTGGCGTGAAAGTGATGTCGATCGGTTTTCTGGTCGATGAAGATGTGCCGATGGTCTGGCGCGGCCCGATGGTTTCTCAGGCGCTGATGCAAATGCTCGGCGAGGTCGCCTGGGGCGAACTTGACGCTCTCGTTGTCGACATGCCGCCCGGCACCGGCGACGTGCAACTGACGCTGGCGCAGCAGGTTCCCTTGAGCGGCGCGGTAATTGTCTCCACGCCTCAGGACCTTGCGCTGATCGACGCCCGCCGCGCGGTCGGCATGTTTCAGCGGGTCGAGGCGCCGATCCTCGGCATCATCGAAAACATGAGCTATTTTCTCTGCCCGCACTGTGGCGGCCGCACCGATGTCTTCTCTCATGGAGGAGCTCGCCACGACGCGGAAAAGCTGGGCGTGCCGTTTCTCGGGGAAGTGCCTCTCGACGCCGCGATCCGCGAAACCTCAGACGCCGGCCGTCCCGTCGTCGGCGTTGATCCGCACGGTAAGCATGCGGCGATCTATCTCAATCTCGCCGCCAAGGTGAAAACCCTGCTGGAGACGCAATCGCGCCGGGCGGCGCCGACGATCATCAAGGAAGGCTAAAAAACAAAACGCCCCAGGGGTTTCCCTCGGGGCGTCTGGAATTCTTGGTCGGGGACTGAGCCTGTCCGTCAGAAGTGCGTCGGGATCCACGAGTTGTCGCCAGTATCGAATTTATAGGTGTAGCTGACCGAGAACTCCAGGCCGCTTAGCGAAGCCGTGACATTGGTGCCCGCGCCATAGTGGGGCAATTGGGTCACGGAGTAAGGTCCAAAAGGCGTGCTGTATGCGAAGGCCACATAAGGCACGTTCTCCGGCCCGCTTATGGAATTCTTGAAAGCGTAGACTGCCGCGAAGTCGATCGAGGAGTTCTTGGTCAGCTCGTATTTGAAGCCGCCAGTGACATGATGCTCGGTGATCGCCGGGGCCAGCACATTGAGCGTGACGTCCTGCGAGCCGATCATCGGGCTCGTATGCCGATAGCCCGCGCGCAGCGTCAGCTGCTTCGTGGCGCGCCATTCGATGCCGAAGGCCTCCGCGTCCGTGTCGCGCCAGCCGAAGCCCGTCCCGCCAAAGGAGCCGAGGGAGCCGAGAAAGATCGGGCCGCTCGAATTGCCGAGAGCTGGGACGGCGGAATAGAAAATATGCTTCCAGTCGACCATCAGCGTGACATCCGGGCGGATGTCGTATGCGAAGCCCGCGGTCAGATCCGCGGGAACGTCGAGCTTGCCATGATCGGCGATGGCGCCAGCGTATTTGTCGAAGGGCGTCATGAACATTGGCGTGGAGCCGGCGGCGCCAAAGCGCAAGCCTTTCATGATCTCATATTGCAGGCCGATTCTGAAACCGCCGCCGAAGGAGTAATCATAGCCATTGTCGGAGAGATGATAGGGATCGCTGGACCAGGGGGCGAATGTCTTGAGGCCCTGGATATTGAGAGACTGGCCGACGAGCGTGGGCGCGAAGCCGATCGTTACGGGGCCGAATTTGCGAGCGTAAACGACGCTGAAAAATTCCTGCTGATAGTCGATGCCGGCGAAGCCGCCGCCAAAGGGGCCGCCGGCCGAGGGCGCCAGCAGAGGCGACACGACGCCGGGGAAAGGGAAGGGGGGCGCGTAGATGGGCGGTTTGAAATTGCCCATGCTGTATGCCGTGTTGATGCCGCCATTGCCGTAGGAGACGGTGCCCCAGGCCGATTCCGCGTCGATGGGAGAGACATTGGCGCTATTGGGCACCGGGAAGATCGCCCGGCCGCTCTGCACATTGCCGGGCGCCAGCACCTCCAGCGGACCGCTGGCGCTATATCCGCGATCCGGAAGCAGGGCGGTGATGCCGAACTGATATTGGCGATCCATGCCGACGATCCCCGCCGGGTTGATCGACATCGACATAGCGTCAACCGAGTCGGCGACATCCGCGCCCGCGACAGCTTTTTGGCGCGCGCCATAGCCGATCAGTTCAATACCGTCGGCGGCCAGAAGCGGGCTGGCCGAGATCAGCGGCGACAACGACAATGATGCAAGAAGAGCGCGCCGGATGTTGATTTTCATGGAGATTGACCTGCGTCAAGAAGAATTGCGATATTGTCGCCCATGCACACACAGGCCTTTCCGAATTTCGATTCAGTGGTAACAGAATCTTTCTGATTCCAGCAGGGCTGGAACCCGGCTAGCGCCCTTTTTCGTGACGTTGTCACGTATTTACCACACACGTATTCGCCACAGGCGGAAAGACCGGCTTGAAGCCACAATTCGGCCCGTTTGCAGCTTGGTTGCGGTATGCTTAATAAACAGTTAGCATCGCTCTAATGGCGAGGGGCGTCGCGCAAGCGGCTGAGAAGAACCCGTCGAACCTGATCCGGGTCATGCCGGCGGAGGGAATGCCAGGACATAGGGACGAGCCGTTCACCACGGCTCAGTATCCTTCCTGTCGAGATCTCCGACGTCATGCCTGTCTCCGTGTAATAGCTGGAGCCTGCCCATGAACGCGCATGACAAGCGTCCCCCGAAGCCCTCTAGCGTGACGACCGGTTGCATCGGTGGATCGAGGAAGGTCTATTCGGCGCCGCAGGGCGCCGCCGATGTGCGGGTTCCTTTCCGCGAGATCGCGCTCGACCCCTCGGCGGGAGAGCCGCCGCTGCGTGTCTATGATTCCTCCGGTCCTTATGGATGCGGCGACTTCACGCCGGACCTGTCCGCTGGGCTTCCTGTCGCGCGTCCCTGGCTGTCCTCGCGCGAAGGGCTCGAAACCTATCCTGGCCGCGCGGTCAAGCCCGAGGACAATGGCTTCGTCAGCGAAGATCATCTCGTGCCGCCTTGTCCAGCCCCGCGCAGGCTCTATCGCGCCGCCGGCTCCAGCCCTGTCACGCAACTCGAATTCGCACGCGCCGGGGTCATCACCAAGGAAATGATCTACGTCGCGCATCGCGAGAATATTTGCCGCGAGCGCGCGCTTGACGAGGCGGCCGCCCGCATCAAGGATGGCGAGAGTTTCGGCGCGTCCATCCCTGAATTCGTGACGCCGGAATTCGTTCGCGACGAAATCGCGCGCGGTCGCGCGATCATCCCCGCCAACGTCAATCACCCCGAGCTTGAGCCCGTGATCATCGGGCGCAATTTCCTCGTCAAGATCAACGCCAATATCGGCAATTCGGCCGTAACCTCGTCGGTGGCGGAGGAGGTCGAGAAAATGGTGTGGGCGATCCGCTGGGGCGCCGACACCGTCATGGACCTTTCCACCGGCCGCAACATCCACAACATCCGCGACTGGATCATCCGCAACGCCAGCGTTCCGATCGGCACGGTGCCGATCTATCAGGCGCTGGAGAAAGTTGGGGGCGACGCGCTAAAGCTCGATTGGGAAGTGTTCAAGGACACGCTGATCGAGCAGGCGGAGCAGGGCGTCGACTATTTCACCATCCATGCCGGCGTGCGCCTCGCCTATGTGCCGCTGACCGCCTCGCGCGTGACCGGCATCGTCTCGCGCGGCGGCTCGATCATGGCGCGCTGGTGCCTCTCCAAGCACAAGGAGAGTTTCCTCTATGAGCGCTTTGGCGACATTTGCGACATCATGCGCAAATATGACGTCTCCTTCTCGCTCGGCGACGGCCTGCGTCCCGGCTCCAACGCGGACGCCAATGACGCCGCCCAATTCGCCGAACTGGAGACGCTGGGCGAACTGACCAGGATCGCCTGGGACAAGGGCTGTCAGGTGATGATCGAAGGCCCCGGCCATGTGCCGATGCACAAGATCAAGGCAAATATGGACAAGCAGCTCAAGGCCTGCGGCGAGGCGCCCTTCTATACGCTGGGGCCGCTCGTCACCGACATCGCACCGGGCTACGACCATATCACGTCAGGCATTGGCGCGGCGATGATCGGCTGGTTCGGCACGGCGATGCTTTGCTATGTCACACCCAAGGAGCACCTCGGCCTACCGGATCGCGACGACGTGAAAACCGGCGTCATCACCTATCGCATCGCCGCCCACGCGGCGGACCTCGCCAAGGGCCATCCCGCCGCTATCGAGCGCGACAACGCCATGAGCCGCGCGCGTTTCGATTTCCGCTGGAACGACCAGTTCGACATCGGCCTCGACCCCGACACCTCGCGCAAATATCACGACGAAACGCTGCCGAAGGAAGCGCACAAGGTCGCGCATTTCTGCTCGATGTGCGGGCCGAAATTCTGCTCGATGCAGATCACCCGCGACCTGCGCGAGGAGGCTGCCGCGATCCAGGCGCGCGAGCAGGGCATGGCGGAGAAGAGCGCGGAGTTTCTGGAGAAGGGCGCGGAGATTTATGTGGAGGCGGGGGAGTAGGGGCGTCCGTCATTCAACCCCTCGCCGCCTCATGGGTAGCCTCCAAAACAGGCTCCCCTGCGACAATCAGAATTTTGGTCTCTCTATTGACAGCAAATTGTAAAACTGGCCTATGCCCCGCCGGGGCAATGCTCCCGATAGAATAAATCAACCGAGGAAACACCAAGATGAAAAAGAACATTCTTCTGGCGGCGGCTCTGATGTTGGGCGGAATGATTGCTCCCTCTTACGCCTTCGAAGGCGCGGCCGTGACCGGCCTGAAAAGCCCCGTTACGACCGTGACTTGCGACACTCGCAACGAAGACGAGCAGGCGATGTGCGCGAGCAAGTGCGAGGACACGTTCATTCGTCATAAGAACGACAATATGGCCGATCACGAAAAATTGTGGTCGGACAGGTTGGCTTGCGACACCAAATGCGGCTGCCCGGAAAATTCCAAGCACTGAATTCACGGCCGCTCAAGGCTCGTTTTGCGAGGACCTAATGAGTTGCTGGGCGCGCGCGAAATCCTCGCCCAGCGGCTTTAACGGGCCCTGATATCCGCCGGCTGACCAATGGACGTCGAGGACATGCCGGTCGGCGGAGCAAGGCGCATGTGGACGGCGCACGATCAGCGTGTTAGGGCCGCGCCTCTCCCCTTTTCCGATCCAGAGGCTTCCCCGATGATCCCGCGCTATTCCCGAAAGGCGATGACCGATATTTGGGAGCCGCAGACCCGTTTCAAAATCTGGTTCGAGATCGAGGCCCACGCCTGCGACGCCCTCGCGGAAATCGGCGTCATCCCCAAGGAAAGCGCTAAGGCGATCTGGGAGAAGGCCGGCAATGTCACTTTCGACGTCGCCCGCATCGACGAGATCGAGCGCGTCACCAAGCATGACGTCATCGCCTTCCTGACCCATCTCGCCGAATTCATCGGCCCGGACTCGCGCTTCGTGCATCAGGGCATGACGAGCTCCGACGTGCTCGACACCTGTCTTTCCGTGCAGCTGACCCGCGCCGCCGATCTGCTGATCGCCGATGTCGACGCACTGCTGGCCGCGATCAAGAAGCGCGCCTTGGAACACAAACACACGCCCACCATCGGCCGCTCGCATGGCATTCACGCCGAGCCCACGACCTTCGGGCTGAAGCTGGCGCTGGCCTATACGGAGTTTTCCCGCGCGCGGGGGCGGCTGGTCGCAGCGCGCAAGGAGATCGCGGTCTGCGCCATTTCCGGCGCAGTCGGCACCTTCGCCAATATCGATCCGCGCGTCGAGGAGCATGTGGCGGAAAAGCTCGGCCTCGCCGTCGAGCCCGTCTCGACGCAGGTCATTCCGCGCGACCGCCACGCGGCCTTTTTCGCGACGCTCGCCGTTGTCGCCTCCAGCGTCGAGCGGCTGGCCATTGAAATCCGCCACATGCAGCGCACGGAAGTGCTGGAGGCGGAGGAGTTTTTCTCGGCCGGGCAGAAGGGCTCTTCGGCCATGCCGCACAAGCGCAATCCGGTGCTGACGGAAAACCTGACCGGCCTCGCGCGGCTCGTGCGCGGCATGGCGATCCCCGCGCTGGAGAATGTAGCGCTCTGGCACGAGCGCGATATTTCGCACTCCTCCGTCGAGCGCATGATCGGCCCTGACGCCACGGTGACGCTGGATTTCGCGCTCGCGCGGCTTACCGGCGTGATCGAGAATCTGCTGATTTACCCTGAGAACATGAAGAAGAATTTGGACCGGCTGGGCGGCCTCGTCCATTCGCAGCGCGTGCTGCTGGCGCTAACGCAAAAGGGCGTCTCGCGCGAGGACGCTTACGCGCTGGTGCAGCGCAACGCCATGCCGGTCTGGCGCGGCGAAGGCGATTTTCGCGCGCTGCTCGGCGCCGACAAGGATGTGAGCGCGAAGCTTTCTGTGGCGGAGCTGGATGAGCTGTTCGATCTCTCCTACCATTTCAAGCATGTGGACACGATTTTCGCGCGGGTGTTTGGGGCTTAGGGTTAGAGGCGAGGGTCCCTCATCCGACCCTTGCTGACGCAAGGGCTGCGTTCTCTCACAAGTGGGAGAAGGGAGCGCCCATACTTTTTAGATTGGCGTAGCTGATTGATTTAAAGTCGAATCAAACGACGCCCTTTCCTTCTCCCGCTCGCGGGAGAACGCGGCCCCGCGGAGCGGGGTCGGATGAGGGGCCGCGTCGTCCCTCACGCATATTCCAGATTCGGCGGATCATAATTTTCATCGCGGGCGAGTTTTTCGATTGCGGCGTGCGAGATTTCGCCTGTGTAGGCGTCGAGAACCGGAAAGGCCTTCACGGCGGCGGCGAGGTCGCCCTGGTTTCCGACGATGCGAAGATAATCCCCGTTCCACTGCACGCGGTCGATCAGCGGCGCTTCCTTGGGATCGCCCTTGCGCTTCAGCCATGCGGCGGGGATATAGACCGAGACGACGGTCGCGAACCGGTAATACCAGGTCTGTGAATTCTCCGGCGGCGCATTGCGGTTTGGGTTATAGAGCGGCGGACTTGCCTTCGAGGCGTCGATGTCGAGCCCGTGATGGCTCGCGCGGTTGATCATCCACTCCAGCGCGCAATCGGCGAGGCCGCTGTCGGGATAGCCGCCGCCGATATTGGAATGCACGCCCGCGAACCATTTTTCCTCATAGGGCGTGATCTCGCCCTTCGCTTTCGCCGCCGCGCATCTTGCGCGATGCGTGTCGTTCAGCTCCCACAGCGTCGGGCGGAAGGGCCAGCGCCGCTCGTCTATCGCCAGCGCGTGATAGGCGGCGAGGACGATCGAGCTCAGCTGCACGTCATGGAACTGCGTCTTGAACAGCGCGTCGGTGATCTTGCTCATGACGGCGCCAAAGGGCGCGCCGAGCGCGCCAACCGTGTCCCACACGCCCAGAAAGGCTATGGGCGTGTCGGGAAAGGCGTTCGCCGCCCGGAAGGCTTTTGAGAGATCGCTGTCCGGATGCCATTTGTCGTCTTTGTCGCGGTAATGGTCATAGGCTTCATTGAGGAGATGCAGCTTGTAGCGCGTCAGCACGCCGACATTGCGGATAAGGCCGGCGATGCTGCGCGCGGTGAAGGCGCCCCGGCTGAAGCCGAAGAGGAAAATCTCGTCGCCGGGTTCGTAATTGCTGATGATGAAGCTGTAGGCGTCGCGAATATTGTCGGAAATCCCAAAACCGAAGCCGCCGCCCAATATGCGGTCGGACCATTTCGTGCCGACGCCAGCGGTGTAATGCGCGATCTGCGGATCGCCGTTGCGGTCGCGGCTTTCGGTCGCCTCGAACAGACGCAACACATTGGTGGGGCAGGGGCGGCCATCTTTGGTCTTCTGGTCGGCGGAGTTCCAGGTGCCGTCACAAAACACAATCAGCTTCTTTGGCATGAAACGACCCCGAAAATTGCTTGGGTGGAAGTAACAAAGGAAATGCACTATTGCGATGACAGGCTGGGCGCGCAAGTCAAAGCTGTTGTGTGGGGCGCGCGTTTGGCTCGAGTCGCCCGGAGCGTTGAGTTGAAGATGTCCACCCCCCGCGCCTATCTCGACTACAACGCCACCGCGCCGCTGCGCCCCGAGGCGCGCGCGGCGATGGTCGCCGCGCTGGACGTGCTCGGCAATCCTTCATCTGTCCATGCGGAAGGCCGCGCCGCGCGCGAGATCATGGAGCGGGCGCGCTCGGTCATTGCCGCCGGTGTAGGGGCGTCGCCTCGCAACCTCGTCTTCACCAGCGGCGCGACCGAGGCGGCCAATCTGGCGCTGACGCCACATCTTCAGCTTGGCCGGGAAGCGGCGCCTTTCGACCGGTTGCTGCTCTCGGGTGGCGAACATCCGGCAGTGCTTTCCGGCCATCGCTTTCCGGTCGGACAGACGGAGACCCTGCCGCTCACCGTCGAGGGCGTTCTATCGCTGGAGGCGCTGGAGGCGGCGCTGGCGCGGACAAAAGGCCAGCGCGTCCTGTTGGCCCTGCAGGCGGCGAATAATGAGACCGGCGTCATCCAGCCGGTTCGGGCGGCGGCGGAACTGATCCATGCGGCGGGCGGTCTTCTGGTCTGCGACGCAACCCAGGCCGTCGGGCGCTGCAATGCAACATTCGAGACATTGGGCGCGGATATTTTGTTCTTTTCCTCGCACAAGCTCGGCGGACCGGCCGGCGCCGGGGCTCTGGCGTTCGTGCGGGACGATATCCATATAAGGGAAGCGGTTTTGCGCGGCGGCGGGCAGGAAGCCGGTCGGCGGGCGGGAACCGAGAATGTCGCGGCGGCGATCGCTTTTGCGGTCGCTTTCTCTGCCTCAATCGAGAATATCGAGGGGGAACGGCGGCGTATTACCGAACTGCGTGACGCGGTGGAACGGCAAGTCGCCGAAATTCTTCCCCAGGCGCGGTTTCTGGGACGGGGCGGGGAGCGCCTCGCCAACACCAGCGCTTTCCTGGCGCCGGGCCTCGAACCCCAGACGGCGGTGATGGCGCTGGACCTCGAAGGCGTTGCGATTTCATCGGGTTCCGCCTGTTCGTCGGGGAAAGTGCGCCCCTCGCATGTGCTGGCCGCGATGGGGTTCGAGGACACCGCAATGCTCAGGATCAGTTTAGGCTGGTCTTCAAGCGCAAAGGATGTAGAATTGTTCGGCATCGCTCTTGCACGGGTTGCTCATCGGATAAGATCACGGCAATCCGCCGCCTGAGCTGGGGGCTCGCCCCCAAAGATTTGGCCGACGGGCCTTGAACCCGCCGTGACGAGGAGAAATAGAATGGCGGCTCTGAAAGAGACCGTTGACGCCGTCGAGTTCATCGACGTCGACGCCTATAAATATGGCTTCACCACCGATATCGAATTGGACAAGGCCCCAAAGGGTCTTTCGGAAGACATCGTTCGCTTCATCTCCGCGAAGAAGGATGAGCCGGAATGGCTGACCGAGTGGCGACTTGCTGCATATCGCCGCTGGCTGACCATGACCGAGCCCAACTGGGCGCGTGTCGAACATCCCCGCATCGACTATCAGGACCTTTATTACTACTCCGCGCCGAAATCGACGCCGGGCCCGACCTCGCTTGAGGACGTCGATCCCGAGCTTCTCCGCACCTATGAAAAGCTCGGCATTCCGCTGCGCGAGCAGGAAATTCTCGCGGGCGTCGAAAACCGCAGGGTCGCGGTCGACGCCGTGTTCGACAGCGTTCTCGGTCGCCACGACCTTCAAGGAAGAGCTGGCGAAGGCGGGCGTGATCTTCTGTCCGATTTCGGAAGCCGTGCGCGAGCACCCAGAACTTGTGCGCAAATATCTTGGCTCCGTTGTGCCCGTAAGCGACAATTTCTTCGCGACGCTGAATTCGGCGGTCTATTCCGACGGCTCCTTCGTCTATGTGCCGCCGGGCGTGCGCTGTCCGATGGAGCTTTCCACCTATTTCCGCATCAATGAGAAAAACACCGGCCAGTTCGAGCGCACGCTGATCATCGCAGACGCTGGCTCATATGTGAGTTATCTCGAAGGCTGCACGGCGCCCAAGCGCGACGAGAACCAGCTTCACGCGGCGGTAGTGGAACTGGTCGCGCTCGATGACGCCGAGATCAAATATTCAACCGTGCAGAACTGGTATCCCGGCGACAGCGAAGGCAAAGGCGGCATCTACAATTTCGTTACGAAGCGCGGCGATTGTCGCGGGCGCAATTCGCACATCAGCTGGACGCAGGTGGAGACGGGCTCCGCCATCACCTGGAAATATCCGTCCTGCATCCTGCGCGGCGACAATAGCCAGGGCGAGTTCTATTCCATCGCCGTGTCGAACGGGCGCCAGCAGGTCGACAGCGGCACCAAGATGATTTATCTTGGCAAGAACACGAAGAGCCGCATCATCTCCAAGGGCATTTCGGCGGGGCGCTCGCAAAACACCTATCGCGGGCTGGTCTCGGCGCATCGCAAGGCTGAAGGCGCACGCAATTTCACCAATTGCGACAGCCTCTTGATCGGCGATCAATGCGGCGCGCATACCGTGCCCTATCTTGAGAGCAAGAACTCCAGCGCGCAATTCGAGCATGAAGCGACGACCTCGAAAATCTCGCAGGACCAGCTGTTCTACGCGATGCAGCGCGGGCTTTCGGCGGAGGAGGCAACGGCGCTGATCGTCAACGGCTTCGTGCGCGACGTGTTGCAGCAACTGCCGATGGAATTCGCGGTCGAGGCGCAGAAGCTGATCTCGATAAGCCTTGAGGGGAGCGTGGGATGAGCTTCGTCCAATTCGGTAGCCCTGATCCAACCCTTGCTGACGCAAGGGGCTGCCTTTCCCACACGTGGGAGAAGGAAGGGCGCGCCTCCCTTCTCCCGTGGATCGGCAGAAGGCGCCCCGCGACGCGGGGTCGGATGAGGGCGTCGCGGAAACATACCTGTCGATGGGAGCTTCTAATGCTTGAAGTCAAAAACCTCCATGTCTCCATCGGCGAGCGCAAGATTCTCGATGGGCTCACGCTTACGGTTCACGATGGCGAAGTCGCCGCGATCATGGGGCCGAACGGCACCGGAAAGTCCACGCTCTCCTATGTCATCGCGGGCCGCGAAGGTTATGACGTCACTGGCGGGGAAGTTCTGCTCAATGGCGAGAATATTCTCGGCCTGGCGCCGCATGAGCGCGCGGCCAAGGGCGTGTTTCTCGCCTTTCAATATCCGGTCGAAATCCCCGGCGTCGCGACGATGACCTTTCTGAAGGCTACGCTCAACGCGCAGCGCCGCTCGCGCGGCGAGGAAGAGCTGCAAACCCCCGAGTTGATGAAGCGCGTCAATGAGGCGGCCGCGCGGCTCGGCGTCTCCAAGGATATGCTGCGGCGTCCCCTCAACAGCGGCTTTTCCGGCGGCGAGAAGAAGCGCATGGAAATTCTGCAAATGGCGCTGCTGGAGCCGAGCCTCGGCATTCTCGACGAGACGGATTCCGGCCTCGACATCGACGCCCTGCGCGTTGTGTCGGATGGCGTCAACGCCCTGCGCGCCAAGGATCGCGGCTTCCTCGTCATCACCCACTATCAGCGCCTGCTCGATTACATCAAGCCGGATACGGTTCATGTGATGGCGCGCGGGCGCATCCTGCGCAGCGGCGGCCCCGAACTCGCCCTTGAACTCGAAGAGAGCGGCTACAAGGATTACATCGTGGAAGCGGCGTGACCATGAGCGACACAGCGACATCGACGGAAAACGCCTTCGCCCCTGCTTTCGAAGCCATGAAGGACGCGGGCGCGCGCTCCTTGCGGCAGGGCGCATGGGACGCCTTTACGCGCGTGGGCTTGCCGAACAAGCGGGTCGAGAGCTGGCATTACACGGATCTGCGCGCGGCTCTGCGGAGCGTAGCGCCGCTATCGAAGACCACGTTGGCTGCGCCCGCGCTTGAGCGCAAGCAGGCCTCCTGCCGTCTTGTCATCCTCGACGGCGCGTTCCGTCCCGATCTGTCCGATCTCTCCGAGCTTCCTCCCGGCGTCAGCGCGCAATCCTTGCGCGAGGCGCTGGCTAAAGGCGAGGCGGAAGTGCTGTCCGCGCTGCCTGGCGACGCGGAGGATTCCGTTGTCGCGCTCAATGCCGCGCTGATGCAGGATGGCGTCGTTCTGCGTGTTGCGCCGGGCGCAACGATTCAGCAGCCGCTGGAGCTTGCGAATTTTGTTTCGGGCGGCGCCGCGCAATCCGTCTATACGCGCTCGGTCGCCATCATCGGGGAGGGCGCCTCCGTCACGCTGCGGGAGACTTTCGAGCCGCTCGCGCGTTCCGACGCGCAGGAAAATCACGCGCTGGTCCTTTCTATCGGCGACGGCGCCAAGCTCGAACATGTCGCGACCGTCGCGCCGCAAGGCGAAGGCGCGGTGCGCGTGCTCTCGCTCTTGACGACGCTTGGAAGAAAGAGCGCGATCAACTCCTTCTGCCTGATTGAAGGCGGCGGTCTGCTTCGCCGCCAGATATTCGCCACGCTCTCGGGAGAGGACGTGGAGGCATGGTTCTGCGGCGCGACGCTGCTGCGCGGGCGCGATCACGCCGACACGACGCTGCTCGTGCGGCACGAGAGCCCGGGCGGCAAGAGCCGCGAGATTTTCCGCCACATCGTCGACGAGTCCGCGACGGGCGTGTTTCAGGGCAAGGTTTCAGTGGCGCAGCTTGCGCAAAAGACCGATGGTTCGATGCAGTCGAAGGCGTTGCTGCTCGTCGACGGCGCGTCGATGAACAACAAGCCGGAGCTGGAAATCTTCGCGGACGATGTGGTCTGCGGCCACGGCGCGACTTGCGGCCGCCTCGACGCGGACCAGTTGTTTTATCTGGAAGCGCGCGGCCTGCCCCGGCGCGAGGCGGAGGCTTTGCTCATTGAGGGCTTCGCGAATGAAGCGGCGGCGCATGTCGTTGACGAGGCTTTGCGCGAGGCGCTTGGCGCGCGCGTTTCGGCTTGGCTGGCGACGCGAGAGGGCGTGTGATGAATCAGCATTTCGGCCTGTCTCAGGCCGCTCCCATCTTCGATGTCGACGCGATCCGCCGCGACTTCCAGATCCTCGCCGAGCGGCCCTATGGCAAGGAGCTCGTCTATCTGGACAACGCCGCCTCGGCGCAGAAGCCAAGGCAGGTTATCGAACGGCTCACGTATTTCTACGAGCATGAATACGCCAATGTGCATCGTGGCCTGCATTACCTCGCCAACGCCGCGACGGAGGCCTTCGAGGGCGCGCGCGAATCCGTGCGCCGCTTCCTCAACGCCGAATCCATCGACGAAATCATCTTTACGCGCGGGGCTACCGAGGCGATCAACCTCGTCGCCGCTTCTTACGGCCTCGCGCATATAGGCGAGGGCGACGAAATCATCCTTTCCGTGATGGAGCATCACTCCAACATCGTGCCCTGGCATTTCCTGCGCGAGCGCAAGGGCGCGGTGCTGAAATGGATTGAGGTGGACGACGACGGAAACTTCTCGCTCGATGAATTCGAGAAGCTCATCACCAAGCGCACCAAAATCGTCGCCCTGACGCATATGTCCAATGTCGTCGCGGCGCCGACGCCCATCGGCGAGGTCGTGCGCATCGCTCACGCCCATGGCGTTCCGGTGCTGGTGGATGGTTCGCAGGGCGCTGTTCATCTTGATGTCGACGTGCGCGCGCTTGATGTCGACTTTTATGTCGTGACCGGCCATAAGCTCTATGGTCCGACCGGCGTCGGCGCGCTTTATGGCAAGCGCAAATGGCTCGAAAGCCTGCCTCCTTTCAATGGCGGCGGCGAAATGATCGAGACGGTGACTCGCGAGAGCGTAACCTACAATGTTCCGCCGCAGCGTTTCGAGGCAGGCACGCCGCCCATCGCGCAGGCCGTCGGCCTCGGCGCTGCGCTCGACTATATGGAGGGCGTCGGCCGCGCCGCGATCCGCGCGCATGAAGCGGATCTGACCGCTTACGCCCATGAGCGGCTGTCGTCGATCAAGGGCCTGCATATTTACGGGCGGGCGCGCGAGAAAGGGCCGATCGTGGCTTTCAACATGGAAAATGCTCATGCGCATGACATCGCCACGGTGATCGACCATGCGGGAGTCGCGGTGCGCGCGGGAACGCATTGCGCCATGCCGTTGCTGGCGCATTACAATGCGACATCGAGCTGCCGGGCGTCTTTCGCGCTCTACAATACACGCGGCGAAATCGACCGACTCGCCGAGGCGCTGATCAAGGCGCAAGCCTTATTTTCGTGAGGGAGGCCTTCGTGACAAAGACGGAAAGCCTTGAGATGACGGCGGCCTCCGGCAACACGCCGCAGATCAATCTGGCCCCGAGCTGCGATCCCGAGCAGATGGAGCGGCTTTCAGCCGATATCGTGAAGGCGCTGAAAACGGTTTATGACCCCGAGATTCCGGCGGACATCTACGAACTCGGACTGATCTACCGCGTCGACATCACGGATGACGGCTATGTCGACATCGACATGACGCTGACGGCGCCCGGCTGCCCGGTCGCGGGAGAAATGCCGGTCTGGGTGCAGAACGCCGTCAACGCCGTGCCCGGAGTCGCCGACACGAAAGTGCATATGGTGTTCAATCCGCCATGGGATCAAAGTCGCATGTCGGACGAGGCGAGAATGTCGCTCGACATGTGGTGAGGGAGTAGATGAGATGTCCGCCGTGGCGCCGAGGATCGGCGCGGTGCTGGAGACGGCCCTTTACGTAGAAGACCTTGCGCCAGCAGCGCGCTTCTACGAGGAGACGATGGGCCTGAAGCCCCTCTATCGCGACGAGCGGCTTTGCGCTTTCGATTGTGGTCCGGGCAGCGTGCTGCTGCTGTTTCTGCGTGGTTCGACGGGAGAGACGGTGCGTTTGCCGGGAGGCGAGATTCCGCCGCATGAAGGAGCCGGGCGTTTGCATTTCGCTCTTGCGATCGAGCGAGACGACCTTTCCGCATGGGAAGCTCGCCTGGACGAACGAGGCGTTGCGATCGAGGCGCGACATGAATTGGCCGCGCGGCGGGACGAGCATTTATTTTCGTGACCCGGACGAAAATCTTGTGGAGTTGGCGACGCCCGGGCTTTGGGCGAATTATTGAAATAAGGGCGCGGAGTTCTTAACTGGCCTGATGCATGATTGGCGCGGCGGGCAAGAGGAGTGAAACATGGGTCCGGCAATTTCGTCAAATGTGATCAGCCTCAGCGCCGCCGCTGCGGAGCGGGTTCGCGGCTTGCTTGCTGCCGCGCCAACTCCGGCGACCGGCCTGCGAGTCAGCGTCGAGAAGGGCGGCTGCGCGGGAATGTCCTACAAAATGGCGCTGGCCGAACCCGAGCCGGGAGACGATGTCGTTGAACAGGATGGCGCGCGCGTCATCGTCGACGCGAAGGCGGTCCTTTATCTGCTCGGGACGCGGATGGACGTGAAGACCGACAATTTTTCCTCGACCTTCGTGTTCGAAAATCCAAATCAGACTTCGGCTTGCGGCTGCGGAGAAAGCGTCGCCCTGACGCCAGCGGAACCGTTGCCAGTTTCCTAAGTAGCGTTGCCGCCGTTGACGGAGCGTTAACCCTAAAGCTTCGTAACGAAGACCTTCGACGCATTTTAAAATCTTTGTTTAACATCCGGCGCCCAAGCTACGGCACGCTCGTAGTGTTGGAGTAGTTTGATGTCGTTTGCCCGCCCGCGCCTCGTGCGCCAATTTCTCCGCGCCTTTCTTGTCGTCATCTCGGGCGTCGCCCTGTCGGGGCCAGTCGCCGAGGCTCGTGAAGGCGCTCGCCGACCGCAGCACGAATTGTCCACCGTGGAGATTCAGCGGCCTTCGCGGCGCGGCTACGACGATATCATTGTGGAAATGGAGCCGCTGCACCCCTGGCGCGGCGCGACCGTCGCAAAGCCGGCGGAGGCCGCCGCCAAGCTCGCCAAGCCGGCCGCCGTTCCCGCTCCCGTGAACCAGGCGACGCCTGAGACCGCGACGAAGGCTCCCGAGCCCGCGCCTGCGGAAAGCGCAGCCAAGGCTCCCGACGCCACGCCGACCCCTGCAAAGGAGGCGGCGCCCGCGCTTGACGCCAAAGCCGCGGATGCGGGCGCAAAGGATGCTGCACAGGTCGCGCCGGGTGAGCCTACCGCCAAGGACGTTGCGGCAAAGGACGCGGGCGTGAAGGCGCCTGAACTGCTCGTTGACGCAAAGGGCGCCGCCGATCCGTCCGCGCCAGTCGCCGCTGCCGCGCCTGAATCGAAAGCCGCGATATCCAGCGCCGCGCCTGCGTCGGCGCCTGCCGCGAATTCCGTCGCCGCCGCGCCGCCAGTCGCGCAGAAGGAGGGCGCTCCCGTCCCAGCGCCCGAGTCAAATGGCAAGCCCGTGGCTCAAGGGGGTGCGGACCAGCAAGGCCCGGTGCTCCTTTCGCCCAAGGCTCCCGTTCAGGACGCGGCGAAAGCTGATATCTCCGTCCAGCCGGCGTCGGACGCTTTAAAGCCTGCCGTCGTTGATGCAGCAAAACCCGGAGTCGCGGACGCCTCGAAGCCGGCCGTTGCTGGCCCGGTCGCCCCGCTGGCCTTTCAGCCTCAGCCGAATGTGACGGAACAGGCCGCGGGCGTTCAGTCGCCGGCCGCCGTCGCATCCAACCCCGCGCCGCTCGCGGAGAAGCCCGCCGTCGCGCAAGACGCATCGGCGCCCGCGTCAAAGGAAGCGCCGGCTCCGAAGGCCGCAGCGCCTGTTTCCGCCCAGAACGACGAGGAGAAGGCTTATTCCGCCTTGCTCGCCCAGGGCGTCAAGGGACCAGCGGAGGTGCGTCTCGCCGATCGGGCGACGATGTGGCTGCCCGCCGGTCACGTATATCTGGAGGCCGAACACGCCCGCAAGCTTCTCGGCGTTGAACGCGGCTCATGGGATGACGCCACGCAAGGCGTTGTGCTCCCTGTCGCGGGTGGACCACAGTGGATGGCCTATGTCGATCTGCTCGACGACGGTTACATCAAGGACGAGGAGGGAAAATCGCTCGACGCGAACAGCCTGCTCGCCTCCTACAAGGCCGGCGTCGCCTCACAGAATCCCGGCCGCATCCGTCTTGGCCTGACGCCGCTGGAGATCACCGGCTGGCTGGAAGCCCCGCGCTATGACGAAAAGCATCGTCTTAACTCCTGCATCGGGGCCACGGCGCAAGGCTCGCAGAGTCCCGACGATCGCATCGTGAACTGCACGTCTTTCGCGCTGGGCCGCCAGGGCGCCATGAAAATTGTGGTCGCAGGCGACGAGACAGCCTTCGCCCGCTTCAAGGGCGAAGCGGCGACGCTTGCGGAGACGATCGTCTACGACAAGGGCAAGGGCTATGAGGACGCCGACCTTTCCATGGACAAGGTGGCCGGTTACAGCCTCGTCGGACTGCTTACCGGCGCCGTGGCGCTCAAGAAACTCGCGGGAGCGGCCGTCGCCGCTGGCGTGGCGAAGAAGGCGGGGCTTCTGGCTGTCCTTGCAGCCAAGGCGCTGAAGCTATGGAAACTGCTGCTGGCTGGCCTCGCGTCAATCACCATGGCCATTCGCTGGATCATCTCGAAATTCAGGCCTGCGAAGCCTGAGTCCGAGGAGGAGCAGCCCGCAAAGCCCGCCTCCAAGCCGGTCTGGACACGGATCGCCGAGGCGGTTCGGGCCAAGTTCGGCGCGAGCCGGAAGGAAGCGGATTTGGGATCGGCCAACGCCGAGTCCGTTCCGGCGCAGGCGGAGGAGCCCTTGCAGCAGCCGGCGTTGGCGACGGAGAGTGGTTCGCTGTTCGCTTCGCTTCGCCAAAAGCTCTCGTCCGTGCGTCTGTTCCGGAAAGGAGCGGCAGAGGAGGGTCAGGACAAGGCGGAGGCGACCGCCGTCGCAGCTGTCGCCCCGGAAATCGCCGGTGTCAATGCGGAAGCCGCCGCCCCGCAATCGCCAGGTTCAGCGCTGGCCAAACTTGCGTCCTTGATGCGCAAGCAGGCCGCGCAACCGGCCGGGCGCAGCGCGGAATCCGCCAGCGACGCTCCGGCGTCGCCGCTCGCAAAGCTTGCGGCGCGCATGCGCAACGAGGCCGAACAGCCGACGCAACCCGTCGACCTGTCTCGCGCCACGGCGCGAAGGGGAGCCTCCTTCGCCGCTGCGGCGGTGGCGAGCGCTGCCGCTGTCGCCGCGACTGCGAAACCACTTGTCGAAGAGGCTCCCGAGGCGCCGGCGTCGGTTGCTCCCGAGCCCGTTGCGGTCGCGGCCCCTGCTGTCGCCGCGCCAATCGCCGCAGCCGAAACGGGCGTCGCCAGCGATGATCCCATCGGGCTTGTCGAACCTGGCGATGAAGCGGCGGCGTCCTTGGCGATCTCCGCGCGGGAAGCGTTGCGCGAGTCGCGGGGCTGAACGCTTACGGACAATGAGCCGCCAGATCGCGTCTCGACCCAAGTGAACCGATAGCCAATCCAACTAGGGGCGTCGCCAGAAATGGCGGCGCCCTTGCTTGTTTTAGCGCCGCATTTGCATTCTGATTCTGGAGTCAAACGGCTCATTTCCCCTCTGAAAAAATGGAAGATGGCCGTAATTGCCGGCAATAACCCCGAGCTTTCGTTCGTTGTCCCGAAATCCGGATTTATAGGTATCTGTTTTTAAAGAGACTTCCCGTCGCATCGAAACTGGCGCGCGCGGGGAGAATCGCCTATAGCAGAAAGACGATTTAACCGAAGATTTGGATTGGCGCCCCTTGGCCGACAACGACATGGAAAAAGACGAGCCCGGCCCCTCGGGTTCGGACATCCGGCCGGTTTCTATCGCCGATGAAATGAAGCGTTCCTACCTCGATTACGCGATGAGCGTGATCGTGAGCCGCGCGCTTCCAGACGTGCGCGACGGGTTGAAGCCGGTGCACCGGCGCATCCTGTTCTCGATGAACGAAAACGGGCACACTCCCGACAAGCCCTATGTGAAATCGGCGCGCATCGTCGGCGACGTGATGGGTAAATATCATCCACACGGCGACGCCGCGATCTACGACGCTCTCGTGCGCATGGCGCAGCCCTTCTCGATGCGGCTGCAACTCATCGACGGCCAGGGCAATTTCGGCTCGGTGGACAACGATCCGCCCGCCGCCATGCGTTACACCAAGTCGAGGCTTGCGAAGCCGGCGCTGGCGCTTCTGGAGGACATCGACGAAGGCACGGTCGACTTCCAGCCCAATTACGACGGCAAGGAGCACGAGCCGACGGTTCTGCCGGCCCGCTTTCCAAATCTTTTGGTCAATGGCGCCGGCGGCATCGCCGTCGGCATGGCGACAAACATCCCGCCGCATAATCTCGGCGAGGTCATCGACGCCGCGATCGCCATCATCGACCGTCCGGACATGACCGTCGCCGAGTTGATGGAGATCGTGCCGGGGCCGGACTTCCCGACCGCAGCCACGATCCTGGGGCGCGGCGGCATCCGCAACGCCTACACCACCGGGCGCGGCTCGATCATCATGCGAGCGACTGCCCGCATAGAGACAATGCGCAAGGATCGCGAAGCGATCATCATCACCGAGATTCCCTATCAGGTGAACAAGGCCGCGCTGGTCGAACGCATCGCCGACCTCGTGCGCGAAAAGAAGGTCGAGGGCATATCCGATCTGCGAGATGAGTCCGATCGCGACGGCATGCGCATCGTCATCGAGTTGAAGCGCGACGCGGTGGCGGACGTGGTGCTGAACCAGCTCTGGCGCCACACCTCGCTGCAATCAAGCTTCCCGGTCAACATGATCGCGCTGAACGGCAAGCGACCGGAGATGATGACGCTTCGGGACGTGTTGCGCGCTTTCGTGGATTTCCGCGAAACGGTGGTCACGCGGCGCACAAAGTTCCGGCTCACCAAGGCGCGCGACAGCGCCCATTTGCAGGTTGGCCTCGCCATCGCCGTGGCCAATATCGACGAAGTCATCCGCCTGATCCGCACATCGCCGGACGCCGCCGCCGCGCGCGAGGCCTTGATGGAACGCCTCTGGCCCGCGAGGGACATGGCGCCTCTGGTCGCGCTGATCGCGGACCCGCGCCACGCGCTGGACGGCGAGGGCAATTGCCGGCTTTCGGAAGCGCAGGCGCGCGCCATTCTCGAACTGCGTCTGCAGCGCCTCACGGCCCTTGGCCGCGACGAAATTTCCGCCGCTTTGGAGAAGCTCGCGGCCGAAATCGCCGAATATCTGGAAATTCTGAGCTCGCGCGAAAGACTGTTCGGCATCATCAAGGATGAAATGCTGGCGGTGAAGGAGGCTTACGCCACGCCGCGCCGCACGCAGATTCTTGACGCCGACAGCGACGTCGACGACGAAGACCTGATCGCGCGCGAGGACATGGTCGTCACCGTCTCGCACGCGGGCTATATCAAGCGCGTGCCGCTCTCGACCTATCGCGCGCAAAGGCGCGGCGGCAAGGGCCGCTCGGGAATGCAGACGAAAGAGGAGGATTTCGTCCACCGTCTCTTCGTCGCCAACACGCATACGCCGGTGCTGTTCTTCTCTTCGCTCGGACGCGCCTATAAGGAAAAAGTATGGCGTCTGCCTCTCGCGGCGCCGCAAGCGCGCGGCAAGGCGCTCGTCAACATGTTGCCGCTGGAGCAAGGCGAGCGCATCACGACGATCATGCCGCTGCCCGAGGATGAATCCACCTGGGCGACGCTCGACGTCATCTTCGCGACGACGCGCGGCTCGGTGAGGCGCAACAAGCTGTCGGATTTCTCCGACGTGCGTCGCAATGGCATCATCGCCATGAAGCTCGACGAGGGCGAGGCCATCGTCGACGTCGCCACGGCGAGCGAAGCCGAGGACGTGCTGCTGACGACGAAGGACGGCCAGTGCATTCGCTTCGCCGTGCCGGAAGTGCGCGTGTTCCAGGGCCGCACCTCGATGGGCGTGCGCGGCGTCAATCTCGCTGAGGGCGACCGGGTGATTTCGCTGTCGATCCTCAACCATTTCGAGGCCGGCGGCGACGAGCGCGCGGCCTATCTCAAGCGCGCCGTGGCGCTGCGCCGCGCGCAAGGAGCGGACGTCGCGGAGGAGCCGGCAGTCGAGGCGGAGGAGGGCGCCGCCGTCGATCTCTCCGACGAGCGTTTCGAGGCGATGCGCGCCGCCGAGCAGATCATTCTCACAGTGTCCGAGAATGGCTACGGCAAGCGCACCTCGTCATTCGAATATCGCATCACCGGACGCGGCGGCAAAGGCATTGTCGCGATGGCGGTGAACCCGCGCAATGGCGCGCTGATCGCCTCCTTCCCGGTGGAGCATGGCGATGAGATCATGCTGGTGACCGACGGCGGGCAATTGATCCGCTGCCCGGTCGACGGCATCCGCATCGCGGGACGCGGCACGCAGGGCGTGATCGTGTTCAACACAGCCGAGGGCGAACGCGTCGTGTCCGTCGAGCATATCGGGGATGTAGGCGGGGAAGAGGAGAGCGGGGAAGAAGCGGAGGGGTGACGCGCCCTTCCCGTCATCCCGCCGCGCCATCGGTTCGCGTTGGGGCCGATATCGGGAAACATCGAAAATCCTATGACGGCGCGCGTATTCCGACTAAAAAGGCCCGCAAATCGGCCAGATCGAGTGGAGTGGAAAAAGAGCTTTTCGGAATCATCCAAAGCATATTGTCGGCGGTAAGGAGCAGAATACAATCCTCGCGATCACTCCAGCGCAGCAGTTCTCCTAGGTCATAAGTGTGCCGGCTTTCAGCGGAGACCCATTTCAGCTCACCTTCGCGCCAGGTCATCGTATAGGGAATTTGCAACGAACTCAGCCTATTAAAGCGCCGCTGCGCATGGTTCGGCAGCATCGCGATCCAGACGCCCCAAACAATCACGAAAACGGCCGCCGAGACCGCGAGAACCAGGCCGCGATGCTCCCAGCTGGAAATTGTAAATAGTCCAAACGCCAGAATCATCGCCAGCTTCATGAGCGGGAGCCAAAACACTTTGGTCCACACCCACTTGTGACCTTTGGCGAGTAGATTTGGATTAAGCGTGTAAGTAACCGCTCCCATCGGCGCGCATTCCCATGATTTCACCCTCGTTGACATAAGCGCAAAGCACAAAGAAAGCGTTGAAACACATCGCGATCGCCGATCACCGCGCCAGCGCTGGATTTTCGTGACGACATCCAGCTGTTCTACTTCCGCGATCGAGACGGCTCAATTCCTCAGTAAGCGCATGGTTCTGATTGATGGCGAGCAGCTAAGCAAACTCATGATCCGCCACAATGTCGGATGCAGGGTTGAGGACACCCTTCAAATCAAGAAAATTGATGAAGATTTTTTCGAGTAGTTGCGCTCGCGCACCGATGTTCTCGCTTCGCGCACCACGATCAATGTTCCCCTCTCGCCTTCACCCTGCCGAGCCCTTCCTCGGCCTCCCGCTCTTCGCGCCATTGGCTCTCGCGGCGGCGGACTTGGCCGGGGAGGCGCTGCTTCCGGCGCGCCTTATCCCGGTTTCCGTCGCGACGCGTGGCGAATGTGAAGGATCAAGATTTCGTCGTGCTCGACGATCCAATAAACGATGTAAGGATATGGGTTTGCCGGTCGTTGCCTTGCGTCTTTCCAGCCCGAGGCCTGGCCGCTGGCGGAAAGAGCGCCGATCGTCTCGATTGCTCGTTTCAAGGCGCGTTTTACGCTCACGGCTCCCGCCGGGATGTGCGTGTCGATTTAGGCAAAAATACGCTCGATATCTTCTCGCGCCCGCCGCGTGTATCGCAGCCTCACAGGCCATGGCGCCGCCACAGCGCGGCGATCTCTTCGTCCGACGCGAAGTCTCTGCGCCGCGCCTGCTCCAATCCTTCGTCGATAGCGGCGCGGGCCTCGGCGTCGAGCGGGATGGTATCGTCTCCCAATTCAAGAGCTTCCAGCACCAGCAGGGCGATGGCGTCTTGGTCGGCTTCAGGCAGCGCTCGAGTCTTTTTCGATCGCTTTATCGAGCAGTTTGGTCATGTGACGATCTTTCCCTGTCAGAGAGCTAAAATAAGCGCGTTTCGGCCAATCGCAAAATCCCGTATACCTCGCCCATGACCCACCCCGCGCCGCGCGCCGCCATCTATACCGGCACCTTCGACCCGCTCACCAACGGGCATCTGGACGTGATCCGCCAAGGCGCGGGCCTGTTCGACCGGCTTGTGATCGCCATTGGCGTCCATCCGGGCAAGGCGCCGATGCTTTCCTTCGAGGAGCGCGCCGAAATTATTCGCGCCGCCTGCGCCGGGCTGAACGCGCCTTGCGCCTTCGATGTCGTGAGTTTCTCGGGGCTTGCGGTCGAGGCGGCGCGGGAGCGGGGGGCGGTCGCGATCCTGCGCGGTTTGCGCGATGGCGCCGATTTCGACTATGAAATGCAGATGGCGGGGATGAACGCGACCATGGCGCCGCAGATCAGAACGATTTTTATTCCCGCCTCCGGCGGGGTGCGCCATATCAGCGGAACTCTCGTGCGCCAGATCGCCGCCCTCGGGGGCGATGTTTCCGACTTCGCGCCGGCGCAATCCGTCGACGCGCTGAGGCGAGCGTTAGAAAAACGCCGTTAAGCAAAAAGCCAAGGGAGGTTTCATGACCATTGACCGCCGCAGTCTGATCGCCGGCGCTTCCGCTGCCGCCGCGCTTAGCGTAGCGCCCGCCGCGAGAGCCGAGGACAAGCTCCTAAATCTCGACACTGTGTATGGCCGCACCGTCATCAAGATGCGGCCCGATCTCGCGCCCAAGCATTGCGCGCAGATCGAGACGCTGGCCAAGCGCCATTTTTACGACGGCGTGAAATTCCATCGCGTGATTGACGGCTTCATGGCGCAGACGGGCGATCCCACCGGCACCGGGACGGGCAAGTCCGATTTGCCGAACATTCCCGGCGAATTCTCAAAGGAGAAGTTCCTGCGCGGCACCTGCGGCATGGCGCGCGGACCGGACAACGACTCCGCCAACTGCCAGTTCTTCATCTGCTTTGCGCCCGCGCGCTATCTTGAAGAGCAATATACGGTCTGGGGCGAAGTGGTCTCGGGCATGGAATTCATCGACAAGGTTCATCGCGGCGAGCCGCCGAAGGAGCCGGATGTCATCGTCAAGCTCCGCGTCGCAGGCGACCAGAGCTGAGTGAGCTTAATCTCCCGCTGGCGCCGCTGGCGGGAGTTTCCTTAAGAGAGGCAAGGAAATTACATGACCGAAGCAGGCAATACGCTCACGCTTGAGACCACCAAGGGCAATGTGGAAATCAAGCTGCGTCCCGATCTCGCGCCGAACCACGTCGCGCGCATCAAACAGCTCGTGTCCGAGGGCTTTTACGACGGGATCGTCTTTCACCGCGTGCTCGAAGGTTTCATGGCGCAGACCGGCTGCCCGCACGGCACCGGCACGGGCGGCTCGAAATACCCCAATCTCGCGCAGGAATTCAACGACGCGCCGCATGTGCGCGGCACCTGCTCGATGGCGCGGGCCTCGCATCCAGACACGGCGAATTCGCAGTTCTTCATCTGCTTCAAGGACGCGCGCTTTCTCGACAAGCAATATACGGTCTGGGGCGAAGTGGTCTCGGGCATGGAGAATGTCGACAAGATCAAGCGCGGCGAGCCGGTGAAAGACCCGGACAAGATCGTCAAGGCCTCGCTGAGCTGAGCTAGGCTCCCACCCCAAACCCTCCCCCGCTGACGCGGGAGAGGGAGCAGGCGCCGCCCTTGATGAAGTTCGCGACTCATGCCGGAAAGGCGCGATCCCTCTCCCGCGTCAGCGGGGGAGGGCTTGGGAGGGCGCGAGCGCCGCGATCGAGTCCGTAAATGCGCGTCGATCTTTTCGATTTTGAGCTCCCGCAAGAGTCCATCGCGCTGCGTCCGGCGATCCCGCGGGATAGCGCGCGATTGCTGGTCGTTCCGGTTGGCGGAGCTCCGCTGCGCGACCATGTCATGCGCGATCTTCCCGCCATGCTGCGCCCCGGCGACGCGCTCGTCGTCAATGATACGCGCGTGATCCATGCAAGGCTTTCCGGCCATCGCCAGCGTGGAGAAACCAGAGCCCATATTGAGGCGACATTGATCGAGCGCCTTTCTGAAAATTGCTGGCGCGCCTTGGTCAGACCCGCAAAGAAACTGGCCCCGGAAGAGCGCGTGCGCTTTGGCTCAGGCTCCCAGGATGGCGTCGATTTTATAGAAGCAGTTGTCGAAGCCAAGGGCGAGAGCGGCGAAGTAACCTTCGCCTTTGATCTCTCGGGCGATGTTCTCGACAAGGCCATTGAGGCTTTGGGCGCCATGCCTTTGCCGCCCTATATCGCCGGCAAGAGAAGCGTCGACGCGCAGGACGAGTCCGACTATCAGACTCTCTTCGCGCGCGAGGCTGGCGCCGTGGCGGCGCCGACGGCGGGGCTCCACTTCACGCCGGCGCTGCTTGCCGCAATTGACGCTGCGGGCATTAGTCTTCACCGAGTGACGCTGCATGTCGGCGCTGGAACATTCCTGCCGGTGAAGGTCGAAGACACCAAAGACCACGAGATGCATTATGAGCAAGCGACGTTAAGCGCGGAGACAGCCGCCGCGTTGAATGAGGTCCATGCGCGCGGAGGCCGGATCGTCGCGGTGGGCACCACGGCGCTGCGCTGCCTTGAGAGCGCCGCGCGTGAGGATGGCGTGCTGGAAGCCTATAGCGCGCGCACGAATATTTTCATCACGCCGGGCTATCGCTTTCGCGCCATCGATATTCTCCTGACCAATTTTCATCTGCCGCGCTCAACCCTGTTCATGCTGGTCTGCGCCTTCTGCGGCATGGACCGCATGAAGGCTGCCTATGCCCATGCAATCAAGAGCGGCTATCGTTTTTATTCCTATGGCGACGCCTGCCTGTTGTTCCGACCATGAGCGAGGCGCGCGACATCCGCATGCTTGCGCTGTGGCGCGACGATCCTACCGAGGCACCGCTGACCGTCGATCTGCGGATCGACGCCGCGACCGGCGCGGTCGTCTCGGTCTGGGATGTCTTCGGCGCGTTTGATCTCGATGGCGCCGACTGCCGGCCCTTTGTGCTGCGACGCGACGGAACCTTGGATTTTAACGCCGCGTCTGAAGTAAAATGGAAAACCAATTTGCGTGACGTCGTAATCAGGATCGGCGCCAGCGTGACCGTGCATTGGAACGAGGCCGACAGTGGAGAATATAGGATCGTGAAAATCGCCGCATTGGGCGCCAAGGACGCCCGCAAATGACGCAGGATTTTTCCTTCACTGTCGAGGCGACGGACGGCGCCGCGCGCAAGGGCGAGATCAGGACGCCGCGCGGCGTCATTCGCACGCCCGCCTTCATGCCGGTCGGCACGGCGGCGACGGTGAAGGCGATGTTCGTTGAGGATGTGCGCGAAGCCGGCGCCGATATTCTGCTCGGGAATGTCTATCATCTGATGTTGCGCCCCGGCGCCGAGCGCATCGCGCGGCTCGGCGGCCTGCATAATTTCATGCGCTGGCCTTATCCGATCCTCACGGACTCCGGGGGCTTTCAGGTCATGTCGCTCGCCAAGCTGCGCAAGCTCGACGAGAACGGCGTCACCTTCCAGTCGCATATCGACGGTTCCAGACATGTGCTCACGCCCGAGCGTTCGATGGAGATTCAAGGCCTGCTCGGCTCCGACATCCAGATGCAATTTGACGAATGTGTACGCCTGCCATGCAGCGATGCGGAGGCGGAGCGCGCCATGCGACTGTCGCTGCGCTGGGCGGAACGTTCGCGCAAAGCCTTCGGCGCGGAGCCGGGCAGGGCGGTGTTCGGCATCGTGCAGGGCGGCGCGATGAAGCCGCTGCGCGTCGAGAGCGCGCGCGCTCTCAGCGAGATGGATTTTCACGGGATCGCGATTGGCGGTCTCGCCGTGGGCGAGCCGCAGGATGTGATGCTTGACATGCTGGAGACGGTGATGCCGCACATCCCCGCGCAAAAGCCGCATTATCTGATGGGCGTCGGCACGCCTGACGACATCGTGCAGGCGGTGGCGCGCGGCGTCGACATGTTCGATTGCGTGATGCCGACGCGCGCTGGCCGCCACGGCCTCGCCTATACGCGCTTCGGCAAGGTCAATCTGATGAATGCGCGCCACGCCGAGGACGCTTCGCCGCTGGACCCGCTGTCTTCCTGCGCGGCGGCGCGGGACTATTCGCGCGCCTATCTGCACCATTTGTTCAAGGCGGGTGAAATCCTCGGCATGATGCTGCTCACGCAGATCAATGTCGCCTATTATCAGGAGCTGATGGCGGGACTGCGCAAGGCGATCGAGAACCGCCGCCTTGCGGATTTTATCGGCGAGACCAAAGAGGGCTGGGCGCGAGGGCTGGGCGAGTGAAGCGGCGGGCGCCCTCATCCGACCCCGCGTCGCGGAGGCGCCTTGCATGAAAAATCCCGCGGCATCGAGCGACGCGCTCGCCGACGATCTCCGCGCCTTCGATAAATTCGGCGCGAAGACCATCGAGTTCGAGCAGGATGGCGTTTCCTATTTCGTCAATGAGTTCTGGACCTCTGGCCAGCGACAGGCGCATGCGCTGCACGAGATCAGCTATCGCGCCTGTTTCAAGCCGCAACTGCCGCAATTTTTCATCTCGCGCCTCACCGCGCGACGCGAGAGCGTCTATGATCCTTTCATGGGGCGCGGCACGACATTGGTCCAGGCGGCGCTGCAGGGCAGGCGGCCGGTCGGCAATGACATAAATCCGCTTTCGGCGCTGCTGACGCGCCCACGCCTCGCGCCGCCGACGCTTGAAGCGATAGAAGCGCGGCTGCTTGAAATCGACTGGAGCAAGGGACGCATCGAGCGACAGGATCTGCTCGCCTTTTATCATCCCGACACGCTGCGCCAGATTTGCGCGCTGCGAAATTGGCTGCTCGCACGCGCGCCGCTTGATGGCGACGCGGACCCGGCGGATGACTGGATCAGGATGGTGGCGATCAATCGCCTCACGGGCCATTCGCCGGGCTTCTTTTCCGTTTACACGATGCCGCCGAACCAGGCCGTCTCGGTCGAAGCGCAGTTGAAGATCAACGCCAGGCGGGGGCAGACCCCGGCGCCGCGCGATGTCGCCGCCTTGATCATGAAGAAGTCCCGCGCGCTGCTGTCCGACGGACCGCCGCCGCCGCATCCCGGCGCGTTGCTTTGCACTGGCGACGCGGCGCAAACACCGAGCATTGCGAGCGGCTCCGTTCGTCTCATCGTGACCTCGCCGCCATTCCTCGACATCGTTCAATACGCCGCCGACAATTGGCTGCGAAGCTGGTTCGCTGGGGTTGATCCAGAAGAGGTAAAGATTTCAATGCACCGCAGCGCGGAGGCTTGGTCGGGAATGGTGCGCGGCTGCTTTCGGGAATTTGCACGAATTGTCGCGCCGGGTGGTCATGTCGCGTTCGAGGTCGGCGAGGTGCGCGGGGGCAAGATAGCGCTGGAGCGCCTTGTCATTCAGGCGGTTGAGGGAGCATCCTTCGAAAAGCCGCTGGTGCTGGTCAATGCGCAGCAGTTCACCAAGACCAGCCACTGCTGGGGCGTCCAGAACAACGCCAAGGGCACTAACTCCAATAGAATACTAGTCTTTCGCCGCAAATAGCGGCCGCCTCGGGTGAAAGCGGCTTTTGCATTTTCGATGCAAAAACATGCAAATCCTTCCCCATTTTTCACGCGGCGGAAGGTTGCTCCACCCCCTCGCGCCGTCGTAGATTGTCCGCCGTCAAGACGGACGGTTGACGCGTTTGTGACAGGTGGGCCGGATGAACATCTCGCTGGACGAGGCCATTAACATTCACGCCCGGGCGCTAAAGGGCCGCGCGGGCTGGCATTCTCCGAGGCTGGCGCAGGCCAGGGCGCAGAGCCTCATGGATCAGGGCGATCTCGAAGGCTTCAGCGTCTGGATGCGGGTAGGCGAGCAGGCGGCGCTTTTGCTGGAAGCGCAGGTGGACGCCGAGCGCGAACAGGCCTTGGGCGGCGCCACTCACTGACCTTTCGCTCCGACTGAAGGCCGTCCGATGCCGGACCCTTATGATCTCATCGTCATCGGCTCCGGGCCGGGCGGCTATGTCGCCGCGATCAGAGCCGCGCAGCTCGGTCTGAAGACCGCCGTGGTCGAGCGCGAGCATCTCGGCGGCATTTGCCTAAACTGGGGCTGCATCCCGACCAAGGCTCTGCTGCGCTCGGCGGATGTCTACCGGCTGGCGCAACATGCGGAAGAATTCGGCGTCTCCGCGCCGTCGCCCTCCTTCGACATGGCGAAAATCGTCGCCCGCTCGCGCGAGGTCTCTGGCAAGCTCAATGCCGGCGTCGGCTTTCTGATGAAGAAAAACAAGATCGACGTGATCTTCGGTGAGGCGCGCATCTCCCGCCCCGGCGAGATCGTCGTCGAGGCCACGAAAAAGCCCGCGGTGACGCCGCAGGCGCCGATCCCGAAAGGCGCGCTGGGACCGGGCGCGTATCAGGCCAAGAACATCATCCTCGCTACCGGAGCCCGCCCGCGCGTCTTGCCCGGCATGGAGCCGGAGGGGCGGCTGATCTGGACCTATTTCGAGGCGCTGAAGCCGGACCGGACGCCAAAGTCGCTGCTGGTCGTGGGCGCTGGCGCGATCGGCGTCGAATTCGCCTCCTTCTACCGCACCTTCGGCGTCGAGGTGACGCTGGTCGAGGCGTTGCCGCAAATACTGCCCGTCGAGGATGCGGAAATCGCCGCGCTGGCGCGCAAGAGTTTCGAAAAACAGGGCATCGCCGTGCTTACGGCTACGAAGGTTTCAGCGGTGGAGAAGCGCGCTGACAGCATTGTCGCGACGCTGACCGGCGCGGACGGCGCCGCGCGCCAGATCGAGGCGGAACGGCTGCTTTCGGCGGCGGGCGTCGTCGCCAATGTCGAAGGGCTCGGGCTGGAGGCTTTGGGCGTCAATATCGAGCGGGGCGTGATCGCCACGGACGGCCTTGGCCGCACCAATGTCGCGGGCGTCTTCGCAATCGGCGACGTCGCGGGCGGGCCGATGCTGGCGCACAAGGCCGAGCACGAAGGCGTCATCTGCGTCGAGGCCATCGCCGGCAAGAAGCCGCATCCGCTGGACAAGTCGCTCATTCCCGGCTGCACCTACGCGCATCCGCAGATCGCCTCCGTGGGTTTTACGGAGGAGAAGGCGAAGGAAGCGGGTTTTGAACTGAAAATCGGGCGTTTTCCCTTGCGAGCAAATGGCAAGGCCATTGCGCTGGGCGAGCCCGAGGGGCTGATCAAGACCATTTTCGACGCGAAAACGGGCCGCCTGCTCGGCGCGCATCTCATCGGCGCCGAGGCGACGGAGCTTATTCAGGGCTTCGTCATCGCGATGAATCTGGAGACGACGGAAGAAGAGCTGATGCACAGCGTCTTCCCGCATCCGACGTTGTCGGAGGCCATGCACGAGAGCGTGCTGGACGCGTTTGGAAGGGCGATGCATATTTGATCCGGGGGTTGCGGGTCAGGTTAAAACCAAGCCTATTTGACGACTTATGGTGTCGGCCATAGAATTAAGTTATGGAAGCACTCGCTGAAGAGCTAATTGCAATATTTCTCACGCGCGGTGGAAACGTATTTATCGCACCGCAATACTCGATTCCTTTGCCCGGCTCGAAGGGTGAATGGTCTTGTCCAGACTTTGTGGCGCTAGATTTCGGCAAGCGGGAAGTAATCGTCGTGGAGGTCACGACTGCTTCAGACTGTAGCGCAATCATAGAAAAGGCAAAGGACCGAGAAAGCCATTGGTTTGAACTATTACGAGCCAAATTAGCGGCCGATAACGTCGTTACTGATGGATAGGAGATGCGACTGTTGTGCTTTGTCCGCAAGAGCAACCTGACAAAAGCTAGGGCCTCTTTCGTGGATGTGACGGATGTGACTTTTGCGGCGATTGAAGATGTCGCCTTCTCTTGGGATTATTGGGAAGTTCGTGAAGGCGGCCTGCCGAGGTATGCTCCCCCGTGACCGCCGCGCTGCGCTCGAATAATCTCCCATTAACCACCTGGGCGAGCGTCTGGCGACATCGCCGGTTTCGCTTGGAAGGTTATGCCGAGTTTCTTGAAGCGCTGGCGAATGAGCTGCTGGCGTAGACGCTTGCGGGCGAAGTCGCCTTTCGGCTGCCGGACCCTGGGGCTCTGCCCGAGCGGGAAGAGTGACACGGCTGTCGTTACGGCCTCCCTCCCTTCGAATCCAGAAATGCTGTGTGTTAAGGTCCGCCCCATGGCAAAGTCGATAGACCCCATCATGAGCCGGTTTCGCGCCGCGCTCGACAAGGCTTATGGCGCCCGGCTTGAACGGGTCGTGCTATTCGGCTCGCGCGCGCGCGGCGACGCGCGTCCGGATTTGGATTACGATGTGGCTGTTTTTCTCAAGGGTCTCGACAATTTTGGCGATGAAGCGGGGCGGATCGCCGAGATCGAAACGGATATTCTCTACGACACCGGCGCGGTCATCAACGCCTTGCCGCTCAAGGCCGGTTCCCATCGCGACGCCACCGGATTGATGGGCGAATTGCGACGCGAGGGCGTCGAGCTGTGACGCCGGAGGCACGGGATTATCTGGATAAGGCGCGCGGCGATCTCGACGACGCCGTGAAGATCGCCGCTATAGGACTCGCGACGATCGCGGCGCGGTCGGCCTATTATGCCGCGTTCCATGCCGCCGAGGCCTATATCGTCGAACGAAGCGGCAAAATCGCGAAGACGCACTCGGGCGTTCGCTCCGAGTTCGCGCGCTTGGCGAAAGAGACGCTAGGCATCGATAAGGCGCTGCCGATCTTTCTGGCGAAAGGTTACAAATACAAGGAGCTCAGCGACTATGGGGTTGGCCGCGCGGCGACTGTCAACGCGGCTGAAGCAGAGGACGCGATCAAGAGCGCCGCGTTCTTCATCGATTGCATAGCGACGCAACTCTCCACCTCGAACTGAATCGGGCTTCCGAGCTGCGTCCCTCACCCCGCCTTTCTTGCCGCCGCGTCCGCTTCCAGCCCGCGCTGGGAAGAGGGCTCGGCGGGAGCGCCGACCCATTGCGAATCCGGCGGGATGCTCTCGCCCTTCATCACCACGGTGAGCGGGCCGAGCCGCGCGAAATTGCCGATATGCGTATCGTAGAGCACGGTCGAGCCGGCGCCGACGCAGACGCCATTGCCCAGATGCACGCGGCCGACCTTCATGACGCGGTCTTCGTAGAGATGCGTCTGCAGCGCAGCGACGGCGTTGAGTGCGCAAAAATCGCCCACATGCACGCAGTCGAATTCGGTGATGTCGGTCATGTCCATGAACACGCCCTTGCCGAATTTGGCGCCGAACAGGCGCAGCGTCCACGGCAGGAAGGGCGTGCCGCGCAAATGCTCCAGCAGAACCTTGCCGGCGAGGCCCCAGTAGAGCACGGCGCAGGCTTCGGTGCGCATGGCCCAGAAGGACCACATCGGCTTCACCTGTGGCTCGTAGCGGCCCATCGTGACCCATTTGACGACGACGACCGATAGCGTCATCGCCACCGAGATCAGCACCGAGTCGAGAATGAACAGTTCCACGACGGTTGCGTATTCGCCGTCGACGAGCGACTGGCCGAAACTCTCGACCGCCCATGTGCCGAAGGTCATGAACAGCATGGTCGGCAGCGAGACGTTCACGGCCTCGTAAGCGGCGCGCATGAATTTCTTCCAGGCGGGCGGCTCATAGGTCCAGGCGGAGCCGCCAGCGTCGAATTTCTGCCGCACGGGCAGCTTGATCGGCGGCGAACCGAACCATGTGTCGCCTTCCGACAATGCGCTGTTGGCCGGCGGCTTCGACTTGATGCCGATCAGCGCGCCAGTGGGGATTTCCGCGCCCGGCGGCACGACCGCGTCATTGCCGACGAACACGCGATCGCCGGTCTTCACAGCCTTCAGATACATCCAGCCGCGCCGCACGTCCTCGTCGCCGAGCACGACTTCATCGGCGATGAAGCATTTTTCGCCGATCTCGACGATGTCGTAGCGGCCGGAGAGATTGGTGGAGATTTCCGAATCCTTGCCGATGCGCGCGCCCATCAGTCGATACCAGCTGCGCATGTAGAGCGTGGCGAACAGCGAGGACAGCGTCTCCAGCGTGACTTCCGTCGCGAGCGAAACCGCCCATTTGCGCAGATAGAAAAACGACCAGACGGAATATGTCCCCGCGCGCACGCGCGTCGGCATCACAATCCAGCGGAACACAATGATGAAGGCGACCGTCACCAGCACCAAGACGAAGGCCGTCGGCCATGCGAAAAGCGGAATCGCCGCGAGGTAGTAGAGGTGATCCGACTCGGCGATGCCCATCCAGGCGTCGAGCTTGTCGAAGAGATAGAAGGCCGGGAAGATCGGCAGCAGGCCAAGCGGCGGGATCGCCAGCACCAGCAGCGTGAACAGGAAGGTCATCACCGGGCGGCGGATCGGGCCGGCGATGGCGGGGGCGTCAAGTTTGGCCTCGTCCACCATGCCTGTCTTGCGCGCGGGCGAGCCGTTCCAGATTTCCTGCGCGCCGATGCGCGCCCCGGAGGGCGCCGAGGTCAGATCCTCAAGAGCCGCGCCGTCGCCGATCACCACATTGTCCTCGATCACGCAGGATGTGCCGATATAGGCGTCGGCGCCGATCTCGATCGTGCCGATGATCAGTTCATTGCCTTCCACGCGGGCGTTGGAGAGCTTGAGTTTCGAGCCGAGCGAGGCGCCGGCGCCGATCGTGACGAGGTCGATCGCGCCCGCGTCGAATTCGCTGATGAGGGCGTCGTGCCCAACCCTGGCGCCGAGCGCGAGCAGATAGAGGTTCATCAGCGGCGACACCTGGAACCACTTCGCGTGGGTCAGGCCGATCAGCCGCTGCGCCAGCCACCAGCGATAATAATAGACGCCCCAGAGTGGATAGCGGCCCGGCTTTGTGCGGCCGATGACCAGCCATTTGCCGATGATGGATATGGCGACTGTCGCTAGGTTGACGCAAAGATAGACGCCAAGCAGCGCGACCGACTCCTCAAGCAGTGTCGCGTCGGCGGTGGTGATGAGCTGATAGGAAATGAACACGCCGAGCCATTGCGCCGTGACAATGGAGAGAATGAACGGCAGGGCGATCGCCTGCGCCAGTCCGCAAAGAAAACGGCGCAGCAAGGGCGGCGGCGTGAAGGAGAGATCCTGCGGCGCAAGGTCGAATTCCGCCTTGCCCGAAAGATGCGCCGCGAGCGCGCGCAGCGTGCGATGCGTGTAAAGGTCCTGCAGCGTCACCGAGGCGAGGCTTGGCGTCTCGCGCACCGCGCCGACGAAGCGAGCCGCGAGCAGCGAATGGCCGCCAAGATCCGTGAAAAAATCCGCGTCGAAGGGAATGGCGCCGGGCGGAAGCACGCGCTTGGCGGCCTCCAGCAGCTTCGCCTCGGTTTCGTCGCGGGGAATTTCCTGTTCTTCGTCGACGCCAGCGGGAGCGGTCAGCTCGATGCGCTTCAATGCCTTGCGGTCGACCTTCCCCGAGGGAAGCTTGGGCAGCGTCTCGACAAATTCATAGCGCGAGGGAACCATGTAGGGCGGCAGCGTCCCGCGCAGCTTGGCGCGAAGCTCCACGACTTCCGGCTTCTCGCCGCCGTCCGTGGTCAAAAATGCGACGAGTTCGTCGAGGCCGTTCTCGTTGCGCAGCACGACGGCCGCGTGGCGAATGGCCGGATGATGCGACAGCGCCGCCTCGATCTCGCCGAGTTCGACGCGAAAGCCGCGTATCTTGATCTGGTCGTCGATGCGGCCGCGAAAGGCGAGATTGCCATTGCCATCCAGAGCGACAGCGTCGCCGGAGCGATACAGCACCGGGTCGCCGTTTTCGGCGCCGAAGGGATTGGCGATGAATTTTTCCGCGGTGAGTTCGTCGCGCTTGAGATAGCCGCGCGCGACGCCGGGACCGCCGATCAACAATTCGCCTTCGACGCCGGGACCGACCAGCTCAAGCGCGTCATTGACGACATAGCAGGTGTAATTGGGGATCGGCTTGCCGATCGTGACTGGCTCTCTCGGCCATACTTCCGAGACGGTCGCGACGACGGTCGCCTCGGTCGGGCCATAGCTGTTGTAGATCGTGCGGCCGATGCGGGTCCAGCGTTCGGCGATGGCCGGTGGGCAGGCTTCGCCGCCAAGAATGATCGTGCGCAGCGTCTTAACGTCGCGCGGCAGCACGGCGAGAAGCGTCGGCACCGTGTCCAGCACGGAGACTTTCGCCTCCTCCAGAATGTCGGGGAGTTGCTCCGTCTCGCCGAGAATTTCCGGCGTCGCGACGAAAAGAGTGGCGCCGACGAGATAGGGTATCCAGATCTCTTCCATCGAGAGATCGAAAGCGACCGAGGCGCCCTGGAACACCACATCCGAAGAGGTGACGCCGTAAATCTCATTCGCGGAGCGAAGGTAGTGGCAGATATTGCGCCCGGTGATGACGATGCCCTTGGGCACGCCGGTCGAGCCGGATGTGTAGATCATGTAAGCGGGATCATTCGGGGTCGCGCCGCGCGTGCGCGGATCGGGAAGGGGAACGCCGCTCAGCAGTGCGGTCTCCTCGTCGATCAGCACCGGGCACGGCATGGCGCCGGCAGCCTTGTGCGCGAAGGCCGACGACGTTAGGAGCCCCTTTGCTTCCGAATCCGATAGGCAAACGGCGATGCGCTCCACCGGCGCGTCGGCGTCGAAGGGCAGCCACGCGGCGCCGGTCTTGGCGATGGCGATCTGCGCGATCAGCAACTCCGGTCCGCGCGCCATCCAGAGCCCAACGACGTCGCCCGGGCCGATGTTGCGCTCAACCAGTCCGTGAGCGATCGCCGTGGCCTGCAGGTCCACTTCGCGATAGGTGAAGCGGCGCTCCAGCGTGCTCATGGCGATGGCGCCTGGCGCGGCCGCAGTCGAAGCGGCGAAAATTTCGCAAAGCAATTCGTCGCGCAAGAGCGCTGGCATGGGCTTGCCGTATAATATCGCGGCGGTCGGCGCGGGCGCGTGCAACGAGCCGCCGCCATTCGAGACGCGCGCGACGGACGGGTCCAGCGTCAAATCTTGATGCAAGTCACTCATATTATGGCTAAATCCGCTCTATAGGACCGCGAGGGGAGGGGCGTTCCCGATTTGTGGCAATCCTCTAGCACAGGAGGCGTGAGCCTCCTATGCCGCGGGGCGCCTGAACAAAGCGTGAAGGGCCGCCGAAATGCATGCAAAATCACCAGCTCGTCAGGAAATCAACGTAACTGCGGGTTTCGACGCCGTTTCGCAGGTGCTGGATCGCCTTCTTGCTGGAGACGCGGAAATTGTTGGCATGGGCGTTCAAGTCGTCGAGCTTTTTTTCGATGGCCTTGCGCTTCGTGTCTCGGTCGGGAGTTGGCGGCGCCTTGCGATAGGCTTCGATTTCAGATTGCACGCCAGCGCGGAGAAAGCAGCTGTTGATAGCGTCGAGCACCCAGCTTGGGCTGTTCTGCCAACCAAGTGAAGGGCCATTGTGATCGCTGAATTTTTGGGAGCAATCAAGGCTGCGGTCAAGGCGCGCGGTGGCGACTTCGCTATAAGGCAGTAGCTTGCCGTCTTCGCTAATTTCCAACGCGAATTGGGAATGCTGCAGCAAATCGGAGAAATTAAGATTCCAGTCGGCTATCGCCTTGTCTTCCCGATCCAGCCGTTGCGCATGCAAGGCGTCCGTGTCGGCGTCGACATGCGCAAGCACGTCATAGGAGCTGAATAGCCGTTCCGACAGCAGTTGCGATGTCTTGTCCAGAATTGCGGTGGCGTCGGCCAATTGCTGCTTGGCGAGTTCGAGCCGCGTCTGCTCGCGCCAACTCTTGTAGGTAAAAGCGGAAGTCACCATGCCCGCGAGCACCGTGCCGATCAGAAAATTCACGATTGTGGCGGTCCATTTCCCGCCGGCTGGAGCATCCTCCGACAATTCGCCCTCCTGTTGAAAAATACTTGATCGAATGTGAGTCGCGCCGTCGCCTATTTTGCCTTCGGTTCGGGGACTGTAATCAAGCGTAATTGGGTCACGGCGTAGGACACCAGCGCGGGGCGCGCCCGCAACGGGCCGATTTCCACCGCAGCCATGTTCGTCAACACCTTGGCGAGATTGTCGGTGGGTTGGCCGGAAGAGTTGAAAAGACTCAAATCCTGGTCCGGACCGGCTGCGACGCCCTCGGCGATATGCGTGGCGTAATTATTGATGCGGACGAGATCGCCAGCGCAATCGGCGATTGGCGCCGTTAGCGGCGGCGGCGCGATTGCATCGAGCCGCTTGCCTGCGTCGGGCCGCCTGCGCGGCGCTTCGCCCATGCCGGCCGCGATGGAGGGCGCCGGCTCAAGGTCCAGAGTGGTCGATCGCGCCACGGAGGACGCGCGGAAACTCCGCCCGACGCCGCCGCGTCCATGCGCCGCGAGCCAGCGCGCCCGCAGCGTGTTGCCGATGCCATGCGGCGCGAGACCCATGGGCAGCGGCCTTTGCGGCAGCATATGCGACAGGTTGATTCGCGATCCCAACGGCCCGCCTAGTCCCAGGCCGGGCGAGGCCGCGCATTGCGACGGCGCCCAGCGCGAGGCGATCTCGCGCGCCGTGTGACGCTTGTAGTCGACGTAATAGCGCCGCAGCAGCAGCGCCGCCACGGCCGCGCCCTCCTCCGCCGTCGAGAACGCGACATGTCCGTCCGGATCGGAGGCGATCTCGCCGTTCCAACCCGCGCGCTTGATGCACCAGTAATTGTTGAGCTTGACGCAGCGGGGCGTCTGACCCGGCTCCACGCCGACCGCCTGACGGAGCGCGACGACGGGCGAAAGGTCAAGCGCCAGCGCGCTCTCGAAGCGCCAGTTGCCAACCGCGCGCTCCTGCGCCTGATAGGCGGGCGGCTGCGCGAGCGAGAGCAGCGACGCCGGCGCAAGGCGCATTTCCCACGCCTGCTCAGGCGCCGCCAGCGTCAACATCATCAGCAGCGATTCGAGCACCATGACGCCGTCGTTTTCTGAAGTGGTCCGTCTGGACGGGCTCCAGGCGAATTGTCGATCGCGTTCACACTATCGAAAACGCCGGGACTTGAAAAATTTCGGCCGGAAAAGAACGGCAAAATGGGATCACAAGGATGTCAGTCCGCGTCGCCTTCGGATTCCCCCGAAGGTCGGCGGGAGTGACAAAGCGATGCAACGTCGCAGCGCCCCTGGCCAGATTCTCCCACCCGCCGCTAGGAAAATCCAGAACGGCGAGGGCGGCGGTCGGGAATTTCATTCGCATTTCCGCAAGTTCTTCCGGCGGCCCGGAGCCTGCGAGGGTTTCAGCCAGTTCAGCGAAGCCCGGATTGTGCCCGACGACCAGAAGCGTCGAAATTTTATCCGGCGCCTTTCTCAAAGTATCAAGCAGGTGGTCCACGGAGGCAAGATAAATCGAGTTTTCAATGAGCTGTGTCACATGGGCCGGGAACGCCTCCAGCACGCGCTCAAGCGTCTGCCGGGCGCGGCGGGCGTTCGAGGCGACCGCCAGGTCCGGAGTCATCCCCTCATGGAAGAGGAAGTCGCCAATTTTCCGGGCGTCTTCGAGGCCGCGGCGGGTCAACGGGCGTTCGCGGTCGCCGCCGGCGGAATGACGGTCGGCCTTGCCATGTCTGAGAAGAAGAAGTCTGCGCATGTTTCGCTTCTAGCATGTGATTTGGGCGCCTCGCACCCGCCCGTCCGCGACAAATTGCGCCTCAATGAGAAAAACATGGCTGGACCGCGTCTTCCTTCGGGGGCAAGTTGTCCTCCCTCCAGCCGCGACCGAGTCCCTCATGCCGTCCTGCATCAGAAATGTCACAATTCTCATGGCGGCGCTCGCGGCGGCCTGCCTCGCTTCGCCCGCCCGCGCGCAGACGAAGCCCGTCATCGTGGAGGGCCTTGCCCTGGAGACAGGCCAGACCTCATATAAAATTCCGAAGCTGACGGCGGAAGGAACGGCGCTGACGGCGCTCGACATCGCCCGCATCTTCGACGCAAAGGACGCCGCCACCCTCGACGAACGGCTGGCGCGTCTTACGGCGACGCGAATTCTCATTCCCGAGATGCGCGCGGAGACAAAATCGGGCGAGCGCCAGACACTTGTCGTCTATCGCGACGTTACGCTCGAAAATGTCGCGGCGGGCCGTATCGGCGTCATGCGCGCGGCGACGATGGAGCAATCCGCCACCGGGAAGGGCGCCGGACGCGTCGAGGCGCGTTATTCGGGCCTTGTCGCCAAGGGCGTGGATATGCGCCAGTTCGCCCATGTCATCGCCGTCCCGCGCGCCGAGGACAAGGAAGCTGTCAAGACGATCGAGGAAGAGACCTCGATCGAAAGCGTGTCGATCCTGTTTCCGGACGCCGGTCTCGACATTCGCCTTGGCAGGGTCGCCGCTTCCGGGCTGCGCGCCCGCGCGCTCGCCGAGTCGCCGCTACATCTGGCGGAGCGCTCGCCGCCGTCGGGCGCCTCGCCGACGCAAGAGCAAAGCGCGGCGATGGCGCTCGCGCTCGTCGACGCGCTTGGCTCGGTAGAAGTTGGCGCGATTGAAGCGCGCGATATCAGCGTGGTCGGACTCTCGGCGCCGGCGAACAAGCCTTTCGCGATCAAGATTGGCCGCGTCGCGCTGAACAGGCTCGCGGCGGGGACGGCGCAGGAGGCGGCGGTCGATAATTTTTCGCTCGAAAGCGCCGACGGCGGGCATATCGCGCTGCGCAATCTCGCGCTTCGGGGACTCGATCTTAACGCACTTGTCCGGCCCGGTGAAAGGCGGACGTGGAAGCTCGATCACGCGCAGCTTGCCGATCTTGCCGCCGATCTGCCCGACGCCAATTCCGACGGTCGCATCAAATTCAGGATCGTCGGCTTGAGCGCCGACTTCGCCAATTATCGCGAGAATGTGCCGACGAAAATCAAGGCCCGGCTCGACCGTTTCAACATTGATCTTGCGGCGCGCGGAGACATGCCCGCGACCGCGCAATTCACGGCTCTTGGCTATCGCGACGTCGAATTCTCGGGGGATTTGCAGGCCGAATGGCGGGAGCAGGGGCAGGAACTGGTCGTCGACCAGTTGCGTCTCGATTCGAAGGACATGGGCGCGATAACGCTGGCCGCGAGCCTTGGCAACGTGTCGGCGGCGTTGTTTTCGTCGAGCCCGATCGTCTCGAAAGCCGCCGCGCTGACCATGAACGCGACGCGGCTCGAAGCGACGCTGGAAGGCGGCGGCTTGATCGACCGGTTGATGGAACAAGACGCCAAGGCTGGCGGCGGCGACATTGGCAAGCTGCGCGTGGCCTATGCGCACGATATCTCAAGCGCGACTTCCGGCTTTTTTGACAATAGCGAGAAGGCGCGCCGCATCGGCGACGCAGCGGGAAAATTCATCCTGCGCCCGAAGCGGCTGCACATAAAGCTCACGGCGCCCAAGGGAATTGGCGCGCTGGAAGCGGCGATGAAGAAGCCGGGCGAGATATTGAACGAGGTGGAGGTGGAGGCGGCGGCGGAGTGAGCGCGATGGCATTCGCGGCAGGCGCCTTGCGGCCCCCCACCAGCCGGTAACGGTTCGAAATAAGTCTTGCGAGATGTTGTCAAATTTGTCAACATAATAGAAATGCCGAATACCAGAGCGATTTCCTGGGTCAAGGCGGCGCGTAAGGACTTCGAGGAGTTTCCCGAAGACGTGCAAAGCTACGCGTTCGACGCACTCGACCGTGGCCGCCGAGGGCGGCAATTCGGATAAGGCGAAGCCGTTCAAAGGCGTTGAAGGCGGCGTGTTCGAAATTGCCCTGAAATATAGGGGCGACGCTTTTCGCGCGATTTACGCACTGAAGATCGATGCGGATATTTGGGTGGTTCAGCATTCCAGGAGAAATCGAAGTCAGGGATCAAAACCCCGCAAATGGAGGTCGACCTTATTCGGGAACGGGCCAAACGGCTGAAGGAGGCGTTGCAATGAGCAAGGACGATCATGGACCGCTGGTGTCGCGGCAGCGAGCAATTTGTGTCTAATATCGCGACTTCGGACGTCCCAACGCCGGGCTTGAGCAGTTGTTCGCGCCGCTCTGATTGCTGCGAAGATCATCCGCATTCTCGATGATCGCGCCCTTTCAATCTACGCGACGCGGAAAAGCTTACGGGCGTCGCTCATTCAAGGAATTTTCCCGCATTCGCAACACACAGCTTCGCCGTTTACACGCTTGGATCCGCCTGATCGGCATACTCGGCAAGCTCGATGAGGATATCGAGGCTGAAGGTCAACCTTTTCCCAACGCGGAGAATGTTCGCATCCCGCGCCGCGTGCGGCGTGAGGCAGGGGCCGCGTCAGGCCCCCCCATCACGCCACCAGACTCCTCGCCAGCTCGTCCGTATGCGCGTGCATCCGGCGGGCCATCTGGTCGATCTCGCGGGCCATCGCCACCATCGCCTCGACGCCGGCGCCGGTCTGGGCCATGGCGTTGGCCACCTGGCCGGCGTGGGCGGACATTGAGCTGGCGCTGTCGGCGGCGGAGCGCACGCTGCGGGCGATGTCCTTGGTCGCGGCGTCCTGCTCATGCACGGCGCTGGTGATGATCGCCGAAATCTGCTCCACCTCGGCGATCTTGCGCTTGATCCGGTCGATCGAGCCGACCGACTGGTTCGTGGCGGCCTGAATCTCGGCGATCTGGTCGGCGATGTCCTGTGTGGCCTTGCCGGTCTGTGTGGCCAGGCTCTTGACCTCCTGCGCCACGACGGCGAAGCCGCGGCCCGCCTCGCCCGCGCGCGCCGCCTCGATGGTGGCGTTGAGCGCCAGAAGATTGGTCTGGGCGGCGATGCGGGAAATGAGGTTCACGACATCGCCGACGCGATTGGCGGCTGCCGAAAGACGCATCATTTCCGCGCTGGAGCCATTGGTTTCGGTCACGGCCTGGCGGACCACGGCGGTGGATTCGACGGCCTGACGGCTGATTTCGCCGATGGCGGCCAGAAGCTGCTCGGAGGCGGTGGCGACGGCGGCGACGTCGCTGGCCGCCTGTAGCGAGGCGGTGCGGGCAACGTCCGAATCGGCGCGGGCGCGGCGCTCCTGGCCGATCATTTCCTCGGAGGACTGCGCCATGCGCTTGGTCATGTCGCCAAGCTTGGCGGTCGTGGCGGAAAGATCGACCGAGAAATGCTCCACCTTGTCGCGGATGGCGGCTTCGCGGCGCAGCCGCTCCTCGCGGTCGTCGCGCGCCTTGATCTCGGCGGTCAGCTCGTTATTGGCTCTCACCGCGTCGCGCAGAACCACCAGCGCTCTCGAAATATCGCCGATTTCGTCGCGCCGGTTGGTGTCGCTGACCTCTATGCGCGTGTCGCCGGCCGCGAGGTCGCTCATCTGGTGCGCGATGGTCTTGATCGGAGTTGCGATGGTCCGGTTCATGGTCGGGACCGAGACGCCGAGAATCAGCAGGGTGGCGAAGACCGTGCCCACTGCCAGCTCGGTGGCGAGAGTGCTCGCGGCGTCATTGGCGAGGTGGATCAGCGGCCCCACTTGCGCTGCGCCGGCGACGCTGGCCGCAGCGGTCAGGTCGCGGACGTTCAACACCCCGATATAGGCGGCGGCGCCCATGATCAGCATCAGCGACAAAAAAAGCAGCTGGCGAAGCACCAGTCCTGCGCCGACCGAGAGATTCAGCATTGAGGGAATCCGATTCAGATTTTGCATGTCGGCTATTTACTAAGGCTCTTTTCTTTCATGCTCGGTTAACGCTCGGACGTTTTGGCTGCTTTTTCAGCGCTTCTCTCGGGGGCCAAAACGGGTTAGGCGAGGACATCGGCCCAATCGGGGAGCGAATCGGGCCGCCGTGCGGGGCTTTTTGGCGCCGGCGGGGCCAGAGGCGGCGATAATTGAGGAGGGCTCATGCTCGAAGTCGCGGTCCAGATGGACCCTCTGGACAGGATAAACTTCGCTGGAGACTCGACCTTCGCGCTGATGCTCGAAGCCGCCCGGCGCGGCCATCGCCTCTGGTTCTATACGCCTGACGAGCTCTCGCTTGAGGGCGGAGCGCTCACGGCGCGGGCGCAGGAAATCTCCGTCAGGGACGAGCCGGGGCGCTATTATGATCTGGGGGAGGGCCGCCAGCTCGATCTCGGCACAGTCGACCTGGTTCTGCTGCGGCAGGACCCGCCCTTCGATCTCGCCTATATTACCTCGACGCATTTTCTGGAGCGTGTCGGGTCGCGGACGCTCGTGGTCAATGATCCGGCCCATGTGCGCAACGCCCCGGAAAAGCTCTTCGTGATGGAGTTCGCCGATCTGATGCCGCCGACGCTCGTCACCCGCGACAGGGCGGCGATCGAGCGGTTTCGCGCCAGCCACGGCGAGGTCGTCATGAAGCCCCTTTATGGCCACGGCGGCGCCAGCGTGTTCAAGGTGGCGCAACGCGATCCCAATTTCGGCTCGCTGTTCGACCTGTTTCACGCTACCTTTCGCGAGCCTTGGGTCGTGCAGAAGTTTTTGCCTCGCGTGGTGGAAGGGGACAAGCGCATCCTGCTGATCGACGGCGAGGCGCTCGGCGCGGTCAACCGGGTGCCCGCCGAAGACGACATCCGCTCCAACATGGTGCGGGGCGGCGCGGCCGCGGCGACGGAACTGACGGCGCGCGAGCAGGAAATATGCGCAAGGCTCGGGCCGCAACTGAAACAGCGTGGGCTGCTGTTTGTTGGCATAGACGTTATCGACGGCTGGCTGACCGAGATCAACGTCACCTCGCCGACCGGGCTTCGCGCGCTAAAACGTATCGGTGGGCCTGATCTTGCCCCGGCGATCCTCGACGTGATCGAAGCGCGACTGAAGACCATGAGGGCAGGGAGCTGAGCAAGCCAATGGATGCGCAGGCGACGCCATATCTTCGTATTTTCGAGCGGCAGGACGTCCATGCGCCGAGCCTGGCCGGCCTGCGCGAGGAATTGGCCGAGCGGATCGCGTCGATTTGCGAGACGTCGGACGCGCCGGAAAATTCGCGGGCGGGGGTTCTGGAGCTGTTGCGGGCCGCGCTGGATCAAGGCCACGCCCTCGCCCGAGCCGCGCTGGAGGCGGGGGGGAAAGGACTCGCCTGCGCTCGCCTTCTCAGCGAACTTGAGGACGAATTGATCCGCGCGATCCACGCGTATGTCGTCCGTTATGTTTACGTTATCGAGAACCCGACTTTCGGCGAGCGCCTGACCGTCGTGGCGGTCGGTGGCTACGGTCGCGGCGCGCTGGCGCCGGGTTCCGACATCGACCTCCTGTTCTTGCTGCCCTACAAGCAGACGCCTTGGGGCGAGAGCGTCGTCGAGGCGATGCTTTATATGCTTTGGGACCTTCGGCAGAAGGTTGGCCACGCGACCCGTTCGGTCGCCGAATGCCTGCGTCAGGCCAAGGCCGACATGACCATCCGCACCACATTGCTTGAGGCGAGGTTCATTCTCGGCAGCGACGAGCTGTTCAAGGAACTTATCGAGAGTTTCGACCGCGAGATCGTGCGCGTCGACGTGCGCGAATTTGTCACCGCGAAGCTGAGCGAACGCAATGCGCGCGTTCAGCGCGCGGGCGCCTCGCGCTATCTCGTCGAACCCAATGTGAAGGAAGGCAAGGGCGGCCTGCGCGATCTGCACACCTTGTTCTGGATATCGAAATACGTCTACCATGTGCGCGAGGCGCGCGAACTGGTGGCGGCGGGACTCTTTACCTCCGCGGAATACAGCCTGTTCGAGCGTTGCGACGAGTTCTTGTGGCGCGTGCGCTGCCATCTGCATTTCGCGGCGGGGCGCGCCGAGGAGCGTCTCTCCTTCGACGTTCAGCCCGTTATTGCGGCTCGGCTCGGCTATCATGATCGTGGCGGCCTGTCGCGCGTCGAGCGCTTCATGAAGCATTACTTCCTCGTCGCCAAGGACGTCGGCGACCTGACCGCGATCGTCTGCGCGGCGCTGGAGGAGCGCCAGGCAAAGCCTCGCGCCATATTCGACCGTTTTCTTGGACGGTTGAGGCGGCGTCCGAAGACAGGGCTGTCCGATGATTTTGTCATAGACCACGACCGGGTCAGCGTACGCGACGATGATATCTTCGCGAGGGCCCCCGTGAACTTGATTCGTCTGTTCTGGTTGGCGGACCGCCTCAGCCTGCCCCTGCATCCGGACGCCCTGCGCGCGGTGACCCGCAATCTGCGCCGCATCGATGCGGACCTGCGCGCCAATCCAGAAGCCAATCGCCTGTTTCTGGAATTGCTGCTGTCGCGCAACATAACCGAAACCGTTTTGAGGCGCATGAACGAGACCGGCGCGCTCGGCCGCTTCATCCCGGATTTCGGCCGCATCGTCGCGATGATGCAATTCAACATGTATCATCATTATACGGTCGACGAACATCTGCTGCGGGCGGTCGGCGCGCTTGTCGATCTTGAAGCGGGGCGCCGGCCGGAGCATCAGCAACTCGTTGGCGACATTCTGCCGACCATCGTCAATCGCAAGGTGTTGTATCTTGGTCTGCTGCTGCACGACATCGCGAAGGGCCGCAAGGAAGATCACTCGATCGCCGGCAAGAAGGCGGCGCTTGCCCTATGTCCAAGGCTCGACTTCACGCCCGCCGAGACCGAAACGGTCGGCTGGCTTGTCGAGCATCATCTGCTGATGTCCAGCGTCGCGCAGAGCCGCGACCTGACCGATCCGCGCACCATCGAGACCTTCGCCGCCGTCGTGCAGACGATCGAGCGTTTGAAGATGCTCTTCGTGCTGACCGTCTGCGACATCAGCGCGGTTGGGCCGGGCGTGCTCGACGCATGGAAGTCGCAATTGTTGCGTGCGCTCTACTGGGAGACCGAAGTTGTTCTGGGCGGCGGCCATTCCGCCGTTGATCGCAGGAGCAGGGTGGCCGTCGCCAAGGAAGACCTTCGCGCGGAGCTGCAAAAGCCGCCCGTGGGGAAGGGCGGCGGCAAGGCTGCTCAATACTGGAGCGACGAGGCGTTTGAAGCTTACGCTCGGCGTCACTATCCCGCCTACTGGCTGAAGATGGACCTGCAACACAAGATTCGTCACGCCGGGTTGCTGCGTGAACTCAACGATTCTCGCTCTCCGCTTGTCCTTTCCGTGGAGCTCGACCCGGCGCGCGGCGCCGTGGAGCTGACCGTCATCGCCCAGGATCATCGCCGCTTGCTGTCCACCATCGCCGGCGCTTGCGCGGCCTGCGGCGCCAATATCGTCGACGCGCATATTTTCACCACGGCGGACGGGCTGGCGCTGGACACCATCCTTTGTTCGCGGGCATTCACTCTCGACGACGACGAGTTGCGCCGCGGTCGCCGCATCGCTGATTTTATCAAGAAGGCGCTGCGCGGAGACATTGTCATTTCCGACGTGATCAAGGCGCGCGGCGGCGCCTCGCTCCAGTCGTCCGCTTTTTCCATCGCGCCGGAAGTCGTCATCGACAACAGCCTTTCAAACGATTGCACGGTGATTGAAGTCTCGGGGCTCGACAGGGAAGGACTGTTGTTCGATCTCACCAATATGATCTCGAAGCTCAATCTGAATATTATCTCCGCCCATATCACCACTTTCGGGGAACGGGCGGTCGATGTCATGTATGTGAAGGATTTAACTGGAGGAAAGATCGTGCTTCCCGCTCGGCAGGCTGTCATAAGGCGGCAATTGCTTGAGGTTTTTTCTCCCGGAGGAGAAAAGCGCGCGACGGGACGGCAGACCAAGGCGTCCGGCGCGGGCGACGGGCAATAAAGCCCCGGGCGCCGCCGACATGCGTCGGGATGACTTGATTTATTGCGCATCAGCCCTGATATCGGGGCAAAGAGGAAACCGGACCCTATCATGAGTGACCAGACCAATAACGAAACGCCTCAAGAAACAGCAGCTTCCGACGCGGAGGCAGGAAAGCCGCAGCTTGACGGCGCTCCTGCCGCTGATCTGGAGTTCGAGCTTGACGCCTTGCGCGTCGAGAATGCCGCTGTCAAGGACAGGTTGCTGCGGGCGCTTGCGGAGATGGAGAATCTGCGTCGTCGCACCGAGCGCGAGGTCGCCGACGCGAAGACATATGGCGTGACGAATTTGGCGCGCGAGGCCATCGCCCTCGCCGATAATCTTCGCCGCGCAATCGACAGCTTTCCCGCCGAGGCGCGCGCCGCCATGGATCCGCATGTCAGCGCGCTGCTTGAGGGCGTGGAGTTGACTGAGCGCGATTTCCTCTCGCGCCTCTCTCGCTTCGGCGTCAAGAAGATCGAGGCGCAGGGAAGCCGCTTCGACCCCAACCAGCATGAAGCCTTGTACGAAATCCCCGACGAGACGCAACCGGCCGGAACCGTGGCGCAGGTCATGGAAACGGGATATCTGATCGGCGAACGCGTGCTGCGCCCCGCCAAGGTCGGCGTGACGCGGGGCGGCCCGAAGGCGGGCGCCTGACGCAGGACAGCCGGCCGGGTCAGGGCGCAATTCGCGCCGATCGGGCCGGCCGTGATTTTCCGATGCTTTATTGATTGAACTGCCACTGCAAAGTTCCTCCACGAACGATTAGAGCCCGGCCAGACGAAGGACGGACCGATGAAGCGAGCACGGTTTACGGAAGAACAGATTATCGGCGTGCTGAAGGAGCATGAGGCGGGCGCCAAGACCGCCGATCTCGCCCGCAAGCACCGCGTTTCGGAAGCGACGCTTTACAATTGGAAGTCGAAATACGGCGGCATGGACGTCTCCGAGGGCAAACGCTTGAAGTCGCTCGAGGACGAGAACGCCAAGCTGAAGAAACTGCTGGCGGAAGCCATGCTCGACACGGCGGCGCTTCGCGAGCTTTTGTCAAAAAAATGGTAGGGCCCGCCGCCAAGCGCGAGGGAGTCGCGCATCTGCGAGCCGCGATGGGCTTGTCGGAACGGCGGGCCTGCACTCTCGTCGACGCCGATCGCGCGACGATCCGCTATCGGTCCCGCCGCGCGCCCGACACCGAGCTGCGCGAGCAAATTCGCGACCTCGCCAATGAGCGCAAGCGCTTTGGCTATCGGCGGCTGTTCATCCTGCTGCGGCAGGGCGGCGAGCCGTCGGGGATCAATCGCATCTACCGGCTTTATCGCGAGGAAGGGCTTGCCGTGCGCAAGCGGCGCGCCCGGAGGCGGGCCGTCGGCGCGCGAGCGCCGATCCTGGTGGAGGCGAAGGCCAATGCGCGCTGGTCGCCGGATTTCGTTCACGACCAGTTCGCTCATGGCCGCCGGTTCCGCATTCTGAACATCGTGGATGACGTCACGCGCGAGTGCCTCGCGGCGATCCCCGACACGTCGATTTCGGGTCGTCGCGTGGCGCGCGAGCTGACGTCCTTGATCGAGCGGCGCGGCAAGCCCGACATGATCGTCTCGGACAACGGGACCGAATTCACCTCGAACGCGATGCTGTCATGGGCGCAAGAGCACCAAGTCGTTTGGCATTTCATCGCGCCGGGAAAGCCGATGCAGAACGGCTTTTGCGAGAGCTTCAACGGTCGCATGCGGGACGAGCTGCTGAACGAGACCCTGTTTCTCGGCCTCGATCACGCACGGGAGAAGATCGCGACCTGGGTCGATGACTTCAACCACCTGCGCCCGCATTCGGCGCTCGCCTATCAAACCCCGGCGGCCTTCGCCGCCAACCTCTCCGCAACATGCGATCGGCTGCGCAACCCCGACCAGCTCCGCCGAACGCATGTTGCTCACACCGCGCCTGAAGGCGTAAAACCTGCCGAGGCTCCAATCGCCGCTGGATGAAAGTTCAGTGGCAGGTCAGTCACTGTATCCGTCTTAGAGCTCAGCGCGCAGGGTTCCTCTATTAGCGTGGCATCGAGCAAGACCTCTTTGGCGACAGCTCCCCTTCCCCGCAATTACTGTGAAGCCGCCCCTCAGGCTGGCCTAAAATCAATCATACGGTAATAAGCGCACTTGCAAATCAATCGTCATACGACCTATAACCCTAGCCATGCATTGGTCAGGAGCCAGCTTAATACCGTGGCTACGAGGCGATTGTCTTGTTGGCGGCCGGCGATTGCGATACCTCCTTGGCTTGTGGTGCGCCTCACGAGCGAAGCATGGAGTACGACCAAAACGATGCCGCGCACCGACTTTCAGCCTCTTCACGGATGGGAACTTGCGCTCCTGAGCGCGGTGCTTGGGCTTGGCACCGTTGTCGTGCTGTCGAATGTGCCGGGCTATACGGTTGTCGTGCCTTACGCAGCGGGGGGCTTAGAGGGCGTCACGCCGAGTTTTGGCTCATGGGCCACGACTGATCACATGATCGGCATAGCGCTTGGTCTGCCGGTTTCTCGTTGGATCTCGGGGCGATATGGCGATTATCGCACGCTTGCGACGGCTTATGTGATTTACGCGGTCATTTCCTTGATCTGCACGACGAGCCAGACGCTCGCATTTTTTCTTCCCATGCGCATAGCGCTCGGCCTTACAGGAGGAGTGATTCTCCCGATTGCGCAGTCGATCTTGCTCAACGAATATCCTGAGAATCTGCGGACGATTGGCGTCGGGCTTTGGGGAATGCTCGGCATTTTGCCCTTCATGGTCGGCATATTCGTCGGCGGCTGGTACAACGAACATCTCGGCTGGCGTTATGTTTTCTATTCGAACATTCCGGTTGCGCTGTTGGCTGCGGGGGTGGTGGCCTCGCTGTTTTATGGACGTGGCTTTAACAGGCGTTTTCCTCGATTCGATTTCATCGGCTTCCTGTTGCTCGCAGCGATTCTTTACGGGTTGCAGACGATTTTCAACATGGGCAATGATTTCGACTGGTTCGCTTCGCCGATCCTCGTCACCGCCCTCATCATCGTCGTCGTCGCGCTGCCCATTTTCGTCATCTGGGAACTGGGCGAACGCCATCCCGCGCTTGACCTGAGATTGTTCGGCAATCGCAATTACACCGTCGCGGTAATCTGCTCGATGGCGGGTTTTCTGATCATTCAGGGAACCCTGTCGCTTTTCGTTGGTCAGTTGCAGCTGCTCCTGGGTTACAGCTCCGACCTTGCCGGCCTCGTCTACATGTCAATGCTGATTTTCGCCGCCCCTGTCGCCGCGATCGTGCATGAGATATGCAAGCGCGTCGACGTGCGTCTCGTGTCTTGTCTCAATTTCGTTGGCATCGCCATCACGTTGACCTGGATAGGCCTTTACGACAAGCAGGCCTCCTTCGATCAGATCGCCTTGCCGATGACCTTTTTTGGTTTCTCGCTCGCCATGTTTTTCGTTCCGCAGGCGGTGATAGCAATGCGGGGTCTGCAGGGTTCGCAACTGATCCGGGCGGCCGAGGAATTCACCTTGTTGCGCACGGCGGCGGGCGCTTTCGGCATCGCGTTGCAGGCGGTGGTTCAGTTCCGGCGCGCTCCGGTTCACGTCCTGGAGCTTTCCGATCAGTTCGGCGGCAGGCGTTTCGCCGACCTCGATCAAATGACGCAGTTGACGGACCGGCTGCAAGAGAAATTGCCAGCTTATTCCGCTGCCATGGCGCGCAGCCAGGTCGCGATATTTCTCAAGCAGGAGGCTTTGCTGCTCGGCATGAACGACGCCTTCCTTCTTGGCGCCTTCGTCTTTGCGCTACTCGCCGCCTTTATCTGGTTTGCTCGCTCGACTCATGTCCCGCGTCTCAGCGGCGCGCAGGAGTTGAAGCAGCTCAAGGCCGAGGAGTTGATGGAAGAACCATGACGCGCCGGCTCTTGTCACTTGCGCCCGGCGCCGGGCTGCTTCTGCATCTTGCGGGCTGCGCCGAAACGACGCCATCGAGCGAACGCGCCCAGTTCCTGGAGCCTCCCGCCATGGAGCGCACTCTGGCGCAATCAGGAACCGGAAAAAGCGCAAAGGTCGACGCGGTTTGGCCGACCAGCGACTGGTGGCGGCGCTTTCACAGCCCCGAACTCGATCGGATGATCGAAAAAGGATTGGCCGACAATCCGAACCTCAAGAAGGCGTTCGAAAGGCTGCGCGAAGCGGAAGCCATAGCAAAAGTCGAGGGCGCGCCATTGACGCCGTTCCTCAACATGGATCTGGGAATGCGTCAATCCCGTATCCCGAATCACGGAGTGGTCGCATCCTATAATCCTAATCTGGCGGGATTGGAAAAGACCATGGCCTATATCAATCCGCTGGGGCTGACCTACCAATTCGATTTCTGGGGCAAGAACCAGGCGGCGCTCGACGCCGCGCTCGGCCAGGCCGCCGCTCAGCAGGCGCAAGCCGAGGAAGCCCGCCTGCTCCTCACAACCTCGCTGTCGCGCGTGTATTTCCGCATCCGCGCCCTGTCGCGGCAAGTCGAGGTTGCACGTAATCTGACGAAGCTGCGGCGGGAGGTGCTCGCCCTCGCGCAAACACGCTACCGCACGGGCATCGACACCCAGGACGGGGTGACCCAAGCCGCCGCGGATGTGGAGACGTCGGTCAAACGCGAAGCGGGCGTTCAGGCCCTGCTCGCCATGCAACAGGATTTGGCTGCGCGCCTTATGGGCGAAGGTCCCGATGCGGGACGGGGAATTATTGGCGCACAGCGCATGACTCAGCCTGCGCCTCTGCTACTCCCCAAACATCTTCCCGTCGAAATGCTGGCTCGCCGACCGGATCTCGCCGCCGCCATGAACCGCGCGGAAGCGGCCGCCGAACGGATTCACGTCGCCAAGGCGGAATTCCTTCCCTCCCTCGATCTTACCATCGCGGGCGGATTTCGAAGCGTCGAGGTCTTCGCCATTGATCGACGATCTTGGCAAATATCTTTTTCGCGGTTCGGCGATCGGCTATGTCGTCAACCCGAACATTCACCTCCCGATATTCCACGGCGGCAGCTTGCAAGGCGCGCTTGAAGAGCGCCGTTCGGAATATGACGAAGCGGTGGACTCCTACAACGAAACGCTGCTGGAGGCCGCGCAGCAGGTCGCCGACAGTCTCGCCAACCTCAAGCAGACCCGCGCCCAGGCCGACGCCCAGAGACGCCTGGTCGACGCCAAGCGCACGGAACTCGGATTTGCCGCTTCGCGCTGGCGCAGCGGCCTGCGCGACAAGCGCGAATTGCTCGCCGAAAGCCATATTCTGCTGGAACAAATCTACTATCTCGAAATGCTCGACGCCGACGATCTCGTCGCCAATGTGGATTTGATCCAGGCGCTGGGCGGCGGCTATGAGAATGACGCCGTCGCAGCAAGACCAAGACCCGCGCCCGAGCAGGATTCGCTGACGCCAATCGTGAAAACGATTGAATCGCTCGGAGGCGGATAGGCCTCTTCGAAAAACGCGCAAAAACGCCAGTTAACGCTTACGTCCCTGGATAGGCCATGCAATTCGATCGCAAGACGCTACGCGCCCGCCGACTGCTTCTCCTCTTGCTTGTCGCCCTGGTCGCTGGCGTCGTCGCAGTATTTTTCTTCGTGAAATGGAATGTGCATGACCGTTTCCGGGTGACCACGGACAATGCCTTCGTCGTCGGCAACATCATTCCGGTGCAGGCGGATGCGACCGGCGTCATCTCGGAGGTTTTGACCGAGGAGTCCGAGCATGTGAACAAAGGCGACGTGCTGGTGCGACTGGACGAGCAGCGCGCGCGCGCGGCGCTCGATCAGGCCGAGGCGCAACTCGCACAGTCGGTGCGTTCCGTGGGCGCGCTCTTCGCGACACAGCGCCAAGCCTGCCAGAAGATCGTTTCGCGCATCGCGCTACGCGAAAAGGTGCGACACGATATCGCCCGCTATCGCGAGGCGCTGCCGAGCGGCTCCATTTCTCGTCAAACGCTCCAGAACGCGGAAGATCAGCTTGCATCGCTGGACGCGGACCTGCATGAAGGGCGAGCCGAACTCCAGGCCGTGGAATTGAGGATAAAGGGCGTCTCGCGCACGAACCATCCGGACATCGAGGCCGCCAAAGCCCGATATCTGGACAGCTTCATCGAATTCGCGCGGCAAAGCATCAAAGCGCCCGTTTCGGGCTACGTTGCGAAGCGCAAGGCGCAAGTCGGACTGCGTGTGCGGCCTGGCGATCAGCTGATGACTATCGTTCCGCTCGATTACCTCTGGATCGAGGCGAATCTCTTCGAGAACAGCATGGAGCGCGTGCGCCCCGGGCAACCCGTGAATATCTCGGTGGACCTGTATGGGAACAGCGCCACTTACCATGGCGTCGTGGAAGGCGTGATTCCCGGCTCTGGCAGCGTATTCGCGCTTCTCGCTCCAGATAACGCCACCGGGAACTTCATTCACATCGTCCAGCGCGTGCCCGTCCGCATCGGCCTGCGCACCGACGAGATTGAAAAGCAGCCATTACGTCCAGGCCTCTCCACCGTCGTCTCCATCGACGTGAGCAAGACGGATCAACCCGTGAACGCCTCCACCGCCAAGCCGACTTCGAAGGACTACACGACCAATATTTTCGACAAGGAACCCGCCGAGGCGAAACTGCGCATCGAAAAAATCATCAAGGAAAATATCGTCGGTCCGGCCGATGCGCCCGCGGGTTCCTGTCCGACCAGCGACTAGAACGGGAAAGAGCGCTGTCACACGTCGCCGAAAGCGCTTAATCTTGGTTGGTGGCTGAATGGAAGGAGGCATTCGTGCAATCCTAAATTGAGCGAGTTTCTCATGCACGGCTTGCGTTATGGAAAAGCGTATCGTATTACGATAAATATGCTTCGCTTGTGCCGTTAGTTGCTCGCAGTCGGGATGCGATAGTGCCAAAGTGTCATTGGGAGACGCTAGAACGCCCCGGAAGTTGTGTTGCAGGCTTTGCCGGGTCGATAGTTTTTGCGACAGAATCCCCAGACTTCAATCGCCACACAAAACTCTCCATAGAACCCTAAACATATCGTGTTGCGATATCTTTTGGCTTGGGATATTCGGCGCTGGGGAAGTGAACATTGGGCGGCGCTGAGGGCGAATTCCGAATCTCGCCGGAGATGACGCAGAAACACTTGCTCAATTCGGCAATTTCCACCCCGAGAGGCCCCCCAGGTTTGACTTTAAGGGGGGAAAGGCCTGAGCGAGTTTCGGGCGCGCCGACTTGAGATGACCATAAAGAAGGATAGCGAATTATGACCGAGGTTTGGGCGCTTGCAGCAGTTTGGCTTAGCCTCGCGCTGGTCGCTGGCGCGCTGGCGATGTGGCTCCGCATCTCCTCCGCAATGGCCGAAGTCGTCATCGGAACCCTCGCGCAACTTGTCTTGGCGGCCACTATCGGTTCTGGAGCCCTGGGCACCGACGAGCCGTGGGTCAAGTTTCTCTCGGGCGTTGGCGTAATGCTGCTGACCTTTCTCGCAGGCGCAGAACTCGAACCTGCAGTTCTTAAGCTCAAATGGAAGGAGGCGGTTTCGCTGGGCTCCGTCAGCTTCCTCGTTCCATTCTTCATTTGCGCGGCGATCAGCCATTATGTTCTCGGATGGGGCGTAATGCCGAGCTGGCTTGCCGGCGTCGCTCTGGGGGGAACTTCGGTGGCGGTCATCTACACCGAAATGATGCAGCATGGCCTAAATGGCACAGGGTTCGGCAAGACGCTGCTTGGCGCCTGTTTCGTCACCGATCTTGGAAACGTTGTGGCGTTGGGCCTCATTTTTTCGCCATTCACCTTTAGAACAGTGATTTTTGTTGTCGCCACCGCAGTTGGATGCGTGGCCCTGGCGAAGTTTACGCCGCGCCTTTTCAAGATGTTTGGCGCGCGGCCATCCGAGTTCGAGACCAAATTCCTCCTTGTCGCCCTGCTTGCTCTGGGATCGCTCGCGACCTGGGCCGAGAGCGAGGCCGTGCTTCCCGCCTATATCATCGGCATGACGCTCGCCAACGCTGTTGGCAAAGATCATGCCCTGATCAGGCGGTTGCGCACCGTCACTTTCGGGGTTTTGACGCCTTTCTTTTTTATCCGCGCGGGCTATCTTGTGTCGATACCGGCAATCGTCACCGCGCCGATCGCGTTCCTCGCGCTCCTTTTGGGAAAGGTCGCCGCCAAGAGCCTCGCAGTATATCCCGTCTCCAGATTTTTTGGCTCTCCACATGTCGAAGGCATGTATTCCGCCCTCCTGATGTCGTCGGGACTGGCGTTTGGCGCGATCGCGTCCTTGTATGGACTGTCGCATGGCATTATCGATAGAAGCCAATATTCGGTGCTCGTGGGCGCGGTCATCGCATCCGGCATCATTCCGACAATGGTCGCCAGCAATTTCTTTGTGCCCCATCACCTCTTGCCCAAGGCGAAGTCCGCGGAACTGCCTGAGGGCGAATAATCAGGGAAACCTCTAATGTTCGACAAAATCGTGCACGCCAGCGACGGCTCCAAATACGCCTTCCTGGCTCTGACATGGGCGCTTGCGCTGGCCAAGCAAAATAATTCCGAACTCCATATAGTTTGCGTCGAGGAAGTTCCCTATCTGCCAGATTCATCGGAGAAGTCAGCGAGGCGCTCAATTCAACAAGGCAACGCATCGAGGGCGTTTTCGAGCAGGCCCGCGCTATTGCCGAAAAATATCAGGTGAAACTAAATACTCACGTCATCACGGGGCATCCGGTGCGGGACATCGTCACGCTCGCAGCCGACCTGGAGGCGGACTTGCTCGTAATTGGGGCGCGTGGTCATTCGTCCTTTTACCAGCGTATGATTGGAAGCAAGGCGGATCGCATGGTGCAGCTCGCCAAATGTCCGGTTCTCGTCGTGAAGGAGGATGAGGCTAAGGTCACTGGTCCGATGTTCGGCAAAATCCTGCATGCGAACGACGGCTCCAAGTCCGCATTGCGTGGATTGTCGATAGCGCTTGCAATCGCCAGGCAGAACCAATCCGAGTTCCATATGGTGAGCGTTGAAGAAGCGCCCTATTCGCCAGGGGCTTCTAACGAAGCCCGGCAGCCTACGGGGGATATCGCCCGTCGTATCGAAGAACTTGTTCAACGCGCGCGCGCAATGGCGGACGAACAACAGGTACAAATTCACGCCCATGCCATCAAAGGTCATCCGGTACGGGATATCGTCAATCTTGCGGTCCATCTCGGGGCCGATTTGCTCGTCATTGGCGCGGTGGGCCATTCGGCATTATTTGAACGCCTGATCGGGAGCCGGGCCAATCAACTCATGCAACTTGCGCGATGTCCGGTGTTGATCGTGAAATAGATTACGGGCAGCATGGTTGACAATGCCAAGAACATTGGCTTTGCGACCAAGGCGTTCACAGATTTTCAGCCGCGCCGCTGAGGAGCGCGCTATCGCAGACGTGGTCCGCAATCTCGATCATTTAGCTTCGGAGCGTGACCTCGATTTTCTTAGCAAGCTTATGTTTCCGACGCGAGGGCAAAACATCACGACGCCTCGTCGCGTCGGAGGGCTCTGAAAACTCTGCTAAAAAAATCAACCGAGCCGTCTCATCGTCCAAGCACGTCGTCGCGCACGGAATTGGCCAGCCCCGCGATTTCTTGAATGTCTATTTCTGCGACGCCGAGCTGACGAAACGTCTTGGACAAATCTTCGATCACTGCGTTGAAATGCGTCTCGTTGAGCCCCCGGGCGACCAAATGTGCGTGAGCCTCGCGCATGCCCTTGCCGGTATAAACGTTGGGGCCGCAGAGAACCCAAGTAAGAAACTCCTTAAGCCTCTTGGCCTGCCGTTCGATATCGACCGTCTCGAAAAAGCGGGAGACTCGGCTGTCGGCTAAGACATTACGATAAAACAGTGTCACGGCCGCGTCGACGGTGGGTTCGCCACCGAGACGCTCATACAACGTCGCCATATTCACTCCCATTTTTCTGCGGCTCGGTTTTGAGATATCCGGCTCGTTCGCTGGTAGACCTTTAGCCTAAGATGCTTGATATTAGTGCCGTGGCGAAACGTATTGCAACCCGATAAGACGGGACGGCGGCGAGGCGGCGTGCGTCCCCGAAAGTCGGCTCATAGCTTGGGATACGGGAGCCAAATCACGCGCCTAACATCGCGCGCCACAAGCTTTACTTTAAGAGAAGAGAATAGAAAAAGGCGTTGGCCCCCATGTTCGTGTGAGCTCGAATTTTCGAGCGACGAGGCTGGCCTGTTACGGGAATTAGTGAGATGAAGATTTTTGCTGAATTTGTCGGGGTCGATGGCATTTCGGCGTGACGAGAGATTTTTCTTGTCTGGCGCAATACGGAGTGGCCTCATCTCAAAGGTTTCGGCCTGACCCTGGACGAAGGCAATACCATCTTGCAGCGACTAAAATTCGAACACAGGCAGTTTCAGGTCGAGCATTTCGGCATTTTTGACCGGAAATGCCGTCGTTGCGAACGGCGTTGCGCCATCCGCGATTATCGCCGTGAGGACAGCGATTATATCGCCACGCGATTTACATAAATATCTAGTTACAATATAAAGCAGGCCGTCCCGAAGCGGCTATGGTGAGCCTAGACGGATTGATGAGGCCGCCGGAGGCGACGCGCGGCTGGGTCGCCTTGGCAGCGGCCGGATGGGGCGCTGGAGCTCATATTGTCGTTCCACCCAAATTGGGACTATGAGTTCCTTTGCGATAATTTCTGGACAAAGGGCGTTAGGAGATTTCGTGACTGGCGCGGCCAAACAAGACAAAGCAGATGCGCGCGACGACTTCGTGGAGCCGACGCGACAGGAATTATCGGCGCTGGCGGCTTTCCGTTTCGCGCTACGGGAGTTTTTGGCCTTTAGCGAAAGGGCCGCCGCTGATATGGGCGTTACCCCGCAATGGTATCAGGCATTGCTGGTGATAAAGACCCATGCTGCGGAAGATCACATCAGCGTCGGGGAACTGGCCGAGCAACTGATGATACGAGATCACAGCGCCGCCGAACTTGTTTCAAGGCTGGTTCTGGCAAAACTGGTCAGGCGAAAAGCCGACGCTAGCGATCGTCGCCGATCACTAATTGTCATGACAACGACCGGCGATCGATGTTTGGGTCGATTGGCGGCGGTGCATCTCAAGAGACTGCAGCAGAATAAAGATGCTTTCCTGCATCTCTTCACCGTCGCCAACCAGTAACGCGGCCTGTTTCCTTTAGGGGAAAGCCGGACGTAGGACGTGTTGCAAGGCAGATTTTTTCCGTGTCAAACTTACGAACTAGGATTGCACGTGGCTCACTCAATGGGGCGAGCAAATATTAGAAACGTTTTGCGTCAAAACGCTCTCAATTAAGCTGAATTTCTTCCCCCTAGCGGGGGAGGGACAGGCATTGCGGCGAAGCGAAGCAAATCAATAATTTGGGTCAATCGCAAACGCGAATTCCCTGATAGCGAACAATATTCCCCCAGGCATCGAACTTGGGTTGACGTGTGAAATAGCATCGCGTGGATTTGTGATAGTTGTAAGAGCCGTAACCGGAGGGATAACCTCCATAGTAACCTGGTTTCACGTCTAGGCTGCCAGCGTTCGAACCGCCGTTCATCAATCCTCGTTCGCCTCCCCCACCCCAATTCCCGCCGCTCCAGTGTCCCCCGTAATCGTCCTGTCCGCTCCCGCCACTTCCGTAGCCGCCACCTCGTTCCCAATCTTGGGCCCAGGCATTAATTGTCGTAACCATCCCGAGCAGCACCGCCGCGCCTATGGATTTGGCGAATGTCCTTCGCATGTTTACTCCTTGGCGAAGTTAACAATGTTTCAGTTCCTTGAAGTTCGTTGAACCATCCAGCTTGAACCAGACGTGTTCGGTTTTTTGCCACGTCAAGAAAGGTCTTGCACTAAAATCTCGACACCCGATTTAAATGAAGTGCGTGGTGTTTGCCGCCATTTTCGATTTAAGAATTGGCATTGTCGGGACTTTGAAAACGAATGCCGCCTGTAGTGGTAGACGCCATTTGCAACCGCGCGCCTTGTCGTGCCCCATGTTTTAAAAATCTATGGACAACGGCACGCCGTATAAACACAGACTCGCCTCACCCTTCCACTTTGCCCGAGACTAGCCTACGCGATAGAACGACGAAGAAATAACCAAATCTGCGCGGAGGGAAAGTCTTTTTGGATGCCGACTGATGAGCCCTAGGCACGTGGAAAGAGATTGAGTGCCATAGCCTGTCATCTCAAAGAACTCCGCAAAAAATTGTGGCTCTTGTAGTCGGTGGAAAGGTGGCGGTTTGTTTCCGTTGTAGCGTTTGGACTCTTCGCCCTAGGCGACGACATTGTTGCTTTGGACAATCTCTGCAATTCGCCCTTCCTCCAAGGGTGCGTCATTCTTTGATGCTGCGTTCTTGGCCATTACTTCCAGTGCCGCCGCCACCGCAGAGTTGCCGATCGTCTTATAATGTTGGATCTGCATATCGGACGGCGGATTGGAGGATTGCGGTTCGGCAAAAGGTTTTGACATTGCGGCGCTCCTTTGCTCCAGCAGGACATCGTGAAGGTTTTAGTAAATCCTAGCGGCAGATAGCTGCCGCGGTTTCAGCTGGGCGTAATGGCCACCAACAAGATTTTGGCGATGGCGTCCTAGGCCGAATTGTTTGAACCGAGGTTCCGTAAGCGCCAAGGATTTGCTCGAAGATGATCATCTCGATCATTACTCATTGCGCACAGATTGTGACACAGAAACCTCCACAGACCCCTATGTGATACATCGTAGAGCGATATATGCGTACATCGAAATGCTAGCTAATTGCAAGTGATTTTTTGGGACCTGTTGTGAATTTTCGCTCTGATCGACCTTGGTTTCGAACAGAGAACGCCCTATTCCGCAAGAGAACTGAGCCGTCGCGCCGGACGGAGGATTCTGACGCGAAGATCGTATGGGACGAGCGGCGAAGGCGTGGCGCTTTCGGCGCTGTCTAACAATCCGATGGAGCGCCCGATGCTGCAATCGAACGATCTCAGCTGATCCTTCGCCGCCCTGAACCAAGATAGCACGCTTGTTGTCGTTATCGAGATGAGCCAATCGAGTTGGCTTGTCGCGGGAATGGTCCCTGGCGTCGAGCGCCAGCCTCTCAAGAAGTTGAAGCCCGACAAGGACAAACTCCTGAAGCTTCTGAACCGATGGCGTCAAGAAGTCATTTGGGCTTGACGTAAGATTGAACGCGTCGTCGTCGCCTATGGAGCGGGACGTGATGTCTTTTGACTGGCGTGCTGGCTCCGAGAACGAGGCGCTGAGGCCTATGTCATCCACCCGTCGAGCATCGCCGTGTTCCTCTCCGTTTGTGGGATGCTTCACTCATCGCCACCTCGGCACATTGCGATGCCGTCAGGAGGGGGTATCCATCCCATCAAAGACGTCCAAATCCGATTTTCATAGACCTGTTGCGCCTCGCTCGATACTCCACGCAGGTTGCGCGCAGCGACCAGAAGAGCAATCGGGCCACGATTGCGGCAAAAGAGTAATGAAATAGCCCGAACAGCAGCGGGACTTGCCTAAACAAACGCAAAACGCGGGCGCATTCCCTGACGAAAACACGCCCGCGCTCGATTAATATTTAACGATAATCGGCTCCGAAGGAACCGAATTAAAGTGATAATTCACGCCCATGCGGATGACATGCCCGTCGAACGTGCCCGTGTGAGCCACGACCGAGCCGCCGGCAAAGGGTCCGGAGGTGCTGGTATAGAACAAGGGGCCCACGTTCGCCGTGTTCGCCGTGCCGAGGTTATAGTAGAGATACTCGGCCTTGACGCTCCATTTCGGGTTGAACATCCACTCGACGCCGGCGCCTGCCGTCCAGCCGAGCCGCATGTCGTCATATCCGAGCCAGCTGCCACCCTGATAGAGATTTGGCTTGAGGGTCGGGCTGAAATAGGTAGCCCTGAGATCGGTCTCGCCGAAGGAGAGACCGCCTGTGCCATAGACGAGCCAGGCCGGCGTCACGAGGTACCCGAAGCGACCACGTACCGTACCGAGATAGGGGACGTTCCGGCCAGCCTGGACATAGGTCGCCGGTGATCCCTGCCATGAAGCATAGTTGGCGTTTCCGGACGTGATGCCCTGCAGGTCCGCCTCCAGGCCAGCGACGAACTTCTCGTAAAATACACGATCGTAGCCAAACTGAGCGCCGGCGAGGAAGCCCTGGCTGGTCAGCGTGACATTGGAGGGCAGCCCGCCTTTCTCGTAGAGACTCACGAACCCGCCGGAACCCTCGTAGATGAAGTTGGAATTGGAGTCGCCAGACGTAGCATAGCCCGCGTTGACGCCGACATGGACGCCGGTCCAGGGCGAACGGGGCGGAGTGTCTGAAGCCGTGTTCGGGCCCTTGAAGATCCCGTCTTTTGACGCTTTGTGCTCCCCCTCCTCTTCCTGGCCTACCTTCCAGCGCAGAGCCATGCCAGCCATCCAGTTTTTCGCGAGCTGTGGTCCGTTGAGGTTTTGATAAACGGGAACGCCCGCCTCCAGGCCGATCGAAAAGCCCGGGTATCCGAACAGCTTTCCGTCGATGTCCGCGCCGCCGTAAACCTCGATCCGCTTGCCGCCGTAATAGAGCGGATTGGCGCTCTGCAGCTTTCCGGCGAGATACCAGTCGGCGCCGTTGATTTGGCTTTGCACGTTGAAGTTGGTGCGGAACGTCGTGGTGAGCCCCGGCAACCAAGTGTAGCCGAGCCAGCCATTCACCTCCTGATAATTGCCCCACTTATAGCCTTCGGGGTTATAATCGAGCGCGACGCGGGCGCGATAGGAGAGACCCCAGGACCACGGCGCAATCGTGCCGGCGTAGAGGACGCCGGGCATTAGGTCGAAAGTGCCGGTTCCGGGCTGCATGCCATAGAAGGCCTCGGTTATGTTGTAGCTACCGTTCGTCGCCCCGACTGCCCCGCCGATGTTGTGGTTGCTGCCCGTCGGGAAGGACATGCCCAGATTGAACTTGATGCGATTGACCGGATCCTCGTAGGCGCGCCAGACGAGCGAGGCCGAAGCATCCGCGAGGGTATCCGTTCCCGGAACGCTGGTCATGCGCGGGATGAGATTCGACGAGCCATAGAATGTGTTGAGGTATGAATGCCTTTCGATCGCACCTGCGGTGACGACGAGCGACCAGTCCTTCGCGAGGCCATAGGCGAGCGTGACAACTTGCGTTTCCCCGAACAATTCCTGCGGAACGATGGTGAGAGGCGTCGCCGGATTCCAGTACCAGCGGTAGTTCGTGATCACCTGTTGCGACGAGACGTTTTGAGTCCCCACTAGCGTATGCGCGTTGTCCTGGAAGAGCGGAATTACGGAGATCGTCAGCTTGCCGGGGTCGGGCATGGTGTCGCCGAAGACCGCGAGCGGAACCGGCGGGGGTTTTGGAGTATCTGCGGGCGCGGACACAATCGCTGGCGGTAGGGAGAGGTCGACCGCTTGTGCCGGTCCGGTCGCCGCGATAAGTCCTGCCACGAGAGCGACGCAAGAAACCCCTCCCGCAAGTCTGCGATATTCATCCGCTGTTCTCTTGTTCACTTCCCGCTCCATTTCGTAAAGCCAGCTGCCAAAGTTTCGGAGCCGATCCTGGTTGAGATATATTTATAATACTTGTCGACACCCTGCCGGTGCTATCCTGCGTATTCGCCACGCTTTGACGGAATCTGAGTTCGTCATCGTGATATAAAATGATTTACAGTTTCGTCACAAGACCTTTCAGCACGAGAAGAGATTGGGAGTAAAATATTGTCCTTTATGCGACATATAAGCAACACTTGCGTAATATGTCAGCGTATTGCCACTTCCTTCAGCCGGTCTGCTGTAAGGTGTCTATATATCGATCGCCACCGTGATTAAGAACCTGACTAAAAAACAACTATCGGGCGAGCCGCCTGATCGCGATCTGGATCGAGGCCAGAACCACGAAGGTTTCCAGCGTCTTGGCGAGGTTTTCTCAGTCCTTGGCGAGGCGTCGGTTGCGACCGAACCACGAGAACGTTCTTTCGACCACCCACCGGCGCGGCAGCATAACGAAGCCCTTCATGTCGTCGGTGCGCTTGACGATTTCGATGCGTAGCGACGGAACCTTGGCGACAGCCGCGGTGACTCGATGAGCGATGTAGCCGCCGTCGGCCCACACGAGTTCGAGCCAGGGAAAACCGTTGCGGATTTTGTCGAACACGAGCGCTGCGCCATCCCGGTCCTGCACGCCAGCCGAATGGACGACTACGCGCAGCGGCAGGCCTTGCGTATCGACGAGAGCGTGAATTTTGCGGCCCTTCAGCTTCTTGCCAGCGTCATAGCCGGTCAGGCCATCATGATCGCCCCCTTTTCCGCCGACTTCAGCGACTGACTGTCGATGATCGCCGCCGTGGGGCTCGCCTCGCGATCCATGTCCTGACGCGGCTCCACGCGCAATTTGTCCCAGATCGCGTCCCAAACGCCGTCCTTCTGAAAGCCGCGGAAAATGTTGTAGACGGCCGAGCGTGGCGGAAAGCTGTCGTGGGGGAGATTGCGCCACGGACATCCCGTGCGCAGCAAATAGAGAATGGCGTTGATCGCCGACCGCATGTCGGTCTTGCGCGGTCGGCCGCCGTGCTTCGCCGGCGGGATCAAAAGCTCGAGCAAAGCCCATTCCGCATCCGTCGTGTCGCTCGGATAACGCCCGCCGACGCGCGCATAGGTCGTGCGATGTTCCTGCGTCCACATTCCGAATCATCTCCCGATGTTTCGGAATCCCAAAATCACGCAACCGGCACGAGCTCAAGAGACTTTTGGGTCAGGTTCTAAGTTCCTCGGCCGGCTCGACAATGCCGACCTTGTGCGGTTCGCAGTAGGCCGCCCATTGCTCCATTAAGGGAACTCGTCGCTCCAAAAGATCGCCGCGCCGATATGCGGCTTCGGTCTTGTTCTTGACCGCGTGTGCAAGCGCCATTTCGCAAACGTCGTTTGGGAAGTTTGTGCATTCTGCGGCCCAATCGCGGAACGCCGAACGAAGCCCATGCGCTGTGATATCAAATCCCATGCGTCGCAGGATCATAAGGAAGACCATGTTAGATAATGGCTTGTTGAGAAAGCGACCGGGAAACACCAACTCATTTCCCTCCGACATTTCCTTCGCCTGTCGCAATACTTCAACACAGCGAGGAGAGAGGGGAACCCGATGCTCTCGCCCCATCTTCATGCGGGCGCCGGGAATGATCCAAACCCGCTTATCGAAGCTAATTTCCGCCCACCGCGCACCAAGAACTTCGCCTGTGCGGGTTGCCGTTAACAAGAGAAATTCGAAGGCCAGTCTTGGAATTTCGCCATCGCCTTGGCGAAGTCGAGAGACGAACGCAGGAATTTCTCTATAAGGCAGGGCGGCGTGATGCCCTTTCGGTCAGGCTGTTTTGGCAAACCCTTGGCGACGCCATCAACCGGATTATCGCCGCTACGAAATCCAGCGGCTTTGGCCCAATCCATCACTGTGCTGATCCGTTGTTTCACCCGCCGCGCAGTCTCCGGCTTCGTCAACCAAATCGACGAGAGAACATTAAGAATATCGGGCGTCGTTAAATCATCCACGCGCTTGCCGCCGATGGTGGCTACGGCATATTCCGTGAGGGTATTAATCCACTGGGCACCGTGTTTCTTGTTCTTCCATGTCTGAAGATGTTCGGCATGAACGGCTTGTACCGCTTCGGCGAAGGTCGGCACGACCACCCAACTCTTCCTGATTTCCACAATGGGGTCCCGCCTTCCCGGGCGATTTTGCGATAATGCTGCGCTTTTTCCCTTGCTTCGGCCAAGGGTACGAGTTGGACGCCGCCCAAGCCCATATCCCCACGACGCCCATGTATGATCGTGCGCAAGAGCCAACGTTTTGCTCCAGATGGGTCTACCACGAGGTAGAGGCCATTGCCGTCAGCATAACGACCCTGGTCCGGGCTTTGTCGCACCTTGACGCTGGTGAGCGCGTTGTGAGGATGCTTGCCTTTGCTTTTCATATCGCCCCTCATTTTACCCCACAATTAATGTGGGATGAGGACGGTCGTCAAGAAACGACCTTGGACGAATTGAATTAAGTATTATAATGAATACAATATATTATGAGCGTAGCTGGTCTCCTCTGGGGGCAGGGGTGGCGGACGCATCATCCGCGCTGGCGTTAACTACCACTTCAACGGGGTCAGCCCCGAGGCGATCATCGCCAAATATTGATTGCGCGGGGGCGTTTCGGCGAACGAACGCCCCCAAAGCCTGAGTGTGAGGAAAGCCCGGCGGCTTTGCCGGGCTTTTTTCTTGTGACCCTTCGGCGGCTGAGGCTGCGCGACCTTACCAAAGTTTCATCCGCTCGCCATTGGCGCGCAAAGGGCGATCCCCCATCTTCCTCTCCATGGGCGCGAACGCCGCCAAGCCGATCCGCCGACGATGGCGCGGCAAAGTCTTGTTGGAGAAGAATCTGCATGTATAAACCTGCCTTTCCCGAGCATGATCGCAACCCGCGCGTGGCTCAAAGCCCGCTGGCGCTGCGGTCCCCCCGGCGCCGGCCCTTGCGTGCGGCTCTTTTGGGCCCGGCGGCGGTTCTGGCTTTCGGTTCAGCCTTCGCCGGGTTAACACCGTTCGGGGCGGCCCTCGCCGAGGCTCCCGCCTTGCAGACGCTCGCCCCGGTTTCCGGCCCCGCTTCCTTTGCGGATGTGGTCGACAGGGTGAAGGGCGCTGTCGTCGCCATCAAGGTCAAGGCCGTCGAGACGGCCGAGGCCGACGGCGGCGGAATGTCGGACCTGTCGCCCGACGATCCGCTTTATCATTTCTTCAAACGCTTCGGCGAAATTCCCGGCGGCGGCGGACGTCCGCAAAAACATCTGACGCAGTCGCAGGGCTCCGGCTTCATCATCAGCGCCGACGGCTATGTCGTGACCAACAATCATGTGGTCGAGCACGCCAATGAAGTCGAAGTGACTTTCGACAACGGCAAGACTCTGCCGGCGAAGATCATAGGCACGGACAAGCGCACCGATCTCGCTCTGCTGAAGATCAGCGACGGCGGCAATCTGCCCTTCGTCGAGTGGTCGAATGTGGCGCCGCGCGTAGGCGACTGGGTCATCGCGGTCGGCAATCCCTTCGGCCTGGGCGGAACAGTGACGGCGGGCATTGTCTCAGCACGCGGCCGCGACATCGGCGCTGGTCCCTACGACGACTTCCTGCAGATCGACGCCCCGGTCAATCGCGGCAATTCCGGTGGTCCCGCGTTCGACACCCATGGTGGCGTGATCGGCGTCAACACGGCGATCTATTCGCCCTCCGGAGGCTCTGTCGGCATTGGCTTCGCCATTCCGACTGAAGTGGCCAAGGATGTGATCGCGTCGCTCAAGGAAAAGGGCTCCGTTTCACGTGGCTGGATCGGCGTGCAGATACAGCCCGTCACACAGGACATCGCCGACGGTCTCGGCCTGAAATCCACCAAGGGCGCGTTGGTCGCGCAGCCGGCCAAGGGCGGTCCCGCCGAAAGCGCGGGAACTCAAATCGGGCGACGTGATTGTCGCTGTCGACAATGAAAAGGTCGATGGTCCGCGTGAGTTATCGCGCAAGATCGCTGCTCTGGGACCGGGCAAGACCGTAGACCTCACATACTCTCGCGGCGGCGTCGAGAAGAGCCTGAAGCTGAAACTGGGAACCTTGCCGAGCGAGAAAGAGGCGCGCGCCGACGTCGACATCGGCGAAAAGGGCGGCTCTCTCAATTTTCTTGGCATTGAAGTCGCTCCGCTCGCGCAGGTGCGGCCTGGCGCCGGCGACGGATTGTACGTGACGAACATCGACCCCGAGGGCGTCGCCGCGCAAAAGGGACTGCGGCGTGGCGACGTGATCATCGAGGCCGGCGGACAATCCATCAAGGACCGCGCCGAACTCAGCGCCTCATTCGACGCGGCGCGAAGGGAAGGGCGCCGTTCCGTGCTGCTTCGAGTGAAGTCGCAGGAGGGAACGCGCTTTGTCGCCCTGCCGGTCGGCGCGGCCTGATCTTGGCGCAGCCATCTCCTCGCTTGCGACAGGCGTTCGTCAGGACGCCACATGGTCCGCGAATCCGCCTCCCATTGTTTTCGCGGCCATAGAGCAAGGAGAGCGCCGGGCCTCCAGCCCCCACTTTGGGCCCGGCGCCGCGGCAGGCCAATGTCTTTGGCGTTGGCCTGCCGCCTTTATTTTTGCGCGGCAGGTTCTATTCTTTCCGCACCGACCTTCGACCTTGTTGGAGTGGCGGTGCGAGCTCTTTCAGTCGGGCGGGCGAAAGCGGTATATGGGCAGCATGCGCATTCTGATTATCGAGGACGACAAGGAAGCCAGCGCCTATCTGGTCAAGGCGTTCCGGGAGCAGGGTCATCTCGCCGAACCGGCGCTGGACGGGCTGGAGGGCTACGCCGCCGCACGCGAAGGCCAATATGACGTGCTCATCGTCGACCGCATGTTGCCCAGGCTGGACGGCCTGTCGCTAATCTCCGGCTTGCGTGAGCAGAGCATCGAGACGCCGGCGTTGATCCTTTCCGCGCTGGGACAGGTTGACGATCGGGTCAAGGGACTGCGCGCCGGGGGCGACGACTATCTGGCGAAGCCATACGCTTTCTCCGAGCTGCTGGCCCGCGTCGAGGCGCTGGCGCGACGTCGCTCCGGCCCACGCGGCGAGAGCACGGCCTACAGGGTCGGCGATCTCGAACTCGACCGGCTTTCCCACGAAGTCACCGTCGCTGGAAAGGAGATAACCCTGCAGCCGCGCGAGTTCCGCCTGCTGGAATATCTGATGAAGCATGCGGGGCAGGTCGTGACCCGGACCATGCTGCTGGAGAACGTCTGGGATTATCACTTCGATCCGCAAACTAATGTGATCGACGTGCATATTTCGCGGCTTCGCGCCAAAATAGACAAGGGCAGGGAGACGCCCTTGCTGCATACGATCCGGGGTGCTGGATACATGATCCGTGAAAGCGTTCGGTAAGCTGCTCCGCACGACGGCCTTCAAGCTGTCGGTCACGTATCTCGTGCTGTTTTCATTTGGCGCGTGGATGGTTCTCGGCAGTGTCGGCTGGCGCGTCAAGGAAGTGCTCGACGAAGAAATTTCCCAAACGGTCGAAGCGGAGATTCAGGGGCTTGCGGAGCAATATGAGGAGGGCGGCCTCCGCCAGCTGGCGCTTACCGTCGAGCGGCGCGCGCGGGCGCCAGGCGGCTCCATATATCTCGTGACCACGTATACCGGCGACGTTATCGCGGGAAATATCGCCGCCTCGCCGGAGCTTGTCACGGAGAGCGGAAAGCTTGTCGAAACCACCTACCAACGCATCGGCGGCACCGAAGAGAGGACGCATCACGCGCTGGCGCGTCTGTTCATGTTGCCAGGCGGCTTCAGGCTTCTGGTCGGCCATGACATCGAGGATCATCGCGTGCTTCGCGAGATATTGCGGCGCGGGCTTGGCGTGTCTCTGTTCTGGCTCGTGCTGGTCGGCACATTGGGCGGCCTCTTCGTCGCGCACAGGATGCTTGAACGCGTCGACATCATGTCCGCATCGGCCCGCCGCATCATGGCGGGCGATCTAGAACAACGGCTCTCGGTGACCGGAGCCGGAGATGAGCTCGATCGTCTCGCCGAGAACTTCAATGCGATGCTTTCCCGCATCGCGGAGTTGATGCAAGGCCTGCGCGAGGTTTCGGACAATATCGCTCATGACCTGAAGACGCCATTGACCCGGTTGCGCAACCGCGCCGACGAGGTCGCGCGATCCAATGCAAGCCCCGAGGAATATCGCGCCGCGCTGACGTCGATCATCGAGGAATCGGATGGGCTGATCCGAGTGTTCGATGCTCTCTTGATGATCGCCCGCGCCGAGGCCGGCTATTCCAGCGACAACATGATCTCTGTCGACCTGAGCGGGGTCGCGGGCGACATTGTGGAGCTCTATGAGCCTGTCGCCGAAGAGCAGGGCGCGCGAATTGAAGCTTCGCTTGAAGCCGGCTTGTTCGTGCTCGGCAACAGGGAGCTGCTTGGTCAGGCCTTGGTCAACCTTGTCGACAATGCGCTGAAATACGGCGCCGAGGGAGAGGGGTCGCTCATACAGGTGTTGGCGCGTCGCGTCGGGGATCGCATCGAGGTTTCGGTCGCGGATCACGGCCCGGGCATTGCGCCAAAGGACATCGAGCGGGTTACGGGACGTTTCGTACGGCTGGAAAATTCACGCGCGCGACCGGGATCGGGGCTGGGCCTGTCGCTTGCGGCCGCTGTCGCGCGGCTGCATCAGGGGGATCTGCACATGGAGGATAACGAACCAGGATTGCGGACGGTGATCTCATTGCCGGGATTGCGGGCGGCTGACCTGCTGCCGCGTTCCGACGGAGGGTAATGGTGGCGTAACACTGCGGCTTTGCGGATATGGAGCGCGCGCTCTCATTGCGGCGCCGGCCTCGCGAAGTCGGGCGGCCTCGCGGCTGCCGTCGCGCCTGACGTCTTGCGCGCAGAAGCGCACGAGCACCACTGTGCCGACGCCCACGCGGGAACGGAGCCGAAGCGAGCCGCGGTGAAGATCCATCAGCGCCTTCGCAATCGCCAGTCCAAGGCCCGATCCCTTCATTCCATTTTCCATTACGGCGCGAGACTGGACGAATGGGCTGCACAATTTTTTCACCGCCTCGCCGTCGACGCCTTGCCCATTGTCCTCGACGAAAATGTCAACTGAGTCGCCGATTTTATGGGCGCGTATGCGCACCCTGCCGCCTGGGGCGGTGAATTTGATGCTGTTCGAGAGAAGGATTCCAAGAACCTTGACGATCGCGTCGTGGTCACCCGCGCAGCGCAGCGCGCTTTCGACCTTGCAACTGATGTCGATGTTCTTCTCGAACGCGCGCGTCTTGCATCGGTCCAGCGCTTCCTCCGCCGCCTCGGCCACATTCACCTCGCGTTCGTCGACGCGCAAGCGGCCCGTTTCGAGCCGGGACATATCCAAGATGTCGCAGAGAACCTCGTTCAAATAGGCGCCGCTTTTCTGAATGTCCCTGCAATATTCCAGATATTTTGGCGAACCGAGCTCGCCGAAGGGCTGGTCAAGCATCATCTCGGAAAAACCAATGATGGCGTTGAGCGGCGTGCGCAGCTCATGGCTCATATTCGCGAGGAATTCGGATTTGGCGATGTAGGCCGCCTCGGCCTCGGATTTCTGGAAGTGATATTGTTCCGCAAGAGTTGCCAGCTGTTGCGCCTGGATCTCCAGCGTATGTCGCGACTTCATCAGGTCGGCGACGCTCGCGGTCAGTCGACGCTCGGAAAGCAGCAGGCTTTCCTCGTGGCGTTTGAGCGCGGTGATGTCGGCGCCCACGGAGACATAGCCGCCATCCTTGGTGCGCCGCTCGTTGATTTGCAGCCAGCGTCCGTCGATCAGGCGCACTTCATATGTGCGGGCGTCTCTGGCGGCAATGTCCACAGTCTCAAGCTCCGTCTGAATCAAGGGAGCGGTGGCGAAAGCCATGACTTGCTTGTAGCTGGCCCCCGGCGTCGTGAGTTCGGATGAGAGGCCATGCAATTCAAGAAATTTCGAATTGCACGTTACAAGGCGGTTCCGTGCATCCCAGAGAACGAAGGCTTCCGATATTGCGTCGATGGCGTCGCGCAGCCTTACATTCGCGGTCGCGGTCTGCTCGGCGAGCGCTTTCTGCTCGGAAATGTCCACCGCGATTCCGACGAGATGCCTCCCCGGCTCGCGCGTGTCTTCGACAAGCTCCGCTCGCGCGCGCAACCAGACCCAATCGCCGTGATAATTCTTGATGCGAAATTCGACGTCGACGTTTCTTGTCTTGGAACCCGCCACCATTTCCGCGATTTGGGCGAGGTTGGCGTCGTCAGGATGAAGCAGTTCATTGAGTTCGCCAATGGAGAGACAGCGCCTTTCCGCTTTCCTCCCCAGGATCTCATGCATTGAGTCCGACCAGTAAATGCGGCCGTGAGCGATGTCCCAGTCCCATAATCCGCAACGACCGCGCGACAGCGCGGTCTCCAGTCGGCGCCGGATGTGATCATTCACCTGCTCGGCGGCCCTGCGCTGTTTTGCCTGGCGGAAATAGGCGCCGAGAATCGCGAGCAGCACAACGGTTGTCGTCGCGAAGAGCGCCGCGTAACGCCAGGCGACGGCGCGCCATTCCTCGAGCACCGCGTCGAGAGGATGGATGAGTGCGACCTGTCCGTATGGCGCCGGCAATTTGCGCACGACGGCGAGCGCCGGAGTTCCATCCGCGAGAATGACGCGTATGACTCCAGCTTTGTCGGCGAATTCGGTAATGATCTGATCCTGGCCCAGAATGTCGGAGAGCGTGACATTCGTCCGTGCGAGCTGTGGCCATGATGCGGCGACCCGGCCTTGCTCATTTGTGACGAAGATTTGCCTGCCTCGCGCGGCGGCATGGCCGGGAGCGATATGTGTCAGAGCTTCGCCGGCGGATGTCGATTTGCTGCTCTCGATGGCGTCTCGAAGGTCTCGCCAGATCGCCCTGGAGACGATTTCGAGGTCGGCGGAAGCGTCGACCAGCAATTGCTCGTGAACCGTCGTCGTGAGCGTCACCACAAACTCGCCAAGAGCGACAAGTGAAATCGCGAAGGCGACCAACGCCAGGCGCTTCAGCCAGAGGCTTTCCGATTGATGACTGTCCTCGCCGCCATCGGCGAAACTATACGCTCCCCATACCGTTTCGGCGCGACTCGTCGCCTTGGCTGCGTGTGGGCGCGCCATTCGGAACTCCTTCGACTTTGGCAGACAGGGAAAGAAGCCCTTCGCTTTCCCCGATTCGTCGCCATCTGAATCCGCTCCGGCGAAATTGTCCAGATGTTAAATTTGGGTAAATTGTGTTCCGTAAGCAAATGAATCAGTTAGGCGCGCAATTTTTTTTCCGCGCCTGACCGATCGGAGCGCAGCCGCGCTCAGAATTGCGCAAATCACTTATGCAAGCGCCCTCGTCACGATGTCATTTGCGTCGCGTGAGAGTTCCGGCGCCGAGGCGACGCGCTTGAGCGCATTCTCCGCGAGCGCCTGGCGCCGCGGCTCCAGCGTACGCCATGTGCGCAGGGCAGAGAGCAACCGCGCGGCGACCTGGGGGTTCCGGGAGTCCAGTTCGAGCACGACACTGACGAGCAAATCATAGCCCGATCCATCCAGGGCGTGGAACCGCGTGAGATTGCCAGTGGCGAAAGCGCCGATCAATGCGCGCACGCGGTTGGGGTTTGCGAGCGAAAAATCCGCATGAGACATCAGGCCGCGCACGCGCTCCGTGGTCGACTCCTCGGGGATCATGGCCTGCAGGGAAAACCACTTGTCGATGACCAGCGCGTCGCCTTCGAACTGGCCGTAAAACCGCGCGAAGGCCTTTTCGCGCGCCTCTCCGCCGATCAGTGAAAGCGTGTAGAGCGCGGCGAGGCTGTCAGTCATGTTGGCGGCCGCCTCAAATTGACGCTCGGCCAATGTCACGCCCAGAATCTTGTCTCCGGCAGCGATCAAATCAAGCGCGGCGTTTCGGAGCGCTCGCCGTCCCGCGCTCGCCGCGTCGGGAGAATAGCCGCCCTCGTTCGCCGAACGCGCGTAGACATCCTCAAGCGTTGATTTGAGAGCCTCGCCGAACTCCCGGCGCAACGAGGCGCGTGCGGAGAAGAGGATGTCGGGATCGACGTTCTTGCCGGTCTCGCGGGCGAGGTCTGTTTCACTCGGCAACGTCATCGCCAGCGCCACGAAAGCCGGGTCGAGATCATTTGCGCCAAGGAGTCGGCGCACTGCAGCGAAAAAGGCCTTGTCGTCAGGCGCCGCGCCCTCGCCGCGCAATGCCGCGACGCGCGCGAATATCGAACGCAGGGCGAGGCTCTGCGCCGCTTGCCATCGGTTGAAGGGATCGTCGTCGAAGGCGAGCAGTCGTTCGAGTTCCGCATTCTCTTGCGCCGGCTCCAGACGCACCGGCGCCGAGAAGCCCCGCAACAGCGAAAGCGTTGGGCGCGCATCGAGTCCCGAGAAGCGTATCGTTCGCGTCTCGGTCTCCAGCTCAAACAGACCGCGAGAGTTCTCTTGCTCGCTGGCGTCGCTGGCGCAGAGACGCAGCTTCGCGCCCTTGTCGTCAAACAGGGCGAGCGCCAATGGAATGTGCAGCGGCTTCTTCTCGGACTGTCCCGGCGTTGGCGGAGTTGTTTGCGTCAGTGTGAGCGCGAAAGACTTCGCCGCCGCGTCATATTCGCTGGTCACATGAATCCGCGGCGTGCCCGCCTGCCGATACCAAAGGGCGAAATGCGCGAGATCGCGTCCCGAGCTTTCCGCGAAACAGGACAGGAAGTCCTCGACCGTCGCCGCTGTTCCGTCATAGCGCTGGAAATAAATGTCCATGCCGCGCCGGAAGGCCTCGTCGCCAATCAATCGCTTCAACATGCGGACGATCTCGGCGCCTTTCTCATAGACCGTGGCTGTGTAGAAATTATTGATCTCCTGATAGACCTCCGGGCGCACGGGATGCGCCAGCGGCCCGGAGTCCTCGACGAACTGGGCCAGCCGCAGGCCGCGCACGTCGCTGATGCGCTTGACCGCCCGCGAACGCTGGTCGCTGGAAAACTCCTGATCGCGGAACACGGTGAGGCCTTCCTTCAGGCATAGCTGGAACCAGTCGCGGCAGGTGATGCGATTGCCGGTCCAGTTATGGAAATATTCATGCGCGATGACCGCCTCCACGCCCGCGTAATCCGCATCGGTGGCGGTCTGCGGCGAGGCGAGCACATATTTGTCGTTGAAGATGTTGAGGCCCTTGTTCTCCATCGCGCCCATGTTGAAATCCGACACGGCGACGATATTGAAGACGTCGAGATCATATTCGCGACCGAACGCTTCCTCGTCCCACCGCATTGAACGCATGAGTGCGTCCATCGCGTAATCAGCGCGCGCCTCCTTGCCATGTTCGACAAAGATGGCGAGCTTGACCTTTCGTCCTGACGCCGTGGTGAAGTCACGCGATATGTGTCCAAGGTCGCCGCCGACCAAGGCGAAGAGATAGGACGGCTTGGGGAAGGGGTCATGCCACACGGCGAAATGCCGCCCGCCTTCAAGCTCCCCGACCTCTCCAGGATTGCCGTTGCCGAGCAGCACGGGGGCTTCGGCCATGTCCGCCTCGATGCGCGTCGTATAGACGCTGAGCACGTCGGGCCGGTCGAGAAAATAGGTGATGCGGCGGAAGCCTTCCGCCTCGCATTGCGTGCAATAGGCGGAGCCGGAGCGATAGAGGCCGGAGAGTTGCGTGTTGGCGGTAGGGTCCACCAGTGTTTCGATGTCCAGAGTGAACGGCGCCGGCGGCGGCGCGCGCAGTGTCAGGCTTTCGGGCGTGGCCTCGTAATCGTCCTGCGGCGGTTCGCGCCCGTCGAGTTTCAGTCCGCGCAAGACAAGTCCGTCGCCGTCCAGTTTCAACGGGACGCCGGGACGGCCTTTCGGGTTGCGCCTTATGGACAGCCGGGCGACGACGCGCGTCTGGGTCCTGTGCAGCGAAATATCCAGCGCAACCGAGTCAATGAGGAAATCCGGCGGCATGTAATCGCATAGACGAATGGCCTGGGGCGGTGGATTGCGCATGCTGTCCTCGAAGGCTGGAATCAATTCGTTACCGAGAATATAGGAGCTCCGCGCGCCGGCGCTAAGTTTTTGCGACAGCGCGGGTAAGGCCAGGGCGCGGCCCGGGGCTTGCTGCCAAGCTGGAACTTCCAGTCAAAGTCTGGCGTCAGCCAGGCCCGCATGTTCGAAAATTGGCGCGCGCGTCGCCTTAATGGTTAACACGCCCCCCCTTTTTATTGGGAATTATATACTTGACTCCCTCGCTCGCTGGGGCTAAATTCTTCCCATAGAGCAGGGGTTGGGCGATGTCCAAGAGCACGATTTCCACCTTCGAACTTTTCAAGATGTTTCCCGATCAGGAAACGGCGCGGTTATATCTTGAAGGTCGCCTTTGGCCGAATGGCCCTCGCTGCCCTGTCTGTAGCTCTGGCGAGCGCATCACTGTTCGCAAGGACGGGTATTACCGCTGCAACGCCTGCAAAGAGGATTTCACGGTTAGAACCGGAACCATCTTTGAGCGCAGCCACGTTCCGCTGCATAAGTGGATTTACGCGATGTATCTCCTTGTGACGGCGCGCAAGGGCATTTCGTCCATGCAGCTTGCGAAGGAAATTGGCATCACGCAAAAGTCGGCATGGTTTGTCCTGCATCGTTTGCGCGAGGCGTGCGGCTCTGATCTTGAGAAGCTTCAAGGCATCATTGAGATTGACGAGACCTACGTCGGCGGCATCGAAAAGAACAAGCATAAATCCAAGAAGCTCAAGGCTGGGCGCGGCACCGTTGGCAAGACACCCGTTCTCGGTATGCGCGAACGTGGCGGACGAACCCTCGCCATGCCGATCAAGGCCTACAGACAAGAAGACGATCCAAGATGCTATCCATCAGCATGTTGAGCCCGGTTCGACGCTCCATACCGACGAAGCCGGCGCTTATGTCGGAGTTCAAAGCTCTGGCTTTAATCATGCTTCCGTCAATCACTCCGCTGGCGAGTATGTCCGTGATGACGTGACGACGAACGGAATGGAAAGCGTCTTCGCGGTTCTCAAGCGCGGTATTATCGGCGTTTATCATCATACAAGCCCGAAGCATCTTGATCGCTACGTCGATGAATTCGCGTTCCGGCTGAACGAAGGCAACGTCAAGAACCACACGCTTACCAGACTCGATAGCTTCGTTGATGGCGTCGCCGGCAAGCGTCTCACATATAAGGCGTTGATCCAATGACAGAGCCACCATCACTGAAGCCGCCAAAGGCGCTAGACGCGATCGTCGATATCGTGCTCGCCTACAAACCAAAGGCGAAAGCGACCCCCGCGAAGAAGCGAAAAAAGCTCGCGGCAAAGATCGCGAAAGGGAAGCCACCTTCTCAGGACTTGCGCTAGCATTTTTCATTTTCGCCATCGCGCCATTCGAGCAAGCAAGATAATCGAAGATATCATCGCACATGCTGCGATAACCCTACGTCGATGAAATTCAGCACGGGAGTGCAAATATAGTATGGACGGCGCAGATGTTTCGTCTATTAAGGCGGCCTTCGAAGCCGCGTCTCGGTTCTCAGAGTGGTCAACAATTGCTGTGACCGCTGGGGTGTTCATCGAACTTGTCGCATTATTTATTTTCAGCAAAGATATGCCGCCTCTTGAAAAAAAGGTGATGGTCTTCGCTACGCTGCTAATCGTATTTGGGTGCGGCGGAGAATTCATATTTAGCTCAAGAGCAGGCGAAGCCGCTGCGCAACTGCAATCCGCGCAAGATGCGGCCATACAAAACGCTAAGAGCCCGAACTCGAAATTCAAGCGGAGGCGATTTTCGCTCTGGCTATCCTTCGCATGAGTAGGAAAGCAAGGGCCAGTTGCAGCCATGCGAGCGAGGATTCGATTGTCGCCTCGAAATCTTTCGACAGGCGTCGCGCGCGATTGATCCATCCCAGTGTTCTTTCGACGACCCATCTTTTCGGCAGGACGATGAAGCCCGTGACTTGTTTGTCCGAGCGTTTGACGACCGTGATGGAAATGCGGCTGGTCTCGAAAGCCGCCCGTTGCGCCTCGTCGCCCTGATAGCCGCCATCGACAAAGGACATGGTCACCCACGGGCTTTTACGATGCACCGCGCCGAGCAGCGGCGCGAGGGCGTCACGATCCTGAACGCTGGCGGCGGTGACCTGACATTCTATCGGCAGACCGAGCGTATCGACGGCGACATGCCGTTTGCGGCCCTTGATTTTCTTGCCGGCGTCAAAGCCACGCGGCCCGCCGGCTTCCGTTGTCTTGACGGACTGGCTATCGACAACAACCGCCGTCGGCGCGGGTTCGCGGCCCTCGGCCTCACGCGCGGCCATCACGAACACACTAATGATTTGGGGCCATAGTCCGCTGTCCCGCCACGCGTAAAATCGGTTTTGAACGGTCGTAAACGGCGGAAAATCCTTCGGCAACAGCCGCCACGGACAGCCAACCCGGATCATGTAGAATACCGCGTTCAGGACGACGCGAAAGTCGGTTGGCTTACGTCCCAGCCTCTTTGGCGCCGGAAGCAAAGGCAAAATCAATTCGAACTCCACATCCGACATATCGGTTGAATAACGGTCCCGGATGACCTCATACTTCACTCGATCGGCCTCGTTCCAAGGCATCGCGAATCTCCCCAAGTTGTTGCAAACCCAGGGAATCAACTGCCGCGAGGCCGGTCAACCAATTTCAGGTCAGGCTCTAAGACCGAGGCGGCGAAGGCTGCGGAACGCGCTGCGGAAGCCAATGAACGCGCTGCGCTAGTCCAACAAGCGGCTGCTTGGCGTATCATTGATAGGTCGTTGTTTGAAAAACTAAAAACTTCTCTCTCTACCAATTCGAAGCGCGCAATAACAGTAGGCTTTGCGGTAGGAGACGCTGAGACTATTACGTTTGCATCCCAGTTGATATTTACACTCAGAGAAAGCAACTGGGATGTTGACCCCAGTTGGCCATTGGTATGAATTGCAATTTGTCCCTGGGTTACGGGTTTTAGGAACCGATACAGATAGCAAGAACCTTCTAAAGAAGGCACTTACTGACGCGCAAATCCCATATAACGAGGAGCCCGTGCCCGTCCCCGGCATGTTCCACGGCGGCACTCCAGATGAAACGATATTGTTTTTATATATTGGAACTAAGCCACCGCCGAAATTCTGAAACAGAAGGGAGCCAAGTATATAATTCCCTTTTTATTGCCCTCGGAGGAATTTTTTTGCCGGCTCATCTTGCGTCGAAACGCTACGTTTCCGGCGAATTTATTTTTCCCCGGCGTAGCTCACCCGCCAGATGGTTCCATTGCCGTCCTCGCTGAACAGCAATGAGCCGTCTGGCGCCACGACGACGTCGACGGGGCGACCCCACACATGGGAGTTGTCGATGACGAAGCCCGTGACAAAATCCTCGTATTCGCCGGTCGGCTTTCCATCCTTGAATCGCAGGCGAATGATCTTGTACCCGACAAATTTGGCTCGGTTCCATGAGCCGTGCAGCGCGACGAAGGCGTCGCCCTTATATTCGGGCGGAAACTGCGCGCCGTCGTAGAAGGTGACGCCGAGCGGCGCCGAATGCGCCTGAATCAGAACGTCTGGCGTCGTGATTTTCTCAGCGAGATCGGGACGCTCGCCAGCGTGTCGCGGATCGGGATGCGCGCCGAGGTAATACCAGGGCCAGCCATAGAAGCCGCCCTGCGTGACGTGCGTAGCATAGTCGGGCGGCAAGTTGTCTCCGAGCATGTCGCGCTCATTGACGACGCACCAGAGTTCGTCGCTGCCCGGCCTGATCGTCAATCCGGAGCAATTGCGCAAGCCTCGCGCGAAGGAACGCTTGTGGCCGCCGTCGGGATCGAGCGCGAGCACCAATGCGCGGCCGCGCTCCGCGCCGCTGCTGGCGCCAAGACCGTCTGTCTTTTCCAGCGCCTCCGTCTCTTCATGTGAAGGAACCGCAGCGCCTTCGGCGACATTGGTTTTCGAGCCGATCGAGACGTAGAGCGTGGCGCCGTCGGGCGAGAATGCGAGGTCGCGCGTCCAGTGCCCGCCACCGGTCGGCAGGGTAGCGATGACTTCGGCGCCGCCCTTGGGCCTCGTGTCGCCAACGCTATAGGGATAGCGAAGCAACTGGCTCTCGGTCGCGACATAAAGATAACGCGGCTGCGGGCCCGGCGGATAGAAGGCTAGTCCATAGGGACGATCGAGGCCTTCGACGAAAACTTCATTTTTCGCAGGCCTGTCCTCACCCGGCGCGAAGCGCAGCACCCGCACGCGGCCACCGTAGCTTTCCGAGAGAAAAATATCGCCGTTCGGCGCCGACCGCATGACGCGCGGACCCGAAAGATTATCAGCGACCACCTGCGCCTTGAAGCCGGCCGGCGTCTTGATGGAGGCGTCGGCGGGGCGCGGCGAAACCTGACTGCGCAAGGCGGTGGGCGACGTCGCCAAAGGCGCCGGGAGATCGCCCACGGATATCCTGCGCGCAACGCCCGGAGCGTCGCTCCGCCAATCGCTGAAGGCGGCGACGCCCTCATGCCGCTCCTGGGGTTTGCATTGATTGGGAGCGATAACGAGCGCCACGCTTATCGCGCAAAGAAGCACATTGCATGATTTCATTGCTGATGCCCTCGGGGATGCTGTCGTCGCCTGTCTATTCCGGCGCATGTTTTACAAATTGGGAGATAAGGCGCCACAATAATCATGCAATCATATTGTCTGTGTGGCGGCTGGCGTAAACACTCGGGGGAGAGCATGGGGACGAATTTATTTTTTGGAGCCCGCCTCCGCAAGAAGGCGCGGTAGCATCGAATGCGGCGTGAGTAGGGAACAACTCTATAACTTTCAAGTGGATAGGGGCGCTTAGGTGGACGATTGGGATTCCGTTCTTTATATGAAATTCGAGAATGAGCGCACGCGTGCCGCGGGCGATCTATTGGCTCAGGTTCCTGACAAGACACCGCGAATTATCTTCGATCTGGGCTGCGGACCCGGCAACAGCACTGAGTTGCTCAGACGGCGTTTTCCCGATGCGTCCCTGATTGGCGTCGATACCTCGATGAATATGCTTCAAGTCGCTCGCCAACGCGTATCGGGCGCCCAATTCATCAAGGAGGACATCGAGTTCTGGCGTCCAAACCAGAAGGTCGACCTGATCTTCGCCAATGCGGCTCTGCATTTCGTTCCGGATCACTATGAGCTGATGGCGCGGCTCATGTCCTATCTGACCGAGGGCGGTTGTCTGGCCGTGCAGATGCCAAACAACATGCAGGAGGTTTCGCACGCGCTGATGCGGATGGTGTCCGCCGACGGCCCCTGGGCGGATCGACTCGTGCCCATCGCGAAAACGCGCGCGATCATCGGGCCGCCCGAAGAATATTATTCTTTGCTGACTCCTCTATGCAGGCATCTGGACATCTGGCAGACGACCTACATTCATCCCGTCGATGGACCGGAACGCATCGTGGAATGGTTTGAAGGAGCGGAGTTGCATCCTTTCCTGAAGCCTCTTTCCTCGTCGGAGCGAGAGGCGTTTCTTGCGCGCTATCGGGCGGAACTGGCGGAGGCTTATGCGCCGCAGCCGAACGGCAAGTTTCTGTTGCGCTATCCGCGCCTGTTCTTTGTCGCGCACAGGTAGCTTCGCCCTTGCGTTTATTGTCGGCGTCAACAAATGCCGGAGGCTGAAACATGACGATCACGATCTATCACAATCCCGCCTGCGGGACTTCGCGCAACACGCTGGCGATGATCCGCCAAAGCGGCGAAGAGCCGACAGTCGTCGAATATCTGAAAACGCCTCCGACGCGCGAGATGCTCGTCCACCTCTTGCGCGTCATGGGGATTTCGGCGCGCGCATTGTTGCGTCAACGGGGAACGCCCTATGCCGAGCTTGGCCTCGGCGACCCCAAATGGACTGAAGACGAACTCATTGGCTTCATGCTTGCGCATCCAATCCTGATTGAAAGGCCGATCGTCGAAACGCCAAAGGGAGCGCGTCTCTGTCGCCCTTCGGAAAAGGTTCTGGAAATATTGCCGAACGCCAATATCGGTTCCTTCAAGAAGGAAGGCGGCGAGGCTGTCGCGGCGGCAAAGGGCTCCCGCGGGAAATGAGCGAGGCCCCGTGGCTCGGGACCATGCCCGGTCACTCCGTCGGGAACTACACATTTGACGCCCGCTGCTCTATAGGGAAGGAAACCCGCGAACCCAAGGCCGCGCAGATGTTCGACGCGCTGAAGGACTTTATTTCCGATCTCACCGGCTCCGCGCCTCGTGAGAGAGCGTTCGAGGCGAGCGACTATCAGCTTGCCGCCGCCGCCTTGCTCGTCCATATCGCCAGCATCGACGGCGAGTTCGACGCCAGGGAGCGTGCGCGGCTGCAGAACATCGTCGAAACCCGCTTCGGTCTCGACAGGGGGGCAGCGCGCGAACTCATCATGCATGCGGCGGAGAGCGAGCGCGACTCCGTCGACTTGTTCCGCTTCACCAGCGTCCTCAAGCGCACGCTCGACGAAGATGGCCGCAGGCAGGTCATCGCCATGCTGTGGGACATGGCCTATGCCGATGGCTCCATCCATGAATTTGAAGAGAACGTCGTCTGGCGAGTTGCCGAACTTCTCGGCGTGTCAGCGCGCGACCGCATGATGATGCGCAAAGACGCCAAGGACGTAGCTCAGTCCCAGGAATCCCAAGCGAAAGAGCCGCCTCCCTCCGGCCCATGGTCCAAGCCTTAACTGGGCCTTCAACCCATCCTTCAAGGAAAATTCGCATGAGCGACGAAACCGCCGGCCTGCGCAAGGCGACGATCATTACGGGCGCGTCCGAGGGCATTGGCGCCGAACTGGCGCGGATATTCGCGGCAAATGGGCACGAAGTCGCGCTGGTTGCCCGGCGGCGTGACAAGCTTGAGGCGCTCGCCGCGGAAATTGCCGCCAAGCGCGGCAAGGCGCATGTGATCGAGCTGGACCTGTGCGGGGAGGGCGCCGTCGACGGGCTGGAGGCGGCCTTGGCGCGGGCCGGGCTGACGCCTGAGATTCTGGTCAACAACGCGGGCTTTGGCCTCATCGGCCCCGCCGCGAAATTGAGCGAGGCCGAGCAGCTCGCGATGGTGGATCTCAATGTGAGGGCTCTGACGGCGCTGACGCTGCGCTTCCTGAAGCCGATCATCGCGTCTAAGGGCGCCGTTCTCAACGTCGCCTCGATCGCCTCCTTCATGCCGGGGCCGAATTTCGCGGTCTATTACGCCACCAAGGCTTATGTCCGCTCGTTCAGCGAGGCTCTGGCGCAGGAAATGGCGCCTCT
>CAWJEI010000020.1:0-19957 GCA_963841875.1 uncultured Alphaproteobacteria bacterium | reverse complement strand
AAGGAACGCAGCGAGTCGGCCGTGGTGCAAGCCGGAGCCGAGCTGGTGGTGGCGGACATGTTCCCCCTGCGCGTGGGCTACACCAGCGCCAACGACGCCGGCCTTGGGCTGACCGCGGGCGCGGGATACCGGTACCGGGATTTCGAGATGGACTACGCCTTCGCGCCGCTATCGGCGTCTGGCGACGCGCACCGCGTGTCGGTGACCATGCTGTGGGGCTCTCTCACCCCGCGAGGATGTTCGGTCTCCCGCGATGAAAGCGCCTTGAAGTCGAACGCCTCTTTCGTGCAACGGCGCACGGTCATCGCCGCCGAGCGCCAGAAAGCGCAGGAACTCCGCGCGAATTGTGTTTGCCGTCTCGCTGGTCTCGGGCGCGATCTCTCCAAATTTACAAAGATCCCCCGCCCGCGCCGCCTCGGCGAGTCTTCGCTCCGGCTCGGTGACGGGCTCGAAATCTTCCCACGCGCGTCCAAATGCGCGGCGAGGGGATAACATTTTTTCGCTTTCCATAAAAAAGCCTCTCTCAAAACGCCGCGAGCCGAGCGGGCTTTGAGAGAGGCGAAACGCTTGCTCTGGATTGCTTCGCTACGCTCGCAGCGACCGCGCGCCCAAGCCGAGCATTTAAATCTGTGACATTTTCGGCTTCGCTCCCGTCGCGGCGGGTTTTCCGATTGGCGGCAGATCCGGAGCCTTCAGGCTTTCCCAGCCGCCCTTCGGCGGCGTCACGTCATTGGCCTCGTGCTTGGGCTGATGCGGCTTGAACCCGTCGACGAGCGCCTTGGCGGCGGCCAGCTCCTTGGAGTCGAGGCGGGCCCCTACTTCGTCGCGTTTCTTGGCGGCGTCGGCGTCGCCCTGGTCGGCGGCGACGGCGAACCAGAGATAGGATTGCGTCATGCTCTGGCCGACGCCAAGACCGCGCGCGTAAAGAATCGCGAGATTGTACTGGCTGTCGCGCACGCCGAACTCCGCCGCGCGGCGGAACCAGTCCGAGGCGAGGCCGTAATCAGGCTTGCCGTCATTGCCTTCGGCTGCGAGCACGGCGAGATTATGCATTGCTCTGGCGTTGCCGGCTTCGGCGGCCTGTTGATAAAGTTTGCGGGCGCGGGCGTAGTCGCGGTCAACGCCGATTCCCTTCTCGTAGTAGGAGCCCAGGCGATATTGCGCCGGGGCCAGACCTTGCTCCGCGGCCTTCTCGAACCATTGCGCCGCCGCCTTGTTGTCGCGCGGCAGACCGCGCCCATCGGCGTAGCGCGCGCCGAGCTCGTATTGCGCGGTGGCGTCGCCGTTCATCGCCAGCGTCTTGATCGCAGCGGCGGTATCCTGCGGTGAGGCGTTCGACCGGCCGATCGCTCCCACCGGAGTATTGTCGACCTGCTCGCCAAGGGCGGCTTTTCCGGCCGCGCGCGGCGCCAACGTGGGGCCGCCGCCAGCCGGGCCGATCGGCTGAAGGCCGAGCGCAGGCGCCTTGGAACCGTCAGCCGGCGTGGGCGTGTCGCCGCGCGGCGTCGCCATCCTTGGAAGCGGCGCTATCGGCGAAAGCTCGGTCTTTTGCGGCACGGGCGCAGCGTCTGCCTGGGCGGGGGCGCTCGTTCCAGCGGGCTGTGCATTTTGATCCAACGCGCTTGGCGATCCGTCGAGCGGACGCGCGGCGCTCGTCTGCTCGGGCGCAGGCGCGACGCGGCTTGCGCCGCCGCCGGGGAATGTCGCATAGGCCGCATAGGCGCCAAGCAGCATGACCACGGCGCCTAATCCCAGCAGCAATGGGCGTTTGCGAGCCGCGATGGTTGAGCCGACGCCGGCGAGGGCGGCGACGCTTCCGGTCGCAGCCATCCCCCCACCTGCCTGCCGCGACGCTTTGCGAGCAGCTTCCTCGGCTTCGGCTTCGGCGGCGACTTGCTGAGCCGCGCGTCGTGCGGCGGCGATGAAGGCCGACTGGGTTGATTCGGTTTGGACCGCGCGTGACTCGGCCTTTCCGAGCGACGCGAGGTCAAGATCGAGGTCGTCAATATCCCGGCTGCGGCGCCCACGCGGGTCCGCGGTCATGGGCTGCTGCGCGGTGGCGGCGGAAGGCGCTTGCGAGGCGTGTGGGCGTGCAGGCGCTCGGGGGACTCCCGTTCGGCGGACAGCGGCTCGCGGGCCGCCTGCGGCGCAGGCGCGAAGTCCCGGGCGGGCGGCGCATTGCGGATTTCGGTCAGCTCATCCTCGAATTCGGCGAGCCGATCGACAACGCGCTCCAGCGTCTCATGCACCGCAGAGAGAATCTCGTGGGTGCGTGCGCCGGTCTCATCCTGCACACGCCGAATCTCTTCGATTTCCTCCTTGACGGCGGGATTGACCCCGCCAGGCATTTGCGCCGCCTGACGCAGAACATCGAGTGTGGCGCGGCGAACTGCGGCTTCGGCGGCGTCGGATGCGGTCGTGCGCGTTTCTTCGATGCGTGCGAAAAGATCGGCGATCTTGTGCTCGATAGACGCCAGAGCGGAGCCATTGCCGTCGGCGTTGTCGAGACGCTGCGACAGTTGCCTGATTTGCGTTTCAAGCGAATTCAGGACGCCGGAGTTGGCGTTGGGATCCAGCGCATTGTTCATCTTGTGCGACAATTGCTCGACGAGATCGCTCAATTGCGTGCTGCTGGAATCATGCTTCGCGCGCGTGCTCGCCTCGATGCGGGCGGCGAGCGCGTTGTGCATAAAGTCGATTCGATCGGAGAGCTCGTTCAGCTGGATGTGCGGCGCCGGCTGGCTCAGCAACTCCTCGATTCTCGCGGTTGAAGGATAGTCGCCGAGCTTGTCGAGCTTTTGAGATAATTGCTCAACTTGATACTCGAGTTGCTCCAGATCCCGGCGACCGGCGCCGGGCTCCAGCGCAGCGTCGATGCGGTCTCCAAGCCGGCGGACCAGGTCTTCGATATGGCTGAGATCGACGCCGCTATGCGCGAAGCCGTCCTGCTCAAATCGGCTGGTGAGAGTCTTGCCGATGTTGTCTATGCGTTGCGCGAGCTCGGCGAAATGCCCTTCCTGGCCTGGGCTGGCGAGCAGGGTTTCAATGCGGGCGATGGATTGCGCGGCCGAGGGATCATGGAGGCGGGCCTCCAATTTTTCTATTTTGCGGCCCAGTTCGTCAAATGCGGGATTATGGGATTTGGCGTCCAGCGCGGAGTCAATCTTTTTGGCGAGCGTCGCCACCAGATTCTCTATTGCGCTGGTATCCACCGGCTTCTGCGCCGTCACGCTGCGATCAATCCGCTGCGCCAGCGATTTGTGCATGCTGTCGATGCGCGCGTCGAGTTCGTCGAAACGCTTGGCGCCACTCTTGGCGAGCGCTTCTTCGACCTTGCCTGAAAGTCGCTCAAGTCGCTGATTAAATGCCTGAAAGCCATTGCTGGTTTCGGTCGCGACGATAGAGCGGATGGCCTTGACGACTTCGCCAATTTCCCTGGACGAACCTGCGGCGGCCCCGACGACGGAGAGGTTGTCGACGCGCTGGGTAAGGTCAAAAAGGCGTGTTTCCAGCTTTTCCAGCGGCAGCGGCCGGGAGGCCAGTGCGCCGAGGAGTTCCTTGATTTCGCTGGTTTGGCGGCTCAAGTCGCTTAAGGCCTTGGGATCGCCATTGTTCAACCCGCCCATTTCATCGAGTCGGCGAGCGATGGCGCGAACATCCGCATGGAGATTGCGGACGAGCGGACCAGGATCAAGATCCTTCATCACCGCGCGCAATTCGCCTGCGATGCGTTCCGCCGGCGCCAGAGCTGCGTCGATCACTCCGCGGTCGCGCTGCGCGTCGATGCGATGCGCAAGCTCGTGAAGAGCGGTTTCGATGGATGTGATGGATGCGCGCGGCGCGAGTTCGCCGAGCGTGTGCGACAAGCCTTCTATTTCTTCACGAAGGCCCTCGATTTCTTTGACGATGCGTTCTTGCCGATCGACATTTTGACCGACTCCGTTATGCACATTGGCGACCTGGCGCGATAATCTCTCCACGGATTCGCTCATCTGACCGAAACCGCGAGCGACGGCCGGATGTTCGTTTCGTGACGCCTCTTCGATCTGATGCGCCAGCTTTTCCACGGTCTCCGCCAATTGGTCGAAGCGGCTGGAGAGCGCGGGATGTTCAGTGCGCGAGGCCTGTTCGATCTGCTGTCCGAGAGCTTCAACCTGACCGCTTAACTGGTCGAAGCGACGCGCTGTGACGGGGTGTTCGCTTCTCGACGCTTCGTCGATGTGGCGCGCGAGCACCGCCACCGTCTCTCCCAATTGGTCGAAACCGCGAGCGACGGCGGGATGCGCGGTCCTCGAAGCATCCTCGATCTGGCGAGCCAGCATCCCCAACGTGTCAGCCAATTGCTCAAAGCGGCGCGCCGTTGAGGGATGTTCGTTCCGTGACGACTCGAAAATGTGATCCGATAGCGCTTCCACCGTGTCGTCCAATTTATCGAAGCGACGCGCCACTGCTGGATGCTCCAGGCGGCCGACATCTTCGATCTGGTGCGACAGCTTCTCCACGGTCTTGCCCAAATCTTCGAAACGGCGAGCCACTACCGGAGATTCAAGGCGCGTGGACTCCTCGATCTGGCGTCGCAGCGATTCAACCTGGCGCATCAACACCAATTGTTGGTCGGATCGATCGCCTATGCCGCTCTGAACGTTTTCGAGGCGACGAGAAATCCCCTCGATCGTCCCGTGAAGATCCTCGAAACGCGTTGAGGCGGCGAATTCGTCAAGAGCTGGAGCGCGCGGCCGCTCAGGTTTCCTCTGGGGCGCAGCTTCCTCGGAATCGAGCGCATTCTGACGACGGGTTATTTCGGCGATTGCGTCGGCAAGCGGCCGCTTGCCGCGCGGAGCCGGGGCCGGACCTCCGTCATCGAGAGCGCGACGCATCGCTGGAAGCCGGGCCGTTTCCAGGCCGCGTTCCATCGCGACATGACTGGGGCTTTCCAAGGTCGATTGTTTGACTTGTCGTTCCTTCGTGTCAACGTCGAGCCTGGCAGCGATGTCGGCGAGACGCTGGTCGAGGCCGCTCAACGCCTGCTCGAAATCAGCGGTGCGATTTTCGCCTGAAAGGCGGTCTATGCGCGACTCAAGGCGCGCCAGAGCGCTACGGATCGGGCGCGGGTTCGCCGACTCGGGCTGTTGCGCAATTTTGGATTCGATGCGCCCGAGGCGATCCATCACGACGTCGAGCCCGTCCTGCTCGCGCGGACGTTTCTGCGTGCTGGATTCAAGCAGGCCAGCCAGATTCTCCAAGGCCTTGGCCGTCTTGCGTTCGGTCTCGCCGGCGCGGCGCTCAAAAGCAGCCACCGCTTCGTCAATGACCTGGGGATCGAAGCGGCGTTGGGTGCTTTCGATCATCTCGGCGATATTCTCCAGAGCCCTGGCCGTGTGGCGCTCGCTCGCGGCGACTCGCCGCGAAACCAGCGCGGCTGCGTTTTCCGCGATCTCGTCGGGGTCGATGGCTGACTCGGCCTGGTGAGGCGGCGCGTCGCGCCACCGGCGAGGTTCCTGACGCTCGGCGCCGCGAGCAGATGATCGCGCCAGCCGCCGCGTCACGGCTTCAAGACGGTCTTCGTCGTCCGTGTGATACCCGACGTCATGGCGATCGTCGCGCTCGTCGAAGTCGTCCTCCATCTCGTGGACGTCATCGCGCCAGTCGTCACGCTCCCTATCGGAACGCCGTGCGGCTGCGCGCCGCACTTGGCGGGAATCCTCGCTGGAGCTCTTGAAGCTGCGGTAAAGCGCCTTGGTCATTTGGGCATCCGCCGGGTCCGACCCGTCAATGGAGTTTGGACTGTCAACTTGGAGGACTGACGCAAGCGCGGTTGAAGCGCGCGAAACTCGCAACCATTAACGGTCGCTGAATTGGACTTTCCGACAGGCAGGGTAAATAAGAAGTTAACCGGGGAGCAAATGACGAAGCTGACGTTCATATTTAGGCTTTCGCGCCCGCCGCAAGCGGACGCGCCTAGGGGCCGTCAAGCCGACGGCTTTTCACAACAGACTGATTACGCTTGTCTTACTATTTCGGCCGATCCAGGATCGTGTCCGAGGCCCGCATGGAGGGATCAGGAGCCCCTTCCGCCCGGGCCGTTCCGAATTCTCAATGCCGAATCACTTCGGCCACGATAAAGAGCAGCTCGAAACGTCATCCGCAAGACCAAGGCACAAGCGACCTGCTTCGTGGATATTCGTCGGCGATGGCTGCGGATTTGGCGCGAAAGGGGGAGACGAAGCGAATTTTCGTGGCCTTATGCGTGTGCGGAAAACATAATGGGTCGCTGAAACCTAATTGTTGCGCCTTAGCGCGAGCCTCACTAGCTAGGGCAAGGCGGCATACTAAATATAAGGGGGAGGCCGTCACTGTTTTGCGTCGGGATTTTGGCGTGCGGGCGGGGACAGGGTTGGAGGGCGTAATGCCAATTTACAAGGCCCCAGTGGACGACGTGGTTTTTCTGCTGGACGAAGTGCTGGATTTTAAAGGTTACAGCCAGCTCCAGGGATTTGGGGACGTCACAGGCGACATATTGTCCCAAATTCTCGGGGAGGCGGCCAAGCTCTTCGAAGAAGTCGCGCAGCCTCTGAATCAGGTGGGCGACCGGCAGGGGTGCAAGCGCCATGATGACGGAAGCGTGACGACGCCGCCGGGATTCCGAGAGGCCTATCAAGCCATTGTCGAAGGCGGGTGGATCGGACTGTCGGTTCCGGAAGAATATGGCGGTCAGGGGCTTCCTTATACCCTCAGCGCACTCACCAATGAGTTCGCGTCCTCGGCCAATATGTCTCTGGCGATGTATTCGGGGCTTACCCAAGGAGCTTTGGCTGCGCTGCTTCGCCACGGAAGCGACGAGCAGAAGCGCGTCTACATTCCGAAGATGGCGTCGGGAGCCTGGGCGGGCACGATGAACCTCACCGAGCCGCAATGCGGCACGGATCTCGGCCTTTTGACCACCAAGGCGACGCCGGGTTCCGACGGGAGCTATTCAATCTCCGGCCAGAAGATTTTCATCTCCGCCGGTGAGCACGACCTCGCGGAAAATATCGTCCATCTGGTGCTTGCTCGCATCGAGGGCGCTCCCGCGGGCGTAAAAGGCATCTCGCTGTTTATCGTGCCGAAGTTCGACGTCGCCGCCGACGGATCGCCTGGCGCCCGCAACGCAGTGTCCTGCGGCTCGATCGAGCACAAGATGGGGATTCACGGCAACTCCACTTGCGTCATGAATTACGACAATGCGAGAGGCTATCTGGTCGGCGAGCCCAATCGTGGCCTCAACGCCATGTTCGTGATGATGAACGAGGCGCGGCTGGGCGTGGCGATTCAAGGACTTTCGATTTCGGAGGTCGCTTATCAGAACGCCGCGCAATACGCCCGCGACCGCCTGCAGGGGCGGGCGATGTCAGGGCCGAAGAACCCCGGCAAGGGGGCGGATCCGATCATCGTGCATCCGGATATTCGCCGCATGCTGATGGAGATCCGGGCCTTCAACGAGGCCGCACGCGGCCTGGCGCTCGCCGCCGCGCTTGACAGCGATGTCGTTCATCGCACGCAGGACGCGGTCGCCCGGCAGGCCGCCGAGGATCGGCTGGGGTTACTGACGCCGGTGCTGAAAGGCGTGTTCACTGACCTCGGCTTTGAAAACGCCGTCAAGGCGATGCAGGTCTATGGCGGCCATGGCTACATCAGCGAATGGGGCATGGAGCAGTTCGTGCGCGACGCGCGGATCACTATGATCTACGAGGGCGCCAACGGCATCCAGGCGCTCGATCTGGTGGGCCGCAAGCTGCCCAGGGATGGCGGTCGCGCCGTGATGGCTTACTTCAAGGAGATCGGCGCATTCATCGGAGCCAACGAAGGCGTTGATGGCCTCAAGCCTTTCCTGCAGGGGCTGCAGGCGGGGCTCGGCGATTTGCAGAAGGCGACGATGTGGCTGATGCAGAACGCTCTCGCGAAGCCCGACAACGCCGGCGCGGCCTCCTATGACTATATGCATCTCTTCGGACGAGTGGCGCTCGGTTACATGTGGGCGCGAATCGCCAATGCCGCGCTCGCGAAGGCGAAAAGCGATCCTTCCTCCGCCGCGGACATGGAGGCCAAGCTGACCATAGGCAAGTTCTACGTCGAGCGGATGTTGCCCGAAACGAGCTTGCGCCTCGCGCGCATTGTTTCCGGCTCCGACACAATGATGTCGCTTGACGCGGAGATGTTCTGACCGGGTGATCCGCGTCGATTGAAAATTGGAGTCACGCGCGTCCGGAACGCCACAACGAGAAAATATACGGGGAGTCACATGTCCGACGCTTACATTTACGACGCCGTGCGCACGCCGCGCGGACGCGGCAAGGCGGATGGGTCGCTGCATGAGGTGTCGACGCTCGGTCTTGCCGTCACAGCGCTGAAAGCCATCAAGGACCGTAACGGACTTAAAGGACCGGAAGTCGACGACGTCGTGCTCGGCTGCGTCGATCCCGTCGGGGAGGCAGGCGGAGACATCGCGCGCGCCGGCGCGATCGCTGCCGGTTATGGCGATTCGGTTCCCGGCGTGCAGATCAATCGCTTTTGCGCTTCTGGCCTCGATTCGGTGAATTTCGCCGCCGCGCAGGTGATGTCGGGTCAGCATGACCTCGCCATCGGCGGCGGCGTCGAGAGCATGAGCCGCGTGGGCATCGGCGCTTCTGGCGGCGCGTGGCCGGTCGACCCGGCCATAGCCATTCCCTCCTATTTCATGCCGCAGGGCGTTTCGGCGGACCTCATAGCCACAAAATATGGCTTCAGCCGCGATCAGGTGGACGCCTATGCGGTCGAATCGCAGAAGCGCGCCGCCAGGGCCTGGGACGAGGGGCGCTTCAAGCGTTCGATCACGCCAGTAAAGGATGTGAACGGCCTCACCATTCTGGACCGAGACGAGCATATGCGCCCCGGCACCGACATGCAGTCGCTCGCTTCGCTCAAACCCTCCTTCACGATGATGGGCGAGATGGGCGGCTTTGACGCCGTGGCCATTCAGGCGCATCCGGAAGTGGAAAACGTCAATCACGTGCATCACGCCGGCAATTCCTCTGGCATTGTCGATGGCGCGGCGGCGGTGCTGATCGGCTCGAAAGAGGCGGGCGAGCGCATCGGCGCCAAGCCGCGCGGGAGAATTCGCGCTTTCGCAAATATCGGTTCGGAGCCCGCGATGATGCTGACGGGTCCGGTCGACGTGACCAGAAAGCTGCTGGCGCGGGCGAAAATGGCGATCACAGACATCGACCTCTTCGAGGTCAACGAGGCCTTCGCCGCTGTTGTTCTCCGCTATTTGCAGGCCTTCGGGCTTGATCACGCCAAGGTGAATGTAAACGGCGGCGCCATCGCGCTCGGCCATCCGCTGGGCGCTACCGGCGCGATGCTGGCAGGAACCGCGCTCGACGAATTGGAGCGCAGCGGCAAGGGCGTCGCGCTGGTGACGCTCTGCATCGGCGCCGGAATGGGCACCGCCACGATCATTGAGCGCGTGTGACGAAGGCGCTGCATCAGGAAACTTCGCTTGGGCGTGGCCCAAGCATTGGGAGCCTTCCAATGAATCTCCATAATTTTCGTTTTGAAACTGGCGCCGACGGCGTTGCGCTGCTCACTTGGGACATGCCGGATCGCTCGATGAACGTCATCACCGAGGAGGTGATCGACGAACTGGGGCAGGCTGTCGAAGCGGTGGCGAGTGACGCCGCGATAAAGGGTTGCGTGATAACCTCGGGCAAGAGCGGCTTCTCGGGCGGCGCCGATCTTTCGATGCTGCAGCGGAGCGCGGCGACCTACGCCAAGGCCAGGCAGGAGCAGGGCGAGGAAGCCGCGACGAAGATGTTTTTCGAGGGCGCTCGGCGTCTGTCGTTGCTCTATCGCCGGCTGGAGACATGCGGCAAGCCTTTCGCCATCGCGATCAATGGCGTGTGTCTTGGCGGGGCCTTCGAATTGGCGCTCGCCTGCCATTACCGCGTGCTCGCCGACAACGACAAAACCAAGGTCGGCTTGCCAGAAATCAAGGTGGGACTTTTCCCCGGCGGCGGCGGCACGCAGCGCGTCGCCCGCCTGATTCCAACCGGCGACGCCTTGCAGTTCCTGTTCAAGGGCGAGCAGATCAAGGCCAAGGTCGCCAAGGCGGCGGGTCTTGCGCATGAGCTTGCGCCGGAGAGCGAAATTGTCGACCGCGCGAGAGCCTGGATCTTGGGCGGCGGCAAGGCCGTCGCGCCTTGGGACCAGAAGGAATTCAAGAATCCCTCGGGGAAGGTCTTTTCGCCCGGCGGCATGATGATCTGGCCGCCCGCCAACGCCATCTATCGACGCGAAACGATGGACAATTATCCCGCCGCAAAGGCCATATTGCATTCAGTCTACGAAGGGCTGCAGTTGCCGATGGATCAGGCGCTGACCGTGGAAGCGCGCTGGTTTGCGCATATTCTGCGTTCGAAGGAGGCAGCCGCGATGATACGGACGCTGTTTCTTTCCAAGGGCGAGCTTGAGAAAGGCGCGCGTCGCCCAAAGAACATCCCGCCGACCAGACTCAAGAAGATCGGCATTCTCGGCGCGGGTTTCATGGGCGCGGGCGTGGCCTATGTGAGCGCCGTGAACGGGCTGGAAGTCGTTCTCATCGACCGCGATCAGGAGAGCGCCGACAAGGGCAAGGCGCACTGCGATCAACTGATTGCCGGCCAGGTTTCGCGCGGCCGCGCGACGGCGGCGGACAAGGAAGCGCTTCTGGCGCGGATCGAGGCGACGCCGGATTATGGACGCCTCAAAGGCTGCGATCTCATCGTCGAGGCTGTATTCGAGGACCGCGCCGTGAAGGCGGAAGCGACGAAGCGCGCACAGGAGGTTGTCGGGCCGGATGTGGTCTTCGCCTCCAACACTTCAACCTTGCCGATCACCTCGCTCGCGCAAACCTCGCTGCGTCCCGATAATTTCATCGGCATCCATTTCTTCTCGCCGGTCGAGAAAATGCTGCTGGTCGAAATCATTTTAGGCAAGGAGACGCGCGATCTGGCTTTGGCGACGGCGCTTGATTTCGTGCGCATCGTGAAGAAGACGCCGATCGTGGTGAACGATACGCGCGGCTTCTTTGCCAATCGCTGCGTGCTGAATTATGTGCGCGAAGGGCACATAATGCTGCTGGAGGGCGTTCCCCCGGCGATGATCGAAAACACCGCCCGGATGGCGGGCATGCCGGTAGGGCCGCTTTCTCTCAACGATGAAATCGCGCTTGACCTCGCCTGGAAGATTTTGCTCGCCGCCAAGAAGGATCTTGGCGATGGGGCGGCCGATCCGGCGCAGGAGCGCGTGCTTGGATTCATGGTCGAGCAGCATGGGCGCTTCGGACGAAAGAACGGCAAGGGCTTCTACGACTATCCGGCGAGCGGCAAGAAGACGCTTTGGCCGGGCCTCGCCGAACTCGCCGAGAGGAAGCTCGATCCAGACACGCTCGATGTTGACGAATTGAAGCGGCGCTTCCTTGTCGTTCAGGCCGTTGAAGCTGCGCGGACCATGGCGGAGCATGTCGTCACCGATCCGCGCGAGGCGGATGTCGGCTCGATTCTTGGATTCGGCTTCGCCCCCTTTACTGGCGGCGCCATCTCCTACATCGACGGCATGGGCTTGAGCGCCTTCGTAGAGCTGTGCGACGCCCTGACTGCGAAATACGGCCCGCGCTTCGCGCCGCCTCAATTGCTGCGCGAAATGGCGGCGAAAGGCGAAACCTTTTACGGGCGTTTCGGCGCCAGGGCGCAAGCGGCGTAAAACAACAGCGCCGCCGCCTAAAGGGCGGCGCCATTCATTTCGCCGCGCGATAGGCCGGCGCGCATTACGCCTAACCTTTCGTGAAGACCGGCGGCGACGATGGGTTTCCTTTTGGGAATTTTGGCGCGGAACGGAAACAAACGCCGTCCGAATCGGGAGCGACCGATTCGGCGACCTACGACGTTAATTTTGGCTTGCAAATTGAGCCGGATTTGATTGACGCAGGGCGCGAACAGATGCGTCGGGAGAGTCGACGCGCCAACTTGCTCGCGACGAACTCCTAGGCAGCCAGATCCCTCGCAACGTCACGGAAATGTTATGAGTTGCGTCATGCGAACGACGCATAAGCTGCACAAAAGCGCAGCATCAATTCGCTATTCTTCGTGGCATGACATTCATGCCAAATCCACTCTCTTCGGCGGCGCGCCTCTCTTCGATCTCGGGGCGATCGCCGATTGGCCCGCGCCTTTCCTTTTGGGCTTCAAGATTTGTTGAGGTCGATCTTGGCGCGGTGAGGAGGATCAGCGCGGCTACCGAGCGCCCGGCGGCCCGCATGATCGCGGTGGCGATCAGCAAGCTGGGCAATGGATGGATCTATCCCATCCTTGCGGCGCTCATCTTCTCGTCCTGGGGTTGGCCCGAAGCAAAGCGCATGATTCTCCTGGCCGCGCTCAACGCCGCTATGATGCATATTCTTTATCCGCTCATCAAAAAGCGCTTCAAGCGCTTGCGGCCATTCAAGGTCGACCCGCGCTTGCCGTCGCTGTTGCCGACGCTCGACGAGCATTCCTTTCCGAGCGGCCATGCGATGACGCTGACCGGCGTGCTTGCGCCCATCGTGCTGCTTTGGCCCGCCATGGCTCTTTCCGCCGTCGCCATGGCCTGCTGCATGGCCTGGTCGCGCATCGCCACGGGCCATCACTACCCCAGCGACGTCGCCGCCGGCGTTTTGCTCGGCGTGTGCCTGGGCTATCCTCTTTCGGTCAACATGCTGGTTTATTTATAGATTCTATCGCGGTTCAGCCTTCGTCATTCGAAGGGAGCTTGGGGCGATTTCCTCGTTTCCCGCCAGCGTTCGGCCGGTCTCCCTGTCGTCATCTGAAAAGGCTTATCTTTACCATCGGGCCGCAGGGGAAACCGGGCGGCGCCTGACAAGCCTCGATTCGCCGCCTATATAGAATGCTTCGGTTTCAGCATTCCTGCTCTCGGCCAAGCGCCGAAGAAAGGCGACCATGTCGATCAAATCGGCTGCCAGCATAGCTTTGACGCCGGGCGCGGCGGCTGCGCCCGCTCCCGGCGCTAAGGACGTTACTCATTTCAGGCTGGATAATGGCATGGAGGTGGTCGTGATACCCGACCGCCGTACGCCGGTCGTGACCCACATGGTCTGGTACAAGAACGGTTCCGCCGACGATCCGGTGGGCAAGTCCGGCATCGCCCATTTTCTTGAACATCTGATGTTCAAGGGCACCAAGCTGCATCCTCAAGGCGCTTTCTCCAACCTCGTCGCCGAACTTGGCGGCCAGGAGAACGCTTTCACCAGTTACGACTACACCGCCTACTTTCAGCGCATCGGCAAGGAGCACCTCGCCACCCTGATGCGTTTCGAGGCCGACCGCATGACCAATCTCCTGCTCACCGACGAAGTTGTCGCTCCCGAGCGCGAGGTCGTGCTGGAAGAGCGCCGCATGCGCGTCGACAATGATCCCAGCGCGGAACTTGACGAGACCGTGCAGTCCACCCTCTTCGCGCACCACCCCTATGGCACGCCCATCATCGGCTGGAACCACGAGATCGAGGGGCTGTCGCGCGAAGACGCGCTTAACTATTATGATCGCTTCTACACCCCTGAAAACGCCATTCTGGTGGTAGCGGGCGACGTGGACGCGCCGATTGTGGAGGCGCTCGCCAAGGAGACCTATGGTTCGATCCCGGCGCGCGCGGAGCCACCATTGCGCACGCGCCCGCAAGAGCCGCCGGCCCGCGCGGAGCGGCTTGTCACGCTGGTAGATGAAAAAGTCGAGCAGCCCGGGCACGAGCGCGTCTTCGTCGTTCCGTCCTACACCACGGGGACGCCCGGCGAGGCCGAGGCGCTTGATCTGCTCGCTCATATTCTGGGCGGCGGTCCTGCCAGCGTGCTCTATGAAACGCTTGTCGATCAGGAGAAACTCGCGGTCTCCGCCGGCGCCTATTACATGGGAACGGCGCTAGACGACACGCGCTTGTATGTTTTCGCGACCCCGGCGGACGGGGTGGAGCTCCCCGTGCTTGACGCCGCGCTAGACCGCGTGCTGGAGGGATTCATGGCCAGGGAGCTGAGTTCCGAGGACTTGCAGCGAGCCAAGACCCGCATGATCGCCGACGCGGTTTACGCGCAGGACAGCCAGGTTTCGCTGGCGCGCTGGTATGGCGAGGCGCTGGCGACCGGCCTTGGAGTCGCCGATGTCGCAAGCTGGCCGGACCGGATCGACGCCGTAACCTCCGACGCAATCATCGAGGCCGCTCGTAAATGGCTCGACAAGAAGCGTTCCGTCACCGGCTTTCTGCTGCCCAAGGAGACGGCCGACGCCTGAAAAACTTAGCCCGCTCGCCGATTGGAACATGCACATGAACGCTCACAATATTCTTGAGACGCCCAAGTCCAGGGCGGAAAACGTCCAGCGAGTGATCACGCCCGGCGGCATTGAGGCGTGGCTCGTCGAGAGCTACGCCGTGCCACTGGTGGCGCTCGAAATTTCAATTCGGTGCGGCGGCGCCCAGGATCCGGAGGGCAAGGACGGACTCGCGACGATGTTCGCGGGCTTGCTTGACGAAGGCGCCGGGCCCTATGACGCGCGCGCCTTTCATCGCGCCGTCGAGGATCTCGCCGTCCATATCGGTTTCGGAGCCGATCGGGATTCCGTGTCGGGCCATCTGCAGACGCTGGCGCGCAATGTCGACAAGGCGTTCGAGCTCTTCAAGCTGGCGCTGAACAGCCCCCGCTTCGATCAGGACGTCGTTGACCGCGTGCGCGCGCAGCTTTGCGCGAGCATCAAGCGGGACGCCAACGATCCCGACGCCATGGTCGCCAAGGCCTTTCGCGAGGCGGCCTTTCCGGGCCATCCCTACAGCCGCTCCACACGCGGCGAGCTGGAAACGCTGGAGACGATCACGCGCGCCGACGTCGAGGCGATGCGGGAACGGGCTTTCGCTCGTGAAAATCTTAAAATCGCCGTCGTCGGCGCCATTGACGCGGCGGCGCTCGCGGCGCGTCTCGACGAGACTTTCGGCGCTTGGCCCAAAAGCCCGGATCTAAAGGCGATCCCTGACGTTGCGGTGCAGAATGTCGCGGAACGAAGGATCGTCGATCTCGATGTGCCGCAGACGACCATTCGCTTCGGGCGTCCGGGCGTCGCCAAGACGGACCCGGACTATTTCGCCGCGGTTGTGGTCAATCACATCCTCGGCGGCGGCGTGTTCACCGCGCGCCTGTTCAACGAAGTGCGTGAAAAGCGGGGTCTCGCCTATTCCGTCTATACGCAGTTGCATGAGTTCGACCATTGCCCGACCTTGATCGGCGGCGCCGCCACGAAGAACGACAGGGCCAAGGAAACCCTGGATGTGATCGAGGAGCAATGCCGGCTGCTTGCGAGCGAGGGGCCGACAGAGGACGAGTTGGACAAGGCCAAGAAATATCTGACCGGCAGCTATGCGCTGCGCTTCGACACCTCCACGAAGATCGCGAGCCAGTTGGTCAGCATCCAGCTCGACGGTCTGGAGCCGTCCTACCTCGACGAACGCAATGCAAGGATCGAGGCGGTGACGCTTGACGACGCGCGCCGCGCCGCCAAGCGTTTGCTGGGAGACGGCAAGCTGCTGGTGGCGATGGTGGGGCGTCCGGCGGGGATTTCCTGAGGAAGCCTACTCCGCTGCGGGGACATTGCGCGGGGAGGGGAAATTCACCACGTCCTTCTCGCGCACAAGCATGAGGCGGCGGTCCTCGATCGCACGCCGGGTCTGGTCCAGCGCCAGCGTCACGAGGTGGAGGCCGGGCGCCTCAACGCCACGCAGGCGACGGTCTCCGAGCGTATGCGTGAGCACCTCGTCGACGTCGCGTTCAAGGCCGTCGAGTTCAGCAGGGCTTTTCGCGGCGCGCGCCGCCTGCAATATCTCCAGCAGTCTTTCGGTCAATTGCTCGGTTCGTTCGTGAACATTGGTGTTGAACCGGCTCGCCAGCGCCGCGGCGCCCGAGCCGATCAGAGAAAGCAGCATCGCGCCGATGTAGAAGAAATCGCTGTAGCGATCAAAGAAGCTGCGTTCATTGCCGTCGATGTAATCGGCCGCGCCCTGGTGCACCGGTATAGCTGACCCCTTGTCGGTGGAGGGCGCCTCGATGGAATTGGCCAGCGGGGCGTTCAGCGCGATGGCGCCCCGGTGCGAGAAGAACAGGCGCGTCACTTCCGCCGCGATCGAGTCGCGCAGCGTATTGTGAGCCATCAGCAGCACGTTGACGCCCAGACTGTCCAGGGCGGCGTTGGGGCGCGGGGGATCGCCGCCGAAGGCGCCTTCGACGATCTCGAAGGGTTCAAGCGCCGGAGAGCGTTTGGCGATGGCCTTGGCTTCGCTGATCGGAATAAAGACCGGAGGCTTATGCGAGGCGTTGGCGATGGCTCCCACGATTTCGCTCGCGACAGGGTTTTGCGGCGCCATGGCCAGGAATATGGCGTCCACCTTGCCTCCCTCCACGGCGCCTCGCACCTCTCCGGGCGACAGCGAAACCAGAGTGACGGCCGAAGGCGAGATGTCATATTGCGCCAGGATCGTATCAAGCAGGCGCGCGTTGGGGTCCATGGACCGGACTTCATGCACGACGCCGATTTTCTTGCCCCGCAAATCCACCACGTGACGCAGTTTGGATCGGCCGGGAGCAATCAGCAGAACGGCGTTCCTGTGGAGGATGGCCAATGCTTGCGCGTTTGTCGTCACCGCGACGTCGCTGCGCATGATGGCGATGTCGGCGTTGCCCGCGTCGAGCGCGGCGGCGCCGGCGGCGGAATCCTCGACAGGAACGATATGGAGGCGGATCTGCTCGTGCTGGTGATTGAACACATGCTCCGCCGAAGCCATCAGGTCGATGTCTTCGGCCAGTTGCGGAACCGCAACCCGGAGCACGGTGGGCCTGTTATAGAGGTAGAGCGCCGCGGCCGCGCCTCCTAGCGCGACCAGCGTCGCCGCCAACAAAGCCAGAATGGTTTTCCGCATGGCGCCGACCTGAGGTTGCCGGTGAGCAGAATAGCATAATATGGGCGAAACGCGGCTTGCTGATGGCGGAGCGCGTCCCGTCTTTCCGAGACGCGCCAGATCTTGCTATTTCCCGGCGCCCCGCGCCGCGCGCTTGGCCAGCGTACGCAATCGCAGCGCGTTGAGTTTGATGAAGCCTTCGGCGTCGCGGTGGTCATAGGCGACCGCACCTTCCTCGAAGGTGACAAGCTCTTGATCGTAGAGAGAGTAGGGGCTCTCGCGCCCGACCAGTGTCGCGCTGCCCTTGTAGAGCTTCAGTCGCACGCGTCCGGTGACGAATTCCTGGCTTCTGTCTATCGCCGCCTGCAGCATCTCGCGTTCCGGCGCGAACCAGAAGCCGTTGTAAATCATCTCGGCGTAGCGTGGCATCAACTCATCCTTGAGATGCGCGGCGCCGCGATCCAGCGTCAGGCTCTCGATGCCGCGATGGGCGACGAGCAGGATCGCCCCGCCGGGCGTCTCATACATGCCGCGCGACTTCATGCCGACGAAGCGGTTCTCGACCAGATCGAGGCGGCCGATGCCATGAATGCGGCCGAGCTCATTCAGCTTTGTCAGCAGCGCGGCGGGCGAAAGCTTTTCGCCGTCAACGGCCGTCGCGTCGCCGCGTTCGAAATCGATGGTGACATACTGCGGCGTGTCGGGCGCCTTCTCGGGGTCGTTGGTGCGGGAGTAAACATACTCCGGCACTTCTTGCGCGGGGTCCTCGAGTGACTTTTCCTTCGGACGACACATGCAGCAGGTTGGCGTCCGTGGAGAAAGGCGCGTCGCCGCGCTTGTCCTTCTGAATCGGAATCTGGTTCTTTTCCGCGAAATCGATCAGCGCCGTGCGGGACGTCAGATCCCATTCTCGCCAGGGAGCGATCACGGTGATGTCCGGCTCCAGCGCATAATATCCCAGTTCAAAACGAACCTGATCATTGCCCTTGCCGGTGGCGCCGTGGCAGACCGCGTTGGCCCCCATCTTGCGCGCGATCTCGATCTGCTTCTTGGCGATCAGCGGGCGGGCGATCGAGGTTCCGAGCAGATAGAGCCCCTCATATTGCGCGTTGGCCCGGAACATCGGGAACACGTAATCGCGCACAAATTCCTCGCGCAGATCCTCGATGAAGATGTTTTCGGGCTTTACGCCCAGCAATTCGGCCTTCGCGCGCGCGGGACCCAATTCCTCGCCCTGGCCCAGGTCCGCGGTGAAAGTGATGACCTCCGCGCCATAGGTTGTCTGCAGCCACTTCAGAATGATCGAAGTGTCGAGTCCTCCCGAATAGGCGAGGACGACGCGTTTAATCTCTTTTTTCTGGCGGGTCATTTGCGGCTCTGGCTGAAGTGGCGTCGATTTTCGGCGCGACTATAGTGCCAAGCCAAGCCAGCGCAAGCGGGTTAGCCCGCCGCGCTGAGACGATCCGATTGTTCGCCGGGAAGGGGCCCACGGGGCCGCCGCAGCCTAGGCCGCCAGTTCCTCGATCCTGGCCTGGAGCCTTGCAGGCAGCGCCGGCGCCTCGCGCCGCAGGAATTGCAGCAAAGAGCGTTCCGCCGAGGTCAGCGCTCCTGAGCGTGAAAGCTGCGCCGTCAGCCAATCCGTTTCGCCGGGGTCGATCTGGCTCGCCATGGCCATTTCGCTCTGGTCGGCGGCGTTCTCCGCCTTTATGCGCTCCTCGTCGATCTGTGTCGGCGACCTCAGGTCGAGGCGCAGGGGCGCCGAACCGCCAAATTCCTCGGCCACGAATTGTTCGAGGCTTTCGGGCTTTTGATCGAGCCATTGCTCCTTCTCGCGCTCCGCAGCGGCGCTTGGCGTCCAATGAAAGGCTATGCCCATCAGATAATTACCGACCGCCTTGGCGAAAAACTCGTCAAAACCCGGCGCGTTGGCGGCGCCGTTCGTGGCGTGGGCGATGCGGAACAGCGCTTCTGCCGAATGTCGCGTGACGTGGAGCGCGCTTCCCTCCACCGCAGCGAACGCCGCCTCTCGCAGCGCTTCGAGGTCAGCTTCGGAGACCGCGCCAGCCGGATGATCGGCGCGCCCCTTTATGATCGCGCTTTCAATTTCGCTCACGCAAAAACCCGCCAGCGAAGGGGGCACGCTCACCGCGTAGCGAATCACATCGGTCAGCATCCGGATTTCGGCGCGCATCGATAGCCCGCTGCAGGCGCGGACCGCATTCGTCAGCCAGTCGGCGTCAGCCTGAGAGATATATTTTGGCGGATCGACCTGATTGACCAGGAGATCCGTGGCCACATCCGCCAGCAGCGCGGCATGTTCTTGGGAGTCGGCTTCGCCGCCAAGGGCGAGCAGATCGGTCAAATTCGCCCGAGATACGTTGGGCTGCGCGTAAATTCTGCGGCGCAGGGCCTGCGGATCGGCAATATTGCCGGCGCAATTGAGCGCATTGGTCATGAAAACTCCCGCTATTCTGGCTGAACGCTTCCCTTCAAGATGTTTTCAACCCCTTTATTTTCGGTGAATGGAAGGCAATGGCGGGCAGAGCGATGAATTTGTCGCATCCAAAAAAGCGGCACGTATCGGCCCTGATAATATTAACTTTATGATCTTGCATGGGTTTGTGGCTTTACTGCATATCTTGACTTCGCACTGCCGCAACAATATGTTGCGCGCGGCTTGGAAAGGCTTCGCCGTAAGGATGACGCTAATCCTGTCGATTCCCTCGCCGTTGTCCCCTTAGTCCTGCAGTTTGCTGGCATTCTTGCATCCAATTTGCGGCTATGGCGGAATGTGCCGATGAGCGATCAGAAGCCGGATGAGGACGAGGCCGCTTTGCAAGCCCGGCTTGCGAAGTTGAATCAGGCCTTGCAAGCGCATGACGAGCGGAAGGCTCAGGAAGAGGCTCCGACAGCGGCGTCGAGGAGCGGTTTCGGGCGGGCGATGAGCGCAGGGCTCAACGTCTTCTCCGAATTTGTTTCGGCG
>CAWJEI010000019.1:0-8265 GCA_963841875.1 uncultured Alphaproteobacteria bacterium | reverse complement strand
CGTCGCTGAAGAACTTCAGCTGCGCAGCCTTGGGAACGCCGACGCGAAAATGCTTCGGCGGCGCTGACATGGCGGGCGCCGAGAAGGAACGCGACCACGCGTCGGCGGCGTCAAATCCGGCTGCAATCTCAAGGGCTAGAAACGCGTCGTCGACGTCGAGCGCGAAGATCGAGACGAGTGTCGAGCGTCCGGCCCGGCGGGTACGACGCCGCTCATCGAGACACAGTACCAAGCGTCGGCTTCAAACCGACGATGCCGTTGAGCGCGGCGGGAACCCGGCCCGAACCGACCGTATCGGTGCCAAGCGAAAAGGGAGACGAGCCCGAGCCGCGACCGCCGTCAGCCGAGCCGGAGCTGGAGCCGCCGGGGATGAGATCGGGCCGGCGGAGGCACGTTGCGAGGGGTCCCGTAGGGCGAGCGCACGCCCACGAGGCCGGTGGCGAACTGATCGAGATTGGTCTTGCCGATGACGATCGCCCCCGCCCCGTTCGGACTTCTCGACGATAGAGGCCGAGCGTTTCGGCTTTCGCGTGGGGCGAAGGCGGGACAGGCGGCGGTGGTCGGCAGGCCGGCGACGTAATGCTTGCCGTTCGCGCTGTTAATCCTATAGTCGCGGCTTGGGCGACTTTGAAACCGGAAAGCTCCATGACCACCCCTCCCCTTCGCATCGGCACGCGCGGCAGCCCGCTGGCGCTGGCGCAGACACACCAGACACGCGCGCTGCTCGCTAAAGCCCACGGAGTCCCTGAGGATCATTTCACAATTGAAATCATCCGCACCACGGGCGATGCGATTCAGGATCGCGCTCTGGCGGAGTCCGGCGGCAAGGGGCTGTTCACCAAAGAGCTGGACGCGGCATTGATCGCTGGGGCCATCGACCTCGCGGTGCATTCTTCCAAGGATCTGCCGACGCATCTGCCGACGGAAATCATCGTCGCCGGCTATCTGCCGCGCGAGGACGTGCGCGACGCCTTCATCGGACGTAATGGCGCGACTTTGCTGCAGCTTCCCAAAGGCGCGACTGTCGGCACCGCTTCGCTGCGCCGCGCGGCGCAGGTGAAGCGGCTTCGCCCCGACATCAAGACCGCTCTGCTGCGCGGCAATGTCGAGACGCGGCTGAAAAAAGTCCAGAGCGGCGAATTCGACGGCACGCTGCTGGCGCTCGCCGGGCTGAAACGGCTCGGCCTCGATTCCCACGCTACCGAAATCCTGCCGCTGGACGGCTTCATGCCCGCCGCCGGGCAAGGCGCCATCGGCATCACCTGCCGCGCCGCCGACGCCGGAACGCGCGCAGCGCTGGCGCCGATTCTCGACGAGGCCACGGGCCTCGCGCTCGCCGCCGAGCGGTCATTTCTCACCGTGCTCGACGGCTCCTGCCGCACGCCGATCGCCGCGCATGCGCGTTTAGAGCGCAAGCAGCTCATCTTCGTTGGCGAAGTGCTGCGCAGCGACGGCGGCGAATTTTTCTCCGCGCGCGGCGCGGGTCACGCCGTCGACGCCGCGTTGATCGGCTACAACGCCGGTCATGATATTCTGCTGCGCCTGCCGCATGGCGTCGCGGGGCTGGTGTGAAGCGCGTCCTCGTTCTGCGCGCGAGAGAAGACGCCGAACGCACGTCCGAAAAGCTCCGCGCGATGGGGTTCGATCCGCTGCTCTCTCCGGTGCTGGAGATCGTCGCGACCGGCGCGGCGATTCCACAAGGCGATTACGACGCCATGCTCGCGACCAGCGCCAAGGGCGTCGAGCATGTCGCGCTTGACGACGCCTTGCGCGCGATGCCCCTGCACGCGGTCGGCGCGCGCACCGAAAGAATCGCGCAAGAGCTCGGCTGGCGCGTGGAGCTTGTCGCCGGCAATGCGCAAGCGCTGCTTCCCCTGCTTTACGCCCGCTATAATTCCCCCGCGCGGTTCCTCTATCTCGCCGGGCGCGACCGTCAGGCCGATCTGGAAAACGGCCTTCGCGCGGCGGGACATGAGGTCGTCATCGTCGAGACCTACGCCGCGCGGGCGGCCTCCGCGCTCTCAAAGGAGGCGTGCGACGCGCTCTTGAACGGCAACATCGTCGCCGTGCTGCATTACTCAAGGCGCAGCGCCGAGATTTTTCTGGATCTGGCGAAAGACGCGGCCCCTGCTGAGAAGCTGCGCGCTATCCCGCATCTTGCGCTGTCGAATGACGTCGCCGCGCCTCTGGAGCTTGCTCTAAGCATAAGTCCGCTTGTCGCGGGGAAGCCGGACGAGGAGCATTTGTTGAAGCTGCTAGCGGATAAGTCCTGATGTAGGTCGTTCTTTCGGCAGTACCCTTCGTCTTGCCAGAATCTTGCAGGCGCTGCGGCGCATTGTATTGTTGATCGATGCAATCGAATTCCCGAAGCGCCCAGTCACTGCTGCGCCTGACCTGCGCGACTTTCGTGGGGCTTCTTTTTCTCGCGGCGCAAGCCTGGGCGGGACCACCCTACATTACTGACGACCCCGAGCCCGTCGATTACAATCACTGGGAAGTCTACGGATTTTCCCAAGGCTCGCATTCGCGGGGGGAAACGAATGGCGTCACGCCTTCCTGCGACTGCAACTTCGGCATTCTGCCCAATGTTCAATTGCATTTTCAGCCGGGCGCGGCTTTTCATGGCGTCAGCGGCGCGTCGACCAACTGGGGGCCCGGCGACACGGAGTTCGGCCTGAAATATCGCTTCATCGAGCAGGACAAAAACGATTGGACGCCATCGATCGCTTTCTATCCACTCCTCGAAGCCCCTTCGGGCGACGCCAGGCGCGGGCTTGGCGAAGGCGCGGTCAGGACCTTCTACCCACTCTGGATTCAAAAGGACTATGGCGACTGGAGCACTTTTGGAGGCGGAGGCTTCTGGATCAATCCCGGCCCCGGCGGCGCCAGGAACTACTGGTTTGCTGGCTGGGTGTTGCAACGCAAAGTCACCGACAGTCTCGCGCTCGGGGTCGAGCTGTTTCATCAGACGCCCAACGTGATTGGCGGCCAGCAATCGACCGGCTTCAACGTCGGCGGGGTCTACGATCTCTCCGAGCGCTACCATTTGCTCGCTTCGGTTGGACGAGGGCTCCAGCACGCGAGCGAGACGAATGCGTTTTCCTGGTATCTTGGCCTTCAAATCACCGGCGGGATATGACCTGCCATAGCGCAAGATTTATCGCACGCCGGACGCATTGGCAGCCGCCGCGTCTTAGCCCTACTCCGCCAGCGCCGCGCCGATCAGCAGCAGCACGGGCCCTTCCAGCTTTTCTTGCGCGACCTTGCCGGGCAGATCGCCGATCGTGCCCGCGATAATCCTTTGCTCCGGCGTGCTGGCGCGCTCTATCAGAAAGGCCGGCGTCGCGGGGTCCGCGCCTTCGGCGATCAGCCGCTTCGACAATTCCGGCAAAGTGCGGTTGCCCATGTAGACCGCCGTGGTCGCGCGCTTGTCGGCGAGCGCGCCCCAGTCGAAATCCTCCGGGAACACGCCATCCTTGCTGTGCGCGGTGATGAATTGCACGCGCCGCGCGGTTTCGCGGCTCGTCAGCGAGACGCCGAGCGCCGCCGCGCTCGCCAAAGCCGCCGTCACGCCGGGCACGATCTCGACTTCGAAGCCGGCGGCGCGCAGCGCGGCGATTTCCTCATTGGCGCGGCCGAAGATCATCGGGTCGCCGCCCTTCAGCCGCACGACATTCTTGCCCTCGCGCGCGAGCTTGACCAATAGCCCGGTGATCTCTTCCTGCCGGACGGAAGGCGCATAGCCGCGCTTGCCGACATTGATGCGGGTCGCCTCGCGCCTTGCGAAATCCAGAACGCTCGCAGGCACGAGATCGTCGAACAGCACGACATCCGCGCCCGCCAGCACGCGCAGCCCCTTGAGCGTCAGTAGCTCTGGATCGCCCGGCCCGGCGCCGACCAGCGTCACGCGCCCGCGCGAAGGGGCGTCGCCAGCGTCGCGCGTTTCAGCAAGCAGCGCGTCGCGATCGGACTCGGAGGGCGCACGCTCCAGTTCAGCGAAGGCGAGGCGCGTGAAACGGCGCCAGAAATCGCGGCGCGCAAGAAAGTCGAGCCCGGACACGAGCACCTGCGGACGCCATGCCTTGGCCGCCCGCGCCCAGGCGCCGAAGGTCGCCGGAACCAGCGTCTCGATGCGTCCGCGAACCGCCTGCGCGAATACGGGAGAAGCGCCGCCGGTGGAGACGCCGATCACGAGCGGCGAGCGGTTGACGATGGCGCCCATGATGAAATCGCTCATGGCCGGACGGTCGGCAAGATTGACGGGTACGCCCGCCGCCTTGGCCGCGTCCACGGCCGCGCGGGCCTGGGCGTCGTCTCCGATCGCGCCGAAGAGCAGCGCCGCGCCCTTGATGTCGTCCGGCTCGAATTCCCGAATGTGCAGCGCAACATTCGTCCGCGCGGCGACGATCTCGCGCATCTTGTCGCAAGGCTCGGAGGCGAAGACCTCGACATCCGCTCCAGCCGCGCCGACCAGATCGGCCTTCCAGGCCGCGCCTTCCGAGCCGCCGACAACGACCACGCGCCGCCGCTTGAGATCGAAGAAAACCGGCAGGGTTTCCAGCGGCTGCATCAGATCGGATGAAATTTCGTCGGGCTTGCGAGTCAACTCAATATGTCCTGTTGCGAGATGAAGCGCTCCTATAACCCATCGCGCGCCCGCGCAAAGAAAAAGCGGCCCAACGGGGCCGCTTTCGCATCTTCAGGCTTTGATGGAGCCGATTACTTCTTCTTGCCGTCGGCGCCGAAGCCGGAGATATAGGCCCAGACATTGTCGCCGTCGGTGTCGGCAGCAAGACCCTGGAACACCATCTTCGTGCCGGGAACCTTGGCCTTCGGGTTCTTGATGAATTCCTTGAACGAGGCGGCGTCCCAGGTGATGCCCGAGCCCTTCATCGCGTCGGAATAGTTGTAGCCGTCTGCGGAACCCGCCTTGCGGCCATTGATGCCGTTCAGCTCGGGAGCGATGGCGTTCTTGGCGCCTTCGCCAATCTGATGGCAGGCCTTGCATTTGGCGAAAGTCTTTTCACCAGCGGCGGCGTCGCCGTCGGCGAGGGCCACGCCCGTCATGGCGGTGAAAGCGACGCCAGCCACGAACGTCATCAGGGAAATAGATTTCATCCTCGTTCCTTTCCTCATCGCGGCCGTTTAAGGCCGACCGTCGTTATATATTTTAGGCGGCAGCGTCCAGCCGCGCGCCGTGCCCACCCCACACGGAGGTGGAAACTATATCGGCGCAGCCCAAGACACAATATCCCCAATCCCGCCAATCTTCGTATCTTCACCGGACACGGGTTGCAAACCGCGCCTCAGGTCACCCGCCGCAGCGTGAGGTTCACTCTCGCGGCGCCGGCGGGCAAGGCCAACGCCATCGGAGCCGGCAGCGTCGGCAATATCCGGTCGACGCCATGATAACTCAGGCGCGACTCTCCGCCCAGAACCAGAACGTCGCCGGAGGAGAGGACAAGCGAGACGGTCTTGCCGCCCCGCTTTGTCTGGCCGATTCGAAAGCGGCAATCCGAGCCCAGGGACAAGGAAACGACAGGCGCCGAAAAATCCTTTTCGTCGCGGTCCTGGTGCAGCCCCATGCGGGCGTCGGCGTCATAGACATTGATAAGACAAGCCTCCGGCGGCGCGGGGCAATCCGCCAGTTGTTTCCAAGCATTCAATAAAACTTCCGGAATCGCCGGCCACGCTTCGCCGGTGACGGGATGGCGCGGCTCGTAGCGATAGCCGCCGTCCTTGTCGCTCAACCAGCCGAGCGGGCCGCAATTGGTCATCCGCACCGACATCGGCGCGCCGGTCCTGGGCATTGTGGAGATAAAAAGCGGCGCCCTGGAAATGATCCCGGAAATCTCGCGCGCGAGGTCTCTTTGCGCGGCGGGGTTGAGGAAGCCACGATGGAGAATGGCGCCGGGCGGCAGCTCTGACATGGCCAAATGATCCAGCGGCTGTTCGCGACGGCCGCGGCAGGTTCTCAATCCAGCACGACTTTTGACGCCACGGTGGAATCCGCGTTGAGCTTGTAGATCACCGGGACGCCTGTCGCGAGTTCAAGCGTCGGCACGCTTTCCGGCGTCAGCTGGTCCAGCACCATGGCCAGCGCGCGCAGCGAATTGCCATGCGCCGCCACCAGCACGCGCTCGCCACGCAGCACAGGCGGCAGTATCCACTGGCAATAAAAGGGCACGACGCGCGCCACCGTGTCCTTGAGGCTTTCGCCCCCCGGAGGGCGCGATATCGTAGGATCGCCGCCATAGGCGCACCTGCTCCTCGCCCCATTTGTCGCGGGCCTCGTCCTTGTTCAAGCCGGACAGATCTCCATAGTGACGTTCATTAAGCGCGCGGTCCCGCACCGTCGGGACATTGGACTGGCCCAGTTCGTCGAGGATGAGCTCAAGCGTATGCTGGGCGCGCAACAGCGACGAGGTGAAGGCGGCGCTGAAGAGCAAGTCGCGCTTGCGCAGCTCCTTGCCGGCGCGCCGCGCCTCATCAATGCCAAGCGGCGTCAGATCTGGGTTCTTCCACCCCGTGAAAAGATTCTTGGCGTTCCATTCGCTCTGGCCGTGACGGACAAGTACGAGTGTTCGATTCATGCCTGAAAAACCCTCGCAATGGTCACTCACCGGAAAGACCGAGAACGTCGGCCATCGAATAAAGGCCTGGCGCGCGGCCTCTTGTCCACAGCGCCGCCGCCAGAGCGCCGCGCGCGAAAATTCCCCTGTCCTCGGCGCGGTGCGAAAACTCGATGCGCTCGCCCGTACCGGCGAAAATCACGCTGTGATCGCCAATCACCGTGCCGCCGCGCAGGCTCGCGAAACCGATGTCGCCGGGCTTGCGCGGTCCGGTGAGTCCGTCGCGTCCGCGCGTGCTGTGCTCGCCAAGATCAATGCCGCGCCCCCGCGCGACCGCCTCTCCGAGCAGCAGCGCCGTGCCCGAGGGCGCGTCGACTTTCTTCGCGTGATGCATTTCAACGATTTCGGCGTCCCACGCGGGCCCCAGCGCCTTCGCCGCGCGCTCGACGAGCACCGCCAGCAAATTGACCCCAAGGCTCATATTGCCCGAGCGGACGACCACGGTCTTGCTGGCCGCAGCCGCTATCGCCTCCAAATCTTCAGCCGACAGCCCCGTCGTCCCGATGACATGCGCCGCGCCGGCCTGAGCGGTTAGCGCCGCAAGCGCCACGGTCGAGGCCGGCGAGGAAAAGTCGATCAACACGTCGCATTGCGCGATTACCGCAGCCGCATCGTCGCTGAGCGGAACGCCGTTGGCGCCCGAGCCGACCAGAATACCGGAATCGACGCCGATCGTTGGCGCGCCAGCGTGCTCCAGTGCGCCGGAGAGACGAACGCCCAGCGTGTCGGGGATCGTCTGCACCAGCATCCGGCCCATACGGCCGGCGGCGCCCACCACGGCCAGCCGCAAATCGTTCATTATTCCTGACCTTTTATTCCCAGCTTGGCTGACAGGCGAAAAACCAAAGCGGCGCCCGCTCCAACAGTTGATTCGAGGCGCCGCTGAAAAATCTATACAATCGCCCGCGCGTGATGAGAAGCGCCCGCAGCGTCGCGGCAACCGGAACTCCTGCTATCCTTTCGGGTGGGTTTGCGATGCTTGACGCGCCGCAACTCCTTCGCCACAAGGGCGCCGCCGCCGCTCACTTAGCTTTGGGCCGGAACGCCTTGACCTGGCCCGGGTCCGTATCGAGCCAGGCGGCGCCGATCAGATCCAGGCAATAAGGGACCGCGGGCATGACCGCGTTGAGGCATAGCTCGATCGCGGAAGGCTTGCCCGGCAGGTTGATCACCAGGCATTTGCCGCGATGGGCCGCCAGCTGGCGCGACAGGATCGCCGTCGGCACCTGCTCCAGCGACACTTTTCGCATCAGTTCGCCAAAGCCCGGCAATTCGCGCGGGGCGGCAGCCAGCGTCGCCTCGGGCGTCAGATCGCGCGGAGCGGGGCCGGTTCCTCCGGTCGTGACGATCAAGTCGCAGCCGACATTGTCGGCAAGCTCAATGAGCGCGTCGCGCACGCTCTCGAAACCGTCGGGAATGATCCTGCGCTCGATGCGAAACGGCGTCGTCAGAACCCTGGTGAAATAAGCCTCGATGGCGGGCCCGCTTTCGTCGGCGTAAATGCCGGCGCTCGCTCGGTCGGAGGCTGTCAGAACTCCGATGATGGCGGTTTGTGACGTCTTGGTCATGGGGTTCGTTGTCCGGGCGGAAACAGCCATTCGCTGGACGACAGAAAGTCAGGGACCGCCCCCGC
>CAWJEI010000018.1:0-19642 GCA_963841875.1 uncultured Alphaproteobacteria bacterium | reverse complement strand
TATTCTGCATCTGGAGCGCGGCAAGTTGCAGCTCTATCGCGGCAACTATTCTTCCTTTGAAAAGCAGCGGCGCGAGGCGCAGGAGCTCGCCGCCAAGGCGGGCAAGAAGCAGGAAGAGCAGCGCAAGCATCTGCAGGCTTTCGTCGACCGTTTCCGCGCCAAGGCCACCAAGGCGCGCCAGGCGCAGTCGCGCATGAAGCTGCTGGCGAAAATGCAGGATGTCGTCGCCATCGTCGACGACGCGGTGCTGCCGATACATCTGCCTTCGCCGCCAAAGCCGCTGTCGCCGCCGATCATCTCGCTGGAGAACGCCAGCGTCGGCTATGGCGAGCGCGTCGTGCTGTCGCGAATGACGCTGAGCCTTTCGGAGGACGATCGCATCGGCCTGCTCGGCGCCAATGGCAATGGCAAATCCACCTTCGCCAAGCTGCTCGGCGGAAGGCTGGAGGCGCTTTCGGGCAAGGCGATCCGCGCGGCGAAACTGGAAGTCGGATTCTTCGCGCAGCATCAGGTCGAAGACCTCAATCTCAACGACACGCCTTACCTTGTGTTCTCGCGGCTGATGCCCGACGCGCCCGAGGCGCGCGTGCGTTCGGCGGCGGCGCGCTGCGGCTTTTCCGGCGCGCGCGCCGACACGAAGGTCGAGCGGCTTTCGGGCGGCGAGAAGGCGCGGCTGCTGCTCGGCGTCGCCTCCTTCCATGCGCCGCATCTCCTGATCCTCGACGAACCGACGAACCATCTCGACATCGACAGCCGCGCCGCGCTCATCACCGCGATCAATGAATATGAAGGCGCCGTGGTGCTGGTCTCGCATGACCGCTATCTGCTGGAGGCCTGCGCGGATCGTCTGTGGGTGGTCGAGGACGGTCGCGTGCGCAACTTCGACGGCGACATGGATGATTACGCGCGTTCGGTGTTGTCGAAATCGCGCGAGGAAGAACGCGCCGCGCCCGCTCCCGCGCAGGAGAAGCCCGAGAAGGCGCCAGCGGCAAAACCCCGGCGCGACGCGGGCTTCATGCGCCGCCAGCTCGCGGCCGCCGAGGAGAAGGTGAACAAATACACAGAGCTGCTCGCGCGCGTCGACGCGGCGCTATCGGACCCGAACGCCTTCGCGCGCAATCCGCAGGAAGCCGCGCGCCTCGCCACCCAACGCGAGGAGCTTGCGAAGGCGCTCGCCGGGGCCGAGGAGCAATGGCTGGAGCTTGCGGCGGAGGGGGAGGGGTGAGGGGGAGCAGCAGATGGGCGCGGGCATCGGTGGTAACGAACGTGGCTTTCTTCGATCCCGTTGCACTGTGAGATTGCATTGCTCGCAGCATCAAAGTGAAGCCAAAGTGTAGCCTGTCCTGCTGGAGCTAGTTATCGTCAGACGCCGATCTACTCGACTTTTGGTTCTGCACTCGCGTCGTCTTCGAATTTGAATGTTCGCTTCGTCGTTTCTCGACGACGCAATTGGTCCTTTAAAGCATGGAGCTTACGAGCCTCCATCGATACGCGACCGATTGTCTTTCGTTGAGCATTCTCAATTGCAGTCGAACAGTGCTTTTCAAGGCTTCTTTCAAGGAAATTAGCTAAATTTGGAGCTAGTGCGCCCTGCCAATCAATTAGAATTCTAATTGTCCGCGCGATCGCACCCATGGTGTTCGGGTTGCAATGTAGGTTGATATCGACGATTTTTGTGTGAATGTTTTCAATGTAGTTGTTGCAATAATGAATCTCGCGCGATCGCGACATATAAACTACCGCATCCCAGTCAAAAAAAGTGGTCCTAGTCAAATCACTCAGGTTGTCGGCTGCAACATGTTGCTCACGGATTGCCCACGTAGTCTGCAAAGCCCAAACATCGAATTGAGTGTAACGCCCCTCCAGCCTGAAACCACCGAAACGGTTCCTAATGACGGGAATGTTTGAGAAAAATGCATCAAGCTTTTCTGGTTCGACATCGACGACCATGTCCACGTCAGATTGAAAAAGCTTTTCGCCTCCGCGTGCAAAATCACGTGCCATGCCACCGAAGATCGCAACGTCACCTAGTGGTTTCAATCGATCAATGAGGTTCTGTATATCTGAACCACGATCTGACGTGGACAGGTATTTCTCAATTCGGTGCCGCAGTTCGTCACGGCTTTCGACTGGACGTGCCGCCATGTTACCCACGAAAGTTCTCCAGATCCCGAAGCAGGTTGATAGCATAGGAGTCGGTCATGCCTGAGATCATGTCGGTTATTAGCTGCAGCTCGCGATAGCGCATAGGCATCTTAGACGACTGCGCCGCGCGACGATAGTTTTCAGAGATACGGGAATAAACATAGTTTGAAAAAGGGCTTTGCCTTTGCGAGTCAATGTCGTTCAAATCGTAGCGATCTGTGATTGCCTGCCAGAACAAGCTCATCAATGCATGAAGCGTGCGATGTCCTATACGCTCCACTTCGAGAACGCTTCGGTGATTATACACATTTTTCTTTGCAAACTTTTTGAGCGATTTTGCTAAGGCGGAGCCATCGGACAGGTATAGCAACTCACCGTCAAACTCTCCCGACATGATTTCGTCGGAGTGCTTAATGTATGCCCTTATGACGGCGGTGACCATCGCGCCGATCGCATGTACCCGAAACATCTGCATCGAAATATCGCATAATTCAGCAAAAGAAAGCGGTAGTTGTCGATAATTCCGATCGTTTTCGTCCGCCTTCTCGCAAACGCTCTTGATGAGATCGTTTTCGTTAAAGTCATGCTTAAGCCATGCTACCAAATCATAAACTGAAATGAGCCCTTTTTTGGCTGCATCTTCTATGTCTAAGACAGAGTAAGCAATATCATCACAAGCTTCCATTATGCACGTAAGGGGATGCCTGACGCCCATACGTAAACCTGTTTCTCTCCATACCTCTTCGACGATCGGCGCTTCGGATTGGAAAAAATTAAACTTCTTTCGACTATGTATATTATTGACTGTTCGATGCGATGGAACTGGATATTTCATGAGGGCTGCAAGAAACGCATAGCTCATATTCAATCCATATTCATCATCAATGATTTGCAAACAAGTCAACAAGCGGAATGACTGCGCATTGCCTTCGAAGTGCAGAAAGTCGTTTTGTTGCGCCTTGATAATCTCTTGACCCTCGCAAACCCAAAATTTCGCATCGGATGAGGCACGTTGCTTCATCCAACTTCTGACGGCTTCCTCACCTTGATGACCGAAAGGAGGGTTGCCTAAATCGTGAGCAAGCCCAATCGCCCCGAGAAGCGATGGCACTGCTCGTTGCGGTTGAAGCTGAGTAGGAATTTGTAGCTTGTCCGCATAATCGTACATTAAAGAGGTTCCGATGCTCCGCGCTAAATTTGCCACCTCATGACTATGGGTCAGCCGCGTACGGACACTGTCGTTTGGATCAAGAGGAAAAACTTGTGTCTTGTCGGCCAAGCGCCTGACCGGTGTCGAAAATAGAATACGATCATAGTCGCGCTCTAATTCAACGCGATGCTCGCCCGTCTTTTTTGCCTTGGCCACGCTCCGTGGTTTACGCCGGCGGTCATTAAGCAGCTTGTTCCAATCCAATTTATTATAACCCATTGGTTTTATTCCTAAGAATCGAAGTAGGCAGCGCAAGAATATTACCCCACTAAGCGCCCATGCTCTGTGTCTATCCCGAGGTGTTTCGAGGACTGCTTCCCTAACTGATTCACCACGGAACTGCCCCTCACACATCCAAATTCGCAACGCTCAGCGCGTTCTCCTGAATGAACTCGCGGCGCGGCTCCACGATGTCGCCCATCAGCTTGACGAAAATGTCGTCGGCCTCGACAAGATCCTTGATCTTCACCTGCAGCAATGAGCGCGCGTCGCGGTCGAGCGTGGTTTCCCAGAGCTGTTCGGCGTTCATCTCGCCTAGGCCCTTGTAGCGCTGGATGGCGAGGCCCTTGCGGCCTTGCGCGTTCATCGCCTCGTAGAGCGCGATCGGGCCGGAGACCGACGCCTCGTCGCCGCGCCGCATGAGGATCGCCTGACCGTCGAAAAGCTCGCGCATGGCTTCCGCCCGTTCGGTCAGCTTGCTCGCCTCGCTGGAGGCCAGCAGCGCCGCGTCGAGCAGCGCCACATGCTCCACGCCGCGCAGCGTGCGGCGGAAGAGATAACCGCCTTCGCGCGGGGCGCCGCGCCAGCCGCGTTCGGTCTCCTCGGCGATGACGTCGAGACGTTGCGCCACCTTGTCGGCGAGCTTCTGCGCCTCTTCCGCGTCCTGCGGCAGCGGCTGCAGCGCGCCGGCGATCGCGGCCTGTTCCACGACGGTGTTGTCGTAGCGCGAATGCAGGCTGGTGACGAGATAACGGAAGGCGCGCGCGTCCTCCAGAACCTTGCGCAGATCGGCGCCCGCGCGGTCCTCGCCCGAGGGGCTGCGCAGCACGGCGCCGTCGAGCAGCGCGTCGATCAGATAATCCTCCAGCGCGCGCTCGTCTTTCAGATATTGCGTCGACTTGCCCTTGGTCACCTTGTAGAGCGGCGCCTGCGCGATATAGACATGGCCGCGCTCGATCAGCTCCGGCATCTGCCGGTAGAAGAAGGTCAGGATCAGCGTTCTGATATGCGCGCCGTCGACGTCGGCGTCGGTCATGATGATGATCTTGTGATAGCGCAGCTTCTCGATGTTGAACTCGTCGCGGCCAATGCCGGCGCCAAGCGCCGTGATCAGCGTGCCGATCTGTTCGGAGGCCAGCATCTTGTCGAAGCGCGCGCGCTCGACATTGAGGATCTTGCCGCGCAGCGGCAGCACTGCCTGATACTCGCGATTGCGGCCCTGCTTGGCCGTGCCGCCGGCCGAGTCGCCCTCGACGATGAAGAGTTCGGACTTCGCCGGATCGCGCTCCTGACAATCGGCGAGCTTGCCGGGCAGGTTGGCGACGTCGAGCGCGCCCTTGCGACGCGTGAGGTCTCTCGCCTTGCGCGCCGCCTCGCGCGCGGCGGCGGCTTCTGCGGCCTTGGAAACGACGGTCTTGGCGTCGGCGGGATGTTCTTCGAGCCATTGCCCGAGCATCTCGTTGACGATGCTCTCGACCGCCGGACGCACCTCCGAGGAGACGAGCTTGTCCTTGGTCTGCGAGGAGAATTTCGGGTCGGGCACCTTCACCGAAACGACGCAGGTGAGCCCCTCGCGGCAGTCGTCGCCGGTCAGGTCGACCTTCTCGCGCTTGGAGATGCCGGAGCTTTCGGCATAGCCGGTGATCTGGCGCGTGAGCGCGGCTCTGAAGCCCGCGAGATGTGTGCCGCCGTCGCGCTGCGGAATGTTGTTGGTGAAGACCAGCACATTCTCGTGATAGCTGTCGTTCCACCATAATGCGACTTCGACGGCGATATGCTCGCGCTTGCCGACGACCATGATCGGCGCCGAGATCAGCGGAGATTTGGCGCGGTCGAGATAGCGCACGAAGGCTTCGAGTCCGCCCTCGTAGAACAAGTCTTCCTGCTTGATTTCCGCGTGGCGCGCGTCGGTGAGCACGATATGCACGCCGGAATTGAGGAAGGCGAGTTCGCGCAGGCGATGCTCGATAGTCGCATAATCGAATTCGACCATCGTGAAGGTTTCGGAAGAGGGCAGGAAGGTGACTTCCGTGCCGCGCTTCGGCTTGCCGTTTTCGACGGGCGCGGGGCCGGTGACGATGAGGTCGGCCACCGCGTCGCCATTGGAGAATTCCATGAAATGTTCTTTGCCGTCGCGCCAGATGCGCAGTTTCAGCCACACGGAAAGCGCATTGACCACGGAAACGCCGACGCCATGCAGGCCGCCGGAAACCTTGTAGGAGTTCTGGTCGAACTTGCCGCCTGCGTGAAGCTGGGTCATGATGACCTGCGCGGCCGAAACGCCTTCTTCGTCGTGGATGCCGGTCGGGATGCCGCGACCGTTGTCGGTGACGGTGCAGGAGCCGTTTGCGTTGAGCGTGACGGTCACGAGCGTGGCGTGACCGGCCAGCGCCTCGTCGATGGCGTTGTCGACCACCTCATAGACCATGTGGTGCAGGCCGGTGCCGTCGTCGGTGTCTCCGATATACATGCCGGGGCGCTTGCGCACGGCGTCCAGCCCGCGCAGAACCTTGATCGAGCCAGCGCCATATTCTTCGCCATTGGGGATGTCGTTGTCGGTCATTTTTTCCGGCTGTGTGGCGGGCCGTGCGGCCCTTGATTCGCTGGGGGGCATTCTACGCTACGTTGAGCCCCGTTTGCAGGATTTGTGACGGCGCAAGCCCCCTAGCGTGGCGCTTCCTCCAGAACCTCCAGAAAGGCCTCTCCATAGCGCGCCAGCTTGCGCTCGCCGACACCGTGGACGCGAGCCAGCTCCTCCAGCGTTCCCGGGCGTCTTTCGGCCATGTCGATCAGCGAGCGGTCGGCGAAAATCATGAAGGCCGGCACGTTTTCTTCGCGCGCGAGGTCGCGCCGCTTGCGTTTCAGCGCGGCCAGAAGGCGATCTTCCGCCGCCTCGTCGGCGGGGGAGAGGCGACGCGATGGCCTGGATTCGCGCGGTTTCACCGGATCGTCGCGCAATGCGAGCTTTTCGCGGCCAAACAGGATTGCCTCGCCCTTCGGCGTCAGGGCGAAACCGCCGTGCTCCGCGCTTGCGCTCTGGAGCGCGCCGGCGGCGAAGAGCTGGCGGATGATCGAGCTCCAGACCGTTTTCGAATGCTCACGGCCGGCCCCGAAGGTCTTGATCGTCTCATGTCCGTTGCGCACGACCGTCTCGGAGGCGTTTCCGGTCAGAATGTCGGCAAGATAGCCGGCGCCGAAGCGCTGGCCGGTCCGCGCCGCCGCCGAAAGCACTTTTTGCGCCTCGATGGTGCCGTCGCGCACCGCGACCTTGCCAAGGCAATGATCGCAGCGTCCGCATGGCGGGCTGTCTTCGTCGAAATGGGCGAGCAGCGTCTGCCGCCGGCAGCGGGGCGACTCGCAGAGCGTAGCCAGCGCGGAAAAGCGCGCATGTTCGATGCGGCGGCGGTCCTCCGGCAACTCCTTCTGGTCGATCTGGCGGCGGCGGAACGCCATGTCGTCGAGGCTGTAGAGCGTCAGCGTGTCCGCCGGCAGACCGTCGCGACCGGCGCGGCCGATTTCCTGATAATAGGCTTCGACGGAGGAGGGCATGTCGGCATGCGCGACAAAGCGCACGTCGGGCTTGTTGACGCCCATGCCAAAGGCGATGGTCGCGGTGGCGATCACGCCGTCCTCGCGCAAGAAACGATCCTGATTGCGTCCTCGCACGGCATGGTCGAGACCGGCGTGATAGGCGATGGCGTCATGCCCCTCGGAAACAAAATAGTCGGCGAGTTGTTCGGTCTGCTTGCGCGATGCGCAGTAGACGATGCCGCTCTGTCCCTTGTGACGCGCAAGCAGGCGCAGCAGCTGCTTGCGGGGCTGCTCCTTCACGGCGAAGTTCAGCTCGATGTTGGGCCGGTCGAAACTATGCAGAAAAACCCGTGGCTCGCGATCGAACAGCCGTAGCGCGATGTCGGCTCGCGTCGCCTTGTCGGCGGTCGCCGTGAAGGCGATCACCTGCACGCCGCCAAGCAATCGCGCCGCCCGGCCAAGTTCGCGATATTCGGGGCGAAAATCATGGCCCCATTCGGAGACGCAATGCGCCTCGTCGATGGCGAGGCGGGCGAGCCTTGCGCCGCGCAACTCGTCAATCCACCCGTCCATCAGCAGCCTCTCTGGCGAGACGAACAGAAGCCTCAATTCCCCGTCGCGCAAGGCGCGTCGCGTCAGCGCGTTCTCGGGGGCGTCATTCTGCGAATTCAATGTCGCCGCAGCCACGCCAAGGGCCTGCATCTGCTGCACCTGATCGCGCATGAGGGCGATCAGCGGCGAGACGACGACGGTCAGGCCGGCGCCGAGGATGGCCGGCAGTTGGTAGCACATGGATTTTCCGCTGCCGGTCGGCATTATCGCCAGCACGGGTTCGCCGCTCAACACGGCGGCGATGATTTCAGCCTGGCCGGGACGAAAGTCGTCATAGCCGAATACGGATTTAAGCAGCGCATGGGCGCTGTGCGGGAGTTCTGTCATAGCGCATCGCTTGCGAGGGGCGTTCGATCGAAGCCTCTATCCGCGCTGAGTAGCACGGCGGCGAGGGCTTGTCCTTGTCGCAGGAAAAAGGTCCGAAACGGCGTGTCTGCTTTACGCCATTCGCGCATTCTCACGTCGTCGGGAACTGTTCGAATCGTGGCAGGTCTCTGATATTGCTGCGCTACAAAGGCCTGGCGCGATAAATGCTTTTCGAAAGCGGGAGCTCCACGCGGATAGCGACGCCGGCGAGGCCGGGCCCACGCGAGCACATTCGCGTCCACATCGCGCTCAAGCACGCATTTTCGCTTTTGATCGACGGTCGCGCGCGGAAAACCACGCGCGCGAATATCCTCGCCAAGCTGGGAAGATCGGCCGCCAGGGTCCTGAATGTTTCAGGAAGGGGCGGAAAACGGAAAGATTCAAATGACTTCAATCGAAACCACCGCCTTTGGCCGCCTTGAGTCCGAGGGCAGGCTTTTGAAGCCCGCGCTCAAGGCGCCGACGCATCGGCCCGGGCGCTTTGGCTTTCGCGGCGAAATCGCCGTTTCGCTCGATCCGCCGGTCAATCTCTCGGCGGCTTTCGCTGCGGCGCAGGATGGAGAGGCGACGCTCTCCTTTCTGGCCGGCTCGCTGGAAACCTACAAGCAACTGCCGGCCCTGCTCGAAACGCTGGGCGACAATGTGAATGCCGGCGGCAAGTATTTCATTTATGTCAGCGATCTGGATCGCGCCTCGCGCTATCAGATCAGCTTCAACGGCGTGCCGGTATATGTGCTGCCGATCGACGACACCAGCGTCTACAACGAACTGATCGACTTCCTCTATCTCGACAAGACGAAAATGAAGAAATACGACACCGCGGAAAAGCTCGACGTGATCGCCGATGGCGCGGAGAAATATGATCAGGCCTATGAAGCGATCACATATGAGGAAGGGCTGAGGCGCCTGTGACGCCGAGGGAAGGGGGCTTTGGCCCCCAGCCCAACTATTTCAGACGGTACTCGGCGTGGCAGGCGGCGCAGTTTTGCGTCACTTGCGCCAAGGCCTTCAACGCGGGCTTTGCGTCGCCGCCCGGAGGCATCTTCGCCGCTTCGACGGCGAACGCGCTGGCGGAATTCATGCATTGCGTAACCCATTTCGCGCATATGCGGCGGCATGTATTCGGCCATCATCGCCGCCATGTCGCCCATCGGACTCATATTCGCGCCGTCCGGCTTCGTTCCGGGCTTGAGACAGGCGGCGGCGGCCGGCGATTGCAGGCCCAGCCGCTCGTTGGCGATATTGCTCGCCTTTGCGCCATTTCCTTCTCCGAGCGCCGCGACGATTTCGCCCAGCGCTTCGAAATGTGAGCGCATGTTCATGAGCATGTGCTTGTGCATATGCGTCGGGAAATCGAGCGGTTGCCTCGTATCCATCGGCATCGCCATATGATCTTGCTGCTGCGCGGCGACGCCGACAGCCCCTAAGACCGCAAGCCCCGTTGCTATGCCGATGATAGGCGTCGCTCTCATTCCGTCTCTCCCGCTTTCGCGCTCACTGAAGCCCGCAATCCGCGAGGAGCGTCGTCCAGAGCTTTGACATGCACGGACCTTCGCACTTTACAGTTATAAATGAGACTTTGTAAGCAAGGGAGGCTGAGGGGAATCGTCGCAGCGGAAGTTCTATTGCTTAGTTATAGAACGCCTCGCCGAAGGTCGCCCGTCAGCGTCGGATGAAAGGCGCCTCTGAATGAGCCTCGCAGGGATGACCTCCGATTTGAAGGACCGGTTACGCCGCTGGCGCGACCGGCTGATCTCCGACCCGCGCTTTCAGCGATGGAGTCTAGGCAATCCACTTACGCGCGCCATTGCCCGCCGTCGCAGCCGCGCCATGCTCGATCTGTGCGCGGGCTTCGTCTACTCGCAGACGCTCTTCGCCTGCGTCCGTCTGAAGCTGTTTGATATCCTGAAGGACGGGCCTTTGAGCATAGAGGCGCTTTCGCAAAAGCTGGAATTGTCTGCCGACGCGACCCGACGCCTGCTCGACGCTTCGTCGTCAATTTCATTGACCGAGCGGCGCGGCGCGGGCCGTTACGGCCTGGGGCAACTGGGGGCGGCGCTCATCGGCAATGCGCCGGCGCTTGCCTTGATCGAGCATCAGCCGATGCTCTACGCCGATCTCGCCAACCCCGTCGCGCTCCTGCGCGGATCGCGGCGGACGAAGCTGGCGGGCTACTGGCCTTATTCCGCCGCCGAACGGCCAAGCGAGCTTGGAGGCGAGCAGGTTGGGGCCTACAGCGCGCTCATGGCGGCGTCGCAGCCGATGGTGGCCGAAGAGGCGCTGGCCGTTTATCCCATCGAAAGGCACTGTCGTCTGATGGATGTCGGCGGCGGCGAAGGAGTCTTTCTGGCGCATGCCGCAGGCAAGGCGCCAGCGCTCGAACTGGCGCTGTTCGACCTACCGGCTGTCGCTGAGCGGGCAAGAGCGCGGTTGACCGAAGCGGGATTGATGACGCGGACGCAAATCCATGGCGGGAACTTTCTCAAGGACCCTCTGCCAATGGGAGCGGACGTGATTTCGCTGGTCCGCATAGTCCATGACCACGACGACGCCAGCGCGCTGGAACTGTTGCGCAATGTCAGGCAGGCTTTGCCGCAGGGCGGAACGCTCCTGATCGTCGAGGCTATTTCGGATCAAAAGAACGTTGAGCCCCTGGACGCCTATTATGGCTTCTACACATTGGCGATGGGGCGCGGCGAGCCCAGAACCTTCGAGGAAATATCTTCGCTTTTGCTCGCGGCCGGGTTTGTGCGCCCGAAATTATTGGGCGCCCGTCTGCCCGTGGTTGCGAGCGTGATAGTGGCGACGGCGGGTTAGAGGCGCGAGCAGCGCGCTCCAGCGACTCAGAGGCGCGTGGCTTCGTCGATCTGGCCAGGGGCGAAGGGCTTTGGGAATTCGCCGGCGAAGCCGCCAGGGAAATGGCGAACGACGACGGCCGGCGTGGATCCAATTAGAAGCTGCGTCCCGACAGGAGGAAGCGTGTCCGTTTCGACGCCCACGCCCGAGATGGATATGTCGGTGATCTTGACGATCAGCTCTCGGCCGTCAGGCAATCTCAGATTGGCGCGGCGCATCAGCGGCACGACGCGTTCATGCCTCCGGTCCTCGGGCAGCCCGATGTCATGGCGGTTGGCGAACCATGTCAACTGGTCGGCCAGCTTGTCCCGCTTGAGCGCGGGAAGATTCATCGTAATGGCGAAGCCCGTGGTGTCCTGACGCGTCGTGACCCCCGCGAAGCGGCCGAGTTCGTCAAGATAGACAATCACCTTTTCGCCGATCTGCGGCTTCACCGGTGCGAACAGCCACATGTCGCCCGGCGACATCTGCACTGTCTGACAAGGGTATTCGCTCTTCGACTCCAGCATGTAGCGCCCGAAGAGCGCTACTGGCACACGCTGGAAGCGGCGATTTTCCGCCTCGTCGAAATGATTTTGCAGTTGGAGTGTCATGGCCGCCATCGGTAGAGCCGAGAAATATGCTCTCTGGGAGCCAAAATTACGCTCGATGACTTAATAACGCCTTACGAGTTTTGAAGAACTGGCCTGTTTATTTTTGACATTCCTCCCTCGTAGACGACGAGTCTGGGTGTTTTCCCGCCGATCGCAAGGGATCTATGGCCTGGTGAGGCAGGCCATTGACTGGTTTCGACTTCTTGCGCCTTGATCACGCGCAGCGACGATAAACTCAGCGGGGAAGCGCCAACGCGGCCGAACCAGGCTGGCTGATCGGCGGAGGCCAACGAACCGAGCAGGCGCGCATGGGTCTTGCCAAAATGGCGCAGCGGCAGCAGCAGGAGCTCGAAGCTCATCTCGTAGTTTCGATTTGAGTCGAACGGGCTGTCCAGATCATCGAGGTTGAGCATGTTCGACGGAGGCGCCGCTTGCGCGCCTGCGACAATGGGGGTCGCCCCGTCGATCGTCGTCAACAGCGCCGCGGCGACACTGCGTCGATCTTCCTGTCGCCAGAAGTCGAGAAACGACTTCCCTTTCTGGTCGATCAACCGCAGCGCATTCAGGCGGGTTCCGCAGAGTCTGATCGGAAAAAGAAACTTCTGAGTCAACTTCCAAAATGAAGCTGTCCGCAAGCACATGCCGGATATCGGCCGGATTTATATCGCCCCGATCAGGGGCCGCGCGAGCACCGCGAAGCCGATTCCAATACGCATACAGATCCTTGCTAACCGGATGTCTCATATTAAATCCCGCCAAGCCTCGTGGGCCATACTTGCGCCGCTTCGACACGCCCTCGGTCGCAACCCGGGGCGTCAATCGGTTAATTGCAGCGCACGTGCCAAGGCCCCCTCAATTAACCCTTTCGAAAGCGTTTCATTGCATGGGAGGGGATCACATGACATTCTGTGACTGCCTTGGGAGTGATTGAAACGAGACGCTCCGCTCAGTGGAAAAAGCCTCCAGGGAAATGTGAAAAAGGCCTGTATAATATGATCTTCGCCGCAGACGATCCGTCACGGCGCGTAACGAAGGCGAGCGGCGGCGGGTGCTCCGACGCTGCCGCTCCTTCGGTCCAGACCGCCTAAACATGGGCCGCGTTCGCAAAATAAAAACACATGCGAATGCGGCCCAGGACAACATCGCGGCAATCGTTTAGTTGAGTTATTCCGGGACACTGGCTTTCTGGCGTGTCGCATTAGGGCGCATTGGCGCGAGACGAGCAGCAAACAGGAGATCGCGTGAGCCGGGAGAGGATTTTCAATCTGCCGGGCGTCATTACGGCCCTGATTTCGGTGCTTGTCGCGATTGAACTCGCGGTTGATCTGTTCCCGCAATCCCTTGGCGCCGGGATGATGGCGTATTTCTCTTTCATTCCGGCCCGCTTGAGCTTTCTCATCGCGCCGAACGCGGTGTTCAAGGAGCTTGCCGACCTTGACGTCGACGCCGACGAACTGGCCAGCCTTCTGAACAGCGCGAAATACGCCTGGTGGACGCCGCTCACCTATGCCTTTCTTCACGCCAACTGGACCCACCTTGGCGTCAACAGCCTGACGCTTGCCGCGTTTGGCGCCCCGGTCGCGCGGCGCCTCGGAACGGCGCGTTTTCTCGTTTTCTTTGCGGCCACAGCCATCGGTGGCGCATTTGCGCATCTGATGACGCATCCATTTGACCTTGGCCCGGTGGTCGGGGCTTCGGCCGCGATTTCCGGAGCAATGGGGGCGATTGTCCGATTTGCCTTCGAGCGCGGCGAGGCGCTGGGCGAAGGCCGCCATGATGGCGCCGACGAGATCCCGGCCCCGCACGACACCGCGTCGCTGAAGCGCGTTTTTTCAAACCAGAGGGCGACTTTTTTCCTGTTGACCTGGCTCGCCGCCAATGTGCTGTTTGGCCAGCTTCCGCCGTCTCCGGGAAGCGTAGGCGTCATAGCCTGGGAGGCCCACATCGGCGGCTTTATGGTTGGGCTTCTGCTCTTTGGCTGGTTTGACCGGGCGAAAGGCGATCCGCCGCGCTGATCAGGATCGGTTGCTGGGCGGCAGTCGCCGTCGGCCTCTCAGAGCATTTTGCCTGACGCCGGGACAAACTGGAAAATATTCGGCAATGCGCGTTCCGCGGCGACTCGCCCCGTTGCGATGAGCTGGTCCGCTTTATGGAAGTCGAACATGCCCACTTCATCCAGACGGGCGTTTATCGTGGCGTCCGGCGGGTCGCCCGCGAGCCGTGAACGCAATATTCGATCCTGGATGATGTTGAAGGCGTCTATCATTGCGGTGGCGACATTGGGGGCCTCGCCCGCGCGCCGCTCGAAATAGCGGGGGAGCAGACCTCCCTCCAATGACCCGCCGGCGCGATCGGCGAACGGGCCTTTTGCGCCCGCTTCCGTCGTCGGCGCCGCGGCCGACTGATTGGGGATGACTTTCGAGCGATACATCGTGTCCGCAGTCACATTCACCGCGATCACGAAATCCGCCCCCAATGCGCGGCAGACCGTCACCGGGACCGGATTGACCAGCGCGCCGTCAAACAGATAGCGGTCTCCGATGCGCACCGGCTCGAAAATGCCGGGAAGCGCATAGGACGCGCGGATCGCCAGAGCAATCGGACCCTGCTGGAGCCACACCTCATGACCGGTGCCGACCTCGGTCGCCACGGCTGCGAACGGGGTCAACAAAGTCTCGATCTGGATGCCGTTCAGCTCCTTTTCCAGCGCCGACTTCAGACGATCGCCATTGATGAGACTCATGCCCGAGAAGGACAGGTCCATCATCGCGAACACGCGCCGCTTCGTCAGCGAGCGTGCGAAGACTTCGATCTGGTCGAGTTTGCCTGCGGCGTAGCAGCCGCCGATCACTGCGCCGATAGAGGTGCCCGCGATCACGTCGGGCTTGATGCCGTTTTCCGCCAGCTCCCGCAATACGCCGATGTGGGACCAGCCCCGCGCCGCTCCGGCGCCCAGCGCCAGACCGATCTTCGGCTTGCGGCGCTCTTCCGCTCGCGTGGGGGAGCCCGCGTCGGACTTAGGCGACTGCGAGAAAAAGGTCGCGCCGCGATCCCCGGACATATCAAAACTCTTTCGCATGATCGAGAACATAGGAGCGCTCCTGCGCGCGTATCCCACCCCGGATTTGAGCCTTGCCTGACTCTACCTTCATATTTGGGGAGGAAGCCTGCGCTTCGAAAGTGGCTGATCTATTAACGCCACAAGCGCTTGCCGGTCCTATTGCACGAAAACAAGGCGCCGGCCGGATCCACGCTCAAGCTTGCGGTAAAAGCATGATTTGCGGCCGGTGTGGCAGGCCTTGCCGTCGCCGCCCGGCTCGACCTCAAGCAAAATCGCGTCCTGGTCGCAATCGACCTGCAGCGACACGACCTTTTGCACCTGCCCAGAGGTGTCGCCCTTCCGCCACAGGCTCTGGCGCGAGCGGGACCAGTAGTGGGCGTCGCCGGTCTCGATCGTCTTGTCCAGCGCGAGCTGGTTCATATAGGCGACCATCAGAATTTCGCGCGTCGCCGCTTCGATCGTGACGCAAACGATCAACCCGTTGGCGTCGAAGCGCGGCTGGAAGTCCGCGCCCTCTTCCAGAGCATGCTTGTCTGCCTGTGCGGTCATCGAGCGAATTTCCTCAGGGAAAGGCTCAACGGCCGCCGCGCAGCAGCGTGTAGAAATGCGCCTGCTCGCTTGGATTGTCGCGGAACGAGCCGGAAAACTGCACCGTAACCGTGGAAGAGCCCTGTTTAAGCACGCCGCGCATCGACATGCACATATGCTCCGCCTCCACCAGCACGGCGACGCCGCGCGGGTTCAGCTCTGATTCAATCGTCGAGGCGATCTGCGCCGTCATCGCTTCCTGCGTCTGCAGGCGCTTGGCGAAAACGTCCACGAGCCGCGCCAGTTTCGATAGGCCGACGACCCCGTCCGTCGGATAATAGGCGATGTGCGCCTTGCCGACGAAGGGCACCATATGATGCTCGCAATGCGAGAAAAACGGAATGTCGCGCACGAGGACAAGGTTGTCATATCCCTCAACCTCGGAGAAGACGCGCTCCAGAACCTCCTTGGGATCCTGCCGGTAGCCGCTGAACAATTCCTCATAGGCCTTGACCACGCGGGCCGGGGTTTGGAGCAGGCCTTCCCGTTCCGGATTGTCTCCGGCCCAGCGCAGCAGCGTGCGCACGGCTTCCTCGGCCTCCTCGCGGCTGGGTTTGCCCCGGGCAGGGGTGAGTGCTCTTTGTTGTCTTGGAATCAAGGACTTAACCACGTCATCCATGTGGCGCCTCCGGTGGGGCGTAAAATGCCCAGGCTTACGCGACCCGGACGAAAACCGGCGCGCGAGCGCCAGCGGCAATGCCCGTCGCGAAACGCGGCGGACGAGCGGCCTGAACTGTCGCCCTCCGCCGACGATTGCCGGATCTGGCGCTTTCATCCAAACCAATATCCCGGATTTGCATGGAATTGTCGGGGAGCTGACACATCCCGCAACCATTCGCGTGAAAATTCGAGCTGGGGCCGGAACGGTCGCAAGGACTGGGCCGCCGCCGCCAACGACCGAGCTTTCGCGCCGGCCATTGGCCCTCTATATAATAGGGGCCACAGGTAAAGGTAAGCCCCTGCGGCGGGTCTTTCTCCCCATGCTCAATTCAGTCTACAACAAGCGCATCCTCGAACTGGCCGCCGACATCCCGCGCCTTGGCCGCCTGCAGAACCCGCAGGCCAGCGCGACGGCCTATTCGCGGCTGTGCGGCTCCACCATCACGATCGACCTCGAACTCAAGGAGGGCAGGGTCTCCGACTATGCGCAGGAGCTGAAGGCCTGCGCTCTCGGACAGGCCTCCGCCTCGATCGTTGCGCGCAACATACTGGGTGCTACGCCGCAGGAGTTGCGCGACGTTCGGGAACAGATGCGCAAGATGCTCAAGGAAAACGGGCCGCCGCCCGGCGGCAAATGGGCCGACCTTGCCGTGCTGGAGCCGGTGCGCGACTACAAGGCCCGCCACGCCTCGACGCTGCTGCCCTTCGACGCGGTAGTGGACGCCCTGGGCAAGATCGAAGGGACGCCGCTGGCCTGATCTGCCGCCGCCGCCTAAGCTGCCGCCATGACGCTTCCCTCGATTCGAATTCTGGGCATAGATCCCGGCCTGCGCAACACCGGCTGGGGGATTGTCGACGCGCAGGGCGCGCGGCTCTCCTTCGTCGCCTCGGGCTGCATCCATTCCGACGGCGCGAGTGCGATGGGCCTGCGGCTGCGCCAGCTGCACGAGGGGTTGCGCGAGGTCATCGAGGCGCATTCGCCGGATGAAGCCGCCGTCGAGGAAACCTTCGTCAACCGCGATCCGCAATCGGCGCTCAAGCTCGGGCAGGCGCGCGGCGTCGCGCTGACCGTTCCAGCGCTGGCGGGGCTGGAGGTCGAGGAATACGCCGCCAATCTGGTGAAGAAGACCGTGGTCGGCAACGGCCACGCCGACAAGGCGCAGATCGCCATGATGGTGCGCGTGCTTTTGCCGGCGAGCTTCGCCGCCAGCAAGGACGCGGCGGACGCGCTGGCGGTGGCGATCTGCCACGCCCAGCATCGCGGCGCGCGGCTGATGGAGCGACAGCTGGCGGCGAGGGCGTGATGATCGGCAAGCTCAAGGGCGTGGTTGACAGTTTCGGCGAGGATTTCGTCATCCTCGACGTGCATGGCGTCGGCTATGTGGTGAATTGCTCCAGCCGCACGCTGCAAAATCTGCCGCGCGCGGGAGAGGCGGCGACGCTCGCCATCGAGACGCAGGTGCGCGAGGATTCCATAAGGCTGTTCGGCTTCGCACAGGACGCCGAGCGCGACTGGTTCCGCCTGTTGCAGAGCGTGCAGGGCGTCGGCGCGAAGGTCGCGCTGGCGATATTGTCGATCCTGCCGCCGAACGATCTCGCCGGCGCCATAGCGACGCAGGACAAGGCCATGGTCTCGCGCGCCTCCGGCGTCGGGCCAAAGCTCGCCGCGCGCATCGTCGCGGAGCTGAAGGACAAGGCGCCCGCGTTCGGGACGGTCGACGCGATGGCCATGCGCCTCGCGGGCGAGGAGGCCGGCGGCGAGCCCGGCGCCGTGCGCGACGCGATCTCGGCGCTGTGCAATCTCGGCTACGGACGCCCGCAGGCCGCGACAGCCGTGGCGGCGAGCGTCAAGGCGCTGGGCGAAGACGCGGATGCGTCGGCGCTGATACGCAGGGGGTTGAAGGAGCTGGCGAGGTGAGGGGGCATCAACCAACGCGACAGTTTTGCATAATCAGCGGTTAGGCCCGCAAGGGCCGAGCTACCTCCCCCGAAGCACGCCACCAACTATGGTCCCGAACAAATCCCGCATGATCTGTTGCTGTTGGCGTTGAGATATAGCCTCTTGCTGCTGCTGCTGTTGCTGCTGCTGAGCCTGCCGCTCTAATTCGTCCGCAGCGTCCTTGGCGTCCTGATTGCCTAAGCTTGCTGCCTGTTTTAATAGCGTCAACTTATACGCGTAAGGGTTTTGAACCGGGAGTTCCGCAGTTCCAGCCAAGGCAGCTAATGTGACCATAGCGTCTGGATCGCCATTTCGAACGCCGTCTTTGAGCACAGTTATGGCTTGCTTTATCGATTTCTTGTCTTGCCGCTGCAACAACAAGCTCGCCAAATTATCAAATGCTGCGGGGTAGATTTGCGCCGTGAGGCGGCGATATATCGCCATTGCCTCGTCGGGCTTGCTGAAGCCCAATGCGCGAGCATACTGATATCTATATCTCGGCTCATCTGGAAAATAGTCGACGGCTTTGCGGCACGCCAAGGCAGCCTCGTCCGCATTTTCCTTAACCTCTGCAAATCTGGCCCCGAGAAGATTTGCAGGCTTTCTTGGATCGTGCGGACTAGCCGCGAGCCGGTCGCAACGGTCCGTCGCTTCTGTGGCCTTCCTTTGCCTTTCGGCCTCCACCTTCTCAGCCCTTTCGGCGGCTTCACGTTCTCGAACCTGTCGCCTCTCCTCTGCGTCCTTGCGAAGCTGCTCGTCCTGGCGGAGCTTTAGTTCTTCTTGCTCCTTGTCCTCTTTCGCAAGTTGCTTTTCCTTCTTCCAGCCCGCGATCTCTTCAGACGTGAATTGCTTTAGCGCCTCGCCGGTAGTTGGATTGAAACCTGGATTGTCAAAAAACTCATATTCTCCGTTTGGTCCCCGCCAGAACCAAACGCGAAAAGGCGAGCGGTCGCGCTGTCAAAGAGAATATAGCCTTCAATGTTGTCGATACGTTGAGGCGGCGAGATCTTGCGCTGAGTCTGATCCTTATAGGCCTTAATGACCTCCGCATTCACTGGCTGGAGTACTCGCCGCTCTCGGGATGAAATCCCATCAAATTGAACAACTCGACCCGGCCATCCCTATCTTTCCAATACCAGACAATCGGCTCTCCGGTTCGGAGGTCGAAAAAGTCAGGCTCTGCTTTGGAAATACGCTCTGGCCTCTTTCCTTTAGCATAAGCCTGAAGGCGTTCGGCCGTTTCCTGGGTGTATACCCGGCAGGTCCGCCCGGTTACTGGATCAACTCCAGGGTTTTCTAGATAGCGCACCTCGCCTTCGCGCGTCAGCACATGGCGTTTGGTTGCCTTACCGGACTTCGCTTCAAAAAATTGATCTCTTGTCCCATGCGAAAGCAAGAGCGCGTGCCCGACTAATAATGCCAGTAAGCCAAAGAAACCAAAACGACGGCCAGCCGCGGATAGGGAGAAAAGCTTGGATAGGAAGAAAATTAGCAGCGTCCAAACGAGAAGCGCCAATGCGCGTGCAAAGTGTTGATCGAGATTGAATACTTGGGCAATTTCGCCACATATGTCTGAGCAAAGAAAAATAGCAGTGTCCGATCAACCGCCCACAGCAGCAAAAACGCCGCAACAACGATTGCGACCACAGCTAGCAGGCTTCTCCCCGCACCGCCGACGCCAGACCATTTTTCCCTCAAACCACCAAAGTAAGGCTTTAGGTCGCTATCCAATTCGTCGCCTCCTTAAAAAGGGAGGTGCTCCCCCCAACCGCAATATTATACGTTGAGAGAAAATATCAAAGTACTCAACCTGCGTGTAGGTCTAAACGCAAATATTCCGGGGAAATTGACCGTGTTAGGTT
>CAWJEI010000017.1:0-204723 GCA_963841875.1 uncultured Alphaproteobacteria bacterium | reverse complement strand
TGATGCGGCCGCTTCCCTTCGTCGCGACGGCGACAAGATTAACATCGCTTGCCTTTCTCAGCCGCGAGCGTTTCCAGTTCGGCGTTTTTCGCCGCAACCTTGCCGACCTTCCTGCTCCACCGCGCTTTGATAGGCTGAACCCGACGTTTCCAGATCGTCGAGAAACTTCCATCTCCATGATCTTGTCCGTCGTGAACTCCGCGCTGCGATCCTCGCCAAGCAGGCCCACGGCGTCGAGCAGAACATCGGCGGCAATCCCGCATCATGTTGATCTCGCCTTCGCAGCTATCCTGCCAGGCCTTCATCCTCGCCGACGGCCGCGCTTCGCGCCATTTCAGGCCGAAAACCGTGCCGTGCTCCGGCGCGGAAATCAGCGGCGTGATATGCCGGAAGGCCCCGCGCGATTTTCACCACTTATGTTCACCTCAACCAGATGTGCTCGTCATTGACGCCAGATGATTCCCGAGTTGACCTTGCAGAGAATGCCCCACTCGGTCAGCACTTCCAGACCTTGCATCTGGCGCTCAGTAAGAATTTTCGCCGCCTCGATGCCGGTGACGCGCCTGTTTTTCCAGAAAATCCAGGGATAGATTTTTGCGCCGACTTATCGGTCGACCATGTTTCACCGTGATGGTAACATGGTCGACATTGTAGCGCGCGATTGTGTCGACGTGATCGGGCAGCGCGAGACCATTCGTGGACAGGCAGAGTTTGATGTCCGGCGCCATCTTCGAAATCAGCTCGAAGGTCTTGAAGGTCTTGGCCGGATTAGCGAGCGGGTCGCCCGGGCCGGCGACGCCAAGCACTGTCATCTGCGGAATGGTGGATGCGACCGCGAGCACCTTTTTCGCGGCTTGCTCGGGCGTCAGTTTCTCGCTGACGACGCCAGGGCGCGACTCATCGGCGCAATCATATTCCGATTGCAGTAATTACACTGAATATTGCAAGCAGGCGCCACGGCGACATGCATACGGGCGTAGTGATGATGAGCTTCCTCGCTGTAGCAAGGATGATTCTTCACCTTCTCCCAGATTTCCGGCGCCATATCTTCGGGCCGTCGCTGGAACCGCAGCCCGACTTGCCCGAACCGCCGCTTGTGCCGCAGCCCTTGTGGTCGGCAATCTTTTGCATGAGATCGTCGAGTGGTTCCGCAACCTCGACGTCGAAGATGGAAGAGTCGTCCATGGTGGCTCCTGAACGAGTTCAAATTTCGCAAGACACCTCGCGGGGCGCTCTGTGACGTCTAGGGCGATGAATTGGCCTGTGCGTCGCGCGGCGCCTACCGGTCTGGCGGACAGGTCGCAACAAGCGTGCCATGCGAATTTGCGTTAGAATGTCTTTCTAAAACAAATAAATATGCGATTTTATCTCGTCTTGTTTTGCATGGCGACAAGTGGGACAAAGACGCGCTTGAGATTGTCGCCAATTCGACATTGGCGTGACGCCCGCGCGTCGTCCTTTATAGTGCGCCCGCGTTGCCGCCGGCGGCGATCGTCGGCGCGATTTCGACTTTGACGGCATGATTGAAATTGGAATGGACGCGCCTCAGGTCAATTTTGGCGAGCTGCCGGAAGCGGTCAACGATCTTCTGCAGCGCGGCGTTGCGGCCTATCGGTACTGATCATGCGAAGGCCGATCTGTTGTTCCGCGAAGCTCTGGCTACGGCGCCGCGGGAACTCGCATCATATTACTGCCTCTATAAAATCCACACTTACATGGGCAATCTCGACTTCGCGGCGCGCGTCGCGACGGATGGCATGATAGAGGCGGCTCGACAGGCCGGATGGGAAGGCTGACCAAACCGTTGGCCGCACGGACAAGTGGCAGGCGCCGGTCCGGCGCGCTTCGCATTGTTCACTTTGAAGGCGCTCAGCTTCATCGAGCTAAAGCGCAACAACCGGCAAATTGCGCTTCAACATCTTGCTACGCTTGCGCTTTTGGACCGTCGGGCGGCGTGGGCTGGCCTGTGATTTCCGAATTGGCGCAAGGGTCTAAGTGAGGGGCGCGATCGCGAGCCCACCCTGATGCGGCGTCCTGTCGCGGACAATGTCACAAATGCGGCATAGACTTTGCACATGATGATGGGAAATAGCCACGCTCACTGCTGCGTCAGGAGAAGGCAATGGGTTGTCACCCTGGAACCAACATGACAGTTCCACAGTTCGTCCCCTGGACCTGAGCGAATCCGCCTTGGTCGGGATCTACGAAGTTTCCAAGCTTCTCGCCTCCCCCAACCGTCTGGAGCGCACTCTGGCCGGCGTGCTCGCGCTTCTGTCGAGTTTTCTCGACATGCGCCATGGACTTTTCGCCCTTCTGGACAAGCAGGGCGAGCCCGAGATCGTCGTCGGCTCGGGCTGGTCCGAAGGCAATGCAAAGAAATATTTCGACCATCTGCCCCAAAGGGCGATCGGCCAGATCATCGCGACCAAAATGCCGTTGGTGATTGAAAACGTGCTGACGTCGCCGCTGTTTGAGGGGTCGGATCTAACCGAATGGGGCCCACGGCTGGCGAACCCTTCTCTCTGGTTGGGGTGCCGATCAAGGACGGGGAGACTTGTCGTCGGCACGCTGACCATTGATCGGGCTTTCAGCGATCGCTCGGCGATCCGCTTCGACCATGACGGGTGCGTTTCCTTACCATGATCGCCAATCTGGTCGGCCAGACCTTGCGGCTGCACAAGCTCATCGCGCGCGATCGCGAGCGGCTGATGCAGGAAAACGCCCGGCTGGAAAAATCGAGCGCCCGGCGATCTCGGAGCCCAAATTCGACGGGATAAAGGGCATTGTCGGAAGCAGTCCGGCGGTTCGCGCCGTTGTCGACAAGATCCGCATTGTCGCCAAGTCAAGATCGACCGTGCTTCTGCGCGGGAATCCGGCACGGGCAAGGAATTGTTCGCGGCCGCGATCCATAATCTTTCGCCGCGCCACGCCAGCCCTTTGTGAAGCTGAATTGCGCCGCGCTTCCGGAAAGCGTGCTCAATCGGAGCTTTTTGGCCATGAGCGTGGGGCCTTCACCGGCGCGGCGAATCTGCGCAAGGGCCGCTTTGAGCTCGCGGACAGGGCACGCTGTTTCTGGACCAGATTGGCGAGATCACGCCGTCTTCCAGGCCAAACTGTTGCGCGTTCTGCAAGAGGGGAATTCGAGCGGGTCGGCGGTTCGCGCACCATGAAAGTTGACGTGCGCTTTGTCTGCGCCACGAACGAAGATCTGGAAGAGGCGGTGCAGAAGGGGGAGTTCCGCGCCGACCTCTATTACCGCATTAGCGTCGTGCCGATCTTTCTGCCGCCTCTGCGCGATCGCAAGGGCGACCTCGCGCCGCTCACCAATGAGTCTTGCGCCGTTTCAACGCGGATCAGGGCAGCGCATCTCGACATTGTCGCCTTCCGCCATGGATGTGCTGTCGGAGTGCGGCTTCCCGGGCAATATCCGTGAACTGGAGAATTGCGTGTTCCGCACGGCGACGCTCGCGCGCGGAGAGGCGATAGCCGGCGACGATTTCTCCTGCCGCAACGACGGCTGTTCTCGGCGGTGCTGTGGAGCGGTTCGCATGAAGCTGCGCCATCGCCTCTGTTCAAACAGCAATTGCCGATCGTTTCGGTCCACAGGCCGCCAGTCGCCGCTGCACCGCCCTCGCCGATGCTGGCGAGGTGGAAGCTCTCCCGAATTGCTCCGGCGCCGAGAACTGCACGGCGATTGGCGGCAATCAGCTGTCCGAGCGTGACCGCCTCGTCCAGGCCATGGAGCAGGCCGGCTGGGTCAAGGCGAAGGCCGCGCGTCTGCTCAACCTGACACCCAGGCAGATTGGCTATGCGCTGCAAAAGCACGCAATCCCGGTCAAGAAGTTCTGATGTTGGCGCGCGTAAAATGACGGGCGTCGGTGAGCCGGATGCCGGCCCTCGATTGGCTTGGCCGGCCGATCCGCTGTCGGGAATGCGCCCACTCCAGTCTCAATCGGGAGGGGCTTTGCCGGAAGGGAGCGACCTGCGTGCGCGACCGCCGCGCGCGACGCATTGACCGCTTCTTCAAGGACAATCCGCCTCTAGCCAATGCTTATCTCAACCACGAATTCGAGGTTCGCGCCATCGCAGCCCGATATGCGAGCGTCCTGCGTCTCCCGGCTCTCCTGAATGTCCCGGAGCCGGAAGTGCGAGCCTCGGCGGCGATGCGTCTGCCGGAGGACGAGAATCTCGGCGCTGATCCATGGCATTCGAACCGCGCGTTAGAATAGCGCTCGCCAACAGGCTTGAGGGCGCGGCGCTTCTGGCGATGCTGCATGATGAGGACTATCTCGTCCGTCTCAACGTCGTGCGGCGTTTGCCCTCGGACCTGCTCCCCCTCGCGGCAAGCGATCCTGACTCCGAGGTGCGGCGCTGGGTCGCCCGCCGCATCGCAACTGATCGCCTTGATCTCCTGCTGTTTGATCCGGAACCCCTGGTTCGCGTTATCGTGGCGGAGCGGCTGCCGCCCGAACGACTGGCTATATTGGTCAAGGACGAGGATTTACGCGTCCGCTTCGCCGTCGCGGAGCGCGCGCTGTCCGGCTTTTGCGGCGTCTCCTCGATGATCCAGACGAATATATCTGCTCCGCCGCCGCGACCAGACTGGTGGAATTAGAGCAGGCGACCAATAGGGGTAAGGATACTTCCAGCTCCCAACCATAAGCGGGAGTCAGAATCGGAGCCCGCCAATGAATGGCTCCGAATTTCAATGTACGAAATTTTCTTATCTCATACCGGGCGATTTTCGTTGCGATTGCGCACCGGCCCCTGCGCTCCACCCCTGGGCGAAAGTAATGGGACCAAATTTGCCTTCGAATTTCACCGCCGCATCCGCGATCGCGTCAGTCTTTCCCGCCGTCGAGAGGCGCTTCAGCGAGCTTCTGTCCGAGAATAGAGAGCTCAAGCAATTCATGTGAGCCCGTTTCGCTTCGTCGATCGGGCAAAACGTTAAACGTGATGCCGTCGATCTCGACCTGATATTTGCTGAGCAAATCGATGTTGTTGCAGAACGCGAAATATTTCCCCGTTGGGCTGAGCAGGCCCTTGAGAACCTCTGCGAGCACGCTCAGGCTCTCAAAAGAAAGAAGGTAGCAGGAGAGGAACGAAATTGTCGGTTCTCCGACATTGGCAACGGCGATGACTTGATCCGCCGAGAGTTCCGGCGGGCGCTCTCATCCGCGAATTGCGGCGCGAATTTCAGTGCGATTTCTCCGCGAAAGCCAAATCGGCCGGGGCGTTCGGTCGGCCCCTTGAGCACCGCGTTGAGGAGGCGTCCCTGTTGTTCCAACGTCGCTAAGGCGGTATCCTTGATGTCTGTCATGTGATTTGTCCGGATCGTTACAAAACCAGGCGACCAATGCGGCCAATTCTCATCTGACTTGCTCACGCAGGGGCTATGGGAGAGGCCCGTTCGCGCCGGCGAGTTGAAGCGTCAGTTGTTCGAAGCCCAATAACGGCGGCGTTTTCGCATTGCGGAAGCGGCCGTCAAGACGGCGGCTCGGGAAACTCGCCTCGCCGACGCTCGCATATTCGAAGCGCACCAATTGGATGACGTCCTTTGTCATGCCAGGGACGAAGCAACGGCTATGCCATCAAGCGGCGCATTCGTCCGCGCGCTTGGCGATCAATTATGAGAGGTCTCGCCGCACGCCACAAACTGGCGCCAAGCTTGTACGCAAGAATGCGAGGGGAAATATTTGGTTCTATTCCGCAGCCTGTGGGACCGCCGCTTGATTGATCCGCGCCAGAAATTCGCCCGCGGACAAATCGTCGAGGTTGTCGGGCGCCGTATGCAGGAAGGTGCAGTTTCGGCAGGCGCTGATCTCGCTCCGGCGTCGATCGAGATGCGCGAGCTGGAATTCCCGGAGGCGTTCGCCTCTCCAGACCTCTGCGAGCGTTTGCGTCTTGAGGTCGCCGACGACAGTCTCCTTCGCCCAATCCACGCAGCAGACGCTTACGCGCAAATCGGAGTGGACGACGAGAGTATAGAAAGGAAAGGGGCAGACGTTTTTTTTCTTCTGGAAGAGGGCTGTTTGCAACATTGCTTCGCGATCGACCTGGGCGAGATTGCCTTCTTCTGGATCGTTCCAGTTCATGACCGGCTCGAGAACGATTTCATCCGCGATCGACGAGAAAAGATCCAGGAAATGCTGGTTCTCCGCAGCGTCTCCTGAATCGATCATTTTGACGTATAGGAACGTCGGCCCTTTCATCTCATCCCGTAACGCTTTGAAGCGCGCGACATTACGATGCACGCGGTCCAGCGGGATCTTGCTCTGTGTCTTGCGCGCGAAGGGCTCGAGTTCGCCGCCATAGATCGAAATGCGCAGGAAATCGAGCCCCGCTTCTATTACCCGGCGCGACGCATCCTCTGTCAAAAGCGACCCGTTGCTGGTGATGATGACCCGGTTGGCGATCTTTTTCCGCTTCGCGATCCGGATGAAGTCAGCCAAATTCTTGTTCACGAAGGGTTCGCCCATCATGTACAAGTTAAGCGTCTTTACGCCACCCAATTCCAGAACCTGATCGGAAATGCGCTCGAACGCGCCGAGATCCAAACGATGCAGTCCGCCAGACCTTTCCTCGAAATCCGAGAAGGATTCCGGGCAGTATACGCATTTGAAATTGCAAATATTGGTTGGCTCGACATAGAGCGCGAACGGCGCACGCAACGGAACCGTGTCACGCAGCGAGACGCGAGGCTGCGCGCGCAAGAGGCTATAGGTCGAGTTGCTGGTCATTCCGCTTCCTTCCGCTCGCGAGTGAGCGCCGCTGCGTTTAAATCCCAAGCGCGTTGGCAGGAGAATCGCTCGTTCAGACTAGCTCCACCGGGTAAGGATTTGGTTACCGGACATTCATAAAGGGGGCGCGCCATTGAGGTGTTAGGCGAATTTCATCGACATGAAGGGTAGCCGCCAGATCCTATTCGAGCAATTCGGCGACGCCAATCACGCACCGCACATGGTCGCGATGTTCTGCGTCGATTTCCGCGCGAATGACGCTCTCCATCTCAATGGAGTTGACGAGAACTGTCCAGTTGTCGCCCTTCTCCAACGCATCTGGCCCTCGCACCGGTCGACCGAGTTGCAGCGACCCATGCTTTCGGGAGTCCTTGTCGATGAAGAAGTCGATCCGTGCTGGATCGAAGTAGTGTTCCAGCATCTCTTCGACCATTCGACCCGCGCCCCACACGACGACCTTGTTGACCCCCTTCAACGCGGGATGGTTGGAAAGCAAGCGGGTGTCAGGGCGTGGAATTGAATGGACCTTTGCCAGCAAACGCAGGGAATCTGAATAGCGCGCGTCAAGCCGTGCCCCTGTTTCGGCCGCGACCACCTCGAATCCATGCCGCGAGAGCAGCCGCGTTAGAGACAGGACAGAGAAGAAATGTATATGCGATCGATTGTCGTCGAAGGGCAGGCGCTCGTGACCGCTGCGGTTCGGCGTTTCGGCGAACAGGAGGCCATCCGGTTTGAGCGCGAGGCGCATCGCCGCGATCATCGCGGAAGGATCGTCGAGATGCTCAAGACAATGGGACGAGAGCACGAGATCATAGCTTGCGGCGGCGATCGCGCCGGAAGAGATCAGCGTTTCGAGTGGGACGTTGAAAACATGATCGAGGCGGGATGCCGCGCGTTCGCGGGCGGGGGAGAATTCTACTCCGTCGTAAGTCGCGAAACACCGCCGTTGGCGGAGCGCCTGGGCCAAATCGCCTGCGGCGCAGCCAATTTCAAGTGCGCGCGCGCCGTCTTGAAGCCGCGCCGCGATGAAATCCGCCTGCGCCGCCAAGCGTTCGGGAGCAAGTCCGGTGCCGCCCATCGCGAAATTCGTATAGTCGAAGGGTTCGACGTCTACGCGCTGCGAATGGTGACAGCTCGGGCATGAAGTGCGTCGCAACCCGCCGATGACGACGATCTCGGGATCTGCGGCCTCGCAGGCTGCACAGACGATTCGTCCATTCATCATCATTGGCCTTTACGGGAAAATGAACCGTGGCGGGCGCGTTCCTGGGTGGGGTCCCTACGAATCACGCGCCTGGCCATTATGGCGAACAAGAGGTTGACCGGGTGTAAAGGCTGCGTAGCGAATTTCCCCCAAACCATCCAGTCGGCGCCATGATCGTAAAGAAAAATTAACTACACCGCAGGATGATTGCTTCGACGTGCCGCCGTTCGCCCTAAACGAACGATCAACCCATTTGATTGCAGCGCCAGGCTCCGGACGCTTCGATTCTCGGCGGCGGCCAGTAACGGCGCGGGACATCGATCATGCTAGACAAGACCGCCAATGAGCCGCGCAAGACCATTCCCGAGCCCCTGTTCATCTTCGAACTCGCCAATAATCACATGGGCGATGTCGAGCACGGGCTGCGCATCATCGCCGAGTTCGGCGCGCTGGCGCGGGAGTTCGACTTCCGATTCGCCTTCAAGCTGCAGTTCCGCGAACTCGACACCTTCATTCATCCCGCCTACAAGAACCGCACGGATATAAAATATATCAAGCGTTTCTCCGAGACGCGGCTGGATCGCGAGGCCACGCGCCGTCTTGTGGCGGCGATCAAGGCCGAGGGATTCCTCGCCATGTGCACGCCATTCGACGAGGCGTCGGTCGATCGGATCGTCGAAGATGGCTTCGACATTCTGAAGATCGCAAGCTGCTCTTTCACGGACTGGCCGCTACTTGAAAAAATCGCCTCGGTCGATCTACCGATCATCGGCTCGACAGCTGGAATTGAATGCACGGACATGGACAATGTCGTGTCCTTCCTGCGACATCGCGACAAGGACTTCGCGCTGATGGCCTGCGTCGCCCAATATCCGACGCCCTATGCGGCGCTGCAGCTCAACCAGATCGATGTGTTGAAGGAACGCTATCCCAATCTGCGCATCGGCTATTCGACGCATGAAGATCCGAATGAGACGGTCCCAGTCGCGATGGCGATCGCCAAAGGCGCCGTTCTGTTCGAGAAGCATGTGGGCGTTCCGACAGACGCCTATCCGCTCAACGCCTATTCCGCCAATCCCGAGCAGGCCCGCGCCTGGCTCGTCGCCGCAAAAAAGGCCTATGACATGGCGGGCGTCTCGGGCCAGCGCATCGAGCCGTCGAAGGCCGAGCTGGACGCGCTGCGCGACCTGCGTCGAGGCGCTTTTGTGAAGCGTCCGATCGCCAAGGGCGAGCGCATCCGCAGCGAAGACGTATTCTTCGCGATCCCTTCGCAACCAGGTCAGATCAGCGCCAATGACTGGTCGAAATATGCGCTCTTCACAGCGGAGGAGGATATTCCGGTTGACGCTCCAGTGAATAGCGCATCGAACTCGGCGCGAGGAAGTGCGGGCCAAGGTCTTTTCCATCGTCTCTCAGGTCAAGAAGCTCCTCGCCGAAAGCAAGGGCGTCGTGCCGGGCGAAGCCGAGCTTGAAATCTCGCATCATTTCGGGCTTGAGCGCTTCGAGCAATTCGGCATCACGATGGTGACGGTGGTCAATCGCGGCTACTGCAAGAAGCTGATCGTCGTTCTGCCGGGCCAGAAACATCCAGAGCAGTTCCACCAGCTCAAGGAAGAGACATTCCACGTGCTGCATGGCGAATTGCGCTTGCGCCTCGACGACGAGGAGAAAGTTTGCGGGCCGGGCTCGGTCGTCACCATCGCGCCGGGCGTGCGCCATGCGTTCGAAAGCGCCACGGGGGCGGTGTTCGAGGAAATATCCTCGACGCATTTCGCCAATGATTCCTTCTACACCGACGAAGCCATCAACAAGAATCCGAACCGCAAGACGCTGCTTCGCTACTGGATCGGCTGAGCTGCGGCGCTCACAAGGGAAACGCACTTAAATGTCGTCAAATCTCGTTCGCCTTGCGGATTATGTCGCCGGTTTCGTTGCCGATCAGGGCGTTGGCTGCGTATTTCTGGTGCCCGGCGGCGGCTCAATGTATCTCGTGGACGCGTTCGGCGCCGAGCCGCGCCTGACCTATGTCGCCAATCATCATGAGCAGGCCTCCTCCATCGCTGCGGAAGCCTATTCGCGCATCAACGGCCGGCTGGGCGTCGCGCTCGTGACGACTGGTCCCGGCGGCACCAACGCCGTCACAGGTTGCGCCGGCGCCTGGATTGAATCCGTGCCCCTTCTGATTATTTCGGGACAGGTGAAACGCGCCGATCTCATGGGCGAGAGCGGCGTGCGCCAGATGGGTCCGCAGGAAGTCGACATCGTTTCCATCGTGCGTCCGATCACGAAATACGCCGCTACCGTTATCGAACCCGCGGATATTCGTCTGCACCTGGAACAGGCGGTGCATGAGGCGACCACTGGCCGGCGTGGGCCTGTGTGGATCGATATACCACTCGACGTGCAGAACAGCATGATCGACGTCTCCGCGCTGCGCGGCTATGAGTCGCCGGCCGCCGCCGCCAATCACACGTCACGGCTTCACGCCGATTGCGCTCGCGTCATGGAACTGATCTCGGCCGCCGAGCGGCCTATCATTCTGGCCGGGCACGGCATAAGGCTGGCGGAAGCGGCGTCGCAATTCAAGATGCTCTACGAGGCATTGCAAATCCCGGTCGTGACGACCTGGAACGCGACCGATCTCATCCCGGCGGACCATCCACTCAGCGTCGGCAAACCGGGCGTGGTTGCGCTGCGCGCGCCAAATTTCGCCGTGCAGAATTCCGATCTCGTCATCACGATCGGCGCAAGGCTGGACAATGTCGTGACGGCGCATAATCCGGCGAAGTTCGGCCGTCATGCGCAAAAGATCATGGTCGACGTGGACGCGGCGGAGCTTGCCAAATTCGACGGCGTTGACGGCTTCGCCATGCGGCTCAAGGCGGACGCGAAGGAGTTCATCAATGAACTGCTGCCTTTCGCGCAGGCCGCCGCACCGCGTGACCGGCAGGCGTGGCTGGCGCGCTGCGTCGACTGGAAGCGCCGCTATCCGATCAATGACGGCGCGCCATTCCCACAGAAGGGGCCGATCAGCCATTTTCATCTGGTGCAGAACTCTCTCCGACGAATTGCCGGCAAACTCGCTCATCGTTACGGGGAGTTCCGGACTTGCCGTCGAGTTTTTCTACACCGGCTTCCAGAACAAAGAGGGCCAGCGAGTTTTCCTTACCTCGGGCCTTGGCGCGATGGGATACGGACTGCCGGCGATGATCGGGGCCTATATGGCCTCGGATCGCCGACCTTTCATTGGGATCGAGAGCGACGGCTCGCTGATGATGAATTTGCAGGAAATGCAGACTATCGGCAGCCTTGGCCTGCCCTTGCGCCTCTTTGTCTTCAACAACAACGGCTATGCCTCGATCCGCAACACGCAGCGCAACTATTTCTCGGGGCGTTACGTTGGGAGCGGGCCAAGCTCCAGGCTGGAAATGCCCGATTTCGTCGCTCTGGCCAAGATATTCGGCTGGGAGGCGTTCCGCATCGAAGACGTCGCCGACCTGCGCGACGGATTGCAGCGAGCCTTGACGCATAAGGGTCCGCTCCTCGTCGATGTGAGGCTTGTGGCCGACGAAGCGTTGTTCCCGAAGTCCGCCGCATTGCCGCAGGCGGATGGCTCCATGCGCTCCATGCCGCTGGAGGACATGTCGCCTTTGCTGCCGCGAGACGAGTTCCGCGCAAATATGATCGTGCCGCTTGATCCAGCCTCCGAATCGTTGCCGGAGCATCTGGTCGAGCGCCGGGAAAAGACGCGCGAAATCGCATGAGCGCCACATTCGACGGGATCGACGTAGCGGATCTCGACGAAGCATTCCTTCATTGCAGATCGGCGCTCGCCGATTTGCAAGGAGGCCGCCTGTTCCTGACCGGCGGAACCGGATTCTTTGGCCGCTGGCTGCTGGCGACGATCGCGCGTGGCAGGCCTGAGTTGGATCTCGAAGTTACAGTGCTGACTCGCGATCCTGAACGCTTCAGGCGCGATCATCCGGATATTGCGGCACAGGACTGCGTCACTTTTGTTCGCGGCGACGTCCGATCTTTCCAATTTCCAGAGGACCGCTTCTCTCATGTAATACATGCGGCGACGGACACGAGCGCCAGCGCTGACGCCGACGCTTCGACTCTGATGGAATTGATCGTCGATGGAACGAAGCGTGTGTTGAACTTCGCCATGAGTTCAGGCGTCAGACGTCTTCTTTACGTCAGTTCGGGCGCGATTTACGGCGCGCAGCCTTCCGACTTGACGCTTGTTCCCGAATGCTACAGAGGCGCTTGCGATCCCTTGGATCCGCGCTCCGCCTATGGTCAGGCCAAGCGGATGGCCGAGCAGATGTGCGTTTGCGCGCAGGCGCGGGGAGGCCTGGAAATTGTGATCGCGCGCGCCTTCGCCTTTGTGGGGCCTGGCCTGCCTCTTGATGCGCATTTCGCGATCGGCAACTTTATCCGCGATGCGGTTGCCAATCGCGACATCTTGCTTCTCGGCGATGGCTCACCCTTGCGCACCTATCTTTACGCCTCAGATCTGGCCGCCTGGCTGTTCACTCTACTGGCGCGAGGCGAAGCGGGAGCAGCGTATAATGTCGGATCAGATCATGTGATCAGCATCGCCGAGCTTGCTCACATGGTCGCGAAAATTTCGCTGCAGCAGAGCAGGGTGGACATCAGGGGCAAGGTAAGCGGCGGACCACGCGCACGCTATGCGCCCTGCATCGACAAGGCGCGCGCCCTTGGATTAGATGTGTGGACGCCGCTGGATGAAGCCATACGCCGCACGATGGATCATGCGATCCGCCAAGCATCTTGAGCGCTGCGCTGCTATCTCAGGAATTCCGTTGCGCCGCTATCGAGAAAACATAGCTGTTCTTCCCGCCGGCCGTCACCTCATGTGACTTGCGCTCGATCAATCGCAAGCCAACGCTTTCGAAAATGGCGTCGAGGGCCTGGGTCGAGAAGAAATTTATATGCTCGTGCCAATGGCGCTTGCGTTCAAGCCGCTGGGAAGGGGCTTCGATAAGGCGCACCACTTCCTCGTGCGGAACCTCAAGATAGAGGATGGTCCTGGGGCCCATTGCATTGACGATCTCGCGAAGAGCCTCGCGCGGATTGGACACATGCTCCATCACATTGGCGAACACAACCAGGTCGTATTCACTCGTCTTCACAGTTTCGAGGTCGACGATGCGGGCGCCCTCGACAACGGGACGATTTGAAATGTCATATATGTCATGTTGGGCGGCGCAGGCGCGGTAGGGCGTATTGACGCCGCTATCGCCGCCCCAGTCGAGCACGCGAGGCCTTGGCTGGACATAGGGCTCAAGAAAGGCTTCGATGCGCGCATTATATCCGCTGCCTCCAAGCATGATCGCATTGCGCGCGGCATAGCCTGGTTCAAAGCGATCCCGAGCGGCGGTGTAGGCGGCGCCTCGATAATCATCATAGAGCGCCGACATTTCCTCCTGATCGAACCGCATGTCGAGGAAAAGCATTCCGCAATCGTCGCACATCATGGAGTTGCAGACGCTGCAAGCCATGCCCGCAGGCAGGTCACGAAGTCCCCATTCAGGTGTGATTTCAGTCGGAATCCAGCCAAACACCCTGTATGCGATAAAGGGCATCAGCACAGCGGGCGCAGTTTTAAGGCGCGGGCCATCGCAGGCGATACAGCGCTTGGCAAGCTTCATATGTGATCCCGTTTGGCGGCGTGGGGCGTGATTGCATAACAAATCACCAGCGCCATCCGCTGACCGCACGCCCGCTTCGCTATTGGAGATTCTTAACGGAGATAGGTTAGTTTTTCCTTGCGCCTCGTTCACCGCGCGTCTTTCGCCGGCTGGCGCCCGCGACGGGAGTGATCATGACCGTTCTCAGCATCGTTACCCCTTGCTACAATGAAGAGGCCGGGATTGCTGAATGCTATGAGGCGGTGCGCGCGGTCATGGAGTTTGAACTCCAGGACTTCAGCTACGAGCATATTTTTATCGACAATTGCTCGCAGGATCGCACCGTGGCGATCCTCCGTGACATCGCCGCGCGCGACAGGCGCGTGAAAGTTATCGTCAACTCAAGAAATTTTGGACCTGCGCGTTCGCCATTCCATGCTGTCTTGCAGACTCGAGGGGACGCGACAATTCCGATGCTGGCGGATCTGCAGACCCCGCCATCCCTTATTCCCCAGATGGTGAAGCTATGGGAGGAAGGCGCAAAAGTGGTCATCGCGGTGAAGCGACAGAGCGACGAGCGAATGTTCTGGCGCCACGCGCGCAGCGCCTATTACAGGATTTTGAAAAGCCTCTCGAAAGTGGAGCAGATCCCAAATTTCGTGGGATACGGGCTTTATGACCGCTGTGTCATGGACGCCCTGCGCAAACTTCACGAACCGGAACCCTATTTTCGCGGTCTCGTGGTCGAAGTGGGCTTTGAACGCGTGATCATTCAATATGATCAGCCGCCGCGCAGGCATGGACGTTCGAGCTATAATTTCTTTTCGCTCGCGGACTTCGCTTTGGTGGGTTTGTCCACCTACTCTCGCGCGCCCCTGCGACTCATGACCTTCCTTGGATTCTTTGTATCAATGCTCAGTTTTCTTGCGGGTCTCGTCTATCTCATCGTCAAGCTCATCTTTTGGTACAGCCTGCCTGTGGGCGTGGCTCCAGTGCTTATCTCGATTTTCTTTCTTGGTTCAATACAGTTGTTCGCGCTTGGCGTAGTCGGAGAATATATCGGGCTCCTTCTGAATTATTCTCGGCAGTTCCCTTTGGTAATCGAGAAAGAGCGAATCAACTTCGACTGAAGGGCCTCGCCCGCAATCCGGCGCCCTCCCGCCCATGGGCGCCATTCACGAATTATTAGGCATGGAGCCTTAATGCTTCTTAACCGGCGCCATTGTGTTTTCTGTGGGAATGCGAGCCTCTTCCAGCCCCATGAATGCATGCCAAATCATCACGGATCAAGGGCGCTCCGGAGCATCGATGCTACGATATGGCGTCGCCGAGGCTATGGATAGTTAGAGGTAATCGCATGCCGACAGATACGCCGATCGATCCCGAGGCGCTGCGCGCGACAATTCTCGATCTCGTCGGTCGTTATCATGCCGTTGCCCACAAGCGCGCTCCGTTCAATCCCGAGAAGCCGCATATCCCTGTCTCCGGCCGGGTCTATGGCGCGCGCGACATGCAGTTTCTCGTTGATTCCGCGCTTGACTTCTGGCTGACCACTGGACGCTTCAACGACGATTTCGAAACGAAACTCGCCGAACGCATCGGGGTCAAGCATGCGCTGACAGTGAATTCGGGATCGTCGGCCAATCTCGTGGCCTTTATGGCCCTGACCTCGCCGCGCCTGAAGGCGCGTCAATTGAAGCCCGGCGATGAAGTGATCACTTGCGCTACCGGCTTCCCGACGACGATCAATCCCATTCTGCAAGCCAATATGGTTCCTGTTTTCGTCGACGCGGACATTCCAACCTACAATATCGACGTCGGCGCGATCGAGGCGGCGATAACGCCTCGCACGCGCGCCATCATGGTGGCTCACACGCTGGGAAACCCCTTCGACGTGCTTGCGATCCGGGAAATCTGCGATCGCCACGGACTGTTCCTGATCGAGGATTGCTGCGACGCGCTCGGTTCAACGGTCGGCGGCCGGCATGTAGGGACGTTCGGAGACATCGGCACGCTGAGCTTCTATCCGGCCCATCACATCACGATGGGCGAGGGCGGCGCCGTATTCACCAATGACAGCAATCTCAACAAGATCATGGAGTCGTTCCGCGACTGGGGCCGGGATTGCTATTGCGGATCCGGAAAGGACAACAGCTGCAACAAGCGCTTCGGATGGCAGTTGGGCGATCTCCCCAAGGGCTATGATCACAAATATATCTATTCGCATCTCGGCTACAATCTGAAGATCACCGACATGCAGGCGGCGGTCGGCGTCGCGCAGCTTGAGCATCTTGATGAATTCATCTCAGCCCGCCGGCGTAATTTCGAGCGGCTGCGCCGGGGGCTGGCGCATCTCGAAGACTTCTTCATTCTGCCCGTGGCCACGGTCGGAACCGACCCGTCCTGGTTCGGCTTCGCCCTCACTCTGCGCAAAGACGCGCCTGTAGAGCGCCATGGTCTTCTGCTGGAGCTTCAATCCAAAAACATCGGGACGCGTCTCCTGTTTGGAGGAAATCTGGTTCGTCAGCCATATATGAAGGGCCGCAATTTCCGCATTGCCGGCAGTCTCGCAAACGCTGACGCGATCGTCGATCGCACCTTCTGGATTGGCGTCTATCCCGGTCTTGGCGATCAAGAAATCGACTTCATGATCGAGACGCTGGAGAATTTCTGTCGGCATAAAGACAGGATTGCAGTATGAGTTCGCCAGTTGAGTCCGTGCGCACTCACTGGATTGCCTGGCGCATTCTGGCGGCACGGCCTGTGACCTTCGCGCTGCGAATGTTGCGCGAACACCGCTTTTCGCGTTTCCTGCTGGTTGGGGGACTGAATACAGCGGTCGGCTACAGCCTGTTTCTTCTCGCGCTGGCGACGATGCCGACGACGTTTTCGGCCCTTGTCGTAGCCAATATTCTGGCGATCCTGTTTAACTTCAGGACAATCAGCTCCTTTGTATTCGGCGCCCGCGACCCGCGATTGCTTCCCCGTTTCTTTGGCGTCTATGGCGTCGTGTTCGTCTATAACTGGATTGGTCTCTCGGTCCTCGAGTTCATAGGCGTTCGTCCATGGCTTGGCGGCCTCGTGCTTCTGCCGGGCGCTGTCCTCATGTCCTATTTCCTCAACCGCCGCTTTGTTTTCGGAGGCGCTGCGTGACTCTGAGTTCCACGGTTACGGAAAACGTCGCTCATATTCGTTCCGCCACGTTGAGCAATCGCGCTGTTCTCATCTTCACCTCCGCGCTGATGCTGCTGCCATCCGCCTTTTTCGCGGCTGGCCTGAAGCCTATCCCTGCCTTTCTCGTGCTTGTCGGTTGCATTGGAAGCCTCGCGCTCATCGCGCAACGCCCTGCGATCGTTGACGGTAGCATTCTTGCCGCGCCGGTAGACGCGCGACGCCTTGCGCTGTGCATCGTTTTGGCCTGCGTCATTTTGCTGTTCGGAGGCGAACTGCACCTCTTTTATGCGAGTTATGACTGGCGTATACGCGACGCTGTTCTTGCGGATTTGACGCGGGGCGCCTTTCCTGTCGGCTACGATCTGGAAGGCGCGGGTTATCTCCTGCGCGCCCCGCTCGGCATGTATATGGTCCCAGCCGCAGTGGGTCATGCTTTTGGCCTCATAGGGGCGCATGCCGCCCTGCTCGCGCAGAACGCGATCATTCTGGGGGCGATATTCTACCTTCTCATGTCGATTGGCCGCGGCTGGCCGCATCTTGCGATCCTGATCCTGTTTGGGGGGCTGTCTCTGATAGGCGCTTCACTCGCATACGCCACGGCCACCGAATACAGACTTGACAGGCTGGTGAAGTTTGGTCTCGACGCGTGGCATCCCTATTTTCAATATTCGAGCAGCATTGTTCAATTTTTCTGGGTTCCCAACCATGCGTTGCCGGGATGGTGGCTAGCGACTTTGCTCCTGCTCCAGTCGCGATCGGAAGTCGACGTCGCCACCATCGGGGTTTCGCTCGCGGGCGCGATGTTCTGGTCGCCTCTCGTCGTCATTCCGATCCTGATTTGGCTGTTCTATCTCGCGGCTACGGATTGGCGGCGATACATTCTCGTCCGGCGGACATGGGTTGGAGCCGCGCTTGGCGCCTGTTTCCTTCCTGTCGCGATTTTCATGATGATCGGCTCTTCACAGATCGCCCACGGAGTGACTGCGGAGAGGCCCGCATTCATGCCGCTGTATGTTCTGTTCATTGCACTGCAACTTCCCAGCGTTCTGTTCGTCGCTCTTTATCGCCGGCTTTTGTCGAAGCCTCTGTTTGCATTGTTCTGCGTCAATGCGATCATTCTGCTCGTGCTGCCATTTTTCAGTTTTGGCCCGTCCAATGATCTGGTCATGCGGGGCTCCATCGCCTCGCTGCTGATCGTCGCATTCGTCTTTGGTCTCCTTCTTTGCAATCCGGAGCTTTCTCGAAAGGCTAAGATTGCTGGATATGCGCTGGTCATATCGGGCTCGGCCTCCGCCATAGTGGAGTTTTCGCGCAACATCTCCTACCCAAGATATGAATTGAGTGATTGTTCGCTGATGGAGTCCAATCGCGCGCTCGGGGGAACGGGCGTTCCAACAAACTACGCCGTCGAGGGCGCTCGGATGCCGGGCTGGCTGATGGACGCCAGGGTTCTCAATCCGTTAGTCGCCAAGCCGCGTCGCTGCTGGGCGGATTTCGACAATCGCCATGAGTGAGGCGACGCGGGCCCGTTTTTCAGCAGTCCTTGCAAATCCATTTCGTCTTGAAAATCATGTCCGGCGGTCTTACCTCGCCTGAGGCAGCGAGCTTTGCGAGGACGGATGCGCTTCATCGCCCGAGTGTTTTACGACGCATATTTGAAGTTTGTAGAAGACGACGGATGGGCGATCGCGAGCCATATAGCGCTGTCGATCCTGACTTCGATGTTCCCGTTTCTGATCTTTGTCGCCGCGCTGGCGGGTTTCTTCGGCACGCCCGAGATCGCGGACAAGGCGGCAGGACTTTTGTTCGACGCGTGGCCAGCCCGCATCGCCGGACCCATAGCGGTGGAGATCCACAATGTTCTGACGCAGCCGCGCGGCGGTCTGCTGACGATAGGCGCCGTGCTTTCGATGTATTTCTCGGCCAACGCCGTGGAAGCGCTGCGTATCGGTCTCGACCGGGCCTATGACGTGCAGGATACGAGGCCCTGGTGGCTCTTGCGGCTGGAGGCGATATTGTTCGTGCTGCTCGCCGCCGTTTCGCTGCTGGCGTTCACCTTTCTCCTGGTCTTCGCGCCGCTCGTATGGGCGAATTTGCAGGAATTCGCGCCGAAGCTGGTGCAGGAGCTCGCGCGATTCTATGCGCCGGTGCGTTTCGGCGTTTCCTCGGCGGTCTTGCTTCTCGTGCTGATCGTCGCGCACAAATATTTGCCGGCGGGGCATCGCCCGCTCAGATTAATTGCGCCGGGCGTGCTGATGACTCTGGTCGCGTGGCTCGGTTTTGGCGCCGCCTTCGGCTCCTATCTGGCGGAATTCGCCAACAACTACGTATCGACCTATGCGGGCCTGGCCTCGCTGATGATCGCTCTGGTGTTTCTTCAATGGCTCGGCGCGCTCCTGGTGTTTGGCGGCCAGCTCAATCAGGCTATCGCGAGGGCTCGCCCGCGCTGAGCGTTTCACCAGTCTATGGGGGCTTGCCCATGCGCGGCCAAATAGGCGTTGGCCTTGAAAAAATGCCGGCAGCCGAAAAATCTCTGAGCCGAGAGAGGCGAGGGATGCGCCAACTCCAGCACGAGATGTTTGGCCCGGTCGATATTGGCGCCCTTGCGGCGCGCGTAATTGCCCCAGAGCATGAACACGAGACCCTCTCGCTCGTCGCTCAAGGCCTTCACGGCGGCGTCGGTGAATTGCTCCCAGCCCTTGCCCTGATGCGAGCCGGCGGCTCCCTCGCGCACGGTCAGCGTGGCGTTGAGAAGCAGCACGCCCTGCCGCGCCCAGCGTGACAGGTCCGGGTTGCGTGACACGGGGTGGCCAAGGTCGCTTTCGATCTCCTTGAAAATGTTTTGCAGCGACGGCGGCGCCGGAATATCGGAATTGACCGCGAAACACAGCCCATTGGCCTGCTTTGCGCCATGGTACGGATCCTGCCCAAGGATCACGACCTTCACCTGATCGAAAGGGCATTCGTCGAAGGCGCGAAAAACTTGCTTCGCAGGAGGGTAAATGATCTTCGCCGCATATTCCTCGCGCACGAAGCCGCGCAGCGCCGTGAAATAGGGCTGCTCGAATTCGCCGGAAAGGCGCCGGCTCCAGCTTTCGTCGATGCGGACGGGTTTGTTCATGGCGGATTGTCTAGCATGGTAGGCGTTGAGAGCGCCGAGAGGAGCGGTGGCGTTCTCCCACTGTGTCTTCAATCCTGCAGCGGTCCCCAGGCGGGGTCGGAGGCGTAGCCGGGCGTCGGCACCTGAAACTCCGAGCGGCCGAAAACATCGACCATAAATATCTTTGGGCCGCCGGCGCCGCCGGAGTCGCGGAAGAACATCAGGAACAGGCCGTTCGGCGCCCAGGTCGGGCCTTCATTGTGAAAGCCTTCCGTCAAAATGCGTTCGCCGGAGCCGTCCGTCTTCATTACGCCAATGCCGAAACTGCCGGCATTCTGCTTGGTGAAGGCGATGTAGTCTCCCTTGGGCGACCATACCGGCGTGGAATAGCGCCCGGCGCCAAAGGAGATGCGCTTCGCCCCGCCGCCGCCATGCGCGCCCATCACGTAAATCTGCTGCGAGCCGCCCCGGTCCGATTCGAAAACGATCTGGCTGCCGTCCGGAGAATAGCAGGGCGATGTGTCGATGGCGGCGGTGTCGGTGAGCCTTGTCGTCGTGCGCGAGCGCAGCTCCATCGTGTAGAGATTGGTTTCGGAGCCTTCCGAGAGCGACATGATGACCTTCAGTCCGTCCGGCGAGAAGCGCGGCGAAAAGCTCATGCCGGGGAAATTGCCGACGGCCTCGCGCTGGCCGTTCTCGACATTCATCAGGAAGACCTTGGGATCGCCTTCGTCGCTCATCGCCATATAGGTCACATCCTGCGATGAGGGCGAGAAGCGCGGCGTGACAACGAGATCGTCGCCGCGCGTCAGATAGCGCACATTGGCGCCGTCCTGATCCATGATGGCGAGACGCTTGCGGCGGTGATCCTTCGATCCGCTCTCGTCGACGAAGACGATGCGCGTGTCGAAAAAGCCCTTCTCGCCCGTGATGCGCGTGAACACCGCATCAGACACAAGATGCGCCACCCGGCGGGTGTTCGCGGTGTCGGTGACGAACTGGCTGCCGGCGGCCTGTTCGCCGGTGGTGACGTCGAACAGGCGAAATTCCGTGTTGAGCCTGCCATCGCCGCCGCGCTGCGAGCGCCCCGTCAGCACGAATTGCGCGTTAATGGCCTTGTAGACATCGAGATTGGGCGTCTGGTCTGGGTTGACCGTCGCGCCGCCGACGCTTGAGGCGTCGACCGGCTTGAGAAAAACCGAACGCTTGAAGTTATTGTTGATGACGCTGGTGACGGTGCGCGCGGCCTCGTCGCCAACGAAATTCGTCACCGCGACGGTAATGGGCTCGAAGCCCGCGCCCGCATGCAGGTTAAGGACGCGCGCGGCGCGCGCCGGAGCGAATGGCGTGAGCGCCGCTCCCGCGATCAAGGATGCAGCGGCGCGGCGTGTGATGCTGAAAGTCATAAATCCTGTTCCTGGAAGGCGACCGACAAGTAGAAAAAGGGAAGGGGTTACATATCCTCTTTCATGTCCAGTTCCGTGACGCGCCAATAGTCGTAATAAGGCGTGAATTCCGCCGGGATCGGCATCGGACTGCAGCGCCGCACGGCGGCCAGCGCCTGTTCTCCTCGCGCCTTCTCGACAGGGACGTCCGACGGGTTGAGCAGGCGCGGCGCTCCTTCAAGCGCGCCCGTGCGCGTCAACCGGAACTCCACGCGCGGCACATAGGTGAGCGCATTCATCGACAGCGCCGTGGCCCAGCAGCGCCGGTAATGCTCGACGGTGTAGGAATCGATCTTTCCCTGCAGCGACGGCGACATTTTGGCGGCGGACGCGGTTGGCGCGCCCAGCGAGGCGACTTGCGTCTTTTCGCCAGTGGAGGCGCGCTGTTGCGGAGCCTCGTGGCTCAGCAGATTGGCGATGCTGGATGCGCTGAATTTGGACTTCGGCGCCATCTCGTCGCCCGATTTCGGCTTGGGCGACTTGCCGGGCTTGTCGCTCTTCTCTGGCTTCTCGGCCGCAGCGTCCTTTTCCCCGGCGTCGTCGCTCTTGTCCGCTTTCGCGTCCAACTTCTTTTGCTGCAGAAGTTTTGCAACTTCGTCTGTCTTGAGACGCGGCGCCTCCTTGGCCTTGGGCTTTTCCGGCGGTTTTGGCGGCGTGGGCGCTTCCTCGGCCTTTTCCAGTTTCGGCTTGACCGGCGGCTTCGGCTTCACGACCTCGGCGTCATCCGGCTCGTCCTTTTCAGGTTCCGGCGCCGCCTTGACCTGTGGTTTTACCGGAGGCGTCGGCGTGACTTTGGCGGGAGCCGGGCGCGGCGCGGGTTCGGGCGCGGGCGGGGGCAAAGCGGCCACGCGCCGGGGGGGCGTCGGAGTCTCCTTCGCCTGCTTTTGCGGCGTGTCGTCCTCGCTGGGATCGCTCAAGCGTTTGAACGAGGGAGGCGGAGTGGGAATGTCGCGCTTGGCCTCGGCCTGTGGCGGAACGGGGTGCGTCTCCGCCTGCTGCGACACTTTCTCCGCGCGCTGCGCGGGCTTGACGGCCGGCGCGGATTTCTCGCCCTTCATGATCTGATTTAGTTGCTGGTCCGACACGACTTCGATCGGCACGGTCTCCTGCGCTTCGTCGAATTTCGGCGACTGCGAAAAAACGATCAGCGTCGCCGCGAGCAGCCCGGCATGGACCGCCGCCGAAACCGGAAAACCAGGCGTCTCGCGCGAAAACATCACCTTCGCGGCCCTATTTTTTCTCTTGTTCCGTGACCAGAGCGACCTTCTTGTAGCCGGCCGTCGTGATCAGCGACATGATCTCGGCTATACGGCCGTAATTCACCGCTTTCGAGCCGCGCAAATAAATGCGCTCGTCGAAACCCTGCTTGGCGGTCTCCTTCAATTTGTCCACCAGCTGTCCGAGTTCTATCGGCTGATCCATAAGGAATATCTGTCCTTTTTCATCGATGGCGATGGCGACCGGCTTCTGGTCTATATTGAGCTGGCCGGCCTTGGTCTGCGGCAGATCGACGGCGACGCCGGTCGCGAGCAATGGCGCGGCGACCATGAAGATGATCAGCAGCACCAGCATCACGTCGATGAACGGCGTCATGTTGATGTCGGCCATCGGAGCGTGGCGCGAACGCCCGCGTCTGCGCCTGCCGCCTTTGCTCCCGCTGCTCGCCTGGATAGAAGCGCCCATCAGTCGTTCTCCTTACGCGGCGCGATCGCGCCCGGCGTTCTGATCAATCTGGCGCGAAAGAATGGCTGAAAACTCGTCGGCGAAAGTCTCCATCCGGCTTTGCGATTTGACGACGTCGCTTTGCAGCTTGTTGTAGGCGATCAGCGCCGGAATGGCCGCGAAGAGGCCTATGGCGGTCGCGAACAAAGCCTCGGCGATGCCGGGCGCCACGACGGCGAGCGAGGTGTTTTTCGACGCCGCGATGGAGCGAAACGCTGTCATGATGCCCCATACCGTGCCGAAGAGGCCGATGAAGGGGCTGGCCGAGGCTACCGTCGCCAGCACCAGAAGATTTGATTCCAGCTTCTCGACCTCGCGGCCGATCGAAACGTCGAGCACCTTGTCGATGCGCGTCTGCAGGCCCATGAAGGAGGCATTGGCGTTCTGGATCGAGCGCTTCCATTCGCGCATGGCGGCGACAAAGAGCGAAGCCGTGCCGGTCGTCGGCCGTTCGGAGACTTTGGCGTACAGGTCCTCCAGCGAATTGCCGGACCAGAAAGCCTCGTCGAAACGGTCCATCGCGCGGCGCGTGCGGCGAAGCAGCAGCAGCTTGTCGACGATGATGGCCCAGCACCAGACCGAAGCGACGAGCAGGCCGATCATCACCGCCTTGACGACGATATGAGCGCCCCAGAACATTCCCCAGACAGTGATTTCGGCGGCTTGGCTGGCGAGCGGGCTCGCAGCGACTTCGGCTGGATTCATTTCGATTCCTTATTGTGCGTGGCGCGGCGAGCGATGCGGTAGAGCATCAATTTGTGGATGACAAAAGCCCAGAAGAAGATCGAGAGGACAAGTAGGCTGACGATGAGCGTCTTGAAGCCGAAAGATGCGGCCCAGAACATATTCCACAGAGGAGGACCCGCAGCGGCGCCCGCGTGCGGATTGACGGCGATTTCGGCTGGATTCATTTAGCCTTCCATCAGATAGGACGTCACAAGCTCAGCAGGGGCTTCGCGCCAAGACGCTTTATCGCGCGCAATTTCGCCGTTTCTGGGGCTTCGACGTTGCGCCGCACAAGTTTTTGCGGCGCCGGCGCGATTAAGAAGCGGTAAGGGTTAATGATTTGTCAATGAAGGACTTCGCGGCGGCCTTCTCAGGCGCCTAAAATTTGTTCGAATTTGGCGCGCACTTCCGGCGGCAGGCGGCGGGCGCGTCCATTTTCGACCGCCGCGACCGTCACCTTGGCGGTCACTAAACTCTCTCCGTCGCGCAGCACCGCCTGCGCCAGCGTCAGCGAGGCGCCGCCGATGGCCTCAACCCGGGTTTCGACGGTCAGCAGATCGTCCATCAGCGCCGGGCGACGGAAATCCAGGTTCATCGCGCGCACGACGAAGAAAAAGCCGCCGCCGGCCTCGCCTTCCAGCAGGGCGCGCTGGTGGATGCCAAGCTCGCGCAGAAGCTCGGTGCGCCCGCGCTCCATGAAGCGCAGATGCGAGGCGTGATAGACGAGGCCGGAGAAATCCGTGTCCTCGTAATAGACGCGGATGGGAATGCGGTGGGTCATTCGCCTTCTTCTGTGAAAAGCCCGATCTGCGACGGCGCGCTTGCCGGCTCCTTCAGCCCCAGATGGCGGAAGGCGTGCGGCGTCAGCACCCTGCCGCGCGGGGTGCGTTGCAGAAAGCCCTGTTGCAGCAGGAAGGGCTCGATAATGTCCTCGATCGCGTCGCGCGGCTCGGAGAGCGCCGCCGCGATCGTCTCTATCCCGACGGGGCCGCCGCCGAAATTCACCGCCACCATGTCGAGATAGCGCCGGTCCATCACGTCGAGCCCGATGCTGTCCACCTCCAGCAGCGTCAGCGTGCGGTCGGCGAGTTCCTTTGTGATTTTCTCCGCGCCTTCGACGATGGCGAAATCGCGTACGCGCCGAAGCAGCCTGCCGGCGATGCGCGGCGTGCCGCGCGAGCGGCGGGCGATCTCGCGCGCGCCCTCGTCGGTCATGCCGACGCCGAGCACGCGCGCGCCGCGCCGCACGATCAGCTCCAGCTCTTCGACGGTGTAAAAATTCAGCCGCACCGGAATGCCGAAACGGTCGCGCAGCGGCGTCGTCAAAAGGCCCGCGCGCGTCGTGGCGCCGACCAGCGTGAATCTGGCGAGGTCGATCTTCACCGAGCGCGCAGCCGGGCCTTCGCCGATGATGAGGTCGAGCTGAAAATCCTCCATCGCGGGATAGAGGATTTCCTCCACCGCCGGGTTGAGCCGGTGGATTTCGTCGATGAAAAGCACGTCGCGCGGCTCCAGATTGGTGAGCTGCGCGGCGAGGTCGCCGGCCTTGGCGATCACGGGGCCAGAGGTGGAGCGGAAATTGACGCCAAGCTCGCGCGCCATGATCTGCGCCAGCGTGGTCTTGCCAAGGCCCGGCGGGCCGACAAACAGCACATGGTCGAGCGCGTCGCCGCGCGCCTTGGCCGCCTCGATGAAGACCTTGAGATTGGCCCGCGCGGCCTCCTGGCCGGTGAAATCGGCGAGCGCCAGCGGGCGGATCGAGGCTTCGCTCGGGTCGTCCTCGCGCTTTTCGGGGTTGAGCAGACTTCGCGGCTGCGCCAAAACGAATCGCTCCCTTGGTGTCGACGCCCGGGTTTAGGACCTGGCGGGCGGGAAGCCAAGCGCCTTCGGTCCAACCCGCCGAGCTTCGCAGCTTGAGGCAAGCTAATCAGAATGTTACGTTCAAGCTGTTTGGAAGATCGTTTTCCGCTCCGTTCGGATTGGCTTGCATGGGAGGTTTCATGTTTCGAAGGTTTTTGGCGATGGGCCTGGCGTCCCTCACGCTCGCGTCCTGCGCATCCACGGGAGGTCAGGACTACGAGCTGACCGGCGCTCGCGATCAGACGCTGGAAGTGAATATCAAACGCGGCGATTTTGTAAGACTGGGTCCGTTCGTCAGCACCTCCTCGCAATGCGTGAAGGTGGGCCAAGCCAAAATCCGCCTCGTAACGGCGCCGCGAGGCGGGCATGTCTCCATCGGCAGCAGGCCGGGCGAAATCTCCTATAATGAAGGCGCCAGATTCGCCTATTGCAACGGTCGACCCGTCGCCGGGGCCTCGGTGGAATACAGAACCCGACAAGGCTTCGCGGGAGACGATTATTTCTCGGTTCATCTCGTCTTCGGCGACGGAGAACAGAGGACCATCCGCGTGCATGCGCATGTGGATTAGGCGGAGCTGAAGAGAGGGGATTGCGCGCCTTGCGTTCCGCCGCGCGATCCTCCATTCCTGCTCCATGATCGAGGTCTCCTTCTATCACCTCACCCGCCGCACACTGGAGCAGGCGCTGCCCGTGCTGCTGGAAAAGTCGCTCGCGCGCGGATGGCGCGTCGCGCTGCAGGCGAGCGACGCCGCGCGGCTCAAGAAGCTCGACGATTTTCTCTGGTCTTACGATCCCGAGAAATTCCTGCCGCATGGAACCAAGGCCGACGGCGCGCCGGAATCCCAGCCGATCTATCTCACGCTCCAGAGCGACAATCCCAACGGCGCCGACGTCCGCTTCTTCATCGACGGCGCGCTCGCTCCGCCGACGCTCAAGGATCCCGCCAGCGCGCCAAAGACCAGAGCCGTGCTGATGTTCGACGGCAATGACGCCGCCGAGCTTTCCGCCGCGCGCGGGCAGTGGAAGGAGCTGCGCGAGGCGGGGTTCGAGGTTGTCTATTTCCAGGAGGACGACGCCGGCCGATGGGAGGAGAAAAAGCGGGAGAGGCCGGCATGACCGACGATTTCGCCACGCGCCGGGCGAGAGCGCGGGAGCGGCTCGACGCCATCGACCCGCATATGACGCCCGGTGGGGTCGACGCCGACCCGATGCGCCGCGAATGGTTCGAGGCCGTCTATGAGCTAAGCGAAGGCGACCCCGCCGGCGTGCCCTGGGCCAATCTCGCGCCGCATCCGCTGCTGGCGCAATGGCTTGAGACGCAAGGGCGGCTGGACGGGCAGCGCGCGCTCGATGTCGGCTGCGGGCTTGGCGACAATGCGGTGGCGCTGGCGCAAGCAGGCGCACGGGTGGTCGCCTTCGATCTCGTCGCGCGCGCAACCGCTTGGGCGCGCGAGCGTTTCCCCGACAGCGGGATCGAGTTCGTCGCGGCGGACCTGTTTGACCCGCCACCGCAGTGGCGCGGCGGCTTCGATCTCGTGCATGAATGCTACACCTTGCAGGCTCTGCCGGAGGCTCTGCTGCCCAAGGCAGCGACGGCGCTGGCGGATTTCGTCGCGCCGCGCGGCCGGTTGCTGGTCATCGCCCGCGCGCGCGAGGAAGGCCAGAAAGTCGCCGGTCCGCCCTGGCCGCTGACGCGCGCGCAGGTGGAATCCCTTGCCGTTGAAGGGCTAACCCTTCAAACTATCGAGGATTTGACCACTCAGCAGGGCGTCCGCCACTGGCGTGCAAATTTTGCAAAATGAACGCAAAAACATGCAATTCGGGACGGTTTTTGCGCATTTTCGGACTCAACCGTTCTGGCGGTCGAGCGAGAATCCGAAGTCGCCGTCGATCCATGTGTCCTTGTCGCGGATAATCGCCTGCACGGGCAGGGCGGGCGACTTCACCGCCATCCCGTCGAGCTTCGTGACGGCGGTGCCGATGGCGAGGAACTCCACGAGACCCGAGCCGATTTCGGAAATATAGGTTTTGACGCCGACAACTTCCTCGGCGCCCAAATCGTCGGCTTCGCTCTTGATGCGGTCGATGGCGATTTCGCGGGCGTCATGGATAAGGCTGGTCAGCTCGTTTATCTCGCCGCGCTTCAGCGACTTGAACGCCGCCAGAAAACCGCCGGTTATCCCGAGCGAATAGATCGATGTCGAAATCAGCAGCTTGACCGGCGCATAGCCCAGATTCGTCATCGCCCATAATTCCTCGCCAGTTAGATCGCTGGTGACGGGGCTGGAAAAGGTCACGGGCGGCAGGCTCGCATTGATCGCGGCGGTGCCAGCCATCATCATTTCATGCGTGCCCGCCCAAGGGCAGATCGTCGTTCGGATGCCGACGACCGCATTGGCGCCGTCCCGACGGGCCTGATCGATGACGCGGTTGAGCGCGGCGTGGCGGGTCTGGTTGAAGATGTCGCTATATTCTCGGATTTCGCCGCGCAGCAGCGTCTTTAGCGAGCCGAGCAGGCCGCCGCCGACGCCCATGGAATAGGCGATATTGCCGAAGACATGCTGCACCGGCTCATAGCCCGCATCCATGTGGCAATAGAGCTCCTGTGCGTCGCCCGCGCTGGTGAAAAATTTGCCGTCTCCACTCTTGGCGTGCACGCAGGAGCCGACGAAGAGAAATTCGGTCGAGCCGTTGAATCCGCGAAGCTCGCCGGTGACGCCGGCGACGCCCGAAGCGCCCTGTCCGCGCGCCTCGTCGACCATGCGGGCGAAGGCCGCCGCGCGGCCGTCATGGATGGCCTGCGTGACCTGAGACACTTCGCCGCCAAGCAGATTGTTGAAGCCCGCGCCGAGCGAGCCGAGAAAGCCCATTGAATTGACGCTGTTGCCGACGACGATCTCGCCCGCGGCATATTGCTTCAACGCCAGACAATAAATCTCATTGCCGGAAAGTCCGGTCACTTTGGCCATTTTCAATCCTGTCGGCTGGCGTCAATCGATTGCAAGGTTAAGCCTCGGATTGGAGGCATTATCGGATGAGAACATTAAAAAAGGCGACGCGATATTTATCCACCCTTTTTGCACCCCGAAAGCCCTCAAGGCTTCATCTCGTCCAGCGCCTGCTGCATGGCGATGGGCGGCACGCGGATGAAGCCCGAGAAAGGATGATCCATGTCGAGGATCAAATTCACCGCCATGGACACGGAGATCGAGCTCACCAGCATGGCCGCGATCACTGTCGCATTTGTTGGCGCGAATATGGCGTAACTGAGAAACAATACGCTGACCCAGAAGATGACCACCACGATGAAGGGGCGCGGCGTCAGGCTGTTTTGTTGAACTTCAAGTAGGCGGATCGTTTGCTGCAACTCGTTGGCGAGCTGCATTGCATTCGTTCGCCCTTCCTTCTGCGCCTCGTTTTGCGGCTTCCACGCCCGCAGCCTTTGTTGAATGTCGTCTAGCATTTGAACCGTTTGGGCTTCGCGCATGACCGGATCGTGGCGGCGGTCCTTTGGCCATGTGAGCGCCAGTTGCCGCGCCGTGAAGGCGCGCAGAAGGTCGCGCGTGTCCTTCATGTCGAAATGCGCCAGCTCGCGGTCAAGAAGCGTGAGGTTGGCTGCAAATTGGTCGACCTCCTTGCTCCTTGTGTCGAAATTGGTTTTCGTGCCCGCGATCAACAGTCCAAGCACCAGCGCGGACAGAATGCCGATGACAGTCATCAAATTCTGCACGGCGTCTTTCGTCGCCTGGGTGCGAAAATCATAGCGCAACCGCGCACCGATGAAGAGCCCAGCCAATGCCGAGCCGAAAATGCAACAAAAGGCGACGAGGCCTACTCCGGTAAACATCTGCGCTCCGATCAAGCGGTCAGTCAGCTGAGACGGGACGGACTCAATCTCTCGCCGTGCGACCGATCTTGCAAGCCGCCTTGCCATCGGGGCGCTCCCGCTGTAGCGAACCGATCGACCCAGCCGCCTTCCGCCTCTGAAACGCCCCCATGACGCCAGACCCGCTACTCTCCGTCCAGCACGCCTCGAAACGCTTTGGCGCCGTTATCGCGCTGGGCGATGTTTCGCTCGACGTCGGCGCGGGAGAGTTTTTCGCGTTGCTGGGGCCGTCCGGCTGCGGCAAGACCACATTGATGCGGCTGATCGCGGGTTTCGAGACGCCGGATAGCGGGCGCGTGCTGCTTGGCGGGGAAGACCTCGCCAGCGCGCCGCCGCATCGGCGGCCCGTCAATATGATGTTCCAGTCCTACGCGCTGTTTCCGCATCTCAATGTCTTCGACAATATCGCCTTTGGCCTGCGCAGGCAGGGCGCGAGCCGGGAGGCCGTCGCCGCGCGAGTCGCCGAGCTGCTGGAGATCGTGCAGTTGCGGGACTTCGGCGCGCGGCGGATCGAGCAGCTTTCCGGCGGGCAGAAACAGCGCGTCGCGCTGGCGCGCGCTCTCGCGCCGGGGCCCTCGCTCCTGCTGCTGGACGAGCCGCTCGGCGCGCTGGACCGCAAGCTGCGCGAGGAGACGCAGTTCCAGCTCAAGGACATTCAGCGGCGGCTGAAGACCAGTTTCGTCATCGTCACCCACGACCAGGACGAGGCGCTGGCGCTCGCGGATCGCATCGCGGTGATGCGCGCCGGCAATATCGAGCAGATCGGCTCGCCGGTCGAGATTTACGAGCGGCCGGCAAGCCAATTCGTCGCTGGTTTCGTCGGCGCCACGAACATGATCGAAGGCGTCGTCGCGCATGATGACGGCGCATGGTTCGTCACGCCTTTTGGCCGCTTGAAGCGCGCCGATTGCGTATTGCCCGCCGGCGCGCGGGCGACGCTGTCGCTGCGACCGGAGCAGATCGCCGTGGCGCGGGATGGCGACGGAGTTGCGGGCGTCGTCGAGGACGTCGCCTTTCGCGGCGAGACCACGCAATTGCGCATCGGCGTCGCGGGGCGGGCGGCCTTGCGCGTCTCTGCCAGCAAGGGAGAGGGCTTCCAGCTGGGGGAATCGGTGCGGATGGAGATCGCGCCGGATGCAGGCGTGTTATTCGCGGAGACCGAATGATGCGCGGCAAGCTGTCCTTTGGCCAGCGCGCGGTTCTGGGCGCGCCCTATCTTTGGGTCGTCGTGTTTTTCCTCGCGCCAATGGCGCTGATCGCCAAAATTTCGCTATCGCATCCGGCGCAGGCGCGGCCACCCTACGAGCCCGTTTTCAGCCTCAGCGATGGACTTGCGGGAAGTCTCGCCAAGCTGCAAACGCTGAGCCTCGACGCCTATCGCACCTTTGGCGAGGACAGGCTCTATCTCGATTCCTATCTGACCTCGCTGGCCATCGCGGGCGTCTCCACCGCGCTGATGCTGCTGGTCGCCTATCCCTTCGCTCTGGCGATGGCGCGCGCCCCACGCCGTCTGCGGCCGATCCTGATCGGGCTCGCCGTCGCGCCCTTCTGGACGAGCTTCCTTATCCGCGTCTACGCCTGGATCGCTTTGCTCAAGGACGAGGGCCTGATCAATCACGCGCTGATGGCGCTGCATCTGATCGACGCGCCGCTGTCCATTTACGCCACCAATGTCGCGGTGGTGATCGGCATTGTCTACAGCTATCTGCCCTTCATGCTGCTGCCGCTCTATGCCGCGCTGGAGCGGCAGGACCCGGCGCTGCGGGAGGCGGCTGCAGACCTTGGCGCCTCGCCCGCGCAGGTGTTCTGGCGCGTTACGCTGCCGCTTTCGCTGCCCGGCGTCGTCGCCGGCTGCCTGCTCGTTTTCATTCCGGCGGTCGGCGAATTCGTTATCCCCGATCTTCTCGGCGGCTCGGAAACGCTGATGATCGGCAAGACCTTGTGGACCGACTTTTTCGCCAACCGCGACTGGCCTGCGGCGAGCGCGGCGGCGATCTTGCTGCTCGTCTTGTTGATCGGCCCCTTGCTTGTCGCCGAGCGAGCCCGCCTGCGCGCGGAAGGGAAGCCCACATGAGCGCCGGCGTCAATCTCGCGCGCCGGGCGGCGATGGTTCTGGGCTTCGGCTTCCTCTACGGCCCGATCCTGATCCTCGCGGCGATGAGCTTCAACGCCTCGCGGCTCGTCACGGTCTGGGGCGGTTTTTCGACCAAATGGTATCTCGCGTTGCTCGACGACGCGGCGATGCTGAGCGCGGCGAAAATCAGCCTCGAAGCGGCCGCGCTTTCCGCGACCATCGCCACGCTGCTCGGCCTTTGCGCCGCCGTGGCGCTGGCGCGTTTCGGCGATTTTTCGACGCGCAACCTGTTCTTTGGAGCCTTGCACGCGCCTTTGGTGCTCCCCGAGGTTGTACTGGGCCTCGCTCTGCTCAGCGCCTTCGTCGCCTTCGGGATGGAGCGCGGCTTTGTGACGCTGGTCATCGCTCACGCCACCTTCACCATGTGCTTTGCGACCGTCGTGCTGCTGGCGGCGCTGCGCTCCTGCGACCCGACATTGGAGGAAGCGGCGCAGGATCTTGGCGCGACACCCCTGCAGGCCTTTGTGCTGGTCGTGTTACCCTCCGTTGCGCCGTCGCTGGTCAGCGCATTCCTGCTCGCCTTCACTTTGTCCCTCGACGACCTCGTAATAGCGAGTTTCGCCACGGGACCGGGAGCGACGACGCTGCCCATGCGGATTTATTCGCAAGTGCGGCTTGGCGTGACGCCCGAAGTCAATGCGATTTCGACGCTGTTGCTGGCTTTCGTGGGCGTCGCGCTGGGCCTCTCGGCGCTGGCGGGGCGTCCTCGCGCGACGGCTGCGGGCGATTTGGCCTAATTCCCCTGCGCCGCCGCTGTAAATCCGCCCGGCCATTGACCACGGCTTTCGCCAGCGTCTATCTGTGGCGCGAGGCTCTGGGGAGGGCCGTGAGATGTCGAAACAGCAAAGACCGCCAACCTATGGCGCAGGGCCGCGGATAAGCCTGGAGCGTCAACTTTTGTGGGTGGGCGCCGCGCTGCTGGCCCTCGCCGCGCTGACCCATGCGCTGAGCGCGATCCTGACCCCTTTCGTCGCCGGCACGGTTCTTGGCTATCTGCTCAACCCTGTGGCCGATCGCCTGCAGGCGGCGGGCATGTCGCGACTGAGCGCCACCTTGATCCTGCTGGCGGTCTTTATTTTTGTCGTGGTTTCGGCCGCCTTGTTGATCGTGCCGGTGCTGTCGCGCCAGCTTGAGGGGTTCATCACCAGCCTGCCGGGCTATGTGGCGACCTTGCAGGGGCTTTTGACGCAATGGAGCGAAAAGCTCACCGCCCATTACAATGAATTCCTGCAAAAATACGAACTTGGAGCTTCAGCGCCGGCGCTGGACCTGCAAAAATATATCAGCGACATCGTCGGCGACGGCACCTCGCTGGTCGCGGATTTCGCGCGTTCGCTGGTGTCGCGCGGCGTGGCCTTGATAAATGTGGTTTCGGTGATCGTGGTGACGCCAGTCGTCGCGTTCTACATGCTGCTGGACTGGGACTCCACGGTCGCCATTCTGGACGAAATGGTGCCCCCGCGCCATCGCGAAGAGGCGAGGCAGCTGGCGCATGACATTGACAAGGCGATGTCGGGCTTCTTGCGCGGCCAATCGGCGGTCTGCATGTTCCTGGGCTCTTGGTACGCGCTCGGACTCACGCTGATCGGCCTCAATTTTGGCTTTCTGATCGGAGTCATCGCGGGCTTTTTGAGCCTCATTCCCTATGTCGGGTCGATTACCGCCTTCGTGCTGTCGATCAGCGTGGCGCTGGTCCAGGGCTGGCCCGGCTGGCAACTGCCGCTGGAGGCCATCGCGGTCGTCAGCATCGGGCTTTTCCTTGACGGCAATGTACTGTCGCCCCGTCTTGTCGGCGCCTCGGTCGGCCTGCATCCGGTCTGGCTGATGTTCGCGCTGTTCGCTTTTGGCGCTCTTTTCGGGTTCGTCGGAATGATAATCGCCGTGCCGGTCGCGGCGGCGGCGGGGGTTATCCTGCGTTTTCTCGCGCGGCGCTACCGTGCGAGCGCTTTTTATCTTCGCCCGGCCAGTGTCAATTCTGGAGCGCCGGCGGAGGGGAACTAACCCGCGATGGGAGACGAGGGATCAGCGAAAGCGTCCACTGCGCAACTTGCGCTGGAGCTTCCTGTCGACCCGAGTTTCGAGCGCGACGATTTCCTTCCCGCGCCCTCGAACCGCAACGCCCTCGATATAATAGATCAATGGCCCGATTGGCCTGATCATGCGCTGATGCTGGTCGGGCCGCCGGGCAGCGGCAAGAGCCATCTGGCGGCGATCTGGGCGCGCAAGGCGAGCGCCCTGACGGCGTCGCCGCGCAACATTCCCACGCTCCAGTTTCTTAACGAGGCAAAGCCTTCCGCCTTGTTGATTGATGACGTTGATCGCGTGGACGATGAGACCGCATTGTTTCATCTCTTGAATTTTCTTCGTGAAAACAATGGCTTTCTCTTGATGACCGCTGCCGCCCCGCCCCGCCCTGAAAGCGTGCGCCTGCCGGATCTGTTGTCACGTTTACGTCGCGCGCCGATGATTGAAATAGGAGCGCCGGATGACGAGCTGATGCGCGCGGTGATCGAGAAGTTGTTTCGGGACAGCCAGTTGTCGGTCGACCCGGCGGTGATCGATTATGTCGCCCTGCGGCTAGAGCGGTCGCTTGGCGCGGCGCGGGCCTTTGTGCGCAATATCGATCACGAGGCGCTCGCGCGGGGGCGCCGAGTCACACGCCCCCTGGCTGCGGAGCTGCTGGAGCGCCTGCGGGAGAGCTGAGCAAACAAATATCGCCGGATGGGGCGTCCTATGACATTATGCGGAACGGAAGCGGCGGAGATTTGATGGTGAAGCAACATACGCAAAATGCGAAAGGCGACGTGCTTGAGGCGGTGGGGGCGGACGTTGAGAGCGACATGCTAGCGCATCCGGAGGATCTGATTTCCTCGCCAAAGCGTTTCATCAACCGGGAATTGTCATGGCTCGAATTTAACCGCCGCGTGCTCGAGGAAGCCTCCAACCGAAATCATCCGCTGCTAGAGCAGCTGCGTTTCCTGTCGATTTCCGCCAATAACCTCGACGAATTCTTCATGGTGCGCGTCGCCGGCCTTCGCGGGCAAGTCCGTTCCGAATTCACAGCGCTGTCGCAGGACGGGCTCACTCCCGCCGAGCAACTGGCTTGCATCAACGAGCGGGTGGCGGAGCTGACCGCAGCTCAGGCGAGGCGCTGGCGTGAGTTGCGGCGGGATATCGAGGAGGTCGGAATTGTCATCGTCGAGCCCGGCGATTTGTCCAAGGCGGACCGCGACTGGCTCGAAGATCATTTCCTGACGCGCATCTTTCCTGTTCTGACGCCCCTCGCCGTCGATCCGGCGCATCCCTTCCCCTTCATTCCCAATCTAGGCTTCACTCTGGCGCTTGAGCTCATCCGCCCCGGTGACCGCAAGACGCTGCAGGCGCTGGTGCGCCTGCCGCAGAAGATCGAGCGTTTCGTCCGCCTGCCGGGAACCGCGACATTGCCGGGCGCCGCCGGTCACGGCCGCGAGCGCTTCATGCTGCTGGAAACGCTGATCGTGATGCACGCCCAGCGTCTGTTCCCCGGCTATATCTTGCGCGGGCAGGGGCTGTTCCGGGTCATTCGCGACAGCGATATTGAAGTCGAGGAAGAGGCCGAAGATCTCGTGCGGCTGTTCGAGACGGCGTTGAAGCGCCGCCGGCGCGGGTCGGTGATCCGGCTCGAATTCGCCACCGACATGCCGATGACGCTGCGCGCCCTGGTCGCCGCGGAACTGGGCGTCGACGACGACGAAGTGTTCGAGCTCGACGGCATGCTGGCGTTGATCGATCTCTCCGAACTGGTCGCGCTGGATCGTCCCGATCTGAAGTTCAAGCCTTACAACCCGCGCTTCCCGGAACGCGTGCGCGACAATGGCGGCGATTGCTTCCTGGCCATCAAGCAGAAGGACCTGGCGGTTCACCACCCTTATGAGTCCTTTGACGTTGTCGTGCAGTTTCTGCAGCAGGCGGCGCGCGATCCCAATGTCGTGGCGATCAAGCAGACGCTCTATCGCACGTCATCCAACAGTCCTATCGTGCGCGCGCTGATCGAGGCTGCGGAGGCGGGGAAGTCCGTTACTGCGCTGGTGGAGCTAAAGGCGCGCTTCGACGAGGAAGCGAACATCCGCTGGGCGCGCGACCTGGAGCGGGCTGGCGCGCAGGTGGTTTTCGGCTTTCTGGAGCTGAAGACGCATGGCAAGCTTTCGATGGTCGTGCGGCGCGAGGGCGCCGGGCTGGCCACTTACTGCCATGTCGGCACCGGCAACTACCATCCGGTGACGGCGCGCATCTATACCGATATCTCCCTCTTCACCGCCGATCCTGCGATTGGGCGCGATGTATCCCGGATATTCAACTACATCACGGGCTATGCCGAGCCCGCCGGCCTGGAGCGCATGTCGGTGTCGCCGATTTCGCTCAAGAAAAAGCTGCTCGAACATATCGATCAGGAAATCGCCTTCGCCAAGGCGGGCAAGCCCGCGACGATCTGGGGGAAGTGCAACGCGCTGGTTGATCCCGAAATCATCGACGCCCTTTATCTCGCCTCGCAGGCCGGCGTGTCGATCGAGCTTGTCGTGCGCGGCATCTGCTGCCTGCGGCCCGGCGTGCCGGGCCTTTCCGAGAACATCCGGGTCAAATCCATCGTCGGACGTTTTCTGGAACATGCGCGCGTCTACGCCTTTGGCGGCGGTTATGCGCTGCCGCATCCGCGCGCGTATGTCTATATTTCCTCCGCCGATCTCATGCCGCGCAACCTAGACCGGCGCGTCGAAGTGTTGATGCCGATCACCAATCAAACCGTGCATCAGCAGGTGCTCGACCAGATCATGATGGCGAATCTCATCGATAATGAGCAAAGCTACCGGCTCTTGCCGGATGGCTCGTCATCGCGCATAACCCCGCCCGAGGGCGAGGAGCGGTTCAACGCCCATAAGTATTTCATGACAAACCCGAGTCTCTCCGGTCGTGGCAAGTCTCTTAAAGAATGGCGTCCGCGTTCCCTCCTTAAGCGCAGGGACAATGAATGACGCGTTCCCGGAGCAACCGATCGCAATTGTCGATATCGGCTCCAATTCGGTGCGTCTCGTCGCCTATCAGCGGCTTTCGCGCGCGCTGACGCCGATTTTCAATGAAAAGGCGATGTGCGCCCTGGGCAAGGGCGTTGTCACCAGCGGGCGGCTCGCCGAGGACGGCGTCGAGAAGGCGCTGAAGGCGCTGCGCCGGTTTCGCGCACTATGCGAAACCATGGAGATCAGCGATATCACGGTGATCGCCACGGCCGCCGCCCGGGATGCGGCGAATGGCCCGACTTTCCTCGCCGCCGCGCGCGCGGCTATCGGGCAGGAAATCTCGCTGCTCACAGGCAAGCGGGAAGCCGAGCTTTCCGCGCTGGGCGTCATGTCGGCGATACACGCGCCGAACGGCGTGGTCGGCGATCTTGGCGGTGGTTCGCTGGAGCTCATCGACGTTGGCGGCAGCCTGAGCGGCAAGGGCGTGACCTTGCCGCTCGGCGGGCTTGCCCTGATGGACGCTTCGAAGCGTTCAACGCGCGAGGCCAGCCGGATCGCGCGCAAGGCGATGGCGGACGCGAAGCCGCTGGCCGATTTGCACGGGCGCACTTTCTACGCCGTCGGCGGCACATGGCGCGCGCTCGCCAAACTCCACATGCGCCAGCGCAATTATCCGCTCGACGTGATGCATAATTATCGCATCCAGACCAGTGAAGCCGCGGAGTTCGCGGGGCTGGTCGAGCGCATCGACAGCGACGCGATAACCGATATCGCCAGCGTCTCCGCCGCTCGGCGTCCGTTGCTGGCCTATGGCGCAATCGTGCTGGACGAAATCATACGCCGCTCCAGGCCGAAAGAAATCGTCATATCGGCGGCGGGCGTGCGCGAAGGCCTCCTGTATGAACGGCTGACCGAGGCGCAACGTGCCGCCGATCCGCTGCTTTGCGCGGCGCGCGAACTCGATGGCTTGCTGTCCCGGGCGCCGGCCTATGGCGAGGAACTGATCCTGTGGACCGACGCCTTCATGGTCTCCTGCGAACTCGACGAAACCGTCGAGGAAAAGCGTTTGCGCCACGCAGCCTGTCTGCTGTCGGACGTCGCCTGGCGCGCGCATCCTGACTACCGCGCGCAGCAGGCCACGAATATCGTCACCCACGGCGCCTTTGTCGGGGTCGATCATCCGGGCCGGGCATTTCTTGCGCTGGCGGTGGTGTTCCGCCATCAGGGGCTGGATGGCGAGCAGGGCATTTCCGCTCTTCGCGCGCTGATGACGACGCGCCTGCTGATCCGGGCGCGCGTGCTCGGGGCGGCGATGCGGGTAGCTTATCTGCTCTCGGCTTCCATGCCCGGCGTGCTGCCGCTGACACCGCTAAGCGTTCAGCGCGGGCGTCTGACGCTGAGCCTGCCCGCTGCGCGCGCCGACCTCGCCAGCGACCGATTGCTGGGCCGGGTCAAGGCGCTGGGTCGGTTGCTGGGGCTGGAGGCCGCGGTCGAGACGGTGTCAGACTGACTTTCAATATTTGCTCGCGACCAGCATCGTTGCGCTTGCGTTCAGCGACCACAGGGGACGAACGGGCGACTCCAGAAACGCGTCTCATAGCCGCCTGGATTTCTCCGAGCCATATCGTGGGCGACGTAAAACTGTGTGCTGACGGGTCCGAAGTCGTGGCAGACAAATCGCGCCTATGAGGAATATGAAGGGCGGCGGAATTCTATAAATAATTGATCTTGAAAAACAACCATGGTTTCCGCCGCGCCGGCGCCGGGTGGCGAGCCTTTAGGCGGAGCGAGCGAAGTCGCTGCGAAAAAAGGGATCTTTCCGCTGCCGCCGCATTGATCGAGCCTCGTGGGCCGCCCGGTTTCACGCCTTGACAGCGCGCCTTAGCGCCCGCAAAAACTCCGCGCATCGGCTTTACTTCGAACTTTGTGAGAATAATGCGGATTTTCGTCACCGGCGCCGCTGGGTTCATCGGTTTTCACCTCTCCAGGCACCTGCTTGAGTTGGGCCATCAGGTCGATGGCTATGACGGCATGACCGCATATTATGATGTGCGCCTGAAGCAGGCGCGGCTCGCCATCCTGCAGGGCATGACGGGGTTCAGGCCGCATATCGCCATGCTGGAGGATATGTCGGCGCTTGAGCGCGCGGCCGAAATCGCCAGGCCTGACGTGATCGTGCATCTGGCCGCCCAGGCGGGCGTGCGCTACAGCCTCGAGAACCCGCGCGCCTATGTCGACTCAAATCTAGTTGGCGGTTTTAACCTGCTGGAGATCGCGCGCACGCATCCCGTGCGCCATCTGCTGATGGCTTCAACAAGCTCGGTCTACGGGGCCAATCCCGACGTGCCCTTCAGAGAGGCGCACAAGGCCGATCACCCGCTTACGCTCTACGCCGCCACCAAAAAAGCCAATGAGGCGATGGCGCATTCCTATTCACATCTTTGGGCGATTCCCACCACCATGTTCCGGTTTTTTACGGTCTATGGACCCTGGGGCCGGCCGGACATGGCGCTATTCAAATTCGTCGAGGCGATCGAAGCTGGACAACCGATCGACATTTACAACCATGGAAAGATGGCGCGCGACTTCACCTATATCGACGATCTCGTCGAAGCGGTCGTTCGCTTGATGGATTGCCCCCCGGAGCGCCCCTCAAGCGATCCGGCGACCTCTCCGGTCGCGCCATGGCGCGTTGTCAACATCGGGCGAGGGGAGCCGTTAAACCTGCTTGAGTTCATCGAGATAATCGAGCGCAAGCTCGGCAGGAAGGCGATCCGGAATTATCTCGACATGCAAAAAGGCGACGTGCCGCGGACCTATGCCGACAGCGCGCTACTGGAACGGTTGACGGGCTATCGGCCGGAGACTGGCGCGGAAGAGGGCGTGTCGGCCTTCGTCGACTGGTATCGCGACTATCGCGCCAGGGGTGAGTCTTCAGCCCATTGAAACCCAATTGTTTTTTCGCCGAAAACCCAAGCGATTGCGTTCAGTTGTCATTCAACACAAATGCGATAATCGCGGCGAAGCTTTTCATAAACGCCGCTCCCGGCTAAAGATTAACGAAATCATTACGGTGATTCGTGTACTTCGTTAGTCTCTTGTGCACATACGCGCCGGCTTCGCGCCCTCCCGCGTCATATTCCTCGCGTCGTCGCAGGTGTTCTTAAGTCTCGACGACTTCAGCTGGATGACCCCATGACGAAATTCGCGCTCGACTCCCTTGACCTGGCGGCCCTGTTGGCCTCCCGGGTTTGTCACGACGTCATTTCGCCCGTTGGCGCGATCGTCAATGGTCTTGAAGTGCTGGAGGAGGAGAAGGACGTCGAGATGCGCGGGCACGCCCTCGCATTGATCAAGTCCAGCGCCGCCGAAGCTTCGTCTCGCCTTCAGTTTTGCCGCCTCGCGTTTGGCGCGGCCGGCTCGAAAGGCTCCTCGATCGACACGGGCGACGCGGAGCATGTCACGCGGCAGCTGATCGCCGACGAGCGCACCCGCCTGGAGTGGAGCGTGCCGCGCGTTCTCATGGCGAAGAACAAGGTCAAGCTCTTGTTGAACCTCTGCTTGATCGCCGACGCGGCGATCCCTCGCGGCGGCGACATTTCAGTATCCTCGAAGGGCGAAGAGGATGCGATCGCCTTTCGTATCGAAGCGAAGGGAACCAACGCGCGCATCGCGGCGGGCCTGTCCAATCTGCTTGCCGGAGAACCCGACGAGGGCGTGATCGACGCTCGTGCGATCCAGGCCTATTACGCCGGGCTTGTCGCGCGCGCCTCCGGTCTCGAAATCGCGGTCACCCTGGCCGGCGACGTCGTGACGATCGAGGCGACGCCGGTCGCCGTCGAGGCCGAGCAGCAGGACGAGTCCCCCAATCCGCCGTTGCCTGAGCGTTGCGCGGCGGCTTTCGACTTCAACGCCCTCGCCGCCATGCGGCGCGAGGGCGTTGAATGAGCGACTATCTCGCCCGTTTTTTCCTCAATCCCAGGACGCGCGAGCAGCAGCGCCATCTAACCACGCCATGGTCCGAATGGGTGATGGGCGAGAAGCTGATCGGACACAAGGGCTCGCTCGAAATTCCGCCCGACTACACGGATATTCTGGCTGGACAGACCAATCCGAGATTCTTCGAACAAAGGTTCGAGCGCGCGGCCGATGGCGTCGCCGCGTTCGAGTCGCTCGCCGCGAAAGCCGTCAGCGACGGCTTTTTTCTGACAGACATCACCCATTACTCGGAAGATTTCATTCCGTCCGACGCTAAGCCCAAACCGCAGTGGCAGCAGGACGTCGACCGCTTCTATCTCCAGGTCATCGCAGAGGATTATGGCCCCGAGCCGCCGGCCGACGCTCGCGTGCAGACCGAGCCCATGTGGCTGCTGTCGAAGGCCAGGCACACCCGTCGCGAGGACAAGGCGCTGGCAGCCAAAGCCGTGCCTTTCGCGCTGACCGCGCGCGGCCTCATCGGCCGGCGTAAAGGCGAAGAAGACAAATTCTACTCCTGGTCGCTGTCGAACATCGACGTCGCGGGTGACGTGGAGCAGGAGCTATTCCTCTGCTACGCCGATCTCAACGACGCCCCAAATGCTTTTGTCGCCATCCGCGAGGCTTGCGATCTCCGGGCCACGCCGTTCCGCGCGGAAAATCTCGCGCTGATGCAATGTTTCAACTTCCCTCAATACAGGGAAGACGCATTCGAGGCGGCGTTTACTTACGCCAAATTTGGCCGCGAATACGGTCAGCGCGACGGCTACGAGGACATCATATCGACGGCGGGATACGCTGCCTTCGCGAAGGGTCGCGACGAAGAAATTGCCTCGGGAAACGGTTTCGTGCGCTGGCGCGCGATGTCCGACCCGGCGCCGGTCGAGAAAATCGACGCGGCCGAAGCCGAGATCGGCCACAAATTTCCCCCGGACTATCGCGCGCAGCTCGCGCAGCGGGGCAGGAGCCAATTGGCGTTCTATCTCAAGGACGACTCGTCCTATCTCAAATTCGCTGCGCCCGGCGATCTCGCCGTGTGGGGCCGGGTCTTTCAGCACTGGCTCGACGGGAGCGGCGACGGCGATGGGGTTCACTCGGCGGACTGGCCGACGAAATTCGGCGTCGAGCGGCGCTCGCTCTGGTCCGTGGCGACGCCCTGGGACAACAGCTCCTGCATGGCGATCTGTCTCGCCGAGGGCGCCGCCTACGGCCACTGCTTCCTGTGGCGTCACGAAGAGAGCTACAATCTGGTTCCTCTCGGAGACTCCTTCGACGCGTCGGTCGAGGCGCTCAAATCGGGATTCATCGCTGGCGACGCCAATATCCGCAGCTTTTTCGCCTGAATCTTGCTGCGCCGGGGCTTGGGCTTCAGGCGCGAGTTTTCGCCTGCGGTTTCAACTCTCTTAACCCCTGTGCGTCAAAGTCGCTTTCGTTCGCCGCCGCCGCGGCGCGAGAGTCGCCATGGACGATTTGCTCACAGAGTTCCTTGCCGAGTTGGCCGAACACATCGACGCTGCGTCGATGGAGCTGGTACGCCTTGAAAAGGAGCCGAGCGATGTCGCGCTGATCGCCAGTCTTTTTCGTCACATTCATACTATCAAAGGCAGCAGCGGCTTTCTCAGTCTGCCGCGCGTTGGCCGGCTCACTCATGGCGCCGAGGCGCTCATCGGGCGTATGCGTGACGGCGCGCGAGCCAATGGCTCGCATATCTCACTGATTCTCGGCGTTATCGACCGTCTTTCATCGCTGCTTGCCGAGATTGGCCGCCTTGAGACTGAGCCGGAAGGCGACGATTCCGATCTGCTGGCCGAGCTTGAAGCGCAGACCCGGCAGCTTCAGGCCCCTCCGGAGCCCGAAGCGCTGGCTCCGGCCTGGACCGCGCCGGCGCCCGCATCAGTCGCCGTCGAAGCGGAAGGACCTCCGGCTGAAAGTGGCGCGATCGACCCCCGCATACGCGCATCCGAAACGGTTCGCGTGTCTGTCGGAGTGCTCGACCGGCTTATGGGCATAGTTTCGGAACTCGTGCTAACCCGCAATCAGTTGCTGGAGCTGTCCGCCGCGTTCGGGGACGAGCGGGTCAAGGGGTCGGTGCAAAATCTCTCCACGGTGACGAGTGATTTGCAGGACGCGGTCATGCGAGTCCGCATGCAGCCGGTCGGCAAATTATTCGCCACGCTGCCGCGTCTCGTCCGGGATCTGTCGGTGGAATTGCGCAAGAAGATAAAGCTTGAAAGCTTCGGCGCCGATACGGAGCTTGATCGTCAGGTGATCGAGCTGATTCGTGCGCCGCTGACCCACATCATACGCAATGCGGCGGACCATGGCATCGAGTTAGTCGCCCAGCGAGCCGCCGCTGGCAAGCCGGAGACGGGGCTTATCCGCGTTTCGGCGGCTTATGACGCCGGCCAGATCACGATCGAGATCAAGGATGACGGACGCGGGCTAAATGTCGCCCGGATCAAGGAAATTGCCCGTGAACGCGGCATTTTGAGCGCCCAGGCGCTGGAAAAGATGTCGGATGCGGATTTGTATCCGCTGGTGCTGCTGCCGGGCTTCTCCACCGCAGCGCAGGTGACGAAGGTTTCCGGTCGCGGCGTCGGTATGGACGTCGTGCGTGACAACATCCAGTCCATCGGCGGCACGGTCTCGCTAAACTCCCGTGGTGGCTTAGGGACGACAGTGACGCTGCGCATCCCGCTCACTCTCGCCATCGCCCCGGCGCTCATTCTCGCAAGCGGGGGATCTCGATTCGCCATTCCGCAAATGGCGGTGGTTGAAGTCGTCGGCATCGGCGACGGATTTGACAACGAGATTCAGCATATTCACGGCGCGCCTATCTTGCGCCTGCGCGGGGACGCGCTGCCTCTCGTTGATCTCGCCAAAACGCTGGAGCTCTCGCCAAGTGGCGAAGAAGATCTTACAAAGAGCGGCTTCGCCGTCATCTTGCGCGTGGGCGGCGTGCGTTTCGGCCTGCTGGTGGAGACGATCGCCGACGTACAGGAGGTCGTGATCGAGCCCGTCGTCGGCGCGCTGGCGCGCATCCGAGTATTCTCCGGCCAGACGATTCTTGGCGATGGAACCGCTGTCCTCATTCTTGATCCGGCGGCGATCGTCGAGCGCGCCGGCATAGAGAATATTGCGGATGGGCGCGCTGCGCAGGCTTCCATGAGCTATCGTCCCGAAAGGGAGAAGACCTGCATCGTCCTGTTGCGCGCGGGCGCTGGAGGGCTCAAGGCGCTGCCTTTGTCCCTGGTCATGCGCATCGAGGAAGTCGACCTTGCGCATCTCTCCCGCGCTGGAGATGCGTTCGTGATGCCGCACGAGAACCGCATATTGCCAGTCATTCCCGCTTCGAACGACATTGTGTTCGAGGATCGCGCATATCCGATCCTGGTGCTGGCCGGCGCCGGGCAAGCGGTTGGCCTGCTTGTCGAGGAAGTCGTCGACGTACTGGAGGAAGCCCTCGATCTGCAGATGCCGGGAGTGGACGAAAGGATTGTGGGCGTCGCCAATTTGCGGGGCGAGATCGTCGAACTGCTTGACATCACGCATTTCATCAATCGCGCCAATCCCGGCGCTTTGGCGCGCGGCGTAAACCGCCGTCCGCGAGTCCTGCTGGTCGACGACAAGCAGTTCTTCCGCGACATGCTGGGGCTCGCGCTGTCCGCCGCGGATTACGAAGTTAGTTGCGCGGCGTCAGGGCAGGAAGCGCTGGCGCTAATCGAAAAGGGACTGAAGATCGATGCTCTGGTCACCGATATCGACATGCCCGAAATGGATGGCTACAGGCTGACGCGTCAGCTTCTGTCTCAGCCAGACTGCGCGGACATTCCAGTTATCGCGCTGGCGCCCCAGGCGACCGCGCAAATTCGCGAGGCGGCGGAAGCCTGCGGGGCGCGCGCGGTCGCGGGAAAATTTGATCGCCACGCCCTGCTTGGCTTTCTCGAACGCTTCACTGGCATGGCTTACGTCTCGGGCAAGGACATCGAGCAGCGCGTCATGACGGAGATTGCGGCATGAGTTTCGATCTTGCCGATTTCAGCTACAGCCGTCAGCGTCCACAGACACGCGTCGTTGATGAGATTCGTCATTTCACCATCAGCGTGAGATCGCAAACCATCGGCCTGCCGGTGGATTGCGTCAAGACGATTTTCTATCTCGACAAGCTGACGCCCGTGCCGCTGGCGCCGCCTGAAGTCGCCGGGCTTGCCAACCTTCGTGGGCGTATTGTCACGGCGCTGTATCTCGATCGGTGTCTGCGCATTGATTCGGACGAGGATCAGCGCCAGTCGCTACTCGCTGTCGGAATTACTCACAATGGCGAAGACTACGCGCTGATCGTGGACGACACGGGCGACGTGATCGTCAGCGAGAACGCCGATCGCATCAGCTGTCCCGCGCATCTCGACCCGGATGTCGTCGGTTTGATGTCCGGCTGTTACCGCTATGACGGGGGCTTCCTGTCGATCATAGACATTGCGTCGCTGATCAAACGCGTTTCGCAGCAGTGCAATGCGACGCATGGTGTCGGCGCCGCCAGGAATTCAACAAAAGGAGCAGGTCAATGAAACAGGTTCTGGTCGTGGACGATAGCGCTGTGATTCGCAAAGTGGCGCGCCGCATACTTGAGGGACTTCATTTCCGCACTTCCGAGGCCCCCGACGGCAGGGTGGCGCTCGCTGAATGCGAGAGAATGATGCCCGACGTCATCCTGCTTGACTGGAACATGCCGGAGATGGACGGCTTCGAATTCCTGTGCGCGCTCCGCAAAATGCCCGGCGGAGCCGAGCCGAAGGTCGTGTTCTGCACGACGGAGAACGAAGTTGGACACATCGCCCGCGCCATGCACGCTGGAGCCGACGAATATATCATGAAGCCCTTCGATCAGAATATCGTGCGTTCGAAGTTCCAGGAAATAGGCCTCGTTTGATGCGTTGGTCCGCCCGCGCCTGACGGAGCGGGCAGCGTGTTGCGTAGGTTGGTGTGGGGCGCGTTGGCGATGAGTAGCTGTAAAGTACCCAGTTTGCGTGAAGTGGCGTGCGGTTGCCTCGGCGGCAAGGATTCGCGCGCATGAGTCTCGCTTATGCGCGCTTTCGTCGCCAGATGGCGGCCTTGACCGGCATCGCTCTCGGCGCCGACCGGCAATATCTTGCGGAAAGCCGGCTCGCGCCGGTGCTTCGCGCCCATAACGTCTCTGATCTGCTCGAATTGACCAGGGTCATTGAAGGGCGCGAAAACGAAACTCTTGTCCAAGAAGTCATCGACGCCATGACAACCAATGAAACTTCATTCTTTCGTGATCGCGCGCCTTTTGACGAATTTCGCGAGCGCGTATTGCCGGAACTGATGGCGGCGCGCGCGCATGAGCGACGCCTTCGAATCTGGTGCGCGGCGGCGTCGACGGGTCAGGAAGTCTATTCCCTGGCCATGACGCTCGACCACGAGGCGCGGGCCTTGCGCGGCTGGACGGTGGAAATCCTGGGCACGGATATTTCCAGCGCCGCGATCGAGGTCGCCCGAAAGGGGGTTTACAGCCAGTTCGAAGTGCAGCGGGGTCTCTCCACGAGTTCATCTGCTGCGCTATTTCCATCGCCATGAAGAAAACTGGCGCGTCAATGAGCATCTGCGCGCGAAGGTCGCCTTCGGCGAATTCAATCTCCTGTCTGATCCGTCAGGATTGGGCGCGTTCGACGCGATATTCTGCCGCAATGTGCTCATGTATTTCGACCAGGACGTAAAGCGCGACGTTCTGAGCCGCCTCTCGGGCCTGCTTGCGCCTGACGGATTTCTGTTTGTGGGCTCCGCCGAGACAGTAGGCGACGCCGCGCCGATGTTCGTTCCTGGCTCGGATGACAGCATCTGGCGTCTGCGCGCAAGACCGCGCCCGAAACTCGCGCTCGCCTGAGGCCTTGAGAAAAGCGGCGATCAGACGGATGGCCGCGCCTGCGGCCCTCCGCTCAAAACAAAAGCGGCTTCATGTTCGGTTGACGAACATGAAGCCGCTTTTTTGTATCCGATGGTTTGCCTGGTTCAGGCTGTGATGCGCTCGTCGGCTTCGCTCGGTTCGCGCAGCACATAGCCACGGCCCCAGACGGTCTCGATATAGTTGCGGCCTTCGCTGGCGTTGGCGAGCTTCTTGCGCAGCTTGCAGATGAAGACGTCGATGATCTTGAGTTCAGGCTCGTCCATTCCGCCGTAAAGGTGGTTGAGGAACATTTCCTTGGTCAGCGTCGTGCCCTTGCGGAGCGAGAGCAGCTCCAGCATCTGATATTCCTTGCCGGTCAGATGCACGCGCGCGCCGCTGACCTCGACCGTCTTCTGGTCAAGGTTGACGATGAGATCGCCGGTGGTGATGACCGATTGCGCATGTCCCTTGGACCGGCGCACGATCGCGTGGATTCGGGCGACAAGTTCGTCCTTGTGGAACGGCTTGGTGAGATAGTCGTCAGCCCCGAATCCGAGGCCCTTGACCTTGTCTTCGATGCCCGCGAGTCCGGACAGGATCAGAATAGGCGTCTTGACTTTGGCGACGCGCAGCGTCCGCAGAACCTCATAGCCCGACATGTCCGGAAGGTTAAGGTCGAGAAGGATGATGTCGTAGTCATAGAGCTTACCCAAGTCTATGCCTTCTTCGCCAAGGTCCGTCGTGTATACGTTGAAGTTCTCGGATTTGAGCATGAGCTCAATGCTCTGAGCCGTCGCGCTATCATCTTCGATCAATAAAACGCGCATGTTGGTTCCCCACCGAGCTCCGCAAAAATTCCCGCGACCGACTATGCGTCGCCGTCGCCGACATGAGGCCGCTCTTTCCCGCCTCTTCGAGGCCGAGCGCCCATGCCACCCATTTCGTTAACGCTAGGCGAAAATGGTTAACAAACTATCACTGTCGCCACACTTGATGACCGAACTTTTAATCACGAGACGCAAGTCTCCGCGACGCGGCGCGGGATACTAATTTGGCGTCGTCGAGGTCGGCGGAGCCAAGGAACGAGGGACTGTTCAATACGCTTGAGAAACAAGTCGGACGCATGATTCCGCAGGTAATTTCCAGCCGATCTTATCAAGGCGACGGCGGATTCGAATCACTTGTCCTGACAGCTTGTATAGCGTCCAATTTCTTCCGCGTGAATGCGTCTGTTGCAGCGCGAGAACCAGTCCCTGGCTGTGATAAAAAAACCGCATTTTTGCCTCAAAGTTCGGCTGATCGTGCTGGCATGCGTTGACTTGACGCAAGCCTTTCCCCTATATGCCGGCTGCGGCGTCGCCTCGTGAGGGGCGGCAATCGCGTCTTTGAGCGCGGGCCTTTCACGAAATGCCCGCGTTCCTGAAGCCTCCCGTCCGAGCGTGAACCTAGCCGCCATTGCGGCGCGTCGCGCTTGATCCAGGGGGCTTTGGTGGAAAGTTTGGTCTGGCGTGCGCGGCCACTTGGCGAGTCCGGGTGGCCTCTGCGTGTACAGTTGAGCAGGGCAATATGGGGACGTCACGTCCCATGGAAGAGCAGGCAAGCGCAAAACGCAAGTTTTGACCTTGCCGCCAGCGGAGAGCAGCGGTGAAGAGGACATATCAACCCAGCAAAATCGTGCGCAAGCGTCGTCATGGCTTTCGCGCGCGCATCGCGACCGTGGGCGGCCGCAAGGTCATCGCTGCGCGGCGCGCCCGTGGCCGCAAGCGCTTGTCGGCCTGAGCAAAGTCGTCAAGCCTCCTTTCGGGCGGGCGGACAAGATGACAGATGACGCGTCAGGCGGGCCGTTCCCCAGCCTTGCTCCGCCTGAAAGGCTGCGGCGGCGAAGCGACTACCTGCGCGCCGCCAAGAGCGGGCAGTCGCGTCAGTCCCGCGCGTTCAAGCTGCAAATGGCGATGCGCGACGAGAAGTCCCTCGGAGCGCCGCGTTTTGGCTTCACCGTCACGAAGAAAGTGGCGGGAGCCGTTGGTCGCAACAGGATCCGGCGACGCCTAAAGGAAGCGCTGCGCGTTTCCGGCGCCCTTGCCGCTCGTCCTGGCCGAGACTACGTGTTCGTCGCCCGCCGGGCGGCCCTTACGGAGCCGTTTTCCAACCTTGTGACGCAAATGGCCGATGGTCTTGCGCGGCTTGGCCGCCTCGACGCAATCCCTCGCCCGCAAAACCCAAAGAACAGGCCCGTCGCGCCATGACCCAACACACGAAAAACCTGCTCATCGCCGCCGCGCTATCGATCGCGTTCATCAGCATTTGGGATTATTTCTACGCCTTCCCGCAGATGGATAAACAGCGCGCGCGGATGGCGGAACAGCAGCGGGAAAGCACGCTGCCCAAGCTTGGCGCCCGGAGAAGCCGGCCGCGGGAGTCGTGACCGCGAAGCCCGCCGTCGTCAAGTCTCGTGCGGAAGCATTGGCGGATAGTCCGCGAATCTCGATCGAAACCCGTTCGATCGCAGGTTCGATCGCGCTCAAGGGTGCGCGCATCGACGACATTTCGCTCAAGAACTACCACGAGACGGTGGACCGCAGCAGCCCGATCATTGTGCTCCTGTCGCCGGAAGACAGCCCGACCCCCTATTTCGCCGAACTCGGCTTTCTGACCGCGGCGGTCGAACAGCCGCCGGCGCTGCCGACCACCGACACGCTGTGGACCGCCGACAGCGACAAGCTGACGGCCGAGCATCCCGTCACGCTCAGCTATGACAATGGGCAGGGGCTCCGCTTCAAGCGCAAGATCTCGGTCGATGATGAATATCTCTTTACGGTCGAGGACAGCGTTGAGAACGCCAGCGACAAGCCGATTCAGCTCTATTCCTATGCGCGCGTGACCAGAGTTCGGCCGGCCGAAGGGGTCGGGATACGCGGCGCTGCACGAGGGCTTCATCGGCGTCATCGGCGAAGAGGGCGCCCAGGAAGTCAATTACGACAAGATCGAAAAGGAACCGCATGGCGTAAAGACCTTCAAGGGCGCTGGCGGCTGGGTTGGCTTCACCGACAAATACTGGGGCGCCGTCGTCGCGCCGGATCAGTCCGCGCCGCTGGAAGCGCGCTACTCCTCCATTGGCGGCAAGAGCTATCAGGCCGACACTGTCTCCGAGCCACTGACGGTGGAGCCCGGCAAGTCCACCTCGGCGCAGGTGCATGTCTTCGCCGGCGCCAAGGAAGTGGATACGCTCGACGCCTACAAGACCAATCCTGGCCTTAAGCGATTCGATCTTCTGATCGATTGGGGCTGGTTCTATTTCATCACGCGGCCGATGTTCCGCGCCATCGACTTCCTGTTCAAGATTCTGGGCAATTTTGGCCTCGCGGTCATGGCGGTGACGGTGCTGGTCAAGCTCGCCTTCCTGCCGATCGCCAACCGCAGTTATCAATCGATCGCCAAAATGCGGTCGATCCAGCCCAAGATCAAAGAGCTGAAGGAAAAATACGGCGACGACAAGCACAAGTTCAACATGGAGCAGATGGAACTCTACAAGCGCGAGAAGATCAGCCCTCTCGGCGGCTGTATCCCGATGCTGCTTCAGATTCCGGTGTTCTTCTCGCTCTACAAGGTGCTGGTGGTCACCATCGAAATGCGGCAGGCGCCCTTCTTTGGCTGGATCAAGGATCTTTCCGCTCCCGATCCGACCAATCTCTTCACGCTCTTCGGCTTGATCCATTGGGACCCGAGCCGTGTGGCGATCCTCGGCCCTTATCTCGCGCTCGGCGTGTGGCCGCTGCTGATGGGCGTGACCATGTGGCTCCAGATGAAGATGAACCCGGAGCCGACCGACGAAATCCAGAAGACAATGTTCAGCTGGATGCCGGTGATGTTCACCTTCACCATGGGCGGCTTCGCCTCGGGCCTGGTGATCTACTGGACCTGGAACAACCTTCTGTCGATCATCCAGCAATGGATCATCATGAAGCGCGCCGGCATAAAGTTCGAACTATGGGACAATTTGCGCAAGACCTTCGGTCGAGCGTAGCTTCCGCGGCGGCGCCGGATATTCGTCTCGCGCCGCTTCTCTTTTGCCGCCGCGTCATGGCGGCGAGGGACTTCTCGTGACCGATTCCCCCGACGTTGATTTCGCGGAAGACGGCCGGCTTCTCTTCGCCGGCTCCTGCGAGTTTATTTTCGCCGCCGCCAGGCCGGATGATCTCCCGCCTTCCGGGCCGCCGGAGATAGCTTTCGCCGGACGCTCCAACGTGGGAAAATCCTCGCTGCTCAACGCCCTCACCAATCGCAAGACGCTGGCGCGCGTCTCTAATACGCCGGGTCGCACGCAGCAGCTCAATTTCTTCGCGCTGGGGGTACGAGCCCCGAGCAGGCTCGGCTGCGTCTCGTCGACATGCCCGGATATGGCTACGCGGCCGTGGGCAAGGACAAGATCGCCAATTGGACGAAGGTGATGCGCGATTATCTGCGCGGTCGGGCGAGCCTCTCGCGGGTGTTCGTGCTGATCGACGCGCGGCGCGGCGTGAAGGACGTCGACGAAGAAATGTTCAATCTGCTCGACCAGAGCGCCGTGTCCTATCAGATCGTCCTGACCAAGCATGACGAGGTGAAAGTCTCCGAGCGCGAGCAAGTGATCGAGGTGACCCTGGCGGCGCTGGCCAGGCGTCCCGCAGCCTATCCGCAGCTTGTCTTCACTTCGTCGCAAACAGGTGAAGGGATTACGCAACTGCGAGCGGCGATCGCGCAATTGCTCCACGAACGAAACGCTTGAACATTCCCGCCGTCAGGTCGCACTGCGGCGCAAAGGCTCAGGGAACCGCTCCAATGACCGACAATTCCCCGGACGACGCCCTTCAGCAGGCCCGCATCCTGATGCAGGCGTTGCCGCATATGCTGCGCTACGACGAGGCCACCGTCGTGGTGAAATATGGCGGCCATGCCATGGGCGACGATTCGGTCGCGCGCGATTTTTCCCGCGACATGGTGCTGCTTGAGCAATCCGGCGTGAACCCTGTCGTCGTGCATGGCGGCGGTCCGCAGATCGGCGCGATGCTCAAGAAGCTTGGCATAGCCTCGCAATTCTCGGACGGCTTGCGCGTCACCGACAAGGCGACGATGGACATCGTCGAAATGGTGCTGGCCGGCGCCATCAACAAGCAGATCGTTGAATTCATCAACGCCGAAGGCGGCCGCGCCATCGGACTTTGCGGCAAGGACGGCCGCATGGTTACGGCCGCCAAGCTCGCGCGTCCCGCGAGCGCGAACGGCGATCAGGTGGACCTCGGCTTCGTCGGAGAGCCGGTCAAGGTGGACACGACGGTGCTCGATCAGGTGCTCGGGCGCGAACTGATCCCTGTGCTGGCGCCCATCGCGCAAGGGCCGGGCGGCGACACCTACAACATCAACGCCGACACTTTCGCTGGCGCCATCGCCGGCGCTCTCGGGGCCAAGCGCCTGCTATTCCTCACCGACGTGCCCGGCGTGCTCGACAAGGACAAGAAGCTCATCGAGGAATTGAGGGTCGGAGACATCCCGGGCCTCATCGCCGACGGCACGATCACCGGCGGGATGATTCCCAAGGTGGAAACCTGCATGTACGCGATCGAGCGCGGCGTCGAGGGCGTCGTCATCCTGGACGGCAAGCTGCCGCATGCGGTGCTGATCGAATTGCTGACGGATCACGGCGCCGGCACGCTGATCACGCGATGACGCACGTCGGTCGAAAGGGATGACGCACAGGCCGATCGACAGCGAAACCGCCGATCCGAGCGAAGCCGGGGGCGTCGTCTCCCGCTTCGCCCGGATCGACACTTTCGTGTTCGATCTGGACAACACACTTTATCCGCCATCCTCGGACCTCTGGCCCAAGATCGACGATCGCATCACGCTGTTCATGATACGCCTGTTCGGGCTCGACAGCCTGTCGCTGCGCGCCCTGCAAAAGCATTATTACCTGCGTTACGGAACGACTTTGCGCGGCCTGATGACCGAGCACGGCGTCGACGCGGAAAACTATCTGCATTATGTGCACGACATCGACCGCTCGTCGCTTAAGCCCGATCACACTCTCGCCGCGGCTATCGCCGCTCTGCCGGGGCGAAAGCTCATCCTCACCAATGGCTCGCGCGACCATGCGCTGAAGACCGCACGTCAGCTCGGGATCGACCATCTTTTCGAGGATATTTTCGACATCATCGCCGCCGATTTCGTGGCGAAGCCCGACGAGGGCGTTTACAGGCGCTTTTTCGAGAAACATGACGTGGAGCCCAAAAGCTCCGTGCTGTTCGAGGACATCGCCCGCAATCTGGTCGTCCCGCATCGGCGGGGCATGACGACGGTGCTGGTGACGCCGCGCGCGGGCGAGGAACATGAACGCGAAGCCTGGGAAGTCGCCCATGGCGCCGAGCCGCATGTCGATTTCGTCACGGACAATCTGACTGCGTTTCTCGAATCCATCGTCACGCGTTAGGCGGCGCTTGAAGCGCTCCCACTCGCGCGGTCGTCAGCGCGAGACCGGCGACCGTCATCGTGTGATCGGCGATCATGGTCTCTTCGTCCGTGGGAACGACAAGAATTGGCGTCCCTCCATCATTCGAAATTCGCTCCGCGTTCTTGAGATTGGCTTGCGGGTCAAGCTCCAGCCCCAGCCATTGCATGTGTTCGACGACCCCGGCGCGAACGAGCGCGGAATGCTCGCCAATGCCAGCGGTGAAAACCAGTCCGTCGAGACCGGAGAGCGCCGCCGTCAGGGCGCCAATCTCCATGCGAATGCGATTGATGTAATAGGCGATCGCCTCGCGCGCCTCGCGCGCCGGCGCGGCCTCAAGCGCGCGCATGTCCTGCGAGGCGCCGGAGAGCCCCTTCAGGCCGGATTGCTCGTAGAGAAGATGGGTAAGGTCGTCGACCGACATTTTCTCGTGGGCAAGGAGGTATATCAGCAAGCCCGGGTCGATCTGGCCGCAGCGAGTGCCCATCGGCAGACCGTCAAGAGCCGAAAATCCCATGGTCGAGGCCACGGATCGGCCGTCGTGCATCGCGCAAAGCGAGGCTCCATTGCCAAGATGCGCGACGATCATGCGTCCGCAAGCCAGCACAGGGTCGATCTCGCGCATCCTGCGCGCGATATATTCGTAGGAAAGGCCGTGAAAGCCGAAACGCCGCAGTCCCTGATCGTAGTATTTGCGGGGCAGGGCGTAGGCGTCATGGACGAAGCTGTGCCCGCGATGAAAGGCGGTGTCGAAACAGGCGACCTGCGACACATGCGGAAAAGCGGCGCGCGCCGCGTCGATTCCGGCGAGATTGTGCGGCTGATGCAGCGGAGCCAATGGCGCAAGCGCCCGTAGGTCCGACAGCATGCCGTCGTCGATGATCGTGGGGGCCGTATAAGTCAGACCGCCATGCACGACTCTGTGGCCGATGGCGCCGATCAGATTTTCGGGAAATGCGTTCTCGATCCAATCCAGGATGATGCCGATCGCGGCTTCATGGTCCCCCGCCTTTGCGGCGCCCTCTCCGCTCTCGCCGTCGACGACGCGCGCATGGAAAAACGGCTCGGCGCCAATGCCCTCTATCTGGCCAGTCGCCACCATCCGCGGCCAGGTCGCCGCTGGCGCGAAAAGCGCGAACTTGACCGAGGACGAACCTGCGTTGAGCGTGAGTACGCGATCGCCCATGCCTCTTCCCCGATTCCGTGAATATGGAGAGGCTTATAGTCCGCTTGAGTGACGGAACGAAATCTCTGCCTTTCGCGAGGAGGCCGGCGAGACTTCCTTGGCTCATTTAGCCAGAGTGAAGAAGCGTGAACTCATTCGCAGAAAGACGCCCGACCCATTGGGGCCGGGCGCCAGTTTTCATGAAACTCAGTAGTGGTGATGATGGTGATGGTGGTGATGATAATGGCAATGATGGTGGTGGTGGTGATGATGGTGATAGTAAGCCGCGTTGGCGGCGACCGGGGCGAAGGCGACAGCCGAAGCTATGGCCACGGCGACGAGAATTTTCTTCATTTTGTCTTCCCCTTTTAAAGAAGCCCCTTTGAGGGGCGCCACCCATAACAACGTGGGAGAGACTAGGCGATTTTAAAGGCCTTCGCCACCTCTCGATGACGTCGTTAGAATTGCTCGGGAATTCTTATCGCCCGCTTTGGACTTGCCTGCGAATATCAACAATCCGGCAGTTCGCCCGCGGGGAGGAAACGCAATGGCCCCTCTTGTCAAACCGATGTTTGCGGCAATCTGGCTGCTGGTCAGTCTGGGAATGGCCCTTTCGGTTGAGTCGCGCGTTTCGCAGCGCGGCGCACTCGATCCTGCGGCAGCTTGCGATCCGGCTCTCCCGCGCGGCGCGGACAATCGCGGAACCTGACAGGCCGCCCCGGTTTGGGAAGAAGGGTTCCGCTCAGCCGCGTCCGCGATAGGGCGCAACGCCCTGTTCCGGCAGCCAAAGCCCCTGCGGCGGCGCGCTGGTCTGCCAGAATACGTCGATGGGTATGCCGCCGCGCGGATACCAGTAGCCGCCGATTCGCAGCCATTTTGGCGACATCGCGGCCTTGAGGTCGAGGGCTATCCGCATGGTGCAGTCCTCGTGAAAGGCCCCGTGATTGCGGAAGCTGCCGAGATAAAGCTTGAGCGACTTCGACTCCACCAGCCATTCGCCGGGGACGTAATCGATCACGATATGCGCGAAATCCGGCTGGCCCGTGACGGGGCAAAGCGAGGTGAACTCCGGCGCGGCGAAGCGCACCAGATAGGTTTCCGCCGGGTGCGGATTGGGCACGAGATCAAGCTCGGCCTCGTCCGGCGAGGCCGGAAGCGCGGCCTTTTCGCCCAGCAATGCGGCGCCTTTGTGGGTCTTGGTCATGGCCTGAGTTAGAGGCCGGCGGCCGAAGCCGTCAAGCGCTCTTGAGGCGGGAAAGAGAGCGATCCCGCCATTCCGCCCTTTCCCGCGCCGCGCAATCGGGCTAAAAGGCGCGAAACTCCCGCGCCGCAGCACAAGAGGCCTTTGAATGACCGAGATCATCGACATCCACGCCCGCGAAATCCTCGATTCTCGCGGCAATCCCACCGTTGAAGTCGATGTGACGCTGGAGGACGGCTCCACCGGCCGCGCCGCCGTCCCCTCGGGCGCCTCCACGGGAACCCGCGAGGCGGTCGAAAAACGCGACGGCGACGCCAAGCGCTATTTGGGCAAGGGCGTGCTGGCGGCGGTCGAAGGCGTCAATGGCGAAATCGCCGGCGCGCTGCTGGGCTTCGAGGCCGAGGAGCAGGTCGCGATCGACGAGGCTATGATCGAGCTCGACGGCACGCCGAACAAGTCGCGCCTTGGCGCCAACGCCATTCTCGGCGTGTCGCTGGCGGTGGCCAAGGCGGCCGCCGACGCCTCCGCCCTGCCGCTCTACCGCTATATCGGCGGCACGCAGGCGCGCGTTCTGCCGACGCCGATGATGAACATCATCAATGGCGGCGCCCATGCCGACAACCCCATCGACTTCCAGGAATTCATGGTCATGCCGGTCGGCGCGCCCACCGTGACCGACGCCATTCGCTGGGGCGCGGAAATCTTCCACACGCTGAAGAGCGCGTTGAAGAAGGCCGGTTTCAATACGGCCGTCGGCGACGAAGGCGGCTTCGCGCCGAATCTTCCCTCGGCGGAAGCGGCGCTCGATTTCATCATGAAGGCCATTGAGACGGCGGGTTTCAAGCCGGGCGTCGACGTGTGCCTCGCCACCGACGCCGCCGCCTCGGAGTTCTTCAAGGACGGCAAATATGTCTATGAGGGCGAGAAAGTGACCCGCTCCGTCGAGGAGCAGGTCGACTATCTCGCCAAGCTCGCGGTCGCCTATCCCATCGTCTCGATCGAGGACGGCATGGCGGAGAACGATTGGGCGGGCTGGAAGCTGCTGACCGACAAGATCGGCAAGAAGGTGCAAATCGTCGGCGACGACATTTTCGTCACCAATGTCGAAATCCTGTCGAAGGGCATCAAGCAGGGCATCGCCAACTCGCTGCTGGTCAAGGTCAATCAGATCGGCACCCTGACCGAGACGCTCGCCGCCGTCGAGATGGCGCATCGCGCCGGCTACACCACGGTGCTCTCGCATCGTTCCGGCGAGACCGAGGATTCGACCATCGCCGACATCGCCGTCGCCGTGAACAGCGGCCAGATCAAGACCGGCTCGCTAGCGCGCTCCGACCGCACCGCCAAATACAACCAGCTCATCCGCATCGAGGAAGAGCTGGGGCCGATGGCGATCTACGCGGGCCGCGACGCGCTCAAGGCGCTGGCGTAAGCACTCTCATCCGACCCTCGCTGACGCGAGGGCCGCCTTCTCCCAAAAGTGGGAGAAGGAAGTGAGCCGAAAAATTCAGCTATAAAAATTGGAAGGGCGCTTCTTCTCCCGTTCACGGGAGAAGGTGGCCCGGCGCAGCCGGGTCGGATGAGGGGCGCCATGACCCCGAGCCAACAAAACCATGACCATGGAAAAAACCTTCGACCCCGCCGCCATCGAGCAGCGCATCCGCGAACAGTGGGAGAGCGCGGGCGCGTTTCGCGCGGGACTGCCCGAGCGCGCCGGCGCGGCGCCCTATTCCATCGTCATTCCGCCGCCCAATGTCACCGGCTCGCTGCACATGGGCCATGCGCTCAACAATACGCTGCAGGACATTCTGGCCCGCCACGCGCGCATGCAGGGTAAGGACGTGCTGTGGCAGCCCGGCACCGACCACGCCGGCATAGCGACGCAGATGGTGGTCGAACGCCAGCTGGCGGAGCGCCAGCAGCCCGGCCGGCGTGAAATGGGGCGCGAGAAATTTCTGGAGCGCGTCTGGGAGTGGAAGGCTGAATCCGGCGGAACCATCGTCGAGCAGCTCAAGCGTCTTGGCGCCTCCTGTGACTGGTCGCGCGAGCGTTTTACGCTCGACGAAGGGCTCTCGCGCGCGGTGGTGAAGGTCTTCGTGCAGCTTTACCGCGAGGGGCTGCTCTATAAGGCCAAGCGCCTCGTCAATTGGGACCCGGTGCTGCAGACCGCGATCTCCGACCTTGAAGTCGTGCCGACGGAAGTGAAGGGCCATCTGTGGCATTTCCGCTATCCCGTCGTGACGATGGACGGCAGGGACAGCGGCGAGTTCATCACCGTCGCGACGACGCGGCCCGAGACCATGCTGGGCGACACGGCGGTGGCCGTGCATCCGGAGGACGAACGCTATACGAAGCTGGTCGGGCGCAAGGTGCGCCTGCCGCTGGTGGGGCGGCTCATTCCGATCGTCGCCGATGAATATTCCGACCCCGAAAAAGGATCGGGCGCGGTGAAGATCACTCCGGCGCATGACTTCAATGATTTCGAGGTTGGCAAGCGCCACGGTCTGCCGCTGATAAATGTGCTCGACGCCGAGGCGCGCATCGTGCTGCGAGGCAACGAGGCCTTTGCGGAGGCGCTCGCGCCGACTCCCGAACTTGATCTCACGATCGAAGCGCTCGACGGGCTCGACCGCTTCAAGGCGCGCGCGCGCGTCGTGGCGATGATGGAGGAGCGCGGGCTGCTCGCCGAGATCGCCGACAATGTCCACGCGGTGCCGCATGGCGACCGCTCGCATGCGGTGCTGGAGCCGCGCCTCACCGATCAATGGTATGTCGACGCCAAGACGCTGGCGCAGCCGGCGCTGGCCGCCGTGCGCGAGGGGCGCACCAATTTCGTGCCGAAGAACTGGGAGAAAACCTATTTCGAATGGCTCGAAAACATCCAGCCCTGGTGCGTCTCGCGCCAGCTCTGGTGGGGCCATCGGATACCGGCGTGGTACGACGAAGACGGGAATGTCGTTGTCGAGGAGAGCGAAGAGGCGGCGCTCAAGGCCGCGCGCGAGAAATTCGGTCGTGACGTGACGCTGACACGCGACGAAGACGTGCTCGACACCTGGTTCTCCTCGGCATTGTGGCCCTTCTCGACGCTGGGTTGGCCCGACGAGACGCCCGAGCTGAAGCGCTATTATCCCACCACGGTTCTGGTCACGGGCTTCGACATCATCTTCTTCTGGGTCGCCCGCATGATGATGATGGGCTTGCATTTCAAGAAGGAGGTTCCCTTCCACGATGTCTATATCCACGCGCTCGTCCGTGACGAGAAGGGCGCCAAGATGTCGAAGTCGAAGGGCAATGTCATCGACCCGCTGCATCTCATCACGGATTACGGCGCCGACGCGTTGCGCTTCACGCTCGCGGCGATGGCCGCGCAGGGCAGGGACATCAAGCTCGCCACCAGCCGCGTCGAAGGCTACCGCAATTTCGCGACGAAGCTCTGGAACGCCTCGCGCTTCGCCGAGGTCAACGGCTGCGCGCGCGTCGCGGGCTATGACCCTGCCGCCAACAAGATCACGCTCAACCGCTGGATCGTCACCGAGGCCGCGCGCGCCGCGAGGGACATCAGCGCGGCCATCGACGCCTATCGCTTCAACGACGCCGCCAACGCCGCCTATCGCTTCGTGTGGAACATCTTCTGCGACTGGTATGTCGAGTTGACCAAGCCCTTGCTGCAGGGCGACGACGGCCCGGCCAAGGACGAGACCCGCGCCTGCACCAGTTTCGTGCTCGACCAGATCTACGCGCTGCTGCATCCGTTCATGCCCTTCATCACCGAGGAGCTTTGGGCGATCAAGGGCGCGGAAGGCGAGAAGCGCGAAAGCCTGCTCGTTCTGGCGCGCTGGCCTCAACTCGAAGGGCTTGAGGATGTCGCGGCGGAGGCCGAGGTCGGCTGGATCGTGGAGCTGATTTCCGAGGTGCGCTCGCTGCGCGCGGAAATGAATCTCGGCGGCGCCGAAATCGCGCTGGTTCTGGTCGGCGCGGACAAGCCCGCGCAGGATCGCGCCGCTCATTGGGAGGATACGCTGAAAAGGCTGGCGCGCCTCTCCGGCGTCTCCTTCGCGGACGCGGCGCCAAAGAGCAGCGCGCAGCTGCTCGTGCGCGGCGTGCTGGCGGCGCTTCCGTTAGAGGGCGTCATCGACCTTGCGGCGGAGGGCAAGCGCCTCGACAAGGAGGTCGAAAAGCTGGAGGGCGAGGTCAAGAAGCTCGACGCCAAGCTCGCCAATCCGGGATTCCTGGCCAAGGCCGAGGAAGAAGTCATCGACGAGCACAAGGAACGTCGCGAGGGCGCTGTCGCGCGGATCGAAAAGCTGCGCGCGGCGCGGGGGCGCCTTGGGTAAAGTCTCGGCTGCGCTTTGATTTTAAGGGAATAGCTAATGATCCTTGAGCGTGATTTGCGAATTTCCTTGATGGTCATGGCAATCGCCACGGCGGCGCTGCTTGCGTCTCCCGCCCATGCCGCGCAATGCGGAAACAGCGCGGACGGGTTCGCGCCGTGGCTCGCCGGTTTCAGGCAGGAAGCGGCGAGCGAGGGTATTTCCCAGCCGGTCATCGAAACGGCGCTGGGGAATGTCTCCTATGACCGCGCGATAATCACGCGCGACCGCGGCCAGGGCGTGTTTCGACTGAGTTTTGAGCAGTTCTCCCACCGTCTGGTCACGCCTGCGCGCATCGCTCGCGGAAAGTCACTGCTTCAAAGTCACGCGGCTTTGTTTCGCCAGATCGAGCAACGCTACGGCGTGCCGGGACCGGTTCTGGTCGCCATCTGGGGGCTGGAGACGGGCTTTGGCGCCGACAATGGCAAGTTCCAGATATTTCGTTCGCTGGCGACGCTGGCCTATGATTGCCGCAGATCGGAGCGTTTTCAAGCCGAACTGATTGACGCGCTGAAAATCGTGCAGCGCGGCGACATGTCCCCTTCGCAGATGCGCGGCGACTGGGCGGGCGAAATCGGCCAGACCCAGTTCCTGCCCTCGTCCTATTTGAAATTCGCCGTTGACTTCAATGGCGACGGCACGCGGGATTTGATCCACGACACGACCGACGTTCTCGCCTCGACCGCGAATTTCTTGCAGGGCAGCGGCTGGCAGCGCGGCGCCGGCTGGGATGAAGGCCAGCCCAATTTCGCGGTGCTTCTGGAATGGAACAAGGCGCGGGTCTATGCAAAGACCCTGGCGTTTTTCGCCGACACGCTGGCGGGCGGAGCCGGGCGCGGTGGTCAATAACTATGCTTCGCCTTGCGGCCGCCCTCTCCACCCCAGACCGGAGCGGAGAGGGAATCTCTCTTATTCGGCTGGCGTCGGCGCAGGATCGTGCGGCTCCGGATCATGCGGGGGCACGAAAGGCTTGACGGGCGTTGGCGGCGTCAGCTTGCGGTGGCGCAGATAGATGAAGAAGAGCGCGATCACGCCAATGGTGAGCAGAATATAGACCGGCAGCGTCCGCATGAAGCTCTTTCCGACCGAGAACGGAAAGCGGGAAACCCACCGCTCCCCGTGATCGCCGAGCACCGTGACGATGCCCACGAAATAGCCCGGCTCCGTGAAATTATGCTCGAAATTGATGGTGCCCGTCCGATATATCTTGGGTTCGCGATAGGCGACTGTCACGGCCTCCAAGTCTTCGTTCTCTTTTTCCTCGCTGCCGATGTCATTGATAATGCGAATTTCGACATTCATGTCGCGCAGTTCTTCCTGCTCGTAGTCGAGCACCATGATCATGCGCCCGATGGCCGGAATGTCTTCGCAGAATTCGCTTTTCGATGCGTCCGGCGTATAGCCGGTGAAATTCATGATGTCAGGACCGATGAAGAGGCGGCAGCGTCCCTCCGCCGCGCCGAGGCGGCCATGTGCGGCGGCGGGGGCCGTGGCGAAGGCAGTCGCTGCGACCATAAGTCCTATAGACAAAGCGGCTCGAATTGTCGGACAAAGCGCGAACAGGCTCTTCAGGCGGTCGCTCTTGCTGGTCCGAGTACAGAGGGGCGCTGATTCTTCCTCACGCATGGTGTTCCTCCTGGTCTCCGTGTGGCAAGGACAGGCGACACATAGGTATTCAAAGTAGCGCGTCACAAGCTCCTCCCAACCCAGAAGGCAGGAGGCGGATGACGCCAAGCCTGAATCTTACCCCATTATAGGTCGCCGACAAGTGTCTGCCCTGCCACAGGCGCCAGTTTTTTCGCGTCGACATTGCGCATGGGCGCAATGGGGTTATTTTTCTAAAGGAATTCTTTTGTAATTTATAGCTATAAATATGAAAAAATGCAATCCTGGCGCGCAACTGTGGAGGATAATGTTGGATTCTATAAGTGCTGCTGTGTCCAACAAAGCATAATATTTAGTAACAGGATCTTATTACATTCATATTATCCATAAAAGAAATCCCTTGCCGGCGCATGCGATGGATATGCTTTACCTGAGTTTGCCCGGAGCTGCTGTATAATATGAGACTAGTGGCGCCGGCCCCAATTTCCGGGCTTTTCGCCCGACGCTGCTGCGGAAAGCTTAACAAGAGTTCATGCGCGGCTGTCTTGCCACTTTGACCGGCAAGCGCCATATTCCGGCCGAGGCTTATGCCGTGAGCTTTGTCGCTCCGGCCAGCATAGCCTGTACGAGGGGTTCTCATGTCCAACTATGACCGCAACATGCGCTTCGGCGCCAGCGTCGGCAGAAAAGCGACGGCGGAAATCGATCAGGGCCTGCGCGCCTATATGCTTGGCGTATATAACTATATGACGCTCGGGCTTGGCGTTACGGGACTGGTTGCGCTGGCGCCCAGATGCTAGCCGTCACGCACAACGCCGCCGGCCGTATCGCTCTGACGCCTTTCGGCCAGGCTATTTACATGAGCCCGCTGCGCTGGGTGATCGTGCTCGCGCCTCTGGCCTTCGTGTTTTTCATCAGCGCTCGCGCCAACACAATGTCAGCGGCTACGGCGCGCACCTTGTTCTTGGCTTTCGCGGCGACGATCGGCCTTTCGATGTCGTTCCTGTTGCTGGTGTACACGGGCGGTTCCATCGCGCGTGTGTTCTTCATCACCTCGGCGGCCTTCGGCGGCCTGAGCCTATATGGCTACACGACAAATCGTGACCTTTCGCCGGTCGGGTCCTTCCTCATCATGGGCGTGTGGGGTCTCGTGATCGCGGGCCTCGTCAATATCTTCATGCAGAGCTCGGCGCTTCAGTTCGGCCTGTCGATCCTGTCGGTGCTCATCTTCTCGGGGCTGACAGCTTGGGATACGCAGTCGATCAAGGAAGAGTATTACGCTGGCGACGGCTATGAGGTCGCGCATAAGAAGAGCATCTTCGGCGCGCTGAGGCTCTACCTCGACTTCATCAACATGTTCCAGTCGCTGCTCTATCTGTTCGGCGACCGTAACAACTGAGCTTATTTGGAGGCTTGAGCGAAAGGCCCCGCGCATGCGGGGCCTTTTCGTTTGATCATTCGGCGCCGACCAGCCGCAGCTTGCGATCAAGCACGCCGACCACGCGGACCAGTTCCTGCCCCCGCCGCAGTATGAGGCCGCTCGAGTCTATGACGCTATAGGCGCCTTGCCGCCGGCCGAGCGCCGGGTTTTTTTCAATGCGGTAGAGTGGCGTTTCGCACGACCGCCGGAAAATCGAAAACACCGCCTTCGAAGTGGTGAAGTCCAGCGCGTAATCGCGCCATTCCCCCGCCGCAACTCGCGCTCCGTACAGATTGAAGATCACACGCAGTTCCCGCCGGTCGAAAGAAACAACCACCGCCCCGGCGTCTCGTTGTGGGGGTGGAGTTGCGGGGCGCTCCCGACGGTCCGCTTCGCCCGAAATAAGAACGAGGCGATTCCTGTTGGCCTGGCGATGCTTGGGCTCAATGTCGCTCATGAGTCGCTTCCTGAAAAGAGGCGTCCGTTTGGCGGTTAGATGCGGTTCTGATCGCCATGTTCGCCTGCGATCGCCCGAAGGGCAAGCGGGGGATGACGATTTTGTAACGCGGCCTCGCGCCGCTTCATGAAAAAGATTTCATGATTTCGTCGAGTTTGGGCCACTTGTAGGCCCAGAGCCGCGCCCAATATCTGTTGCATTGCCTCAGCCGGTCGTGGCGCGTTCTCTCCGGTTATCGTCAGCCCCCCAGCCCCCCGGAAGGGCGCGCGACCTAACATTCCGGTGCGTATGTGGCGATGGGCGGGTCGGCCAGGAGGGTTCTCCTGCCGGCCCGTCTTGTTTCCGGTCGGTCGCCCTTGCGCCGCGCCTTGCAACTTGCCCTCTCTTCGCCGATATGAGGCTCGAACCGATCCCGTCGTCCGGTTGGCCATGCGCTTGGGGAGATCCCCCTCATTATAGCAGCCCGGCGGGATCAATTGATTGCCCTTTCCGTATTGGAGCAGATTAAAGTGACCGACGCAGCCGCCACTCTTGATCCAAACGCGCAAGCGACCAGCCACGGCTTCACGGCCGACGTCGCCCGCTTGCTGCAGTTGATGGCTCATTCCGTCTATTCAGAGCGCGATGTCTTCCTGCGCGAACTTGTCTCCAATTCGGCGGACGCCTGCGAGAAACTGCGTTACGAGGCGCTGTCCAATGAGACTCTGGCGGCCGAGGCCGGCGCTCCGCTGGTCACGATCTCGCTCGACAAGGACAAGCGCACATTGACCGTCGCCGACAATGGCGTCGGCATGGGGCGCGAGGAACTAGTGTCGGCGCTCGGCACGATCGCCAATTCCGGCACGCGGGCCTTTCTGGACAAGATCAGCGCCGAGGGCGCCGGCGACAAGGGGCAGAGCCTTATCGGCCAGTTTGGCGTCGGCTTTTATTCGGTGTTCATGGTCGCCGACAAGGTGGAGGTCCTGACGCGCCGCGCTGGCTCGCAGGAGGCCTGGCTCTGGACTTCGGACGGCAAGGGCTCCTATCAGATTTCGTCCGCCGCGAGCGAAGACGCCCCCGCCGTTGGCACGCGCGTGACATTGCATCTCAACAGCGACAGCGACGAATTTCTCGAATCATATCGTGTCGAGAGCATTTTGCATGAACATTCCGGCGCCATCGCCATTCCAATCGAAATCGTCGGCGCGCCCGGCGAGGAGCCGCGCCGGCTGAGCGATGGGGCCGCGCTCTGGACCAAGCCAAAATCTGAGATCACGACGGAAGAATACAACGACTTCTATCGCCAGCTCGCCGGCCAGTTCGATGAGCCGGCGCTGACCATCCATTGGCGGGCGGAGGGCCGCACCGAATATACGGTGCTCGCCTTCATCCCTGGGTCGCGCCCGATGGATCTCTTCGACCCCATTCGCAAGAGCAAGAGCAAGCTCTATGTGCGGCGCGTGCTGATCTCGAAGGAGATTCAGCTGTTGCCGGCTTGGCTGCGCTTCGTGCGGCTTGTCGTCGACAGCGCCGACATCCCGCTCAACGTTTCCCGCGAGATGGCGCAGCAGAGCCCGGTCATCGCCCAGATTGGCAAGGCGATCACGACGCGCATCATGCAGGAGCTTGGCAGGCTTGCGGAAAGCGAGCCTGAGAAATTCGCTAAGGTGTGGGAGAATTTCGGCGCGGTTCTGAAGGAAGGGCTGCACGAAGATCCGCAGCGGCGCGACGACATCTTCAAGATCGCGCGCTTCGCCTCCACCAGAACCAGCGAGAAAACGCGCACCCTCGCGGATTACATCGCCGATCTGCGGGAGAATCAGACGTCGATATTCTATCTCGTCGGCGACGATCTCAAGCGGCTTGCGCAGAGTCCCCAGATCGAGGAGTTCTCGGCGCGCGGAGTTGAGGTGCTGCTGCTTGATGATGCGGTCGACGCCTTTTGGGTGACGAGCTGCGTCGGCTTCGAGGGCAAGCCATTCAAATCGGTGACGCAGGGCGCGGCCGATATCTCGCTGGTTCCCCTCAAGGAGGGCGAGGCAGAGCCGCCGCCGCCGGAAGCCGCTGGAGAGATCGCCGGTCTGGTCGAGAGGCTGAAGGAGGCGCTCAAGGAACATGTCGGCGACGTTCGCGTCTCGACGCGGCTGCGCGAGAGCGCGGTGTGTCTGATCGCGCCGGAGCATGGGCTGGATCGCCAGCTCGCGCGTCTTCTGGCCGAACATGGTCAGGGCGGCGCCTTGGGCAAGCCCGTGCTGGAGATCAATCCGCGTCACGCCGCGATTATCGCTTTGGCGAATGCGCCGCAGGGAGCAGAGGCTGCAGACGGCTATTTCATGCTGCTTGATCTCGCCCGCATCGCCGATGGCGAGCCGCCTATTGACGCTGGCGCCTTTGCGCGCCGCCTCACGGCCCGTCTTGCAAAGGGCGTCGCCTGAGCGAGGCGCGCAATCCATTGGAGGCTGCGTGCATGAACGCGCCTCCTATTCTGGAAATCGGCGATGATGCTTCCAGGGCGCAAGCCCTCGCGCGCGTCGCCGAGCTTCTGGCGCGAAGCGGCGTCGAGGACGCAAAAACCGATGCGCGCATTTTGCTTCTGGCGGCGGCGGAGCTGACTCATGCGCAGCTGGTGCTTGATCCGCTGGCGTCGATCGGCGCAAAAGCCGCGCGTCGCTTGGCGGAATATGCAGCCCGGCGTGCGGAGCGCGAACCGGTGTCGCGCATACTCGCAACGCGCGGCTTCTGGACGCTCGATCTTCACGTGACGCCGGGCGTGCTCGATCCGCGCGCGGACACCGAGACGCTGGTGGAGCTGGCGTTGCGCCTGGTAGCCGATCGACGGCGCGAGGTCTTTGTCGATTCTTGATCTGGGATCGGGATCGGGAGCGATCGTGTGCGCCTTGCTGAGCGAACTGCCGGAGGCGAAGGCCGTAGCGGTTGATCTTTCGGAAACGGCCTGCGGCGCGACCAAGGCGAATCTCGCCGCCTGTGGACTTGCGGCGCGTGGAACGGTGCTGAGGGGCCGCTGGGCGGAGGCGATTTCCGCGCGCTTCGATCTTGTAGTCTCGAATCCGCCCTATATTCGCAGTGAAGACATCCACTCCTTGTCTCCGGAGGTGGCGTTGCATGATCCCTTGCTGGCGCTCGACGGCGGTGGGGACGGCTTGGGCTGCTACAGGCAGATTGTCCAAGGCTTGCCGAACGTCCTGAATCCAGAAGGCCTAGTGCTTTTCGAACTGGGAGCGGGGCAGGCGTCCGACGTCGCGGAGCTCCTGGTGGAGGCAGGTCTGCAAATTGCTGCAATCGCCCGTGACGCGGGGGGGCATGAGCGCGCGGTTGCAGCGCGTCTTCCGCCGTCGGGAGCGTGACAATTTCGCTACAGTTTCGCTTTTTTGCGGAAGCAATGCGCGACACACTTGGCGTGGCGAGGTAATTCTTGTATAAGGGCGATCAACCGTTGAGTTTTGCTGATGCTCAGCATGTGCCGGTCGCCAGCGCTCTCGCCGTAACGGTACGTGGCAGCGAGACCCTCCTGTTAGAGGCAGTGGTGATCAAACGGTAGCCGCGCCACTTCCGTGTAGACAGATTTTTGTCGCGGCGGCACGTTACTCGCCTGAAACGAAAACATGCATGGCGGGTACGCCATGCGGGGTTTGGATTTGTAAATTGGCTTCGGCGATTGCTGTTGGACATTCGGCGAGGGGCCGCCGGGAATTCGCGCAAGATCGTTGTATGCAGGAAACACAGCCGAAGGGCTGGCGTGTGAAACGGCCAGAGAGCGCCGCGTAAATCGAACTTTAAGGACGATGTTGGCGCGGTGGCGTCGATCGTCGAACAAGAGCGCTAATGTCGCCGTCGCGGTATTCTTAGCTGCTGCTTCAGGCAAGCGCGCCAATCAAGACAAGAGCATCTCGCTGCAAAGAGACCCTCGCTGCAAATAGACCATTGTCACAGCAAGTTTTCCGCGCTCCGCGCGATGCGATCACAAATAGGCGAGACCAGGCGTGAGCCGCTCGCCCTCACAGGGGGATTGTTGGGGAGTGTCAATGAGACCAGGACAGAACAAGAGGCTGCGCGGGCGCAACAATGGGCGCAAGGGGCCGAATCCCCTGACGCGCTCCTTCGAGTCGAACGGGCCCGACGTCAAGATTCGCGGCACGGCGCAGCATGTCGCGGAGAAATATCTCCAGCTCGCGCGAGACGCCCAGTCCTCCGGCGACATCGTCATGGCTGAAAACCTGCTGCAGCACGCGGAGCACTATTTTCGTCTGATTTCGGCCGCGCAACAGCAGGCAAATAATTTTGGCCGCCAATCCTTCGAGGCAGAGGATGAAGGCGAGGACGATGATGATTTCACGGGAATCCCCGATCGCTTCGCGCCACTGGCCGAGAGGCTGCCGACGCCGGCCGCCCCTGCTTTCCAGACCCAGCCGCCCTATCAGCCTCAGCAGCCTCAGCCTCAGGCTCAGCCGCATTTCGCGCCTCCACAACCGCAGCCCCAGCCTTTCGAGGAGCGGCCTTACGGCGAGCAGCGCCACGAGCGCCCGAATCGTCCGGATCGTCCCCAATTCGGCGGACGCAACCGCGGCCCGGATCGCAATCAGGATCGCGGCTTTGACCGCGGTCAGGATCGTGGCCCGAACGACCGCAATGCGGATCGGGGCGGCGAAGCCGGCGAGCAGCGAAGCCAGCAACACCCTGGCTTTGATCGCAACCGAGATCGAAACCGGTTCCAGCCGCGCCCTGAGCGCGGCGAGGCCCCCGTTAGCGGCGAACAGCCGGTGGTCGATGCGCCCGTTGGATTGCCGGCTTTCATAACCGCGCCCCCGGCGATCGCGGTCGCGCCGCGCCCCGCAGCGCCGCCGGTTGAGGCGGCTCCTTCGAGCGTCGAGCAGGCGCCGGGCGAGGAACAGGAGGGGGGCGGCTTCCATCTGGCCCAGCGACGTCGCCGCAGGCCGCGTCCGGCTTCGGGCGAGGCTGGCGGACCGGCGGAAGAAGCGCCCTTGCGCGGAGAGCTGCCTCTCGGCGATTGAGGGGCGGATCGCGACCGGACGGCGATTTAGGCGATCTTTTTTGCGTCCGCGCGAACAAGATCGCTCAGACGCTGGATCTCCTGCTTGCATATCCCCCGCGCGCGCCAGTCCCAGTTGCGTTCATAGGCGAGGCGCAGTCTCGCCCGCCAGCTTTCTAGCTCCATCCGCAGCTGGCGGATTTGCGCGCCGGTTTCAAACGAGATGATCCTGGCCTCGGTCATTTCGAGCGCCTTTCCCGCGAGCGAAGTCTCACGAAAGTGGACTCCTTGCCAGTAAATATGGCGCGATCGGGATTTTGCATCGCTTGCCGGCGATTCCCATTCGTGATCAGACCACGGGGTCGCCGCGCGCGATTCGTCCGCCCTTGACCACGCGGGCATAGACGCCGCAATCGATATGGCCGAAGTTCTTGCGCAGCGTCTGCACCAGATCCATGTCGCGCGCGCCCGTGCCGGGCTCGACGCCGGTGGCCGCGCAGCGGTCCGTCATCTTGATGACCTCAAGGCGCGCCTCGCCAATCTTGAGGGTCTTGCCGACCAGCTCTGTCTCCGCCCAGGGCTCCAGACCTTCCAGATAGACATTGGCGCGAAAACGCAGCGGATCGACTGGTCGGCCCTCGGCCTTTGCGATAGCGTCGACGCTGGCGAGGTTGAGCAGCGAGACAAAGCCCGACTTCGAATCCGTGAAGCGGAATTTCTCCGGCGCGCCAAGCAGCCGCACCGTCCCGCGAATCTGCTCTCCGAGAAACTCCGTCATGAAATTCTCGATAGCGGCGCGTCCTTCCGCCGTGCGCAGATCCCCGCTGCCGACAACTGCGTCGCCCTGCTTCAGCGTGAGCACGCAGGTTTCCGCCTCGTAGCGGGTCGACAGGCCCGCAAGGGAGGCGTTGCGCATCAGCATCAGAAATTTGATCTTGGGCTGGTGTGCGGGAGCCGCCGGGTCGAAGCCGGACGGACCGTTCTCCAGCGCGAACAGCCGGTCGCAGGGAAAATAGCCGTCCTCCTCGAGTTCGGCGTCCTCGATCGGCTCGGGGGATAGGCCTTTCACAGGGTAGCGGTAGAGGTATTTTACGCGCATGCTTGCTCCAGAGGACGAATCCGGGATCATAATAATGCGATGCAAGGGCATGCCCAAGGGATTCGATCAGGCGACCACGTTCGCACTAAACGCGAGGCGCAGATGGAGGAATACGATTTAATCGAGGAAACGGTATCTATCCTCAAAGAAATACCCGGTGGCCGGGAAGTGATCGAGTGGTTTGACGGCTGGCCGAGTTTCGGGGATGGCGAAGTCCTCGAGATTCGCCTTGTTCGGAAAGGTCCGAGCTATTTCCGGATCGCGGCGTTGGCGAGCGAAGCCGGAAAACGCAAAGGGCCGCCGTACAAACACGCTGTGTTCAATTTCACTTTGCGAGATATGGTCGACTTGTGTCTCGATGGCTTTGCCCATCAGAACGTCATCGGCCAGCTGAATTTGCGCCGTGCCCAAGATCAGGCGGTTCATTCCAGTCTACAGGGAATCGGTCTTGTTTGCGGCGAAGTCGAAATAGAGCTGGAGCCCTGCGCCGGGCCTATCGGAACCATCAGATGCAATATCGAGAAAATCACGATTACGCCGGCGGATGACTATCAAGAAGCCGATGATATTGGCTGACTTCGCAGGATTTGTAATGTGTAGGTCGCCGCTGGTGCAAACTCAGCCAAGGCGCGGCGCTTTGCGGCGCCCCCTTTGTTTTTGAAAAGCCCTTTCCCATATCGCGCTTAAGGCCGCCGAAAGGGGCCAGGGTTATGAGGCGAGGCGCGCCGCTATTTGGACCGCCTTCTGGTCTTGGGAGCATTTCATGAATATCGAGAAATACACGGAGCGCTCGCGCGGCTTCATTCAATCGGCGCAGTCGCTGGCGACCCGCGAGGGACATCAGCAATTCACCCCCGAACATATTTTGAAAGTTCTGCTCGACGACGAGGAAGGGCTCTCGGCGGGTTTGATCGACCGTGCGGGCGGACGCTCGCGCGAGGCCCTGCTCAAGACCGAAGCGGCTTTGGCGAAACTTCCCAAGGTCGCGGGTTCCGGCGCGGGCCAGCTTTATCTCGCGCCCGCCACTGCGCGGCACTTCGACAACGCCGAGCAGATCGCGCAGAAGGCGGGCGATTCCTTCGTCACGGTCGAGCGGCTGCTTCTCGCCCTGGCGCTGGAGAAGGGCTCCGACGCGGCGCGCATTCTCGCCGACGCGGGCGTAACCCCGCAGACGCTGAACGCCGCCATCGAGGATTTGCGCAAGGGCCGCAAGGCCGACAGCGCTTCGGCGGAAAACAGCTATGACGCCCTGAAGAAATATTCGCGGGATCTCACCGAGGCGGCGCGGGAGGGCAAGCTCGATCCCGTGATCGGCCGCGACGAGGAAATCCGCCGCACGATCCAGGTGCTGGCGCGCCGCACCAAGAACAATCCCGTGCTGATCGGCGAACCCGGCGTCGGCAAGACCGCCATCGTCGAAGGCTTGGCGCTGCGCATCGTCAATGGCGACGTGCCGGAATCGCTGCAGGACAAGAAGCTGCTCGCGTTGGACATGGGCTCGTTGATCGCGGGCGCGAAATTTCGCGGCGAATTCGAGGAACGGCTCAAGGCGGTGCTGAACGAAGTCACCGCTGCGGCAGGCGAGCATAATTCTCTTCATCGACGAGATGCACACGCTGGTCGGCGCCGGCAAGGCCGACGGCGCCATGGACGCCTGGAACTTGTTGAAGCCCGCTCTGGCGCGCGGCGAACTGCATTGCGTCGGCGCGACCACGCTGGACGAATATCGCAAGCATGTCGAAAAAGATGCGGCGCTGGCGCGGCGTTTCCAGCCCGTGTTCGTCGGCGAGCCCTCTGTCGAGGACACCGTCTCGATCCTGCGCGGCCTGAAGGAAAAATATGAATTGCACCATGGCGTACGCATCAGCGACAGCGCGCTCGTCGCCGCCGCGACGCTTTCCAACCGTTACATCTCCGACCGCTTTCTGCCGGACAAGGCCATTGACCTCGTGGACGAAGCGAGTTCGCGCCTGCGCATGCAGATCGACTCCAAGCCTGAAGAGCTGGATGAGTTCGACCGCCGCATCGTGCAATTGCGCATTGAGCAGGAGGCGCTGAAGAAGGAAACGGACGCTGCCTCGAAGGACCGGCTGGCGCGGCTGGAGCATGAGCTTGCGGGGCTGGAGGAGAAATCCGCCGCGCTGACCCAGCGCTGGCGCGCCGAGAAGGACAAGCTAGGTCAGGCGCAGAAGTGGAAGGAGCAACTCGACAACGCTCGCAACGAACTCGCGCAGGCGCAGCGGCGCGGCGAATATCAGCGCGCTGGCGAACTCGCCTATGGCGTCATTCCCGATCTGGAGCGCAAGCTCGCCGAGAGTGAAGGCAATAATGACGTCGTGGTCGAGGAGGCTGTGACGGCGGATCATATCGCGCAGGTCGTGTCGCGCTGGACCGGCGTGCCGGTCGACAAGATGCTGGAAGGCGAACGGGAGAAGCTCCTGCATATGGAAGCCGAACTCGCCCGCCGCGTGGTTGGGCAGAAGGAGGCTGTTTCCGCCGTGGCGACAGCAGTGCGCCGCGCGCGCGCTGGCTTGCAGGATCCCAACCGGCCGATCGGCTCCTTTATCTTCCTCGGACCGACGGGCGTGGGCAAGACGGAACTGACCAAGGCGCTCGCGAGCTTCCTCTTCGATGACGAGACCGCGATGGTCCGTCTCGACATGTCGGAATATATGGAGAAGCATTCTGTCGCGCGTTTGATCGGCGCCCCTCCCGGCTATGTCGGTTATGAGGAGGGCGGCGCGCTGACCGAGGCCGTGCGGCGTCGGCCCTATCAGGTCGTGCTGTTCGATGAAATCGAGAAAGCGCATCCAGATGTGTTCAACGTGTTGTTGCAGGTGCTCGACGACGGGCGGCTGACCGATGGGCAGGGGCGCACGGTCGATTTCAAGAACACGCTGATCATCATGACCTCGAACCTCGGCGCCGAATATCTTGTGATGCAGAAGGAGGGCGAGGACTCCGCCGCCGTCTATGACGAGGTGATGCAGGTTGTGCGTTCGCACTTCCGGCCCGAGTTCCTGAACCGCGTCGACGAGATCATTCTGTTCCACCGGCTGCGCCGCGAGGACATGGGCGCAATTGTCGACATCCAGTTCGGGCGGCTGTCGAAGCTGCTGGAGGATCGCAAGATCGTGCTGGAGCCCGACGCCAGGGCGCGCGACTGGCTGGCGCAGCGCGGCTATGACCCGGCCTATGGCGCAAGACCGCTGAAGCGCGTCTTCCAGAAGGAGCTGCAGGACGCCTTGGCCGAACGTCTGCTCGCCGGCGCAATCCCTGATGGCGCGCATGTTTCGGTTTCGGCGGATACGACGGGTTTGACGCTCGACGGCAAGCCCGCGAAAACGGGACGCGCGGATAATGTCGTGGAGATGAAGAAGGGCGCCTGAGAAATTCCGGCGTCTTCCGTGTCAAACGGAGGACGCCGCAGCTCCCGCGCGTGTTCCGGGAGCGTGAGCAGAATCACGCCGCCAGATGTTCCGGCGTCCAGACGCCGATGAAGTCCTTGAACTCGGCCTCGAACAGCGGCTTGCTGAGCAGATAGCCCTGCGCCTGCGAACATCCATTCTCGCGCAGCCAATCAAGTTGCGCGACATCTTCCACGCCCTCGCCCACGCTGATTATGTCCAGGTCGGTCGCCATTCTGATCACGCCCCGGACAATCGCGGCGCAATCTGCATGCTTCAGCACATCCTTGGTGAAGCTGCGGTCTATCTTGATCTTATGGATAGGCAGCTTGCGCAGGTAACTCAGGGAGCAGTAACCGGTTCCAAAATCATCGAGACTTATGGCCACGCCCGCGCCTGCCAATTTGCGAATTGAAGAGTCCGTGACAGGATCCTCGGAGAGAAGCGCGCTTTCGGTGATTTCGATCTCAAGCTGGCTCGCGGAAACTCCGGCCGCCCTGAGGCGGGTAAGTAGCTTTTCGGCAAATTTCGAATCACGAAGCTGAACGGCGGAGACGTTGACGGCGATGCGCACATTGCCTGGAAAATCCGCCGCTGCCTGGCAAGCCTGTTCGATGACCCAAAGGCCGATGTCATGAATGAAGCCGGTTCTCTCCGCCAAAGGGATGAACACAGACGGTTCCACCATGCCTCGCGTTGGATGGATCCATCTCAACAGAGCTTCGCATCCATTGATTTCATTGCTCTCGATGTTCAATAGCGGCTGAAAGGCGAGCCTGAACTGGCGCAATTGAAGCGCTCGTCTCAGGTCGAACTCCAGAGCGCGCTCCTCGCGCGCCACGGCCTCATGTCTGGGGTCAAACAGGCAAAACAATCCTCCGTTCTGCTTGGCGCGATAAAGGGCGATGTCCGCATTCCTCAACAATGTGTGCGGATTGTCGCCATCTTTCGGGGCGATCGCGACGCCGAGGCTCGCGCGGCAGAAGAGTTCCGTGGAGTCGATGAGGAAAGGCTCCTGGAAACATTCGGTCAACCGCTGGGCGATCACATGCGCATCTTCGGCGCTGCTTATCGTCGAAGCGAGAATGGCGAACTCATCGCCGCCAAGGCGCGCCACGAGGTCGGTTGGTCGCAGGCAAGCCCGCATTCTTCGCGCAACCTGAATCAATAGATCGTCGCCTGCGGCATGGCCCCAGCGGTCATTGACGAGTTTGAAATCGTCGAGATCGACATACATCAATGCAAAATTCTTCCGGGAGCGCGCGATGCGCGCGAATTCAATTTCTACGGCTTCCTGGAACCACAAGCGATTTGGCAGTGATGTAAGCGCGTCCGTGCGCACTCTCTGTTCGGTCTCCAGCTGCTCCAGAGTTCGCGCCCTGATTTGCTCCGCATAAGTGAATACGCCGCGCAGCAGAACCATCGTATACACGCCGAGAACCGTCGCGATAAGAAAATAATCCCATCCTCCGTTGCGAGCGAGGGTGGCGGCCGATGCGATGAAAATCGGCGTCGTAAAAGCCACGGCGGCGATTGGAATGCTGGCGAGAGCGAAGGCGCCTCCGCCCAGCATGCCGGCGCATAGACATGTGATCAGCAACTGGGTTCCAGAGCTCGCGCCCTGAAAGAAAAACGCCGGCACTGCCGCCCAGCACATGCTGAGCATAAGCGCGTTGAGCACCGCTCGATGAATGGCGCAAGACTTGGCAGGCGCGGCTTTCGGGCCGCCGTCGTGGTTCATGTGTCTGAAATAAATAAGCCCTGCAGCTGTTGTGACGACAAGCGTCCACAACATGACAGGCGCGCGTTGATTGGTCGACCAGAAGGCCGCCAGAAGCACGAGCGCATTGCATATGTTCGCGGCCATCATGTTGGGAGTCTGGCGCAGGATCGTCGAGAGTTGTTCCGCGCGTATCCTCGCTGCCGCAGCCTGACTTATCTGTTGATCGCCAAGGCGCGACCACCAGTATTTCGAGGCAGCCCTTTCCAATTTAGACATTAGCGACTCCACCCGTGTTTTTTTCATGCTTGCGCGGTTCTTTACACAGGCGCTATCGCCCAGGCGGCATTGGTAAAGAGAAACCGCTCGCTGGAGCGCTCATCGGGAGTAAAATTCAGTCGGATGAGTTCAGACGGCAAGACCATTCTCGCATTCCTGATCAAGGGAATCGGACATCCGGTTTCATCCGGCGCGGAATGATGGCGTCATGCCTGCCGCAGCGCAACAGCCGGGCTATTCGCGAAGAGAGCACATTTAATACGTAAACTGGTTACCCGTTTGTTGCTGGTGAGGAGTGCGACAAAGACGTAGTATATCAAGCGTTAATCAGGCCATTTCGCTTGGGCTGCGTAGGGGCGTCGACACCTTGGAAACCAGGGTGGCCCCCCAGGCTGCTTCACAATTTTCGTAATGCTACTTCCGCGATCTGATGATCGGCGCGTTTGGTCAGGATCAAGCTGGCGCGGGGACGCGTCGGGGCGATGTTCTGGCGTAGGTTCTGGAGATTGATGCGCTCCCAGATGTCCTTGGCGACGCGTTCTGTTTCCGCCTCGTCGAGATCGGCATAGATGCGGAAATATGAGCGCGGATCACGGAAAGCTGTCCGCCGCAGGCGGTGAAAGCGTTCGATGTACCATTTCTCCAGCACGGCTTCTTCAGCGTGCAGGTAAACCGAGAAGTCGAAGAAATCGGAGACGAAAGGCACTTCCCGTCCGTCACGTGGCGGGCGCGGCGCCAGAAGTACGTTGACGCCTTCGACGATCAGGATGTCGGGGCGATCGATCACGAGCTTTTCGCCATCAACCACGTCATAGGTCAGATGCGAGTAAACGGGGGCTTCGACATTGTTCCGCCCCGCTTTCACATCGGAGAGAAAGCGCAGCAGCGCCTTGTTGTCATAGCTTTCCGGAAAGCCCTTCTTGTCCATCAGCCCATCGCGCTCCAGCGCTTTGTTGGGCAACAGAAAGCCGTCCGTGGTGACGAGTTCGACTTTTGGCGTGTTGGTCCAGCGCGACAGCAGCGCCTTCAGGATGCGCGCGGTGGTCGACTTGCCAACGGCGACCGAGCCGGCGACGCCGATGATGTAGGGAACCTTCCCGTCCTCCGCGCCGAGAAAGCGCTGTGTGGCCTTGAACAGGCCTTGGGTCGCCGCGACATAGAGCGCGAGGAGGCGCGACAGCGGAAGATAGATCTCTATGACTTCCTCCAGCGAAATGGGATCGTGGAGGGACTTCAGGCGGGCAAGATCGTCTAGCGTCAAGGTGAGCGGCGTGTCCGCGCGCAGGCTCGCCCATTCGGCGCGCGTAAAGCGCCGATAGGGCGTGGCGATGCCATTTTCGTTCGTCGCAAAGCGTTCCTCGGCGTCTTGCGCATTCATCGCGGCGCACCGCGCGAGGCTTTTTCCTCATGTCCCGAGCGGCTGGTTCGGCGTTCCAGTTCGGTCAGCACGTCCGCGAGCGCAATGTCGCGGGCCTCCATCAGCACGAGGAGATGATAAATAACGTCAGCGAGTTCGCCGGTCAGGGCGCCCCTGTCTTCGCCCAGCGCGGCGATGACCGCCTCGACGGCCTCCTCGCCGAATTTCTTGGCGATGCGGGGCAAGCCGGCCTCGAACAAGCTCTTAGTATAGGACTTTTCCGCTGCGGCGCCGCGCCGCGAGCGAATGATATCGGCGAGATCCTCGAGCGAAAAACTCATGCCGCCTCCAATCCGTCGAGGCGCATGGCGAGGCCCGCTCGCGCCATATGAAGCTTGGCCTGCTGGATGGAATATTCGCCGAAGTGAAAAATCGAGGCGGCAAGCACGGCGCTGGCGTGACCCTCGCGAATGCCCGCGACCAGATGATCGAGCGTGCCGACGCCGCCCGAGGCGATGACGGGGATGCTCACCGCGTCGGCGACGCTGCGGGTGAGTTCAATGTCGAAGCCGTTCTTGGCGCCGTCGCGGTCCATTGACGTCAGCAGGATTTCTCCGGCGCCGAGAGCGGCGACCGAGCGGGCGAATTCGACTGCGTCTATGCCCGTGGCGCGGCGTCCGCCGTGGGTGAAAATCTCCCATCGGCCTTCACCCACGCGTTTGGCGTCTATCGCGACGACGATGCATTGCGATCCGAACTTTTCGGCCGCCTCCCGCACGAAGTCGCGGTTGGCGACGGCGGCGGAATTGATCGAGACCTTGTCGGCGCCCGCGAGCAGCAGCTTGCGGATGTCGCTCGCCGTGCGCACGCCGCCGCCGACCGTCAACGGCATGAAACAGGCTTCCGCCGTGCGCTGCACGACGTCAAGCAGGGTGCCGCAATTCTCATGGCTGGCGGCGATGTCGAGAAAACACAATTCGTCCGCCCCTGCGGCGTCATAAGCCTTCGCCGCCTCGACCGGATCGCCGGCGTCGCGCAGATCGACGAAGTTGACGCCCTTGACGACGCGGCCATCCTTGACGTCAAGACATGGGATGAGGCGGGACTTGAGCATCAGGCGCTCGCGCGCTTGTTGACGCCTTCGCCCCGCAGCAGGGCCAGCGCCTGCGCCGGATCGAGCCGCCCGTCGTAAAGCGCGCGTCCCGTGATGGCGCCGGCGAGCTTGGCGCAATCGGGCTGCGTCAGCCGCGCGACGTCCTCCAGCGAGGCGAGACCGCCGGACGCGATGACGGGAATCGTCAGCGCATTCGCCAGCGCCAGGGTCGCTTCCATATTGAGGCCCTTCAAAATGCCGTCGCGCGCGATGTCGGTGTAGACGATGGCGGCGACGCCGGCGTCCTCGAAGCTGCGGCCAAGGTCCAGCGCCGACATGCGCGTGGTGCGCGCCCAGCCCTCGACCGCCACCATGCCGTCCTTGGCGTCGATGCCGACCGCGATACGTCCCGGGTAAAGGCGCGCAGCCTCGCGCACCAGTGCGGGATCTTTTACCGCGGCCGTCCCGATAATGACTCGCGTCACGCCTTTTTCCAGCCAGCGCGCGATGGTGCGCATCTCGCGAATGCCGCCGCCGAGCTGCACAGGAATCGTCAAAGCCGAGAGAATGGACTCAACCGCCTCGGCGTTGCGCGGGGCGCCGGCGAAAGCGCCGTCGAGATCGACTACATGCAGATATTCGAAGCCCTGGCTTTCGAACGCGCGCGCCTGTTCCGCCGGATCGTCATTGAAGACGGTCGCGCGGCTCATGTCGCCTTGGGCCAGTCGCACGCATTGCCCTTCTTTGAGATCAATCGCGGGAAAAAAATCACGGACGCCACCTCATAAAATTGGCGATAAGAGCAAGACCGAGCTTTTGGCTTTTCTCGGGATGAAATTGCACGCCGACTAGATTGTCGCGCGCAACGGCGGCCGTCAGCTGTCCGCCATATTCGGTTCTGGCCAGCGCATGATCCGGCGAGGTGGGAACGAAGTGATAGGAGTGAACGAAATAGGCGTGCAAGCCATTTTCGCCCGTCCTGATTCCGTCAAACAAGGGGTGCGGACGCGTCAGGCTCAAAGTATTCCAGCCCATGTGGGGGATCTTGAGACCTGGATCGGAGGGCTTGATCGCCTCGACGTCGCCATCGATCCAGCCGAGACCCTTTGTCTCGCCATGTTCCAGCCCGCGCGTCGCCATCAGCTGCATGCCGACGCATATGCCGAGAAAGGGCGCCCCTTTTCGATAACGGTTTCGACCAAAGCGGCGTCCAGCCCCGGAATGTCAGAAAGGCCGCGACGACAATCGGCGAAGGCGCCGACGCCCGGCAGCACAATGCGCTCCGCGTCTCGCACGGTTGCTGGATCATTGGTGACGCAAATATTGGAGCCGGAGCCGCCTTCTCGCGCCGCGCGCTCGAAGGCCTTCACCGCTGAATGAAGATTTCCCGAGCCATAATCAATAATCGCCGTGGTCAATAGCGAGGCTCCTCGCTGGGTGCGGAGCTCGGCGGAGGGGGCGGCGGCGGTGGCGGCGCAATTGCGGGACGCCAGTTATGGAAGAATATCTCTTCGGCTTCCTCTGAGTTTTCCCCTACGACGACCGCGCTCTCGGAATAGCCCCGGCGCGCCAGCGTCCAGGCGATCAGACGGGCGCCTTCGAAGCCGAGCGCGACGGACAAGGCCAGGCTCACGAGCAGAGAGTCGCCTGGGAGACGCCGAGCTTGACGCCAGCGAAGGCGATCAGGGCCAGAAGCAGGGTCCAGCCGACCGCCGCGATCCAGGCGCAATTCCAGGCGAGCCAGAAGGGGCCGAAGATCATGGCGGCCAGGGAATAGCCGTCGCGCAGCAGAACAATCTGTTCAGCCGCCGGCGCCTCTCCCGCACGCGTCGCGGGAACATGGACGGTGAAAATGGCCATGGAGCGGTTTCCTTCAGCTTGTCAGCGTGCCCTTGGTCGAAGGCACCACGCTGGCCCTTCGCGGGTCAATCGCGACGGCCTTGCCAAACGCGCGCGCAAATCCCTTGAACGCGCTTTCCGCGATGTGGTGACTGTTGACGCCGCGAAGGCACTCGATATGCAAACCCAGGCGCGCATGGACCGCAACCGCCTGAAAGAACTCGCGCATGAGCTCGGTATCGAAGTCGCCGATCTTTTGCGCCGTGAATTTGACGTCGTAAATGAGAAAAGGGCGTCCGGAGACGTCGACCACGACGCGGGTGAGCGCCTCATCCAGTGGAACATGGGCGTCGCCATAGCGGGCGATGCCCTTGCGATCGCCGAGCGCGAGATCCACCGCCTGACCGAAAGCGATGCCTACATCTTCGACCGTATGGTGCGCGTCGATATGCAGATCGCCCTTGGCGTCGAGGTCGAGGTCCAGCGGAGCGTGGCGCGCGATCTGGTCGAGCATGTGATCGAAAAAGCCGACCCCCGTCGCGATTCGCGAGGCGCCCGCCCCATCCAGGCCAACGGAAATCGAAATCTTGGTCTCGGAGGTATTGCGCTCGATTTTTCCGCTGCGCATCTGGTGTATTGCTCTCGAAATTCAAGGAGGCCCGCGCCAGCGGGCCGTTGCGCGCAGCTTGTAGCAATTTCATTGCCGATTTGCCACCCGCCGGCAATCAGGGCAAAAAATGGGCAATAATTGATTTAAGTCATGGATTGCGGACCGACGGCGCGGGTTTGCCTCGGCCCTGAATTCATGCCGCGGATCGCAGCGCCTTGATGCAAAACTCGATCATTTGCTTGCTGGAGGGTTCGGCGTGCTCGGCGCATTCCACCAGAAGCCGTGGGTGGCAATAGCGGATGCAGGCCGTATGAACCAGTCGGGCGGCGAGGCGGGGGTCGCCCTGCGCGAATTCGCCCAAAGACATGCCGGAGGCAATGACGCTTTCCAGCGCCTGGTCGATCTTGTCGATATGTTCGTTGATAATGGGCCAGTTTTCGTTCAGCGCGGCTTCCACCATGTCGTGAAGCTTGCGGTCGGTCACGTAGCGGGCCTCGTTCATCGCTTCATTGGTCGTCACCAGCGCCCGCAACCGCTCCGCAGCGCTGCCCGGGCCTTGCGCGATCTTGCGGGCGGCCTCCTCCACTTCGCTCATCATCTGGCGCGCCACCGCCTGATTGATCTCGGACTTGGCGCCAAAGAAGCGATAGACATTGGCCGGCGACATGCCGAGGGCGCGGGCAATGTCGGCGACCGTCGTTTTCTGGTAGCCGATCTCCCTGAACAGCCGCTCGGCTGTTGCGATGATTTTGCAGCGATTTTCGCCTTCCCGCTGCGCCTGTGTCGTCGCCGTGCTGGTCATTCGGCCCCCTCGCCGGCGTAATGCGCGCCATCATAAGGCCGAGCGCCGACGCCTTGAGCGGGTGCGGACTTCAATCCCTTGTGCAGCGAGCGGCGGAACCACAGCGCGTAAAGAGCCGGCAGGAACAGCACGGTGAGGAAGGTTGCCACGAACAACCCGCCCATGATGGTGAGCGCCATCGGTCCCCAGAACGCGGAGCGCGTCAGCGGAATCATCGCCAGTATCGCCGCCATTGCAGTCAGCGCGACCGGCCGCGCGCGCCGCACTGTCGCGCCGATGATCGCCTCGCGGTAATTGGCGCCTTGTTCGAGATCCTGGCGCACCTGATCAACCAGAATGATCGAGTTGCGCATGTCCATTCCCGACAATGCGATCAATCCCAGCAATGCGACGAAGCCGAAGGGCGCGCTGGCGATGTTGAGCGCCAGCGAGGCGCCGATAAGGCCGAGAGGCGCGCTCATCATCACAAGGCCGAGCCGGGCGAAGTTTTGCAGCTGGAACATCACGATAGTCAGCATCAAGAGGCCGACGACCGGGAACACCGCGGCGATGGAGGCGTTTGCCTTGGCCAATTCCTCGATGGCCCCGCCGATTTCCAACCGATAGCCGACCGGGAGACGCGACCTTATCTCTTCAAGCTTTGGCCAAAGGCGCGTGGTGACGTCGGGGGCCTGAACTCCGTCCTTGACGTCGGCGCGCACCGTTATGGTCATGTCGCGGTTGCGGCGCCAGAAGATCGGTTCTTCGTGCTGATATTCGATTCTGGCGATCTGCGAGACCTGGATGGGAAGGCCGCCGTTGGAATAGATCACCATGTCGCCAAGACGCCCAAGGTCGCCGCGCTCGGCGGCGACGGCCCGGGCCACGACGTCGACCTGATCGATGCCGTCGCGGACAGTGGTGATGGCAACGCCGGAGATCAGCATCTTCAGCCGCATTGCCACATCCTGCGGAGTCAGGCCGAGCAGCCGTGCGCGATCCTGATCTATGACGAGCTTCACGCTTGGCGACTGTTCATTCCAGTTTAGATGGGGGTCGACGATAGCCTCGTCCGTGCGCATCACATCGCGCACCTGATAGGCGATGTCGCGCACTTTCTCCGGATCGTCGCCGATCACGCGAAATTGCACCGGAAAACCGACAGGGGGGCCGAAATTGAAGCGGTCGACGCGAACTCGCGCCTGGGAAAGCGCGCCAGACGCAACGGCGTCGTCGAGCTTCTTCTTCAACCGCTCCCGCGCCTGAAGATCCTTGGCGACGATGACGATTTCGGAATAGGCCTCATTAGGCAAAGCGGGGCTGAGGCCAAGCCAGAAACGCGGCGGCCCCTGTCCGACGTAGCTCGTGTAATAGGCTGCGTCCGGGTCGCCTTTCAGCAGCGCTTCGGCCTGCTTGACGGCCGCCAGCGAGGCTCCGATGGCGGATCCTTCCGGCAGGCGGAGCTGGAAAAACAGTTCCGGCCGCTCCGACAGCGGAAAGAATTGCTTCTGCACATGGGTGAAGCCGAGCGCCGCGAGAACGAAGACGGCCGCCGTCGCCGCGACCACGGCGCCCCGATGATCGACGCTCCAGGTGATCACGCTGCGCAGCCGGCGATACATGGGCGTCTGGTAAATCTCGTCGGGGTCGTGGTGCGGATGCAGCTCGCCGAAATCCGGCAGCAATTTGACGCCCAGATAGGGGGTGAAGATCACCGCGACGAACCATGAAGCGATGAGCGCGATCACCAGCACCCAGAACATCGAGCCCGTGTATTCGCCAGTCGAGGAATTGGCGAAGCCCACCGGCATGAAGCCCGCCGCCGTTATCAGCGTGCCCGTGAGCATGGGGAACGCCGTGGATTCCCATGCGAATGTAGCGGCCTTCACGCGGTCGAAGCCCTGTTCCATTTTCACCATCATCATCTCGACGGCGATGATGGCGTCGTCGACCAGAAGGCCGAGCGCGATGATCAGGGCGCCGAGAGAAATGCGCTGCAGGTCGAACTCCGAGGATATTCATGAAAATGAACACCACCGCCAGCACCAAAGGGACGGAGAGCGCGACGATGATCCCCGTGCGGGCGCCGAGCGAGGCGAAGCTGACGAGCAGGACGATAATCAACGCCTCGATGAAGGAACGGGTGAATTCGCTGACGGCCTCTTCGACGACCTTGGGCTGATCGGCGATCTGGTCGATCTCTATGCCTACCGGCGTCTTCGCGCGTACCTCATCGACTGCCGATTCAGAGATTCTTGCCGAAGGTGAGGACATTGCCCCCCTTGGCCATCACAACGCCGACGACGATCGCAGGCATCCCGTTTTTCCGCGCCAGAAAGGTCGGCGGGTCTTCAAACCCGGGCGTGATCGTGGCGATGTCGCCGAGACGGAGAACCTGACCGTCCACCGGGATGGGAAGCGCCGCGATCGCCTCGGCGCCCTGCAGCGAACCTGTGACTTGCAGTCTTATCCGGGAGGTCGAGGTTTCAAAGACGCCGGCGTCGGTGACCGCGTTCTGCTTGGCGACCGAATCAAAAATCGTCTGTGGCGCAATGCGCAGATTGGCGAGTTTCGCCTGGCTGAATTCGACGAAAATCTTGCGGTCCTGATTGGCGTAGACATTCACTTTGACGGCGTTGGGCGTCTGCAGGAGGCGCTGGCGCAGGACTTCGACGACGGAGTTGAGCTGGTGGTAATCGGCGCCCTCCCCGCTGACGGCGTAAAGCACCGAGTTGACGTCGCCGAACTCGTCGTTCACCGACGGGCCTTTGACTCCTGCAGGCAAATCGTCGTGAATGTCGCCCAGTTTCTTGCGCAGTTGATAGAAAAGCGCCGGCACCTGAGAGGGCGGAGTGGTGTCCTTGAACGTCACCGACATCGCCAGGAATCCGGGCTTCGTATACGTGTCGATCTTGTCGAGAAAGGGCAGCTCCTGGAGCTTCTTCTCCATGAGGTCGCCGACCTGATCGCGCATCTCCTTGGCGGTCGAGCCCGGCCATCGAGCGATCACATTCGCGACCTTGATGGTGAATGAGGGGTCCTCGGCGCGGCCCAGTTTGAGATAGGACATCAATCCGCCGAGCCCGATGACCAGCATCAGGAACAGCACCAGCGTGGGGCGGCTGACAGCCCATTTGGAGAGGTTCAACCCCTGCATGGCGTCGAGTCCTTGAATCAGTTCTGCGCGATGACGCGCACTTTTTGGTTCGGATCAAGCTTCTGGACGCCGAGGATGACGATGTTTTCGCCTTCCTTGAGCGCGCCGGAGACGATCGCCGTATTGGCTTCGTAACGCAGAACATTGACAGGGATGATGGAGAGCTTGCCGTCAGCGTCGACTTTCCACAGCGCTGGCCCTTGCCCCTGATTATAGAGGGCCGAAAGCGGCACGCTGATCACGGGGGTAGCGTCCTGACTGGCGATCTGAAGCGTCGCGCTCATGCCCAGCGAGATCGCGGCGTCCGCGTCAAGAATGGAAAAGCGCGCGGCGAAATTGCGCGTCGCCGGATCGGCCGAGGGACTCAGTTCGCGCAGCTTCGCGCGATAGGTCTTTCCCGGATTTGACCAAAGAAACAGACGCGCTTCGCCGGCGCCCGCAGCGCCAACATAAGTCTCGGGCAAGGCCACCAAGGCTTCCATTTCTCCCGCGCGGGCGATGCGGATGGCGCCCGCGCCCACCGCGACCACCTGGCCGGGCTCGATGGAGGTCTGGGTGACCACGCCGTCCGCGTCGGCGCGCAGCACTGCGTAGTCGAGGCTGTTCTTGGCGAGCTCCACGGCCCGGCCGGCCCGCTGGCTGCGTCCGCGCGCTTCCTGCGCCCCCGCGCGGGCGCGGTCGAGCGCCGCCTGGGCGGTCCAGCCGTCCTTCCTGAGCTTTACGGCGCGCGTTTCCTCGGCGGAGGTCTGCATCAGGGCCACGTTGGACGCGGCGTATTCGGCGTCGGCCTGTTCCTTTTGCAGCTTGAGGTCGGTGTCGTCCAGCGTCGCCAGCACTGCGCCGGCCTTCACGCGCTGCCCAACTTCGACGAAGCGCTTCACGACTTTGCCGGTGACTTGAAAGCCGAGGTCGGATTCAACGCGCGGCCGGATCGAAGCGACAAATTCCCGGGTTTGCGATTGTGGGGCGAAGTGAACCTGGGAGACGAGCACGGGACGGGCGGAGGCGCGATCCTCAGCCCCATTGGATTTGCCGTCGCAGGCGGAAAGCGTCAAAGCCGCCGACGCCAGCAGCGCGGTCAGGATCAGTTTAAGGGTCAGTCGCATGGGGCCGTCGCTAGGGATCAACACTCGCCCTTTTGCCATGACTAGTGACGAAAATCAATATTCGTCACTAGTCATAATCTGGAAAGCCTCACTGTCGACACCCCAGTTGAACGCCAACCCATCGGGCCAACTTCTCCAATGACGGTTCGATCTCCAATCTGACGCCAGCGGTGAGGTAGACTCCGAGAAACAGCGACAAAGCGAGAATGGAGCCCCCCGTCCGGGCTTCGGAATTGCCGTCAAGGCCGCGCCAGAATACCATGAAACTCGCCGCGCCGATCAGGAAGCCGATCAAGGTTTCCGCGGGACTATGGGCGTGAAGCGCGACCCGGCTGGCGCAAATTAGCGCGATCAGGGCCAAGAAAGTCATCACGAGGAAGATGCGTAACGGGGATCTGGTGTTTACCCAGCTTATTCGCGCCAGAGAGAGGTAGAAGATGGTTGCAAGACTGGCGTGTCCGCTTGGACTGTTGATCTGAGGGGCTCCGACGTGGCCGCAGGCCATGAACGCAATCTTGGAAGCGGTGGTCAGCGCGATGCATAGGGCCATGCTGGCGACAAGAGCGGCCGCGAATTTGCCGGCGCCGGCGCGCCAGAGCGCGGCGCTTAGAATCACGGCCGCAGGCATTACGAAGGCGAATTCTCCGAGTTTGGAGCAAAGGGAGAGAAAGTAATACAGAGCCATAGTGTTCATTCTTGCCCCAAGACTCCTCAAATTCCTGGCCTGCGCCTCATTTTGCGGCCGACCAACCGCTTGCCGGGCTCCGCGCTTCAATTTATATGCGCCAGTCATGCGGGGCGCGCCCTTGCAGTGGGGCGAACCACACACAATCTCATGTCACGAGGGGGAGCGGGCGTTCCGACGGGCTTCGGCGAAGCCGTCGATAATCCGATTCCCAAGGGACCGCTACGGGGTCCGACGCAATTGCACAAGGAAGGACCAGCAAAATGGCAAAGATTATCGGCATCGACCTCGGCACGACCAATTCCTGCGTGGCCGTTATGGATGGGTCGAGCCCCAAGGTTATAGAAAATGCCGAAGGCGCCCGCACAACCCCTTCGATCGTGGCATTTACTGACGACGGCGAGCGGTTGGTGGGACAGCCGGCCAAGCGCCAGGCCGTGACCAATCCGGAGAAGACGTTTTTCGCCATCAAGCGCCTTATCGGCCGCACCTTCGAAGATCCGATGACCAAGAAGGACATCGGTCTCGTTCCCTACAAGATCACCAAGGCTGGCAATGGCGACGCTTGGGTCGAGGCGGCGGGCAAGCAATATTCGCCCTCGCAGATCTCCGCCTTCATCCTGCAAAAGATGAAAGAGACGGCAGAAGCTCATCTGGGCGCGACCGTCACTCAGGCGGTCATCACCGTTCCGGCCTATTTCAACGACGCACAGCGTCAGGCCACCAAGGACGCGGGCAAGATCGCCGGCCTCGAAGTGCTGCGCATCATCAACGAGCCGACGGCTGCGGCGCTCGCCTATGGGCTCGACAAGAAGCAGAGCGGCACCATTGCGGTCTATGACCTTGGCGGAGGCACTTTCGACGTCTCGATCCTCGAAATCGGCGACGGCGTGTTCGAGGTGAAATCCACCAATGGCGATACCTTCCTTGGCGGCGAGGACTTTGACAATCGCGTCGTCGAATATCTTGCGGCGGAATTCAAGAAAGAGCAGGGCATCGACCTCACCAAGGACAAGCTCGCTCTGCAACGCCTCAAGGAAGCCGCTGAAAAGGCCAAGATCGAACTGTCCTCCGCGACGCAGACGGAGATCAATCTTCCCTACATCACCGCCGACGCTGCGGGTCCGAAGCATCTGACCCTGAAGCTGACGCGCGCGAAATTCGAGGCCTTGGTCGACGACCTGATCCAGCGCACCATCGAGCCATGCCGCAAGGCGCTCAAGGACGCCGGCATGTCGCCGGGCGAGGTTGGCGAAGTAGTTCTCGTCGGCGGCATGACGCGCATGCCGAAGGTGCAGGAAGTCGTCAAGCAATTCTTCGGCAAGGAGCCGCACAAGGGCGTCAACCCCGACGAGGTGGTGGCCATCGGCGCGGCGGTGCAGGCCGGCGTGCTGCAGGGCGACGTGAAGGACGTGCTGCTGCTCGACGTGACCCCGCTTTCGCTCGGCATTGAAACGCTGGGCGGCGTGTTTACCCGCCTGATCGACCGCAACACGACAATCCCGACCAAGAAGAGCCAGATCTTCTCGACCGCCGAGGACAATCAGACGGCCGTAACCATCAACGTCTTCCAGGGCGAACGCGAGATGGCGCAGGACAATAAGAGCCTCGGACGCTTCGACCTCGCCGGCATTCCTCCGGCGCCGCGCGGCATGCCGCAGATCGAGGTGACCTTCGACATCGACGCCAACGGCATCGTCAATGTGACGGCGAAGGACAAGGCCACCAACAAGGAGCAGCAGATCCGCATCCAGGCTTCGGGCGGTCTCTCGGACTCGGACATCGACAAGATGGTCAAGGACGCCGAGGCGCACGCCGCCGAGGACAAGGCGCGCCGCGAACTGGTCGACGCGAAAAACCACGGCGAGGCCAGTGTCCACAATGCCCAGAAGTCGCTGGCGGAGTTTGGTGACAAGGTCTCCGCCGCCGACAAGAGCGTCATCGAGGAAGCCATCGCTTCGCTGAAGACCGCGCTTGAAGGCGACAACGCCGAGCATATCAAGGCCAAGACCAACGAGCTGGCGCAGGCCTCCATGAAGCTGGGCGAGGCGATGTACAAGGCTCAGCAGTCCGAAGGCGCCGGCCCCGGGGCCGGCGGGCATGAGCCCGGCAAGGACGACGTGATCGACGCGGACTTTAAGGAAGTCGGCGGCGACGATCACAAGAAGTAAGAGAAGTCGTTTTTTGACCAGAAAAGGGAGGGGGCGCCGTCCCTTTTCGCCGTTCTGGCGACCCGCCACGGCCCTTTGCCAGCGCGGCCAGTTGCTGTGTAGATCGTCATAGGCAAGGGTTACGGCGTTGAGCGATCTGGTGTATCGCCTGTTCTTGATTCTCGCGCTGTGAGCAATTAGCTGCGCACTGCCCCGCGAAGAAGGCTCCAACTTCTGACGACATCAAACATGGCCAAGCGCGACTATTACGAAATTCTCGGCGTCTCCCGGACCGCGACCGAAGTCGAGATGAAGATCGCCTTCCGCAAGGCGGCCATGGAATGCCATCCCGACCGCAATCCCGGCGACCAGGCAGCCGAGGCGCAGTTCAAGGAGCTGAACGAGGCCTATCAGGCCCTGTCCGATCCGCAAAAACGCTCCGCCTACGACCGCTTCGGCCATTCCGCCTTTGAGCAGGGGGTGGGCCCGGCGGCTTCAGCTCCGAAGGTTTCGGAGCCTCGATGGCCGATATTTTCGAGGATTTGTTCGGCGATGTGATGGGCCGGCGCGGCGGGCGGTCCGGCGGCAATGGCCGTGAGCGGGGCTCGGACCTGCGCTACAATATGGAAATCACTCTGGAGGAGGCCTACACCGGCAAGGCGGCGACGCTCAAGCTTCCGACGTCAGCCACATGCGAGGCGTGCGGCGGCGCGGGCGCCAAGAAGGGCTCGAAGCCCAAGACCTGCTCGACTTGCGCCGGCCATGGCAGGGTGCGCGCGCAACAGGGTTTCTTCGCCATCGAACGGACCTGCCCGACCTGTCAGGGACGTGGCGAGATCATCGACAATCCCTGTCCGGCCTGCTCTGGCTCTGGCCGCAAGACGCTGGAACGGACGCTTTCGGTCAATGTTCCGGCTGGCGTGGAGGACGGGACGCGCATCCGCCTCGCGGGGGAGGGCGAGGCCGGGCTGCGTGGCGGCCCGCCTGGCGATCTTTACATCTTCCTGTCGGTCAAGCCGCATGCCTTCTTCCAGCGCGACGGCGCCGACCTTTATTGCCGCGTGCCGATTTCCATGGTGCGCGCGGCCATTGGCGGGGATATTGCCGTTCACGCCATCGACGGGTCGGAGTGCAAGCTGAAAGTGCCGGAGGGCACGCAGTCCGGCCGCCAGCTGAAGGTCAAGGGCAAGGGAATGCCTGTGCTGCGCGGGCGCGAGCAGGGCGATCTCCACGTGCAGATCAGCGTGGAGACTCCGCAGAACCTCACCAGGCGCCAGCGCGAATTGCTCAATGAATTCGAGGAGGAGTCTTCGCACCACACCCATCCCGAGGCCACGGGCTTTTTCGCCAAGATGAAAGACCTGTTCGGAAAGTAGCGCGTCGAAGGCCGGCCGGCCGGGGGGTATTACCAAAGTCGCAAAGGCAGGCTAGGAAGGTGCCGCCCGTCCGGCTTGGGGCGGCGCCAGAACGACTTCCCCGCCCTTTGGGGAGGAAATACCAGCTTGGTCAGATAGTTGCGAACCCAAAAAGGCGATCCATCCGTGCCGCACCGCCGCCAGTCCAAAAAATCCACTTTTGCCGACAGTGCGCGTTTCTTGCGCCAGATGATCGAGAATCCTCACATTGTCGGCGCGGTCTCGCCTTCGGGACCGGCCCTGGCCAGGACCATGGCCAGCTTTGTCGACCTTTCACGGGAGGGGCCGATCATCGAGCTCGGACCGGGAACCGGCCCGGTCACAAAGGCGTTGCTGGCGCGCGGGGTTCCGCTGGAGCGGCTGCTACTGGTCGAATATGAGACGAAGTTCTGCCATTTGCTCGCCGAGCGGTATCCGGGAATCAAGATCGTCCAGGGCGACGCCTATGGCCTGAAAAAGACCCTTGATGGCCACGTCAACGGCCAGGTGGCTACGGTGGTCTCCAGCCTGCCGCTGCTGATCCGTCCCGAGCACGACCGCATAGAGTTGCTGCATCAGGCCTTCGACCTGATGGGGCCGGACGGCCTGTTCATTCAGTTCACCTATGGCCTGACGATTTCGCCGATGCCCATCCACGCGCATGGCGTCGGCGGCGCCTATGTCGGCAAGGGTTCGGCGCCGGTTCTGCTGAATCTGCCTCCGGCGCGGGTCTGGCGCTACAGACGCGCGGGTCACGCCAACGGGCCGGCCAAGTGACCACGCAAGCGAGCGAGCGCGACCGGCTGATTGTTGCGCTCGACGTCGAGAGCGTCGACGCGGCGCGGGCCTTGGTCGCGACCCTGGGCGACGCGGTTTCCTTTTACAAGATCGGCATGGAGCTCGCCTATGCGGGCGGGCTCGCTCTTGCGGCCGAGCTGAAGCGCGGTGGCAAGCGCGTTTTTCTGGATTTGAAGCTGCATGACATCGGCGCGACGGTCGAACGCGCCACGCGCCAAATCGCCAGACTCGGCGTCGATTTCCTGACCATTCACGCCTTCCCTCAGACCATGCAGGCGGCGAAGGCCGGCGCCGGCGCAAGCCCTCTTCGACTGCTCGCCGTCACCGTCATGACCTCCTACGACGACGCCGATCTGCAGGAGGCGGGCTACGCGCTCGGCGTGACCGAGTTGGTGACGCAGAGGGCGGTGCAGGCGCGTAGCGCGAGCATTGACGGCCTGATCCTGTCTCCGCTGGAACTCGTGCCGATCCGCGCGCTGGTCGGCCCCGACATGCTGCTCGTGACGCCGGGCGTGCGTCCCGCCGGCGCTGACGCGGGCGACCAGAAGCGTATCATGACGCCGGCTCAGGCCGTGCGCGCGGGGGCGGATCATCTGGTGGTGGGGCGTCCGATCACCCGCTCGCCCGATCCAAGATCGGCGGCGGAACGGATCGTCGCGGAAATCGCGGGCGCGACGCCGCGTCCTTAAAAATAGCCCCAGTCGAGCAGCGCCGCTTCCAGTTGCGTGGGGCTTTGGAAGCACACGGCCTTCATGCCGATGTTCCGCGCGGCGGTCACATTGTCCGGCCTGTCGTCAACGAACAGGCAGTCGCCCGCCTCAAGATCGAACCGCTCCAGCATCCGCCGGTAGATCGCCGGATCTGGCTTGACCAGTCCTTCCTCGCCGGAGACGAGAACGCCGCGAAAGCGCTCAAAGAAGTGATAGCGAGGGCGCGTGTCGCGGTATTTCTCCGCCGAGAAATTGGTGAGGGCATAGAGCGGTGCGCCCTGATCGTGCAGAGCCTCCAGCAGCCGCACGCTACCCTCGATCTCGCCCCTCAGCGTTTCCTGCCAGCGCGCGTCAAAAGCGGCGATCTGCTTGGCGTAATCTGGAAAGAGGTCTGTCCGTTCGGCGACGGCTTTCGCGAAGGGCGTTCCGCGATCCAGTTCGAGTTGCCAGTCATGCGTGCAAACATGCTCCAGAAACCACTCCATCTCGTCCTTGTCGGAAAAGATTTTGGAATAGAGGTAGCGCGGATTCCAGTCGAGAAGCACGTTGCCGAGGTCGAATATGATCGTTGAGGCGCGTGTCGCGGGCATGTGGCGCGTTCTCGTCAATTGAACCGGGATTTGCACGAGCGGCGCGGGACGCCTAAAACCCTGACTCATCCCCATACGCGCCGTGCAGCGGAGCAGCCGACTTATGCGTATCGCCAGCTGGAACGTCAATTCGGTGCGCCAGAGATTGCCGCATCTGCTGGACTATTTGCGTGACGCCGCGCCAGACGTGATCTGTCTCCAGGAGCTAAAGTGCGAAGACGCCGTTTTCCCGCGCCAGGAAGTCATGGACGCGGGATACAATGTTGAGACCTTTGGCCAGAAGACCTTCAACGGCGTCGCGTTGCTCTCAAAAACCCCGCTCGAGGACGTGACGCGCGGCTTGCCGGGCTTCGAGGATGCGCAGTCGCGCTATATTGAGGGCGTGGTCACCGACGGCGCGGGCGCGGTTTATCGCGTCGCCTCGATCTATCTGCCCAACGGCAATCCTCCCGACAGCGACAAATACCCCTACAAGCTGCGTTTCATGGACGCATTGATCGCCCATGCGAAGGCGCTGCTTGCGCAGGAGGAGCGCGTGGTGCTGGCGGGCGACTATAATGTCATTCCGGCGCCGGAGGATGTTTACGATCCAAGGGGCTGGGCCGGAGACGCGCTGTTCCTGCCGCAAACCCGCGCCAAATTCCGTGAGCTGCTGGACGCCGGCTATACGGAGGCGCTGCGCGCGGTCACAGACGCCCCCGGACAATACACCTTCTGGGATTATCAGGCGGGCGCCTGGCAAAAGAACAACGGTCTGCGCATCGACCATCTGCTGCTCTCGCCGCAGGCCGCCGACCGGTTGAAAAGCGTCGAAGTCGACAAGCAGTTGCGCGCCGCGGAAAAGCCCTCGGACCACGTGCCCATCCGCGCGGATTTCCTCTGACGCTTATTCAGCCGGCGGTAACGGCGGCAGTTGCGCGCGCAATGGGTGGTCGGGCCAGCAGGGCTTCGCAATTATGCTAAAGGCCGGATCCGGCGCGGCTCGCATGAGGCTGGCGGGCGCCGCGTCGACCCTGGCGATGTAATTGGCCGGCGCGCCGCTCGCGTCCAATTGATGCGCCGCGGTGAGCAGGTCGCAGGAGCTGATGGCGAAGCTTGGATGAGTCAACGCTCGCCTGAACTCCAGACCCGGCGTGAAGGCGCCTAGCGCGACAATCCAGAAAACCGCCTTTTTCGGCCATTTATCGTCTGGCGAGAGCCTAAGCGCTACATCGGCGAAAACGAAAGAGAGGACGAAAAGCGGCGCGATGGATCCACGCATGACAAGATCATTATACGGACCAAAACTGAAGAAGGGGAGCAATAGCAAAATCGCTATGGATGCGATTAACAGGCCTCTCACCGTTGGCGGAACCCGGCGCCAGAGCCAGATCAGGAAAAAGGCGTGCGGAATTTCGATTGCGATAAAGGCCAGGTAGAGCGGAGCGCCGAGAGACGTCAGACCGTGCGGCACCGAGCCTGCGTCGATGGTCAGATAATAGGCGACGGGAAAAAAGCGGCGCCCGCTAATGCGCCGAACCAAAGGCGTTTCGACGAGAATAGCCGCGCGCGCGCGTTCCAGGCGAAAAAGGGCAGATACACAAGACCCGATAGAACGGCCAGCGGAGACCAGATCAACGCGCTAGCGAAAAACACGCCCAATATCGCGAGGTCGATTTCCCCGCGCAGCGCGAGTAGACAGAGAAGTCGCGAAAAACCATCCCGGCAAAGCATGGTTTGGCACCCAGAACAGTTGGGTGACATGGCTCGAATATTGGATCTGCCCGTTCCACAACTCCAGATCGTCGGGGATGCCCCCTGAATCGGGCCGCAGAAAATGATCAAGCAATGTCGGTACAATGTCGGCGCCGCTGAAAGCGATCATTAATATGACCAGTCTCCAGCCGCCGGAAAGCGAACCTACGACATACAGTATAATTGAGCAAAGTAAGGCGTTCTGCGCGAGCAGGACGAGATGGGCGGCGGATAAGCCGAAGACTTTTCCAGCTGTCGCCGGCAGCAGATACATGCCGAGCGGCGCGCGCAGGAAATATTCCACGCCATGATAGAGATAGTGAATGGGTGCGGTTCGCGCGGTCAGGTCGCCAAGAACGGCGTCCCGGATGAGCCAGTCCAGATTTGCATAGAATAAATGCGTCTCGCCGCCCAACAGCAGGAGCGCGGTCGCTAAAGCAAGGCAGACGGCCAGCAGACGCAAATTGATGGGCGCGTCGAGAAAGAGAGCCTTGGTCTGAGAATCCCGCTGACAAACGAGGACGGCTGACGTTGCGACCGCGAATGAGACAATAAGCGCCGGAACCCATTGCAGACTGACCGCGAAAACCAGATTGGACGCAATGAAGACCAGCGCGACGAAGACAAAAAGCCAACGGTTCATTGGGCGCGGACTCTATTGGAGGGCGGACAATCAGAAGCCGGTCGCCGGGCGTTGCTTTGCCCGCCCGGGGCAGGTGGAGGAGGAGATAGGCGCGCCGGGCGGCGCGAATGGAGAAGGGATATAATGGGAAATGACAAATTTTTTCTTCCATGGTGACCGTGCCGAACGCCGCCCCTCCCGGTGGATGGGCGAAGAATTTGGCGGCGGCCACTGAAAATCACGCCGGTCTCTTGCTTTTTCGTCCTGTCCCGGCCTATAAGCCCGCCTCTAGACCGCCCGGCCAGTGATGGGCTGCCGGGGCGGTTTTTTTCGCTCATGCGAACGCTCGCCAAATGTCTCCGTCAGGAGACGGCGTGCAAAAAACTAACGGGCCCAAGGCCCAGGAGAGCAAAATGCCCAAGTTGAAGACCAAATCCGGCGCGAAAAAGCGCTTCAAGATCACCGGCACCGGCAAGGTGGTCTACGCCCAGAAGGGCAAGCGCCACGGCATGATCAAACGCACCAACAAGCAGATCAGAAATCTGCGTGGGACGTCCATTCTGTTCAAGACAGATGGCGACAATATCAAGAAATACTTCCTGCCCAACGGCTGATCCCCCACGCCAAGCGACCAATCGCTCAAGATTTCTGAAGGAGTTTCGTCATGGCTCGCGTCAAACGGGGCGTTACGTCCCACGCCAAGCACAAGAAGACCCTCAAGGCCGCCAAGGGCTTTTACGGGCGCCGCAAGAACACCATTCGCGCCGCCAAGGCGGCGGTCGATCGCTCGATGCAATATGCGACGCGCGACCGCAAGGTCAAGAAACGCACCATCCGGTCGCTGTGGATTCAGCGTCTCAACGGCGCCGTTCGCGAGTTCGGCCTGACCTACAGCCGTTTCATCGATGGGCTGAACAAGGCGGGCGTCACGCTCGACCGCAAGGTGCTTTCGGAACTCGCCATCCACCAGCCCGAGGCTTTCGCCGCCATTGTCGCGCAGGCCAAGGCTGCGTTGCCCGCCGCCTGAGGTCGCAACGATCCGAACGAGAAAAAAACCCGCCGTGAACCGGCGGGTTTTTTCGTTTCCGTTTCGGGCTTGGTGGGAGCGCGGCCGACTCTCGAAGGCCGTGGCTCGTTACGTCGGCAATGGGCCCCGCACGCCTAAGTGAGGCCTTTTCTTCGCGGTGGCTATCCAGACCAGCTTCGCGAACAGCAGCATGCATTCCAGATAACGCGCGCCAAGACGCTTTGGATCGCTCGCCAGACGCCACATCCATTCCAGCCGCATGTGCTGGATATAGCTGGGCGCTCGCGCCATTTCGCCGGAGATGAAGTCCAGCGCCGCGCCCACGCACAGAAACCCCACCTCAGGGCAATGCCGGCGCAGTGCGTCGGCGAGCAGCTCCTGCTTCGGGGCGCCAAGCGATATGACGCATATTCGCGCGCCCGATTTCAGGATGTCTTCGGCGAAGACCTTTGCCGCTTCCTCGATATAATTCGCATAGACTGTCGGCGAGTTCGCGCCGGCGATCACAAGACCTGGATGACGCCGCTGAAGTATGTCGAGCGCGATGCGTTGCGACTTGTGACTTGGTCCGATGAAAAACATCGGCAGTGCTTCCCTGGCTGCGCGGGCGCAGAGGGGATCCACCAGATCGGCGCCCGTTGTGCGCTCCACGGCGCGATTTTGATGGCGTAGCGCCCAGACAATGGGCCACCCGTCCGCGGTCACGAAATCCGCGCGCTGGTAAGCCGCATAGAAGCGGCGGTCCGTTCTTAGCTTGACCAGATGATCAAGATTGATGGTGAAAAGGGTGTAGCCTCGCGAACTCTTCGCGCGCGAGATCATGACGTCCAGAGCGGCATCGATGTTACAGACATTCACTTCGATATCCTGAATTGCCGACGACATATCGTGGTATGTTTCCGATTGAACCGAATACATGTTTTCACCTCCCACGCGGCGCATGCGCAGCTAGTTCGCGTTAAGTCGCGCGACATGTCTTGCAGTCCCGACGGCAGGGAGCCATGCGGCCCGAATGTCGCTCAGTGAGACTTTGGCGATTGGCAGCAAGCGATGCGCCACTAGCCCTGGAGTGAATGCGCTAAACTTGAATCTTCGGCCGCAACGTTTGACGAAATCGGGTTAACAAGAATTAAGACCCTATCCGAAATGCAGCCAAATCCGCGTGCTCGCCCGAGTTAACCGTCTTTGAATCAATTTTGATGTTGTAGTCAGGCGACGTTCTCCGTTCGATCGCGCACGCTGCCACAGTTGGCAAAATGCGACGCCGTCCATGAATTCGGCGTAGAAGTCCCAACTTGAAACAGCCTACCTGTCCTAATTTCTTGCGTGAGATCAATTTCCAGCCCGCGCGAAGGCTGATTTCGGAGACATTGGCAGTAATTTGTATAAATCTGTTTGATACCAACAGGAGAGAAGGGACCGTCGCGGTCGGATGGAAAGGATTTTCCGTCTGATCAAGAGCCTCATTCCGCCGTGACACACGAGCCGCGCAAATGACAGATCATACGGGCAAGCTTCTTCGAAATACCCTTCTATATCTCCCCGCGCAGTTTGTTCCTCCGGCCGTTCAATTCGCGATCACGGTCGCATGGACCTATTTACTAGATCCGGTAGCCTTCGGCGTCGTGACATTCGTTATCGCCGCGCAGGAAATCACGGCCTTTATCGGCGTCACCGCCTGGTCGCTTTACGTGCTCCGGTTCCGGACACGCTTCGCCGAAAACGACGAAGAACGCTTCCGCTTGATGGACAATCGCATGGTGCTATGCGCCGCCGTCGTGCAAGTAGTGCTTTCGCTGCCGATCCTGTTAACGCTCGGCGTCTCCTGTGAAGCCCCCATATTCGCGGCGACAGCCGCGTATCTGACGACGCGCACGCTGCTGATGCATTATGGAGAATGGGCGCGCGCGGAGCATCGTATTGGCGTCTACACAATTGCCCAGCTCATCGGAACGGCGGCCGGCGCCGGCCTGTCCATTGCAGCGATTCTGCTGCTGGGGCCCTATCCCGCTGTTGCTCTTGCGGCGCAAGCAGTGGGGCAACTCGCGGCGATCGTCGTCCTCTTCAAGCAGACCGGATTAAGATTCCGCGTCGGAAAATTCGATGCGGCCATTTTTGCGGAAGTTCGGCGTTATGGCGTTCCTCTGATCATCGGCGGCGTGATGGGTTGGGCCGCCAGCAACGCCATACGCGTGCTGGTGCAGTATTCCGACGGCCCTGTCGCTCTCGGCTTGATGTCTGTTGGTTGGGGGCTGGGTCAAAAATCGCCGGGGTCCTCGCCATGCTGTTGACTGCCGCCGCCTATCCGCTGGCGGTCAATAATCTTGAGCGTGGAGACAGGCATGTCGCGCTCTCGCAGGTTTCGCTGAACGGCGTGTTCCTGCTGGCCATTCTGGCGCCCGCTCTGGTGGGCGTCAGCCTGCTTTCGCGGCCGCTGGTCACGCTCATCATCGCTGAAAACTTTCGCGAAATGACGATTGCCATATTGCCAATCGCGATGTTTGCAGCGTCGCTGCGCTTCCTGAGGCTTCATACGAGCGATCAAACCATGTTGCTGCTGGAGCGTACGGACGTCTCGATGAAGGTCACCATGGTCGAGACCGCGTTAAACATCTTATTTTGCGCCTTGGGCCTGCACATTGCGGGCATCTATGGCGCCGCGCTTGGCATGCTCGCGGGAAGCAGCCTCGCATGCATCGGCGGCTTCGCATATTCCTTCGCACTGTTGGGGCTGCCGACGCCGGCTTCCGGAGTCCTCTTGAGGATTCTGCTCGCTACCGCCGCTATGGGGCTCTTTGTGCAGAATATGCCTCAGCCGACCACGCTGACGGCATTAACATTGACGATACTTGCGGGAGTCGTTGTCTACGCCAGCTTGATCATTATCGCGTTTCCTGCAATCCGGACCCTTCTGGGAAGGCAGTTCAGGCGTTTGTCCGGGGCGCCAGCGTGAATACGCCGGCGCTTCGACGGCCGGCGGTCGCGTTTTTCCACCAGAACGACATATTTGGCCGACAGGGTGGAATAGAGCGTTATCTCGCCACGCTGGCCACTTGCGTCGATGGGGGCGTTGCGCTGGTGGTCGGCGCGCCCCTGACGCAGCCCTTGTCCAATAATTTCGTCGTTCGCGACGCAGGCCCGTCACGAGCGCCGCAATGGCTGCGCTTTGTCGCCGGACTGTTTTCTCAACGCGAGGAAATAAGAGCATTCCTGCGCGAGAAACGGGTGCGGGTTCTCGAGTTCAGCCGGCCGGAATATCTGCTCGCCGGATGGTTGTTCCAGGGCAAGCGAGTCGTCACGATTCACGGGACGGGCCCGGACGCCGCCAATCGCCTGCATTACATCGTTCATCATGTTTGCTGCCTCATGTTGCCGTTCCTTGCCGACAGGGTGCAGGTCGTCGGCCGTGACATTAGCGGCCTGCCCCGAATTGTAAGGCGAATTCTTGCAAATCGTATCGTTCATATCGACGCGTGGTATGATGATCGCTTCACGCCCTCGTCGTTGCCGCCGCTTCAAAACGTCCCGTTTCGAGTATTTTACGCGGGCAGGATTGCGCCGCAGAAAAATCCTGAGCTGCTGTTCTCGATCATCCGGGAATCGGTCTGGGCGGCCCCTGACTCCATGGAGTTCCATTATTTCGGCTCGGATTACCAGGAGTTTGTCCGCGTCGGTCTTGGCGACCATGTTCAAAACCACGGTTTTCTTGACCCGGTGGCATTGGCGGAGGCGATTGCCGCGTGCCACGTCGGCTTGCTCTGCTCCGGCTTCGGCGAGGGTTCGCCCTTCATCGTCGTCGAGACCCTGGCCTGCGGCCGGCCCTTCGTCCTTCCACCCTTGCCGACGCTTGTCGACGCCTACGCCGGCTTCAATGGCGTTCATATTGTCGAACGATATGAGACAGGTGACTTTCTGGCGGCGCTCAACCGGATTCGCGGGGGCATGATCTCTGGCCTAATTGATCCTCTTGCGATCGCAGCTCAAGTTGCCGACAGATCACAATCTCAAGCGGCGCCCCGCCTACTGGAGGCGCTGGCTCGTCTCGATGAGTGACACGTCCGGGAGCGAAATGGCGGGACGCCAGAAGATGAAGTTAATAAGTTTTGTAAGGCGATCCGGACCGACCCGATGTTAATATTCGATCTTGTGCTCGCTACGCGCCGGCCTGCGATGACGGGAGTGGAACGTTACGGCGTCCATCTCTTCAATGCCGTTCGCCAAATCGAACCTGACGCAGTGGCTTTCGTGCGGGACACAGGCGGCTTCAAGGATAAGCGCGGGCTCGTCGTGGTTTCGGACGTTTACCGCAGCTGGCTGACGCTGCCTCTGGAAATCCGGCGTCTTGGCCTCGCCCCCAGGGCTGCGGTTTTTCCTACCGCGCCCGCGAGTCCGCTTTTCGGGCCGACGAAATTGAACCTCTGCAGAATCGTTCATGACGTCTTTCCATGGACGAGATCGGAGGCGATGCCATTGAAAGGGCGCCTCCTCTATCGGGATGTAGAGAGCCTTATGGCGAAGCGCTATGATTTGCTCTGCGGCACAACGGAAATCGTTGCTGACGAATTGCGCGCGCAACTGAAGCTGCCGGACGTAAATTATGTTGGCAATGCGCCGGGCATTGACCTGGATGGGACGCAGGAGATCGCGCCGCCTGGATTGCCGGCGCACTTCATTTTGGCGGTCGGCACCGTCGAACCCCGCAAGGATTATGGGCGGCTCATTGAACTCGTGGAAAGCCGCGCCTCTGGCGCACTGCCGATCGTTCTTGTAGGTCGGCCGGGCTGGGGAGATATTGTAAGCCAGGTAGAAGCCGCCGCCGCGCGTCGACCGGAACGGCTGATATGGCTCCGCGATTTGACAGAGGACGGCGCCTTGATCTGGCTTTACAGACGAGCGGCTTGCTTCCTGTCGCTGTCGAAAGCGGAGGGCTTCAATATGCCTCTGGTTGAAAGCGCCATGTGCGGCCGCGCCGTGGTTTGCAGCGATCTGCCGATACACCGTGTCGTCGCTCCGCCTTGGGTCCGGTTCGTTTCGAGCGACATTCCGGCCGATGCGCTCTGGTCGCAAATTCGTTTGGCGTCCCAGCCCGAGCCGTCCGCCCGGGACGCTTATAGCCGGCGCTATGGCTGGAGCAGTGTCGCGACCCGCCTGTTGAGTCTTTTGGAGCGAGACGAATAGCTTTTCATCAGGAGTTGAACCCCGCGCTAGTCAACGGCCCATAATGGATCACGCCACGCCAATGCCAACGTCGACATCAAAACGCACCTTGCTCTTTTACGTTCATGCGATGGCGGGAGGCGGGGCCGAACGGGTCACGGCTCAACTCGCGTCCGGCTATGCGGCGCGCGGCGATCGCATTTTGCTTGTGGTGGATCACGAAGCGGACGAATGGCGGACCAGCATTGGCGATGACGTTGAAGTTGTCGTCTTGCCGAAGGGGCATCTCCAAAGCATCTTCGAACTCGCATCATTGTTGCGACGGGAGAAACCGGACTTCAGCGTGTCCGCGCTTAGCGCCACCAATCTCAAGCATATAATCGCGGCTGTGTGCGCGGGGCGAACCCGTCGTGCGGTCATCACCTATCATGGCTTCGCGCAGAACGAACCAATGAGACTTAGCCGTCTTGGCTTTTGGCTCACCTCAATTCTCTCTCGAACGGCGGCGGCTAGCGTCGTTGTCTCGGAAGCGCTGAAGCAGGATCTCATAAAGCGCTTCCGAGCGGCCCCAGAGCGGCTCGTCACGATTTATAATCCCGCGTCCCCGGAATTCGCCCAGCCGCCCCTAACCGCAGGCGCTCTGGCCATTCGAGAGCCGATTGTCATCGCGGTCGGGCGGCTCGTGGCGGACAAGGGGTTCAGATTTCTGGTGCGGGCTTTCGCGCGCGTCGAATATCCTCAGGCCAGGTTGATCATTCTCGGCAAGGGGCCGGATCTCGCTTTCCTGCGAGCCGAGGCGGCGCGGCTGAAGATCGCTGAACGCGTCGAGTTCGCCGGCTATGTTTCCGACACCAATGCCTATCTGTCGCGGGCGCGCTGCTTTGTTTCGCCCTCCTATTTTAAATCCTTTGGCCTCGCCATCGTCGAGGCGCTGGATTACGGCATTGCTGTCGTGACCACGGATAGCGGAGGACCAAAGGAGATACTGAACTCTGAAGGATTGGGGAAGATCGTTCCTGTGGGCGATGAAAAGGCGATGGCTGACGCCATTACCGAGAGTCTTTCAAACCCGGGGGAGCCGGCGCCTCGCCAGCTGCGTGCGGGCCAATTCACGCTCGACGCGGCGATGGCGGCATATGACGAGGTGTTCAGGAAATTGGGCGCATTGGATGAAGGGGCGCCGTAAGTCGCCGATCAGGCGTCGCCCGAGTCTTTAAATTCGTCATTGAACATAAAGAGCAGCAATATCGCGAACTCAATAAACATCGTGGTCTTGGCGGCGAGGCCGATCGCCGAACTGATGATGACGAAAAAATACAGGAACAAAAAGATGGCGCCGCGGCGCGCCTGCCTCCAGAACTCCCAGAACAGGGCCAGAAGCCCGCAGATGAAGAACGCGGTCATCAGCGCGCCATATTGAAACATCAATGCGACCCAGGTGTTTTCAATGCCGACAGCGATTCCGAGGCTTCGCTGCGTCGACGAGACCAGATCCGGGTTCGGCCCCAACATCAGGTCCGCGACGTCGAAGGCGTCGAACATTTTCACCATGATGACCCGCGCTTCCGCCGAACCGTTATCGTCGACGAAGCGTCCGATCAAATCGTCGAACACGCCTGCGGAGACTGCGTAGCCTATGGCTCCAAGCACGACGGGCGTGATGAAGATAAACAGAAGCAAACGCCTCAGATCGAAGCGCCGTCCCATAAGCAGCAGCCCGAAGTCCTTGAGAAGGCCGCCGCTGATGATGAGCGTGCACATCATGATGGCGGTTCTTCCGCCGAATGCGGCCAGGCCAAGGATTTGAACCCCAATCAGCAGAACGCGCGCCAGGGGCGCCAAAGCCGCGTCCGCGCCAAAGAAAAGGCACAGGACATAGGCCCCGGTTGTCGCGGCGTTCAAGAGGGGATGTCCAAGCAGCGCCGTGGAGCGATAGTCTCCCGTCACCTCCTCGCCGGAGAGCACATAGGGGAACAGCCTGAGGTGGGTGACGAACTCGAACACGCCGATCGTCGAATTCACGAAGAGGATCACATGCAGAAATACGCGGATGAAGGCGCGCGATCCCGTGGTCAGATCATCATGCATGATCAGCGCGACGACGGCGATGAGATAGGTTTCGATCAATGCGGTGATCGGCAAGTGTTGAACCAGAGCGGCGTAGGCGATCAGTAAAATCCAGATGACGAAAAAGAAGGTCGCGCCGGGGAACCTGGCGGGAAGGGCGCGAATATAAGCCAATGGCCGACGCTGGCCCGAAATATGGACAGCAAGGGCCAGAGCCGCCGTATAAGTCGCCGGATGCAGCTTCTGCCACATCGCGCCGCCAACGGAGTCGTAGTTCACTCCCATCGCCCCGAGCGCCATCGGCGAAACGGAAAAGACCGCAACCAAGGAAATTACGAGGAGAGCGGACGCCCATCTGCTCATGTCGTCGACGCCGCGCAATGGCGCTGCTGCGACGCTCACGCGCCAATACTCGCGTGTGCGGGGATGTGGCGAAGCGGCGCGCGCAGCGGATCGCCTGCCTTTGCATTATTGGAGAGCAGCAGGCAGGCGTTGCGCTCGCCGCGCACGTCCCGCTCGATCATGATTACGGCGTCGATCTCTTGCGGCGGCGCCAGGACAGGACGATCGGCGGCGATTTCGCCGCAATCGAGAATGATCAGGTCGAGCCTTGACTTGAAATATTCTTCGCTGGGCCAGCGATAGTGATCGCCGTTGAGACGGGACAGCAGGATTTCGCCGCCTGAAGCCGCGTCGCGACGATATACAAACAGCCGGTGGTCGAAGTCGAATTTATGCCTGGAGGGTTCGAGGCCGGGGAGCAGGGAGGCGAGGGTCGGATGCAGCGGATTGCAGTCCATCAACAGGACGAGATCGCCGAGGGAACAGGCGAACAACGCCATTGATAGAGCGGACGTTGAAACGCCGGCGCCTCTTGCGCTCGTCGCCATCGCGACAACCGGCGCGGCGCCTGTCGAAGCCTCGCTGGACCAGATCAAGTCGTAGAGATCGGCCACGGCCTCACGATAGGGCGCCCCGGGCGTTGTCATGGCCGCGCGCGTGTTGGAAATCACGCCTGCGTCGCCACGAGCCAGGCGGCTGAAGGGCCCCAGTTGCGTGTCGAATGTGGGAATCGAAATAATGGTAGGAGCGATGGGCTCGCCGGAGTGGCCAAAGCGCCATCGGTCCAGCGCCGATCCTTGCGGAGGCGAATTAATGTCGTCCGTGGACTTGGCGCGGACTTCTTCCATGATCGGGATAACGCCGTCCGCCGCTTCCAGGGGCTTATCGACCAGGCCTCCGCGCTTGCGCTCGCGAAATTCCATGACCAGCGCCGCCGCCACCCAGATATTCAGGCCCGCGGCTATTGCGATGAGCAAAGCGGGCAACAGTCTCGGGCTGACGCGAGCCTTTTGGGCGATCGGCTGGTCAATCAGCACGCCATTGGGAGATGACACGATCTCGCGATGCACATTCTCGCGCGCCGAGAAAGTCTTTTCATAACGATCGCGCAGTGCCGCGGCCTGGCGTTCGAGCTCGTTCAACTCCATCCGTCGGCCGCCGAGATCGTTGATCGACTTTTGCAGATCGGCGACAAGCTGTTCCGCCGCGCGCTCCGCTGCGCGCGCGGCTCTCAGGTCGTGGTCCTGCGCTATGGCGACGCGGCGCAGTTCCGCCGTGATCTGCGCTCGAAGCGAAGCAATCTGCGCCTTGACGATCGTGAAGGAGGGGTGGCGGGGTCCAAGCGTCGAACTCGGCGTAAGCCGAGTCGCGCGACAGGGCCGAATAATCGCCGCGCAGTTTCTCGATCAGGGGGGAATGTATAGCTTCATTGAGCGTTTCGATGGAGCCGCCGCCACGAATGGCTGCTTGCAACTGCGCGAATTTCGCCTCCATCTCGGCCCGCTTCCCGCGCGCTTCGACCAGCGCCGAGTTGGCGTCCTTAATTTGTTGCTCGGGCAGAGTGTGGCCATCGGTGATCAGAATGGACTGCGATTTCCGATAGTCCTCGATCCGCTGTTCCGCTTTTTCCAGACGGCCGCGCAACTCCGCAAGTTTCTTGTCGAGCCAATCGGTTTCCTTGTCGGCGATATCGTCGCCCAATTTCGAACTGGGTCTCGTAATAGGCGTTGGCGAGCCCGCGCGCCAGTCGTTCGGCCTTTTCGGGACTCGAAGCCCTGACTTCGACATCGACGACGTAGCTTTTCTCGCTGCGCTTGGTGGTGATGGCCTTGCCGAGCGCTTCGACGATCCTGTCAATGGAGGCGTCGGGCTTTGGGGGCGCGATGCCGAGCAACGACTTGACCGTTGCAAAAAGGCCCGAGGGTTTTACGGGCGCGAATTCGGGGTCGGAGCCCAACTGCTCGTTATTGATGGTGCGGCGCAGGACTTCATTTGAAGTCAGCAAGCGCATCTGACTCTCGATGAGCCCGGTATCGGGATTTTGGGCGATCGGCTGAGCGTCGACGCCGACTGGCGGCCGTTCGCGGGTGTCGACGAGAAAGGACATGGACGCGGCGTAGCGGGCTGGAGTGACAAGGACGTAGAGGCCCGCCAGCGACATCGTAAGCGCGAGCAACGGCAGGAGCAGGCGCCAACGGCGCGCTACGGCGCGATAAAGATCGCCGATATCCATCTCCGTGGCGCCGCCGGGCTGGACCGCGTTCGGGGGCGCCCGCTCTGACTTGGAGTCGCCGTCGGTGGTGGTCAAGGCTGTGCTTCCGTGCGTTGCCAGGCGCGTAGCGCTACTGATAGTTCAAAAAAAGTTAACCTCTTATGGTTACGAATTGATTAGCGGACGGCGCTTGTGGGTCGGCATCGCCGGGCGCGTGAGGATTGAACCGATTTTATGGAGAAAAAAGATGACGACGACCGGCATTAAGCGGGTTCGTCGGGCGTCTTGCGCAGACGGCGCTTGCGAATGAACCGTCTTCGTCATTAAGCAAGAACGCGCCCCCGCATGATAACGCCGCGCATACTGATTTTCGTTCAATGGTTTGGTCCTTGGCCGCCTTGGATGCGCTGCTTCCTGGAATCCTGCCGCTGGAACCCGACTGTCAACTGGCTGTTGATCGGAGACGCGCCGCAGCCCGAGGATCTGCCTCGCAATGTTCGGCTGAAGCAAGTCACATTCGACGATTATCGCGCGCTGTTTTCCAAGAAGCTCGGCGTAGGAGCCCGTTGGACGGACGTATACAAGCTCTGCGATTTGAAACCCGCGCTGGCGGCGGTGCATGATCTCGAAGTCGACGGCTATGATTACTGGGGCTATTGCGACATTGACGTGATTTTTGGCGATATCCGCCAATTCTACACGCCGCAGATACTCGTGCACAACCTCGTCACAACTCACGCGGATATTTTAAGCGGGCATTTCACGCTGTTTCGCAATTCGCCGCGCATGGTCAATGCGTTCCGCGGGATTCCTTTCTGGAGGCGTCTTTTTGACACTCCGCGGCACAAGAGCTTTGACGAACAGATTTTTTCTCGCCTTTTTCTGCCGTTCCCACGCGGTAACTCCTGGAGGCGACTGTTCACGCCATTTCTTGGCGGAGCGTTATGCGTCGAACGCTATTCAACCAATATTCCGCCGCGCACCTGGATCGATGGAAGCGCTGATTGGCCCGAAAAATGGTTCTGGGAGCGCGGGCGGCTCACGACGAACGGTTCCGGCGACCAGGAATTTCTGTACCTGCATTTCTCCTGCTGGCAGTCGAACCGCTGGACCAGCGAAGCGGTCGCGCCGTGGAAGAGGCTCGAACGATTGGACGCGCTGCCCCCGGGGCGGGTCGAGCGCTTCACTATCAGCGCGCGAGGCTTTACGCCGACTGACGACGCCGATCTCACGCGGGGCGACGTCTCGCCTTGACGGCTCAGCGCCGCCAGCGGGAGCCCACGACGTCGATCACTTCTATATTCCCTGCGCGGTTCAGCGTGTGCGCGCCATGAGCCCGCCAGGTCAACGGCGGCGTGAGACGCGCATGCACGGTTTGGCGGAAATCCTCCTCGTCGAGCCGATCGACTGAACACAGAGCCAGTCCGCCGCCATAGCCGCGCGAGCAATCCTGCGCTGGGCGCCAAAGTTCGCCGTTCCGCGTGAACATCGCCCCCGCCGGCCTCGCTGCGCTGGCGTCGATCAGCACCGGATTGGCGGGATGCGCAGTCCAGGGGCCATGCAACGCGTCGGCATAAAAAAGGCACAGTGCGTCCCAGTCCGAAAGACTGTCCTCCGCCACAGTCGCGAACAGCCAAAATCGGCCCTCATGCTCAATCAGAGTGGCGTCTGCTGCACGAATATCGTCGATCAGCACTGCTTCGCGCACCCAGGAATCCGGGAAGCCGGTCGCCCGGTAAAGCTCGATGCGTCGCGCCGCGCAGGTTTCCGGGATCATCCAGATTTCACCATCCCTCGCGAACACTTGCGGGTAGGAGAGGTGCCAGGCTTGCTCCATGACGGGGCGCGGCGGACCCACCTCGCCATTCGCGAGCAACTCGAACGCCGTCAGCACGCCCTTCCCGGCGGCATAGGGATATTCCTCGCAGAAAATGAAGCTGCGTCCCTCATGCGTGAAGATGAACGGGTCCGCGAAGTAGCGTTTCGCATCGTCTGGTAGATATTGATAGGAGCCCGCCGGCCACGCCAGCGTGTCCGCAATTGCGTCGCCGCCTTTCAGCCGTCGCCAGCCAACTCGGAAATGCTCGCGATGGACGGCCAGTCGGGTCAGGCGATTGGCGACCTTATGCGCAAGGGTCGTCAATGCGAACATCCCGGCCGATGCGGGAGGGGCGTTGGAAGCCGCCGGTGGCTCGATGGTTACGATTTCGCCCTGTGTTGCAAGCTTTTTCACGGCGCCAGTGATCAAGGATGCGACGCAGGCGACAACTGCGTCAAAGCCGGGAGTGAACAGGTCGCGGTTCTCGAGCGCCGGATCCGCTGTGGCGATTAATCGCGGCGAACCTTGTCCTGGCTCGTAGAGGCGAAGGTCGATGCGTGGCGCCCGCCTTCCCAGCAGGGCCTCCACCGCTGCGGCTTCCGAGGCCTGCGAATCATAAAAGGGCTTCAGCCGGCGCGAGGCCCCCTCTTCGGGCTGGGCGCTCGTGAGGTCTATGATCAGTTCCGGGCTCGCGTGGAAGCAAACTTGCAGCGGCGGAGCTGGCGCGGTTGCGGTCGCGTGCTGCGGCGGCAGGCCATAGACGGTTTGTTCGAGCTGCATCAGCAGCTGAAGTCCGGGCGGCGCCGTTGGGCCCGGCTCGGCGGCTATGTCGACCGAATGGCCCTGCCGCCGCAGCCGATCCGCCAGCTCGATGTGCCATCTGCGCGGGGCGCTGGCGTTCAGCAGTAATCTAATGCGCAGGCAATTTTTCTCGCTCATGTCGCGTTTTTACGCGCCAAATCGCTAACGAGAATGAAAAGCCCCGATAAATGCCCGCGCGCTATTGGTTTTTTGGGGTGAAGATGCTGTGCACGCGACCTGAGCCTTGGCCAGAATTCCCAGCCTGGACCACCGCCTGGCCCGTTGTGACGTCATAGACCAGCCGGTCGCCCTTGGTCACGCTCTCGCCTTGGGTCAGAACGACATTGCCATTGAGATAGACTTTATTTTCCGCCCGGTCGAAGCTACCATGGTCGCCGGTGCCAACTTGGTCCTTCGACACCATCGTAACCGGGCCTTCGGCGTCTATGTGCTTGACCTTGTCGCTCGACGCCTGACCCTCACCGGAGGCTTGGCCCTTGGGACTGGCGCTGCTCGCCTTGTTGTCGAGATAGATCGTCAGCTTCGACGCCTTGAGCGTGGAGGGGCCGTTGACGACAATAACGCTGCCCGAATAGACGAGCTTCTGCTCCTTGTCGAAGTAATCGAGCTTTCCGGCGTCGATGTTGAGCGGGTCCTTGGCGCTGGCGCCGGGCAATATGCCCCCGCTGCGGCCGGACTTTGCGTGAGCCGGGACGCAAACGACCACGGTCAAGGCGAACAGCGTCGCCGATAGAACATCCCAACGCATCGAAAGATCGCTTTCCTTTTTTCTGCTTCGGCGCCCCGCGAAACCAGATCGCGCGGAGAAAGCTAGGCCTTGAGCTCAAGCATTGCAAAAATGCGGAAAATTTGGGTCAGGGAGCCGAGGCGGAAGTCACTTCTCCATCTTCGCCATATAGCACCGAATGCACGTCGCCAAGGAAGGTTGCGCGTCGCTCGGTTTGGGAAAATTCGACGGAATTTCCCTTGACCTCGCCTCCGTTGAGTTTGAGCGTCGCCGGCCGATCAGAAGTCAAATTGCTCGCCTTGAAATCCATGACCGCGGACTCGAGCGCAAGATCAAAATCCTTGTGATCGAAAATGCGCACGCTGTTGGTCAGTTCCGCGCGGTCTTTCTTGGCGTCATAGAGACCGTTGCCGGCGGTAAGAAGAATTGCGCTATCCGCGCCGGTTTCGAGCCGCACCTCGACCCCATCGAGTTCGAACAGGTCCGGCTTCCCCATGTCCTGGATGCCCATCTTCGCCCTTAGCTCATAGGGCCGTCCGTCCTGCCGGTAGCCGACGAGCTTCGGGGAACTCGATCGTTATCCGCGTGCCCTTTAGCCCGATATGCGCAAAACGCAGGTCAATTGGCAAAAAGCGAAGCGTCTGGAAACCGATGATGATCGCCACGATCGCAACGATCACGCCGCTGCCCCACAGCGTAACCCGGCGCAGCCGCGCAACCCGCGTCGTGTGCCGCAGCGCCGCCGGAAAGGCGTTCTCTCGCGGACCGCCGAGCGAGTCCAGGCGACTGCGGGAAGTGGACGAAACCTCGTTCAAGCACACCTCGGGTGGAAGACGAATCTGGTGACGTCAGTCAGTTAAAGCGGCGCGATGGCGAATTCGAGGCGCCTCAACTATGAGCAAAAATATCGGTCTCCGGCCAGCCCGCGAGATCAAGCCGTGCGCGCGTCGGAAGAAACTCGAAACAGGCGGCGGCCAAGGCGTCGCGCCCTTCCCGCGCCAGCATCACGTCCAGACGCGCCTTGAGTTGATGCAGATACAGCACGTCGGAGGCGGCGTAGGCCATCTGCGCGTCTGAAAGCGTCTCGGCTCCCCAGTCCGAGGACTGCTGCTGCTTCGAGATTTCGACGCCCAGCAACTCCCGTACGAGGTCTTTCAACCCGTGCCGGTCGGTATAGGTCCGCACAAGCCTCGACGCGATCTTGGTGCAATAGACCGGGCCGGGGACGGCTCCGAAAGTCTGGCCGAGAATGGCGAGGTCGAAACGGGCGAAATGAAAGAGTTTCAATACCTTGGGGTCGTTCAGAAGCCGCTCCAAATTGGGCGCCTTGGTCTGCCCTTTGGCGATCTGCACGAGCTCGGCGTCGCCGTCGCCCCGGGAGAGTTGGACGAGGCAGAGCCGGTCGCGTTGCGGGTTGAGCCCAAGCGTTTCGGTGTCGATCGCCACGACCGGGCCAAGATCGAGGCCGTCGGGGAGATCGCCTTTGTGCAGTCGAACAGTCATTTTGCGGCGTCGCTCTTTGAAGATTTGGTGTCAGGCTTATAGCCGAGCGGAAGCGATTCGGTGGAATTTTCCCCGAAAACGATCCTCGCGCCGGTCTTTTGGGCGTGCGGCGCGTTCCAGGAGCCTTGTAACCCCTCCACAAGCCGTTTATCTTGAGGCGGTCTGCAACCTTGAGCCTTATGGCTGCGAATCGAGGACTTTGGAGCGTGGCGCCAAATAACGCCCCTGCGACTTTCCCGAAAACGCACCGCCCACTGATGGCGGCGCGGCGCGCAATCGCTCGTCCTTTTGCCCTCCTGCTTCTTCTTAGCCGCCCCTGAGCGCATTAAGGGCGTTTGCCCAGGCCTTCAGGGGATATCGCGCAACGAACCGGGATCGCCCCGCAAAGGGCACGCAGCTTCAGGAAGTCTTCCATGACACAATCGACACAAGATACGCGCGAGACCGCGCCGGAATCCGACGCCAACCGCGTCGTCATTTTCGACACCACCTTGCGCGATGGCGAGCAGTCGCCGGGCGCCTCCATGACCTTCGAGGAGAAGCTGGAGGTCGCGGATCTGCTTGACGCCCTGGGCGTCGACATCATTGAGGCGGGCTTTCCCATAGCCAGCGAAGGCGACTTCGAGAGCGTGTCGGAGGTCGCCAAGCGCGTGCAGAACGCCTCCGTGGCCGGCCTCGCCCGCGCCTCGGAAAAGGACATCGACCGCTGCGCCGAGGCCCTGCGCGCGGCGCGCCGTCCGCGCATCCACACCTTCATCTCCACCTCGCCCGTCCATATGAAATACAAGCTCCAGATGGAGCCAGCTCGCGTGCTGGAACTGGTCGCCTCATCGGTGACGCGGGCGCGCAACCATGTCGCCGAGGTCGAATGGTCGGCCGAGGACGGCACCCGCACGGAACTCGATTTCCTTTGCCGGGCCGTCGAAATCGCGATTAAGGCCGGCGCGACGACGATCAACATCCCAGACACGGTGGGCTATTCCACCCCGACGGAATATGAGGCGCTGTTCCGCACGGTGCGCGAGCGCGTGCCCAATTCCGACAGGGCGATCTTCTCGGTCCATTGCCACGACGACCTCGGGCTGGCCGTGGCCAATTCATTGGCCGGCGTGCGCGGGGCGCCCGGCAGATCGAGTGCACGATCAATGGCATAGGCGAGCGCGCCGGCAACGCCGCGCTTGAGGAGGTCGTCATGGCGATGCGTACCCGCCCCGACGTCCTGCCGTTCCATACAGGCATCGACGCCAAATTGCTGACGCGGGCGTCAAAGCTCGTCTCGGCCGTGACCTCCTTCCCGGTCCAATACAACAAGGCCATCGTCGGGCGGAACGCCTTTGCTCACGAGAGCGGCATTCACCAGGACGGAATGCTCAAAAATGCGCATACCTATGAGATCATGACGCCCGAGAGCGTCGGTGTGAGCAAGACCTCGCTGGTCATGGGCAAGCATTCGGGACGCCACGCCTTCCGCGAAAAGCTGAGGGAACTGGGCTACGATCTCGGCGAAAACGCTCTGGAAGACGCTTTCAAGCGCTTCAAGGATTTGGCCGACAGGAAGAAGGTCGTCTATGACGAAGACCTGATCGCCCTTGTGGACGATGAGATCGTCAGCTCCCACGATCACATCAAGGTCCTCGCCTTGATGGTGATGGCGGGGACGCATGGCCCCCAGTCGGCCGCTCTGACGCTCGACATCGACGGGGAGAAGGTCACGCATCAGGCGACCGGAAACGGTCCCGTGGACGCGATCTTCAACGCCATCAAGGCGCTGGCCCCGCATGAGGCCACGCTGGAGCTGTTCCAGGTTCATGCCGTGACGGAAGGAACCGACGCCCAGGCGGAAGTCTCGGTGAGGCTCTCCGAGGACGGCAAATCCGTCACCGGCCGCGGCGCCGATCCCGACACCTTGGTCGCCTCCGCCAGAGCCTATGTCTCGGCCCTGAACAAGCTGATCGCCAAACGCGCGAAGACCAAGCCCGAGGCGATGCAGGCGGGGTAGGCGCGGAAACAGTTCCAGGCCTGATATTCTGAGAAGCGTGGGGCTGGGCGGCGCGGGAGCGTCTCCCAGCCCGAGAGCCGCCTGCTTCGGCCCACCAATCGCGTCGCGCCGCTTGCGAAGAATGCGCCGAAACCTAATTGCGTCATTGAATATAACAAACGCGCCGGTCTATTATTCGGCTTACGCAAGATTCCAATGATTCCTGCTATCTCGTCGGCGCAGCCGGGGTTAGGAACCTGCCTCGCGCCATAGAAATCGCGGGAAACGGGACTTTCCGCCGAGCGCTTCTCTTTCTTTGGCTTGGCTTTTGCAACATGGCGCGAAACGCGCAAGGATGATCAATATGGCCTCTCTCGACAGTTTCAAAGCCCGCAAAAAACTCGTCGTTGGCGCCAAGACCTATTATTATTATTCGCTCAAGGCTGCCGAAAAGAATGGCCTTACAGGCATTTCGCGCCTGCCTTATTCGCTGAAGGTCTTGCTTGAGAACCTGCTCCGTCATGAAGACGGCCGCACAGTCACCAAGGAAAACATCAAGGCCTTTGCGGGCTGGCTGACACAGAAAGGGAAGGCCGAAGTCGAGATCGCCTTCCGTCCCGCGCGCGTGCTGATGCAGGATTTCACCGGCGTTCCCGCCGTCGTCGATCTCGCCGCGATGCGCGACGCCTTCGTGGCGCTTGGCGGCGATCCGCAGAAAATCAATCCGCTCGCGCCGGTCGATCTCGTCATCGACCATTCGGTGATCGTCGATCAATTCGGGACGAACAAGGCCCTGAAGCAGAATGTCGATCTCGAATATCAGCGCAATGGAGAGCGTTATCGCTTCCTGAAGTGGGGCCAGTCGGCCTTCGACAATTTCCGCGTGGTGCCGCCCGGCGCCGGCATATGCCATCAGGTCAATCTTGAGTTTCTGGCCCAGACCGTCTGGACCAAAAAGGAAAAGATCAAGGTCAAGGGCAAGACTCAAACTGTCGAGACAGCCTATCCCGACACGCTGGTCGGCACCGACTCGCACACCACAATGGTCAATGGCCTCGCGGTGCTGGGCTGGGGCGTCGGCGGTATCGAGGCGGAGGCCGCGATGCTCGGACAGCCGCTGTCGATGCTCGCGCCAGAGGTCATCGGCTTCAAGCTTGAAGGCCAGCCGCGCGAGGGCGTCACCGCGACCGACGTCGTGCTGACGGTCACGCAGATGTTGCGCAAAAAGGGCGTCGTCGGAAAATTCGTCGAGTTCTTCGGCGATGGCCTCAATCACCTCTCGCTCGCCGATCGCGCGACCATCGCCAATATGGCGCCCGAATATGGCGCGACCTGCGGCTTTTTCCCCATTGACGCGGAGACGCTGGACTATCTCCACACTTCGGGACGCAGCTCCGCCCGCGTTGCGCTGATCGAGAAATATGCACAGACGCAAGGCATGTTGCGCACGGCGAAAGCGCCCGATCCGGAGTTCACAGACACTTTGACGCTCGATCTCGCAAGCGTCGTCCCTTCGCTCGCGGGTCCCAAGCGGCCGGAAGGACGCGTCGCGCTGGAGGATATGAGCTCGACATTCGAGACCTCGCTCGCCAATGAATATAAGAAGGCCGGCGGGCTAGGTCCGCGTTTCCCGGTTCAAGACGCCAATTTCGATCTCGGACACGGCGATGTCGTGATCGCCGCCATCACCTCCTGCACCAACACCTCCAACCCCGGCGTGCTGATCGGCGCGGGTCTGCTCGCGCGCAACGCGGTCGAGCGCGGGTTGAAGGTAAAGCCCTGGGTGAAGACGTCGCTGGCGCCAGGAAGTCAGGTAGTGGCGCAATATCTCGACAAATCCGGGCTGCAAAAGTCGCTCGACAAGCTTGGCTTCAATCTCGTTGGCTTTGGCTGCACGACCTGCATCGGCAATTCGGGGCCGCTGCCGGCGCCGGTGTCGAAAGCCATCAACGCGCATGACCTCGTTGCCGCCTCGGTCCTGTCGGGCAATCGCAATTTCGAGGGCCGCGTGAATCCCGACGTGCAGGCGAATTATCTCGCCTCGCCGCCGCTGGTGGTGGCTTTTGCGCTCGCGGGAACAGTGGCGATTGATCTGACCAAGGAGCCTCTCGGCCACGACAAGAAAGGCGCGCCGGTATTCTTGCGAGACATCTGGCCCTCCAACGAGGAAATCGCGCATTTCATCCGCAAGAACGTCACGCGTTCGATGTTCCGCGGCGCCTACGCCAATGTATTCGACGGCGATGCGCATTGGCGCAAGATCAAGGTGCCCGCGGGCGAGACCTATCGTTGGGACGCGGACTCGACCTATGTGCGCAATCCGCCCTATTTCGAGGGCCTCACCAAGACCCCGAAGCCCATAGAGGACATCAAGAGCGCGCGTGTACTCGCGCTTTTCGGCGACAAGATCACCACCGATCATATTTCGCCGGCTGGCTCGATCAAGGCGGCTTCGCCAGCTGGAAAATGGTTGCAGGAGCAGGGCGTAGAGCCCAAGGACTTCAATCAATACGGCACAAGGCGCGGCAATCACGAAGTGATGATGCGCGGCACCTTCGCCAATATCCGCATCAAGAACTTCATCCTGAAGGATGCCGCCGGCAATGCGCCCGAGGGTGGAAACACCAAGCATTTCCCGGACGGCGAGACGATGTCCATCTACGACGCCGCGATGAAATACGCGGCCGAAGGCGCGCCGCTCGTCGTGTTCGCCGGCGCCGAATACGGCAACGGCTCGTCCCGCGACTGGGCGGCAAAGGGCACGGCGCTCCTAGGCGTGCGCGCGGTGATCGCACAAAGCTTCGAACGCATCCATCGCTCCAATCTTGTCGGCATGGGAATTTTGCCGCTGACTTTCGAGCCCGGAACGAGTTGGGCCTCTCTCGGCCTGACCGGCGCGGAGACCGTCACGATCGAAGGCCTTGGCGATAGCCTGACGCCGCGCCAGACGCTATACGCCAAGATTGCCTATCCGGACGGCAAGACAAACAGCGTTCCGCTGCTTGCGCGGATCGATACGCTCGACGAACTCGAATATTTCCGCAACGGTGGCATTCTGCAATATGTGCTGCGGCAATTGCTGGAGCAGTAAGCTTCAGCGCGGGTCGATCCGTCCAGGCGTCACCGTAAAAATTTCGGCGCGGCCTTGGAGTGAGGCGAACAACGACGGATCGGCGCCGGTCATCCAGACTTGGCCGCCGATCTGGGTCAGTTCGTCGAACAAGGCCTCGCGTCGGCGCGCGTCGAAATGCGCGGAGATTTCATCCAGCAGCAGCAGCGGCGCGATGCCGCTCATGGCGCTTACAAGCCGGGCATGGGCCAGCACGAGCCCTGTAAGCAGGGCTTTCTGTTCGCCGGTGGAGCAATCCTGCGCCGCCTCTCCCTTGGGGCCGTGCCGCACCAGAAGATCGCTGGCCTGCGGGCCGATCAGCGTGCGTCCGGCGGAGGCGTCTCGGCGTCGCGAGTTGGCGAGCAGGGTCCGATAACGCTCCTCCACGGTGAAGGCGGGTTCTGCTAAAAGCATACGCTCCAGCTCGCCCGCCAGTTCGATTTGCGCGAATGGAAATGGCGACGTCTCGTCACGACCGGCTTCGATCAGGGCGGAGAGGCGTTGCACAGTGTCGAGCCGGGCGCTCGCCACCGCGACGCCGATCGACGAGATTTCCTGTTCGGCGGCCGCCAGCCAGCGCGGATCGGCGGTATCCTCCAGCAGCCGGTTGCGGTTGCGCAGCGCACGTTCCAGTTTGGCGACCCGCGCGCCGTGATCGGCGTCCACGCCCAGGGTCAGCCGGTCGAGAAACCGCCGGCGGTCGCCCGCCGGGCCGGTAAAGAGTTCCGTCCATCGCCGGTGTCAGCCACAGCACATGAATATGGTCGGCGAAGGCTCGCGCCGAAGCGACCGGCGTGCGGTCGATGCGAAACCGCCGGGCCGCGCCGTCCTGCGACGTGGGCTCGAAGCCGTGGCCGAGTTGGGTCGCCTCTCCGCTTCTCTCGATTTCGATCGAGACCGCAAAGCCGCCGGGGCCATGGTGTCGCGCGCAAAGTCCGATCTCCGCGCGGCGCAGCCCGCGACCGGGCGAGAACATCGAAAGAGCTTCGAGAATATTGGTCTTGCCGGCGCCGTTTTCGCCTGTGAGCGCAACGAGCTTCGAGTTAAACCGCGTGTCCAGCGCCGCATAGGAGCGAAAATCGCGCAGCGTCAGCCGGCGCGTCAAAGGAGTGGCGGGGCGAGCGTCTTCAAGCGTCATCGCCCATGGCTTTGCCACGCCCGCGCGAAAAGCGCCAGCAAGGCGGCGTCTCTGCAACGGAATGCGCCGTCGCCCTTGGGCGCCGCGCCGAAAATGAGTATTGTCCCGGCGGCTCGATCGCAAAGGGGATTTTCGCTTGGCTAACGGGAATATCGCGCAAGGCATTGCCGGCAAGCGCATCCTGCTGATCGTGGGCGGCGGCGTCGCCGCTTACAAATCACTCGAACTCATCCGGCGGCTGCGGGAGCGAGGCGCAGCCGTGCGCGTGGTCCTGACGAAATCCGCGAAGGAATTCGTAACCGCGCTCTCATTCGCGGCGATTTCTGGCGCGCCCGTTCATGATGATCTCTTCGACGCGGCGGCCGAAGGCGAAATGGGTCATATTCGGCTCTCTCGCGAGGTGGATATTGTTGTCGTAGCGCCGGCGACCGCCAATCTGCTGGCGCGCGCCTCTCAGGGGCTGGCCGACGATCTCGCAACCACGCTGCTGCTGGCGACTGACAAGCGCGCGCTGTTCGCGCCAGCGATGAATCTGCGCATGTGGCTTCATCCGGCCACGCAGCGCAATGTCGCGCAGCTGCGCGCCGACGGGGCGCTGTTCAGCGGGCCGGAAGAGGGCGAGATGGCCTGCGGCGAGCATGGACCGGGCCGGATGAGCGAGCCTCTCGACATCGTCGCCGCGATCGAGGCGGCGCTGGCGCATGATACGAGTTTGCCGCTACCCGGCGACGACACGTCGAGACCGCTAGCCGGGCGTCATGTCGTGGTGACCTCCGGTCCGACGCATGAGCCGATCGATCCCGTGCGGTTCATCGCCAATCGGTCCTCCGGCAAGCAAGGCCACGCCATCGCCGCCGCCGCCGCGCGCGCTGGAGCGAGAGTGACGCTGGTGAGCGGTCCGGTGACGTTGAACGATCCCACCGGCGTCGAAACGCGCCATGTCGAAAGCGCGCGCGAGATGCTGAGGGCGGTTGAGAGCGCACTGCCCGCCGATATATTCGTCGCGGCGGCAGCGGTCGCGGACTGGCGCGTCGAGGCCGCGTCCGAGAAAATCAAGAAACAAGGAGCCGCGCCGGCTCTGACGCTGGTTGAAAACCCGGATATACTCGCGACGATAGCCGCTCGCAAAAATGGACGTCCCGCGCTTGTCGTGGGCTTCGCCGCCGAAACGACGGATGTCCTCTTTCACGCGCGGGAGAAATTCGCTCGCAAGGGCTGCGATCTCTTGGTGGCGAATGACGTCAGCGCCGGGGTGTTCGGCGCCGATGAAAACGAAGTTCACATCATCGATGCGGCAGGCGTCGAGAGTTGGCCACGCCTTGGCAAGGCGGCAGTCGCCGCGAGACTGGTGCGTCGCCTCGCGCATGCGCTCGCCGACAGGAACAGCGAGAAAATTTCATGAAAATTCCCATCCAGCGTCTGCCGCATGGCGATGGCCTCGAATTGCCATTTTACGCGAGCGCTGGCGCGGCGGGCCTCGATCTGCACGCCGCGCTCACGCCTGGATTGAAACTTGTGCTCGAACCTGGCGCGCGGGATCTGGTGCCGACCGGTTTTGCGATTCACCTGCCGGAGGGTTTCGAGGCTCAACTTCGGCCTCGTTCAGGTCTGGCGCTGGAGCACGGCGTCACCATCCTCAATGCGCCAGGCACCATCGACAGCGATTATCGCGGCGAAATACGGGCGCTGCTCGTCAACCTTGGGGCGCATCCTTTCGAGATTGTGCGTGGCATGCGCATAGCGCAGCTCGTTGTCGCGCCGGTGGCGCGCGTGCATCTGGAAGAAACAAAGGCGCCGCTGGAGGAGACGGAACGCGGGAGCGCCGGCTTCGGCTCCACTGGATTGCGTGAAGACGCCCCAAGATGACGCTGCTGCCGCGCTCCGCCCATTTCGCAATATTGGCGGTGCTGGATATTGCCCTGCATGCGCGCGGTCGCCCGGTTTCGTCGAAGGAATTGGCGGCGCGTCACGATCTGCCGCCCCGGCGGCTGGAGGGTCTGCTGCAGGCGCTGGTGCGGGCGGGAATTCTGAAGAGTTTGCGCGGTCCCTCTGGGGGATATGAACTTGCGCGAGAGCGCCGCCGCCTGACCCTGGCGGAGATTGTGCGGGTCGCGGTGCGCGCTGAAGCCGACGACCTGGGTTGCCCACGGCGCGCAGCGGCTTCCCTTGAGGCTGTGTTGGAGCCAATGTTGCAGGAGATCGAGGCGCGAATGTTCGAGCGCCTTGAAGCGATTTCTCTCGATGATCTTCACGCGCGCGCCCTGGCCGGCGGCCTGGGCGAGGAGCGGGATGCGGGTAGCGATTTCGCGATATGAATGGCGCGGGTCACATGGAGCCGCCAGGCGAACGAGAAAGTCGACGTGGCGCGAGAATGCGGCAAGAGACGTTGAACCAGCCGCAATATAAGGAGATGCCGGCGTGAACTATGAAACGATACAGATCGAAAGGCACGGCAAGGCGGGACTGGTGCGTCTGCATCGCCCGGAAGCTCTCAACGCGTTGAACGCGAAACTCATGGCCGAACTCGACGATGCGCTGAGCGCGTTCGAGACCGATTCCGAGATTGGCTGCGTCGTGCTGACAGGTTCGGATAAGGCCTTCGCCGCCGGCGCGGATATCAAGGAAATGCGTGAAAAGGGGTTCGCCGACGCCTTTCTGGAGGATTTTCTGGCTCGATGGGATGCGGTGGCGCGAACCCGCAAGCCGATCATCGCGGCCGTGAGCGGCTTTGCGCTTGGCGGGGGCTGCGAAGTCGCGATGATGTGCGATTTCATTCTCGCGTCGGACACGGCGCAGTTCGGCCAGCCCGAGATCAAGCTTGGCGTCATTCCCGGCGCCGGCGGCACGCAGCGTCTGACCCGCGCCGTCGGCAAAGCCAAGGCGATGGAGTTGTGCCTGACGGGCCGTTTCATGGGCGCCGAGGAGGCCGAACGAGCTGGGCTGGTTTCCCGCATCGTGCCGGCGCAGGATTTAGTAGCGGACGCCATCAAGACGGCTCAGGCCATCGCCGCCATGTCGCTGCCGGCTGTGCTCACCGCCAAGGACGCCATCAACCGGGCTTTCGAGACGACGCTCGCGGAGGGCGTGAAATTCGAGCGCCGCGCCTTCTACGCCCTGTTCGCGACGCAGGACCAGAAGGAGGGCATGGCCGCCTTCGTGGAAAAGCGGCGTCCGGCGTTCAAGAACCGCTGAGATTCCAAGCGTCGACACTTTCTCAGGGGTTCTCTGGCGTGAACGGTTGAGTTCCATTCGATCCGGGGGGCGTTGCCCAGGCCTTGCCGCGACGGGAACTCCCCGCTGGCAGGGTTTTCGGCCAATTTTGCATTGACGCCTGCCCCGCCCCCGGCATATAAGGCACAAGCTTTGGCCGCGATTTCGCGGCCCGATTGTTTTTTCGGGGGGCGGTTTCGTCTTCCGCCGCACTCACTAAGAAAGCAAGGATCTATGGCCAATACGAGCTCGGCTAAAAAGGCCGTTCGGAAAATCGCCCGCCGCACCGCGGTAAACCGCGCCCGCCGCAGCGTTATGCGCACTTTCGTACGCAAGGTTGAAGAAGCGATCGCAACGGGCGACGCCGCGGTGGCCGCTGCGGCTCTGTTGACTGCGGAGCCAGTGGTGATGCGCGCGGCCCAGCGCGGCGTGATCCACAAGAATACCGCTTCCAGAAAAGTTTCGCGTCTGACCGTGCGCGTGAAGGCGCTGGCAAAGGCTGATTGATCAGCTCCAGCGCGATGTAAAGAAAATGATGCAGACAGCCCGGCTTAGCCGGGCTTTTTTGTTTGTATGAAAGCATGGCGATTTATCGCTGTGCATCAAAGACACATTCAGAATAAATTTTCGGGCGTATTTTTCGCGCGCGGCCAAACGGCTCCCGATTCAGACCCTTGTGGGCAAGGCGGCGAATAAGGCCTTGCGGCCGCCTCTTGACAGATTTGCGAATGCGTTTCGCGGCTCATCCAAGCGCAGCGTGACAATTTTTTTACGTGCGACGATGGCGTTTTACTAGGCGCGCCAAATCATTGATTTAGACGAGACGCCAATCGCCTTGAGCAGGATTTGCGCTTGTCGCGCGCAATAATTGATCTCGAATGGTCATTGCGTCCATTGCATGGCGCATGTAATTTTCAACCCGTCGAACGAAAGAAAACGCCCTTCATCGAAATCTGGATAGCTACTGGGTTTCAGTGCTCGTGAAGCGTAAGTTGTTCCTGGTCGCCAGTCGGTAGCGAGTGGTGAAGGCGAACGGAAAAAGCTGGGGTTCGGCAACACATTTTTGTTGGGTTCCAAATCCCGTTGCTCGTCCGGCGACGTTTGTGCAATTGTTAAAGAGAAGGTCAGAGAGGCGCCCGCTTCTCTGAGTTGAGGGGGCTGGAAATGGCAGTTGTGCGGCAGGCCGGGAATATCCAAACCGTCGCAGTTTCGAAGCGCACGCCACAGGCAGCGCACGATCGATCCGCAGAGGGATTTGACGATCGCACTTTCGCATTGTTTCTAGGGTGCTCTATAGGACCGCCGCGATCTATAATTTTCTGACAGAGTGCGACGGCGTTCTGACGACCCGTTTTGTTGCGTCAACAAAATCCGAAAACCATTCCAGAAGACGCCTCCAAGCGCTGCAAGGCGCTACAGGAGCGCCTGTGTCCTCTTCGCCAAGGCGTATCATGTCCGATTCAAAGATTCCGCAGCCGCCTTCCGGCGATATTACAAACGACGATTTGCAGCGGTGGGAGCGCGTGCGCCAGCGATTGAGAGCGGAGTTGGGCGATGCGATCTATGATTCCTGGTTTACCCGGCTTGAACTTGATCGCGTGGACTTAAACGGCTTGGCGCTGACGGTCCCGACCAAATTTCTCAAGAGCTGGATGCAAACCCATTACCTTGATCGCATCAAGGCTCGCGTCATCGGCGAATTCGTTAGCGCGGAGCGGGTGACGATCGAGCTTCGCTCTCCAAGTCGGAAGTCAAAGCCGCGTGAGGCGGATATTGCGCCAACACGCAATGAAAACTCCTCGACCTTTGTGCCTCCCAGCAAGCGCCAGCCAGAAGTCGCCAACGGCGTTTCGTCGCGCCGCGCTCCGTCCAGAAGCGTCGGGCGCGTCGACACTGATGGCTTTGCGGGTTCGCCATTGGATCGAAGGTTGTCCTTTTCGACTTTTCTCGTCGGTCCGTCGAACCAGTTGGCTTACGCGGCGGCTTGCCGGGTGGTGGAGCAGCGGGGGGGCGATAGCGCTCCGTTGTTCAATCCGCTTTATACTCATGCGGCCGTCGGCCTTGGTAAGACGCATTTGTTGCAGGCCGTGGCGCAAGCCGCCAACGAAAGCCGCCGCCGCGTCGTATATTTGACAGCGGAAAAGTTCATGAGCGGCTTTGTCTCGTCTTTGACTGCGAATACAGCGATCGCATTCAAGGAAAGCCTGCGCGCTATCGATATGTTGATTGTTGATGATGTGCAATTCCTGCAAGGCAAGTCCATCCAGCAGGAGTTCTGCCACACACTGAACGCATTGATTGACGCAGGACGGCAGGTTGTCGTTGCAGCGGATCGCCCGCCCTCCGAACTTGAAACACTCGACGAAAGAGTTCTGTCACGGTTCAAGGGTGGTCTTTGCGTGGACATCGATCCGCTGGACGAGGGTTTGCGCGTGAAGATCCTGGAGGCGCGGATAGCCGCCGCCCGGGAGACCCAACCCAATTTTTCCGTTCCGTCCGAAGTGATCGCCTATGTAGCCAGGACGATCATGACGAATGGGCGAGACCTTGAAGGCGCGGTCAATCGGCTGCTTGCGCATTCGACCTTGAACGGCGCGCCGATCTCCGTCGCAACTGCTGAAGCCGCGATACGCGATCTCGTCCGCACGCAAGAACCCAAGCGCGTAAAGATCGACGATATTCAAAAGCTGGTGGCTAGTCATTACAACATCTCGCGCGCTGATATTCTATCGTCGCGCCGGACCGCCAATGTCGTGCGGCCGCGCCAGATCGCAATGTATTTGTCGAAAGTGCTGACTCTGCGATCGCTGCCGGAGATTGGGCGTCGGTTCGGCGGACGAGATCACACCACGGTGTTGCACGCCGTGCGAAAGATCGAGGATCTCGCCTCGAAGGATCAAGGTCTCGTGGAAGTCATAGACCTGCTGAAGCGCATTCTCAGCGAGCAATAGGGTCCCGATCATCTCATGACGAGGGCGTCGCATGTCGAATGTGACGCCTTTATATTCCGCGCCTGCGGTTTCTGGCCCAAGTCTCTTTATCCAATAAGAGCCTCAACGGCCGGTCTTTACCCTTGTCCATTCGCGCGTGACGATTTTTTGCAAGGCGATGTCCGGCGCGGTAACGGCGAACAGCCGTTTCATGGTGGCTTCGTCGGGGTAAATCGCGGTGTTGTTGATGATCGCGGCGTCGACGAGGGGCCGCGAGGTTCCGACGCCATTGGCGAAATGCGTGGCGTTGGTGTTTCTCGCCGCGACGTCCGGCCTCATCAGGTAATCGATGAAGAGATGCGCTTCATCTGGATGTGGCGCGTCCTTGGGAATGGCTAGCGCGTCCAGCGTGATCAAGGTTCCTTCGTGAGGTATCACATAAGCGATATCGACGCCGTTGCCCGCCTCGCGCGCCCGGTTGCGGGCCTGGAAGCTGTCGCCAGACCAGCCAATCGCAAGGCATATGTCGCCATTGGCGAGAGCGTTGATATATTCAGAGGAGTGGAATTTCTTGATGTAGCGGCGCAAGCCGGCGAGATGGTCCTCCGCTCGCTTGATGTCGTCGGGGTTCTTCGAATTGGGATCAAGCTTGAGAAAATTCAGCGTGACCGAGAAAATATCTTCGGGGCTGTCGATGACATAAACGCCGCAGTCGGCGAATTTCTTTAGATTGTCGGGACGCAGGACCTGTTCCCAGCTGGTGATCGGCTTGTCGCCGATCCGCTCCTTGATTTTGGCGACGTTGTAAGCGATGCCTGTCGTGTACCACATGTAATCGACGGCATATTGATTTCCGGCGTCGTAGCGTTGCAGCTTGGCGGATATTTCGGGCCAGAGATTCTTGGCGTTTGGCAGTTTGGTCTTGTCGAGCGGCTGCAGCACGCCGGCGCCGATCTGGCGCGCGAGAAAAGTCGCCGACGGCACGACGACATCATAGCCGGTCGAGCCGGCCAGCAGCCGTGTTTCCAGAATCTCATTGGAGTTGTAGGTGTCGTAAACAACCTTGACGCCGGTTTCCCGGGTAAAATCGTCGAGCGTCCTGGCGTCGACGTAGTTGCTCCAGTTGAAGACGTTGACGACACGCTCCGCCGACAGGGCCGGGCGGGCAAAAGCCGCGCCCGCGATGATCAATGCAACTAGTGTTTTCCTCATTTGCGCGAACCTGCGTATTCTATCCCGGAGTTGAACCCTTCAGTGCGGAAGATGACGCAGCTGTAACGCGCTTGCAATGGATATGGCGACGCGCGATCCTTTCCCCTCACCAACCCCGCCAAATATGACATGGGATCGAGCGGATGCTTCTGGGGCCATCGGAATGCGCCGCCGGCGACCGGCCGGAGCAGACGAGAAACGTCACTCGCGGCGCTCACGCGCTTATGCGCGCGTTTGGCTATTCCGTGCTTGTCGAGTTTCCTTTGCCCAACGGGCGAAGGGCTGATCTCGTGGCGCTCGCCAGGGACGGCTCGATCCGCATCGTCGAGGTCAAATCCTCGCTGGTCGACTTTCGCGCCGACGCCAAGTGGATGCAATACCGGCAATTCTGCGATCGCTTCTACTTCGCCATTCCGCTCGATCTGCCGACGCAATTGTTTCCTGGAGACGCCGGGCTGATCGTCGCGGACGCTCATGGCGGCCTCATGGAGCGGGAGGCTCCCGTCCATAGCCTACCCCCGGCAACGCGCAAGTCGTTGCTTGTGCGTTTCGGCGCGTTGGCGGCCGACCGCTTGCATGGCGTGCTCAGTACCTAGGAATTTTTAGCGTTTAAGGTTGTCTCGTCGCTGAAGCCGGTTAACGGGGAGCTCGCTTGGCAAGAATGCGTTGCAAGGTGCGGCGGTGCATGTTCAGCCGCCGGGCCGTCTCTGAAACATTGCGGTCGCAAGCCTCGAAGACCCGCTGGATATGTTCCCAACGGACACGATCGGCCGACATTGTGCTATCGCCCGTGTCTGGCTTGTCGGATTGGGTCGCCATCAGCGTATGATAGATTTCGTCCGCGTCGGCGGGCTTTGCAAGATAATCGAAGGCGCCGAGCTTAACCGCTGTCACCGCGGTCGCGATATTGGCGTAGCCAGTAAGGATGACCCCGCGCGCGTCGGGGCGCTTGGCTTTCAATTCGGAAATGACGTCGAGACCGTTGCCGTCGCCGAGCCTCATATCGATAATGGCGAAGGCGGGCGCGTGCGATTCTAGGGCGGCCAGCCCCTCAGCAACCGAGTCGGCGGTCGTGACCGTGAAGCCGCGCGCTTCCATGGCGCGACCGAGGCGACCGAGAAAGGGCTTGTCGTCGTCGACAATGAGCAACGTCAATTCAGAAGGCGGCTCCACCATATGATCCATGTCGCCCGTAACCGCCGCGCTTTCGCGTTCAGCGCTGTTTTTGTCTTCGACGGTCATGCGCTTCAAGCTCCCATTTGACATATATCATAGCATTCTAGCCGCTTTGGGCGGTTGAGCAAAATTGAAAAGCCGCCACTCTGTCTGGCTGTCCCGGCATCGTATCTCGAACCGGAATCACCCGATTCACGCTGCGGCGAAGCTGCAACCCTGCGCATCCCTGGCGATCAGGAAGGATAGGTCGCGCCCCGCTCAAACGAGGCGCGAGGCCAGCTCACGGAAATGCGGGCGCCGGTTCGCGGCGCATCAACATTTCCGCCGTCAAATGTGGCGCCGGAGCGCTCCAGCAAGGTTTTGGCGATGAACAATCCCAAGCCGAGGCCAAGTCCCGAGCCGGGATCGCCCTTCAGACGGCGCTGCGTGGATTGTCCACTCAGATAGGGGTCGCCCAGCCTGTCCAATATTCCGGGCGCAAAGCCGGGACCGTCGTCCTCGATCGTGATGCTGACCAGTGTGGGTGTCCATCGCGCCGAGATCAGCACTTTTGATTTTGCGAAATCCACGGCGTTTTCCACCAGATTTCCAAGACCATAGAGCATTCCCGGGTTGCGGGCGCAAAAAGGAATCGGGCTTGGCCCATCCTTCGAGACGATGATTTTCACATCCTGATCGCGCAGCGGCTCGATGACCTCCTCAATCAGCGTGTCGAGCGCCTGGACGTTCAACACATGAGCCTCGTCCGTGCCCAACGAGTTCAGCTTGCGCAGAATCTCCCGGCAGCGGCGGGCCTCTTGCGCCAGAAGCGCAAGATCTTCCTGCATGGCCGGCGCGGTCGCCGGCGCCGATTTCTGCAATTCGGTTGTGATCAAGGTGATGGTGGCGAGCGGCGTGCCCAATTCATGCGCGGCCGCCGCGGCGAGCCCGTCGAGTTGCGTGAGGTGCTGCTCTCGCTCCAGCACGAGTTCCGTCGCGGCCAGAGCGCCGGCGAGTTGCCGCGCCTCGTCCGAAACACGGGCCGCATAGATGCCGATGAAGGCGGCGCTGAGCACCAGTGCGGCCCAAACGCCCATACGGTAAAGCAGGGGAAAACGCAGCGTTTCCCCATTTCGCCACGGCAGCGGCTCGTAATCAACGGTCAGGAAGGTCGCGGCGGCGATCATCAATATGCCAAGCAACAACGTCAGCTTGCGCGGAAGCGACACCGCCGAGATCATGACGGGCGCGAGAAACAGCATGGCGAAACTGTTGACGACGCCGCCGGTAAGATAAAGCAGCGCGGCCAGTTGCAGTATGTCAAAAGCCAGAAGGGCGGCAGCCTCGGTGTCGTCGAGCCGGAAGCTGCGCGGCGTGCCTGCCCGCAACGCGATATTAAGGGTTGCGGAGGTGGCGATGGCCACGAAACACAAGCCGATCGGAAAATCGAACTTCAGATAGTAGTATACGTCGAGCATCGCGATGGTCTGGCCAATGATGGCGATCCAACGCAGCATGACGAGCGTATCGACCCGCAAATGGCGGGCTGCCTCGCCAAAATCGTCCTCGAACTTCTGCGTCATGGTATCGCTCCGCCAGTGATTTTGCGCTCAAAGACCCGCGCGCGCGGCGCGCCACAGTCGCCATTGCCGGAGCCAGGGTTGGGGTTCACGAAGCGGCTGGAAAGGATGATAGTCTCGCTTTTCCATTCGTTCCAGATAAAGGGGCGTCATCGCGGCTGGCAGCAGGGTGACGCGCGCGGCCTCGTCGAGCGAGGGCGCGGAGCGTTGCGCTGCCTGAAAGCGCGCGCGCGCGAGGGCGCGCAGTTCCGCCAGCGCGGCGCGAAGCCGGGGCGAATCCACGGCTGCTGGAATGTCCTGGGGCGGAACCTCATGGCGCGCCAGTAGATCGAGAGGCAGAAAGCCCTTGCCGCCGGGGTGCCCAGCCAGCCCGCGCAAGATTTGCGTCAGACCCAGCGCGATCCCAGCGTTTTCAATCGCCGTACCAGCTTCGACGCTTGCGCTCGGCCCAACACATTTGGCGCACCAATGCAGCGGGAGGGCGTGCGCCTTGCTGCAATAGGCAAGCAGAGCTTCCATCAACTCCATTGGATCATCGTAAAAGTCTGCGACGCGCGAGTCGAGAAACGTCTCGAAGTCTCGCGGGTCGAGTTCGTTTTTCGTGATCGTATCGAGCAAGGCGTCCGCGACGGGATGCGCGCTGGAGCCGTCCTCGCCATGCCCGGATAGAGTGTCCGCCCACCAGCGAAGGCGCATTTCGCCCAGAACTGGCTGGGTCACCTTCAGGCGAGCATCCCCGATTTCGACCGTGAACGCATGCAATGCGTGCAGGTAGCGACGGCGCGCGGCGGGGGCGAAGAGGGCGGCGAGCCAAAGATCGCGGTCTCTTTCCCGCAGCATGGTTTCGCAAAGGCCGTAATGCGTTGCGAGTTCCGCCGCGCGCGCGGAATCTGCGGTGGCTCTCATCTCAAACCGCGATCAGTAGCGCGGCCACGCGCCTGCCTTCGTCGATCAGCATGTTGAAGGTGCGCACTGCGGCGCCCGTCGCCATTGTCTCGCAGCCGACGCCAGCCGCACGCAGTTTCCCTCGAAGGGCGCCGGGGAGAGTAACCAATTCGGCGCCGGAACCAAGGATCAAGAGGTCCGGGACACCACTTGGGTCGGCCAGCACAAGGTCCAGCATCGCGGCGTCGATTTCCGCGATCGCCGTGATCGTGATCGCGCGGACGCCGGACGGCGTAGCCAGGATCGAACCTTGATGGGACATTTCCGCGAAGCGGAACCCGCCGCCGCCGTAATCTTCGATCCGGTGCCGTCCTGGCACGAAGCCCTGTTCCTTCGCCATTGCGGAACGCTCAGGCGGTGGAGGGCTTGGGACGCTTGCCGGACGATTTTGCGGATGCTGCTTTGGCTGAAGTTTCCTTGGACGAATTAGCGATTTGCTGCTTTTCAGCCTTTTTGGCTGGCTCGTCCGTCACGGCCGATCCCGCGCGCTCGCCGTCTTCGTTGCGCAGGCCCAGATATATCAGCATCGGCGAGCAGATGAACACCGAGGAATAGGTCGCCACCACGATGCCCCAGATCATCGCCAGCGAGAAGGAGCGGATCACCTGACCGCCGAAGATGGCGAGAGACAAAAGGGCGAGGAACACCGTTGTCGCGGTCATGATCGTGCGCGGCAACACGGCGTTGATGGACATGTCGATGATCTGCGCCGTGCTCATTTTCTTGTATTTGCGCATCATCTCGCGAATACGGTCCAGCACGACGACGGTTTCGTTCAGAGAATAGCCGACGATCGTCAGGATGGCCGCAATGGAGGTGGTGTTGAATTCCAGCTGGGTCAGCGCGAAGAAGCCGACTGTGAGAAGCAGATCGTGCATCGTCGCGATGACCGCGCTGACGGCGAACTGCCACTCGAAGCGGAACCAAAGATAGCCCAGCACGGCGATGATGGAGAGGACGACGCCCAGAGTGCCCGACTGCACCAGTTCGCCAGAGACGCGCGGCCCGACGACCTCGACGCGGCGGATGTCGTAATCGGCCTCCACCGCGCCGCGAACGCGATCGACAGCGGCTTGCTGTGCCGCATCGCCCCCCGGCAACATGCCGAAGCGCAGCGTGGCGTCGGCCTGACTGCCGAACGCCTGAACTTCAAGGTCGCCGAGATTGAGCTTTTCACCAAGGGCGCGCAGCGTGCCGACTTCAGCCGAACCTCCCTTCGCGCGCAGCTCCATCACCGTGCCGCCGGCGAAATCAATGCCGAAGTTCATGTGCACGAAGACGAACAGAAGCACGGCGATAATCGAAAGAACCGCCGACATGGGGTAGCTCACGCGGCGGAACCGCATGAAAGGAAATTTGGTGTTCTCCGGGGCAAGGCGCAGGAGTTTCATGATATCTTGGCCCCTTTAAATCGGCAGGCGCGTGGGACGCGCACGGTGATACCAGACTGCGATCATCATGCGCGTCATGGTCACGGCGGTCACGATGGTGGTCAAAATCCCCAGCGCCAGCGACACAGCGAAGCCGCGCACGGGACCGGACCCGAGGAAGTAGAGAATCGCCGCCGCGACGAACATGGTCACGTTGGAGTCGACGATGGTCGCGAAAGCGCGATTGAAGCCGGCGTCCAGCGAGGCGAGGATCGAGCGGCCCGCGTGTTGCTCTTCGCGAATGCGCTCATAGATGAGCACATTCGAGTCGACCGCCATGCCGATGGTCAGCACGATGCCGGCAATGCCGGGCAGCGTCAGCGTCGAACCCAGCAGGACAAGCCCCGCGAAGATGAAGGCGATATGCACGAACAGCGCGAGATTGGCAAAGACGCCGAACACGCCGTAAGTGATGAGCATATAAACCACGACAAGACCGGCGCCGACATAGGCCGCGCGCTTGCCCGCGTCGATCAAATCCTGGCCAAGGCCCGGACCCACCGTCCGCTCCTCCACGATATTGAGCTTCGCGGGCAGGGCGCCCGCGCGCAAAAGGATCGAGAGATTATTCGCCTGCTCGACCGTGAAGTGACCGGAAATCTGGCCCGAGCCGCCGGTGATCGGCGTCAGGATGCGTGGCGCGGAAATCACCTTGTTGTCGAGCACGATGGCGAAGAGCCTGCCGACGTTCTTGGATGTTACTTCGCCGAACTTCTGGGCGCCGCGGATATTGAAGCGGAAATTGACGACCGGCTCGCCGCCCCGCTGGTCGAAGCCCGGTTGCGCGTCGGTCAGGTCTTCGCCCTGCACCATCACCTGCTTCTCGACGCTGATCTTGCCGGTCTGCTCGGTCTGGTCCAGCTCTTCGGTTTCCGCAGGAGTTTGTCCAGGTTCCGCGACCAGGCGGAATTCCAGTTTCGCCGTCTGGCCGAGGATCGTCTTCAGCTGTTCGGGATCTTGAAGCCCTGGCACCTGCACCACGATGCGATCATCGCCCTGGCGCTGAATGCTGGGCTCTCTGGTGCCGAGCTGGTCGATGCGGCGTCGAATCACCTCGATTGACTGATCAACCGCGCGGCGCACTTTTTCGGTGAGGCCGGTGTCGGTCACGCTGATGCGAACCAGACCATCGCCCGCGTCTTCGATCTCCAGCGGCGGCGCGCCAGCCCCCAACTGGTTGGTGTATCCCTTGGCGAGGGCCTTCAGCTTGGGCATTATCTTTTCGCGGTCGGCGGCGTCGGGCACGCGGAACTGCACGCCGCGCCCCTGTTGCCCGATGCCGCCAGTCATCGCCACCTTCTCCTCGCGCAAAATGCGGCGGGCGTCGTCGCGCAAGTTCATCGCCAGTGTGTGCAGCACGGAAGGCTTGTCGACCTCCAGCATCACATTCGACCCGCCCTGAAGATCCAGGCCCAGCACAATGGTCGGCGGCCGCGCCCAGTCGGGCAGCTTCGCCGCGAGGGTCTCGTAATTCGATAACGACAGCAGACTCGGCGCGACGACAAGCATGGCGGCGAATGTGAGCGCCAGGATCGCGACGATTTTCCAGGTGGCGAAACGCAGCATTGCTTGCCTTACAACTTTGGGATTTGGGTGTGGGCGGGCCGGGGATTCGGCGTCAGCTCTTGGGAGCCGGAGGTTCCTTCACGGGTTCGCCCTTGGTGCGAACCTCGGTGATGGCCGAGCGCAACATTCGGCTGCGGACATTGGTCGCGATTTCGATTTCGAACTCGTTGTCGTCGATGATTTTCGTCACCTTGCCGATGAATCCGCTGGCCGTGACCACCGTGTCGCCCCGGCGGATGTTCTTGAGCTGATTCTGCTGCTCCTTCTGGCGGCGCTGCTGCGGGCGAATGACGATAAGGTAAACGATGCCGATGATCACCAGCACCGGAACGATCTGGGCGAGAAGGTCCGGCAGCGTGGGCGGGGCGTCCGGGGCGCCGGGCTGCTGCGTGGTGGCTGTCGTCGCTTTTTTGGCGTCGGCTCCTTGCGCGATCGGCGCGGCGGCGGGGGCCGGAGCCGCAGGGGCGTTCACTGCCGGCGGGGTTTGTTCGGTCTGCGCCATGGCTTCTGGGATCAGTTTCATTTGCGATCTCTTTATAGAAACGCCACGATTGCGGCGGTAGCGAACCTGGCCGGGTGCGGCCTAGCGATTGGGCGCGGACTATAGCCGCTCAACTTACGAAAGCAATGCCATCGCTAGAACCCTGGCGCTCGCCAAGGTTCTAGCCTCAATGGCTCTCTTTCCGTGAAGGTGGCAAGCTGTCGCGACAACGCTATTTGATGGAACGGTTGAAAAAAGCTACTCCGGTTATGTTTGCGGCGTCCGAAAACGCGGTGAAGCCCGAAAAGTCGCCGCAAGCTAATACGAAACAATTTCCCGGTTAGCGAAACCAATCGGGGCCCCCTGCGTTTCTCTAATGAAAACAATGTATTTTGGGAGGACGAATCTGGGGGCGAAACGAAGGCGGAAAGGCGAGGCGCTGCGCCTTGGGGCGGCGTTTCCATGGAGTTTAGGTTTGATCTCTCAGGTGAAGGGCGGGATCCGCGTTGTTTTCCCGGTGATTGTTCATCGCCGGATTGTGTGTATCGCGACCGATCCTTGGTCGGAGCGCTAACTTGGAGGAACAGGCATGTTAAAAAAAATTAGCGTTCTAGCTGCGGCCGCCGCCCTCGCTGGAGCTTTAATGGTTTCCACTACCTCGCCAGCGGACGCGAGGGGAGGAGGGTTCCGCGGCGGCGGCTTCCACGGAGGCGGCTATGGCGTTAGGGGCTTCTATGGTGGCCGGGGCTACTACGGCGGGGGCTACGGCCGTGGCTACTACAGAGGTGGCTACGGTCGAGGATATTACGGCGGCTATGGCTACGGCTATCCTTATTACGGCTACGGCGGAGGCTGCTGGCGGCTCTGGTACGGCCAATGGGTCTGGGCGTGCTGAGGTCTTAAGTCCCGATCGCGGCCTTACGTGGATAACTCCCGCGTGAGGCCACGCATAAAATCGATGCAGGCGCTCAGTTGATCCAGTTCAATGAATTCGTCGGGCTGGTGCGCCTCGTCGATGCGGCCGGGACCGCATAGCACGGTGGGCACGCCAGCGCGCTGGAACTGGCCCGCCTCCGAAGCATATGGAACGGCGATGGTCCCGTTCCTCCGGGCGAGACGAAGGGCGAGTAATTCGGCGGCGGAACCGGGTTCTGGCGCAAGCCCCGGCACTTCCGTCTCGGTGGTGGTCTCGATGCTGGTTTCGGGAAATCCTTTGAATGAACGCTCCATCAAGTCCTTAGCGAAAATTTCGAGACGATCGCGCGCGGTGGAGGGAGCAACCCCCGGAAGGCCACGAAATTCCCAATGAAACTCGCAGTCGCGGGCGACAATGTTGCGGGCGGTTCCACCTGATATCAGCCCGACATGCACGGTGGAGTAGGGCGGGTCGAAGCGGCCGGATGGGTCGCCTTCCGCGCGCAGGGTTTCGTTGATGCGCTCGAGTTCAGCCACCAGGAGACAGGCCGCGTGTACTGCGCTGACGCCCTTGTGCAAATTCGCCGAATGAATTTCAAAACCGCGCACCCGCGTGATCTGCGTGGTCACGCTCTTGTGCGCGTCGGCGACCTGCATTGAGGTCGGCTCACCGACAATGACAGCCGCGGGCCTCGGCAGATCCACCCCGAACCTGGCGATCACGTCGAGCGGCCCGAGACAGGTGGTCTCCTCGTCGAAACTGAGCAGAATATGGATCGGACGCTTCAAGGCGGCGGCCTTGAATTCTGGGATCATGGCCAGGCAAACGGCGTCGAAGCCTTTCATGTCCACCGCCCCGCGCCCGACGAGGCGCGAGCCTTCCCTGCGCAGCGTGAAGGGGTCGGCGGACCAGGCCTGTCCCGCGACCGGGACAACGTCCGTATGGCCTGACAACACCACGCCGCCGGGAACATTCGGACCTATCGTGACAAAGAGGGAAGCCTTGTCGCCGGTTTTGTTTGGCGCGCGCACGAATGGAACGCCCTGCTCGCGCAGATAATGCTCCACCGCTCCAATCAGCGGGAGATTTGTCTTTGAACTCTCCGTGTCGAAAGCGACGAGACGCGCCGTCAGGTCGATTGCGCTTTCCAGCCTGCTCATTGCACGCCCCATCAGTTCAGGGTGGGGCGTGACAGCGGGCTGTCGAGCGAGAACGTCGGTATCTCGACATCGAACGATTCCCCAGCCGCGGTGACCATTCGGTAGCTGCCCTGCATGATCCCGGAGGGCGTGGAAAGCGGGCACCCGGACGCGTAACGGAATGTCTCGCCGGGCTCCAGCACCGGCTGCTCGCCGACGACGCCCGGCCCGCGGACTTCCTCCCTCCGGCCGTTCGCGTCGATGATTATCCAGTGTCGGGATATGAGCTGCACGCGAACCCGGCCCAGATTGGCGATCTCGATCGTGTAGGACCAGAAATAGTGATCCTGCGCCGGGTCGGACCGTTCCATCAGAAAATCGGGCAAGGCGGTGACTTGGATGTCGTTTGTGATCGAGATGTACATGGCTGGCAGTTTAGAGCGCCCGGAGTGAAAGGAAAGACCATTTTCTGGCAGCGCAGCAACACGGTCGGCGCAGCAACAAATGTGCCGCGGCTTTATGACAAGTTCCGCACATTCAGCCCGTCGAAAACGACGGCTCCGTGAAGTTCCGCGACCGACAGGCTTGCCGAAAGGCGAAAGTTGGCTAACATGCAAAAGTCGTCTGAGGTTTCGCTCAGGCGTGTCCACGCGATGATTTGCTTCCCAGGTCTGGCTTTATGCGTCGCAATTTAGTGTTACGTTTGCTTTTCGCGCTGGCGTTGGTCGTGCAGGCCTTCGCTCCGGCTGCGGCGAACGTAATCCAATCAGCCCGCGCCGGGGCCGGCAAGACCAGTTTTCAGCTTTGTTTGAAGTCGGCCGCAGATTTCGTGAACGGCGAAAACCGGCAGCCTGGGGCGCCGTGGCGTCACGGCGAAAATTGCTTTTTCTGTCAATTAGCTTGTGAAGGCGCCGCGCCCATCGTCGCCGTCTCAATTAACGCTGGCGCGACTCCGGTCCTGCGGCGCACAAGCGCATGGTCGATCACGGATCGCGCATTTTCTACTCCCCGCTTCGATACTTCTAACCAGCCACGGGCTCCGCCAATACTCTCCTGACATGTGGTCATGTTAGCGCCGCGCCTCTGCCGTCTTTGCATGCATTGATGGATGGGCGCCGCGATTCAGTGGCCGTTTACATGGGGCTCGTAATGATGGCCAGGAGTATTTTCGATGTCTTTCCCAAAGGCGGACAGCGCACGAATCATTGAACTGCGCGAGCCTTCGCGTGGTGCGCCGGAGTCCGGCGCGACGACGGCTCCCGCGGCTTGCGCTCGCCATAGCATTCAGGAGTTGGCGCAAATGGAGTTGGGTGGGTTCGCCGAGCCGGCGCGCAACGCCCCCCGTTTGATTGATCTTGAGCGCCGAGCGCGCTTCGGACGCTTCGGCTTCGACGCGGCCTGATGAATGCCGATGCGTCATTCCGACAGCGAAATCCTGCGACGCAACGAGGTCGGCGGCGCTCCGCTCCTGGAGACGCGAGCTTTCGCGATCACGTCTGCGCCGGTAGCGCGCGCGTCTCGCTCGACGATTTCGCCCTTTATCACGGAACAGCTGACGCATCGGCCAAGAAAAACACCCGGACGCGGGGCCTCCCCGACTGCCGCCAAGAATCCCGCGCCTTGCGCCAGCGGGGTTCTGGCGACGTCGGCCCTATCGTGGAGAGGCCCAGCAACGTCGGCATGGCGCCCGTTCAATGGAGCTCAACTCCCTAGACGGTGGCGGACTGCGCCATGCCGACACCCTTTCGCGATCGGTCGCCCCTCATGCGCCCGAACGTGCGGCGTGCAAACCGCATTCGAGGTCGTAGATAAGGTCTTCCAAGTCTTCCAGCCCGACCGAGAGACGCAACATTCCCTCGCCGATCCCGAGCGCCACGCGCGCCTCGGGGGTAAGGCGCTGATGCGTTGTGGTGGCGGGATGGGTGACGAGGCTCTTGGCGTCGCCCAGATTGTTGGAGATTTTCACGATCTCCAGCGCGTTGGCCAGCCGGAAGGCTGCTTCCTTGCCGCCCTCGACATCGAATGTGACGAGCGTGCCGCCGCCGGTCATCTGCCGGCGGGCCAGATCGTAATGCGGATGATCGGCGCGGAAGGGGTAAAGCACCCGGCGAACGCCTTTTTGCTCGGAGAGAAAATCGGCGATCTTTGCTGCCGACGACGCCTGTTGGGCGACGCGCAAGGGCAGCGTCTCAAGGCCCTTTAGCATCACCCAGGCGTTGAAGGGCGACATGGCGGGACCGGTCTGGCGCAGGAAATTATGCAGGTTTTCCTCAACTAGCTCCTGCGAAGCGAGAATGACGCCGCCAAGGCAGCGTCCCTGCCCATCAATATGTTTGGTGGCTGAATAGACCACGACATCGGCGCCAAACTCGAAGGGCTTCTGCAGAAGGGGAGTGGCGAAGACATTGTCGACGACGAGCCGCGCCCCGGCCTCGTGGGCAATATCCGCCAGCGCCTTCAGGTCATAGACTTCCAGTGCCGGATTGGTCGGAGTCTCCAGAAAGAAGAGCTTCGTTTCCTTGCGTACGGCCTGCTTCCATTGCTCCAGATCCGCGCCGTCGACCAAAGTGGAGGCGACGCCGAAGCGGGGGAGCAGTTCCTCGACGACGTAAAGGCAGGAGCCGAACAGGGCGCGCGCCGCGACTACGTGATCGCCGGCCTTGACCTGCGAGAGAAGGGACGCGGTGACAGCGGCCATTCCGCTCGCCGTTGCGCGGGAAGCCTCCGCGCCTTCAAGCAGGCACATCCGCTGCTCGAACATGGCGACGGTCGGGTTGGAAAATCGCGAGTATATGAAGCCGGGATCGTCGCCCTTGAAGCGAGCCTCGGCGGCCTGCATGGTCGGATAGGCGAAGCTCTGAGTCAGAAACAATGCTTCCGACAATTCGCCAAAGGGAGAGCGGAGCGTGCCGCCATGCACCAATTGTGTCGCGGGCTTGAGCGAGCGGGGTTTCTTTTCGCTGGGGGCGGTCATGCGTTCTCCTCAAGACGGCGCTCGCGCACAAAGAAGGTCGGAGGCCTTCGACGTGGCGTCAAAAAGCGGGTTTCTCTAGGAGACCCGGCCTTTTAGCGCTTTGTTTAACGTGGCGGCAAGCCGGCCGGCTCAAATAACCACAGCCTCTATAAATGCCAAAGCCAGCGTTGCTGTCAACATGTTCTGCTTGCCGGTTCGGACGCCACGGCTTGCGCCCCATCCCAAATAAGACAATGTTTATTCAGCCATTGGCGAAGTTTGGCCGGGGGGACGTCACCGATTGAATATCTTGTTGCTTGGAGGCTCAAACGCGGGGCTACGTGACGGTTGGGCGGCTCAATTTGCCCAAATCGCTACGGAACACAGCATTACAAATCAATTTCTCGGGGCGGTCGGGTCTCTGTTCGGGTTGTTGCGCTTGTTGAAGCGTCAGCAGGACAAAGCGGCGCAGCCCGATTTGATCGTGTTCGAATATGCGCTGAACGACATCATTCTGGCGGAAGGCGGGTGCCTTGGAATGGATCTTTTGCGGGATACGCTTGAGGAGATTACGCAGCATTGCGCCGAACGAAAGATCGGCCTGCTGTTCCTGATGCTCGCGCCTCGTAATTCCAAGGGGCAATCATTGGCGTCGTCGGCGCGCGTGACGCGCGAATACGCCAAAACCGCAAGAGCGCGCGGAATGTTTCCTTCTCTGACCTTGAGCCAGATTCTGGGCGGTCCGCCGACCGTAAGCTGCTATCAGGACCCTTATCACCTTACGCCGGAGGTATCGGGTCTCGTCGCCCAATCCCTTCGCGTGACCCTGCGGAAACATGAAATTCCGGCGCCCATGCCAGCTCCCGAGCGCCGGCCCATTTTCTGCTATGTGCAAGCGACCAAGGCGCGCGCAGCCGGGTCCGCGCGCTTGCGGCAACGCGAGAGCAAGGTTTTCAAGGGGCTATTTCTCGAGATGGCGAGGCCGAGCGTGAGCTATTGGCCGGGACGCGGCTTGCTTGTGGCGTTGATGCTGCGGTCTTCGGAGACCGCTGGAGTCTTCAAAGTAAGCGCCGGATCAGCGGCTTACCGCAAGACCGCCGCCTCGATTATGCAGGAGACGGTCTCCAAATTGCTTCTGCTGCATCACATGTCGCATCCAATTTATGTTAACGACGATCTCGAAATCTCAATGCCCGACGATGAAGCGAGTTTGATGGCGCTGCCGGAGGACAAGACATCCCAACAAGCGGCGCCTGCCGCGCAGTTTGCAGAGCAACTCATGGAAATCAACGGCGTTTTGCTGTGGCGTGGACGTTCACTGTGGGAGCGTTGTCACGACGCGATATCGCTGGCGGCGCGGCGAGTGTTTCTTCATGCTAGAGAGCGTCTCCAAGGACGGGGCTCGACGGCGATGTCTCGAGAGAGCGCAAGGGATTTGTTTCGATGAACGGTCCAGGCCTGCAGGAGTTGATCGGCTCAAACCGGCTTTCGGACATCCGGACAGGCGTCCTGTCGGCTCGGCAGATCGCCGCTCTGTTCGAGGCCGGCGCGATAAGCGCCTGTGCGCCATTGGCGTCTGCGCAAATCCAGCCCGCGAGCCTCGATCTGCGTCTGGGGGCCAAGGCCTATCGCGTGCGCGCGAGCTTTTTGCCGGGCAGGGAGCGCCATGTCGATAATGTTCTGGCGGCGCTCAAATTCGATGAAATTTCACTGGAGGGCGACGGCGCGGTTCTGGAGCGCGGCTGCCTTTATGTCGTGCCGCTGATGGAGCGGCTTGCGCTGCCCGCGGATTTGTCGGGGGCGGCTAATCCCAAAAGCTCGACCGGGCGCCTGGATATTTTTACGCGGCTTATCACCGATCGGGGCGAGCGCTTCGATCTTGTCGAGCAGGGCTACGAGGGCCCGCTGTTCGCCGAAGTCTCGCCTCGCAGTTTTTCCGTGCGGGTGCGCGCCGGGTCGCGGCTCAATCAATTGCGCTTCCGCCACCACGATCCTCGGGAGCCGCAGCAGACAAGCTTCGCGCTCAGCGACACAGCGCTCGAGGCGCTGCATGCCCGGGCAAGACTGGTCGATGGCGAGCTCAGCCTGCGCGACGGCGTTGTGCTGCGCGTCGATTTGTCCGAGCCGCTCAGCGCCGGAGTTGTCGGCTACAGAGCGCAAAAACACACTGATGTGATCGATGTGGACCGTATTGGCGCCTATCGCATAGATGATTTCTGGGATCGGCTGCCCGCGCGCGCGGACAAGCGGCTAATCCTCGATCCTGGCGATTTTTACATTCTGGCTTCGCGCGAGCGATTGTGCATACCGCCCGATCTTGCCGCCGAAATGGCGCCGATGGACGCCGCCATCGGGGAGTTCCGCGTCCATTACGCGGGGTTCTTCGACCCCGGATTTGGCGCCGGAGCCGATGGCGCGCCGGGCGCCCGCGCGGTGCTGGAAGTGCGCAGCCGGGAAGTGCCTTTCATTCTGGAGGACGGACAATCCATCGGACGACTGGTGTATGAGCCCATGGCGGAGCCTCCGGGAGCGCTCTACGGCGAAGCGGGCGTCTCGAATTATCAAGGTCAGGGGCTCAAGCTCTCGAAGCATTTCGAGGCGCCGTAGGACGCTTGCGTGGATTTGGGTGGGCGTACTCCTCTGGCGGCGGCCTGGAGTTAGATTATGGCAGGAGCGTTCCTTCGCTGCTGATCCGGTGCATCAGGTAGCACAGGCAGTCCAGTCTCACGGCGTGGTCGTCCAGTGTCAGCATCGCGGGAACCGCAGGTCGAGCGAGGCGAATTTCGCCGTCGGCGTAATCGAAATACTCTCCAGGCGCAGCCTCTTCATCGCCAGGATGCAGTTCGAGGCGAAGGGAGCCGTCGGCCATCCCGAAGCTTTCGCCCGCCGGAAGCTCGCTGAAGTTCAAATGGTCGATATCGCCGCGAAAACGGAAATCCGCAGGCGAGCCGTCGAAGGTGAAGCTCGCCTGCGCTGGAGTTTTGACGATGGCGTATGTGCGCAACAACTCGACATCATGAGGCGCTGGAGCGTGTTCTGGAAAGTGCTCCAGCGCGAGAGCCGCCTCGATGAGCTCAGTGGCCCGCTCGACGCCGCCGCCGCCGCCGGCCTTTCCGCACTCGACCGTGATCGCGGGGCAGAGCCTCGCGAATGCGCCCGCTTGTACTCGGCCGGGCGCTGAAAATGCACAACGATGCGCGAGAATAATCGCGCCAGAGCGATGAACTCCGGCTCCAGTCGGGTGATGCAGCTGTAATGCGGATTGAAGCCCGTGTTGTTGTGAATGTCGATGCTGGCGAAGGGGTTCCTGCTGGCGACATAATCGAACACCTCTTGCGCCATGATGGCTTCGGGGGCATCCGGCGTGAGCGTTCCCGGCCAGACGCGATTGAAGTCGGCCTGTTCCGGTAAAGTCCGCACATGCGCTGCCGCGGCCTTCACATTGCCGACAAACAGCAACAGCCCCCGCGGCAATAAGCGATCCGCATGTCGGCGCAGCGCGTTCTGCACCGCGAGCAGCCCGCTGTTTTCGTTTCCGTGCAGCAAAACCGAGAGGAAAAGCGGATTCTGGCCGCGTCCAGGAAGATCGATGAGGCTGGGGCCGGGCAGGATGCTGGCTAGCCTGTCGGCCGGGCAATCGAGAAACCCATCCGGTACTTTGTCGAACAAGGCGTAATGCTGATCGCTCACGATGTCTCCCTATGGCTCCCACTCATGCACTGGCGCGCCGCTGCGTTGACGTTCGCAATAGGCGGCCATCATCCGATAGACGTCGCCGCCGCGATGGCCGAGCGCCGCGCGTTGCCATGCGGAGCCAGTTTGCCCGCTGCTCACGCGCGCCTCGATCACGTCAAGGTAAGGCCCCGCAGTGACGCCGAGATCCTCCAGCCCGCGCCGAGCCGCCGGCAGCAAAAGCGCCAGCAAGAGCTCTCGCGCCGTTCGGGGGCTGGCTCCGGGCCAATATAATTCGGCGCTAAGTCCGTCGCGCGCGGCGGAATAGAAATTCTTCAACGCGGCGTCAAATGAAAGCTCGCGCGCCGCGCCGGAGCTTGCAAGATCATGGGCGAGGCCGACATAAAGCGCCGCATTGGCGATCATATCCAGGATTGTTGGGCCGGCGGGCAGGATGCGATGTTCTATACGCAGATGCGGCGTCCCGTCGTCGTCAGAGCCGATCAGCGCCCGGTTCCAGCGCCAGATTGTGCCATTGTGCAGCCTCAGATGGCGTAGCGCCGCAGGCACTTCGTCGAAGGACATGGGAAGCAATACCGGATAGTCGGCGAGATTTTCTTCAAACAGCTCCATGCAGGAGTTCGAGACATAGCCGGAGCCCATGCTGACTCGGCGCCCCTTGCAGGGAGCGTCGACGGCCTGTTCGAACAAGGGGATGCGCGTTTCCTCCCAGAGCGACTTCCCGAACAGGAAGGGAGCATTGGCGCAGGCCGCGAGGATCGGCCCCGACGCCGCCACCGAGGCGTTGTAATAAAGATGCGCGCGCGAGGCCGGAATCTTCAGATGAACCTGAAAGGAAGTGGTCGCGGCTTCCAGCATCACGTCGCGATGTTCCGACACCAGATGGTCGCGCCCTGAGATGTCGACGCGTAGCGGTCGCCCGGCGCGTTGGCGCAGCACTTCATTATTCAGCGCGTAATAACGGTTCAGCGGCGAAATATTTTCAAGCGTCATGTCCGCATTGCGAATTGTCGGCAGCGTGCCGATCACCACCATGTTCGCATCGAGGCCGTGGGCGACGGCGTTGCAATGGCTCCAAAGCTTCGTCAGGGCTCGCTCGGCGCGGGCGAATACGTCGCCCTCCAGCAGGAGGGGCACGGCGTTCAATTCGACATTGAAACGCGACAATTCGGGCACGACCAAAGGATGGTCCAACGCCCTCAGAAGACTTTCATTGATTGGGGCGGGAAAGTAATTGTGATCGAGGATCCAGGCCTCAAGTTCAAAGCCTATTTGTGTTTCGTCCGAATTGGAAAAGCAGCCGTCGTCGAACATCGCGCGGGCGAGTTCGGTCTCCCGCACGAGTTGCTCCGAGAAGCGGGCGAAGTCCGCTTCGCTGAAACCTGAGGTCTTTATGTCTTCGCCCATTTATCGACGTCCCGTTGCCTCGGTCATTCTAAAGCATTGAAGGCTGCGTTGAGGGAATGGCGTGGCGACAAAGCGTCGCGTTGGTCGCGAGGCGGGGGTGATTTTGCCTTTAATATTCGTTGGTTCCCGTTCTGTTCGAGTGCGGCCCGCTTTGATTTCAGCAAATTTTTGGACTATTTTTCGCCACGATGTTGACCTAGCTTGGGTGCGCCGTGGGGGCAGGCGAGCGCCAGCATCGTTCCAGACGAGAAGGCGAGGGCTCATTAACGTGAGCGAAATCCTGGCCCATGTTGAAAATTCTCAGGACTTCGATGCGGCAAGCCGGTCGAAGTCCTTCTACCTAGCGCGCCGGCTAGGCCTTTCGTCCGTCGGCGTAAAATCTCGGCCGGGATGCCGCGAGAACCCCGAGCGCTTTTCGCACGAGGCTTCCCGCTTCAATTGCTCAGGCCGAGCGCTAATGATGTGGGCAAGAGCATTTGTCGCAGGGCGCAAGGGTTAGTAGTCCACGTAATTTGTCCGGGATCGCCTCCCTGATATTGGGGGCGCTCACTGTTCTATTGGCGGCCATGACGCCTTCGCTCACGGAAACCGCCATCGCCAACGGCGACACGCGCACGATCAATCTATTTTACGTTCATACTCAGGAATTGATTTCCGCGACTTATCTGGTCAACGGCCAATATGACCGCGCCGTGTTGCAACAGCTCAACTGGTTTCTGCGCGACTGGCGCCGAGACGAACCCACGGAAATGGACCCTCGCCTCTTCGACGTGGTGTGGGAAGCGTACCGCGCCGCCGGGGCGGGGGGCGAGGTCATCAAGGTTGTCTCCGCCTATCGTTCGCCTCAGACCAATGCGATGTTGCGGGCGCGTTCGCGCGCCGTAGCGAAATATTCCCAGCACATGCTGGGCAAGGCGATGGACACGACGATGCCCGGAATGCCGATGTCGCGCATTCGCGAGTTTGGGATGCGAATGCAGCGGGGGGGCGTAGGCTATTATCCAACCGCCGGCACGCCTTTCGTGCATCTCGACGTCGGCAGCGTGCGCGCCTGGCCGCGTATGAGCTATGAGCAACTGGCGCAATTGTTTCCCGACGGCAAGACTGTCCACCTTCCGAGCAACGGGCAGCCGCTTGCGCGTTACGAAGAGGCCAAGGCCGAAATCGAAGCGCGCAACAATGGCGCTATCGTCATGGCGCCTCGCAGATCCTCCGGCGGTTTCCTGGCTTTTCTTTTTGGCGGCGGGGAAGACGAGACCGAGGACGAGGTGGCGCCGCCACCCAGCACCCGCAAGCAATGGGCGGCGTTGGCGCCACGCAATTCAAGGGCGGCGCGCGTCGCGGCCGCCGAGTTCCGAAGAGGAAGGCGGCGGGGAGGCGCCTGCTGAGCGAGGCCGTCGCAGCCGTTCCGAGACTCTGGCCAGAGCGGAGGCGAATCTGCCGCGCGGCGAGACAGTGATGACGGCGGGACCGGAAGACCCGAAGGCCGCCGCTGCTGCGGCCAGAGCTGCGGCCCGGGCTGAAGCTTCCGCCAAGGCTGAAGCTGCTAAAGCCGAAGCCGCCGCCGCCAAGGCGGAAGCCGCCGCCGCGAAGGGGGAAGCTGCGGAGCGCGAAAGGCTGGCGCGCGCGCCGATGCCGCCAGAACGTCCGGCGGCGCTGGAGAAACCGACGCCTCTTGACGCCGCGTCCGCCGAGAAAAAGCTCGCGGCGCTGGAGCCCAATGACAATGTGAAGCTGCGCGGGAACCTGTCAGAGACGGGCCAGGCGCAAGGCAAGACCGATGAGGACTTAGAGATTTGCCAACGCCCCGCTGCCGCCACGCCGTCCCGACGGTCTGGTTGCTGTTCTGACGGCGCCTCTGCCGCCCGTCCGCCCGGCGCAGCTGGCGATAGGCGGGCGTCAGGGCGGCTCCAACATGTCGGGCGACGAATTGGAGTTTACGCCAGCGACAGTCGCTAGCGGCGTCGGCGCGCCCTTGCCGCAACCCCGACCCAAAAATCTTGGCGTCGCTGGACATGCCGGCGACGAAGATGCGCTAACCAGCCTTGTCGATGCAACAGGTTCGACGCGATCGACCAAAGCTGGCGACCCCGCTGGGCCTAATGCCGAGCCGCTCGCTTACGCCGCCCCGGCCGCTGCCAAGGCCGCACCGTCCGGAACCAAGAGCGCCGCCGGGAATACAAGCTTAGGCAAGGTCGCGGCGCCAAAGCCGGACATGGTTCCCGCCAGGCTGGATCGTTCGAATTTCCGCCAGATGACGGCGACGACGCCCGCAAGCCGCGCTTCCGGAGCTTCGGTAATGGGGGCCTCGATAGGAGCGGTGCGCTCCGCCGCGCATGCCTCCGAGTTTGGCGTCCTGAGCACGTCGGAATCCGCCACTGCAAAGGGCTTTGCGCCTGACGTCCCGGCGCCGGCCACAGGGAAATTTGAAGGGCGCTAGGATTTTCTCGCAAGCCCTGCCTGGACGCCGGAAAAGAGTGGTGGGGGAAGTAGGACTCGAACCTACGAAGGCATAGCCAGGGGATTTACAGTCCCCCCCCTTTGCCGCTCGGGACATTCCCCCACTGGTCTGGACCGCCGCATGGGGCTCCCCAGACAAATGACCCTGCCGGAGCAGGGTCATGAGCAGCGCGCTTATGGGGAATTATGACGCCCGCTGTCAACCCCGAAAAGTCTTGTCAGCAGTCCCCGCGCGGCGATCGGCCTAGCCCCCTGCCGCCGCGCCATTGCGGCGGGCCGCTTCCGCGCGAAGAGAGAACATGCCTGGGGCGAAGCGCGTTGCGTCGAGGATCGGCTGTGCGCCGCTGATGAGTTGCGGGGAGGCTGCGGCCTGGAGTGATGGAGACGGTTCGGAGGCGGGCGGTGGCGCGAAGTCCGGGCGCCGCGGGGGCAGGGGTATTTCCGATGAGCCAGCGCTCGCCGGGGCGGCGCCCGCCAATCGGGCCAGCGTGGGGGGCACCGGGCTGCGATCCGGCGTTGTGATGCGGGTCAGCGTAGGCGGGGTGTCCTCCGGCCGCTCCAGCGCGCTCGCCACGGCGACCTTGACGCGCTGGGCAATGTCGCCCAACGGATTCGCGGCGGCGGCGACGACAGTCCCCGGCGTCGTGCGGGGCTTTTTCGTGGCGATCATGATGTTGTCATCGTGCCGAAGGCAGTTCCGCATGCCGAGCGCGATCAGTTCGACGCCGCTCAGTACCTTGTATTGTCGGGTCAGATAGCCCAGCCGCCCCTGCACGGCCGCAGGGTAGCTGTCGAACAATTGCGCCGACACTCCAAGGTCCGCCTCGCGCGTGTTGCCGTTGTAGGCCTGATGGAACTTGACCTGCGCGTCGGGATAGACGCAGACATTGGGCAGGCTTAGAGCCAGCGTGCAGGCGGAGCGGCATTCGTGCAGCCGCACTTCGCGGTTCTCGCGGCGATAGATTTCCGTTTGCGCCTCATATTCGCTGACCAGACCGCCTACGTCCTTGTAGACGATGACGGGTTGCGGCGATGGCGGCGGAGACAAATAACCCAAGACTTCAACCCTCTACGCAACGCTATATTCACTGTAAATTCACCACGACAGGGTGAATGATCCCTTAAGGGCCGCACATGCGGCATGCGTCCCCAGAGTATCTAGCTGTAATCGGAGAAGGCGGGATTTTTTTGGCCATGGCGAGGCCACGGCCGCCATAATCGCGGCAGGCCTCAACCGCCGACGCGCACGCGCAACCCCGGCGCAGGCCGTTCCTGAAGGACGTCGCGGCGGAAACGGAAAAGGGCGGCGGGGCGCCCGCCGGTGTTCAGCGACATGTCTCCCGTCGCCTCGACGATGGCCGAAGTTTCGACGAGCCGACGGAAATTCTGCTTGTGAAGATGTCTTCCCGATATCGCTTCGACCATGCGCTGCAGTTCCGTAAGCGTGAACAAGGTGGGCATCAGCTCGAAAATTACGGGGCGATATTTCATCTTGGCGCGCAGCCTGCCGATGGCGGTCGCCATAATGCGACGATGATCGTGTCGCATCGCGAGCCCTAGCGGGGCCAGTGCGCCGCGCCTTTTCGCCGCCTCGCGCCCGTCACGCAGCGCTTCTTCGACGAGGCCTGCTTCGTAGAGCAGTTCGTATCGCTCCAGCACATTCTCTTCGTTAAATTCGCGCCCCTGGGGCTTGAACAGCAAATTGAAGCGCTCGGCCCTGGTAAGTCCGGAAGAAGAGATTTCGTCCGGCGCCTCGTCAATCCATCGGCGCAGCTCGGGCAGGATCGTGGTCTCGATAATCTCCGGACGGCCCTGCCGCCAATCCTCCCAGGGAAAAAACGCATACCAGGGACGATAGCCTCCGACGCGCCCCGACTGCTGATGGCTGAATCGCGTCAGCGCAAGATAGCCAACCGAGACGATATGGGGGTCGCGATCTCCGGCGCGGGCGTGGCGCCCGCGATCGCCGAAAGTATAGAGTTGTTCGACGTAGCCGAGGGGCGCGCCAGTTTGCTCCGCGACGAAGGCCCGGAGCGCGATCTCGAAAGTGCGATGAAGCAGGGGATCAAATTCGCCGGAGGGCAAGCCCACCGGAGAACCGGGCGCTTCCGGCACGGTAAGGATGAGCGGCTCGTCCTCGCGCGCGGCGACAATCGCCGCGGTGAGGCCAATCGCCAGCGGCAAGCCGGTGCGGGCCGAATGATTTTTTTCTGCGAGGCTCACGGGCCTTAAAGTTCAGAATATCGCGCGGGGCGCAAGGGCCCCCACGCATTCAAGGCGATCCAATTTAATTACCCGGTCACGCCTCTAATTCAGCTCCATTGCGAAGGGCGCGCCTTCGTAACAGTCAGCGCCGCGTCCTATAGCCGCCACCGCTTCGACCATGCGGCCCTGCCGCCCGAGCATGCGGTCAGCGAGCGCCACGAGACGGCGGTTGGGAGTGGCGGTGGGGGAGGCGCGACGAAGCTCCTGCGCGATCTCGATTTCGCGGCGGTCTGGCTCCAGCGCGCACGCGCCGATGAAGGCTGCGGCGGGCGAGCGGCTGACCCCGGCGTAGCAATGGATCACCAGTGGTTGCTGCCGGTCCCATTCGCGCAAAAACGCCAGCAGGCTCTCGACATGTTCGGAGCCCGGCAGGACATGACCGTCCAAGGGAGCCTCGATGTCCGAGACGGCCAGTCGCAGATGGCGTGGCGGCGCGATTTCGCAGGGGCGCACCGAAGAAGCGCCGGCGGTGAGGATTGTCACCAGCGACCGCGCGCCGGTGGACTGCACCGTATCGACCACCCTGCCGAGGGGGCAGACATAGAGCCAGCCAGTTATCATTGTCTTTGCGTCTCTCACATCGGTGAATTTTCGTAAGGCTTTCAGCGAACCGTCCGCCTTCTCTCGTAGCCGATCCTCTAGCTAACCGACCTATGCCCCAAGGCGAAACCCCTAGCCCGCGTTCTCCAGATCCATAAAACGATCCAGAAATCGCTTTTGCGCGACGTCAATCGGCAAGGGCGCGAGCTGCTCGGCGAGATCGGGCATTGCCACCGGACGAATAAAGATGCGCTCCGCTTCGCGCCGTGTAAAGCCGGCGAGCGCCGTAGCCTCGAAAAAGGCTGCAGCGCGATCCGATTTTTTGCACAGCAGCATCAGCTGCGGCGAAGGCGTCGCCGGCAGGGAAAAGCGCAGGAGAATTGCCGCCAGGATCCGGTTTTCCACGTCTTTATAAGCGTCTCCGATCACCGCCTTGAATGGCGAAATCATGTCGCCGATCACATATTCGGGCGCGTCGTGCAGCAGCATGAACAGGCGATCCTCCCGGGAAATCAAGGGCTCCAGCTCTCCCGCGATTTTTTCCACAAGCAGGCTGTGCTGCGCCACGGAAAATATGTGCTCGCCGCGCGTCTGGCCGTTCCAGCGCGCGACCCGCGCGAGACCGTGGGCGATGTCCTCGATCTCGACGTCGAGCGGCGAGGGGTCGAGCAGATCGAGCCTGCGCCCCGAGAGCATGCGTTGCCAGGCGCGCGGCGGATCGGGTTTCTTGCGTGCGGTCAAATGAAGGCCTCCCCAGCGACGCCTTCATAAACGGCGCGAGCGGAGGGGGAAAGAGCGAGATTGGCGGGAGAACGCGGCCAATTGGCGAAATTTGGCGTTGGCAAATGCACCGGCATGCCCCAGTCTCATCTTTAAGTGCGTAAGCTGAAGCGGCAACTGTTTGGGAAACAACAATGCGCAAGAGCCTCCCCATCGCCGCGCTTGTGGCGGCTACGGTCGCAGCAACGAGCGCCTCGGCGCGGATAGCTCCGGAACCACGCGACTGCGTGCTGACGGTCGGGCCGGCGCAGATGACCTTCACCGCCTTTCAGGAGCAGAAGACGCACGAGACCTTTTGCCGTCATGTGCCGGACGCAGGTCGCACGATCATCATTCTGGACGCGCATCAGTCCGAACTGCGCGGCATGACGTTGGAAATCCGGATCGTTCGCAACGTCGGCCAGCATGAATGGAACGACGATCTCGACGCCAACACCGAATTCACTCTACCAGCCAAGAAATATCTCGCCAGCAACGGCACGGCGAGCTTCGAATACAGTTTTCCCAGGGATGGCGACTATATCGCGCTGGTGCGGGCCACCAGCGAGGACGGCTACAAGGAATATATCGGCCAATATTTCTTCTCGGTCGGCGAAACGATCGAGCGTTTTCTGGCGGCGGCGGCAATGCTTGTGGCGTTGAGCTTCGTTTGCTTCGGCCTCTGGGGCGGCAAGGGGAAGACCGCCAAAGTCGCGCGCGGGGCTTTTGCCGGGGAAGGCGATTTAGCCGGTCGGGCGCGGCCCACGTCACGCCCATGACGCCTCGAAAAATGCGCCCGCCGCGCGCGGCTTGAGCGAACCTTGTCCGCGCAGGGACAGGTTAGCGTTTGTGCGCGATTGTCTTGCCAAGGCGCCGCAGTCTCCCTATTCACTCCCCATCCGCATACGTGCGGATCGCATGCGACTTACGCCGGCTCGCATCGGCGATTGAGCGCCAGAGGAGCACTGCATGATCTCGGTCACTTTTCCCGACGGGGCTTCCCGTCAGTTCGAGCCCGGCGTTACCGGCCTCGACATCGCCAGGAACATTTCGCCGTCGCTAGCGAAGCGCAGCGTCGCCATGACCATCGACGGGAGCCTGAGCGATCTCGCCAGCCGGCTCGATCGCGACGCGAAGATCGAATTCGTCTCGCGTGAGGACCCGCGCGCGCTGGAGCTGATCCGGCATGACGCGGCCCATGTGCTGGCCGAGGCGGTGCAGGAGCTTTTTCCCGGCACGCAGGTCACCATAGGGCCGGTGATCGAGAACGGCTTTTATTACGACTTCCATCGCGACACGCCCTTCACGCCCGAGGATCTGCCGGTCATCGAGAAGAAGATGCGCGAGATCATCGCCCGCGACGAGCCCATCGTTAAGGAAGTCTGGACTCGCGATCAGGCGACCGCCTTTTTCCACGCCAAGGGCGAGGCTTTCAAGGGCGAATTGATCGACGCCATTCCGCCGGGCGAGAACCTGAATATCTACAAGCAGGGCCACTGGCTCGACCTCTGTCGCGGCCCGCATATGCCCTCGACCTCGAAAATCGGCGGCGCCTTCAAGCTGATGAAGGTCGCGGGCGCCTATTGGCGCGGCGATCACACCAGGCCCATGCTCTCGCGCATCTATGGAACCGCCTTCGCCAAGCAGGAGGAACTCGACGCCTATCTGCACCAGCTTGAGGAGGCCGAGCGCCGCGACCATCGCCGGCTCGGCCGCGAGATGGACCTGTTTCATTTTCAGGAGGAGGGCCCCGGCGCCATTTTCTGGCACGCCAAGGGCTGGACCCTGTTCCAGAAGCTCGTCGCCTATATGCGCCGGCGACAGGCGCAGGCCTATAGCGAAGTCAACACGCCGCAGGTGCTCGACCGCGCGCTTTGGGAGACCTCGGGCCATTGGCAGACCTATCGCGAGAACATGTTCCTCACCAAGACCGAGGACGAACGCATTTTCGCGCTAAAGCCGATGAACTGCCCGGGCCATGTGCTGATTTTCAAGAACGGGCTGAAGTCCTATCGCGATCTGCCCGTGCGCATTGCCGAATTCGGCATCGTGCATCGCTACGAGCCCTCGGGCGCGCTGCACGGCATGATGCGCGTGCGCGCCTTCACCCAGGACGACGCGCATATTTTCTGCTCGGAAGACCAGATCATGCAGGAGGCGCTTCAGATCAACGACATGATCCTGTCGATCTATGGCGACTTCGGCTTCAGCGACGTGGTGGTGAAGCTCTCGACGCGGCCGGAAAAGCGCGTGGGCTCTGACGAAGCTTGGGACAAGGCTGAGGCCGCTTTGCAGAAGGTGCTCGACGAACTGGCGCGACGCGGATTGAAAACCTCTGTGCAGCCGGGGGAGGGCGCCTTCTATGGCCCCAAGCTCGAATACACGTTGCGCGACGCCATCGGGCGCGAGTGGCAATGCGGCACGACCCAGGTCGACTTCAACCTTCCGTCGCGGTTTGGCGCCTTCTACATTGGCCCCGACTTCGAAAAGAAGACCCCGGTGATGGTGCATCGCGCGATGTTTGGTTCGCTAGAGCGATTTACCGGCATATTGATCGAGCATTACGCTGGTCATCTGCCGCTTTGGCTTTCACCGACGCAGATCGTGGTCTGCACGATCACGCAAGAGGCCGACGATTATGCGATGGAAGTCGCGAGCGAGGCGCGGAAACGCGGCCTAAACGTCGAGCTTGACCTGCGCAACGAGAAAATCTCCTACAAAGTGCGCGAACATTCACTGGCCAAGATTCCCGTGCTGCTGATCGCTGGCAAGAAGGAGGCGGCCGAGCGCCGTATCTCGATCCGCCGCCTAGGCTCACAGGAGCAAAGCGCGGCGACGCTGGAGGAGGCGCTCGCTACGCTCGTGGAGGAGGCGACTCCGCCGGATTTGAAGGCGGCGCCCGGCTAAAAGCGGCCGACCCACGCTTGAATTCCTCTACCGGATCGGCGGAGCTCTACGATGCATGATCCATTGAACCAGATGCGTTTGCGCGCACTGCTTCAATGGATGGGAGATCCGGCGTGAATGACAGCCCTTCAGCTCTCCAGCGGACTCCCTCGCCTTCCCTGCCGTTCCTGCTTTATTTCGAGGGTTTCGCCTTCGGGCGGTCGCGCCTCTATGGCGATCTGGTCCAATACCGAAGCCCGTCTCTCACTTCTGGGCCTGGCTACTTTTGCGCTGGCAAATATGCCGAGAAGGATGAGAAAAAGGGCCGCCACGATGACGAGAGCCACGAAGAGTCCGATGACTTTGATGATGAGGGTCGGCATCTCAACCTCCCCCCCCCAGAACCTGGACTTCCTTCCGAATGCCGACCAGGCTGTTCTGTCCCAGTGGCGAATCAGCGCCAATCTCATCAGCAAGGCCGTGACCTCGGATTGACGCCCGCAAACCAGTCTTCTCCAGCATGCCGCGCGCTTGTCCAAAGCCGGGATAAAGCCGGCGCTCGCCGCCCAGCAGAATCCAAATGGAGCGAAGAAATTGCGAAAACGGGCTCACTGCGGATTTTCCTTGCGCTTTTCATTCCAACATCTGACGTAAGATTATGGGTATCTACAGCCCCAAAAATGATTTTCTCCGGATATAGCCCAATGCCTCGCCTCCCCAATTTCCTCGTGTATCTCATTGCGCGCGCACTAATTCGCCATACGGAGAGGCGATATTTATCTTCCTGCCGGTGGGGCTTTTCAGAAACCTGTTACTCCGCGCATCAATTGACGCGGAAGATCACGCTCCTCTGAGGCCGCCGAACAACCCGAATCCGAAGTATCAGTGCGCCCAAATATTGGACGTTTTGCTCTTCTGACCAGGCTATGACGGGTTCGACACAAAAAGCAGGTTGAATGCAGATGTAGTAAAGCATGGTGAATGCAGAAGGACGCGTCATCTTAGGATCACGCATCTGAAAGTTCTATAAGTACTAATACGAATAAGAGCCCGCCTCGAAATTCAAAGGCCAAGAAATCAATCGGGGCGCCAGCCAAGAAAAATTCGGGGCGTTATCGATCTGCAAGGCTTCGAATTCGGACAAAACCAGTCGTGCGCGCATTCCTTCGTCAGTAGCAACAGGCTAGGCTATCAACTTGAAATTACGGTGCTCGCATTCCAGGTGAGGCGCTAAGTTAATGTGGCGCTCAAGTCCGATGTCATCCGGCAGCCGCGCCACGAGAAAATCTCCTAAAAGCTGCGCGAACATTCGCAGGCTCGGCTCGCAGGCGCAGACCTCCGCGCCTCTGGATGAGGCGCTCGCCGCGCTTGCGGTGGAAGCGACACCGCCGGATTTGAAGGCAATCTAATTAGCCAGGTCGCGCGAAGTGCTTGTATGAGTGGGGTCAGCTCGACTTAATCCGGTGGCGCGCGTGTGAGGCGCTCGTGGATTCGGCACTTTGGGCGACATTTCAAAAATATGGAATTTGCTCAAATATTTGGCCGTCTTTGTTAACCTTAATTTTGACTTTGGCGCATCGACGCGCGAGTCAATTTGGTAGCCTGCGCAATTATGCCGCAGAGAAATCAACAGCAAACTTACAGCTACGACGAGGCAATTGAAACGCCATGAAAAACAGGGATTCCAGAGGAAAGAAACGCTTCCGCCGCACGGGGTTGCCGCACGCTCACGCAAATGTCGGGCCGTAATAATTCTTGTAATTCCATATGGTTAACGCCTGCGGATTAAGCGCACCGCACTCCGAATCCGCATTTACAAAAAATTAAGCAAGATTATTGTCGAGCCAGCGTTCGGAACCCGCCGAACTTGGAAGATTGAGGTGCGGCATGATTTCCTTTTCAAACGGTAGTCTGCAAAAGTTGAAAAGCGCGGAAATTAGCGCGGATGAGGTTATTGGCGCGATCGAGCATGAGGCGGGTTTTTTACCGCAAATCGAACTCGCCTATGAGGCGTCGATCAAGACTGTTTGGCTGACAATTTGTCCCGCCCCAAAACCGGTTTTCACTTATGACCTTCTAAAAAGCGTCACCACTGTTCAGAGGGCAATATGGTCGTTGTGGGGAGCTCTCGAGAAATATCAAAATTCGCCCGTTCGCTTCTTGGCGTTTCGAGGCAAAGGCCCAATTTTTACGCTCGGCGGCGATCTTGATTTTTATCTGGATTGTCTCGCGAAAGGTGATCGCGAACCACTTGTCGAATACGCGCGTGTATCCATCGAAGGCGCATGCTGGAACGCTTCAAGTTTGCGCGGCTCGGTAATTACGCTTGCCACGATTCAGGGCAAGGCGCTGGGTGGCGGCATTGATGCGCCTCGGTCCTGCAACGTCATGATTGGCGAGCGACAGGCAACATTTTGTTATCCGGAAGTTAAGTTCAACCACTTCCCCATCACGGCGGTAAGCGTGCTTTCTCGACGCCTCGGCCCTCAAATTGCGCACAAGGTCCTGACTTCCGGCAATGAATATACGGCTGACGAGTTCGAGGCGCTGGGTGGTCTCGACGCAACCTGCTCTGCTGGCGAAGGCGAGGAGTGGTTGAGGAGATACGCCGCTGAAACACTGCCGATGCACGCTGGACGGCTCGCGCTGTTTACGGCGTTCCACCGCCGCGCAGGCGACTTTGATGCCGAGCTCAAACCTCTCGGCGAAATGTGGGCCGACCGCATGTTTCGTCTGACGCCTATGGAAATTTCCAAACTCCAGCGCATTGTCCAAACTCAGGAACGGCTGCTGCAGCGCGTATTCACAAATAAATAGCGGGGTGTGGGTCGCCAGCTTCTTTAACCCAGGATCGGCAGCTTCGATTGCATCTCCGGGGCGCCGTCGCGGCGATGCCCCCGACGTTGCAATGATGAGTTCCTTCTTTTACGACTGCAGCGCGGGCAACTTATTGACCTAAAAAAAATTGCGCCGTCAGTCAGTCTCGGGTCGGACACGGGAGCCGGAGCTCATCGTCGAGTTTTTGAAAATTGACGTTCGAAGCTAGTTTTTTCAAGTGGTTCCGCGCCATTAGATTGGCTGCGCATATCGACGTTTTGATGAATAATTGGTTAGCTGTAGCCATTTAAGGAATATCTCGTCGGTTACAATGCCTTTAGGTTTGAACTCTATAAGGCTTTTAGGACAAACTCTTTCAGTTGGCGTTCAGCAGGCATGTCCGTGAAAAGTTCCGAGTGTCGGGGTTTCCCTCTTGCGTCTGGCTCAATTCGGCAACGTTTTGAGCGTTTTCGCATGAAACGCTCTGCTTTGACTCAGGATATCGTTACCTATCGCGCGCTAGTGGCATTCCTGTTCGCTTCACCGGGATCACTAATCCCGGGAGTCATCGTAAGTGTATTAACCCCGTCCATTTGTTGGCAAGCGACGGGCGCTTCTTTTTTCGTAGATCTGGTTCTCATCACCATTTTGATTGGCTGTTTTCGATATCACACTGTCTTTCGTTACTGCCGGTTAGACCATTCCTACGATGACAGGAAAGCGACCCGACGCTGGGATCTGGAGTTTATGCTCGGCGCGACACTGATGAGCGCAGTGCTTGGCCTAAATGGGCTTTTTGCCTTAAGTCAAACGGACAGTGTTGCGGCCCATCTGACGGTCGTCGCGGTAAATATCGCTCTCGCCTCAGGATTTGTCTCTCGGAATGCCGCACGACCACATTTCGTGCTTCTCCAGCTGGTTCTGTTTGCTTTGCCGCTGGCGGTAGGGCTCATTTTAGCCCGAGATGAATACTACAAATATATTGGCTGTATGGCTATATTATTTATTCTAAATAATATAGCGATCGTATTCAGTGTCAATCGAAATCTCATGGACCTCATACAGGCGAAAAAGACCGCCGATCGCCTTTCCGAGGAGATCCATCGTCAGAATCTGACGCTCGACGCCGCCATTAACACTATGCCGCACGGACTGGCCATGTTCGACGAGCATCTGAACCTTGCGGTGGCGAATGAGCGTCACTTCTCTTTGTTCGATCTTCAGGATGCGTCAATTCATCAAACCTTCGCATCCACGGAACGCCATCTGCTTAGATCTCAATTGATTTCCAGATCCGATACGCTGGCCTTGTACCATGCGTGCAAATCGAGCCTCAAGGAGCGACGCCCCTCAAGCGTGGAGCTCTTGACCCAGCATGGATCCAGTCTGGTCGTCACTTTCACCCCCGCTCTTGAAGGGGGTGTTCTTATGTTGACGGAAGACGCCACCGAGCGAAGGAGCGCGGAAGCCAGGATAGAAAAGCTTGCGCGCTTCGATACGCTGACAGGCCTGCCGAACCGGCACGAGTTCGGTCAATGTCTCACACGTGCGTTAGAGGCCTTATCGCAGGGCGGCCCGTCTTTCGCGGTCCTTTACGTTGACCTTGATGGGTTCAAGCGGGTCAATGATACGCTTGGCCACGAAGTCGGAGACTCACTCCTCGTCGAGGTTTCCAAGAGGCTCAGTCGCAAGAAGGGGCAGCGAGCGATCATCAGCCGGCTCGCGGGAGACGAGTTCGCCGCGATCCAGATCGCCAACAGTCATGAGGCGGCGCTTAGCGTCGCGGAGGAGATCAGCGCGGCTCTGAAGGAGCCATTCCTGATCGGCAACAACACGGTCAGGATAAGCGCCAGCATAGGCATCGCCTATGCGCCCGAGCATGGAGACTTTCCCGAGACCATATTGCGACACGCGGACATTGCTCTTTATCGGGCGAAAGCCAGCGGGCGTGGCGTCATCGTGGTCTATGATGACAGCATGGCGGCGGAGCTTACGGAGCGTCTAAGCCTCGAAACGGATCTTGTCGTGGCCGCCGCGGAAAATGCGTTCGAGATGCATTACCAGCCCATCGTCGATCTTACGAACGGTAGAACAGTATCTTACGAGGCGCTCATGCGCTGGCCCCATCCAACACGTGGATATGTTCCTCCGAACATATTCATCCCCATCGCCGAACAGACCGGGCGTATCGAACAATTGGGCTGCTTCGCGATTAGGCAGTCATGCGCCGACGCCGCCACCTGGCGTGATGACGCCAGCGTTTGCGTCAATGTCTCGGTGCTTCAGTTCCGTAATCCTCACGTCCTTGTCGAGTGCGTGGAAAATGCGCTTATGGCAAGTGGTCTTGAACCGCGGCGGCTCACGCTGGAGATCACCGAAAGCGTATTCATAGACGAAATCGACGCCACTTTGCAGACGATCGAGCGGCTCAGACTGCTTGGCGTTCGCTTCTCTCTCGATGATTTTGGCACCGGTTATTCATCACTTTCAAATCTTAGTCGCCTGCCATTCTCGATTGTCAAAATAGATCAGTCGCTGGCGAAGGACATAACTTTCAACACGACATCCTACGCTATTGTGGAGGCCGTGTGTTCTCTTGCCAAGCGGATCGACATGGTTGTCGTTGTCGAGGGCATCGAGACCCCCGCACAGAAAATCGCAATCCAATTGATTGGAGCGGATCGCGCACAGGGCTGGCTTTTCGGAAGGCCGGAGCCCGTTAGTCGCATTCCAACGCGAAATCAGCACGCTGCATAGTGACCTGGTCGGTCTGACGGGGGGGGGGCGGTTATTCGGACCTCCTGGCGACAAGCGAAGGCAGCTTCAACCCGCGACTCTGAAGAGGCTATTTCTATTCTCTCGACACCGCCCTCGAGGATCCCTGCTTTTTCCCGATCGCACAGGCGGTGTTTTAACGCTGCTTTATGCTCATGCAACATCCGACGAGTGTGTCGGTTGCGACTTCCAGTGGGGGCGCGAAGGGCCGGGAGATTAACACGTTTGACCGGGCGGCTTTGAGCGCCCATCCTTTGAGTGGAATAATTCTGAGTGATATGAAATCATGCAGAATGAGAAAGTCGCAGGGTTTGCCGATCAACTTTATCCAAATCATCCGCCCGTCAATAGCCTGAGCCGAGGAGGCTATCGCGCAAGGGCCTGACGCTTCAATGATGGCGAATTGGCTTGGGCGCGTGCGCCGCCGCCCCCAATCGAAACCTCTGTCACGCCGACCGCAAGAAAAGAAGACGCACTGTTGCGCCTGTCTCCGTCATGTCGAGCATTAACTCGCCACCAAGACTCGTGGCGATCTCCTTCATCAGCGTCACGCCAAATTTTTCTTTCACGTATGCGGCGCGAGAACCAACGCCATTGTCCGACACCGCCAATTCAAAACCATTCGCCTTGCGTTCCAGCCGCACGTTGAGGGTTCCTCTGACGTTCATGGGAAAACCATGCTTCAGCGCGTTAATGGCGGCTTCCGTGTAAATCAAGCCGACCTGCCGCGCCTGGCGATGGCCAAGGCGTATCTCGGGATCCACTACGGTCGTTATGGTCAGGCGACCGTCAAAGGTGCGGGTCAACGTGTCCGACAGCGTTGTCAGATAGCTGGCCATCGGAACCGTTTCAGCCGCTTCCTCGTCCAGCAAAGCGTGCAGTTCGGCGGCGCTCCGAAGGCGCAATATCCAGCGTCCGAATTCCTCCGGGTGATCGGTGGCCTCGGCTTCGGCGGATGCTAGAAGCAAAAGCGTTTGGAATTCGTTTCGCACTCTGTGACGCAATTCCCGGTAGCGACCTTTCTCTTCGCGTAGCTTGAGCTCAAGCGGAGCTCGCTCTGGATCGCAACCGCGATCCTTGCCCGATGGAGCGTACGCCATTGCCGCGGGACCGCCGGCGTGGCAAACGCCTTTTTGAGGCTTGGCGCCATTTGGAAGCCAGGACGCCTCAGCAACTTCTGCCGCGAGGCAGTCGGCATGGGCCGCCCGCTCGAACATCGACTTCAAGGTCCAGGAGCAAAGGAATACAAAGGCGATAAACTCGCACAGGAGTTCAACATCGTGGGGATCCTCGAAGTTGAAATCAAATATGGGAGGGATGAAGAAATAAAGGCTCGCGGCGCAAGCTAAAATCAACTGGAAGCTGGCGGTTTCGAAACCGAACAGGAGAGCGCTCAAAACGATGGGCGCGGCAATTGACAGATAAGCATGTTCTCGCGGATCCGCGCCGAGAACCAGGTTAAGCGATACCCCGACGGACGTAAGTAGCGTCGCCAGAAGATAGCGTGTCGGTTTGGAAAGTTTAGGCTGGAAGACGCCGCTCAGGCCTGCTGATTTTCCAGCCGGCCCCGCATAGCCCGATTTTGGACGGTCATACAGGCTGTAAGCAACCGCAGTGAGTATGTAAGCAATTATTGCGTAGGGGATTGATGCGATTTTGAGCCCCATGCTCACCAGAATGATCCCGCTGAGAAGTCCCCCGCCTACAGCTAGCGGCAGAATGCTTCGCGGAATGATCATATATTTGTTCATCCCAGCAATCGGTTTGAACAACTTTCTCGCTCCTCGCCGTTAAGGTGGCCTGACTTGCTGCTACGGTGGCTTTAAGGCCGTTACTTATAATAAATTAAACTAGTTAACGAATGAAGCGCCCATCGGTCCAGCGCTTAATGGTCCCTTTGTCCGATACGCGTCGAACGATGTCAAATGCCGTCCGCACCCGCGCGTGGCGAGGGCCCGGAATGCGGAGCGCAATTGCAACTTTACGTCTCGCGGGCCATTGCAACGAGCCGTCGAAGGCACCTTTAGTTGCTTTCGGTTTATTCGGGCGTCACGCGGGTGACGTGGCCCATTTTGCGTCCCGGGCGGGTTTCGCTCTTGCCGTAAAGGTGGAGGCAGGCGCCGTCCTCCTCCAGAAACTCGCCCCATTTATCGGCGTCGTCGCCGATAAGATTGGTCATGGTGACGCGTCCATGCCGGCGCGTGGAGCCGAGAGGCCATCCCGCGACCGCGCGCATATGCTGCTCGAATTGGGAGGTCAATGCGCCGTCCAGCGTCCAGTGGCCGGAGTTATGCACTCGTGGCGCGATTTCGTTGATCACCAGGCTTTCGTCGGTCTGGTCGACCGCCCCCCCAACGAGAAACATCTCCACCGCGATCACGCCGACATAATCGGCAGCCTCTGAGATTCTCCGCGTGATTTCAACCGCCTGGGCCGCGGTTTTGGGGGCGATCCCGGCGGGCGCGGTGGTGGTGGCGAGGATATGATGCTCATGCTCATTCTCGCAGACGTCATATGCCTTGAAGGCGCCGTCCATCGCCCGCGCGGCGACCACTGATATCTCCTTTGTGAAGGGCACGAAGCTTTCCAGAATGCAAGGCGCGCCTCCGAGTGAGCGAAACGTCACCGCGAGATCCGCTCCGCCCTGCAGCAGAATCTGGCCCTTGCCGTCGTAACCGAACCGGCGGGTTTTAAGGATCGACGGTCGACCGAGCTTCGCTACGCCTCGCGCCAGCGCTCCGGCGTCGGCGACATCGGCGAAGCCCGCCGTCTCAATGCCGAGACTTTGTATGAATTGCTTTTCGATCAAGCGGTCCTGAGTGAGGGCGAGGGCTCTTGGATTAGGCCGCACCGGCTTGCGGGCTTCCAGAAAATCCGCAGTGGCCGCCGGCACATTTTCGAACTCGTAGGTCACGACGTCCACGGCTTGTGCGAATGCATCGAGCGCGGCCTCATCCTGATATCTGGCGATTGTGCGCGCCGCGCAGACGTCGAAGGCCGGTTCATTGGCGCTAGGAGAGAACACGTGAGTTTTTAGACCTAGCCGCGCGCCAGCCATCGCCAGCATTCGCGCCAATTGTCCTCCCCCCAGAATACCGATCGTCGCGCCTGGAGCCAGCATTCATCTAACCTTCGTCGCTGGGCGCCTGCGCGACGCTCTCGGTCTGCTTTGAGCGGTATTCCGCAAGACGCTGGGAAAGAGCCGAGTCTCCTCGCGCTAGAATTGCGGCGGCTAACAGCGCTGCGTTAATCGCTCCCGGCTTGCCGATAGCCAGCGTGCCAACTGGAACGCCGCCAGGCATCTGCACGATCGACAGCAGCGAATCCATTCCCGATAATGCAGCGGACTCCATTGGCACGCCGAGCACGGGCAGAGGCGTCATCGCGGCGGTCATGCCGGGCAAATGAGCCGCTCCACCAGCTCCGGCTATGATTACCTCAAAACCCTCGCTTGCGGCGCTCTTGGCGAAGGCCACCAACCGATCTGGCGTGCGGTGCGCGGAGACGATGCGCGTCTGATATCCGACGCCGAGCGTTTCCAGTGTTTGCGCGGCGTGACGCATGGTGTCCCAATCGGACTGGGAGCCCATGATGACGGCGACAGGTTTTGCGGAATTTGGCACGACGCTTCCAACTGGCTGAACAAGGGAAGCCATGCGGCATAGCGTAAGCTGCCCCCCCGCGCAAGCGGCGTGAGGGCGTCACTCGCAGGCGAGGACGAATAGGCGGCGTCAAGCCGCCCATGCCCTGGCATTTTGATCATGCGCTTCTGAACTTGGGCAGGATCAATGAGGAAAATGAAACAATTGCCATGCGGCAAGGCTCAGCGCGGCCCCGGCCAGGAGCGCAAGACCTGCGGTCCATTTCAGGAAGCGGGCGTCGAACACTGTCGAGCGGACGTCAGGCGCCTTTCTTCCGAGTAAAGCGTCGACATTGCGAATCCGCCGTCCGTTGGAACCGGTCGCCTGCGTCAACTGAGGGGCCGAGTAAGAACTATTGAGAGAGACAACAAGGCGCGGCATTGGGGCAATCTCCGATGGTGCTACTGGCTCGATCCAATTTTGTTTCAAAGTGGAACAGATCGAGACCTTCGGTTCTATTGCTTCAATCGCCATGCCATCGGCGATGCGCCATTTTCTCCAGCCTGGACATGGGCTCCGTGCGGAGTCACGAATGAGCCGCAGCCTCTTGAATATAAGAAAAACGACTAAATCAGGCACATCTTGCGGACGGGCTCAATGGAGATATCAGGCGATGATGTCCGGCGTGATTTCGTCTTCGAGACGCCGGAGCCGGTCGCGCAAAAGCAGCTTGCGCTTCTTCAGCCGTTGAATTTGAAGCTGGTCAACCGCCCCGACGGCGAGCAGCGCGTCTATAGCGGCTTCCAGATCATGGTGCTCTAGCCTGACCCGCTCCACTTCGGCGCGAATTGCTGCGTTCTCGGCTTCGTCTCGATTGTCGTTCATTCACCGCCGCCCGCTCCGTCGTCGCTGTGGCGGCGACATTGCGTTCAATCAAAGGAATCGCAGCGGTATTATCGCGCTCTGGACTGCCTGCCAGCAAGTGCAAATGCGTGGCGCCGATTCATTTACTGGAATAGGCTTTGCGCATTTGCTCGATCCGCGCCAATTTTTCGTGAAGCAGCGTCCAGTCGTCGCGTTCCGCAATCGCGCTCCATATCGCCTCGACGTCCTCGAGCAGCATTTTGCATGGCTGAGGTTGCGCAAAATAGGGATCATCAAGGCGCGCGCCAGCAACTGAGTTGTATCCGGCGAGCGTCGCGCGCACCGCCGCGAATGGCGGCGTCTCGTAATGGGCCGCGGATGGACTGCGCCCGGCCCGCGCTTCGCTCGCAAGACCTCCGCGCCAGTCGAAAATCGCCTGTTCAAGCGGGGCTTGCGTGGCGATAAGAAAATCGAGAAAGGCCTTCGCCAGCTCGCTGTCGCGTTCTACGCCTTGAGAAACGAGGCCGAGGCGATCCAAGAGAGCTGTCCGGAAAGCGGCTCGGGCCAGGTCCGGATAGGCGTCGATGGCCTTCTGCGCGGCCTGCAGTCCGGTCATCGGCAGCAGGCATTCGGCCAGCCGCGCCAGATTCCAGCCTATCGCGCCAGGCTGGCGGCCAAAGGAGTAGAGCCCGGTCTCATCAAAATAAGCGGCGGTGAAGCTGGCGTCCCAGACAGGCGCAAAGCGCCATGGACCATAGTCGAAGCTCTCCCCGGTGATATTTATGTTGTCCGAATTGAGCACCCCATGGACGAAGCCGGCCGCCATATAGGCGCCCGCCAGACGGGCGACGCGCGCCGTCACCGCTTCGAGCAGGGCCGCCGGCCTTCGTTCTGCGGGCTCCGCCACGAGTTCCGGGAAATAATTGTCAATCGCATAGCCGAGCAATCGCTCGATCGCGGCGGGGTCTTCGAGATAAGCAAGGCGCTGGAAGGTGCCGATGCGGATGTGCGAGTGGGAAAGCCTCAAGAGCACACTGGAGCGCGTGGGCGAAGGCTCGTCGCCGCGCACCAATTCTTCCCCGGTTTCGATCAGGCTGAAGCTCTTGGATGTGTCGACGCCCATGGCTTCCAGCATTTGCGTCGCGAGGATTTCACGAACGCCGCCCTTGAGCGTGAGCCGTCCGTCGCCGCGCCGCGACCAGGGCGTCCGGCCGCTTCCCTTTGTCCCAAGGTCAAGCAGGCGCCCATCCTTGGCGTCTCGCAATTGTGCGAAAAGAAACCCCCGGCCATCGCCAAGGTCTGGATTATAGGTGCGGAACTGATGCCCGTGATAGCGCAGCGCCAGCGGCTTTGGGAATGCGCCGGGCAGAGGCTCGAAGCGGCCGAAATGAGCAACCCATTCGTCGTCGCTGAGCGTGTCGAGGCCCACGCGCGCCGCCCATCGCTGGTTTCGAAAGCGCAAAATGTGGTTGGGGAAGCTCGCCGCGGCCACTTCGTCAAAAAAGCCCTCGCCAAGCGTCGCGTGCAGGGTTTCGGGCTGGTAGCTGGTGGAAACTGGCATTAGCGAGACCTGGAAGCATGCGGGCCGCAGACAAGCATTTCATGCGCCAGATCGGCCCGGGCAAGGGCCGTCAAGCGACTTCTCAACGTCAAAAGGCGGAGATCACTCCCCGCCTTGCGCTAATTTTGAGGAAATTGCGCCGGTGGCGCGTAGTGTTAGGGCAGTGGCTGTTGCTCTTGGAACGCAACTCGATCTTGCGACTATACTCAACCACAGTCGAGCTAGTGCAGCGTCTCGTCCTGCCGCAATTTTGAGATCTCGTCCTTAAGTTGCAATTTTTTCCGTTTCAGTTCCGAAACCTTCTTTTCGTCCATGCATGGATGGTGCTGTTCCTTCTCGATTTCCTTCTCTAGCGCCTCGTGGCGGCGTTGAAGTTCAACGATATGACCCTGTAAGGACATCAGGAACCTCCCTGTTTTGCTCCGGATCTAAAATCCGGACGTCCAGTGTGACACAAATGTTGCATCTCGCAAGCTCAAGATGGCGCCTGCGCGGAGCGTTTTTTTGTGCAGTCGGCAGGCAAATTAAACAGTTTATTAAGGCGTGGCGTCACTGCGCGCTCGACGCTGTTTGTATCTCGCGGCAGGCGTTAAAGCATGTGGCGAAACAAGCTTGCGCCTTTGCCCGCGACCGATTATACCCCCCTCCACACGGGTCGCCGCTGCGGCGCTCGGGGCGCGTAGCTCAGCGGGAGAGCACCTCGTTGACATCGAGGGGGTCACAGGTTCAATCCCTGTCGCGCCCACCATCACAACGCATTGGAAAATAAGGATAAACTGCAAGCGCCTCAGGTGCCGATGCTTCCGATCGCCTCTTTGGGGAAGCAAGGGGGAAGCAGAAATCGGAAATTCGAGGAAACGCCCAGCAATCGACTTTGAGGCTGCGGAGACCTTGTGCGTGACCATCCTCCGGCCCACAATCGCGGAATCGATGAGCCCCGAGTTCGTTAAACGAACGCGTCGCATCGGCTATCGCTTCTCGTCGGCTGATTGCGGCGCCCATGCGCCGCAAAAGGTTTCTCGAGCGCGATTACGTCGGAATTCCTTCCCTCTCGCTCGCGCAGGGAATTGTCGATCTTGTGTGGACACTCGATTTGCCTGACGAAGAATTTATTCCGCTTATTATGAGACTGGCTCGGGAAGCCCACTTTGATCCGATCAAATCGGCGGCCCACTTCCCAAAGATCCCTTGGCCGCTCAACGATAAAAAATGACGCCATTGGCGAGGGATTGTGACCTCCGCGCCGCGCTCAATCGCCCATATTCAATCCCAAGGCCCTCCTAGCCGGCGCATGCTTGGCGCGCTGCGACCCCTGCCGAGCAACGAAGCGACGGATCGTGTTATCGTGCTCTTTCCAGAAGCGTTTCGATAAGATTGAGGCTGGAGGGAGTGCGCATGACGCGGATCGTCGAGCATCGCAGCGCTTTACCGTTCGGGCCTGTGGTGGAGTTGCACGTGCGCCATGACGAGGACGCTGAAATGCCAGTCTTCGCCACGGTCAGCGTCGACTTGTTCGGAGCAAGTCCTGATCCAGAGGCGTTTCCGCTAAAATTGCCGGCCGCCGTCGCCTACCTTCAGGCCCTCGCCTATGCAGAGCGGGCTGGCAGTGCCTGCGTGTGGATTGATGACCCAGGCGGCCACTTCCCGCCTGAGAAACGCCCCGTGAGAGACGCAAACACCGCTTGACCGGTCTCGCGACAGTGACGCTCTTTCCTGCCATCGTGGGCTCGCAGCGCTTAGTTTGCGCGCAGTGCGGGTCCAGGCGCGTCGCAGTGTTGCCGGACTGGCGCAAGAATGCGCCGATACAGAAGGGCTTTGGCGTTAGGTTTAAAGTGCGCCTGATTAACATTGAAGTCGAAATACGTATTTTTCCGCAGTTGTTGCCCTGGACAGTCCAATGGTTTGGTGCTTTCGCACCCTGCGGAGTGTCATGACGGGCAGCTTCGGAGAATTGTCTCTCCGACGCCGCCAACCGGCCGGCTCGTGGCGCCGAGCGGGGTGCGCCATATTGTTTCACCAAAACAAAACGGGCCGCCTATTCATCCGGGTGCCCCGAATTGTCATTTCTGGCCTGTGCAATTGAGCCATGCGGGTGCATCAGAATCGACCGCCTATTGGCTTGATTCTGTTTCAGTCTCGCTGGTTTCATTTTTTGCAGATGCGTCGGCCGTCCGTAACTCCCCGAGAAGACCGCGGCGTTTCGCCTCGTAATAATATCCCGACGCGTAGAACCGAAGGGCTCGGCGCTCATCACCGCCCGCGACCAAATAAGCGTTCGCTAGATAGGCGACGCCATAAGTTAGGTTCGTCTCAGGATCGAGGAGGCCGTTCGGTGACCCCGAATAACCCAAGCTTCGCGCCGTGTCATAGCGAATTTGCATCAAGCCCCAATAGGGGCCGTGCTTAAGCGTTGGATTGTATTTGCTTTCACGGCGCACGGCCGCGTGCACGAGGGATTCGGGAACCTTATTCGCTTTTGCGTGGTAGGCGATACGTTCGTCGATTGCTTGCCGCCCTGGAAGCCTAGAATAATCCTTAGCCCCTTCCGGCGCCGTCGCGACCAAATCCGACGTCCCTGGAGTCGTGCATCCTGCAAGGGCAATTGATCCAAGCACCATCGCGATAGTAGCGTAATTCAACGGTTGAACCTCCCGGACTGGCCTTCTTTACTACCGTCGAGGATTCTCACTGCAATGAGTTGAGTAACGACCAACATTGGAGCCGAATCCTATTGACGTCGAACGAATTTGCCAGAATCGCCTACCCGCCCGCCTGGACATTGGAAACGCATTAACGTGGCGATTGCAGGGCAGATAGCCCATGCAAGCGCGCGCAACGCGAACGTTCGACTGGCTGCGTCGGGATTTGAGGGCGGCTTGAGCGGCATGATCCGAACACGTCTCAAGCATTTTCAATTGGCTCGATAAGCGCTGGATCGTCATCGCCGGCGCCGGCCTTGTTCACGCGCGTTGAGACGGTCCATTCCCTCAAAGCATGCTCGCGCACGGGGTTAAGAAGCGCGGCGGGATCATCGCCCGCCATCCATGCTTCTCTGTCTTTCCAATCGAGAATGATCGGCATGCGGTCGTGAAAGCGCCGCATCCAGGAATTGGCCGCGCCGACGACTATGGTCGCGTTCGGAAGATCGTCGCCGCCATCGAGGCCGCTCCAATGATCCCAAATGGCCGCCAAGGCCAGCGGCAAGCCGTTGAGCGACGTGAAATAATGCGGCGTCTTCGCCCCTTTCGCCCCTGTCCATTCATAGAAGCCTGACGCCGGGATGATGCAGCGACGATATTTGAACGCCCCGCGAAACATCGGCTTTTCGGCGACAGTCTCGGCCCGGGCGTTGAAAGTGGCGGGAAGCTCTTTGAGCGGTTTTTTCCACCAATGCGGCACAAGGCCCCAATACATCGGAACAAGCTCGTTACCGGCCTCACTGGCCCGAATGACCTCTATCGGCGTCGTCGGGGCGATGTTGAAGCGCGGCGCGAGATTGCGAGGCTGACCGACGAGATCGGCCAAGCGACGGATTTCCGCCCACGAGAGATTTTGTGTGAAGCGTCCGCACATGGCGGCGATCGTAACGCGGCGTTCCTCGAACGCAAAAACAGCGGCTCACGCATCCGACCTCGGGGCGGCTCAAAGCGTCAGTAACCATTTCTTTACGTCGTGCGCCCGCGCACCGCGTCGTGGCAGACCTTTCGCGCAGGAGCGCCCCAAAGCCTCGGCATGTGCCAATAGGGAGCCTCCAATGGTGAATGTCCTCTCTCTGCTAACCTTCGCCTGCGGGCTCGGCCTTATGTGTGCGGCCGCATTCACGCGATAACCACCCCAGCGGCAGCTTTTCAGATTAAGTCCGATCTTACCCAATCTTCTATCGGATTCACGGATAGGCTTTCCACTAAGGTTGGACTGCTATTCGGATCGAAACTGAAATGACGCCCGCCAAGCTCTCCTTCGAACATTGTCTCGGCGTTAAGACGGCGCAATTCGAACCGAACATGAGTGTTTGGCACGGCTACTCGCAAGAGCGAATCATCGAAATGCTCAACTTCCGCCTCCAGCGGTTCGTCAGGGCGGCTGTCATCAACCAAAGTGATAAGTTTACCCATGGCTCGCTCCCGGTTGGGGGCGATATCTTCATGCTCAAGAATAGAACCTGCGCCCCCTTGTGCGGATCATGTTCAAAGCTCATGCCGCGCGGGCGCTGGTTTCGCATTATGCGCACTGTTCTGAGGTTGCCCGGAATACGTTCCTCCTCAGCGGTAGCTGAGCTGTTTACCGCTGATCCTATTTGAAGAGAATGTGTGTCGTAACGGCGCAAGATCGGCTTCGTGCGGCGCTTGGCACGCGGAGTATGCAAAAGCTATCGACCGCAGCCGTGAGCAAAGACAATGAAGGCATTTCTTTCAAGTTTCCTGAAAAATAAAAAGTCCGGCGTCACCCTCGTTGAATACCTGCTGGTCGCTGCCGTAATTGTAACGGCCATAAGGGTTGGCGCTCGGATCATCATTAATAAGCTTTTTGGCGCTGTCTAAGATACGCCGCATTGAGCGTCACCAACTCAAACGCAAAAACAACCCGTCGCTACATCCGCGCTCGGGCCGGTTGCTTTTTAGACATCTCACAACGTGTTAACTGAAAAAGCAGAAGTGAAGCCGACCACTGAAACGATAACGCCGAAACAGGCCTTAAAATACCAGCGCTAAACCGAACACTTAAATCAAACTTCAATGATTATTTACTATACGCGATTGCGTCAGTAGCCAAGTAAATGCTTACATGATGCTTAACGAAGACAATTAAGCATTCCTTAACATCAAATAGACTGGACGGGATGCGGGTGTCCCGTCGCAAGGAGGGTCAGGACTGAGGGCCGGCCGATCCTGCTCAGAGCATCAGAAGCCTGCGTTAATCCTAGCCTCAGCATCGAGGAACGCCTTCTCAAATATGATGATGACGTGGGACCATTGACCTAGTAGTTGCCTCATTTTTGCGATCCTTTTTCGAAAACTTGAGGCAACGATAGCGCTATCCGATAACAGTGACGTTAGGGATTTGATTTCAAATTTTACTGTTCTCGCCGCCGGGGTACCGCGAAGGACGGCGAGGCTGCTATTTGTCGGGGCGAGAACCTGGGCCCGAACTTCCCCGCACCGCAGAGCGCCCTATGTCTGGGCCAAGAAGGGATCTGACGTTGAATGCGCGGAGACGCCCGCATTAGGGCGAGGAGGGCGTCATGGCCTCAACTTATGATGACGATCATTTATCAACAACCGAAGTCATCTTCGCTATTGGCGGGGCTGTGATCGGCGGAGCCATCGGCTTCGCTCTTGTCGGATTTGTAGGAGCTGTCGTAAGCGCAGCAATAGGGGCGCTCAGTGGCGTTCTGTTGACCGGAGCAATCTGGCAATAAAACGGCCCGCCGTACATCCGGGCGGGCCGCTTCGTGGCGTCTGGCAATGCAACCGTCTGCCTGCTTTAAGAATAGGCGACACGATTCGTTGCGGTCAAGAAAAAGAGCGACAGTCCGCCTTTGTCTCATATTTATACGTATTAACCGAGTCTACCGTCTCGCAGCCGTCTTGATAGATTGCCGTTAGGCTTTCGCTGCGCTTGGGGGGCATCCACAGCTCTTTGTTCTACAGAGCGCGCGAATAGCGCAGGGGCCGCCCGGTCTTAGGGGCGGGCGGTCTTTGCTCTGCGGTCAAGCCGCCATCGGCGAGTGCATCCATACGGAAAGATCCCGGCCACTGCTGGCCGGGAAGTAAAGGACCCTGGGATAATAGCTGGTGAATGAAGCGCCAGCACATGACACCCACACTAGTGCCGTAATGGACGACTTCAAGCGCGGCGCCCCGCCCTCTCTCCGGTCGGCCCCGCGCTAATGACCGCCATGCGCCGTCACGGGGAACATCTCGAAGACATCCCAAACAAATTCGCCCCCGTCGCGCTCGAATTCCTCGTGATCGCGGTAACCAGCGATATGCAGCGCAACCTGTTTTGCGACTATGAGCGCCGCCCGCCGCCACTCGTCGCGGGTTGGCGCCTCCCAAGCAATTTCCGACGTCCGCTCATCGTTGATAGCCGTGAGGCAAGCTTCAACGATGGTCGGATGGAATTGTTCGCTCTCCCTCCCGCTCACCGGCGGCGCAATTCGACGGAGGACTAACCCGAGCGTCGACTGGGCGTGGCGGGCAAGCTCGCGGCCGTCGTCGCCGATCCGCGCAATCCCTTGCTGATCACCCATTCTCTCGACAGCATTTTTCGTGCGCGCATTCTGGCCATCGCCTGCGGCTACGAGGATGCGGACGACCTCGATCATCTGCGCAGGGATCCGGCTTTCAAGATCGCTTGCGGGCGCTTGCCCGATACGGGCGACGATCTGTGCTCGCAGCCGACCATGTCACGGTGGGAGAACGCGCCGACCTTGCGCGAAATCGTGAAGCTTTGCGGCGTCCTCGTCGATGTTTATTGCGCCAGTTACGCCAAGCCGCCGCAAGCGGTCACGCTCGATATCGACGACACCTGCGATGTCGCGCATGGCCATCAGCAGTTGTCGCTGTTCAATGCGCATTACGACGAGCGCTGCTTCCTGCCAATCCATGTTTACGACACCGCCACGGGACGCCCCGTCGCCATCATTTTGCGGCCTGGCAAAACCCCGTCCGGCGCGGAAGTGCGCGGCCATTTGCGCCGGATCATCCGCCGCATCCGCGCACATTGGCCGACGACCAGGATCACCATCCGAGGCGATGGTCATTATGGCCGCCGCGAGGTAATGGATTGGTGCGAGGACAATGGCCTCGACTATGTTTTCGGACTGTCCGGCAACAAGATTCTCGCCGCCGCCGTCGATTTCGAGGCCGACGATATTCGCACTCGCCGCGCGTTGAAACAGATACTCGTCCTGCGCGGCTATGCGCAAACGAACTACGCCGCCAAATCATGGAGAGCCGAGCGCCGCGTCTGCGCCCGCATCGAGGCGACGGAACTCGGGCTCGACATCCGCTACGTCGTCACCAACATCGCCAATGGTTCGCCCGAACATATCTACGACACGCTCTATTGCGCGCGCGGCCAGATGGAAAATCTGATCAAATTGCACAAGAGCCAACTGGCGTCGGATCGCACCTCCTGCCGTTCGCCGCTCGCAAATCAGATGCGGCTCGTTCTGCATACCGCCGCCTATTGGCTGATGCTCGAATTGCGTGACGCTATCCCCAAAACCAATCCGCTCGCCGTCGCCGAATTCGTGACCTTACGCGAAAAGCTGCTGAAGATCGGCGCCCGCATCGTCGAGACCGCAAGCCGCATCAAACTCGCGCTCGCCACCGCCTGTCCGCAGGCTGGACTGTTTCGAATTCTTGCCGGCGCCTTACAGCCGGCGGGGCCGTGAACGACGGGGCAGAGATAGTCTCCGCGCCCCAGAGCAACCACATCCAACTCCAACGCGTTCAAAGTGCCGACCGACCCAGCGAAAGGACGCATCGCGGAATTGCGTCCGGAATCACGGCGCGAATAAAATCAGCAATGCGCGGCGATGGCGTGAATAAGACGGGTTAGTCTCCGATTGCCGCCTTGCGAAACAGCCCCATATCTATTTTCTCGAAGGCGCCCACCATCGGGAGACGAGCCAATGAAGACTTTCCTATCTCGCTTCTCAAAGAACAAATCTGGCGTCACTCTAAACGAATATGTCTTAGTAGCCGCTCTTGTATGGGTCGCGATTCTGATCGGCGTCCAGGTCGCAAGCGCTGGTAAGCCGTCAAGCGCCGTCAAATTGACCAAAGCAACATTCATTGGGCGCGGCTGAAGACACTCGTTGCCGCGCCCGCGACTGCACCTAATCCGGATGAAGATTTAGAGGGTAAAAGGACGGTGAAATAGCCAATATGACGCCTGCTCAATCCACAACATTGCGCGCCGAGAAAATTAGCTCGGAAGAATTTTGGAAGGCCCAATCCGACATTTCAATCGTCGGCGCCATTATTCTGGACGGGGAAATAAACACTCAAAGCGCAACGCTGCATATCGAAGGAAGCGGTGAAGCGATTATCAAAGCAAAGTCTTTGGCCCACTTAAAGAAGCTCGGGGGCTTCGCTGTCCTTGAGTCCTATCGGTAAATTTCAATCGAGTGTGTCAACCGGATGATCGCCCTTGAGAAAGCCCTGCCGACGCCGCGCCGTTTTGAGGCGCGAAACTCGGCGTGAGCCTTCCGCATGATGGCGCGCCGGTCATAGGTGCCGTCGAAGGTGAGCAGCGCCGTCATCAACTGCGCTCCAGAGGCTCGCGAAAGCCGCGCTCGAACAGCCAAAGCTTGGTCCGATCGAAGAAGTCTTCGCCGGATTGATGGACTCGCTTGCTCAGCCGATAGCGGGCGGGCAGGCTTTCCTTCCATGCCTCAATGTCGAACTCTCCATTCTCGTCTCTGGGCCCATATTCGATGGTCATGTGAGGCTTCCCGCGCAAGGTGCCGGCGACGGCGGATAGGTCATCGCCAAGCGCTTCCCCGCGAGCAGCGGCGATCTGAACTGAGCGCTCGCTCTTCCCCGTCGATTGCGATGTATTGGCTGAAAATCTAGTCGCAAATTCTGCGACTTGATCGCTCTTCCGGTCGCCGCCGTGCTTCGTCTCGGGATGCAGCTCCTCGTAGATCGCCCTGCGGCGGAAGATCGCCGGTGGGATGCACGCCGATGCGGCGGCATCGAACAGTTGATGCACCAAAGTCGATCAATGATTGGTATTAGCTCGCTCCATAAGTACAGCTCTTGTTGCCGAAGCTAGCTCGTACCCTTCGTCACGAAGTTTTTGCATATAGATAATTCTCGCTTGATCGTTAAGTTCGCGAGAATTGAGTTCCTGGAATTCCATATATTCTTTGTGGCAGGAGCCAACGACCGCGACACCGATACTTGTCGCGTCAGAGTGCTTGTCATCAAGACTGCGGGCCGCCGCGAACTGGCAAGCCACAACCCCCTTCATGGCGGCGTCTTTTTCTGCATCCAACTCCTTATTAGGCACAGAGGAGCAAGCAGGCAAGCTCAGCGCCAACAATAGGATTATATTACGCATTTGGTCGCTTTCGCGCCTGGGACACGGATAATCGAGGTCTAGCATATACTGTCATGTCAGCCCAGCGCCAGCCAAGGCATACTCGGATATAGCGAGACTTCGGCGCCCTCGAGCTCGACACTCTGGCCCAACCCCTGTTGGGCTTGTCCGATCGGCGCGTCATCACGACGGGCCATGCGGTTTCGGTTAGTCGCGGTGCGCATTGCACCAGATGCCGGCGCGGAGTGTGTTGAGATTCGTTGACGCGTCTCCGGGCTGCATGATGCTATCCGATCATGCGGCGAGGTCAATGATCTGATCGTCAGGTTTTTCGTCGAGGCTTTGCCAACCGTCGACCTTTCGCATGATGATCTGGCCTGACGCCATCAACGCCCAGAACAACATGGCGGCCGTTTCGGCGCAGGGGAGCACGGTTTGCGTCTTGATCCTTCGCTTGAACTCCTCGTGCAAGCGCTCTATCGCGTTCGTAGTGCGGATCGATTTCCATTGGCTTTGCGGAAAGCGGGTGAAGGTGAACAGCTTGTCGCCTGCCTCCTCCAGGCTGTCGGCGACAGCGCGGCATTTCAAGCGCCATTTGCGGATGAACGCCTTTCGTTTCGCCTCGACCTCCTGCTTCGTCGCGGCATAGATCATGTCTCTGTAGTCGTTTGATATTTCTTCGTGCAGCCGCTCCGGCGCATGGGCCAGCAAATTGCGATGCTTATGCACGGTGCAGCGCTGGACCGGAACATCGGACCACAACGCCGCCAGCGCCTTCTCCAAGCCGGGCGCGCCATCGACGATAACGAGTTCCGGCGTCTTCAGGCCGCGTTTGACGAGATCGTCGAGCAACGCCCGCCAGGCGGCCTCACTCTCGCCGCCCATGTTCTTGATCGCCAGCAGAACTTTTTGACCGTCCGCTCGCACGCCTAGCGCGACGAGCAACGAAATCGACGTGGCCTTCTTGTCGAGCCGCACACGCACGACCGTGCCGTCGAGAATGAGCCGAACGATCGGTTCGTCCGTCAGCGAACGAGCGTTCCAAGCATCCCAGTCGCCTTTCACCTTGCGCCAGGTTCGGCTCACCACATCCTTGCTGATTTCCCCGCCGAACACCGCCTTGAGCGCACGGCGCACGCGGCGCGTGTTGGTTCCGGCAAGATAAGCGCCCGCGATCAAGGCGTCGGCGGCCTTGGTGCGGCGCTGGTAGGCCGGCAAGGATTGGCTCTTCCATTCGCGCGTCTTGCCATCCTCGCCCATGACGCGGGCGCGCGGCACGGCGATCTCGGCCTTGCCGAACGTGCCCGTCAGCATACGCTTGCGGTGGCCGTGCCGGAAGCCGACGAGCGGAGCCGCGTCTTCGTTTGCAGGCGCCTTCCGCCGTCCGTAACGCGGGCGCGACAGAGCGCAGTCCAACTCTTCTTCCAGCATCGTCTCGATGAAGCCGCGCACCCGTTCGCGAACGCCATCCTCAATCGGATCAAACCAGTTGTCGAAAAGCATAATCTCGGCGGCGACAGCCGCCGCCTTCGTGGTATCTTTCGTCATGGCGTGGTCTCCTATCCAGCGCTCCAACGCTGGAATCATTTGGGTTGAGCAACCCGGAGACTACGCCAACCAAATTTCAACCACTCCCGCGACGGGACGTTGCACCACGTAGCAAGGCTTTCGAGTAATTCAGGCGTGAGGCTCTGCTGCGCGATCTCAAACTTGTCACGGCTGATGCCCTCGTTCCAAAGAATTTCGTCCGTCACCGCGCCGCTTTCGTCTACTGCTCGCAACATCAGGTCTAGGGCCGTAAGCTGTGCGAAGCTTAATTCGTCCCACGGGTCTGGCTCGGGGCTGAGCGTCTCCAACTTTTGGAGTCGCGCTTCAACACTTCGTTGCATCGCGTCCCTCTTAGGCTCGTTCGGATGCGTTGATGAATCGCTCAACCAGTTCGGCTGCTTCGGGCTCCATGGGCTGCTCCCTCATCGCTCGCCAGCGCGCCAGTCTTTCTTCGGGACTCGGCTCACGCCAGTCGCTGCGCCGCCTCGCGGCTAGCCGCTCCAACATCATCGCGGCAACGTCGATCGACGAAATGTTGGCCGCTTTTTCTAATCTTAGGACTCGCTGCTCTCTAGCGTTCATCTCTTCTCCCCCGCGCGTTGCTCCAAGGCCGCGATGCGGCGCTCGATTTCGATGGTTTCGAGGGTCTTACGTTTGGCCTCGAGCAAGCCCGCGATGGTCCCCGCTTCGTCCGACGTAAGGTCTCCCGAAGCCATCGCAGCCACTACCTTGCCCATCGCAGGCAACACGTCGTCGAGAGCGCCAATTGGCGGTAGGTCGATTTCGACCGGTCGCGACTTCCTGGCTGGGCAGATTCGGTCGAGGATGATCCTCGCCGCTGCCATGTCCCCGCCCTTCGCGGCGAAGACAACGGCACTCACGACTTCCTCAGCGTCGTCGCTCATGATTTTCTCGGCAAGCTGCGTGATCCGGCTCCGCAGGCCCTTAGGCTTGCCTTTGGGGTTGCCGGATTGGCCGGGTTGGAAGCGCCCTGCGCCCTGCTTTTGCTGGGAATTATCAGGCGAGGTCATGGCCAGTCACCCGATGCGCTCGACGCCAGCGGCGCCCATGTTGGTGGGGCCGTCGACGTTCGTTAATAGGGGAGCAGCGGTTACGCGACGGCCCGCATAGATGCGACGCTTCAGCGCCTCGACCAGTTCGTCGGCGAGCATTTCAGACCAACCCTCGCAGCTGGCATTGGCGAACAGGGCGGCAAGCGCTGGGCGAATGCTGTCGGGACCGGGCGGGGAAGCGGCGAAGCGACGCTTCGGGACTTCCCGGACTGCGATGTCGGCAAGGGCCTTGTCGACGATCGCAGCGCGATCGAGGGCAGATAGTTGGAATTTCTTAGCGCTCATTGTTTTTCCCTTAAGTTCGTGAGTTTTTGGATTCCGGCGACGGCGATCAGGCAGGCCTCGGCTCTTCCGTCGTCCTTCACCCGAGCGAATAGCCCGGCTTGTCCAGGCCAGCGACGAAGCGCCTCCGATCGGGCGGCGTCCTTCGCGCCATCCTTGCCAGGCGGAATGCCGACTGCGCGCTTCCAAACGGGAGGCGTCAGAAACGCCACAGGAAGGCCAGCAGCGGCGCAAACGCCTTCGATGACACCTTTAGACCTTCCGAAGCTAAACGCGCCTGTAGGGCCCTCTCCAGGGCGTGCGCCGACATATTCGACGAAGGCTTGAGTCGCGTGCCAGCGGTAGATGATCTCCGCGAGCAAGGGCGCGTTGACGTTGGGGCGGCTCTTCGGCCCGTCGCGCAAAATGGGCATATCGGCGACGTCCAGCAGCGCGCCGCTTTCGTCCATAAGTGCCAGTGCGCCTTTCGCGCCAATGTCTATTCCGATTGTAAGCGTCATGATCGCGCCTCCTCGATCAGGTCCAGCACAGCGCCGACAATGCTCGCAGGCGAGCCATCGGATTCGCGCGTGACAGCTTCGCGGATCGCGGCGGCGGGTGTTCCGAATTGCAGGGCGAGGCTCAGTGTCACCGCAGCGTCGCGGGCTGCGTCGGCAAGATCACAAGAGGCCTTCGAGGAATGGATGAAAGTTTCCGCAGGGCTGTCATCTTCGAAGCGGCTAACGCCGATGGTGTAGCAGGTGCCCTTGAACGCGAGGCTGAGGAGCTCGCCCTCTCGGCGGTTTGGGAGGCGATTGCGCATACTCAAGCGCTCCCCCGAATTTCAACACCGTCTCGAACGGGAAAGCGGGAACGACGGGGAACGACGGGGAATTTTTCCCCAGAGTTCCCGCCATACGGTCGTGGAAAGGAGGGGGAAAGGAAAGGAAAACCCCCTTTAGGAGGGTTTCCCCCTTTCCCTTTTCCCGCCATGGTCACTGTGCAAGCCATAGGAACCTCTCTCCATTGTGGGCGGATGCGGCGACGATCTTGGCGTCCAGCGTTCTCTTGATCGCGTTGGCGACGTTCTTTTTCTGGCGATCGGCGAGCTTTAAGGCTGTGTCGTCAGACTTGGGCGCTTCGGCGATGCGGGCGTAATAGAGCTTGCGCACGGCGGCCTCGGGGGCGGCGCGAACGAGAGGGCCGCTTTGCCCATAAGGTCGGAAGCTCTCGCGGGCCTCGTCTATCGCCTCGCGAAGCACGTCCATCAGCAGCCGCTGGGAAGCCGGAACGCTCGGCGTGCGTTTGCTGCTTTCCGGCGCTGGCGCATCGCTCCACTTGACGACCGCGGATTTGATCGCGCGCCCGTTGGCGTCCTCTCCGAGAGGCGCGTCGACAAGCGAAAAGGCGAAGCTGGCCCCGGACTCCATGTCGCGCTGTTTGGCGACCCTGATCGTCCCGGCGGTCACCTCGATCTCGGTATCGGTCGCGGCCCTCAGAAGCGAATGCCCGCGCGCTCCCCGTGCGGCGTCTTTTCCGCAGTGATGCACGTAGCTGAAATGCGCGCCGGTCTCGGCGCGAATGAAGTCCGCAGCTTGGACGATGCGCCCCATGTCGACGGCGCTATTTTCGTCGCCGCCGGCCATCGCGCGGGAGAGCGTGTCGACGATGATCCAGGCGCCGAGCGCGCCGCATTGCGCTTCGGCCTTCCGAACCAGCACCAGAAGCTCCTTTACGTTCGCATCATTTGAGCGCAGGTCGATTGGGAAGCGGACGAGGGCAAGGAGCGGCTTTTCGGGAGGGTTGGAGTTTTGGTGCTTCAACGCGGCGACGCGTCGCATGATGCGACGACCGCCCTCGGCGCAGAGGTAGACGACGAGCCCGCGCTTGGCCTGCTTTCCGTTCCATGGCAGCCCGGCAGAGATTGCAAATGCGAGGTCTAGCACGATGAATGTCTTGCCGGCGTTGGACTCGCCGTAGAAGATGCTCATGGCCCCTTCGTCTAGGAAATCCTCGATAAGTTGCTGTGAGGGATCGGCGAGGGCGAGCGTCGCCGCATCGTCGAACCATTCGAGAACCATCTTCCGGGTCATTGTTGGCGCGGCGACGCCGGGCGGGACAAATCCGTCGTGCGGCTCTGCGGCGTCAATTTCCTCGATTGAGACGATGCGCGGGCGATGACTGTTCATGCGGCGCGCCTCTCATGCATCGTGACGAAGACTCGCGGCATGGGCAGGCGCAATGCATCGCGGAGTCGACGGCCAAATGCAACGTCATCGACGACAAGTTGCTCTTCGGCCAAGCGCCAGCGGGCGCGCTGCGGATCGAGGATGACGATGCCAGTCCGCGCGGCGCGGAGCCAATCGAACGTCGCTTCATGCACGAGCAACGGCGCGCCAAGACGAGGGGCGAAGATATTCTCCCCGCCGAGCATTGCCGCCGCGCCACGCCATAACGCCAGCATGCCGGTGTCGACATTCCACGCCGCAAGGTCGACCATATCCCCGCATTCGTCGCGAATCGGGATGATGACGCCTTCGACAGAGCCCCCGGGCCCAACCGACTTCGCTGCAAAAGTCGAAGCGACCAGCAGCCTCAAAAACGACGTCAGCGACTTGAAGCGCGTCAAAAGCTCCAAAGCCGTTGACCCCGCCGCCGCGAATGCCTAACCCGGATATCTCACAGAAATAGCTGCATCGAGGCTACGAATCAGCGATAGTTGTTTTGCTACAAACACTTGCGCTGGGGTTCGCGATGTCCTCGATGCACACGGAGTGTAACACGACGCGGTTTGATTTTGGAGAGGCGGAACGGCGGCGGATCGAAGCTCGTTTCGACGGCGGGACGCTGACCACCGATGCCGGGGCCTTGCTCTTGGGGAGGGTCGACAAGCGGCTGAAGTTGATTGACCGTCTGGCGCATTGTTTCGTCGACCGTCGCGATCCGGCGCTCGTCGAACATCGCCTGCCGACACTCCTGGGGCAGCGGCTTTTCGGTCTGGCGCTCGGCTATGAAGACTTGAACGATCACGACGCGCTGCGTCATGATCCGCTGTTCGCGGCGCTGGCCGGCAAACTGAAGGCGCGTCGCTCCGACTGCGCGTCGGTTGCGGGCAAGTCGACGCTGAACCGCCTGGAGCGTTCGCGCGAGACGCCGAGCCGCTATCACAAGATCAACTACGACGCGACGGCGATCGAGACGCTGTTTGTCGATCTGTTCGTCGAGGCGCACGAGACCGCGCCCAAGGAACTCGTGCTCGATCTCGACGCGACCGACGATCCGCTGCACGGAGAACAAGAGGGCCGCTTCTTTCACGGCTATTACGACTGCTACTGCTATCTGCCGCTGTATGTGTTTTGCGGCCGACATTTGCTGGTCGCCAAGCTGCGCAAGGCGGACATCGACGCTTGCGCCGGCGCGGTCGAAGAGCTCGCTCGGGTGATCGCGCGCATTCGTGCGGCCTGGCCCGACGTGCGCATCTGGCTGCGCGCTTACTCTGGTTTTGCCCGCGACGCATTGATGAATTGGTGCGAGAGCAATGGCGTCGACTTCCTGTTCGGTCTCGCCAAGAACGAACGGCTGAACGCCGAACTCGTCGAGGATCTCGCGGCGGCGAAAGAGAGCCAGGAAACCGGCCAGCCCGCGCGGCGCTTCAAGGACTTCTCCTATCGCACACGCGACAGCTGGAGCCGCGCGCGCCGCGTCGTCGGCAAGGCCGAATGGATGACGCCGACGCAGGCGGAAGCTTGTGATACGACGCAGCGCGAGAAGAAGAAAAAGGCGAACAAGGTGCGCGCCGCGACGATCCCGGATGCGCCGGGACGCGGCAATCCGCGCTTCGTCGTCACTTCGGCGCCGAAGGAAGCCTACGCGGCGCGCAAGCTCTACGAGGAGTTTTATTGCGCGCGCGGCGAGATAGAAAACCGCATCAAGGAATGCCAGCTCGATCTGTTCGCCGATCGCACCTCCTGCCACACGATGCGCGCCAATCAGCTGCGTCTGTGGCTCGCGTCATTCGCTTACGTGCTGGTGAGCGGGCTGCGCCGCTTGGGGCTCGCCGGCACGAAGTTCGCGGACGCGACCTGTGGAACGATCCGCCTGAAGCTGTTGAAGATTGGCGCCCAGGTGAAAATCAGCGTGCGACGCGTCCTGTTCTCGTTGGCGTCGGCCTTTCCTTACGTGCACGAATGGGGGGCAGCCTGCGCGGCGCTGACCTAAAGCCGCGCATCCAGCCAAGCCCACCGGAGCTCCCAAAAAAAGCCGAACCAAGCCCGAGCCAACCAACCGGCCTCCCGCCGGACGATCAAGCGCGCCCGACGCCGACACCCAACGCCGCCCTAAAATCCAAGACCAAGCCGTCAGGTCATGGAAAGGTAGGGTAAGAAATGCGGGCTAGCGCGAATAGCGCGTTGTATATCTCGGCGCGGAGGACAACAGGCCAGCAATCGAGCAACGCGCGCTCGCATTCGCGCAGGCCGAGCCCGACCAAGCGGGGATCGATCGGAGTGTCGTCTTGTTCGGCCGAGAGTTTTGCGGTATTTGAAACAAGCGAGCCGCCAAGCATCGCATATTTTCGGGGGTCGCCAGCCGCATCGCGCAGGCTAGGCGGCCCTCTTAGTTCCGAGGGCGCCTGCATCCGATTATGCGGCCTGCGCGTCGGAAGTAGAGCGCTGCGGCGCGCCGATCTTCGCGAGCGCCCACCTGTCGAGCGCCTCGCGCGTATAGAGCACTATCCTGCCGGCCTTACGGTATTCGGGCGTGTCGCCAGTGACGACGCCCTTCGCAAGCGTGCGTTCCGCGCCAAATCCATAGGTCTTGGTCAGATACTCGGCAGCGTCTCTGCGGCGGAGAAATCCGTTTTCCATGTGTCGCCCCTTTATGGGTATGCCGGGGAATTTCCGGCGCGACACAGATAATTATCCCCATTTTTACCGAACGCGACAGACTTATAGATTCACTTTCTAAATGTCCGCCGCCAGTGCTCCGCAACTACCGCCTGATACATCGCGACTCGCTTTTTTTCTTCCGCTCTCGCTTCCACGCGGTTTTCAAGCGCTCGCCGAATTCGCTTTTCGATTGCGAGAGCGCTCTCTCCAAAGCACCTTCCGTGATCTTTATAAAGCGCTTCAGCTATGCGTCGCGGAGCCTCCGCTTTATCGAGCGTGCCGCCGCTCGTTTCACGATCATAATGTGCTAACAGGTCGCCGGTAATTTCCTTGTTGGCCTGCTTGCCTCGCGGGGGCTTCTTGGCAATTTCACTAAAACGGCGGCGCGCCTCGTCGTGGCCGAAGTGTCTGGCCGCCCCTTCAATTGCATCCTTGATCAGTTGTTCCGCCCCAGCAATTCTTGCCACTCTCTCCGCCTCGCTTTCCCCTAGAAGCGACCAGCTGAAAGGCAGGCCAAAACGATCCTTTCTGTCCGGATCAATGAGCGGCGGAGTATCTTTCCCTCGAATGAAACTCATCGCGAGCCCTCGCGAGCGCCCTATTAACGCGGGGAAGCGAGTGGGCTTGTCTCGCTTGTCGGCTGGCCGGCCTATCCCCACGCGTCCTATCAGGCGGGCCTCTTGCCCGGCTGCCTCAGCGGCACCACGTCGCCGCCCTGGTTCCCTTCCATCGCCGCCGCTATGCGCTCAGAAACCTTATCGGCCGCCGCGATCAATGCAGCATCCAGCCGCCGGATGTAGTGCCTCGCTGTCACGCCGCGCCGAGCATGCCCCAAAAGCTCACCAATCGTCGCGTCGCCGTAGCCCTCGTCTGCCGCCACGCTCGCGAAGGTTCTACGAAGATCGTGGGCGCGTGCGCCCGCCAATCCGGCCGCTTCGAATAGCCCAGCGATGCGCTTTTTGAGGTCCGCGCTTCCCGTCCCCTCGCGATTCGGAAAAACCCATTCTGAGGCGCCGCGAGGAAGCGACTCGATCACGCGACGTGCCGGCTGTCCGATTGGTCGCATGGAGCGGCCTGTCTTCGTCGTCTCTAGGCGCAGGCATGCGCCGGCCGCGTCGATTTCACGCCAGCGGAGCCCGCAAGCCTCCTCCCGGCGCAGCCCGGTGAGCGCGAGCAACCGGAGCGCGGCGACGGCCGCCGGCTGTATCTCCTCCTGAGCCCGCAGCACGGCGCCGAGGCGCAGCATTTCGTCCGGGGAAAGAAAGCGTTCTTTGGCGTCGCCTCTGTGCTTTTCCACGCCGCGCGCGGGATTCGCGCCGCTCACGAGGCCGCACCGTTCGGCCCAGGTCCAAATTCCGCCAAGCAATTCCGCCGTTCGCGCCGCAGTGGCGCCGCCGCCAGCTACCACCGCTTTGCCGCGAGGCTTTGTTTTGAACGTCCCAGCCGTCGACCCGGCCGCGATGGCGTCAACCATTCGTTGAACATTCGCGCGAGAGAGCGTCCCGGCCATCTTGTTGCCAATGACCGGGACGATGTGCCGCGAAATACGCCCCTCGTCGTCCGCGACTGTTGAGGGGCTCTTGGGCCTCCGGAAGCGAGTCAAGACCAACCCGGCGCGCGCGGCTTCCATGTAGCGTTCGCAGAGTTCGGCAACGGTGAGCGCCTCCCGCGCGTCGTGTCGCTCCGCCGATGGATCGCCGCCCTTTTCAGCTTGCGCGAGTAAACCTCGGGCTTGACCGCGCGCCTCATCAGGCGTGACGAGCGTCACCTTGGCGAATGCAAGCCGCCGGGTTTTGCCTTGAGGTGTCCTGTATTGGACGAGATAAGTGGCGGCGCCCGATGGTTTCACGCGAACGCCGAAACCGCGCAATTCGCTGTCCCAAGCGAAAAGGTCGCGGCCAGGAACAGGCCGTAGCGCGTCGACCACTTTCTTCGTCAGCTTGGACATACTGCCTCTTCGAGCGGCTGGGGAAGCATGGGGGAAGCAGAAAAGAGAAAACAGGAGCCAACCCCATCCACCGCTAGAAATCATATATACGCCGAAAATGCCTGATTTTCAATTATCTATAAAGCGCTAGAAATAATGGGAAAGAGCTAGAAAAATAGCATCCCCTTCGTTGACATCGAGGGGGTCACACGTTCAATCCCTGTCGCGCCCACCATTATAACTCTCGGACCCTGAACGATTTTCCCTTCATGCTGGGCGCAACGACTTTATGCGGGTTCCCGCGTGATTTGTGCTCTGCAAGGCCCTAAGCTAAACGGCGCCGCTCACCGCGCACTCAATGTCCGGGGGCTGAAATCCACCCGGTCCAAAGCCGGGACTGGTGAATCACCGACAGGGACGGCGCCAGCAACGGTAGGGGCCGCACGCACGGACGAATCCCGGACCGCACCATCTCCCAAACCCCTGGCATGCGGCATCCTGGCGAAGCGAAAAATTCTGGGGAGCGGCCTTCTGAATTGCCAAAATGGGCGAAGCGAGCGACACGCCGCCAATATTCAGCAAGAAGGCGGCGCGAACGCGCTCAAGAGTCCGGGGCGAAACCCGCTCAAAGGCATCCGCATGAGATTGACCTCTCGATCTGACAGGAATCCAGCTGAGTATCGCCTAGCACTCGCTTAGGGATAACCGGGAATCAATCAAAAAGTTCCAGTCCAAATATATTCCGATTTAACTGTAGCCCTGCGTCTTCCGCAGGAGACTTGGCCCCCGACCGCAGTCCAACGCCTCGCGCGAAAAACCGGCTCAGCGCGCCGGTTCGGCGCATTCGCTGCGCGTTTCGTAGCCGCTCACGCCATAACCTTCGTCCACGGCGACGTCGATCTCCCGACAGGCGGCGTTGGAGGCGACGTTTTGCTGTGCGTCGGGCGTTTGCGAGGCAGAGGATATCTTGGTGGTTTGCTCCGACCGAGCGGAAACCAGTTCCGCGTCCAGCGCTGCCGCATGGTTGTGCCCAGAAGCGAGCGCGAGGGCTATCGTCAGGAAGAAAAACACATTTTTCATGATGGCATGATCCGCAATCGCCATTCTGCTGACGGCGCCTAGGCGCTCTGGGGAGGAGCGTCGTCCGGGCGCGGTTGGTTTGTAATTGAATCTTCGCCGATTTCACAAGCAAAAATTATGAGCTAATTCTGGAAAAAATCAAAAACATTGCATTAGGAATAATTTAGCCGCCGGAACGACCGGGGCCTTCCCGCTTGCGCTGCGTAGCGCCGATGTTCATACAAAAAGGGTACGCCTCAACCTTACGAATCGCTGCGGCGTTTTCACGGGCCGCAGGATGCCGTTTGCTACAGTAATGCGATCGAACGCGTTTCTTGACGCGCTTTGAAGGTTTCGGGGCGCCTGGCTAAAGCGTTCGTGGCGTCCTGCCGCGCGAAGGAGAACTCTGACTATGGCGCAAAAAGGCTCTCATTCCCCCGGCGGCGGTTCCGGAGAGGACAAGGCCGCTGCGCCTATCGAGCTGCGCAAGGCGCTGGAGGAGCGATATCTCCGCTATGCTTTGTCGACCATCACCGATCGCGCGTTGCCGGACGCGCGCGACGGCCTGAAGCCCGTGCACCGTCGTATTCTCTATGGGATGCATGTCTTGCGGCTCGACCCAGCCGCCCCCTTCAAGAAATGCGCGAAAATCGTCGGCGACGTGATGGGCTCCTTCCATCCGCATGGCGACCAGGCGATCTATGATGCGCTGGTGCGTCTCTCACAGGATTTCTCTTCACGGTATCCGCTCGTCGACGGCCAGGGCAATTTTGGCAATATCGATGGCGATTCCGCCGCCGCTTACCGCTACACGGAAGCGCGCATGACCACCGTGGCGCGGCTCCTTCTTGAAGGAATCGAAGATGACGCGATCGACTTCAAGCCGAACTATTCGGGCGAGGAGAAGGAGCCGGTCGTGCTTCCTTCGGCCCTGCCCAATCTGTTGGCCAATGGCGCGCAGGGCATCGCCGTCGGAATGGCGACCTCCGTTCCACCGCATAATGTCGCCGAGCTTTGCGACGCCGCGCTGTATCTGATCGCCCATCGCAATGCGACGGCGGAGCAATTGCTCACTTTCGTGCAGGGGCCGGATTTTCCCACCGGCGGCATTGTCATCGACAAGCGTGAAGACATTCTCGAGACTTACCGCACGGGGCGAGGCTCGTTCCGGCTACGCGCGCGCTGGAGCAAGGAAGAGCTGCCGCGCGGCGGTTGGGTCATCATCGTAACCGAGATACCCTATGGGGTACAGAAATCGCGCCTGATCGAGCGCCTCGCCGAACTTGTGATGGAGAAGAAGCTGCCCCTCGTCGCCGATGTTCGCGACGAGTTCGCCGAAGACATCCGGATAGTCCTTGAGCCGCGCGCGAAAAACGTCGACCCGGCGCTGATGATGGAGACGGTTTTCAAGCTGTCGGAGCTGGAATCGCGCTTTTCCGTCAACATGAATGTGCTTGTGGATGGCGTGACGCCGCGCGTGGTTTCTCTGGACGAGGCGCTGCGCCAGTGGCTGGATCATCGGCGCGCCGTCCTGTTGCGCAGGTCGCGACATCGGCTCGCGGCGATTGTGCGGCGGCTCGAACAATTGGAAGGGATGATCATTGTCTTCCTCAACCTCGACGAGGTGATAAGGATCATCCGCGAGGAGGACGACGCCAAGGGCGCGCTGAAGGCCGCATTCAAGCTGACCGACATGCAGACCGAATATATCCTAGACACGCGCCTGCGCGCCTTGCGCAAGCTGGAGGAGATGGAACTACGCAAGGAGCACACGGAACTCGCCAAGGAGCGCACGGAGGTCGAGGAGCTGCTTGGCGACGAAACCAGGCAATGGCGCGCGATCACCGCGCAAATTCGGGAGCTGAAGAAGACCTTTGGCCTGCAAACCCCACTGGGGCGTCGACGCACCACTTTCGAGGACGCGCCGGCGACGGCGGACATCGACCTTACCGAGGCCATGATCGAACGGGAGCCTATTACGGTCGTGGTTTCTCAAAAGGGCTGGATCCGTTCGCTCAAGGGGCACGTCGCCGACGTATCGGCCCTGCCTTACAAGGGCGACGACGCCCTGGAGGCGGCGTTTTTCGCCGAGACCACCTCCAAAATTCTGGCTTTTGCCTCCAATGGCAAGGTATTCACGCTCGAAGCGGCCAAATTGCCCGGCGGTCGCGGCCATGGCGAGCCGATCCGGCTCCTGGCGGACATTGACGAGGACGCCAGCATCGTGCGTGTGATGCCCCATACCCCGGGCGCTTCGCTCTTGCTGATCGGAGACGACGGGCGCGGCTTCGTCGTCGGCGAGGACGACTTGATCGCAACGACCCGCAAGGGCAGGGCGGCGCTCAATCTCGACGCCCCGGCCCGGTTGAAAATCGTGGCGGTGGCGGCGGGTGATCACATAGCGATCATCGGCGAGAATCGTAAGCTGCTGGTGTTTCCGCTCGAAGAGACTCCGCGCATGGCGCGCGGCAAGGGCGTGCGGATGCAGCGATACAAGGACGGCGGCGTCGCCGACGCCAAGGTTTTCAAGTTGGCCGAGGGATTGACGTGGAGCGACTTGTCCGGGCGGACCTTCAACGTCGCGCGCGCGGAGTTGAAGGAGTGGATGGGTCACAGAGCCGAGGCCGGTCGCCTGCCGCCCCGGGGCTTTCCCAAAAACAACCGTTTCGGCTGAGCGTCAGGCCCTGCCTGGCCGCCAATGGGGAGGGCCCGTGCTTGCGCGGCCGGGCTTGGGCGTGCGAAAAGCCCCGCAGGCGGCGGACGGAGTTCCACGGCGGGGAGCGGCTTGACTTCCCTTATTCGCGCGGGAGTGCGATGAAGGGCGCAGCGCGCTCAGCGAAGGGAATTGAGCGCCGCCAAGAGAAAATCCGCGTCGACCAACCGACGCAACGAGGTCATTCGCCGGACACGTCTCCAGAGTTGCGATTAGCGCGCCATGTCAGCCAAGCACCCAATCATCTCGATCACAGGCTCCTCCGGAGCGGGCACGAGTTCGGTAAAGCAGACGTTCGAACAGATTTTTCGTCGCGAGCGCATTGAGGTCGCCTATGTCGAAGGCGACTCCTTTCACCGCCACGACCGCGATGAAATGAAGCGAGTCATGCTGGCCGCGCATGCCGAGGGGAACCATCATTTCAGTCACTTCGGCCCCGAGGCCAATCTGCTCTCCGATCTTGAATCGATGTTTCGCGAATATGGGGAAACGGGATCGGGCCGTTATCGTCACTACGTGCATGACGAAAACGAGGGGGCGGTTTTCGGCGCGCCGTCCGGAGCCTTCACGCCTTGGGAAGAGTTGCCGCCCAATACCGACCTCCTGTTCTACGAAGGACTTCATGGCGCGGTCGTCACGGATGACGTGAATGTCGCCCGCTACGCCGATCTCAAGATTGGGGTCGTGCCGGTAATCAATCTCGAATGGACGCAGAAGCTGCTACGGGATCGTCAGTCGCGCGGCTACACCACCGAAGCGGTCACCGAGACGATCCTTCGCCGGATGCATGATTACGTCCACTACATCTGTCCGCAATTCTCGGAAACCGACATCAATTTCCAGCGCGCGCCGACCGTGGACACTTCCAATCCCTTTGTCGCCCGCTCGATTCCCACGCCCGACGAATCCATCGTGGTGATCCGTTTCCGCGATCCGAAGGGCGTGGATTTTCCCTATCTCGTGACGATGATCGCCGGCAGCTGGATGTCGCGCGCCAATTCCATCGTCATTCCTGGCAACAAGCTCGACCTCGCGATGCAGTTGATACTGACGCCGCGGATTTTGGATCTGGTGAGGCGCCGCAAGAGCGTCGGTTAAAGGAAGTGTTGATGTCCAATCTGTCAGTGGAAAGCAGCCGGGACGACGCCAACGCCATTCGCGCACTGGCGATGGACGCTGTTGAGAAGGCCAAATCCGGTCACCCCGGCATGCCGATGGGGATGGCCGATGTCGCGACCGTGCTGTTTCGGAGCTTTTTGAAATTCGACGCCGCCGATCCCCATTGGCCCGACCGAGATCGTTTTGTGCTCTCCGCTGGGCATGGCTCGATGCTGCTTTATGCGCTGAGCTATCTTGTCGGTTATCCGGGCCTCGATATCGAGGACCTCAAGCACTTCCGACAGCTTGGCTCAAAGACCGCCGGCCATCCAGAATTTGGTCATGCGCCAGGCGTCGAGACGACAACCGGGCCATTGGGGCAGGGGCTCGCCACGGCGGTTGGCATGGCGATCGCCGAACGCCTGCAGGCCACAAGGTTCGGCGCTGAACTTGTCGACCACTTCACCTATGTGATCGCTGGCGACGGATGCCTGATGGAGGGCGTCAGTCATGAGGCGATCGATCTGGCTGGGCATTTGCAGCTAGGCAAGCTGATCGTGCTCTGGGATGACAATTCAATTTCCATCGATGGGCCGACCAGTCTTGCGACGTCAACCGACCAGGGCGCGCGCTTCGCGGCTTCCCGCTGGCACGTGCAAAAGATCGATGGTCATGACTTTGCGCAGATCGCCGCCGCGCTCGCGAACGCGCAGAAGGACCCGCGTCCGTCGATGATCGCATGCCGTACGCTTATCGGGTTCGGCGCCCCTGGCAAGGAGGGCAAGGAAAGCGCGCACGGCGCCCCGCTCGGCGCGGAGCAAATCGCAGCGGCGCGCCAGAAGCTTGGCTGGAGCTCTCCGCCCTTCGAACTGCCGCCTGCGATCCTGGATGGCTGGCGCAAGGCCGGAAGACGCGGCGCGCCCGCGCATTCGGCGTGGAAGGAACGGCTCGCCGTTTCCAGCCGTAGTGCCGAGTTTGAGAGCTTCCTGCGCGGCGACGTCGCGCCTGATGTCTCGGCGCCCTTGCGCGCCTTCCGGGAAGAGCTTGCACGCGAAAAGCCCAAGGTCGCGACGCGCAAATCCTCTGAAATGGCGCTTGGCGTCATCAACGACGCCACCAGGGCGACGATCGGGGGCTCCGCAGATCTGACCCATTCGAACTTCACGATCACCAAGGGTCTGGGGTCAGTCGCGCCGGGAGATTTCTCCGGCCGCTATATCCACTATGGCGTGCGTGAATTCGGCATGGCCGCGGCGATGAACGGCATCGCCCTGCACGGCGGGTTTGTGCCCTATGGCGGCACTTTTCTGGTGTTTTCCGATTATGCGCGGGGCGCCATCAGGCTCGCCGCGCTGATGGGGGTGAGGGCGATCTATGTGCTCACCCATGACTCCATCGGGCTTGGCGAGGACGGTCCGACGCACCAGCCGGTGGAGCATCTTGCGAGCCTGCGGGCCATGCCCAACCTCAATGTGTTTCGTCCCGCCGACGCGATCGAGACCGCTGAATGCTGGGAATTGGCGCTGGCCGCGAAAGCCACGCCTTCGGCGCTGAGCCTGTCGCGCCAGAACCTTCCGACCCTGGAGCGTCCCGTCGCGGAAAATCTCTCGGCTCGGGGCGCCTATGTCCTTCAGGAGCCCGAAGGCGGGCGCGACGTCACGCTGCTGGCGACGGGCTCGGAGGTCGCCATCGCGCTGGAGGCGGCAAAACTGCTTCTAGTGCTTGGCAAGCGCGCCGCGGTTGTCTCGATGCCAAGCTTTGAACTGTTTGCCGCTCAATCCGCGGATTATCGCGCCGCAGTGCTGGGGACCGCGCCGCGCGTTGGTGTCGAGGCGGCCGTGCGCTTCGGCTGGGACCGCTGGCTTGGCGACAATGGGGCTTTCGTCGGCATGACGGGATTCGGGGCGAGCGCGCCCGCCGAGGCGTTATATGAGCATTTCAATATTACGCCGCAGACGGTGGCGCAGGCAGCCGCAGCGCTGCTATAGGATAGGAACGAATAGGAGAGGATGGCACCATGGCGCTCGTCACTTTGCGACAATTGCTCGACCACGCAGCCGAACATGATTACGGCGTCCCCGCTTTCAACATCAATAATATGGAGCAGGGGCTCGCGGTGCTGGAGGCGGCGTCTTCCGTCGACGCGCCCGTCATCATCCAGGCCAGTCGCGGCGCGCGCTCCTACGCCAATGACGTCATGCTCGCCAAGATGATTGAAGCGCTGGTGATCATGTATCCCGACATTCCGATCGTGATGCATCAGGATCACGGCAACAGCGAAGCGACCTGCGCCAGCGCCATTCGCTTTGGCTTCTCCTCGGTAATGATGGACGGCTCGCTGGAGGCCGACGGCAAGACGCCGGCGAATTACGCCTACAACGTCTCCGTGACCAAGAGCGTCGTCGATCTCGCGCATTGGGTCGGCGCTTCCGTCGAGGGCGAACTCGGCGTGCTCGGTTCGCTGGAGACAGGCGAGGGCGAGAAGGAAGACGGCCACGGCGCCGAGGGCAAGCTCAGCCACGACCAGTTGCTGACCGATCCTGCGCAGGCCGCCGACTTTGTCGCGAAGACGAAAGTCGATGCGCTCGCCATCGCCATGGGCACTTCGCATGGCGCCTATAAATTCACGCGCAAGCCCGACGGCGCAATTCTCGCGATGAATGTCGTCGAGGAGATTTACCGTCGCCTGCCAAATACGCATCTTGTCATGCATGGTTCATCGTCGGTGCCGCAGGAATTGCAGGACGCCTTCAACGCGGCTGGCGGCGAGATGCCGCAGACCTGGGGCGTGCCGGTCGAGGAGATTGAACGCGGCATCAAGTTCGGCGTGCGCAAGATCAACATCGACACCGATTGCCGCATCGCCATGACCGCCGCGATTCGCGCCACGCTCGGCAAGAACAAGGGCGAGTTCGACCCGCGCAAATATCTCAAGCCCGCGCAGGAGGCGATGCGCAAGGTCTGTGTGCAGCGCTACCAGGAGTTCAATACGGCGGGGCAGGCGTCCAAGATCAAAGCCATCCCGCTGTCGGAAATGGCGAAGCGCTATGCTTCCGGCAAGCTCGATCCGCATATCGCGGGCGCGTAAGGCGAAGATGGAAGTAAGCACCTCGGAGAGCCGCCAGCGGAACCACGGCGTGATGTCAGATTTTTCCGAACCCGTCGTTCGGCGACTCGTGGAGTTCGTCCGCGCTTGCGGTATGAAAGTCGAAGCGTCGAATTTGCCGGGGGGAACACTTCTCCCCGGCTTGGATATCGCCTGTGGGGTGCTGAGCATCGACGAAACGCGGCTGCTTTATCCCGGCGATATTTTGCACGAGGCTGGTCATATCGCCGTGACCAGTCCCGATGTGCGCGGCGGTTCGACGTTCTCCTCGACGCCGGGCGAGGAAATGGCGGCGATCGCCTGGTTACGCCGCCGCCCTGGCGCTGGGAATGCCGCCCGAGATCGTATTCCACCCCGCTGGCTATAAAGGCGGCGCGGCGGCGATCCTCGAAAACTTCGAGGCCGGCAGATATATAGGGGTTCCCCTAATGCAATGTTGGGGCATGAGCGTGGAGCCCCGCGATGCTCAAACGCGCGGCGTAGCGCCGTTTCCGCACATGCTACAATGGTTGCGTGGATAGAAATGAGAAGCGCGAAGTGACCGACCTCATCATCGCTCCCTCCATCCTCTCCGCCGATTTCGCCCGGCTCGGCGAGGAAGTGCGCGATGTCGCCGCCGCCGGCGCCGACTGGATTCATCTCGATGTGATGGATGGACACTTCGTGCCCAACATCACCTTCGGGCCGGGCGTGGTGAAAGCGTTGCGTCCGCATACCGACAGGATTTTCGACGTTCATCTGATGATCGATCCCGTCGATCCCTATATCGAGGCCTTCGCCAAGGCCGGCGCCGACATCATTACCGTCCACGCGGAGGCGGGACCGCATCTGCACCGTTCGCTGCAATCGATACGCGCGCTGGGCAAGAAGGCGGGGGTGTCGCTCAATCCGGCTACGCCAGAAAATATCATCGACTATGTGCTCGACGAGATCGACCTCGTTCTGGTCATGAGCGTCAATCCGGGCTTTGGCGGCCAGAGCTTCATTGCCTCCCAACTCACGAAAGTCCGCCGAATCCGTGAGATGATCGATCGCAGGCCTATTCGTCTCGAAGTCGATGGCGGCGTCTCGGCGGAAACCATCGCCGCGATTGTCGAGGCTGGCGCCGACACATTCGTCGCGGGCTCCGCCGTGTTTCGCGGCGCGGGCAGCGCGAGCTATGCCGCGAATATCGAGGCGCTACGAGCCGCAGCGGCCAGCGCGGGTTCAATTGTCGTGTAGGCTTTTCGGGGCGACGATTTGCCGCGCAACGTCGCGCCCGCATTTTTGTAACACGGATGTCACATTGCTGCGAAACACCTTGTTTGGCGAACCGCGATCCTTGTCGCGCGCTGGGCCAAAAGGATGATCGGGCATGCATGGCGGTATTGTAATGGACAGCGCGCTCTCCGATCTGCGCGATTTGCTTCTCCGGTTGACGAAACTGCGTGGGGAAGTCCTTGAAGAAAGCCGCGCTCTACTGGAGAGCTGGGGCGCACAAGCTGCCGGGCCTTCGCTGGCAGTGGATATGGGCAATCTCGCGGACTATCTGGCGCTGCGCCGCCATGATCTGAGCGAAATGCAAGGCCGGCTCGCTGCATATGGCCTGTCGTCGCTTGGTCGGAGCGAGGCGAAAACCATCGCGGCGCTCGATGCGCTGATAGCCACGCTCAAACGCCTATGTGGCGAAACTGACGCGCCCTATCCCGATACGCAAGCCATGCGTGCAGGCGGAGCCGCGCTGCAGACCGCCTGCGATGCGATATTTGGAGTTCGGCGCCCGGGCGCCCCGCATGCGCGCATTATGGCGACTTTACCTTCGGAGGCTGCAAACGACGCGGGTCTGGTCGAACGCCTGATCGCGGCCGGCATGGACTGCGCGCGCATCAATTGCGCGCACGACGATGCGGGAGTTTGGGCACAAATGATCGCCCATATTCGTACAGCCGAGCAAAAGCTTGGAAAGCCTTGCCGAATACTCATGGACATTGCGGGCCCGAAATGCCGGATTGCATCGCTGCGGGCGCCGGAGAAATTCCGGGCCCACCGTGGCGACCATATTTTTCTTGCGGCAAAGGTCGACCCCGCTGCGCATGGACCGATCACGATCGCACCGAGTTTTCCGCAGATCCTCGATCAACTCGAAGTTGGCGCGGAAGTTTGGATCAACGACGGCAAGATCGGCGCGAATGTTGTGTCCAAGTCGAAGGGGCATGCGGAACTTGAGGTTTTCAGCGCCCGGACCAAAGGTGAGCGGCTCAAGCTCGAGAAAGGCCTGAATTTTCCGACCACGGCGCTTGATTTGTCGCCATTGACGGAAAAGGACTTCGTCGACCTGGATTTTGTCGCGCAACATGCTGATCTTATAGGTTTTTCCTTTGTCCAGAAGCCTTCGGACGTCGAGTTGCTGCAGGATCATCTGGCCGCAAGACGAGGAGGGCGACCGCTTCAGCCGATCATACTGAAGATTGAAACGCCGCTCGCCGTGCGGAATCTGCCGCAGTTGATATTGCAATCGGCGACCCACAATCCAACCGCAGTCATGATCGCTCGTGGCGATCTCGCTGTGGAATTGGGATTTGCGCGCCTCTCGGAAATACAGGAAGAAATTCTCTGGTTATGCGAAGCCGCACATGTCCCGGCGATCTGGGCGACGCAAGTATTGGATAATTTCGTGCGCGAAGGCGTCGCCAGTCGCGCCGAAACAACCGACGCAGCGACCGCTCAGGGCGCGGACTGCGTGATGCTCAACAAGGGGGCCTATCTCGCGGAAGGTGTCGCCTTCCTGCGGGACGTGTTGACGCGAATGGATCGTCACCATGCAAAGAAATTCGCACGCTACACTCCGCTACAGGCATGGGGCAGTTCTCCGGGCGCGCCCGGGGCTTGCGAATAGGCCGACAAGAGTGTTGCGGAGCTGCGCTTCGGGCATTATGGGTAGCCCCGCGCTTCGCCAATGGTGAAGCGGCGATGGGGCGTCGCCAAGTGGTAAGGCAGCGGATTTTGATTCCGCCATACGGAGGTTCGAATCCTCCCGCCCCAGCCAACGTAACGTATTGATATTGTTGCGTTTTCATATTTTTCGCCTGCGCCGGAATTCGCCCGACATGTCCGCCGGTTAGTGGCCGTGCATCGCAAGCGTCCCACTTCAGAGACGAAAAACGGCGACCCATGGCGCGCGAAGGCCCCCAAGTGTCTCTCTGGCCCCTTTTCGGTCCGTCAGATGTCGAGCGTTTTGGTCGGGAGCTGCGCGGCGCGCGGCGTCAGGCAGACGCAAATCCGCGAAGTCGTCGCTGTTCCTGCCAGTCGTAGGGCAGTTTCCTGGAAAGCGCCACAAGCCGGGTCGGCGTCAGCTCAACTGCCTGTTGTCCCAGCAGGATCGCGCCAACGATTTCAGGAGAAAGACACGACAGGCGCATGAGCACCGCCAGATAGTCGCGTCTGAGGCCGAGCCGCTCCGCCGTGGCGTCGATGCTGTCATCGCGGCCGGACAAAAGCATGTTGCGTGCCGCCACCGCCAGGGCGATCAGAACGGCAAGGCCCTGGTCGATCGCCTACGCGGCAACATCGCCGATCACCCGCCGCACACCCTTTCCCGCCGGCGAAGGCTTGCGGTGATCGACAGCACAAAAGGTTCGACAGCCGGCATGCGATCTCTTGGATTTAGCGCCGCGTCGGGTATGACGCTCGACACGATTGCAGTTCGATTGAGCAACATCAAAACTTGGTCGTCGCCAATCTGGATTTGTTGGAGCAGGGATTGTGCGAGCACGCGAAGCTCGAGTGAAGCAAGCGTGGTCCAGCGTTGCGCAAGCTGTGCTGATCGGTCGAGCAACGCTTTTTGCATCGAGGCGTCGAGACCGAGCGGCGCGACGGCGTTGCTGACTTCCGCAGCGGACGCGAAGAGCGCGCGAAGACGGTCAAGCACCAGACCTTCGACGTCGCCCGCCGGAATGCGCCGGCCTTTTGGATGGTCAGAACGACTGCCCGTGATGAGCGCAGTCGAGACATAATAGCGGTACCGCTTGCCCTTCTTGACCGCATGGGTGGGGGATAGGCGATTGCCGGCGCTATCAAAGATCAGGCCCGACAGCAGACTCGGCGCCTCAGCGCCAACAGAGAGTGCACGCTCACGCCGCGCGGCGGCGAGCTTGTCCTGCACGACCTGCCAAAGCTCTGACTCAATGATCGCGGCGTGTTGGCCTGGATAGATATTGCCTTTGTGCGCAACCTCGCCCCCATCCACATGCCCTTCGCCTTCGACGAGGCGATCTCGCGCTTGAACTGGGCGAAGGAGAGCAGCATGTTGAGTGTCAAACGCCCCGTCGAGGTGGTGGTGTTGAATTGCTGCGTCACAGAGACGAAGGAAGCGTTGTGCGCGTCCAGCACATCGACGATCTTGGCGAAATCGGCCAGCGATCGGGTCAGGCGGTCGACCTTGTAAACGACGATGATCTGAACCTTGCCAGCCTCGATGTCAGACAGCAACCGCTGCAAGGCCGGCCGTTCCATTGTGCCGCCGGAGAGGCCACCGTCATCATACATGTCTGGAACCGCCACCCAGCCGGCGTGACGCTGGCTCGTCACATAAGCCTCACAGGCTTCGCGCTGGGCGTCGAGAGAATTGAACTCCTGATCGAGCCCGTCGTCGGACGATTTGCGCGTGTAGATCGCGCAACGGATAGCCACGCTGGATTTCGGGTGATCAGGCTTGCGCATGCCTGCCCTCCGCGCAATTCGTAGAACGGCCCGCGCACTTTCTAAGTCCGAAGAATTTGGGGCCCGACCAACGGGCCCCCGTTATTTCGCGAGCGACAACGTTGAAGGAGCGATAGCGCCGACCGTTCCACTCGAACCCGTGGGCATGAACAAGCACCGTGTGGGTCAGGCCATGCCATTCGCGCACTAGGCGCGTGCCCGGCTTCAACGAAAGCGGCGTCGCGCGCTTTGGCGCATCGCTCATTTCCAACTCACTGTCTAAACGCTGCAATTGGCGACTAATCGATTTGGAGAGGCTGCCCTGCGGCCTCTCCTGGAGTTTGTATGTTGTTCCGCGGATGAGCAGACCGCGGGAGAGCCGCATGGGCGGAGGCGCGCGATGAAGGCGTCGCCACTCGTTGCGCAACTCAAAGCTCGTCATCCCGCAGAGCCGAGCATGCTCGACGGCGATATCGATCGACGACTTGGCCATATCAGCCACCGCGACGGTTCTTGATGTGGTATCGACGAACGCCGTCGTTAGCTTTGGCTGAAGTCAATAAGAAACCGAGCGTCTTCTTGACCGTACCTGCCAAGAAACCACGCACGCTATGCTGCTGCCAGTTCGTGGCCTCCATCATCTCCGCGATGCTCGCCCCTTCCGATCGGCTGAGAAGAGTGAGCATGCGCTCGTGCTTCGTTGTTCGCTCGGCCTTTGGTTCGTCCGCGTGCGGCGGCGTCTTCGGCGACGTTTTGGCGCTGCCCTTCTTGGTGGAGGCGCTCTTTGGACTTTGGGATTTGGCAATGGAAAGTGTCGACATCGTTTCTGGGCTCCGTGCTTTTGCAGCGTCGGGATTGACGCTCGCACCACCCAAAGCCCCGCAATTCGCGAGGCGAGACCTTTACGTGTCGCCTGGCGGTTAGGTTCGCCGGCTCACAGACATAGCAATGCGTCCTTTGCGCCAGAAGTCCAGACGTTTTTGGAGGCCGCGAGGCGAAGCTCGGCTTATTACCCGGGCGTTTGCCCGTTGCCGCCACTTCCTGCCAGCACTTTCAAATGTTGTGGCGCTGATTTTTCCCTGCCACACGGACGAAATTGCCGAAACTCAGCTGGGCTCTCTTCTACCGCACTTGAGACGCTTAAAACTGACCGGCGAACAAATCGCCAGCGGCGGTTACCTTATAGCCGATCGCCTGATACCCTTTTCGGCGCTTTACCGCCATGCGGGCGAGAACCGGCACACCATTATCAACATAGTCGTAGATGATCACCTCGCGCTTGGTGTCGTGAAGGCGATGGAGGCGCCCCGCGTATTGGGCTAGCGTGCCTTTCCAGGCGATCGGCATAGTGAGGAACAACGTGTCGAGACGAGGGTCGTCAAATCCTTCGCCGAGATAACGTCCAGTTGCGACAATGACGCGTTCTTCGGCTTCGGGAATGGCGGCAAGCTGGCTCGCGATGGTCCGGCGCTGCTTGTCGCTTTGGCCGCCGCGTAGCACGACAACATGTTTCGCAAAGCGCTCGAGACGCGCCGCCAAGGTTTCGAGGTGGGCCGTTCGCTCAGTAATCACGACAGGCGATCGTCCGGCTTCGAGCGCGTGGAGAATATCGTCGAAAATTAGAGAATTGCGCTCTTCATCGACGACCAACGCGCTGAAGACATCCTGGATCGGCGGCGACGGAGCATTCGTATCGGCGTTCAGGACAAAGCTCGTCTCTCTGATCCGAACCATATGATGGAACGGGCGTTTGGCGGCTTCGGATCGTGCATCAACTCGATGGCGAATGGGACCGCATTGCATCGCGATGATCGGGTGATGGCCATCTTTCCGGGTCACCGTCGCCGATAGGCCGAGGACATATCGAGCTTTTGCGCGACGGGCGACAAGTTCAAAGCTCACCGCCGACAGATGGTGACATTCGTCCACAACAAGGTGCCCGTATTCGCCGACAAGATCGTCGACCTCACCTTTACGAACAAGGCTCTGAATTAGAGCGACATCGACCTGGCCTTTCGGTTTGCGCCGACCGCCCCCGACCACGCCAATCGCCTCGTGAGGGAGGTTTGAAAACGTGGTGAGGCGTTCGACCCATTGGTCCATTAGTTGACGACGGTGCACGAGGATCAACGTGTTCAATCCACGCTCGGCTATCATGCGAATGGCGACGACCGTCTTGCCAAATGCCGTCGTCGCTGCCAGAACGCCAGTATCATGCGGCGACAAAGCGGCAACCGCCGATTCCTGATCCGGGCGCAATTTGCCCGTGAATGAAAGCGAAATCGGCGCACCAATGATGCGATGATCTTCAATCGTCGCGACTATGCCGAGCGAGGTAAGAAGACCGCAAACAGTATCGAAACAACCACGAGGCAAACCGATATGACGGCTGGTCAATTCGGCGCAGGAGATAATCCGAGGATTGTCATGGGTCGATCGACGCATCGCTTGCGCGGCATAAAACTCCGGGTTCTGAAATGCAGCGAGTTGAATGAGGCGCGCTATCAATGCCGGCGGCAGCTCATGACGCGGAATGTAAATCTGATCCGCGTGAACGAGCATGATCACGCTCGGTAATGGCCCCTCGATTGCCGGCGGCGGGCGCCGACGAGATGGCGGGGCGAGCCATGGTTCCTCGTCTTCGTCGACGAGGGGAATTCGTACCGCGAGGATTTTTCCCGATGCGCTCGCCTCTTCGATCAAGCGATCCACATCTGAGCGCGCCATTGGCTCGACCCCCGAAAGGAAAGCCCATTGATCCGGGTGTGGCGAGTATGTTTCGTCGACAAATACGCTGTTTCTGGCGCCTTTTGCGAGCCCCTGAAGCGGCAAGGCGATCAAATTGCCGAAACCGCCCGTCGGCATCGTGTCTTGGCTGGGGAAAAAACGATCATAGGATTTGAACCCGATATCGGGTAGGCGTTCCATCGTTTCGGTTATCAGAAAGGCTCCAAGACGCCGCGCCAAAGCCGCCGGCAGTGCCTCAGCGAAAAATATCCAGGCGTGGGCGCCGTTTCCGGATCGGGACCGTTCTATTGCGACAGGAATGCCGTGACGGCGACAGCTCTCGCCGAAAGCATGGACGTCGCGCTGCCATTCTCCCTCGTCGAAATCCGCAGCAAGGAACCAACAGCTATCGTCAGCAAGCATTGGATAAACGCCCATGACTTAACGGGGCGCCGTCCGGGCCTGTTCCTCGAAGATGGCGCTCGATCGACGCGTCATTGACGCCGGTGAAAGCTTGATTTGGGCAGGCCGAGCATTTGACCTTGGGTTTTTCACAGACGCCGCGCCGCCATTCATTTCCACATGCCGGTGAATAGCCGCTGCGCCCAGTCTTGGCGTTTTCCCAACGAACAGGAAACACGTCTGCGCGACCACGGAACAGACTGCGAAAAAGGGCAATCTTTGTTTCGATCGGTGACCGCCGATCAATGCTGAGGGGGGCCGTCGTCGATGAGGCTTCTGCCTGGCGTGATAGCGCCGCTTCGGCCGTGGAACTTAACGCTTCGATCGCGGTCAAGATTGTCGCGCGCTCGCGGTCGAGTGCCGCGAGCCGTTCTATCAGTTCAGAAAGTCTCGTCTTCGCGTGCGCCATCGTCGAGTTCGACAGTAACCTTCGTGCTCTTGATATTCGATCTTTGATCTAAGCATTTCGAGGCAATCCGACGCAATTTCTGTTCGCAGCATTATGGTTTGACAAGCTTTGCGGAAGCCGGCAACCGGCCGGACTGACGCGAGCAAGTTCCTCGCCGCTCATGGCCCCTCATCGCAGGTCATTACCATTGTCCATGGCGAAACTACAATGTCAGGCGGAGGGGCGGACCACTCCATAAATTCAGGACAGCCCCTTCCACCAACGCGGTCAGTTATGCAATCTTGCCCCGCAAGCTGTCGGCGAGCGCCGAAAGCGCAATGGCGAGTTGTCTCGCGGTTTCCGGCGGCGGCAGCGGCATTTTGAGGTTTTGCGCGCCGGTGGCGGGATCCCGCTCAACCCATGGATGCGCTGGAGCATTGGGATCATTGGCGGCCGCGAGAGCAGCAACAAACTGCGCACCAACCTGCACCAAGGCCTGCCACGGATTGGGACCTACCTCGCGCGGTGATGCTTCAGCCCCATCGAGCCTGTATGAGCGCCATTTCGCCAGCTTCAATGTTCACATCGGCATTTGCATCTTCCCCGGATCCGCCGCCGTCACCGGCAGTGCCGATATCCCTTACTTCCTCAGCCGGCGTCACGGCCTCCCCCTCGCCCATGCGCGCGGTGACGTTTTCCACGTCCTTCATGAAGCGGTTGAGCCGCGACCCGCCGAGCGAAATCTCACTGCTGCCGCCGTCGAGAATTCCTGCCGATAAAGAGCGTTTGAACGCCAGCACCGAAAGCATGCCCTCCTCAATGGTGCCCTTTGCCACGAAATTGATGACCCGCACGGGCCGTATCTGGCCCATACGATGAATGCGGGCGATGCGCTGTTCGAGGATTGCCGGGTTCCACGGCAAGTCCATGTTCACCAGGGTCGAAGCATGCTGCAAATTGAGGCCCGTGCTGCCCGCATCGGTGGATAGGAACACGCGGCAGGTGGGGTCGTCACGAAACCGCTCAACCAGTGCTGGCCGTTTGTCCGATGGCACGCCGCCGTGGAAGCTAACGTAGCCGAGCTCACGCATTTCGAGACGGCGGATGATAATGTCATGGGTCCGTGTCCATTGCGAAAAAACCACTACCTTGGCCTCGGGCTCGGCGAACAAGTCCTCGAACAGCACCGCCAATTCGTCAGCCTTGACGCCATGATCGGTTTCCCGGTCCAGAAGATACGTGCTGTTGCACGACATGCGCATGTTCTGCAGCGCACAGGTTAGTCGCCGCTGATCCTTGTCGGATAGAATCCGGTCTTCCGCCAGCGCTGGACGATCCTCGCCACCACGTCGGCGTTTTCCTGATGATAGAGCATTTGCATCTCGGTCATCGGCACCAGCAAATTTTGGTCGGTCCGGCTGGGCAACTGCTTGAGCACCTCGGATTTGCGCCGGCGGATCATGATCGGCGCTAGCGTCTGGCCGATCTTCTCAAGCCCGGTATAACCGGTGACGCGCCCGGCTTCGTCCTTGACCTGATGCTCATGCAGCAGCTTCCAGGTTGGTCCAAGCCGGTGCTGATCGACAAACTGGACAATTGAAATCAGCTCTTCCAGCTTGTTTTCCAATGGCGTCCCCGTAAGCACGATCGCGTATGGGCTATCGACCCGTTTCAAAGCGCGCGCCGCAACGGTGTTCCAGTTTTTCACCCTTTGTGCTTCATCGACGATCACCAGTTCGGGGGCCCAGGCGGCGATCAGGTCGAGATCCGGACTGAGCTTCTCGTAGTTTGTGACTTTGCAGAAATCATCCAGGGCATAGTCCTTCTGCCGCTGCGCCCGACCGCCGTTGATGACTCGCGCCGCATTTGCGCCTTGTCGCCCCGAGAAACGCATGATCTCGCTTTGCCATTGGTATTTGAGCGAGGTCGGGCAGACCACCAACACTTTTGAGACGCCAAAATGCCTTGCCAGTATTTCTGTCGCTGCGATCGCCTGTATCGTCTTGCCCAGGCCCATGTCGTCGCCGATCAGCGCCCGGCCAGTTCGTACCACAAACAGCGCGCCCTCCGCCTGATAGGGATAGAGCGACGCCTTCAGTAGCGCCCGCAGCTTCGGATCGGCAGCGCCGCGCGGGAACAACTGCGCGAGCTTTGCGACTCGCCGCTCCGCATCCCGTCGTCCGGCCACGAAATCGAGAGCGTCATCGTAGGCGCGCAACTCATGACCGGACTTAGATGCTATGGCCATGAAATGCTGGAGTTCACCAAGTCGCTCGTCGGGCAGCATCCCGTCGTGTTCGGCGTCGAACAAACCGGCGGCGGCCTTCCTCAATGCAGGCGGGCAATCCGTTCCAGCCCGAAAATGCAAACTCCGTTTACCCTCATTGCGCAGATACAGCTCAGAAAATGCGGGCTGGTATCCGCCCGCAAACGCCGTCTTCGCGCCGCGCTTTTTCTCTAGCCGGGCGAGCGTAAATTCGATGTGCTTGCATGTACCCAACTCGCTGGTGGCATAATCGGGGCATGAACAGAAATTACCACCTGGCCCCAAGCCACGAATCGCCACGCGATAACTGGATTTCGAAACTGGATTACTGACCCGAAAGTCGGAGAAAAATGGTTCGCTGCTCAGATTTTCAAGCCCGAAGGCCTGCTCGCGCCCGAACTGGCGGCGCAAGCGGCGTTGCCAGTCCAACGGCGAAAGATCCGCGGGTGCGTGGGTGCGCGAGAGTTTAGGTTCCTTTTTCGGCTTGGTCGTAGAGTTCAAGTTTTGCCGCTTAGATCTCATCGAAGCTTCCGTTCAGAATTTTATCGCGGGACTCTAAACTGGCATCCCATGGTTTTGCCCTTACAAGCTATGCGGGACTTGATGGGTGATGACGGCGTGGGGACCGCGACGTAACGGGGTTGATGTCCGAACCTCCCGAAGGGGCGTTAAGCCATGACCGATAATAAAGTTGTCGCCTTCCATCATAAAGGCAAAATCGACGAGCTGCTCACTGAAATCCTGCGCCATAGGGCGAAGAGGCGGTGGAGGCCGAATTCGCGGCCTTACTCGGCTCACAGCCGATCTCAAGTTGCTGGACGGCCGCGAGCGCGTGGTTAGGCACGGTCATGATCCGGAGCACCCAATCCTTCCGAGGATCGGGCTGGTGGAGGTGGAAATACTCAAGGCGCGGGATCGCGGGGCGGTGATTGCCGAGGAGCGCATCCGCTATTCGTGGTCGATCCTGCCGAAATGGGCACGCCGCACGAAAAGCCTCGACGGTCGAGCGTTTTGTGGACAAAAGAAACAACGGGTTACTTGGCTCCCGAGGTTGAATTTTCGGGCAGAGACTAACGCTTGCCAGCAGCAGTAAAAATTCATTTATGTTTTCAGCACGTTATCTGCGGTACATACAAAGTGCATGCTTTGGTTCGAATCCTCCCGCCCCAGCCAGCTATCATATTGTTTTCAAAGGTTTTTCTTATATTTCAGGCGTCCCTGGTTGTCGCCGACATATCGGTCGCTTATGGCCCCTGCATTGAAGCGACTTACTGGCAGAGACGAAAATTTGGCGCTGACCGAGGCCGAAGGCGCGAAATGTCTCTGGGGCCATATTTCGTCCCGTCACATGTCGAGCGTTGATGGGGCGTCGATGGGAGCTGTGCGTGCCTTCAGACGGGCGAAAACCCCAGAACTCTGCTCTGCTCCCGCCAATCGTGCGGCAGATTTTTCGATAATTCTATGAGCCGCGTCGGAGTCAGCTCGACGGGATGCTGACCGGCCAGGATCGCCCGAACAATCTGCGGCGAGAGATAGGAAAGGCGCATCAGGACGGAGAGGTAATCGCGCCTGAGGCTGAGTCGTGACGCCATTGATTCGACGCTGTCGTCGTGGCCGGAGAGAAATTTGTCGCGCGTCGCTATCGCGCGGCCAACGAGCGACACGAGCCCATTATCGATCCGGTCGGCGGAACCAGCGCCAATGACCAAACGCACGCCTTTTCCCGCCCGGCGAAGCTTTGCGCTGATGGTCAGCGTCAAAGGCGCTTCGTCTGCGATTGGATTTGTTGTGTCTGCGAGCGTGACATTCGGCGTCGCGATGGACAGGAGCGCTCGTCTGCTGAGGCTTAGGAGGACGCCATCACCGCTCACCTCTGCGCGCTGAACCACGGATCGCACGATTTCCCGCAGTTCCAGCGGCGTCAGCTTCGGCCACCGCGCCGCCAATTCGGTCAATCGATGCAGCGCGCTCCGCTGCGTCGCCGCCTCAAGACTAAGAGGAGCGAGGGCGTTGCTTAACTCAAGTTCCGACGCGAACAGCGAGCGTATCCGGTCCAGCACCAGCGCCTCAATATCGCCTGCTGGAATGCGTTGCCCGGCGTGATGCTCAGATCGGCGGCCGGTAATCAAAGAGGTGGAGACGTAATAGCGATAGCGCTTCCCCTTCTTGACGGCGTGGCTGGGAGACAGGCGATTGTTGTCGGCGTCGAAGATCAAGCCTGTCAGCAGGCTCGGCTCTTCGACGCTTATTCCCAACGAGCGAGCGCGCCGATTGGCGGCGAACCTGTCCTGAACGACTTGCCATAGCTCGGGATCAATGATCGCTTTGTGTTGACCGGGATAGATATTGCCTTGATGCGCAACCTCGCCGCGATAAAGCCGGTTCTGCAGCATCAGATAGAGCGGGCCTTGCATGAAGGCGTTCCCGCCCGAGAGGCGCACGCCGTCGACGCCCGTGCGGATTTTGCTCACGACGCCCTTTTCGTTGAGCTCCGCCTTCAGCAACGCGACCGAACCAAGTTCGGCGTAGCGCTGGAAAATCATCCGGACCGTCGAGGCCTCGAACTCGTTCACAATCAGCTTGCGGTCTTTGACGTCATAGCCCAGCGGCACAGTGCCGCCCATCCACATGCCCTTCGCCTTTGAGGCGGCGATTTTGTCGCGGATGCGTTCGCCGGCGATCTCGCGTTCGAACTGGGCGAAGGAGAGCAGCATATTGAGCGTCAGCCGCCCCATCGAGGTCGTGGTGTTGAACTGCTGGGTCACCGAGACAAACGAGGCCCCATGAGCATCGAACACGTCGACGATCTTGGCGAAGTCGGCGAGCGAGCGGGTCAGGCGATCAACCTTGTAGACGACGATGATCTGGATCTTGCCGGTTTTGACGTCAGCGAGCAGTCGCAGCAAAGCGGGACGCTCCATAGTGCCGCCGGAGAGACCGCCATCATCATACATGTCGGGGAGCGCCTTCCAGCCGGCGTGACGCTGGCTGACGACATAGGCCTCGCAAGCCTCGCGCTGCGCATCGAGGGAGTTGAACTCCTGCTCCAGCCCATCCTCGGACGATTTGCGCGTGTAGATCGCGCAATGAACAATGGCGCCCGACGTCGATCGATCAGTCTTTCGCATTGGCGGACTCCACTCCGGCGGGCGACCGACTCGGCAATTTTCTCAAGCCAAAGAATCGCGGCCCCGACCAGTGAGCGCCCGTGATCTCTTTAGCGATTGTTGTCAGCGAGCCATAGCGCCTGCCTCGCCATTCAAAACCGTCGTCGCAAACGAGCACGCTATGAGTCACGCCGCGCCATTCCCGGACGAGCCTTGCGCCGGCTTTCAGGGAAACAGGCGGACTGGATTTTCGCTTGTCGGACCCACTGTCTACTTTGAGGCTTGCGAGCTTGCGAATAATGGATGGGGAGAGGCCGCCGAGCCGCCTCTCCTGGAGCTTGTATGTTATTCCGCGCATCAACAGATCGCGCGACATGCGCTTGGGCGACGGTCTTCGATGAAGCCGCCGCCATTCGCCTTTCAGCTCGAACAGCGTCAGGGCTTCGAGCTGAACAAGCTCCGCCGCGATATCGACCGACGGCAAATTCATGTCAGCGGCCGCGACGCGCTTTGATATGATAACGTCGGACATCATCCGTCGCCTTCGCACTCGTCAGCGGGAACCCGAGCTTCTTCTTGACGGTTCCCGCCAGGAAACCGCGCACGCTATGTTGCTGCCAGTTCGTCGCCTGCATCATCTCTGCGACGCTCGCTCCCTCGGGCCGGCTGAGCAGCGTCAGCACGCGCTCCTGCTTGGTGGCGGGTTCTTCAGTCTTGGTAGTGCGCGCGTCGATTTTGGCTTCGGCGCGTGTCGACGCTTTCCCCGGCGAAGCGCCGCCCTCAGGAAACGCATTCGGCTTTTCGCCGCTCCCCCGTTTCGGATTTTTCTGAGGCGCGCTTTTCGCTGCGGAACTAACTGCCTTGGACATGATTGGGCTCCTTTGGTTCGCGGCGTCATAATCGACGCTCGCACTGACCAAAGCCCCGCAAATCGCGAGGCGAGCCCTGTTCATGAGCGGCTCAGCGGCCTGCCCATGACGACAGCAATGCGTACGGCGCCAGAGAAGTCGAGTGGAATCTGCGGCAAAGCGCGGTCCATAATCTCAATTGAAAACCCGGCGTCTAAAATCCGTCTCTGAGTTCGAATCCTCTCAGGCCAGTTTCAGCGCCGGCTGCCGCAACAGTCCTTCCATCAGTGATAGCAGGCATAACCATGGGATGTTTCGACCTCGACCCTCAAGGATAAACTCCCGGCAGGTGATTGTCTCAACATCGTTGGCACAGAGGGCATCGCCGCGATGCGATTGATCTCGGCGTCGAGGGCTTTGACAGCCGATTGTGACATCGGCTGTCGCGGAGAATTACGCGCGGCCATGGCGTCAGGCTCCGACCGCCGCGCTGGGATTTTCGACGATCCGATAGAGCGAGCTTTTGCTCTCCTTGCGGATGCGCTCGACGGAATATCCCCTCTTGCGCAGTCCGGTCAGCGCCGCCCTTGTCGTATGCGGCAACCAGCCGGTCGCCTCGATCAATGCGTCGAGCGACGCGCCATTGTCCTTGCGGAGCATCTCGACCACCTGAGCCCGCTTGGATCCGGGGCGACGGCCGACTTACTTAGGAGACGCTGCGAAATAAGTGCTTCATCTTGAGACTTCCGGTGTGCGCGGCGAGATGGTGTAATTCCATTCCGGATGGAACGTGTCGGCTTTCATGTTGAGAGCCGCCATTTCGGCGTCGCTGACCTTGACGCCCTTGGCGTAGATGTTGGCGTCGAGTTCGCAGCGAACCGTGAGTCCTGTTTGCGTCGTCTTCGCGGCGATCAACTCGACAATCGCTAACCGGCTGGTCAGAGGCCGGCCGCGCCAGTTTTGCGTGATGAATGAGAACAGACGGTGCTCTATTTTGTTCCATTGTGTGCTGCAGAAACATATGAGGAAAGGAGTAATGCTCAGAATCATATGGAAGCTGATTGAAAGATGATGGTCGGCCCATCGGCATCGACTTTCAGGAGTAGGTGTCAAACCACCCCAAGCCGCTGCGGTTAAGAGTTGCGGTGGTGAGCGTTGGGGCTAAAGTGCGGGGAATACCCGTGCTGGTAGGTGTCAGAGAGACGAGCGCAAGCAAACCTTCCGCTGACGCGTCGTTAGGATCAAGTTGTCGTCGAAACCAGAAGCGAGTGGAACTTCTGGGAGAAGCCTGCCGGGAGCCCTGATTACTGGGCAGGCGGCGACCGGCGTAAAGGGGGCGTGAATCTGACACAGGCTTTCAAACGGAACTGCGGGAACCAGTCGCTTCAATGCCAAGGGAGAAGTGCAAGTGGTTGAAGCCATGAGGCGAGCGTACCGATGTGGAGCACTGGGACGGACCGGTCCGTACGAGCGATGAAGACCCTGTAATGGGGTCGGAGCAAAGGGATCGGGTCAGGTGGTTGATTCAGCGTGCAACCGGAAACGGGATGAAGCGATGGATGCAACAAAGATGAAGTCGTTCAATATTGACAAGAAGCTAAGTGTACGACGGCTACAAAGCGGTCAAAGTCAATGCGGGCGCAGCCGGAGTTGATAAGCAGACGCTTGAGGAATTCGACAAAGATCTGATGAGAAATCTCTATAAGATCTGGAATCGGATGAGTTCTGGCTGCTACTTTCCACCACCGGTACGCGCTGTCGCCATTCCCAAAAAGACGGGCGGACAGCGTATTTTAGGTGTGCCCACAGTGGCGGATCGTGTGGCTCAGATGGTGGCGAAGCAGGTCTTGGAAAGGACGCTGGAGCCCCTCTTCATGGCGGATTCCTACGGTTATCGACCCAACAAGTCGGCGTTGGATGCCATAGAAATCACGAGCCGGCGATGCCGGCAGCATGACTGGGTTTTAGAGTTCGACATTCGTGGCCTGTTTGATAACATTGACCACACGTTGCTCATGCGCGCCGTTCGCAAACACGTGACGTGCCCATGGGTCCTTCTGTACATCGAGAGGTGGCTGAAGGCGCCGATGGAACTTGAGGAGGGAAGGCGGGTGGAGAGAACCCGTGGAACTCCTCAAGGCGGTGTTGTCAGCCCAGTGCTGGCGAATCTGTTCATGCACTACGCGTTTGATGCTTGGATGGCGCGAGAGTATCCGGACCTTCCATGGTGCCGGTATGCAGATGATGGATTGGTGCACTGCCGAACGGTAGCCGAAGCTCTTGCTATGAAAGCGGCGCTGGCAACCCGGCTGGCGGAATGCCAACTAGAAATGCATCCGGAAAAGACCAAGATCGTCTACTGCAAGGACGGGCGACGCAAAGGCAATTATCCGAATACGAAGTTTGACTTCCTCGGATACTGCTTCAGGACAAGGGCAGCCATGAATCGTAATCGCAAATTGTTTACGGGATATGGGCCTCAAGCCAGCGTGTCATCCCTCAAAGCCATGCGGCAGAAAATCCGGGAGCTAAAACTACGCAGACGCACGCATGTGCGGTTGGCGGATATCGCCGGAGAGATCAACCCAATCCTACAGGGTTGGTTGAACTACTATGGCCGGTACCCCCCAGCAGCACTGCATTCGGTGTGGAAGTACGTCAACGCCACATTGATCGCGTGGGCGATGCGTAAGTACAAGCGCTATGCAGGACGCAAAATACAGGCTGGCCAAATGATTGGTTCCATTGCCAACAAGCGGCGCAGACTGTTCGTACATTGGAATCAAAGCAGTATCGGCGCATTTGCCTGATGGGAGCGGTGTGAGTCGAGAGACTCACGCACCGTTCTGCGAGAGGCCGGAGGTGCAATCCCTTCGGCCTACTCCCCTCGACGTGCCGGGCGGATAGTGGCAAACGCTAATCGTCAGCCCCGTTTCGTCGGCGAGTTTTTGCAGTTCGATTTTCCACAGGCGCACACGCGAGCCATTGGACCCGCCACCGTCGGCGGTGATCATCAAGCGATCACGTGTGGGATATCGCTCGCGTCCCATCGTCCTTGATGCCAGCGGCGAATGGTGTTCGACGGTGAATTCGGCGGTGTCGTGATCGACGCCGACGCTGACGCAGCCGGCGTTCGCGGCAAGATCATAAACTCCATA
>CAWJEI010000016.1:0-69891 GCA_963841875.1 uncultured Alphaproteobacteria bacterium | reverse complement strand
TCCAAAAGACAAACCCATGTCGCGATACATCGGACGAGACGGGCAAATCGGAGCCCAAAGGAGCTGGTGGTCGTACTTAAATGTGGCGAGCTTCAAGGCGGCTTTGTGGAGTGTGGTGGACACGGTGTCGCTGTTCTTCCAGATGCTCGTGTCACCGACTGCCGCCGCCAGCATCACAAACGGCAACGCAGGCCCCGCAGCCGGCATCTGGAGTCATCAGCCCAAATACGACCCAAACAAGCGACCCATGGGTCATCTGGGCACTTCTAAGAGTTCGTCAATTTCATTTTATCGAATTTCATTTTCAATTCTGATTTCCCAAAACTCAAAAAATTCCAATTCAAATCAAAACAACAGCGATGAACTGCCCGGCAACTGGATGAGGGTAAGTCCATCCATGACCACTCAAATTCTGGAATGGGCGTCGTATGGTGTCGTCAGCAGAGAAATTGACTTTCCAATCTCTCCGCTGCATTTGATCGCTGTCTGCTTCGCAAAACCTCTCCTCACCGAGCGGTGTCGAGCAGATCTTCAGCTGAAAACCACAACCGCGGCACACCGCACGCCCAAAACAACACACACTGTCATCTCTTTCACGGAATCCAATTGGATGCGTGTTTTGTGCAGCCTTGTTCGCTACAACATCATACATGGCGGCTGACTCATTCTCGTTGGGGGTGAAGCTTGGGGACTTGAACGACTTCATCACACCGTCGCAGGCTTGCGTGAAGCCGGTGTCTCACACCAGTAGTGCACCAGCGGCGGCGACGGAGCTGCCAGCGGACGCTTTGGGACCGCAGATCGCACTCGGAGAACCGGCCGAGGTGGCCGAGCAGCTGCGACTACAGCGGGTCAAAGAGCAGGCCATGAAGCCAACGAGCATCTCGCTCAACGACTGCCTGGCCTGCAGCGGCTGCATCACCACTGCTGAGAGCGTTCTTATCTCACCGCCGAGTTCCTGCGCCGCATGGCCGCTCACCCAGCCATATCCGTGGTCACTGTGAGTCAAGAGTCACTGGCCTCCCTCGCTGCGCACTTCTCGCTTCCGCTTCTCTCCACCTTCCGTCGCCTCATCACTCTCTTCGTCTCACTCGGCGCCACACACGTCCTCGACGCCGCGTTCGGCAACGATCTCGCTCTCCTCCAAACCCGCCAGCAGATCGAATCTGCCCTCCTCTGACGCTGCTGCTGTTGCTGGCACTCCTGCTGGTGCTCTTGGCTCGTCTTTCCCGATTCTCTCCTCCGAGTGTCCTGGCTGGGTCTGTTACGCCGAGAAGACGCACCACGAAGTGCTGCCACGTCTCAGCCGCGCCCGCTCTGCAATGGCCGTGATGGGCTCTGTGGTGAAGCACATCCTCGCTCCCGCTTCCGGTGTGCCCGCAGAGTCGGTGTACCACGTCGGCATCATGCCCTGCTTCGACAAGAAACTCGAGGCCTCTCGCGACGATCTGGCGCACGACGTCGACACTGTGCTGGCCACCAACGAGGTACTCGACCTCCTCCTCCACCAGCCAGGGCGTCCGTCGACTTCTTGTCTCTCGCAGAGGCCCCTTTGACGCCCGAGTGCTCGCCGTATCTCAACTACGACCCGTCAACTCAGTCGCTCTTCGCCACTCGCACTGGCAGCATCGACGGCTACTGGGCCAACACCGCCCTTCGCTTGGTCGCCTCCACTGTCTTTGGCACAGAGCTGGCGGACTCGGCCGTGGTGGTTCGCACTCCCGGTTGCAACGCAGACATGGTCGAGGTCTCGGTGAAGAACCCAACAGCGGGTGGGCAACAACTTCGGGAGATCCGGTTTGGGTTCGCGTACGGGTTCCGCAACATCTAGAACATCGTGCGGCGACTCAAGACAATGCCCACAGCTGCCGCTGGCACACTGCACTTTGTGGAGGTGATGGCCTGTCCGCAGGCGTGCATCAACGGCGGTGGGCAGATCCGTCCCAGCAAAGGGACCACTGGCGAGACCTGGACAAGCAAGGTTCGTGCTGCCATGGACTCCCGCGAGTCCCGAACACCAGAGAGCAACAGTGCCGCCCTGGCACTCCTCAACAGCCCTGCCTGGCAGCCCCAGTACGCCCTCACCGACTTCCACGCCCGCGAGAAGCCCACCAACCCTCTTGCTCTCAAGTGGTGATGTGGGGGATGAGCGTGCGTCTGCTGCTGCGATCGGGTTCATCAGTTCAGTAAAGCAATTGCGTGCGGGAGGGGGGTGGGTGTGTTACTGGAAGTCGGGGAGGCCAGAGAAGCGACAGCCGATCTGGTGGAGACACTTCCAGGCGCAGTAGTGGCCGGCGGCGACGCACTTGGGGACGGGAGCGCCGCGGAGGAGCTGAGAGATGAAGCCGCCGACAAACGAGTCGCCAGCGCCGTTGGTGTCGACGATGGACTCGCGCGGGCACTTGATGGGTATGCAAGGAGACGGGCTTGCCGCCCGCGGTGCAGACGGAACAGTGGCGTGCGGCCCGTTGGTCACCACGGCGGTGCGCGGGCGGTGCGCGGGGAGCTTGCTGGGCAGCGCGCCATGTGCAGCGCGATCTGGCCGAGGTCGTCGACGGGCCAGCCCATCTTCTTGGCCACGGCCTGCCCCTCGGTTTCGTTGCAGAAGAGGTACTCGGTGTAGGGGATGACCTCCATCATCTTGTCCGCAGAAGTAGTCGACGAGGAACTGCGCCGAGACGTTGAACATGAAGGGCTTGCTGCCCGCCAGGGCCAGCTCGCCGAGGGACACGAGCGCGGGGACCGAGACGGTGGCGAAGAAGCCCTCGGCGTAGATGGCGCGCGCCGCGGCGGGGAGCGCGGTGTGCGCGGCGAGGTGGTCGGCGTGGAAGTCGTTGGCGGCGCCGAGGTTGGTCACGAGGGTGCGCTCCGAGTCCGTGACGAGCACGGCGCACTTGCCCGTGGGCACGTCCTTGTTGGGGCTCACCATGAAGCTCGCGGTGACGCCAGCTGCGGGAAGCGAAAAATGCGCCGCGCCCTGTGCCCGTGAAGGCGCGTCGGCGTCCACTCCGCGACTAGAACCTGGACGATTAGCCCATCTGGAAAACGTATCGACGTTTTGAATTGAATCCTTCTGCTCGACAGCCCCTCAAACAGAATATCGACGCGCCGATGAGAAAGAAAACGATCCTGGTCGGAGCATGTCTCTTGATGGCCGGCTATGGAGTATGGTCGCTGTTCGTCGCAAGCCGCTATCAGGCGTTGTGCGAACTGTCTTACTGGTCCGCGAGCAAATCCGAATTGAAGTTGTGCGAGGAGCGTCGCGGCGAACTCGGCCTATAGCGCCGCCCAGCTTAAAGCGCTCATAATTAAAGCAGCTTGCCCGGATTTAGGATGCCTTTGGGGTCAAGGCTGGACTTTATGGCCCGCATCATTTCAAGCGCCACCGGATCTTTGACCTCGATCAACAGATCGCGTTTGAGCTTGCCGACGCCGTGTTCGGCGGAAATAGAGCCCTCAAACTTCGCGACGACCGCATGAACGATGTCGTTCACCTCGCGCCAGCGCGCCAGAAAAGCCGACTTGTCGGCGCCGACCGGCTGCGAGACGTTAAAATGGATATTGCCGTCGCCCATATGGCCGAAGGGCACCGGGCGCACGCCGGGAATACGCGCCACCACCAGCCGGCTCGCCTCTTCGATGAAGTCGGGAACGTCCTTCACCGCGACCGACACGTCATGTTTGATCGAACCGCCCTCGTGTTTTTGCACTTCTGACATCAATTCGCGAAGGCGCCAGAAATCGGCTCGCTGTGCGAGAGACGCGGCGAAGGCTGCCTCGCCGACAACGCCATCGGCGGATGCGCGAGCCGCCAACTGAAGCGCGGCTTCTGTCAGGCCATCATCATGTTGCGACGCCAATTCGACCAGCGCGTACCATGGAAAGGCTTGGGAGAGGGGATCTCTGGCGGATTTCAGATGGCGGAGCACGAAGTCGACGCCAATTCGAGGCAGCAGTTCGAACGCCTGCAAGGCGCCGCCCATGCTGGCCTTCAAAAGGTTCAGCAATTCCAGCGCGGCGGCGGGAGTTTCAAGCCCAAGAAAGAATGTCGTTCTGGCGCGTGGCCTTGCAAACAGCTTCAGCGTCGCGGCTGTGATGACGCCCAGCGTTCCCTCCGAGCCGATGATCAGTCGCGTGAGATCGTAGCCCGTGTTGTCCTTGCGCAGTTTCGTTAGCCCGGACAGTATCCGGCCATCGGCCAGAACAGCTTCGACGCCGAGCGTAATGTCACGGGCGGAGCCATAGGCGACTACATGCACGCCGCCGGCGTTGGTCGCCAGATTCCCGCCAATTGTGCAGGAGCCTTCGGAGGCGAGGGACAATGGGAAATAACGATCCTTCTCTTCGGCGGCGTTTTGCGCGCGGGCCAAAGTGACGCCAGCTTCAACGGTCATAGTATCGGAGACCGGATCGACCTCGCGGATATGATCGAGTTTCCGAAGCGACAGAATAATCTGCCCCCCGACGAAATTGGGCGTTTGTCCGCCGACGAGTCCGGTATTGCCGCCCTGGGGAACCACGCCGGTTCCGCTCTCGTTGCAAAGAGCCAGGACCCGCGAAACTTCTGCGACATTCGAAGGTTTGACGACAGCAAGGGCGCGCCCGAAAAAAAGACCGCGCGGCTCCTGCGTGTAAGCTGAAATCTCATCCGGTTCGGCGAGGACGCTTTTTTCGCCTACGATCGCCGCGAGGCGTGCAAGCAAATCCATCGCGCCTTTCCGATTACGCAAGACATCCGGTGAAACGGCTCTTGTCTTGACCTCTGACTTTGCTCAGGGCGACAGATCAGCGATAGCGCCGCCGGGAGCCTTTTTGATTGCGCCGGGCATAGACATAGGCTGTCTTTGCGACGGGCGCGCAGGTTAGGACGATACTGCACAATGCCGCGGCGAGAAGCGCATTCATCATGACCATCTCCTTCCAGTTTCGGGGGAGACCAACAGATTTCCCCATTCACGCTGGGATCTGACGCAAATGCTATGCCTGTTTTTGCAAAGCGGCAAGAAAAATTGCGAAAGCCTCCAGCGGCGACGGTTTCGGAACTTCCATCACGTCATATAGTCGTCACAGCAAACTTACCCAGTCATTAACCAGAATATTGATTCCGGAGCTCGGGAAAGGTTTTTGCGCGCCGCGGTCTCGCTTCGGCTTTTGTCGGGATTTTCCGCCGCAAGACGAATTGCCCTGCCGCGAAAAGGCCTTCGCATTAAATTTATCGCGACAACAGCTTGCGTTTCCTCGCCTTCGGGGCGTCGCGAGAAAACACCCCGACCAGTTCGACATGCGGGGAAAAGCGAAACTGGTCGATCGGAATAACCGGACCTAAAGCATATCCGCCGGAAATCACAATTTTCGCGTCCCGCGCGAAACTTTGCGCATTGCAGGATACGGCGATGATGCGATGCACGTCGGATTTTGACAATTGCTCGGCTTGCGCCTCGGCGCCGGCGCGCGGCGGGTCGAACACGACTGAGTTGAAGTCCGACAACTCACCGGCCATCAGGGGCTTGCGGAACAAGTCCCGCGCTTCCGCTACGGTCAACCTCAATCCCGCCGTCGTTCCGACAGCTTCAAGCAACGCCGCGATTGCATGGGCGTCATTGTCATAAGCGGAGACGCGGCAATGCGCGGCCAGACGCAATGCGAAAGCCCCGACGCCGCAGAACAGGTCGGCGACCCGTTTCGCGCCAGTGGCAGCGTCCAGAACGAATCTGGCGATCTCCGCCTCGCCTTGCGCCGTCGCCTGCAGGAAGCTTCCGGCCGGCGGAGAAACGAGCGCATCGCCAACGGCGATGTGCGGTTTGCGGCGCAAGGCGACAACGCGTCCGTGATTGGCGAGCCGCGCAAGATCATGCCCCGCGGCGATGCTGATCAGCCCCTTGCTTTCGGATTCCGACAGAGGGCCGTGGCCTCGAATATCGATGTCCAGTCCTTCGAGCGTCAGCGTCGCTGATATGTCGAGAGGCTTGTCGGCGCTTGCAAGCGCCTTCGCCAGCGCCCGCGCGGCGGGCAACGCGGCTTGAAGATCCCGTTCCAGCAGCGGGCACGCTTCGATTTCGATGATGTCATGCGAACGCGCCCGCATGAAGCCCACGGAGGTTCCGCGCGCGTGAAAGGTGACGCGTCGTCGGCCCGCTCCATGCGCGTCGACAAGCGGCGCGACATCCGCTTCAATCCCGGCGTTGTGCAAGGCGGCGACGACGAGACCGCGCTTCCACTCCGAATAAGCGCCTTCATCCAGCGCCTGCACGGCGCAGCCGCCGCAAACGCCATAATGCGGACAGATCGGCGCCACGCGATCCGGCGATGGCGTCAGCACCTCGATCAGTCGCGCGTGGTCGCCCTGCGCTTCCGCGCGCACGCTTTCCCCGGCGAGGGCATAGGGAATGAAGACAAGACGTCCGCCCGAGCGCGCGACGCCTTCGCCACGGTTGCCCAGGCGCTCGATTACAAATGTTTCTTTACAGTCTTTGTTCATGGCCTGCTTGCGCAAAGGAGAAATTCGCGGTTGCCGTCGCCGCCTTGGATCGGTGAAGGCGTGACGCCAATGACGCGCCAGCCCAGGCCAGTCACTTCCTTCGTGATCCGCTGGCATATTTCGTCGTGAACCTTCGCGTCGCGCACCACTCCCTTCTTGACGGCCGTGCGTCCCGCCTCGAACTGCGGCTTGACCAGCGTGATCAGCGTTGCTTCCTTTGCTGCGAGTGACAGGACATTCGGCAGTATCAAGGCCAGCGAAATGAAACTCGCGTCGCAGGCGACGAGAGTCGGCGGCTCTGCCAGATGCTCGAGCCTCAGCGCGCGGGCGTCGAGACGCTCAAGCGCTGTGACGCGCGCGTCACAGGCAATGCGCGGGTGTAATTGTCCATGGCCGACATCGACGGCGACGACATGACGCGCGCCGCGCGACAACAGCACATCGGTGAAGCCGCCGGTGGAAGCGCCAATGTCGAGGCAATAAAGGCCGGTCGGATCCACTCCAAAAGATCCAGCGCATGCGCAAGCTTGACGCCGCCGCGTGAAACCCAGGGGTAGGGCGCCCTGGCGGTTATCTGCGCGCTCTCGGCAATTTGTTCCGAGGGCTTGACCACAATCCGTCCATCCGCGCTCACCAGTCCTGCTTCTATGGCCTCGCGCGCCTTGGAGCGGCTTTCGAACAAGCCGAGCTCCGCAAGAAGGTGATCCGCGCGGGGCACGATCATTCCCCCGTCTGCAAAAGGCTGCCAGCCTTGCGCGCGCCATCAAGCAAACGAACGAAGGCCAGAGCGGCGCCTATGAACATGACGGCGTCCAGCGCAAGGCCCGTCGCCATGAGATCCGCGCGGAAAACATGGTCGATCAGCACGCTGCGCAAACCCTCGAACACATAGGTCGGCGGCAGGCTCCAGGCGACTGGTTGCAGCCATGTCGGCAGCGTCGCGACGGGATAATAGACGCAGCCCAAGGGCTGCACGGCGAACATCAGCGACCATGCGAGATTTTCGGCGCCGAGCCCATAGCGCAGCAGCATGCCGCAGACGATGAGGCCGAGGCTCCACGCGAAGAGCGCCAGAACCACGAAGAAGCCGGCGAGAGCGAGGCCAAGCGCCCACAGATTGAAGCCGAAGAACCATATCGCCAGCAGCGTCACCGGCGCGACGCCGATGAAGAGGCGCACCAGACTCATCGCCATCAGCGAGACCAGAAATTCGCTCGTTCGCAAAGGGCTCATCAGGAGGTTCGCGAGATTGCGCGACCACATTTCCTCAAGAAACGAAAAGGCGAAGCCTTGTTGCGCGCGAAGCAGAATGTCCCATAGCAGGACCGCGCCAATCAGCGTGCCGGCGATCCTGCCCGCTGTGCTCTGCCCCGGACCGGAGCTTGCGATGAAGTTCTGGAGAAAGCCCCATGTGAGCATCTGCACGGTCGGCCAATAGGTCATCTCCAGCAGACGCGGCCATGACGAGCGCAGGAGATAGGTGTAGCGCAGCATCATCGCGCCGACGCGTGCAAATGAAAATCCGCTCATGCGCGCGCCTCGTTGACGCGGCCACGCGCGACGTCGAGAAAAACCTCTTCCAGCGTCGCGCGGCCATAACGCGCGAGCAGCGCCGCCGGGGCGGCGTCGTCGACCAGCGCGCCTTCGCGCAGCATAAGCACGCGGTCGCAGAGGCGTTCGACCTCGCTCATATTGTGCGAGGCGAGAAGGATCGTGCAATTATGCGCGAGGCGGTGATCTTCTATGCGCGCGCGCACCCAGTCGGCGGTGTCCGGATCAAGAGAAGCGGTGGGCTCGTCGAGCAGCAGCAGCGAAGGATCGTTGAGCAGCGCCTTGGCCAGCGCGACGCGGGTTTTCTGCCCGGCGGAAAGCCGCCCTGTCGGCCTGTCGAGAAAATCCATCAGCGCGAAATCCTCCGCCAGCCGCGCGATTTTCTCCTCGCGCCCGGCCACGCCATAGAGCATCGCGAAGACGTTCAGATTTTGCCGCACGGTGAGCCGGTGCGGCATGTCGACATAGGGGCTTTCGAAATTCATCCGACCGAGCACCTTGTCACGCTCATGCGCCATGTCGCAGCCCAGCGCGTGGATGGCGCCCTTCGTCGGTTCGATCAGACCCATGATCATGCCGATGGTCGTGGTCTTTCCGGCGCCATTGCCGCCAAGCAGGCCAGTGACCGAGCCGGACGCGAGGGCGAAATCCAGAGGCCCCACGACGGTTCTGTCGTCATAGGATTTGGAAAGGCCCTGAACCGTGAGGGCGGCGGGCTCTGCTGTGGACATGCCCGCTTTTACCCTTTCCCTGCGAGGCGGCGCAAGCGGGCGGACAGTTACGGCATTGGGCCAGACGGACCTTTCGGCTGCTCAGAACCGTATTCCGAGGTTCCGCGGCCCGACAACCCGCCGAGGGGTCATTTCAGATCGACCTTTACGCTGTTGATCTTTCCGTTGAAGGCGAAGGGCCGACGATCGAAATAATCGAGCGACACCGGCGAACCGAGATCAGTCCCGACATCCAGAGTCTCGCTTGCTGTGAACGCTCCCGCCACCGTGCGCTTGACGTCCACTTGCCCGACATCGGCGCCATCAACCTTCAAGACGACAGCCGCCGGACCGCCGGGTCTTGCGATGGTCGTGTCGACCTCGATCATGTGCTTGCCTGCTGACAGCGCGTCTTTCGACTGGCCGATGTAACGCTCGATGATCATCATGTTGTATTCATAGAAGAGACGCCCATGATCCAGATAGAGCGTCAGGCCGCCGCTGGCGCCGCCAAGCGCATAGAGAACGCCCGAGGCGCTGGGGCCGAGCTCCGCGTCGATGACGACATGATTGCTCTCACGGCCCAGCCCCGGCGCGGCGAATTCGGCCATGCGCGTCGTGGTCTGATCGAAACGCCAGCTCTTGTAGGGCGTCGCGATGCGATCTTCTGGATGAATGCGCAGCCAGATGCCGGCGCCGATCGGAAACACCTTGTTCTTTTCGGCTTCGGTCAGGAACAGCCGCTTCAACTCCTCAAGACGGCGAGGCTCCTTGCTGGCGAGATTGTCCGACTGCGAAAAGTCCTTCGTGATGTCGTAAAGCTCCCAGACGTCCTTGGCCGAATCCCAGGTTTTGAGTCCGCGGCCGAGCCGGCGGTGTCCCAGGGCACGAGCGGTCCGAAAGTGCAGGCGTACCAGCCGTCGTGATAGATGCCGCGACTGCCGTTGTTGTCGAAATATTGCGTATGCTTGTGCGAGGCCGCATGAGCGTCGGCGAATGTGTACGCCATGCTGACGCCGTCGATCGGGTCCTGCGCGAAGCCGTCGACCACCTTCGGCGGCTTGATATCCAGAATCTCATAGATTGTCGGCGCGATGTCATTGACGTGATGGAACTGCGACCTTGGGGTCTTGTCCGGCTTGATGCGCGCGGGCCATGAGATCGCCATCGGATTGCGCGTGCCGCCAAAATGCGAGGCGATCAGCTTCGTGTATTGGAACGGCGTGTCGCCGGCCCAGGCCCAGCCCGCGTGATACATATTGTCAACTTTGGGGCCGCCCAGAGCATCGAGCCCACCGAGACGGTCCAGCGCCGCGATATGCTGTTCGACTTTGCTGGGGATGCCGTTCTGGGCAAGGAGTTCGCTGATCGTTCCCTGCTGGCCTTCGGCGCTGGAGCCATTGTCGCCCCAAATGTAGAACACGATGGTGTTGTCCTTCACGCCAAGCTCGTCGAGGCCGCCCAGCAGCTTGCCCACCTGCGCGTCGACATGTTCGGCGAAGCCCGCGAAGACTTCCATCAGCCGCCGCTGAAACGGGCGTTGCGCCTCCGGGATGCTATCCCAAGCGGCCATGCTTTCCGCGCGGGGCGTGAGTTTCGCGTCCGCCGGAATCCAGCCCAGCTCCTTCTGGCGTTTGAACACGCGCCCGCGCAACTCGTCCCAGCCGTCGTCGAAGCGCCCTTTGTATTTGTCCGCCCATTCCTTGAAGATGTGATGCGGCCCATGCGCGGCGCCGGGCGCCCAATACATGAAGAAGGGCTTGTCGGGCGAGAATGCGCGGTGGCGCTTCATCCACCCGATCGCCTTGTCGGCGATGTCCTCGCTCAGATGATATTTGGGATCGTTCGGCGGTTCGACGAAGTTGAAATTCTCGACGAGGCGCGGCTCCCACTGCGAGGTCTCGCCCGCGAGAAAGCCATAGAAATAATCGAAGCCCACGCCTTCGCCGGTCGGCCAGCGCGTGAACGGCCCCATCGCCGTCGTCTCCGTCGCCGGCGTGTTGTGCCATTTGCCGAAAGCGGCGGTCTTGTAGCCATATTCGCCGAGCACCTTCGGCAGCGTCGCCGACGTTCTCGGGATCACGCCGGTATAGCCGTCCCAGTCGACGGCGCGTTCGGCGATGGTGCCGGAGCCCACGCGCTGATGATTGCGTCCCGTCAGCAGAGAGGCGCGCGTCGGCGAGCAAATCGATGTTGTGTGGAAGGTATTGTAGCTGATCCCCTCATTGGCGATGCGCGAGAGGTTCGGCGTATGGATCGGGCCGCCATAGGTGTCGGGAAGGCCAAAGCCCACGTCGTCCAGCAGGATGATGAGGATGTTCGGCGCATCCTTGGGCAGATGGTCCTTTTCCACGCGCCGATGCATCGTCAAGTCCTGCAGTCGCGGCTTGGCGACGCTGGCGGAAGGCGCTGGCTGGAAGGGGAGAACGGAACCGTCGTCTGGAGCCGCTGTCAGCCGCGACTTGAAAAATGATTAGCGCGAGGGCCGACGCGAGAATGGTCCTGGCGAAGCCCCGAACAATGACTGAAAGACCCATTCGCCGCGTTCCCTCACCTCGGGTTAACCGCCCGATATATTTTGAAATTTTATTTCGCTGATCAGAGTGTGACAGGATCGGGGAAATCGTCAACTGGAGTTGCATCTAATACGATCGGGCCGCGCTATTTCTGACACGTCGCACAATAAAACGTCGATCGCCCGCTCTGCACAATCCGCGTTGATCGACTCCCTTGCAGCCCTTTGTCGGGCAAGCTTCGCCCTCGCGGTCATAGACGCGGAAATTATGCTGGAAATATCCGAGCGAGCCGTCGGTCTGGCGATGATCGCGCAGCGACGAGCCGCCCGCGTCTATCGCCTCAAGCAGCACTTCCCTGATCGCCCTTGCGAGCCGCTCCAGCGCCTGCGAGGGTTTGCCGTTCGCGTTCACGATGCTTCCCGCCGCGCGCAGCGGCGACAGCCCCGCGCGATGCAGCGCCTCGCAGACATAGATATTGCCGAGTCCGGCGATGTTTCTTTGATCGAGCAGCGCGGCTTTCAGCGGCGTCTTGCGTCCGGCGAGTTCGTTCGCGAGCGTCGTTGCGTTCATCTCATTGCCGAGCGGCTCGACGCCGAGCCCCGCGAAAAGCGGATGCGCCTCCAATTCGCTTGAAGGTATCAGCAGCATGTAGCCGAAGCGGCGTGGATCATTGTAGGTGACGCTGGCGCCATTATCGAAGTGAAACACGACATGGTCATGCGCAGGATTTTGCCCGCGCGGAAAATGAAACTCGCCTTCTGGCGCATGCCTGTCGATGCGGAACGATCCGCTCATGCCCAGATGCATGACCAGCGCTTCATCATTGTCGAGTTCTGCAATGAGATATTTCGCGCGGCGGCGCAGCGCGATCACGCGGCGCCCTGTAAGGCGTTTGGCGAAGTCCTTGGGAAAAGGAAAACGCAGATCGGCGCGGCGCTGTTCGACGCGCGTGATCGTCGCGCCTTCGAACACGGGCACAAGCCCGCGCCGCACGGTTTCGACTTCGGGCAATTCGGGCATACTGGCCTCTTACCCTTCGATTTCCTCGCGCCGGATTTCGAGCTCCAGCCATTCTTCCTCGGCGCGCGCAAGCTCCGCTTCGGTCTCCGCGAGCACGACGCCCGCGCGCGAAAATTTCACCGGATCGCGCGCATAGAGTTCGGGGTCGTCCAGAAGCGCCTTGAGCTTGCCGATCTTGCCGCGCAACTCGTCCATTCTGGCGGGCAGCGTCGTCAGCGCATGCTGCTCCTTGAAGGAGAGCCTGGCCTTGCCCGCGGGTTTCTCGCGCGGCGCCTGCTTTTCCTTCGGCTCCGCTTTGGTGGTTTGCACGCCCCCGCGCGATTCGACGCCAGATGCCTCTTTGCGCGACCATGTCGGAATAGCCGCCCGCATATTCGAGCCAGCGGCCGGCGCCTTCGCTCATCAGAACGGAAGTCGCGACGCGGTCGAGAAAGTCGCGATCGTGGCTGACGACGATCAGCGTGCCGGGATAGTCGGCGAGCATTTCCTCCAGCAAATCCAGCGTCTCAAGATCGAGGTCGTTGGTCGGCTCGTCCAGCACCAGAACATTGGAGGGCAGCGCCAGCGCGCGCGCCAGCATCAGCCTTCCGCGCTCGCCTCCCGAAAGCCTGGCGACGGGCGTGCGCGCCTGTTCCGGCTTGAACAGGAAGTCGCGCATATAGCCGACGATATGACGCCGCTCGCCGTTGATCTCGACAAAATCCGAGCCGCCGCCGGTGAGCGCGTCCTGCAGGGTCGTCGTCGGATCGAGGCTGGCCCGACTTTGCTCCAGCGTCGCCATGGCGAGACCGGCGCCGAGCTTCACCTTGCCGCTGTCGGGCGCGAGCGCGCCGGTCAGTAGGTTGATGAGCGTGGTCTTGCCGGCGCCATTGGCGCCGACGACGCCGAGCCGGTCGCCGCGCAGCACGCGGGTCGAGAAATTATCGACGATGATCCGCTCGCCATATGACTTGCTGATCTTCACCGCCTCTATGACCAGCTTGCCAGAGAGCTGCGCCTCGCTGGCTTCGAGTTTGACTTCCGCCGTCGGCATGACGCGCTGGCGCCGCTCCGCGCGCATCTGGTGCAGGCCCGCGAGGCGCTTGACGTTGCGCTTGCGCCGGCCCGAGACGCCGTGGCGCAGCCAATGTTCCTCGGCGACGATCTTCCGGTCGGCCTTGTGCTGCTGGCGTTCCTCTTCCTCAAGCTCGCGATCGCGCCAGGCCTCGAAATCCTTGAAGCCGCTGTCGAGATGGCGCGTGCGGCCCCTGTCCAGCCAGACGGTCTCGCGCGTGAGATCCTGCAGGAAGCGGCGGTCATGGCTGATGAGCACCAGAGCGGAGCGCAGCCCTGCGAGCCTTTCTTCCAGCCAGATGATCGTCGGCAGGTCGAGATGGTTTGTCGGCTCGTCCAGCAGGAGAATATCGGGCTGCGGCGCCAAGGCCCGCACCAGCGCGGCGCGGCGGCCTTCCCCGCCCGAGAGCCGCGCGGGATGCTCCTCGCCGGTGAGCCCCAGCCCTTCCAGCAGCGTGCGCGCGAAATGCGGATCGTCGAGCGGCCCGAGGCCAGCCTCGACATAGGCCATCACGCTGTCGAAGCCGGAAAAATCCGGCTCCTGCGGCAGATAACGCAGGGAAGCGCCGGGCTGCAGGAAGCGTTCGCCGCCGTCAACCTCGATCTCGCCAGCCGCGATTTTCAGCAGCGTGGACTTGCCGGAGCCGTTGCGCCCGACCAGGCAAAGCCGCGCCCCGGGCGAGACTGCAAGGTCCGCGCCGTCGAGCAGGGGCTTGCCGCCGAGCGTGAGCGTAACGCCGGTAAGCGCGAGAAGCGGAGGAGGGGCCATGAGAATCGTTCGCGATCTGGGTTGAGAGCCTGTCGCGAAAGCTTTTCCACGCTTGCGGGCGGATTGTCACCTTTTGCGAAAAAGCGCCCTAGCCCCCGAGCCCCAGCTCCCGCCGCACCCGCGCCGAATATCCGTAAAGATCCTCGCGCATCTGCAGGCGACCGTATTCGTCCACAAAGGCGGTGAAATATTCGATATGGATCGGCAATGGCGTCTTGAGATTGATGTAGCGCTCCGAATTGCCGAGCAGTCTTTTCACCCGCTCCTCGCTCCAGCCGCTGCCCGGACCCAGCACCGCCTCCGCGAGGGCGAAGGGGTCTTCGACCCTCATGCAGCCGTGGCTGAAGGCGCGGCGCTCGGCGGAGAACAGGCCGCGCGACGGCGTGTCGTGCATGTAGACGGAGAAGTCGTTGGGGAACATGAATTTGATGCGGCCCAGCGCATTGCCCTCGCCCGGCGGCTGGCGGACGGTGAGCTTGCCGCCGTGGTAGCCGACCTTCCAGCCGCGCGCCGACAGCGAGGAAAGGTTGCCGCCATGCTTGGGCAGCAGCTCCTTGTTGATGATCGACTGCGGCACGTTCCAGGACGGATTGACGATGATGAACTGGAGCGCGTTGGAGAAGATCGGCGTCGGGGTTTCTTCCTTGCCGACGATCACTTTCGTGCGATGCGCGACCGAGCCGCCCCGCACCACGGCCAGCTCGAATTCGGGAATATTGACCTCGACGTGATTCTCGCCAAGGTCGCGCGGCAGCCAGCGCCAGCGCTCCATATTGGCGATGATTTCGGCTTCCATATGTGAATGGGCGTTCTTGCCGGCCGCCGGCTTGCGACGCGCGGTCTTGCGGGCGCCGAACGTCGAATCGTCTAGCGGGTCGGCGGTCCGGGCTTCGGCCAGGGGATCGTCGTCAAGGAGCGAATGGCCGGCGCGCAATTCGGCGAGTTTCGCGCGCAATTGCTGATAGCCGTAATGCGGCGGATTGAATCCCTGCAGAACCTCGTCCGCCGAGAATCCTGCCGCCGCAACCTTGGTCAGCGCTTGCCCCACGTCTGGCTGGGGCGGGCGTTCGCCAATCAGGCGCGAAATGCGCTGTGGGTCGATCCGCGAGCCCGAGGCCTGCGCGACATAGGCCGCGACGGCTTCCGACAGCGCGAATTCTTCATCGAGCCTTGGCTTTCCGGTCTCGACGGCGGGTATCTTATAGGCGCGCAGATCGAGGCCGTCCTCGCCGCCCTCATGCAGCCGCTTCGCCGCCGAGCGCGCAGCAGCGCTCCACTCGCCGCCATTTTGCCAAAGCGGCGCGAATTCGTGGGCGGCGTAGAGCGCGGACAGGCTGGCGCGCAGGCGGCGGCGCTCGCCGCGCGGCGCCGCGCGGGTCCAATCGTCCAACGCCAGCGCCAGCGCGCGTTGATGTTCGTCCATCAGATCGAAGGCAAAGTCGCGATCGTCGCCCGGCGTTGCAATCACGGGCGCGCGGGTCACGATCGGGGATGCGTCGATCGCGGCGAAAAGCTCGGGGTCGGGTTCGATTCTTGGCGCGGCGACGCGAATCGCATTGGCCGTCTGCAGCAGCGGGGCCGCTGGCGGCAGCGGACTGGCGCGAAAGGTCAGGCTCTCCCCGGCGGCGGCCTGAGCGAATGAAAAAACGCAACATGCCGTCAGCACGCCATAAATGGGCCGGGCGATCCGCAAAGGAGATCTCATGATTTTTCCTGTGGCGCGGGACGAGCGCCGTTAGCTTACTCACTGGAACGCGATTATGGCGTCTTTCCGCCCGCGCCCTTGAAATTTAATCTATCTCTCCTGTGTAATCCTTTAAATGCGCTGCCGCACACTCGGTTCGAGCGCGATAAAAAATTCTTTCAAAATGTTGCCGGCGCGCCACAGCGCGCAAGCCTCGCTCGCGGCGCGTCAGGTGTTGAAGCGGAAGTGCAATACGTCGCCGTCGGCGACGATATACTCCTTGCCCTCCAGCCGAAGCTTGCCGTTTTCGCGCGCCCCCGCCTCGCCCTTGAGCGCGACATAATCCGTGTAAGCTATGGTTTCGGCGCGAATAAATCCCTTTTCGAAGTCGGTATGGATGACGGCGGCGGCCTGCGGCGCGCGCGTGCCCTTCTCGATCGTCCAGGCGCGCGCCTCCTTGGGGCCCACCGTGAAATAGGTGATAAGATGCAGCAGGTTATAGCCAGCGCGGATCACCCGGTTAAGTCCCGGCTCTTCGAGCCCCACGGCTTCGAGATAGTCTTTCTGCTCTTCGGCCGGCAAAACGGCGATTTCGCTTTCGATCTTGGCAGAGACCACAACGCAGGCGGCGTCTTCCTCCGCCGCGCGGCCGGCCACCTTTTTCGACTCGGCGTTGCCCTCGGCGGCCGCGCCTTCCTCGACATTGCAGACATAGAGCACGGGCTTGGAGGAGAGCAGGCCTAGGCCGGCGAGCGCGGCGCGCTCCTCCGGCTTGATCTCCACGAGACGGGCCGGCTTGCCTTCGCGCAGCAACACGAGGCAGCGATGCATCAGATCGACCAGCTCCTTGGCGTCCTTGTCGCCGCCCTTGGCCTTCTTCTCCTGCGCAAGGACGCGCTTTTCGAGGCTGTCGAGATCGGCCAGCATCAGTTCGGTCTCGATCGTCTCTATGTCCCGCAAGGGATCGACCCCGCCTTCGACATGGGTCACGTCGCCATCCTCGAAACAGCGCACGACATGGGCGATGGCGTCGCATTCTCGGATATTGGCGAGAAACTGGTTGCCAAGGCCCTCGCCCTTGGAGGCGCCGCGCACGAGGCCGGCGATGTCGACAAAGGTCAGGCGCGTCGGGATGATCTGTTTCGACCCGGCGATCCTGCAAAGCTCGTCGAGGCGCGGATCGGGCACGGCGACCTCGCCGACATTGGGCTCGATGGTGCAGAAGGGATAATTGGCCGCCTGCGCCGCCGCCGTCTGGGTCAGCGCGTTGAAAAGGGTCGATTTGCCGACGTTCGGCAAACCGACGATGCCACATTTGAAGCCCATGTCGGTCCCGCTTGCGATAATTACTGGTTGCGGCGCGGTATGGGCGGGACGGGAAGAAAAGGCAAGGGGCGGCGAGGCGAACGCCTACAAAGGGGCGGCGCGAGTTCTGATGGCGCTTTTTGACCTTTTCAACGTCGGCGAGCATTTCCTTCAGCGCCTCGATCGCGGCGGTCTCTTTCTTCGACAACTTCGCGTCGCTCGGCAAATGGTCGATGAGGACGAGCAGGGCGTCGCCAATGCGCCCGAGCTGCTTGCCGTAGCCAGCGACATCGGTCAGCACATCCGCTTCGACGTCCGGCTGGCTCGACTGGCCAAGCGTGATGTTGACGAGGCCATATTGGCCGCCGGTCGGATTGAAGACGGCGGTCCAGGGATTGATCGACTGGGTGACGTCGCCCGAAAGCGGCAGCTTGAACATCGGCATGGGAAACTCCTGAAGGCAAAGACATGGTTTAGGCGACAATCGCGCATGAAGCGCGAAATTCACGCAAGGGCCGCGCCATGTTTTCGGTCGAAAAGCACTACGGATAAGAGTTGACCTGAAACCCGGACCGGCCGAAAAGACGGTTAACAACGGGCGGCCGGTGCGCCGCTGCCCTCTGAAAACACTTGCTCTCGGGCCAGAGCCAACATTTACGGACAGAGCCATGATGAACTATCCCGTGCGGCATGCGCTGCTGGCTGGCGCCTTGCTCGTCGGACTCTCTGCGCCACCGCTTTGGGCGCAGGGCGCCGCGCCTTCGAGCCCCGCTCCTTCTCCGCCGATTGGCGCGGCTCCTCCGGCTCCCGCCGCGCCTCCGGCCCCGCTGGCTCCCATATTTCCCGTGACGCCGCCGCCTGCGGCTCCCGGCGCCGCGCAGGCGCCCGCTGGCGTTGCGGCTCCCACCGGGGAGCCGGTCAAGCCCAAGCCTAAACCGAAGCCAAAACCCGCGCCTCCTCGCGAAACCGCGCTTTCGGACGATCCAACGCCTGTTTTGCAGCCGGAGACATTTTTCACCACCTCCAAGGCCTCGGAACGCTATGCGGCCATCGTCGATCAGGGCGGCTGGCCGAAGGTGGGCGTCGCGCTGCATCCGGGGTCAAAAGGGCCGGCCGTCTCGGCGCTGCGCCGGCGTCTCGCCGCCGAGGATGACAGCCTTTCCGGCGCCAGCCCTTCCTGGGACAATGGACTCACCGAAGCCGTGAAGCGTTTTCAGTTTCGCATGGGCCTGCGCCAGACCGGCGTCGTCTCCGGCGCGACCCTGCGCGCCCTGGACGTCCCGGCCGCCACCCGTTTTCGCCAGCTCGCCTCAAGCGCGCAAAGGCTCGCCGGGGTCGATTTCCCCTTTGGGCAGCGTTATGTCGTCGTGAACATTCCCTCGACGGCCGTGGACGCCGTTCGAAAACAATCGCGTCGCTCATCGCTATACGGCGATCGTCGGCGACGTCGAACACCATTCGCCGGAAGTGACGGCCAAGATCGTCGCGGTGAACATCAATCCGACCTGGACCGTGCCAAGTTCGATCATCAAGAACGAGATCGCGCCAAAAATGCTGCGCGATCCGGGCTATCTCTCCCGCGCGAAAATCCGCGTATTGGACAATCATGGCGACGAGATCGATCCGCGCAGCGTCAACTGGTCGAGCGAGCGGGCTCTGAACTACACGCTGCGGCAGGACAGCGGCGCGCATAATTCGCTGGGCTCGATCCGCATTTCGATGCCGAATCCCTATTCGGTCTACATGCACGACACGCCGTCGAAAAACCTTTTCGCCAGCGACTATCGCTTTCTGTCGCATGGCTGCGTGCGCGTGCAGGGGGTCTATGACCTCGCCGCCTGGCTGCTGGAGGATTCGCCCGGCCATCTGGACAAGAGCGGGATCATGAGCAAGATCGCCTCGGGCGAGCGCGAGGAGGTGAAGCTTTCTCACGCCGTCCCGGTGGTCTGGGTCTACATGACCGGCTGGGCCTCGGCCGACGGCACGGTGCATTTCCGCGACGATGTTTATGGCGTCGACGAGGTGGGGGGCGAAGTGTCGCGGTGAGGGGAGCCCCGTGCGGGCCATATAGCCACCGGCGCTTCCAGCGGCTATACCCACTGCGCTTTCCCTCGAATGTGAGCCCGTGATGACAAATCCCCGTTCCGACCAAGATTCCTCGACGCATTTCGGCTTTTCCGAGGTGCCGCTCGGAGAAAAACAGGGTCTGGTCGACGACGTTTTCCACAAGGTCGCGCGGCGCTACGACATCATGAACGATCTGATGTCCGGCGGCCTTCATCGCCTGTGGAAGGACACATTCGTCGGCAAGGTGAACACCAGAAATCACCCGAATTTCCGTCATCTGGACGTCGCGGGCGGCACCGGCGACATCGCCTTTCGCGTGGCCAAAAAGGCCGCGAGCGACGCCAAGATCGTCGTCCTCGACATCAATGGCGAAATGCTGGAGGTCGGCCGCGACCGCGCGCGTGAGCGCGGCCTCGACGCCCAGGTCGAATTCGTGCAGGCCAACGCCGAGCAGCTCCCCTTTCCGGACGCTCATTTCGACGCCTATACAATCGCCTTCGGCATCCGCAACGTCCCGCGCATTCAGGTCGCGCTGGAAGAAGCATTCCGCGTGCTCAAGCCCGGCGGACGCTTTCTTTGCCTCGAATTTTCGCAGGTCGCCGTGCCGGGCCTGGACAAGATTTACGAGGCCTATTCCTTCAACGTCATTCCGGCGGTCGGCAAGCTCGTGGCCGGAGACGCGGAGCCCTATCGCTATCTCGTTGAATTGATCCAGAAATTTCCTCGCGCCGACGATTTCGAGGGCATGATCCGCAAGGCGGGGTTCCGCCGCACCGGTTTTGAACGCCTGACCGGCGGCGTAGTGGCGATCCATTCGGGATGGAAGCCGTAAGCGCCGCTGCTTGGCGGAAGCGCCCGAATCCCCTATCCGCGGGCGAATCCGGCGCTTGATCGGAGAAACTACAGAAACGGCGGTCTTTCGTGCTTTTAGGTTTCGGGCATCTGTTGCGACTGGCGCGCGCCGCATTCATTCTGGCGCGTGAGGGCGTGTTCGCCGGGCTTGATCCGGCTTTGCTGCCCCCTGCTGCCGGCCTGCCGGTGCGGCTCGCCAATCTGATCGCGCGCAAGGATGTGAGCGGCGGCCCCAAGGCCCTCGTGCGCGCCTTCGCGCAGATCGGCCCCTCTTATGTGAAGCTCGGCCAGTTTCTGGCGACGCGGCCCGATGTCGTGGGCGGCGAAATCGCCAATGCGCTCACGGCCCTGCAGGACCGCATGGAGCCCTTTGGCCGCGAGAAGGCGGTCGCCATCATTGAAAAGGCGCTGGGCAAGCCCATCGACGAGCTGTTTGTCTCGTTTGGCGAGCCTGTCGCCGCCGCCTCGGTGGCGCAGGTGCATGTCGCCCGCGCGCTATACGCGGATGGCGAGCGCAAGGTCGCGGTGAAAGTGCTGCGTCCCGGCGTCGAGGGTCAATTCGCGCGCGACCTCGCCGACATGTATGTGATCGCGCGCATCGCGGAGCGCTTTTCCTCCGAAGGGCGGCGGCTGCGCGCCATCGAGGTGGTGGACACGCTGGCCCGCACGGTGAAGCTGGAGACGGATTTCCGGCTGGAGGCGGCGGCGGCTTCGGAGTTCCGTGAAAATGTCGCCAAGGATTCCGACTTCCATGCGCCAAGCGTCGACTGGGACCGCACCGCCAAGGAAGTTCTGACGCTGGAATGGATCGACGGCGCGCCCTTGTCCGATCTCGCGCGGGTCGCGGCGGAAGGGCACGACCTCAAGGATCTGGGCCGCAATGTGCTGCAGTCCTTCCTGCGCCATGCGATGCGCGACGGATTTTTCCACGCCGACATGCATCAGGGCAATCTCTTCGTCGACAAGCAGGGCCGCATCGTCGCCATAGATTTTGGCATCATGGGGCGGCTCGGCCTGAAGGAACGCCGCTTCCTCGCCGAAATTCTCTATGGCTTCATCACCCGCGATTACCGGCGTGTCGCAGAAGTGCATTTCGAGGCGGGCTATGTTCCGCCCATTCATTCCGTCGAGGAGTTTTCGCAGGCGCTGCGCGCCATCGGCGAACCGCTGCACACGATCAACGCCTCGGACATTTCGATGGCGAGGCTGCTGACCCTGCTCTTCGAGGTTACTGCTCTTTTCGACATGCGCACGCGCACGGAGCTGGTGCTGCTGCAAAAGACCATGGTGGTGGCGGAGGGCGTCGCGCGCACGCTCGATCCCAAGCTCAACATCTGGAAGACGTCGGACCCCGTGGTGCGCGACTGGATCGAGAGCAATCTCGGGCCCAAGGCGAAGATTGAGGACGCCGGTCGCGGCATGGCGGAAGTCGCGAAACTGGCGACCCATCTGCCCAAGGTTATGGCGGACGCGGAAAACGCGCTTGCCCATCTGTCGAATCAGGCGGCGCGCGGAGTCGATCTGTCCGCGCAGTCGCTGGAGGCTTTGGCTCAGGCGCGGCGGAGTTCCGATAGGAACCTGCTCGTCGGGATCGCCGCGATCCTGCTCGCGGCGATCTGGATGTTCAAGCGGTAGGACTTTCGATCCGTGTCTTACTGCACTTCGAGCAGTTCGACCTCGAACAGCAGCGTCGCGTTCGGCGGGATGACGCCGCCGGCACCGCGCGCGCCATAGCCCAGCTCGGGGGGAATGATCAGCGTGCGCTTGCCGCCGACCTTCATCGTCTCCACGCCCTCGTCCCAGCCGGCGATAACCTGGCCTCTGCCGATCGTGAAGGTGAAGGGCTGGCCGCGATCGAGCGAGCTGTCGAATTTCTTGCCCTTGGCGCCGTTGACATAGAGCCAGCCGGTGTAATGCATCTTGCAGAGCTGGCCCTGTTTCGGCGAATTGCCGGTTCCGACTTTCGTGTCGATGATCTTTAGTCCTGTCGCTGTGATCACGGCTTTGCTTTCATCAAGAGCCAGGGCCGGGCGAGGCCCAAGAAACGCGGCGCCCGCGAGCGCGCCGATTGCGAGGGCCGCGATGGCGCCGACGCGTGAAGCAGCTTTCATTTGTTTCTCCTTGAGCATTGTGTCGAGATATTTGGCCGATCATTGCTTCGCGGACGCTCACGCATTGGCGCGCCGCGCAGGTTCTCAAGCCAGCAGCCCATTGTCGCGGGCAAGCTGCGCCAGGTCTTTCTGTGGCCTCGCGCCGAAATGCGAAATCACCTCCGCGGCGGCGAGCGCGCCGAGCGAGGCGCTTCTGGCGTGGGAGACGCCTCTTGTGTAGCCGGCGAGAAAACCCGCCGCGAACAGATCGCCGGCGCCCGTGGTGTCGACGACTTCGTCGACCGGGAATGCCGGCGCCGCGATGACGCTGGAGCCCTCGGCCACAACGACGCCCTGCTCCGAGCGCGTCACGACGCCCAGCAGCTTTTTCTCGCCCTGGAGAGCCTTCAACGCCGTGTCGAAATCGGCGGTCTGGTAGAGTGCGTGCAATTCGCTTTCATTGGCGAAGAGGATATCCACCACGCCATCGCGAATCAGTCCGAGAAACTCGTCGCGATAGCGGTCGACGCAAAAGGCGTCGGAAAGGCTGAGCGCCACCTTGCGGTCATGCGCGCGGCTGACCTTCGCCGCCTTGAGAAAAGCCGCCTTCGCGCCAGGCGGATCCCAAAGGTAGCCCTCCATGTAAAGCACCTTGGCGCTGGCTGTCAGCTTGTCGTCTATGTCCTCGGGTCCAAGCGCCTGGCAGGCGCCGAGAAACGTGTTCATCGTGCGCTGGCCGTCGGGCGTCACGAAAATCAGGCAGCGCGCCGTCGCCGCGCCATCGGATGCGAAGGGCGTGTCGAAACCGACCCCGGCCTTGCGGATGTCATGGGCGAATTCTCGGCCCGCCTCATCGTCCTTGACCTTGCCGACGAAGGCCGCGCTGGCGCCCAGGCTGGCGATGCCGGCCATCGTGTTGGCGGCCGAGCCGCCGGAAACCACTGTCGTCGGCCCCATCGCCGCATATAGTTGGGTTGCCCGCGCCTCGTCGACGAGTTGCATTGCCCCCTTGTGGAGACCCGCCTTGACCAATGCGTCGTCCTGGGCCGGAGCCAGCACGTCGACAATGGCGTTGCCGATGCCAAGGACGTCGATTGTTTTGGACATAAGTGAAAATCCGCGATTGGGGCCGGAACTCGCAGAGAGCGAAAATATTTTCGATCCAGGAAGCGCGGCGCGGGGCACAGGAACAAATCGGCCCGCTTCCTAGCATCGCCCCGCGCAAATAAATAGAGGCGCCGTTTGAACGGCGCCCCCTTGAACTTTCGTCGCCAATGCGCGGCGATCAATCCGACATGAGGCGGAAGCCCAGGCGCACTTCCTGCGTGTAAAGATCCTTTGTTATCGCGCCCGAGCCCGTTATCGTGCTGGGGAAGCTGGTGTAGCTGCCCGCGTCCAGGAAACGGTAGTGCAGGTCGATCTTGAGGTTCTGCGAGATGTCGTAGCTAAAGCCGGCCATGAAGTTCCAGGCGAATTTCCAGGATTTCTTCTGGGCGGACTGGTTCGGAAGGAGCTGGGTCCAGGGATATGCCCAGGGAGGGGTTACTTGCTGTCCTTGCGGGTTGATCCACGCAATCGGCACGCCGCTCTGACCGAGATTCGGCTGCCACAGCGATCCGTTCGCATTCTCGTAATAATTGACGCTGTTGCTCATCTGCAAATATGAAAAGCCGAGGCCCGCGCCGACGTAGGGCGTTATGCCCCACCAATTGCCGATGTCGACATAAGCGTTTGCGAGGAGCGTGGTGCGGTTCAGGTCGGTTTTGACGATGGGCGTGCACGTCTCGTTGGGATCGTAAAGATAGCCCGCGGGGCCGCTCAACGCCTGTCCCTGAGCGTTCACCGCGCCCGCAGGGTAGTCCAGAACCGTGCCATACGGACACCACCTCGACGCCTGCGCGCCGCCCGGCTGGAACACCGCGCGATCAATGGTGAAGTCCGTGCGGATCCAGTTGTTATATTGATAGCCGACGCCTAGGCCGCCGGAGACAGCTCCAGTTCGGCCGAGATTGTTGGCAAAATCGGCGATCACCACCGGCACAGCCATGTTGGAGTATCCGACATCGCCGCGCAAATACCATCCCGTGCCTAATTCCACGGGCTGATTGACCGGTGGGGCGATGGGCTCGGACGAAAGGAAGGGCATGTCCGCAGCCATGGCGGCCGATGCGAAAATGACGCCAAGCAGCGCCGTCAGAGCGGTCGTGCGGGCGCGGAAAACCTGTGAAGCCATTTGCTCTCGTCCTTGCTTCGCGCCCGCCGGTCGCATCGGGATTCGGCGCGGTAATGAAGCAAAGATGAGCGATTATGCTTAATAGGCGCTTAATTTCCCCCAATGGTTTCCAAAACCTTGTCGATAAAAACGCGATAAATATAGCGCGGCGCAAAAAAACGGCGCCCGTCCGAGACGGGCGCCGGAATGGAGATCAGGGACGCGTTGACGACATGCGCCCCTAGTGGATCAGCGTGGCCATGATGAAATAGACCACGATGACGAAAGTCGCCGCGAGAGCGAAAGCCGGGATCGTCCTGATCGCCGCGTGGCGATAAATCCAGGCGAAGCTGAAGACGTTCCATATTGCGATTGGAAACAGCAGGAAGCCCACGAGCCTTTGGGTCGGCAAAGGCGGCGGTAGCGCGACCGCGAAAATGAAGTGCAGGATGATTGAGGAGAGCGCGATGACGGCGCCGGAGGCCGCGAGCGCCGTGATCGCCTGAATCGTCTTTTCGCGGCTCTTGTAGAGTTCGAGCACGCCGGCGGTAAGTCCGGCCAGCAGCCCGGCGCTGCCCAGGCCGAACATCAACGACGAGACGAGGCCGTGCTCCAGCAGGTGTAAAGCCGTCTGCGCCACAAAATAGGCCGCAACACAGCCTCCCATCAGCTTCGTGCTGACAGGAAGTTTCCCCTGACCTGCTTCGAGAGCGAAGATGTTCCAGAAAGCCTTGGGCGTGGAAGACTCCCATCCGGCCGGTAAATTAATCGCCATGTTGACAACCTTGGTTGTTGAGGCGCGTCCGCCCCGTCGACCCCGAATAGCGTCAACAAGGCGAAGCGCGGATTTACGATAGGCCATTCCCTAGAAATCGCGGGGGATCCGCCGCGACATGGCCGATTGGCGCCTCCTTACCATGCTTTGTCGCTTCGCGGAAAGCGGCGTGCGGCGTCAAGCCTTGTGGCGCCGCAAGATGGAAAATGGACCAGCCGGCGGCCAATTCAGGGCAGGCGCTGGCTCCACTCGTCGCGCGCGATCACTTGCGTGATGCGCCGGGCGGCGTCGGCCCAGCTTCCGCGGAGAACCTTGCTGGGGTCGGCGGATGTTCTCCCGGAAAGAAAGTCTTGCACGCAGTCCGCCAGCGCCAGCGGGTCGTTTACGCGGAAATAGATCGCGCCCTCGCCGCCGACTTCCCGAAAAACCGGAATGTCGCTGCACAGCACGGCCCGGCCGCGCCACGCGCCCTCGACGATGGGAAGACCGAAGCCTTCGGCGAATGAGGGAACGACGAGCGCGCGAGCGTGGTCGTAAAGAAAACCGAGTTCGCCGTCGCCCACATCGTTGAACCAGAAAAGCCTCCGCCCCTGTTCAGGATGGTTATCCATTTCCGATGTGATCGCCTCGTCGAGCCAGCCGCGGCGGCCGACGAACAGCAATTTGGCGTCGGCGCCGTCCCGCCAGAGGCGTTCGAAGGCTTGCAGCGCCACGCGCTGTCCCTTGCGCGGCTCGATGGTCGAGACACACAGGAACACCGGGGCTGATCCGGCAACCGCCTCCAGCAACTTCGGTCGCGGCTGCGGGCCTCCGCCGGCCGCGATGTCGCAGCCGCAATGGAACCAGCCGATTTTGAGGCCCCTCCTGTGGGGCAGGGCCTGCGTTTCGACGAAGCTCGCCAGCTCCTCCGCGACGGTGAGGGATATTGCGAGAAAGCCGTCGCTTTCCATTAGCGCCTTGCGCAGCCATGCATCGTAAAGCGGCACGGTCACTTCATGGCACGCGTGCGGATAAAGCTCCGGTATCAGATCAAAGATGCAGGAGATGATCTCGCCGCCCGCCTGGCGGATACGCGCAAACAAGGGCGCCAGCTCGTCAAAGGCGTTCCAGCTGTCGGACAGCATGAAGAAGCGGTCGCCTGGCTCTATCTCGATTTCCATATCCGGCGCGCGCGGCGCCTTGCCCGTGAGCGTCGCGGCGTAGGCGTGCGCCGTGAAGAGCCGTCCATCGACACTGCGCACGGCAATCGCAAGAATATCATAAGTTTCATCGCCATAAAGCGCTTCGACGACCTTCTTGACGACGCGTTGAATTCCGGTGCCTGCGTCCCGCTTGATCACGCCGGTGACGTCCACCAGGAGACGCTTGGGCGCGATCGACGTGGTTCTGCATGGGCGCGACAGTTTGCTCAGGCGAGCGCGCCGGCATTTTGGCCGCGGGCGTTCCACGCCCTCGCCACAATGCGCTTGCTGCGTCAACCAGCCGCGCTTCAAGCCGCCGCAGCGGCCTGAAGATGTGCCACGACGCGGAATAGACCATCTTGTCGCGCTCATGCGAGAGGTGGAGCAGTTCGGCGCGCAGATAGTCGAGTTGATATTCGAGCAGCCTGATTTGCTCGTCCTTCGCGGCGTTATTTTCCGGACCCTTCGAAGTCATGCGCCTGGGCTTTCAACTCCGCGCCAGTATTCCAGCAGAGATTGCAGGAGGTCGTCGATCGTGTGGCGTGGTCGCCAGCCGGTTGCGTCGCGCAGTTTCCCGGCGTCCAATGCGATGGAGGGAATATCCGCAGCGGAGGGGCGCAGCAGGCCAGGCTCGACGCGGATTTCGAACGGCTTCGTCGACAGGCGCCGCAGTCCTTCGAGAAGTTCGCTGATCGGGTGAGGCTCGCCGGAGGCGACGTTAAAGCAGTTCACGCGATTGGGAAGTTCTTCCGCTTTCTCGATCAGCAACATATAGGCGGCGACGACATCACGAACGTCGAGAAAATCTCGCGCCTTCGACAGGTCGCCCACATGCAGCACCGGTTCCTTTCGGCCCGCTTCGATGGCCGCGATTTGCGCGGCGAAGGACGAGAGCACAAAACTTTTTTCGCTTTGGCGCGGCCCCGAGTGATTGACGGGCCTTGCGATGATGAGTCGCGATCGCGCTCCCAGGACATCCGCGAAGACGCCTTCGGCGGCGACTTTGGAGCGGCCATAGGCGTCCAGCGGACGCAATGGCGCAGTCTCGCGCGCCGCGCCATCATTAAGGCTAGCCCCGTAGACGGAAGCGCTGGAGGCGAACAGCATCGTTGTCTGCGGCGCGTGGCGCGCCAGCGCGCTCGCGAGGTTGATCGCGCCGAGCAGATTCGCGCGCCAGGTTTGCTCTCCAGCGCCAAGGGCCTTTCCAATCGACGCCTGTCCCGCAAGATGCACGACAAGGTTGGGACGCAACGTCGCTATGGCCTCATCTATCATCTCAGGGTTCAGCAGGTCTCCCCGGACCTTAGTCCAGCGGCCCGCTGGGCCTTGTTCCATTTCCAGAGTCAGCAGTTCGCGCCGCGCCTCGGGACACGCGTCGGCCAGCAAGGGCGCGAGATGAGACCCGACGAAGCCCGAACCGCCAGTCAGCAAGATTCGTTCGAAAACCGCCATTCGGACTCCCGTGACGAACCGTCGCCCACTATCCGTTCAAAGCCGCGCGCGCCAATCATCTCAATGGCCCCTGCGCTCAGATTTCGGCGTCTCGTCTGAGGCGTTCGAGATCGGCGTCGAGCATTTCGGTGATGAGGGCGTCGAGCGAGATTTTTGGGGCCCATCCGAGTTTTGCTTTGGCTTTTGAGGCGTCGCCGAGCAGCACGTCGACCTCGGCGGGACGATAGAACGCCGGATCGATAACGACATGCTTGGCCATGTCCAGCCCGGCATGGTCGAAGGCGATGCGGCACATGTCGCGCACCGTCGTGGTCACCCCGGTCGCAACCACATAGTCGTCCGGCTTCTCCTGTTGCAGCATCAGCCACATCGCCCGCACGTAATCCTTGGCGTGGCCCCAGTCGCGTTTGGCGTCGATGTTGCCAAGCCGCAACTCGCTCGAAAGACCCAGCTTGATGCGCGCCACGGTGCTGGTCACCTTGCGCGTGACAAATTCGATCCCCCGCAACGGGCTCTCATGGTTGAACAATATGCCCGACGACGCGTGCAGCCCGAAGCTCTCGCGATAATTCACCGTGATCCAATGACCATAGAGCTTGGCCACCGCGTAAGGCGAACGCGGATAGAAGGGCGTCGTCTCACGCTGCATGGGCTCCTGAATCAGGCCATACATTTCCGACGACGAGGCCTGATAGAAACGCGCCTGCGGAGCGACAATGCGCATCGCCTCAAGCATGTTCGTCACCCCGACCGCCGTCACATTCGCCGTCAGCACAGGCTGGCGCCAGGAAGAGGTCACGAAGGATTGCGCGGCGAGATTATAGATTTCGTCCGGGCGCGTATCCTGAACGATGCGCAGAAGGCTCGAAAGGTCGGACAAATCGCCGTCGTGCAAACGCACCTTGTCCGCGACCCCAAGCCAGCGAAGACGATGATCCTCGACCCCCCGATGCGAGGAACGCCGGATCACGCCATGAACCTCATAGCCCTCGCCAAGCAGAAGTTGTGACAGATACGCGCCGTCCTGACCCGTGATCCCCGTAACCAATGCGCGCTTCGTCATTCAAATTCCTCGTGATGTCTTTGCAATGGCGTTCCGTTCCCAGTCGCGCGCATGGCCATTTATCGCGCGCTGCATTACGGCAAGCCGGGGCCGATGCGCTTAGCCGCAGTATCCCGGAAATTTTGTCTGATGGAAGCCTGACAGAAGCGGGACATACAAAATCGCCCATTCGCTGGCAAGAGACGCGAAATGGGCGACAGCCGCGTTTGAATCATTTCAGGCGGCGCGCCGGGGCCCAAAAAAGCATTCCCGGAGCGCCAAATTGGCGGTCCGGGAAATTCAGGCAAAGACGCTCGGATATAAAACTACTTCGGAGGCAGCACGCCTTCGGGCGTGGCCTTGTCGACAGCCGTCGGCAGATGCTGCGCGAGATATTCCGCAGCCTTGTCGACCGGAATTCCCGTGGAGGCGGCGAGTTCCTTGATCTTTTCGGAGCCAAGCGCCTTCTTGATGTCATCCGCGCTGATCGGCAGGTTGCTGCCGTCGCCGACCCAGGATTTGACCTGCGCGCCATAGCCGGTCTTTTCGAGCTCCGCGACGACGCCGTCGAGGCCGCCGTGCTTATCGACATATCCCTTTACGAGCGACAAAGCTTCAGCGCCGATCACGCCGCCCAGAATCCCGTCGAGCAAACCCATCTTACACTCCCTCGAAAAAGCCGCGCTTCGCGGCGCGGCGCCGATCAGTTAAGCAGCTTTGAACGAAGGTTCAATGGCGTCTGGCGGACCGCTTGGCGCAACCTCAGCGTCCTAACGCCCTGCGAATTCCATGTTCCAGTTTTATATCAATGGGTTGCCGGATTCTCTCCGCCAACGCAAAATGTCGTTCCAAATTTCCTCGGCGGTTTCGGCGTACCAGAAAAGCTCCCGATCCTCGGGGTCGATAACCCCTTCGGCCACCAGAAAATCCACATCGAAGGCGCGCCGCCAATATGCTTCGCCGACCAGGATGATCGGGAGGGGCGCAATTTTTCGGGTTTGCGCCAGCGTCAAGGTCTCGAAGAGTTCATCCATTGTGCCATAGCCGCCGGGAAAGGCGACCAGCGCCCGGGCGCGCATCAGGAAATGCATTTTACGCACTGCGAAATAATGGAAACGGAGGCACAGTTCCGGCGAGACATAGGGATTGGGGAATTGCTCATGCGGCAAGGCGATGTTCAGGCCGACGCTCTTGCCGCCGGACTCGATGGCGCCCCGATTGGCGGCTTCCATCACGCCCGGCCCCCCTCCGGTCACGATGGCGAGGCGGCCGCCCCCGGCCAAAGGCGGAGCCGCGCCGACCACTGCGCCAAACTCCCTTGCGATCGTGTAATATCTTGATTTATCGAAGATGCTTTGGGCGCGTCGGGCCTCCGTGACCAACCCGGCGTCGCCGGGCCGTGCGGCCAGCGCACATTTCGCCGCCTGCAATCTCGCCGCCGCGGCGCTGGGCTCCGCAAGGCGGGTGGAGCCGAACACCACGATCGTATCGGTGACCCCATGCTTCTGGAGTTGCAATTCGGCCTTGAGATAATCGAGCTCGAGCCGCGTGCCGCGCGTTTCCCAACTCGTCAGGAAATCGAGGTCCAGACAGGCCTCGCGATAGGCGGGGCTGTCCATGATCGCTCGCACGCGGGCGCTGGCCGACGGGTCTTCGACATCGGGCTTGGGACGGCATCCGGGCAAAGGCGCGCGGCGCTGGACGGGGTGCGGCGGCGCGGGGATTTGGCGATCTCCGGCAGGCGGTTTTCTTTCTTTCATTGGCTCGGTCCCCATGTGCCGACCCTTCCTTTATTTCCATTGCAGGCCGGCGTATATGGGCCGCACGGTCGACGGGCGGCGTCTCTTGCCGAGACGACGAGACGCGCGGCGAGGATGACGACAAAGGGACGGCAGGGCGAATTCGATGGCGGGACATAGTCAGTTCAAGAATATCATGCACAAGAAGGGCAAGCAGGACGCGATCCGCTCCAAGCTCTTCTCCAAGCTCGCCCGCGAAATCACGGTGGCCGCCAAAATGGGCCTGCCGGACCCGAACATGAACGCGCGCCTGCGCGCCGCCGTGCTAGCCGCCCGCGCCGAAAACATGCCCAAGGACAATATCGAGCGCGCGATCAAGAAGGCGTCAGGCGCCGACGCCGAGAACTATGACGAAGTCCGTTACGAGGGCTATGCGCCCGGAGGCGTCGCGGTCATTGTCGAGGCGCTGACCGACAATCGCAATCGCACGGCGGGCGAGGTGCGCTCCTATTTCACCAAGGCTGGCGGCGCGCTTGCGGAAACGGGAGCGGTGTCATTCATGTTCGACCGCGTGGGCCAGATCGAGTTCGATCGCAAGGTCGCTTCCGAGGACGCGATGATGGAGGCCGCGATCGAGGCTGGCGCCGACGACGTTATTTCCGGTGAGGAGACGCATGAGATCGTCACCTCGCTCGAAGGTCTGCGCGAGGTCGCCAAGGCGCTGGAAGAAAAGTTCGGCGATTCTAAAAAGGCGGCGCTTGTCTGGCGCGCTCAGAACATGATCGCCGTCGACGACGAGGCTGGGGAAAAAATCCTGAAATTGCTAGGCGCCCTCGAAGACAATGACGATGTCCAGAACGTCTATTCCAACGCTGAATTCTCGGACGCGCTGGTCGCCAAGATGTCCGGCTGACCGTGTTGGCCGTCACTATGTCATGCTGAAGTAATGTTCACCAGGCGCCGATGACAGCGGCGCCCGTGAGCACAAAAGCGGCGAGAACCGCGCAGAGATCGAGGATTTGGCTGCCGACCATGGTTCTATCCCCCTGATTTCTATGGCTTCTGACTTACGTCACGGCGCCGCGACGCAAAATCGTTAATGCAGTCTTGGCGCCAATTGGCGTTGTGCTTGGGAATCCAGCGGGAATTTGCTAGCAGCAAGGCGACGGAATTTTCGCAAATACGGGGCTGCCCTATGAACGCCGCAGGTCAGGTGGAGGATTTCATTCACCGCATCGAAGCGGCCGCGAAGGCTGTCGAGAAAGCGCTGGACGCGCTGCTGGCGCCTTCGCCATTGGCTGGCGAGATTGAACGGCCCTCCCGATTGCTTGAGGCGATTCGTTACTCGACGCTGGGGGGCGGCAAGCGGCTGCGGCCATTTCTGGTGATCGAATCGGCCCGGCTCTTTGGCGTCGACGGCGACGCTCCGCTGCGCGCGGGCTGCGCGCTGGAAATGATCCATTGCTATTCGCTGGTGCATGACGATCTGCCCGCGATGGACGACGACGATCTGCGGCGGGGGCGTCCCACCAACCACAAGGCCTTCGACGAGGCCACCGCCATTCTCGCTGGCGACGCTCTACTTACTTACGCTTTCGACGTGCTCGCGGATCCCGCGACGCATTCTGACTCTTCGATCCGTGCGGAGCTGGTGCTGGCGCTGGCCCGCGCCGCTGGAATTGGCGGCATGGTCGGCGGGCAGGCTCTGGATCTTGCCGCTGAAACAGCCGGTCGGTCGCTTGGCCAGGACGAAATCCTGACGCTGCAGGCCATGAAGACAGGCGCGCTGCTGCGCTTCGCCGTTGACGCCGGCGCGATCCTGGGCCGGGCGGATGCAGCGCGCAGCCGGGCGTTGTCGCGCTATGGCTCGGCGTTAGGGGCGGCCTTTCAGGTGGCGGATGATATTCTGGACGCCGAGGGCGACTCCGCAGCGCTCGGCAAGCGCGCCGGCAAGGACGCCGAGCGCGGCAAGGCCACGCTGGTGGGATTGCTTGGCCTCGACGGAGCCCGAGCGCGCCGCGACGCGCTCGTCGAGGAGGCGATCGCCGCGCTGGACGCGACCGGGCTGGGACCGGCCACGGACACTCTAAAAGAGGCGGCGCGCTTCGTCGCCTTGCGCAGCAACTGATCGGACCAGCCATGGCGGAAGCGCATTCTCACGATCGCCACAGATCACGATCGGCGTTGCTGAAGCCTTTCCGGGTTATCCGGTCGCGCCCGCGACTGTTGATCTGCGCGCTCCTGGGCGTTGCAATCGGCTTGATCCTGCCGCAGCACATGCGAGTCGCGACGCGCGCGCTCATCGCCTGGAATGTCGCGGTGCTCTTCTATCTGATCTCCGCCGCCTTCATGATCGCCAGAGCGGATCATGAGGTCGTGGGCCGCCGCGCCCGTTTTCAGGACGAAGGGCGGCTTCTCATCCTGCTTCTCGCCATCGGCACGGCTTGCGCCTCGATCGGCGCGATCATTCTGGAACTGGGCCCGGTCAAGAACATGGAGGGCTGGCCCAAGGCGCTGCACCTTGGCCTGACCGTGCTGACCGTCGTCGACAGCTGGATGTTCATGCACCTGACTTTCGCCTTTCATTACGCGCATGAGTTTTACGACGAGGCCATGGCCAATCCCGGCAAAAAACCGGACGAGCGCGGCGGCCTCATTTTTCCCGGGGGCGAACCGCCGAATTACGTCGATTTTCTCTATTACGCCTATGTGATCGGCCTCGCTTCGCAGACGGCGGACATCTCCACGACGTCGCGCGGGATGCGCATTTTGACTGTGATCCACGGCACGCTGGCGTTTTTCTATAATCTCGCGATCATCGGCCTCACCGTGAACATTGCGAGCGGGTTTATTTGATGACGGCGGCGAGAGCAGTATCGTCTAGCGTGGCTATTTTTGCCTTCACCTCTTCGCTAAGGTAATTTGCATTTATTGTGCTCAGGTAACGAAGAGCTTCTGTATCGTTGGCTTGATATTCAAGACGTCTCTTATAGAACGTCAATCTGCCTTCAGCTTCTTTAATAATCTGCCCCCAATTTTTAGCCCAAACACGTATTCTTGGTTCGTCGAGCTCCAGTACTAATCCTCGTGGCTTTCCCGTTTGACGGGTTTCGAGTTCGGCGTCTTTTGTAAAACTATTGGAAATAGCGATAAAGTCCCACTCGACACCCGAAGCCTTAAACCGATCATCAAGCGCGACGGTCTTGGCGTACTTTTTTATTTGATTGATTACATCCTCATTTATGGGCTGATGTGGGCGCTTAAGCTCGATGACAAGATGCTTACGCTCATCATCCGTAGGCGTGGGTATTCTGCACGATAGCATTAGATCGACAATCGCTGCATTCCCGTCAGCATCTAAGACCGGTTCATTAGGGGCTAAGTCGCTTCGGTCATCGCCGAGAAGTTTTAGGTGACTGCGAAGTACTGCGGTCATATCCTCGTCATCATTCATGAGGTTAAATCGCTCATCAAAAATCCATGTTTCTTGAGCTATGATCCTATGAAGTTGCGATCGTTCGAGTAGTTGGCGCTTTGATCTTGGATCGAATACAAGAATTTGTAGGGCTTTGAGAAATTCAAGGCGGTCAGTAACAGCTTTTGCGGCATTGATGACCGCAGTTAATGAAGTTTTCCGCAATAGTTCTACAAGCTCTTCCTGCTTCTCCTTTGGAAGGTCAATTACATTCTCAAATATTAATGGTAGTGTAGAGGCTCCGGTTTCAACAGCAGCCTTAACAAGCTGGAGTATCAATTTTTGTTGCTTGGATGGTGTTTTATCGAAATCATCACTGTAATCCGATAGACTTAGCGCAACGACATCAAAAACTTGCCGTTCATTTCGCTCGATCGGGTCAGTCGTAATACCTTCATATGGATATATTTTAGCATCTTTCCATTCTTGAATTTTCCCTCGTGAGCGCTCTGATTCTCTTCGCCGAAAATGCTCTCGGAGTTTATCTTTTGCGGTTTCAATCAAAGAAAATGCAATTTTATCAAGTTCAACCAAACCTTCTCTATTTGTGTCAGCTATAGTTTGGAAATAATCAGAAGTAAGATAAGCCGTAAACTCAAAACCCCGTGCTTGTATTCCAGGGGCCATATCATAAAAACTGAAGCCTCCAGGCAAACATAGAATCAGCTTTCTATCCACATGTTTTTTCCACTCAACAATTTCAATTTTACAAGATACAATATTATCGCCTTCTGATACTGTAGATATTTCATATGGCGTAACGCTACGGATAGATTCTTGTGCGGTAATGCGCTCACCATCATAAACAATCTGAAAAATCGGGTCATGATAAAGATGAAGTGCAAATTCGTCCCTAATTTGATCCGCAGAATCCATCGTCGCCTCGAATTCTAAAATCTTTCAAAACATCAGTAATCTCAACAACGCAGCCTTTTTCCCTTGTCGTAACTATGTCAGATACGATAAATTTCTTGAAATTTGAACGACAACCCGAAATTGAAAACTTTTTACCGTTTGCCGAGGAGGTCCATGTTACACTGTCACCAAGCGCGAATGCTTTGAAGCGTCCCTCGCCTTTCTTTCCATGAATAAATCGGCCACCCTTTGTTTTTGCAACCTTGCCTTTCCAAGACCCCCCTAAAGATTGAAAGAAGGTATCCGCCTCGTCGAAGGGGATTCCATCTCCATTGTCTACAACGCGATTGACGCCGAGCTTTGTCAAAGGGCCTTGGGCGAATTCGACCCGCACCTCTCGAGCATCGGCGTCGTAGGCATTCCAAATGAGTTCAGACAATGCCGTAAGGGGGGTAGCCGTTGTAAGGCGTTCAATGTGATCATTTTCGACTTTGACTTCGATCTCTTTCACTTGCAGCCCCTTTTGAACGTGTTACTTTTCAATACGTCTCGCTTAATACGGATTTCTAAACTACTGCTAGCCCCCCACCACTGTGGTCAGACACCTGCCCGCCGCGCGCGAGCGTGATTTTCCAATAATAGGCCTTCGCGCCCGCGATCTGCTCCAGATCGCGCGTCGTGGCGACCTTCTTGTCATTGACCGCGAGAATCACGTCGCCCTTTTGCAGATTGAGTTGCTGGGCGATCGAGCCTTCCTCGATTTCGGTGACGACGACGCCAGCCGACGCGCCCTGCACCGAAAGCTCCTCCGCCACCGCCGGAGAAATATTAATGACCGTCGCTCCGGTGAAAGGGCTCTGACCCTTGATCTTCAATTGATCGCGCGGCGGGATTTCGGGCGCCGAAACCAGCTTCATCGGCGCGACGATCTTCTTTCCATTCCGCAACACGCCGAGGCTCGCGACGCCGCCGAGCGGCTTTGTCGCGAGGCGGTAGCCGACCGCCTCCGGGTCGTCGGCGGTCTGGCCGTCGACCGAAATGATCACGTCGCCGCGCTTGAGGCCGGCCTCGGCGGCCGGACCCTTGGGGTCGATGTCGGCCAAGAGCGCGCCGGAGGGGCGCTCAAGTCCCAGACTCTCGGCGATGTCCTTGGACAAGGTTTGCAGCGTCGCGCCAAGCCATGGGCGGCGCACCTGCTTGCCGCCGCCTTTGGCCGCGGCGATGACGATTTTCACCATATTGACGGGGATGGCGAAGCCGATGCCCACCGAACCGCCCGATTTTGAAAAAATCGCGGAGTTGATTCCGATCATCCGCGCATTCATGTCCACCAGTGGTCCGCCCGAATTGCCCGGATTGATGGCGGCGTCCGTCTGAATGAAAAAGCCGTAGTCGGAGATGCCGACCTGCGTGCGCGCCAGTGCGGAAATGATCCCCTGCGTCACCGTCTGGCCAACGCCGAACGGGTTGCCGATCGCAAGAGCGAGGTCGCCGACTTCCAGCGCGTCCGAATCGCCCAGCTCCATGACCGGAAAATTGTCGCCTTCGGTCAACTTCAGGACCGCGAGGTCCGTGCGCGGATCGCGTAGCAGGATTTTCGCGGGGATTTCCCGCTTGTCCGCCAGCGACACCTTTACGTCGGTCATCCCTTCGATCACGTGATGATTGGTCACGACGAGACCGGAGCGATCGACAATGACCCCCGATCCCAGCGACTGCGCGGTGCTGCGCCCGGAAGGATTGCCGCCCTCGCCGAAAAAACGGCGAAAGATCGGGTCTTCGAAAAAGGGATTGGCGGGCAGACGCTCGACGCGCGAGGCGAAGACGTTGACGACCGCCGGCTGCGCCTTCTTGACCACCGGGGCGAAGGAAAGCACCGCGTCGGCGCGGGATTGAGGCACGACCCGGTCCTGCGTCGCGGGGGCGGTCTGCGCAAGGACTTCAATCTGTGTGTAGGGCCGAAACAGGACAGCGCCTGTGGCGCAAATCAGCGTGGAAACCAGGGCAATACGCAGATTTACTCGCATTCGAGCTCCATTGTGAACGGCGCCAGGTCTTCCGGCGCGAAATCGGGACTATCTCCCCGCCTTGCGGCGGCTAACCAATATAGTCATGAATGGAAATGTGCATAGATTTTTGGCCGTACGCCCAGTCGCCATCAGAGCAATAATTGACTTGGCGGCTAGAAAATTGGCCTTTGATTAGCGGGTTACATTCCTCACTCCCCGAGGTCGCGGAGCTTCCCGCGAAGACCAGGCGCCGGCGAGGCGTTGAATTGAAGAATATTGACTGTAGACGATAGTAATTTTGCGCTTCGATATGAGCTATTTACCGGCGCTCGGCCAGCTGGGCCAAAAACAGGGAATGCAACACAACGCTGTGAAAAAAACGGCGTATTGCGCAAAATTTGCTAAAAGTTCGTTGACATGGCTTTGGCGTGGATATTAGCTGTGAATATCGAAAGATGACTTTCGTCACATAGAGTGCTTTGAAGGCCTCAGAGAAGAAAAAACAAAATTATGTAGGTTTTATATATGCTTAGGCCGAATCTCATTTTGGTTGGATCTGACAGGGGCGGTGTCGGAAAGACGACGACCGCTAGAGCCCTTGTCGAATATTTTGAAATTATGAATATCGATGTAAAGGCATATGATTCGCAGAGTCCGCTGGGCAATTTATACCGTTACCACCGGCATCTGGTGGAAGTAATCGATATCGAGGATACGCGGGATCAGTGCAGGCTGCTTGAGGATATGAATTTTCCAGGTCGAGTCACTATACTAGACCTTTGCGCCGGATCATTCGTCTTCACGTTGAAGTTTCTAGAGGAGGTCGGCGTATTTGCCGCCGCCGCCTCGGGGCGGTTGAACCTCGTGGTGCTCCACCTGGTTGGACGCTCTCGGGCCTCGAAGGCGGAAATGGAAGTGGTCAAGCCGTTTCTTGGCGCCTGCGATTATCGCGTCGTCAGAAATCTGACCGCCAATTCCGCTGTTGTGACCGGCGACCCGCTCAAGGGCAGCGGATTAAAGGTCTCGCAGGAATCATGCGCCCCAAATTGTTATCCCGCAGCTTGACGCCATAGCTTTCGAGGCGGTCGAGCTGTCGGGAGCCTCCTTTACATCTTTTGTTCTTGACCAGGACCATGACGGCAAATCGTCTCGCCGTTCGTTCGTGCTGCGAGGCTATGTGAAAACATGGCTGGAGCAGGTCTGGGATAATTTCGAGGCGGCAGGAATAAATAATCTCATTGCGGTCCGAAATCAGAAAAAAATCGCGTCAGCGCAGAACCACAAGCATCATAATAAAAAACAGAGAGGAGATCAGGGAAATGAGCGATTTCAGGCCAGATGAAAAGAATGTTGTCTACATAGGAGAGGGCGTTTCGATGACGGGATCCGTCCAGGCCCAGGACACCGTCGTCGTTGACGGCAATGTTGACGGCGAGATCACATGCAGTCAGTTGATCGTCGGCCCGACAGGCGTCGTCACCGGCGTCATTTCGGTTTCCGAGGCTGACGTTTACGGCAAGATTGGCTCGGATATTTCGGTTAAGCAGTTGTTGATTGTTCGTTCATCCGGCCGCGTCGAGGGCAAGTGGATCTACGGCGAAATTGAAGTTGAAAAAGGCGGCGTGCTTGCCGGCATGGCTGAATCCACCGAGTTTCGGTCAGAGCGGAAGGGTGGGAAAGATGAGGCGCCGCAACGCCAACCGTTCAAGAAGCCCGAATTGATCCCAGGCGCGGCGACCAAGGAGGGGCTTGAAACCGGCCGCGTGGCGAGCCTCGCGACCAGAGTCCTGCGCGATCGCAAGAGAAGCGCCTGAGCTATAGTATGGCCAGCGATACTGCCTGATATTCGGGGCTCGGCCGGCGCTTAAGCGCTCTCCGGGCCCTAATTTTATTGGGGAAAATGGGGCCTCTGCGGCTGGCGACAACCGCGCGCGCTATGGTCAGAGCCTTTGGCCGCCAGACAAAAATATAGCGCGCGAGAAGGCTCCCGCGCGCTAACCAGGCGATCATTTAGCTTCAGTGGCGGCCGCTTTCGGCTTGTTGTCGACGCGTTCCGCGATACGGGCGGATTTGCCGCGACGGTCGCGCAGATAGTAGAGCTTCGCGCGGCGCACTTTGCCTCGCCGAACCAGCTTGATCGAGTTGATCAAGGGCGCGTGGATCGGGAAAACGCGCTCTACGCCCTCGCCGTAGGAAATCTTGCGGACGGTGAAGCTCTCATTGAGGCCGCCGCCCTGGCGAGAGATCACGACGCCCTCATAGGCCTGAATGCGAGAACGCTCGCCTTCCTTGACCTTCACATTGACGATAACCGTATCGCCGGGGCGAAATTCGGGAATGGTCTTGCCGGCTATCAGCTTCGCCGCCTGTTCGGCGTCGATCTGCTCGATGATGTTCATAACAAACTCCTGCCGTTTCGTCTTTATCCGCCGGACCTGGCGAATGACGAGCGTTTCGGGACGCTGTTCTAGTTGAGCCCGCTCCGATACACGAAGCCGGCTGAAATGTCGATAGGGGCGTTTGCGCGGCGTAAAAGTCGCGCAACTTCACGGCGCCCTGTTGCAAAGCAAATTCGTTTGCGTCATATAACGCCCGCTACCGGTTCAATAGGCCGGCGGAAACGGATGCGGGTGTAGCTCAGGGGTAGAGCACAACCTTGCCAAGGTTGGGGTCGAGGGTTCGAATCCCTTCGCCCGCTCCAGATTTCCTCAAAAACGCGAAAGCCGGTCGGACCTCGACCGGCTTTCGCGTTTTTGAGGGTTCTGTTCCCGCGACTGCTTCTCCCGGGATTACAAGGGCGCTGCGTCAGCTTCCGCGACGGGGGGCAGGTCCGGGAAGGTCTCCTCCCAGCCGCCGCCGAGCGCTTTGTAGAGTTGCACCAGATCCAGCGATACGTTCTCGGTGCTCGTTTCATACTGCTGGGCCGCCGTCAGGAGAGTCCGTTCGGCGTCGAGCGTCGCCAAATAGTCCCCCACCCCGTCCTTGTAGCGGGCGCGGGCGATCAACAGCGCCTGCCTGGAATGCGCCAGCTGTGACTTCAGCCGCGCCCTGCGCTGCTGTTCCTGGCGATAGGCGACGAGGGCGTCGACCACTTCATGCCAGGCTTTCAGGACGGTCTTGTGATAGCCGATCGCCGCTTCCTGCTCCTGCGCCTTGCGGAACTCCAGCGTTCCCTTGAGCCGCCCCGCGTCGAAAATCGGCAGGGTCACGCTCGGCCCGGCGTTATATTGCAGTGAGCTGCCTTTCCAAAGATTCTTGAGGTCAAGGGCGTCAAGCCCGACCGTGCCGTTCAATTTGACCGTCGGATAGAAGGCCGCGACCGCGACGCCGATTTGGGCGGTTGCCGCGTGGAGCTGCGCCTCCGCCGCCCGGATGTCCGGACGCCGTCGCGCGAGTTCCGAGGGCATGCCCAGCGGAACATTGGGCGGAGCGAGCGGCGTCGCCTTGGGCGCGCCTATCTCCTGACGCAACGCTCCCGGCGGCTGGTCCAGTAGAAAACCTATGGCGTTGATATATTGAGTTTCCTGCGTCATCAGGCCAGGAAGCTGCGCGCGAACGCTTTCCGCTTGCGCGGTGGCGTTTTCGGTGTCGAAGGCGGTGCGCACGCCCTTCCTTTGCCTTTCCTCGGCCAGATGCTGGATGTCCTGGCTGATGCGCAGGTTTTCATTGGCGATTCTGATCTGCGTCTGCACGCCGCGAAGCTGGATGTAATCGCGCGCGAGTTCAGCCTGCGTCGAGACGAGAGCGTCGCGTTGCAATTCAGCGGACTGGTCGGCCTGCGCGTCGGCGGATTCAACCTGCCGCCGCACATGGCCCCAGAGATCCAGCTCCCATGAGGCGTCGAAGCCCACCGTGTAGTCGCTGATCGGAGGGATCGTCACGCCGCCCTGCTGTACGGACGCAACCGGGACAAGCTTGTTGAGCAGGCTCGCGATGCCGTTGGCGCTATAAAGTTCGCGCTGATATTGGCCGTTGGCGTTGATCGAAGGAAGCTGCGCCGCCGCCGCGACGCCGCGCTGGAACCGGCTCTCCGCCAGCCGGATCGTCGCCGTCCGCACATCGAGATTGGCCTGCGCGGCGCGGCGTTCGAGTTCGGTCAGGATCGGATCGCGGAAGCCGCGCCACCAGTTCGGATCAGGCGATCCGGGGACGTTTGTCCCCGCGACAGCAGGGCCCTGCCCCGCGCCGAATGACTGCGCGGGAAGCTGCGGATCCGGCGGCGCGAAATCGGGCCCCGCATTGCAGCCGACGAGCGCCAGCGGCGCGAGCAGCGATGCAAACAGCCACAGTGCACGACGCCGCGCCGTCATCAATGCGCCCCTCCAGCAGACATCGCAGCCTTTTTCGGCGAGATCAGGAAGCATAGCGGAACCACAAGGAAGGCCGCGATCGCGCAATAAAGAAAAATGTCCGAATAGGCCATCACGATCACTTGCAGCCGAAACGACTGGTAGGCGCGCGCCACGGCTGCGGCGTGAACCGTTCCGGCGGCGCGCCCCATCGCCTGGAGCGTATGTTCGTAGCTGGCGATCAGGGCGTTATATGGTTGATGGAGCGGCGTGGCCCATTGGGAAAGATAGGTCTGGTGGACCTGGCTGCGCTGTGTGACCTGGGAGGTCGCCAGAGAAATGCCGATAGAGCCGAAGACGTTGCGAAACATCGCAAAGAGCGCTGCTCCGTCGCCATTGAGCTCGCGCGGAAGCGTGAGGAATGTGACGGTGGTGATGGGCACGAACAGAAAGGCCAGCGCCGCCGTTTGCGACATGCGCATGATCATCAGCGTGGTGAAGTCGATGTCGGGAGTGAGCTTTCGCGAATACAAAAGCGCAAAGCCCATGAAGGCGAAGCCAAAGCCGATGATGTAGCGCGTCTGCATCACCTTCATGAGGCGACCGACAATCGGTATCAAGCAAATGACCGCGACGCCGCCGGGCGACAGAATGAGCCCCGCCCAGGTCGCGGTATAAGACAGGACTTGCTGGGCGAATTGCGGGATGATCACCGCGCTTGCGTATAGAATACCGCCTGTCGCCGAGATCATGACGCATCCGGCGGCAAAGTTGCGGTCTCGGAAAACCGTGAGATGAACGATCGGCTTCTTGGCGATGGATAGCCAGATGATCGAGCCGAGGATCCCAAGGAACGCGAGCACGGCCATGAGCCTGATCGTGTCGGATTCGAACCAGCCCGCGTCCTCGCCGCGATCCATCATCACTTCAAGGCAACCAAGCCCCAGCGTGATCAGGCTGAGCCCGATGAAATCCATGCCGCGCTTTTTCTTGTTTTTTTCCCAGGGCGGATCTTCCACGACAAGCGACACAAGGAACACCGCCAAGGCGCCCACCGGCACGTTAAGAAAAAAAATCCAGCGCCAGCTCGCCTGATCCGTGATGTAGCCGCCGAGCGTCGGACCCAAAACGGGCGCCACGATGGTGGCGATCGCCGCGACGCCAAAGGCCGCGCCCCGTTTGGCTGGCGGGAATGTGTCCAGGATGATGGACTGCTGGTTTGGCTGCATGCCGCCGCCAAAGAAGCCCTGGGCCAGACGGAAGATAATCAGTTGGCTGAGACTGCCGGCAATTCCGCAAAGAAACGAGCAGACCGTGAACATCGATATGCAAATGAGGAAATAGCGCTTGCGTCCGAGCACGTCTCCGAGCCAGCCGGAGATGGTGAGCACAATGCCATTCGCGACGAGGTAAGAAGTCAGCGTCCATGTCGCTTCGTCATTGCTGGCGGAGAGACTGCCCGCGATGTGAGGCAAGGCGACATTGACGATCGTCGTATCCAGAACCTCCATGAAAGCCGCGAGCGTCACCGACACCGCGATAAGCCAAGGATTATGGGCTGGCTTCCATTCGGCGGCAGCAGCCTTGGGGGGTTCCGGCGCGCTCATTTGAGCGAGACTTCGGGAACGACGGAGATGCCAAGCGGCAGCGGAATCTTCGGGATCGAGCCCGCTGTCGATGACGATTTTCACAGGCACGCGCTGCACGACCTTGACGAAATTTCCCGTCGCGTTTTCCACGGGAAATGCTGAAAACTTCGAGCCCGAGCCAAGCTGCACGCTGTCGACATGGCCATGAAGGTCGAGCGAGGGATAGGCGTCGACCTTTATTCTGGCGGCTTGGCCCGGGCGCATGTAGGCGAGTTGGCTTTCCTTGAAGTTCGCCGTGACCCATGTCTCCGGCGCCACGATGATGAAGAGCTGCTGGCCGGGCGTCACGTAATTGCCGGCTTCGACATTGCGCTTGGTGATCCATCCGTCCTGCGGCGCTTCGACAACGGTCCATGAGAGGTTGAGATTGGCCTGATCCAGGCGGGCCTGCGCCTGTTCGATCTGACCTTTTGATTGCCCAACCTGCGCATCGGTCTCCCCAATCCGCTGCGGAACCGGCGAGTTTTGCGTGACCTGCGCGGTTGCAAGCATGACCTGCGCCTGCGCCTGCTTCAGCGCCGCCAGCGCCGCGTCGACTTCCTGCTGCGTTGTCGCCTGTTTCGAGAGGCTGTGCTGGCGGTCGTAGTCGGCCTGCGCCTTGGCGAGGTTGGCTTTCGCCGTCGCGAGCTGCGCCTGCGCCTGCTCAAGCTGCGCCGGGAAATTCTTGCGGGCGATCTCGACGCCATATTGCAGGCCGGCAAGCTGATGTTTTGCCGTTTCCAGCGCGCCTTCCGCCTGCTCCTTGTCGATCAGATATTGCCTTGGATCGATGTGAATGAGCGGCTGGCCCTTTTTGACGAACTGGTTGTCGTTGACGTCGAGCGAAACGACGGCGCCGGATACGCGCGGCGCGATCGTGATCGACCTGCCGTCGGTGTAGGCGTCATCCGTGCTTTCGATGTTGCGATACGCCAGCCAGTAGAAAATGCCCACCAATGTCAAAAGGCCCAGGACGCCTAGGCCGATTGCCAAGACCGGAGAGCGGCTCGCCTGATTCGCGCCATTGGGCTCGTCGCCGCTGGTCGCGCCAGCGGAGGGCGTGTTTTCCTCGGGGAACTTGTCGCCGGTCATAGAACTGGAAGCCTCGTTCCCGAGCTGTCCGCACTAATGCATCTAACTATTGTCACCAAATGGATTATTCGACACAATGAACCGCTCCTTGGTTGAAGCCCCTCAGGCGCATAACCAAACTGGCCGGCGTCAGCGATTAACCGAACTAGCTGGTTCGTGTATAAACTCAAGCCGCCCAAGTCAATGCGACAGCCCGAATGAACCAGACATCCTTGGAAACAACCGTCAAGCCCCCAACCGCGCGGCGCGTTCCCCGCGGTCGTGAGCGACGCGACCAATTGGTCGCCGTCGCGGAACATGTGTTTCTCGAACGCGGCTTTTCCGAGAGCACCATGCAGATGATCGCTACTCGGGCCGGCGCTTCGAAAGAAACGCTATACCGGCATTTTGCGAACAAGGAGGCGCTCTTCGCCGAGGTGGTCAGCCGCAGGGCGATTCAAATCTCGGGCCCGGAGAGCGGCTTTGTCAGTAATGGGGCGCCGAGCGTCGTGCTGTTCAACCTGGGGTGCAATCTTCTCAAGGCCATGACGCGGGGCGAGGCCATTGCGCTGTTGCGGCTCGCCATCGCCGAAATGCCGCGAACGCCTGAACTTGGCGGCATCCTTTACTCAAAGGGGCCCGGCACGACGCAGGACCGCTTGACCGCCTATCTGCGCGAGGCCACGGGCCGTGGCGAGTTGCGCTGCTTAAATCCGGAGCAGGCGGCCAAACTGTTTCTTGGCGCCGTCACCGCCAACTACCGGGTGATGAGCCTCATAAATCCCATGAAAACCAAGGTCGGCGACGCTGAAATCGCGGATCATGTTCGGACTGCGGTCGACATGTTCTTGTCTTATTACGGCTAGTGCTATTTAAGAGCCCCTGCTTGCCGCTGCGGCGCGCTTCTCGGGCGACGATGACAATCAAAGGCTTCGACCATCCGCACGACGCCAGCTTTTCCTGTGGACAAAGCCCCTGAACCTCCGATTGGCGCCGGCGAACGGTTGCCGGGCATCGATCGGATGCGGGGCCTCGTCATCATTCTGATGGCGCTCGATCATGTGCGAGACTTTTTCAGCGCGGACGCCTTGCGCTTTTCGCCGACAGATCTGGCGCATACCTATCCCGCTCTGTTTCTCACGCGCTTCATCACCCATTACTGCGCGCCGACTTTCGTTCTTCTCGCCGGCGCGTCCGCTTTTTTGCACGGAAGAAGGCTGGATAGCCAAAAGGAGCTTTCGATCTATCTGCTGACGCGCGGACTGTGGCTGATCCTGCTAGAGATCGTCGCGATCAGCCCGGTGTGGGGAATGGGTTTCGGCAAGGTTTATCTGGCGACGCTCTGGGCCATCGGCCTCAGCATGGTCGTATTGGCGGGGCTGATATGGCTGCCGACCCGCGTCGTCCTGCTGATCGGCTCACTGATTCTCGCCAGCCACAATCTGCTCGACGCCTTTCACGCATCTGATTTCGGGAGCTGGGCGCCCTTCTGGACCCTCCTGCACGAACAAGGTCCGTTGCCTTGGGGAATCCCCGGCAGGCTGGTTTATCCAGTGCTGCCGTGGATCGGCGTCATGGCCTTGGGCTATGGCCTTGGGCCCGTCTTCTTGACGCCCGCCGCTGAACGCCGAAGAATTCTGAGCCTGCTTGGCTCTGTATCGATTGCGCTGTTTGTCCTGTTGCGCGCCTCGAATGTGTATGGCGATCCCGGTCCCTGGTCCGTCCAGGGCGACCCGACGATGACGGCGCTGTCCTTTCTCAATGTGACCAAATATCCTCCCTCCCTGCTCTATGGGCTTGTGACGCTCGGCCCAGCGCTCCTGCTGTTGCCGACGATGGAGCGGCTGGGTGGCTTTGCGGGCGAGATACTCGCGACATTCGGCAAGGTTCCTCTCTTCTTCTATATTCTGCACCTCTACGTCGCTCCGGTTGCTGCAGTGGCGCTCGCGCTCGTGGAGGGCTTCAGCCTCGCGCAAATGCAAGGCATTGGCGCCGGCTCGCCTCCTCCCGAAGGTTTGGGCCTTGGTCTGGCGGGAACCTATGCGGCCTGGATTCTCATCATGATTGCACTGTACCCCGTCTGCCGCTGGGCCGCGGGCGTCAAGCGGCGCCGGCATGACTGGTGGCTGAGCTATTTGTGATCGGCCACCGGCGGCGGTTAAAATCGCAGCGATGATTCGATCATTCCAAATGCGCCAGAGCCAAGGAGTTTGTCATGCGTGAGGCCGCAGGCGACAGTCACGTGAAACGCGCCGATTTCGCTCAATGTCAGATGAGCGCCCAGTTTCGAAGCCTGATCTAGTCTCAGGCCGTTGAGAATGGCGAAGGGGCCGACATAGATTTTGCCGAAAGGGAAATTTTCAAAGGCCGCGAAGCCGGGCTTGATTTCCGCGAATGTGGATTGATAGTTCGTGGAATAAAAACTTCTTAGATAAAACATCGTCGCGGAGCTCGGCGCGTAATCCAGTTCCCACCCGCTACTGAAATTCCAATAATCCTTCAGGCGCCAGTTTTCCGGGTCCATTTTGCGCATTCGGTCGTAAGCGGCGCTGACGCCGATCAATCCCGGGAGCCTGACGATAGCTTGAAGATACTGGTATTCCGCCGCCAGGTTTCCTCCAGCGTCACGGCGGAGAATCTTGTCTACTTCCTTGGTCCACGCCGCCGGAACCTCCAAATAGGCGGGCGCGGGGCCGGGATCCGCCGCGGCTCCTGGTAGGCTTACGCGCAGAGGAGCCCCGATGTCGGCGAGGCCGCCTCCTATTGCCGATCCATCGGGCATCCCGAGGAAGACGTGAATCGCTGGAAGGGTGGTGGGAGCGCGTCTGGGAAGGGGTTCAGGTTCCGCGAGATTCCCGGTTTGAGGCTGAATCGTTGGACGCAGAGGCGAGGGGGACATGAATTCGATAGAGGAATCGCTATCGCTCAAGGCGAAGGAGCCCGTCGCGCTGACGCCAAGCGTAAGCAAGCTTAGCAGCACCCTCCTCATCAACCGGCCCACTCTGGTTACAAGACGCACGCAACAAACTGCAAACTCGGGTTGAGGCGAAGGACGAGGAATGTATGCGGAGCCAGACAGGCCTGCCAGCGCATCGGTCGACTGCCTGGAGACCAAGCGCAACTCCCGAGACTCGGATGATAGCTGTGCCGGGTAAACTTTAGGCTAAGCGGATTTTCGCCAGCTAGAGGCTAGCTTAAGTTTTTCGTTCGTGAAGCGCGATGAACGACCACGGACCGGAGCCGAATGTGCGCCTCGAAGACCGCCAACCGCGTCGGCTCAGGGACTGGGCGATCGCGCGATTGAACCAGCCATGACCGATCAGGGCCACGTCGCCCTGGATCGCCGCCGCAATCAGCCGCTCGGCGGCGTGGTCGGCCCGTTCTTCCATCGGGAGGCGAGAGCTGCGACTTGCGGGGCGCCAAAGCTCCAGCGCGCGCGCCGTCGCCAGCCAGAGGAACAGGGGCCATGCGCCAATCAGGCGCGGAAGAAGCAGCGGCTCCTCTCGAAACAGCGCGTCGCTCCGGGCGCCGTCGGCAAGTCCAAGCGCCGAGACCGACTGAGCGGCGCGTCTGGCGTCGCTGGCGCAAACCGCCACGACTCCGGCCAGCGCCAGTTGCAGTTTTCGGGGCGGAGACGCTCCCTGGGCCAGGCCGGCGTCTTCATAGGCTGTGACGTAACGCGCGACGTCCGAATAAGACAAAAGCCCCGGAGCGCTTATCGCGACGGGGCCATGTCTGACGAGAATGATGCGAGGGCGCGGCTGCAGGGCCGGCCGCCGGTCACGCCTGCGCGGCGGCGGCGTGCTTCTTGGCGATATCGCGCTTGAGCTCGCGGGCGTTCTGGGACAGATCTTCGACATGGGCCTTCGCGAGGAAGGCGTCGAGGCCGCCGCGATGTTCGACCGAGCGCAGGGCGGCGGCCGAAATGCGCAGGCGCACCGAGCGGGCCAGCGCGTCCGAGGTCAGCGTGACATTCACGAGATTCGGCAGGAAGCGCGTGCGCGTCTTGCGATTGGAATGGCTGACAAGATTGCCGGACTGGACGCCCTTGCCGGTCAGTTCGCAACGACGGGACATAAACTTTCCTTTCGATCGGTCAATCACCCACGGGAGCCGGCGGCGACGATGCGCCTTTTCTCGCCATCCAAGGGTGAGGATTCTGGAAAAAGGCTTGCTGGCCCACGCCGAGCCCTCTTTGGACGAGGCTTATAGGCGCCAAACCGGCGGATCGTCAACCATCGGATAGGGCTTTTGCTCGACTTGCGGTCTGCGGCGACAAGCCACTGGACATTGGCGCTGTTCTTTGTTCTATGCCGTCTCGTCATCCGGGCGGGGCTTGGCTCCGGGCGTTCAGGCTTCGCTCGCAGTCTCCACCAGTATCAAACCGCATCTCGCGCGCCGGAAAACGACCCTCACGTTTATCGTGCTGTTTCTATTGCGATTTCCCGCGCGCCCAGCAAGAGGCGCGATGCGAAGACGACAGAAAGGTGAAGGATTCCATGGCCGCCAAAGCTATTCTGCATATGCTGAGCACGTTGAAGCATATGAGCCCCTTCGACGTGAATATGGCGGTCGACGCCGGCTATGACGTCACCATCCCCTACACCAATGTCACCCTCGACGAAGTTACCGCGCTGGTGCAGGACGCAATGTTCTCCCGCGCGCCCTCGGCGGCTCTTCGCACCGGAATTTTCTTCGCTGGCCGCGACGCGGTGCTGGCTCTGGACATGCTGGACGCCGCCAAGAAGGCGCTGCTCAAGCCCTTCGAAGTGTCGCTGTTCGCCGATCCTTATGGCTCCTTCACGACGGCCGGCGGCATGGTCGCCAGCGTCGAGAAGCTCCTGCGCGACAAGAAGCAACGCGAGCTCAAAGGCACGAGCATCGTGATTTACGGCGCGACCGGCGTCGTCGGCTATTCCTCTGGCGTGATCGCCGCGCTCGAAGGCGCGAATGTCACGATGGTGGGCTACAGCGGCCTTGAGCGCGTGCAGAAACTTGCGGACGAGATCGAGAAGCGTTTCGGCGTCAAGGTGAAGTCCGCCGACGGCAGCACGCCGGAGCAGGTCCGCAAGCTTCTGCTCGATCATGAGGTCGCTCTCTGCGCCGCGCGCGCCGGGGTGCAGGTGCTGTCGAAGCAGGACCTCGAAGCGGCCAAGAACCTCTTGATCGCCGCCGACGTGAACGCCGTCCCGCCCCTCGGCGTCGAAGGCTGCGGCCTGCACGACAATGGCGTCGTCGTGTCATCTCATGGCGCTCTGGGCATCGGCGCCCTGGCCATCGGCAACATCAAATACGGTGCGCAGTCGGGCCTGTTCAAGCAGATGACGACCTCCGACAAGCCGCTTTGCCTCGATTTCCGCGACGCTTTCGCGCTGGCGCGCAAGCTCGTCTGACATTCACCCCATTCGCGCCGCGAGATGGTCTTGCGGCGCGTTCCAAAGCCGGCGCAAAAAGCGCTGGAAACCTAAGTTTCTCGAAAGGAAACGCAGATGGCTTTGATCAACAAGCTCATGGTGGGCGAGTCTCTCGTCGGCGACGGCAATGAAGTTGCGCATATCGACCTGCTTATTGGACCGCGCGGCAGCGCCGCCGAGCTGGCTTTCGCCAATGCTCTCGTGAACAACAAGGACGGCTTCACGACGCTTCTGGCCGTTGTCGCCCCGAACCTTTTGGCCAAGCCGAACACGATCCTGTTCAACAAGGTCACGATCAAGGGCGCCAAGCAGGCCGTGCAGATGTTTGGCCCGGCCCAGGCCGGCGTCGCCAAGGCCGTCGCCGACTCGGTCGCCGAAGGCGTGATTCCGCTGGCGGAAGCCGATGACCTGTTCATCTGCGTCGGCGTGTTCATTCACTGGGACGCTTCGGACGACACGAAGATCCAGGACTTCAACTACACCGCCACCAAGGAAGCCATTGCGCGCGCCGTCAAGGGCGAGCCGAAGGCCGCTGAAGTCGTCGCCAAGCGCAACGACGCCAAGCACCCCTTCGCCGCTCACTAAGGGTCGCAAGGACTTTGGAATTGGGGGAGCCGTTCGCGGCTCCCCTTTTTTATTTGCGCGACACGCGAAAACGCGGCGTTTTAGAACAAGGCTCCCCGAAATCGGATCGATCCCCGTAAAACCTGAAATTGAATGTCGCATGGGATGTTTTGGGCCGCCTCGATTCATATGTCGGCGGAACGGCCGCTCGGGCTCCGCGCGCCGGCGAGCGGCCGAAATGTGGAGATACGGAAATGCAATTTCAATTCTTCTTTTGGTAACGCGGCCTCGAAGGGCGGGGCGCGGCGACATCAAGTCCTTGAGTCCTTCGTAGTGTGAAAGATTCACCATCAAGGACACAAAGTCTGACGAAGTCTTTCGAGCGCGATCCGCCTGAAATTGGGCTATGCTCGAAGAGCGCAGGGGCGCGCGAAAAGGGAGCGTGCGGGATGAAAAGCATCTTCAGCATAGACATCGTTGCGCAACGCAAGGCGGAACTCGCCCTGGCCTTCGCCGCCGTGAAAGCGCGGGGGACGATTCCGAGGCTCGCGGCGGCCTTCCGCACCGACGATCCCGCCGTCGCCAGCTATGTCGCGGCCAAGCGGCGGCATACGGAGGAAGTCGGCGGCGCCTTCGAGACGCTGGACCTGCACGACGCCCATTCCGGCGTCGCCGCGCGAATGCGAGCTTTGTGCGACCGGCCCGACGTTCACGGCGTGATCGTCGTGATGTCGTCCAATCCGGGCGCCGACGAAATCGACCTGCCCAATCTCATCCCCGCGCATAAGGACGTCGACGGGCTTTCCGCCTGCAATCTCGGCGCGATGCTGCAAAACGGCCCGGCGCAAAGATTCATCGCCCCGGCCACGCCGCAAAGCTGCCTGCTGCTCGCGGCCTCGCGCACGGAGTTGAAGGGCAAGCGCGTGGTCGTGATCGGCCGCGGGCGCACGGTCGGACGCCCGCTCGCAAATCTCCTCGTTAGCGCGGGCGCGACCGTCACCGTCTGCCATTCCGCGACGAAGGACATTCCGGCCATTTCACGCGAGGCGGACGTCGTCTTTCTCGCCACCGGCCAGCCACGAATGTTCGGGCGAGAATATTTCCGCGCCGGGCAGGTGATCGTCGACGCAGGCATCGGCTTCATCGACGGCAAGCTCTGCGGTGACGCCGATTTTAACGCGCTGGAGGGGCTCGACGTCGAGATCACCCCGGTTCCCGGCGGCGTCGGCCCGCTGACCTCCGTGCTGATACTCGAAAATCTGCTCAAGCTCGTCGAAATCCAGGGCGCGGCGTGAGAACGATCGGCTGGGATATCGGCGGCGCGAACATAAAGGCGGCGCGCGTGGAGGAGGGCCGTGTCGTCGCGGCGACGCAGCGTGTCTGCACGCCGCATCTGGGCCTCGTCCACCTCGAACAAGCCATTCGCGACACGCTGGCCGTCGTCGGCGCGGGCGGGCGTCACGCCGTCACCATGACGGCCGAGCTATCCGACGCCTTCGAGAATCGCGAGCGCGGCGTCCTCTCCATCGCCGCCATTTGCGCGAGGGAGATCGGCGCGGAAACGGTGTTTTACGCGGGCGAAAAAGGCTTCCTGCCCAAGGCCGGCGTCGAGGCTGCGGCGAGCGAGATCGCCTCGGCCAATTGGCGGGCCAGCGCGGAGCTGGTCGCGCGCGCGCGCCCGCTGGCCCTGTTCGTCGACATGGGCTCGACCACGACCGACATTATTCCGATCCGGGGCGGCGCCGTCGCCGCGCGAGGGTGGGACGACGCCGGCCGCCTCGTCAATGGCGAACTCGTCTACGCCGGCCTGTTGCGCGGCAGCCCGGCGACGGGCCTGCCGCTCGCGCCCGTGGGCGGTCGCTGGAGTGCTCTGGTCGACGAGCAATTCGCGACATGGGCCGACGTGCATCGCATTCTCGGCGAAATCCCGTCGGACGCGGATACGGCGGCCACGGTGGACGGGCGTGCGAAGACGCCGGAGGCCAGCAGGGTTCGGCTCGCGCGCCTCGTTGGAGAGAACGCAAGCGCCCGCCCGCCCGAGGCCTGGGACGCGCTGGCCCGGTTCTTCGCGCGCGCCCAAATTCGCCGGATCGAGGACGCCGTAGCTCTTATCGAATCGCGCGCCCCCGAAATGGCGGGAGCGCCCATCGTCGGCGCCGGCGTCGGCCGCGCCCTCCTGGCCCGATGGGCGCGGCGCGAGGCCCGCGCCTACGCGGATTTCGACGAATTCATCCCCGCCGCGGCGGAAGCGAAAACCGCCGCCAGCGACTGCGCGCCGGCGTGCGCCGTCGCTCTTCTTGCGAGCGGAACCCGCAAGTTCGCCGAAATCAGTTAAGGCGACTGGCTAGTTCGGAGAGCTTGCCCGCGCGTCGATCATGCCCGGTCCCGGGTGCACTTCGCGCGCGATCCACAAGACCAGCAGCGCCGACATGAGCGGCCCGCAGGCCAGCGCTAGCAGCGCAGTGGAATAGCCCTCGCTGTCCCCTTTCAGCCAGCCGACAAGATAAGGGCCCGCGAAACCGGCGACATTGCCAATCGAATTGATCAGCGCGATGCCCACGGCGGCGCTGGCGCCGGATAGAAAATTTGTCGGCAGCGCCCAGAAGGGCGGCATTGCCGCGAGAGTTCCGATCGAGGCGAGCGAAAAGGCCGCGATCGACAGAGCGGGAGATTTGACGCAGGCCGCGAGAGCGATGCTCGCGGCGGCGAGCGCGGCGGCGGCGGCCGTATGGCGGGCGCGTTCGCCGCTCCTGTCCGAGCTGCGACTCCAAAAAATCATGGCGACCGCGCCGCAGGCGTAGGGAATGGCCGTGACGACGCCAGTCAGTGCGGGACCGAAGCCAAAATCCCCAACCAGTTGCGGCAACCAGAAACCGAGGCCGTAGAGCGCCGCGACGACGCCGAAATAGACGATTCCAAGCCCCAGCACGCGCGGGTCGCGCAATGTCTGACCGACGGTCGGTTCGCCGCCGTATTCGGCTCGCTCGCTTTCGAGCGTATCCTGCAGCCAGTCTCGTTCCTGCGTCGTCAGCCAGCTCGCGTCGCCGGGGCGGTCGGTGAGGAAAAAGAACGCCGCGATCCCGAGCAGAATTGTCGGAATGGCCTCGACAATGAACAGCCAGCGCCAGCCGCTGACGCCGAGAGCGCCGTCGAGCGAGGTCAGCGTCAATCCCGACAAGGGCGCGCCGATCACCGTCGAAAGCGGTATCGCCACCAGAAACGCGCCGAGGCTGCGGCCGCGATGCTCAGCGGGAATCCAGTAGGTCAGATACAGTATGACGCCCGGCGCGAAGCCCGCCTCGGCGGCGCCGAGAACAAGGCGCAATGTCAGAAAGCTCGCCTCGTTCCACACGAGCGAGGTCAGCGCGGAGATGAAGCCCCAGCTGACCATGATGCGCGCAATCCAGAGCCGCGCGCCGACCCGGTGCAGAATGTAATTGCTGGGCGCCTCCAGAAGGCAGTAGCCGACAAAGAAAATGCCCGCGCCGAGACCGAAGACCTGTGGCGAGAATCCAAGTTCCCTGTTCATCGTCAGCGCTGCGAAGCCAATGTTGACGCGGTCGAGATAGGCGGCGAAGAAACAGGCGATCAGAAAAGGCGCGAGGCGGCTCGTCACCTTGGCGATGGTCGCGGCGCCATCGACCTTCCCGTTTTCCGGATTGGAGCGCGAGATCATGACTCCCGCCGGGCGAAAATGATCTGCGTATCGCCGTAGCGGCGCTGATCCTCGCTAGAAATTCCCGCCGGCAGCTCCAGGGTCGCATTAGCCGCTTCTTCGATCACCACGAGCGCGCCCGGCGCAAGCCAGCCGCCGCGAAGCAATTCGCCGAGCGCGAGCGGCGCCAGCGCCTTGCCATAAGGCGGATCCAGAAAGGCGAGCGTAAAGGCTTCGCCCGGCGGCGCGAGGCCAAGCCTGGTCGCGTCGCGCCGGAATACGCGCGTGACGCCGCCAAGACCCAGCGCTTCAATATTCGCGCGCAAGAGCGCACGCGCTTCTGCGCCATCGTCAATGAACAAGGCGCGCGCCGCTCCGCGCGAAAGCGCCTCGATGCCCAGCGCCCCGGTGCCTGCGAAAAGATCGACGACAGTCGCACCTTCCAGCGCATTGTCGTAGGCATGCGTGAGAATGTCGAAGATCGACTTGCGCAGCCGGTCCGAGGTCGGGCGCACATTCTGGGATTTAGGCGCGGTCAGGGCGCGCCCGCGCAGGGCGCCTCCTACAATGCGCATGATTTAACGAGGACCGCGCGGGCTGCGCGCAGGCGGTTTGCCGCCAGGCTTTCCGCCGCCTGGCCTGCCTGGCCCACGAGGCTTGCCGGCGCCGCCCGGTTTGCGCGGCCCATCAAACCTCTTGCCGCCTTCGCTGCGGGGAGGCCTTGGCCCGCTCGAGCGTCCTTCTCCGCTTTCGAACTTGCGCTCGCGTGGAGCGCCTTCGCCGCGCGCCGGCCTTGCGCCTTTAAAAGCCGGGCGGTCTCGCGGCCCTGACGTTTTCGCGCGAGGCGGCCGCGAATCCGCACGCGCGCCGCCTTCGCCGCGAGGCGTCCTCGGTCCGCTGGCGCGTCCCTCGCTGCGATCGAAGTTTCGCTCGCGCGGGGCGTCCCCGCGCGGAGGACGCGCATCCTTGAAGTCCTTCCGGTCGCGCGCCGGGCGCGCGTCTGATCGCTCGAACCGTCCACCGCCTTCGGTTCGAGGCGTCCTTGGCCCGCTGGCGCGCCCTTCGCTGCGATCGAAGTTGCGTTCGCGCGGAGCGTCCCCGCGCGGGGGACGCGCGTCCTTGAAGTCCTTGCGGTCGCGTGGCGCGGTGCGCTCGCCCGTTGACGGAGCGCGCGCGGGGCGCGCGTCTGACCGCTCGAACCGTCCACCGCCTTCGCTTCGAGGCGTCCTTGGCTCGCTGGCGCGTCCCTCACTGCGTTCGAATTTGCGCTCGCGTGGAGCGCCTTCGCCGCGTGGCGCGCGCGCTTCCTTGAATTCCGGGCGCGCGCGCGCAGGCCTTGCGTCATTGCGCTCGAAGCGTCCAGCGCCTTCGCCGCGTTCGCGTGGTCTGGCGCTCTCTGGCGCGGCGTTCTCGCGGCGCAGCGAGTCGAAACGGCGTGCGTTGCGGCTGTCGGCGACGGGCTTCGCGCCTTTGACGACGACGCGCTCAACCGCCACGGCGCGGCCCTTGCGGTCGGCGGTGACCGCGCGCTCGATGCGCGCGCGCGGCGCTTGCTCGGCGCCCTTGTCGCGCTGCTTGCGAAGCGCCGACACATGCTTGCGCGGCCGACCCTCCGCACGCACGCGCGCCTCCTGCGCCTCGGTCGCTGAGGGAGTTCTCGCGCAGGCCGGAAGAAAAATCGACGCCGGCGAGTTCCGCCAATCCCTTGCCCAGCTGATCGCGGAGCACTTTCAACTTCACTTCCTCCACCGTGCCCTCGGCGATGTCGCCAAGCTGGAAAGGCCCGTAGGAGATGCGGATGAGGCGCGTCACGTCGAGCACGAGATGCTCCAGCACGCGCTTGATCTCGCGGTTCTTGCCTTCCGAAAGGCTCATGCTGATCCAGGCGTTGGCGCCCTGCACGCGATCGAGCCGCGCCTCGATCGGCGCATAGGCGACATCATCCACCGTCACGCCCTCGGCGAGCGTGTCGAGCATCGCCTGATCGACCTGTCCATGCGCGCGCGCCCGGTAGCGCCGGGTCCAGCCCGTCGCCGGCAGTTCAAGCGTGCGCGCGAGGCCGCCGTCATTGGTCAGCAGCAGCAGGCCTTCGGTGTTGATGTCGAGCCGCCCGACGCTCACGACGCGCGGCAGATCGGGATAGCGCTCCTTGAGGAAATCGAAAACCGTCTGCCGCCCTTCGGGATCCCTCGCGCTGGTAACGAGGCCGGCGGGCTTGTGAAACAGGAACAGCCGTGTGCGTTCGCGTTCGGCCATCGGCGCGCCGTCGACGGTGATCCTGTCGCCCTCGCGCACATTGAAGGCGGGCGTCGACAAAACGCGGCCATTGACCGCGACGCGCCCTTCCGCGATCCATTGTTCCGCGTCGCGGCGCGAACAGGCGCCGGCGCGCGCCATCGCCTTGGCGACGCGCTCGCCCTCGAAGGCTTTCTCTTGCGCTTCCGCTGGAGCCGGGCGAGGGCGGGGCGAGGCCCGAGGCTTCTGAAACGCGGGCTTCGCGCTCCTGCCTGCGTCGGTCTTTGCGAAGCGTGGCTTGTCGAATTGCGGCCTATCCTGGCGCGCGGGCGGGGCGGCGTCATCGCGCCTGCTCGTGGGTGCGGATTCCGAGGGGCGTCGGCGCATGGGCCGTTCGCCGCCTTTTGCGGGCGGCCGGGGTCGTCTTGGCTTTTCATCGCTCATGGGCTTTGATAGCAGGCAAAGCGCCGGGAATGAAAGGGCGAAGCGAAGCACACATGCCAGAAGACCCCTTCGCCGCCGCTTTCGACGCCGCGCGTCTTGCCGCCGTCGAGGGCGAGGTTCCCGTCGGCGCGGCTCTCTCGCGCGGCGGAAAAATCATCGCCATCGCGGGCAATCGCACGCTGCGGGACCGCGATCCCACGGCTCACGCTGAAATATTGGCGATTCGGGCCGCCTGCGCCGAGCTTGGCTCGGAGCGGCTGACCGATTGCGATCTCTATGTCACGCTCGAGCCTTGCGCCATGTGCGCGGGGGCGATCTCCTTCGCGCGCATCCGCCGGCTGTATTTTTCCGCAAGCGATCCCAAGGGCGGCGGCGTCGAGCATGGACCGCGATTCTTTTCACAGCCCACCTGCCACCATGCGCCGGAAGTCTATGGCGGCCTGCGCGAAAGCGAAGCCGCGCAATTGCTGCGGGATTTCTTTCAGGCGCGGCGATGAAGGCTCAGAGGAAATCCTCAAGCGCCTTCAGCACGGCGTCGGGCGCTTCCTCGGCGAGGTAATGGCCGCTGTCGACGGCCTCGCCGCGAATGTCGCTGGCCCAGTCGCGCCAGACCTCCAGCAGCGAAGGCTGCGCGGGAAAATGCGCCGCGCTCCAGAGAAGCAGAGTCGGCGTGATGATCTTCCTGCCCGCCTGCTTGTCGGCGAGAAGTTGCTCCCTGTCGGCGCCCTCGCCAGCGCGAAAATCCTCGCAAAAGGCGTGGATGCGCGAAGGCTCGTTGAAGGCCTGGGCGTAGGCGGCGAGCGCGGCCTCGCCGAAGGGCGCGAGGTTTTTGTTCTTGGTTCCGCTTTGCAGCGCGTCGGTCAGAAAGCCGCCGGCGTCGAGCGCGATCAGATTTTCGGGGCGGGGCGCCTCATAGCTCATGAATTTGGCGCGGCCGATGCGGGAGAGATTGCCGTCGCCAAAACCCTCCTCCAGCGGAGCGATGTCGAGCATCGCGAGTTTGGTGAGCCGTCCCGGATGATCGAGCGCGAGGCGCATGCCGACGCGCGCGCCGCGATCATGCCCCGCAAGCGCGAATTGAATATGGCCGAGGCTCTCCATGACTTTCACGGCGTCGGCCGCCATCAGGCGCTTGGTGTAATTCTCGCCCTTGTCGCTGTCCGGCGCGGACGACCAGCCATAGCCGCGCAAATCCATCGCGACGACGGTGAAGCGCTGCGCGAGCTGGGGCGCGATTCTGCGCCAGGCGATATTGGTCTCGCCAAAGCCATGCAGCAGCAGCAGCGGCGGCCCGGCGCCATGCGAACGCGCGAAGATTTGCCCCGCGTCCGTGTCGATCCAGTGCGAGGCGAAGCCGGGGTAGAAGTCGGTGGGGTTGGACATGGGGAACCGTTGGTTGAATCTGGCGGGGTTGTAGCCTGTTCGGGCCGCGCGACCAAGAGACCCGCATGACGCCTGAAACCCTGCGGACCGGGGCGAGCGTAATCAATGATCAACGATCGAATGGTAATTGTTGCGCCAGTGACATCACGCCTGTTTGAAGCCCTATTTCTTGCAGAAGGCCGCCGCCATGCAAATGGATGAATATCTGCATGCACATATGATCGCGGCCGGCCTTGCCGGCAATCCCGTCGCCACCGAGGCGCTGGTGTGGGTGCTTGTCGGCCTGCTGGCCGGCCTGAGCCTGGGCTCATCGATTGTCTATTACGCAAATACCCAAACTTACGGCTATTACTACAGATCCTGGGAATCGCCGATCGAGACGAGGGCGGATACGGCGATCTCGCAGGCCATTTGCGGGACGTTCAAATCCGTATTCGCGTCGCTGGGCCTCGACGATCTGTCCGAGTCCGAAGCGGCTTTTCTGGGCTGCGCGGTTCTCGGCGTCGGCCTCGCCCTCATCGCCAGATATGCGACCGGCTATGATGCGTTGCTGCACGAAAAGCTCTGCGGCCTGCTGTCCTTCAACGCGCCGCAATTCTGCTCGCCCTGACGGCGAGGAGAGGCGAGCAGGCGAAGATTTGCTCCGCGTCAGTGTCGATCCAGTGCGAGGGGAAACCGGCGGTGGGGTTGGACATGGGGAGCCAAGGTTGAGCCAATTGGGAGATTTCATCCCGTGGCTATATCGTTTCTAAGGGAACCGCGATCGACCCGATTTGCGCACATTAGCGAGCTATTGGTTCACCAAATATGCGAGCGCAGCTTCAGGGTATTCGATATGGCTTGCACCCAACGCCTCCAGGACTGGCTTTTTCGTGGCTTTGTGGAAATTTCTATCGCTCGTGACAAACACGTTACGCTTCTGATGAATATGCGACCAGACGGCTTGCACATCGCATTTGCAATTCCGCCATTTGCCAGTCGGCGCTCGGGGCGACGGGTCGATGAAATTGGCTTGGCAATAGTCTTGCCAAAAGAACGGAACATTTGGAAAAAGGATTTCATGGATTTGGCGTTCAAGGCCTTGCATCGCGTCATCGCTCCACAGGCAGTGATCCCAGAAGGATATATCCCAATATGCCATCGGCAAAACAACATTGAGATGCCCTAGACCCAAAGAGTCCATGCGGTCTCGAAAATCTGCGTAATTGTTCAAATACGATTGATTAAGTTGCCTCTCAGATGCCGAGATAGCGATGACAGCGACATCCGCTTGATTGCTGGCGTGAGCTTCAGCAAGTTTTCGAATTGCTCGTGCTGAAAGCCGGTTTTCGGCAATATCCGCAAGGCAGTTCGTATCGAGTGTAAAGGTTCTTAACATTTAAGTCACCGTGACTGTAATCTGTCAGTCGCCCTCCACCCCCAGCTCCCTCAACTTCTCCCGCTCCGCCTCGCTCAACGCCGCCGGGGCCAAACCCGCCTTCCGTCGGCGCGACGCGCTCCAGAGCCCGGCGGCTCCCGCGAGCAAGGCGATCAGCGGCGCCAGCCACAGCAGCAGCGTCTCAGGTTTGAAAGGCGGGCGCAGCAGCACGAAATCGCCATAGCGCGAGACGACGAAGTTGCGCACCTGATCGTCGGTCAAGCCGGTCTTCAACTGCTCGCGCACCAGAATGCGCAAATCCTTGGCGAGCGGCGCGTCGGAATCGTCGATGGACTGGTTCTGGCAGACGAGGCAGCGCAATTCGCTGGCGATATGGCGCGCGCGCGCCTCCAGCGCGGGATCGGCCAGCTTTTCGCTGGGCTCGATCGCGTAAGCGGCGAGCGGCGCAAAAAGCGCGGCGGCGAGCGCGAGGGTCTTGAGCGACTGTCTCATAGGATTCCCGCTTGAATAGTTCGGCTGGGCGCAAATCCCCTCCCCCTTGCGGGGAGGGTGGCGCGAAGCGACGGGTGGGGGTTGCGGAATCCTGGGCGAGATGGCGCGAGCCCCCCACCCGACCCGGCTTCGCCGGGCCACCCTCCCCGCAAGGGGGAGGGATGGGGCCGCACAATCCGCATTCGTAGTCTGGAGCGGGTAAGCCGCTTTGCTGTCGACGAGGCAATCAGGCGGATTTCGTCTCATTCGGCCGCCTGCGGAATCGCCGCCGTCGCGCGGCGCGCTACGCCGATGCGCAGCCTTCGGTCGGCGAGCGAGAAGGCGCCGCCCAACGCCATCACCAGCGCGCCGATCCAGATCAGGGTCACCAGCGGCTTGTAATAGAGGCGGGCGTCTATGCTGCCGTCGGCGTGGGATTCGCCCAGCGCCGCATAGACCTGTCCAAGGCCGAGCGTGACGATGCCGGCCTCGGTGCGCGCCATCTTGCGCGCCTGATAATAGCGCTTGGCCGGCTCTATCCGCGCGATTTCGCGAGCGTCGCCGCGCACCGCAAGCACCGCGTAGGTTTCGGAATAGTTGGGCCCGTTGCGCAGCGCTATTTCCTGCAGGCCGATGCGATAGGGGCCGACCTCGTAATAATTGCCGAGTCTCATTGTCGTGATGTTCTCGACGCCCCAGCCCGTCGCGGCGAGGCCGAGCAGCGTCAGTCCCATGCCGGCGTGAGCAATCGCGGTTCCAAACACCGAAAGCGGCAGGCCGAAAAAGCGCGTTACCGCGACGCGCGGCGATGCGCCTCGCGCCCGTGCGCGCTGCACGAGATCGGTCAGCGCGCCGACGACGAGATAGACGGCGATGCCCGCCGCGACCACGGAAAGATAGGGCGCGCCTTCAAGGGCGCCGAAGGCGCCGAGCGCCAGCAGACCGATAAGGAAGGCGAAGCGCAGTCGCTGCAGCGCGGCGGCAAGGTCGCCCCGCTTCCACGCCAGCATCTGCCCGATAGGCATCAGCAGCGCGATCGGCAGCGCGATGGGGATCAGCACCGTGTTGAAGAAGGGCGGCCCGACGGAAATCTTTTCGCCGGTGAGCGCCTCAAGCGCCAGCGGATAGAGCGTGCCGATGACGACCGTCGCGCAGCAGACCGTCAGCAGCAGATTGTTCAGCACCAGCGCGCCCTCGCGCGAGATCGGCGCGAAGAGACCGCCGATGGGCAGGCTGCCGGCCCGCAGCGCGAACAACGCCAGCGCGCCGCCGATGAAGAAGACGAGAATCGCCAGAATGAACACGCCGCGTTCGGGGTCGCTGGCGAAGGCGTGCACCGAGGTGAGCACGCCGGAGCGCACGAGAAAGGTGCCGAGCAGCGAGAGCGAGAAGGCGAGGATGGCGAGAAAGATCGTCCAGACTTTAAGCGCCTCGCGCTTTTCCATCACGGCGGCGCTGTGCAGCAGCGCCGTGCCGGCGATCCAGGGCATCAGCGAGGCGTTTTCGACGGGGTCCCAGAACCAGAAACCGCCCCAGCCCAGCGTGTAATAGGCCCAGTAGGAGCCCATCGCTATGCCGAGCGTGAGGCTGATCCACGCGAAGAGGGTCCAGGGCCGCGCGAAGCGCGCCCAGGCGGCGTCGATGCGCCCGCCGATCAGGGCGGCGGCGGCGAAGGAGAACACGATCGAAAAGCCGACATAGCCGAGGTAGAGCAGCGGCGGATGAATCGCGAGGCCGGGGTCTTGCAAGATCGGGTTGAGGTCCTGGCCCTGCCAGGGCGCCGGCTCGACGCGCGCGAAAGGATTCGACGTCAACAGGATGAACAGCAAGAACGCCGCGCCGAGCAGACCCTGCACGCTCAGCGTATCGGCGCGCAGCTTCGCGGGCATGGCGGCGGAGAAGGCCGCGATCAGCGCGCCGCAGAAGGAGAGCACCAGCACCCAGAGCAGCATGGAGCCTTCGTGATTGCCCCAGACGCCGGAGATTTTATAGATCAGCGGCTTGGTCGAATGGGAGTTCTCGATCACATTGACGAGCGAGAAATCCGAAACGACATGGGCGTAAGTGAGCGCGCCATAGGCGAAGGCGATGAGCAGAAATTGCGCGATCGCCGCGGGCCGCGCGACGCGCATCAGGGCTCCGTCGCCGAGCCGAGCGCCAGCGAAGGGGATGCACGCCTGCGCCAGCGCGAGGGCCAGCGCCAGCACCAGGGCGAAATGTCCGGATTCGACGATCATGCGCGCCTCACTTTTTGTCGCCCTGCCACACGCCCTGTTTCTTCAGCGCGTCCGCGACGTCTCGCGGCATATAACGCTCATCATGCTTTGCAAGCACGCTGTCGGCGCGGAATTTTCCGTCGCTCTGGAGCACGCCGTCGGCAACGACGCCCTGTCCCTCGCGGAACAGATCGGGCAGGAGGCCGGTGTAAGTGACCGACAGTTCCTTCGAATTGTCCGTGATCACGAAGCTCACCTCGCGGTCCGCGCCTTTTACGACCGAGCCCTGTTTCACGAGGCCGCCGATCCGCAGCCGCGCGCCGGGGGAGGGATGTTTTTCCGCAAGTTCCGATGGCGTGTAGAAAAACACGATATTGTCGCGCAGCGCGAACATGACGAGGCCGGCCGCAATTCCAAGAACCGCCAGCGCGCCGAAAATCAGCGTCAGCCGTTTGCCCTTCCGCGTCATGCCGCTACCTTTCGATGTTCAGTTGGGCCGCCAGCGCGTCGAGACGCGCGATGTCGTCGGTCTTACCGGAAAGCGCCTTCTTGCCGTCAGCGAGCGCGGCCTTGGCCTTTTCGGGTTCGGAGAGAACGCTATAGGCGCGGATCAGTTTCAGCCAGCCTTCGAACGTCGTCGCCTTTTTGCGCCAGCCGTCCAGCGAGGCGATCCACCATGCTCCGGATGACGGCCTGCTGATCGCCCTTGGGCATCGCCGCGATGGCCTTGCCCTGCGCGCTGCTTGGCCCTTCGCTCGTCTCCTTGCTCGCTTCCGCTGCCCGATCAGGTCCCGCGTTGAGCCTGTCGAGTTGTCCGCGCACGAGCTCGCGATAGCCGGCGTTCGGCGGAGCCTCGGCGAGGAGCTTGGTCCAGATTTCGCTGGCCTTTTTTGTATCGCCGTCCTGGGCCGCGCCAAGCCCGAGATAATATTGCGACATAGCGTCCGCAGCATCCAGCGCCAGGGCAGCGTCGAAATTGCGGCGGGCCGCTGGCGTCACCGCGCCTTGCGAAGAAATGACATAGGCTTCGCCCAAGGCGTCGTAGCGCGTCGGGGTCGGCCCCAGCAGGCGGAGAGCTTCGCTGAAGGCGTGAACCGCTTCCTCATATTTGCCGTTGCGCAGATAGTAAGGCGCGACGACCTCGAAACCGCGTCCGTCCTCGGGGTGTTCAGTCAGATGCGCTTCGATCTGGGCGACGGCGGCGGAGAGATCCTGATGCGGCGGCGTCTTCGCCAGTCGCTCCGCTAGTGGCATGTCCGGCAGGTTCGCCGCGCCGACATGAAGATAGAGCGGCACGGCCACCGCCGGAATGAGCACTAACGCGGCGATGGCCGCGATGACTCTCGGCCGGCGCGACGGTTGCGGGGGGCCCGCTTCAACCGCCTCGCTGGCGCGCAGCAGACGTCGCGCAGCTTCGAGACGCGCGGCTTCGGCGTCCTGCGGGTCGAGCCGGCCCTCGTCGCGCTCGCGCTCGATCTCGGCGATCTGCTCGCCGAAAAAGGCCTTGTCGGTCGCGGAAGGGTCGACCGAGGCGCTTTTGCCGGCGAGCGGCGCGAGCACGGCCAGAAGGGCGGCGCCGGTGAGGAGGGCGAATATGAGCCAGATCATGCGAGGTTGTTTAGAGGGTTGCGCCGGCGTTTGGAAGCATTGCGTGAGGTTGGCGCATGTTTGAGGGCGGCTTTTCCTTGCGCGCGACCAAAAAGGCGGAAATTTTCTTCAAAAGGCTATAAAGCCAGAAAATGTGACTTTAACCAGATCGGAGACGCGCTTGACCGGGTTTGAAGCTATCCGCATCGACAAGGACGAGAAGGGTTACCACGCCGATTACCAGACGATGGAAGACGCCGACCTCATGCCCGGCGACGTCGAGATCGCGGTCACCCATTCGACGATCAATTACAAGGACGGGCTGGCCGTCACCGGCAAGGCTCCGATCGTGCGGCGCTTCCCGATGGTTCCCGGCGTCGATTTCGCGGGCCGGGTGATCGCATCGACGCACAAGGATTTCGCGCCGGGCGATCTGGTCGTCGCCGGAGGCTGCGGGATGGGAGAGGCGCATCTGGGCGGCTGGGCGAAAAAGGCGCGGGTTTCGGGCGACTGGCTGGTCCCTTTGCCGGCAGGACTTTCGCCGGCGCAGGCCATGGCCATCGGCACTGCAGGTCTCACGGCAATGCTCTGCGTGATCGCGCTGGAGCGACACGGCCTTGCGCCGGAGAGCGGAGCAATCGTCGTCACCGGCGCTTCGGGCGGCGTCGGCTCCGTGGCCGTCGCGCTGCTGGCGCGGCTGGGTTGGCGCGTCGCCGCCGTCACCGGAAGGCCGGAGGAGGCGGATTATCTCAAAGGCCTTGGCGCGCAAGAGATCATTGACCGCGCGGAATTGTCCCGGCCCGGCAAGCCGCTGCAAAGCCAGCGCTTCGCGGCGGGAGTCGATACGGTCGGCTCGGTGACGCTCGCCAATATATTGTCGCAAATCCAGTTCGACGGCGCCGTCGCGGCCTGTGGCAATGCGCAGGGGATGGATTTGCCGACCAGCGTGGCGCCTTTCATCCTGCGCGGCGTGTCGCTGCTGGGCGTCGAGGCGGTGCGGCCGCGTCTTGCGCTGCGCCGGGAGGCCTGGGCGCGTCTCGCGCGCGACCTCGACAAGGAGACGCTGGCCCGGATGAGCGAGACCATTCCGTTCAGCGAGACGCTTGATCGCGCCCGCCAGATCGTCAACGGCAAGGTGCGCGGGCGGCTCATCGTCGAAATCGGCTAGAAGCCCCCGATTTTGCAGTGCGGCAAGAAGCCGCTATTAAGGCCCGAATTCCAAATAGGCGAAGGGTCCGGAGATTTGCTGAAAGACGACGACCGCCTCTACGGCGCCGCAGCGGCGATTTTCGTCCTTTGCGCGATCCTGCTCGCCTATCCCTTCCTGTCCGGCGCCTACACCGTTCCCTGGGACGCGAAGGCGCATTTTCAGCCGCAATTCGTCTTTCTCGCTCATTCGCTGCACAGCGGCCAGTCGCCCTTCTGGACCCCGAATGTCTTCGCCGGCATGCCGCAGATCGCCGATCCGCAATCGCTGATCTTCTCGCCATTCTTTCTGCTCGCGGCCTGGCTCTCGCCAGAACCTTCGTTTCAGCTGGAAGACGGCGTCGTCTTCGGCATGCTGGCCATGGGCGGACTGGCGCTGATCCTCTATTTCCGCGACCGGGGCTGGCATGCGGCGGGCGCGCTGCTCGCGGCGCTGGCCTTCGCCTTCGGCGGTTCGGCGAGTTGGCGCATCCAGCATACCGGGCAGGTTATGAGCCTTTCCTGGTTTCCGGTGACGCTGTGGCTGCTTGCGCGGGCGCTGGATCGCCGTTCGGCGGCCTATGGCGCCGCAGCCGGCGTCGCCGCAGCCTTTCTGGTGCTGGGCCGCGACCAGATCGCATTCTTGTCGGTGCTGCTGCTGACGGCCTATGCGCTTTATCGCGTCTTCACCGACGACGCCGATTTTCTCGGCGCCCTGAAGCCTCTGCTCGCCGGCGCTTTTTGCGGAACCGCGATCATTGCTCTGCCGCTCGCCTGGACGCTCGATCTCGCCGCCAATTCCAACCGGCCGGCGATTGACCTCGACGGCGCCTTCAAGGGCTCGCTGCCGCCGGGTTCCTTCCTGACGCTCATCTGCGCCAATCTCTTTGGCACGGACGGCCCGCTCAAGGATTTCTGGGGGCCGCCGTCGCAGGTCTTCGGCACTACCGACATCTATCTTGCCCGCAACATGACGGCGATTTACATGGGCGCGCTGCCGATGCTGGTCCTCCTGGGAGCGATGGGCAAGCGGTTCTTCGCGCAAATGGAAATCCGCTTTTTCGCCGGAGCCGCCGTGGTGCTCGCCATCTACGCGCTTGGACGCTACACGCCGCTCTTCGAATTGATGTTTCATATTCCGGGCGTGGACCTGTGGCGCCGGCCGGCGGACGCCACCTTTCCCCTCTGCGCAATTCTGGCCATTCTCGCGGGTTATGGGCTGAGCCTGCTGCTGCGCGGCGATGCGCGCCCGAATCCATTGGCGCTCGCGGGCGCCGCCGCCGCGCTGCTGGCGCTTTGCGCGGGCGTCGCTTTCGCCAAGGACCGGCTCGCGCAGGCGACGCATTCGCTGCTGATCGGCGCCGCCTTCTGGGCGCTGGCGTTCGTCGTCGTCTCTTTCGCGCCGCGTCTCTCAAGGAAAAGCGGGCTTGCCGTTCTCGCGCTGGTCGGCGCCGCGATGACTTCTCGATCTCGCCGTCGGCAACGAGCCCAATGAATCGACGGCGCTGCCTCCGGCGCAATTCGACGTGCTGCGCGCCGACACGAAGAACGACACGATCGCATTGCTGCGTGATAAACTGAGAGGTCAGCCACCCGACCGCCGCGACCGCATCGAGCTTGCGGCCATTGATTTCCACTGGCCCAACGCAAGCCTCGTGCATGGGTTCGATCACGATCTCGGTTACAATCCCATTCGCTTGAAGTTGTTCGAGGACGCGACGGGCGCCGGGGATCATGTGGCGCTGCCCGAGCAACGCAATTTCTCGAAGCTCTACGCCGCCTATCGCTCGCCGATGTCGGACCTGCTGGGCCTGCGTTACATCGCGACAGGCGTTCCGATCCAAGAGATCGACAAGAACATGAAGCCCGGCGACGTGAATCTCATCGCGCGCACTAGGGACGCATATGTCTATGAATACTCCGGCGCGCTGCCCCGCGTGCTGCTGCCGACCTGCGCCATGCGCGCGGATTTCGGCAAGATGATCGAAGAAGGCGGATGGCCCGACGTCGATTTTCGCGAGACAGTGCTGCTTGAGGAATCACCGATCTGTCACACCCGCATCGCCGGCCAGCCTCGGGCTGCTGCGAGAATTGTTTCCTACGAAAACACAAAAATCGTGATCGAGGCGACGGCGCCTGCGGGCGGCGGCTGGGTGGTGCTGAACGACGTCTGGCACCCTTACTGGTTCGCGAAGCTTGATGGAGCGCCGGCCAGTATCTTGCGGGCCAATGTGCTGTTTCGGGCCGTGCGCGTTCCCGAGGGACGCCATGAGGTGGAGTTCAGCTTCGAGCCCCTGCGCGGGCTCTGGAAGAAGCTTTCCTCGAAGTGAGTTCTTGCGCGTTTGGCTAGACCCAGCCTGCGAGCTCCCGCCGCGCCAGCGCCGCAAGCAGTTGCATTCCCGCCTCGCTGTCGTTGAGGCAGGGAATACGCGCGAATTTCTCGCCGCCCGCCTCAAGGAACAAGTCGCGGATTTCCACGCCCAGTTCCTCGATCGTCTCCAGACAATCGGCGGAGAAGCCCGGCGCGACAATGGCGAGCCGCTTCACACCCTGCTTGGCCAGCGCGACCACCGTTTCGGCGGTATAGGGCTCGATCCATTTCGCGCGGCCAAAGCGCGACTGGAACGACAGGCGCAGTCTGTCCTCGCTCATCCCAGTCGCCTCGCGCAGCAGGCGGGCCGTCGTCTCGCATTGGCTTTTGTAAGGGTCGCCCTTGTCGATCTGGAACTGCGGCAGTCCGTGGAACGAGGCGAGGACGACTTGCGGTTCGAAGTCCAGCGAGCTGAGCCCTTCGCGCAGCCCTTGCGCCAGAGCGTCGATATAGGCTGGGTCGTCAAAATAGGGCGCGGCGAAGCGCAGCGTCGGCTGGCGCCGCAGCTTGCGCAGGATGCATGCGATTTCGTCGAAAGCGGTGGCCGTGGTGGAGGCGGCGTATTGCGGGTAAAGCGGCAGCACAAGGATGCGCGCGCAGCCCTTGGCGAGCAGCGCCTCAATCTGCGTCGAAAGCGCAGGCGCGCCGTAACGCATCGCGTATTCCACATGGATCGCGCCCGCGCCAAGCGCGCCGCCTTCAGCCAGCGCCGCGAGCTTTTCCGCCTGCATCCGGGTGAAGGCCTTGAGCGGGCTTTCATTGCTTTCACGGTTCCAGATCGCGGCGTAGCCGACGGCGGATTTGGCCGGGCGCGTGTTGAGAATGACGCCATAAAGCAGCGGCAGCCAGATGAGGCGAGGCAATTCGACCACGCGCGGATCGGACAGGAATTGCGCGAGATAGCGGCGCACGGCGGGCGCTTCGGGCGCTTCGGGCGTGCCGAGATTGACCAGCAAGAGGCCGACGGGCGAGGTCGTGGTTGTCATGAACCGCTTTCGCGTTCGAAGGCCGCGCGTTCCTCGTCGGCCATGTGAAAGCCATGCTCCGCGCCGGGGAAGCGTCCGGCGCGCACGTCGCTAGCGTAATTGGCGACAGCGCCGCGAAGGGCTTCGCCCACTGCGCCGTAGCGATGATTGTGCCTGAACTCGCGCTCGGTGATTCCAGCAAGATCATTGACGACCAGCACCTGCCCGTCAGTGGCGGGGCCGGCGCCGATGCCGATGGTCGGCGCGCGCAGGCGCTGTGTGATGCGTTCGGCGAGTTCGGTTGGAACCAGCTCCAGCACGATGAAATCCTGGCCCGCGGCGTCGAGCGCGAGCGCGTCAGCGAGCAGCTTCCGGGCGGCCTCGGCCGTTTTTCCCTGGCGGCGCTTTTCGAGCTGATGCTGGGATTCGAGGCCGATGTGGCAGCAGATGTCGAAGCCCGCGCCTTTCAGCGCGCGCACCAGCACGGGCTCCGCGCCCTCGAATTTCACGCAATCGGCGCCCGCGTCCTTCAGGGCTTTCGCGCTGGCGAGCGCCTGCTCCGGCGTATCGTAGGTCGCATAAGGCAGATCGCCGATCAGATAGAGCTCCGGCGCGCCCCGGCGCACGGCCGCGATGTGGTGGGTCATATCGGCCAGCGTCACTTCGCGCTCATGGTTGTAGCCGAGCACGTTGACGCCGACGCTGTTGCCGATGAGGATCATGTCGACGCCGGCCTCGGCCTCGATCCGCGCGGTGGGGGCGTCATAGGCGGTGACCACGACGATTTTCTCGCCGCGCCGCTTCATGTCCAGAAATTGTGAAGCCTGTCTCATGGCGCCAGCTTCCTTAAGGGGCGCTGCAAGAAGGATGACATTGGCGGGTGTTCAACGCGCTTCGCGATCGGCGCAGGACTTCGGCTGGCCGGGGTACTGGATTTGCTGCCAGCCGCCGGTGCATTTGTCGCAGGCCGACAGCAGCGCGCAGGCGGACAGCAGAAATGCAACAACCCAAAGTCTGCGCTTCATGCCCGGTCCCTTAAGCGCGTCGAGCGCAGGTCTCGAAGGAAGCCTGCTCTAACGTCATGTGGTTGAGCGACTTCCCGTCGCTGGCGCGATTCCGGGCGAGCCAGATGCTCCCCGCTTCCGCGAGGCAACATAGTGAAGGGAGAGCTTCGCGGCAAGATTGGGCCGCCGGGGTCGCCATCCTCCGAGGGGCGGCGTCAGACTGGCTCGGCGGATCCTTCGCTGATGGGAATGATCGGCGCGCTGAACTTGCTCAGAACCCCGGCGCGATCTCCGCGCCCTATCACGGTCACGCCGTCTCCAGGATATATGCGCGTGCCAGGCCGGGGCCGCTCGGCGACGCCGCTGCCCGCCTTCTCGATCGCGATCACAAAGAAAGTGTGCTCCGAGCGTTGCTCGATTTCCTCCACCGTGCGGCCAGCGAAGACGCTGCCCTCGGCGGTGATGACGATTTCAATTTCAAGTCCCAGCGCGCGCAAATCCAGCTCCATCTGGCGGCGCCGTTCGGAGGATTGAATCATGCCGGCGATCGCCGGGAAAAGGATCATCGAGCCGATCTGTTCGGCGCCGATATGCGTCGGCAGGACCACCGAATTGGCGCCCGCCTGAAGCAGCTTCTTTTGCGTGGAGGGCTCCTCGCCTCGGGCGATGATCTGTATGGACTTGTTGAGGCCGCGGGCGCTGAGCGTGATAAACACATTGATCGGATCGGAGGAGACGACGCTGGCGAGCGCGCGGGCCCGCTCTATGCCGGCTGTCTTCAGGGAGCTTTCCTCGGTCGCATCCGCGTTGATATACAAATATCCATGTTCCTTCGCTTCCTTGCAGCGGTTCACATCGGGCTCAAGGACGACGAATTCGGATTTTCCCTCTTTCAGCTCCTTCGCCAGCATCTGGCCCAGCCGACCGTAGCCGCAGATGATGACATGTTTGTCGAGGTCTTCGATCTGCTTGTTCATCCGCGTTGTTCCAAGAATTTCCTGCAGCTGGTTGTATGTTATGAACTGCACGAGCGCGCCGGTCAGGTAAATCATGCCGGTACAGCCGATTATGATCAAAACGATCGTAATCGTGCGCAGCGTGACCGTGTTGACCGGCCGCACCTCTTCGAAGCCGACGGTGAACACCGTCAGGACGACCATGTATAGCGAGTCGCCAAAGCTCCAGCCGTTCGCCAT
>CAWJEI010000015.1:0-86310 GCA_963841875.1 uncultured Alphaproteobacteria bacterium | reverse complement strand
TTGAGGAAGGCTTCGGAGGGAGCCCGCAGCGGCCTCATTCCGTCGATGTTTTCCGACACCTCCTGTTCGGCGGCCCAAATGTAATCGCCGGTGAGATTGACATGCTCCCAGCCCAGCGGCGACAGGTGCGATAGCAAGGAATTGGGGACCTCCTCGCTTTTGCGCAGCATGGCGACGGCGCGTTCGAGATAGCGGGTGTTCCAAAGGACGATAGCGGTCACGACGAGGTTGAGGCCCGACGCGCGATGCTGTTGGTTTTCGTATGTGCGGTCACGGATTTCGCCGAGCCGATGGATGAATACGGCGCGCGCGAGACTGTTGCGTGACTTGCCTTTGTTGAGCTCCTGACCGGTCTCGCGCCGGAGCTCCGGGTCGTCGATCCAGTCGAGAGTGAAAAGTGTGCGTTCCAGCCGCCCCAGTTCGCGAAGTGCGGCGGCGACGCCGTTCTGTCGCGGGTATGACGCGAGCTGACGCATGATCAGCGAGGCGGTCACGGCGCCCGTGCGGATGGATGCGACGATCCGCAAGATATCCGACCAGTGCGCGCGGATCAGGGCGACATTGATGCGACCGGCGATCAACGGCTCGAGTGTCGGGTAAGCGGATGGTTTGTCGAAGCTGTAAAGGCGACGGTGCTTGAGGTCCGGAATGCGCGGCGCGAACTGGAAACCCAGCAGTGTGCAGAGCGCGAAGACATGATCGGAGTCGCCTCCGCCATCCGTATGGTGTCGACGTGTTGCGACATCGCTCTGGTGATAGAGCAGAGCATCCAGCACGTGCAGCGCCTCGCTCGCCGTCGATGCGATCAGCTTGCTGTAGAAAGGCGCGTAACGGTCCGAGATGTGCGTATAAACCTTGAACCCCGGCTTGTGGCCGTAATGGGCGTTTAGGCGGCCGGCATCGCGGCTGAACCCGCCAGCCTGGAAAAACTGACCGTCGGATGACGAAGCGTCGCCATTGCCGAACATGGCGGCGAACGGTTCGCGTTGCTGCTGGTTGATCAGACACTGAAGCGCCAGGGCATAGGTCTCTTCACGGATATGCCAATCGGAAGTCCAGGAAAGTTGACCAAGGGTCGCGACGCTGCAAGCTTCGGCCATGCGCGTCAGGCCGAGATTGAGTCCATCCGCGAGCAGCCCCGCCATGAGAATGCGGCTGTCGGCGACGGACTTGCCAGTACGCAGATGCGTGAAACAATCGGGGAAGAGCGTCCAGCCCGCCACCTCGGTCAACAAATCGGTGATGCGGATACGTGGCAGCGCGGCGTAAAGACGCGCGGCCAACGCTTCGGCTTCCGGCGGCGTCGATTTCTCGATCGGTGAGATCTTCAGCACGCCTTTGTCGATCGTAACGTCCGGCAGCATCCCTCTCTTGGCGCGCGCGTCGATCGCCGCCAGCCGCTCGTCGAGCAATTTGCGGCGCCCGGTCAAGAAGCTCTCAAAATCCGCGTCGACGGCAACCGGCAGGGAGCCAGCTTGCCGCAAATCGCGAAAAGTCTCCTTGGAGATCAATCTCTCCTCGAAGGAGCGATATTGCCGACTGCCGGCAACCCACACGTCGCCGGCGCGCAGCCGATCTCGCAGTTCGGACAGCACGCAAAGTTCGTAATAACGTCGGTCGATGACGCCGCCGGGCAGAACATGCGGCGCCCAGCGCTGCCGGACGAATCCGGTCGGAGCCGTTTTCGGCAGAGTTGATTTGCCCGCGCGATTCGCCTCGCGCAAAATCTCGATGGCTCGCATGAGCGAAGCGGAAGCCGGCGCGCTTTCGAATTCGAACGCATCGAGGAAGGCGGGAGACCAACGCCGAATACCGACATAGCGCTCGCCAAGCCTCTGATAGGCGTCGAATTCCTCGGGTCGCGCCAACGCCTCTGCTTCCGCGACGCTCGAGCGGAAGCGCTCCCAGGGAATCACCGCCGCAATTGCTCCGAATGCGTCATGCTTGGCTTCACGCGCGGCGATCAGGGCGGCGCCAATGCGCGCATAGAGACGGACTTTCTCGTTGATTGCTTTGGCGTCGGCCTGAAACGCGCGGGCTTGCCGCCGTTCGGCCTTGAGGAACATCGCGCCGATCAGACGATCGAACAGGTCGAGGGCGTGATCGGTCAGTCTGGCGGATAGATCCAGGCTGACGGCGACCAGCGTCGCATGTCGACGGCGGCGTTCGTAACCAGCAATGTGCTGCGTCGTGGTGCGACTTGCTTCGCGTGCAAGTTGGGCGAGACGGGTCTGATGGATCAAATGCCCCCGACCTGCTTCGATGCCGACTCGGCGGATAGTTTTCAAGCGCTCGATCAGGCCGAGCATGGCGGCGGGCTTTCCGACCTCCGGCATTTGCTGCAACCAGGCGAGCCAGCTCAGATTGGTCGCTTCCCGACGTTGTGTGAGCGCGTCGAGTCCAGAGCGTTGTTCAACGGACAGGCCTTCAGTCAGTCGGCGATACGCTTCTCGGCGAGCAGCGCGGCGAAGTTCGGCGCAGAAACGCTCGAGCACGGCAAGTGACGGGCCAATGATTTGGCGTTGTCGGCAGGACTCCATCACCAGCGGCGCCAAATAAGCAAGTCGATCGTTTTCGATGGCTTGCGGCAGGAGGTCGTTTGCTAATTCAGCGGCGGCTTTTTTGCCGAAGGGGCGAAGCCCGAGCTGGCGTTGACATTCGATGACGTGACGCTGCCGGTTCCGCGGCATGACGAGATAATCGTCTATCGACTCCGGAAAAACCCCGATCTGCTCGGCCACGAAAGCGAGCAAAGCCGCGGACGGCCTCTCACCGACGCGCAAGATGCGGCCAGGATGACGAAGATAACAAAGCATGAGCGCATAACCGAGACGATTGCCGTCGCCTCGACAACGCAGAACCGCCGCGATATCCGCAGGCGACAACGTGAAGTGACGAACCAGTTCGCGCTGCTCGGCGGGCGGATCGAACAGCTCCGCGATCTGCGTTTCGCTCAATCGCTGCCTGCGCGCCACTCACGCCTCCTCTGTCTTCTTTCCGGCAGGCCATCCGATCCGGGCCAACGAGTTGATCAGAGTGCTACGCTTGACGCCGAACATTCGGCAGACAGCAACCTTGGAGGCGCCGCCGTCAAGCGCCGAAGTCACCGCGGCAAGCTTCTCGGCGTCGATTGCGGTGGGACGGCCGCCGCGGCGCCCACGGCGACGCGCGGCGGCGAGCCCGGCCTGAACCCGCTCCTGAATCAGCGACCGCTCGAATTGGGCAAGCGCCCCGAAAACATGAAACAAAAACTCGCCTTGCGGCGTGGTGGTGTCCATCTGTTCGGTGAGCGAGCGGAAGCCGACGCCGCGCGTCTTCAGATCGGCTATTGTCGTAATGAGGTGGGGCAGAGATCGGCCGAGCCGGTCGAGCTTCCAGACGACTAGGCAATCGCCGGGCTTCATAAACGCGAGCGCCTTGGTCAATCCCACGCGAGCGGCGCCGGCGCCGCTAACACGATCCTCGAACAGATGTCGTTCGTCGACCCCGCTGGCGAGGAGCGCGTCTCTCTGCAAGTTCAAGGTCTGGCGATCACCGTCGGTGGAGACGCGCATATAGCCGATCAGCATGTACGGAAAACCCCTCTCGTCAGGTTTCCGCACAGTGCGCCATTCCGACAGGGTTTGTCGATCATGTTTTGGTGCGAAATCAACGCTGGTATTGGGGTTGAACCCAGGGTGACGGAAATCAGGTGTTTTCCGTCACCCTCAAAACACCCGTCGCCAGTCAGCCGAAAACCTCAAGCTCATTGAAATTCATGAGAAGCCAATTCAAATCCGTTCCGCCTTCGTCCCCTTATGCGTACCAGAAGGCCTTTCCGTTACTTCGGGCCTGGATGCGATCCGCGCGGCCAGCGCCAAGAACCTGTTCGACCTTCGTGAGCAACCGGGCGTTCGGATCGGTGTCGTGATTTCCGACGCAACGACAATGGTCTATTCGCCGGTTTCGAAAAATATTGAGGCAGGCTCGATGACGAGCGAAAAGCCCAATGCCATTGTCCTGACAGGTGGCGCCGGCGATCGCATCGCATCGGCGGCTGGTGCGACTCCGACGAAAATGCACCGAAGCCAGAGGTTGGGGACAGGGCCCTCTCGCCTGCCAAGGTGGCTGAGATGCAGTCCAACCTGAAAGCAAACCCGCCCAAGCCATTCGACATCGCTCGCAAGATGAACATCTTCACGTCGAGAGTGCAGTACGTCGAATTCTCCGTATCGAACTATCAGCTAACGACCCGGCAAATACCGTTGCCTCCAGAACTCGTCGACGTGGCCGACGACGATCTAAAAAATCGTATCACCAGCCGCATTCGTGCGCCGTTCGACGGCATCGGCAAACTCGAAATCAAACTCGATTTCGGCGGAACCTCCGAGACGATCCAGGTCGATGATCAGTGGCTCAAGAAGGAGAGAAAGCGGATCGAGGACGAGTATACGTTTCAGATCAACAATTTCGGACGTGTGATACTCTATAGTGATCGAGATGCTTTCGACAAAGCCATCGGACGGTTCCAGACCGTCATAGAGAAATATCAGGCCGCTCTGCGCAAGAAACTCAGTGAATCGAGGGCAGCCTTCGAGGCAAGAATTGTCGGAGAATTCGCTCCGAAATGGGAGCAGAACCCTCCACGACATTTTTCGAGGTGGGGTATCGAGCCAACGCCCCAGAATATCAAGGTCGAACTCGAGCGGTTCGCGCAGGAAATTTTTGAAAGCGGGATCTCCTTCGACGAGCCTAAAGTGAAGGTCCTTTACAAAAATGTGGCGCCGGAGAACATCCAGGATCGGCGCATTCCTGGATGTATTGAAGAATATCATGGTCAAGAAGCGGGTGCCGCCGGCGATCATCGAGTCACTGTTTGAATCTGGACAGGCAGCGCCGGAGACCGGCGCATTCATGGACCGGTGACAGTGTGCAGCACGACATAAACATGGACCCCGTCAACCACGTGATCATGGATCTCGATCCCCGCGCGGCCGTCCGCCGCCTGAACGGGGTATAAGCCGTGGCGCTATCTCCCATCGAACGTATTCGCCTGGACAAGGCCGCGGTTGACGAAGGGTTCGGCCTGAAGCGCCCCGACGAAGGGGAGTGGCTTGCCTACGACAGCCTGGGAGCTCCGGCGTCGATCCGGCTGACATGCGCCGGGCCAGACTATCTGGTCGCTGTTAATCACGCCGGCGTCGCCGCGGATTTGATCGAGCGTTGGCAGGCGTGGCCCATTGGCAGCGAGCCCTCTGTGCCAGCCGGCTTCACCGCGTTCATCGTCTCCGACACCGCTCCCCTCCATCACCTCGTGCGCGAGGTCTGGCGGCTTGCTCGCGCATTGCCAATTGAGCCTCTCCGCGTCTTCGAGGCTCAGACACGCAACCTGCCGCGCACGACCGAAGCGGAGAGATTGGTCATTCAGCGCGTCGGGCAAGACGTTTTTCGCGAGGCTCTGCTGTCCTATTGGGGCGGCTGTTGTGCAGTGACCGGCGTCGCTGAGCCGCGCCTGCTGCGCGCCAGCCACATCAAGCCGTGGGCTAAATGCGATACCGACGCCGAGCGGCTTGACGTCTACAACGGTCTGCTTCTGGCCGCCCATCTCGATGCCGCGTTCGACGCCGGGCTCATTTCTTTCGACGACGACGGCGCGATAATTTTCTCATCCCATTTTGCGCAAGGGGACCGGGACGCCCTGGGGGTTCACGATCAGCTTGCTCTTCGCCGCGTCGGAGCCGCGCATCTGCCAAATCTTGCTTGGCACCGAGCGTTCCTACTTGGGAAGCGGAGCTAGATGTTTATCCTCCCGCTATGCCTCGTCGATTGCGCCTTCCAGCGACCACGGCCCGCTCGGCGGCCAAGTTCGTTCTTCATTCAATCCGACGACCAGGGGCATCAAAAAGGCGCGAAGATCGGTGATGATAATGGCGAAAGCATCTGGCGCGGCTACCATCCGATCGCGACCGAGGAAGGCGCGCCATTGAGCCGCCCATGCCTCCGCGAATTCATCGGTCAAACCAACCGGAATGTCGGAGGGAAGAATCGTGCCGCGTCGTTCGAAGGTTCTGTGGACGGCCTCGACAAGCGCGGCTTGGCGAAGCTCGAATGTTCGCGAAATCACCCAAAGATCATAGAAGTCCTTGAGCCTGCTATTGGCGATGCCGAGGGTGACAAGAGCCTCGAATTTCTCGGCCACCACCGTTTCGACGGGATAGGCTCGAAGATGCGGCGCCGGGGCGTCCAGCAGGGTGGGATAATCGATGTCGATAGCCGCGGGCGTAATGGCGTCGCCAAAACCAATATCGACCTGGATCACTATCCGCGCGCCGGCGATGGTTGCGGTTGTGCGAACGCGCACGCCACCATATTCCACGTCCTCCCGGATTGGCGCCGCTGTCAGCGCGGCGACGTCAAACGTCACACCGTCATCAGCAACCGGTTGCGCACAAATTGCCCGAAAGGTTTCGGCAATGGCCTCGGCGTCGTTGGGGCCGTGCCCAAGCAAATCCAAATCGCGAGTGGGCCGGAACGGGTCAGCGACCCAGGTCACGAAGAGCATGGCGCCTTTGAGGATGAAACGGTCGCGGTGCGGTGAGATGCTTAGCCGGTAGAGCAGGCGTTCGAGCGCATAGCGCGTCAGGAGAATCTGGAAATCCGATCGTTCGGCACGCGCCCGGTCGAGGAGCCGCGCCCTCACCGATGCGCCAATGTTGCGGAGTTCACGCGGCATCGGCTGCCATCGCTTCGACGTAAGGGCGCATGATCGGCCAGACCCGCGCCTTGCGAGCGTATGCCCAGAGCTGATCCGGCGTGCATTTGCGGCGACGGAGGCCTTCGCGCAGCCCCTCCATCGCTACGTCGAGACCGACCTTGGTCCGGTAGCGGAAGCAGTCGACGATTGTCCTTGCCGGATCCGTGATGGGAACCTCGACACTCTCGATGCGGTGACGCTCCACCCCTTCGATCAGCGCCGGTCCCGTAAAGCGCACGAACCGGATGGGTGGATAATCGATCTTGGGGCGCCAGGCGGCACGGTCGATCGCCATCCACAAGGCAGAGGGCATCTGCAGCGTCAGTTCGTGGTATTGGAGAGCTGAAGTCAGGCAGACCACGCCCTTTGGAACGAGCATGGCTGCTTCGGCCAGCGCATGGGCCGCGTCAACCTGCGTGTCCGGGAGTTGGTAAAGGCCACGTGCCGGGCGGACGACCGCTTCCTCCCGAACGAGACGGGCGAGCGTCTCCGGTCCAATGCCTTCGGCGACGAAATCCTTCAGCCGGAGCATCCCCCGGGCTCTCAAAAGGTCGAGCGCTCGAAATCGCTGGGCATTGGTGGATGTCATCGTCGGTGACGTTTCCTCGGCCTTTAGAAGATATAGCAGAGGTTTTATCACAACGCCCACCGTCGGGAAATCCCCAATTTCGCGAGGGAGGATCGCATTTTCGTCGGGCCCGTCGCTTGGTGGTGAAAGCTTCCCCCTTACCGGCGCCTCCTTCCGCGAGGGCTGCCGCAACGCTCCCTTTAGCGAGGAATGTGCGAAAAGGGGAAGAAGCACGAAAAGGTCCGACCCACCTCAACGCCCTTGACGCGGCCGGGAAATACGCTGATTTATGCTATACGCTATATCAGCGTAACCGGAGCCCTTCATGACCTCCCGCAATTTTTTCGTCATCTCAGGCAATGTCGCGCAAAAACCCCGTCAATTCGCGGGCAAAGCGCCAAAAACCGTCGTCACCGTCGCCGTCGACGAATTCTGGACCGACAGACAATCGGGCGAGCGGAAAAAGCGGACGGAATTCCTGACCGCCTTCACCTTCAATGCGAAGATCGGCGGGTTCCTGGTCGACAAGGTGAATATCGGCGATCAAATCACGATCGACGGCCACATCCGCGCCAACAGCTATGAGAGAAACGGCGAGAAGATTTACACGATGGACCTCGAGATCGCTCGCCTCGACGCGCATCCCGCGCGGGCCGACCGCGCTCTCGACGACGAAGCCGCGTGAGTCGCTATTCACAAAATCCTGTTGGCGGCGGCCTTGTGTTTCCAGGGCTTCGCGGCGCGCGCCGAAAACGCGGCAAGCGAGGGCGTCTACACGCCCAAAGCATTGACGCAATCGACTCCCATGCGCGTTGAGGTCATCGACGGCGTGACGTTTCGCGACATCGAAACCGGGTTGGTGTTCCGCCTTTTCGGCGTCGACGCGTGTCAGCGCGATCAGATCGCCAATCTTGGACGCCAGCCCTGGCAGTGCGGCGTCGCCGCGATCGCCTGGCTCACGACCGCGACCCTCAACAAATGGGTTTCCTGCAACGCCTTGCGCGAAAAGGACGGGCGGCGCATCGCCCGCTGTTCATCGTCCGAACATGCCGATCTTGCGGGCGACATGATCAAGGAGGGCCTCGCCGTATGCCTTCCGGATAGCGAGGACCAGCGCGTTCGCTCCTACGCCCAAGACCAGGAACAGGCGCGGAAAGCTTACAAGGGCTTGTGGTCCAGCCAATTCGCCATGCCATGGGACTATCGCGCCAAGCAGGCGTCGAGCCGCAAAAACGATCCATAGCGCCCCTCTGCTTTTCGTCCTTGCGTTCGCATAGGGAAAGTTTGTATTCACTAAATCATAAACCGTAGTGGAGCGCCCCATGTCCCGCGCCGTCAGATTTGCCGTCTTTGCCCCGATCGCCGCCTTTCTGAGCGGTTGCGAGACGCCGCCGCCCGCCGCCTTGGTTGCGCCGCCGCCGGCGCGCGACCGGCTCTATACGCCGGCCGAGATCACTCCCGGACGCCTCCAATATGCGCGCGAGCCCGACGCCTTCGCGCCCGTCCTGACCGATCGCGTCGCTTATCCGACGCAGGAACAGGCCAACAACGCCTTTGCGCGCGAAAACATGGCGAGTTCCTACCCCACCAAGGGACCATATGTGATTCGAGCCAGCGACCCTTTGCCCACCGAGCGCCGCGCCGCGAGCCTTCGCCTCTTCGCTTGCAAGCCGGGCGTGCTGAACAGCGTGACGGGCCGCATTGTTGAGCCGCGCGGACAGGCCGTTCATTGCGCGACCGATTTTCTCGACGGGCAGGGCAGGCGGCTTTCTCGGGAGACCGTAAATTTCTATCTACTCCGCAGGCGCATGGCGGATGCTCGAGACCAATGCGCCGACCACGCCGGCGGCTTGGATCAATCCGGAGCGCTCCCCGAGCGATCCTTTCTCCTGGTTTCCGTTCGGCAAAAGATCGACGCCCTATTGAAAATGAGGGTCACCTCGCAAGGCGCAAAATCGTTGCGAGGCGCCGACCGACAAGGCCGGGGCGGAGGTCATCTGATCGGACAGCCCATTTTCCTTGAGCTGTGCGTCTCATTCTGCAATCGGACCTTCCACGCGCGATGAGGCTTTGGCGCCGTTGACGTCGCATATCCGCGCCGCCATGCGCCGCGCCATGACCATCGAGGGCCGCGTCACCCATCTTTCGAGGCACAGCGCCGCCAACACCGCGCCGATCGTCGCAAGCGCCGCCACCGCCCAGGGCGGCGCCTGTTCGAGCAGCGCTGCCCGCAGCCCGCTCAGAACCGGCAAGTGGACGAGATAGATCGAGAAGGATCGTTCGCCTATCCAGCGCAGCGGCTTCGGCGCCGAAGGGCGCGCGGGCGCTCCATATCCCGGCCTCTTCCCGCCACGACCATCCCGAAGATCACAGCGACCGCCACCAGACCGGCGCCCGTCCCGCCGATCGACAGGACGCGCGCCAGCACCGCGGCGACCAGCAGCCAATAGGTCGCAAGCCCGAGCCCAATTTTCGGAATGAGCTTCAGCCACTCGGCGCGCCGGCGCGTTTCCAGCCCGATCAGGACGCCGACAAGCAGCGCGTCGGGACGCAGCGCCCACCAGAACCCGCCCCAGGGCCGCGAAAGCAGCGCCCCGGCCGTCAGGGCCGAGGCGACGATGATCCACAGCCAGCGCCGGCGCAGCGCCGCCAGGAACGGCGCCAGCGCGTAGAATTGCGCCTCAATGCCGAGCGACCAGAAATGCGAAGAGAGCAGGGGATCGCCGCACCCCTCACTGCCAGCAAAGCAGGGCGCCCAATAAAGATTCCCGAGGAACGCGGCGGCGGCGATCAGATCCTCAAAGCGCAGCCCGTGCAACCCGCCGAGGCGCCAGGCGAGATACAGCGCGCCGATCGTCACCCAGGCCGGAACGCCAATGCGGATCACGCGGCCCGCCCAGAACGCCGCCGCGCCAAGCCAGAATCCGCCAGCTTTCGCAACCGATTGCGCGGCGCGCTCGACAATCAAAAAGCCTGAAATCACGAAGAACAGATCGACGCCCACCCCAAGCGCTGGCAACAGGAGCACCCGCGCCAGCGCGAAATCGTTCGCGAACACGAGCGCGACGTGAGAGGCCAGCACGGCGCAGATCGCGAGCCCGCGCAGCTCGTCGAGCTGCGCGTCTCGGTTCTCCTTCAGAGGGCTCGACATTGGCGGAGCGGCGTCCAAAATTTCATTTACTACGCTATATCATATAGCCTATAAGCTACAACGCACAAAATGACACGCCGCCGAGCACGGGGACGAACCCTCTTCATGCGCAAGCTTTTGACCCGTTTCGGTCTCGCCGCGACGATTCTGTTCTCGGCGCCGGCCCTGGCGCAAGAAGCGCCCTTGACGCCGAATCCCGACAAATGGCGGCCCGTCGTCTATCGCGACCTTCAAATCCCCGGTCCGCTCGACGCGCCCTTCACCGGCATTTGGGCGGATATGATCGACAGGAACAACCGTCGCTATGCCGCCGTTGGCGACAGCCGCTACGCCGTCGGCAACGCGCCGGCGCGTGAAGCCCATTTTGTCGTGCGCGGCGGCGACAAAATCGCGATGTTGAGCGTCCTCAATATCGCGACCGCGTGCAAGACGATCGCCGCCGACGCCGCGACCAACATCAATGTCAAGATGTGTCCGATGCGCCTCGCCTTTTGGCAAGGGCTAAGAGGCAATGTTCGGCAGGCGCAGGGCTGCTATCTCGAGCCTGGCGCAGAGCCGGGGAATTTTACGCCGGACCCCAGCTATGCCGTCTCCTACGCCTCCTATGACGTCGCCACGAAAAGCATCAAATTGGGCGTCATTCTCGCGCACAAGGCGGTCGAGAAATGTTCTCAGATCGTCCCGCTCTATCAGAGGTAGGAGGTCCCATTGTTCGCCGCGATTTGGAAAACCGTGCAGAAGGCGATCAATTTCATTTCCTATGTGCTGCTTGCGACGGCGATCTTTTTCGCCGTTACGGGCGTCGTTTTCCCGTTCGTCTATGGCCCCAACGAAATCATGGCCTCCATCGGGCGCTTCGCGATCGCCATCCCCACATTCATCGTCGGCGGCTATCTACAGCTTTTGGTTACGCCCACGCGCCGTTCGCGCCTGCGTTATGACCGCGCTCTGATCGACGACGATGCGGGGCCGTTCGCGGGCCGTTCAAGACGGCGCCGCGATCGACGCGGCGCTCGCTCACGCGCGAGACCAACAGCTGGCGTGGTGGGTCAACCATCGCGGTTGATTTAACCCAACGGCGACGCCTCGACCTGCTTCCAGTGAGCGAACCGTTTTTGGCGTCGCGCCCGTTTGGCTGCCGCTCGCTCGAGCCGCGCTTGCTCGAGCGCGCTCTGGCCCTGCTCTTCGAGCAACGCCGCCGCCGCGCGTTCAGCCGAAACATTTCGCCAAACCCGCGCGGCGCCTTTGCCGCCATGGGAGACCATGAAACCGTCTCTCGCTAATGCCCTTGGCTATCCGATTGTTCACGCAAAAGCATCAGCTCGCGCGTCGCTTTTCGTCGAGCGTCGCGCGGTTGCAGAGCCAGAACACACGAGCCCAGTAAATCAGATCCTTCGGCCTCTGTTCGAACACGGCCTCCACAACGAATTTTGCCACCAATAATGTCAACCGCTCATTGTCGCCGCCAAAATATTCAATGAGAAATTTCGACGTTTGTCGCGCGGTCCTCGTGATCCATTGCTTCCCGTCGATCAAATGTCTTTCATCGATCATCCCGGCCTCCAATCATCAACGCGCACCCGCCGTGTCGGCCGGGTTTCGATAACGTCGAAGCGCAGGTGCGCGCGTTACGCCGCGCGTCTTGGACAATAGCCAACGCCACCCGGATGGTAGGAGGCCTTCACTTCAAGGTTATCAAGCCTCGTCCCCGCAATCCGGAGGAGCCTGCATTTTGGCTGCGATCCGTTTGTTTTTTTAAAGAGTCGAAAATGGGTTATTTCATCCGGCAGCTCCGTCTACATTCGACAGGCGATTGCGCGCCAATCGCCTTCGAGCTCGCGCGGAGCAACGGTGGGGGTGGAGCAAGCCCCGGCGCGGCGGCGCCCGCAAGGCCGGGCGACGTTCGCCTCGACATGCGCAACGCGGTTGCACCGAGCGGCGCGCATGCGCGACCGACTTGCCGCACCCCAGAAGAGTCAAGGCGGGACTTGCAGCGCCAGGGGAGGCGGAGCTTCCCCGAGAGCGGCTATCGCAACCGAGAAATGCGGCTTATGACGCCGCCCGCTTCGCGGCGCGCGTCATAAGCCCGTTCCGGCATGCGTTAAAAAGTGTGACGTTTTTGAAACGCGTTCGCAGGCGTAGGGCCGCTATCGCTTTTTGCCCGCGGTTGCTCCAGCCTTCTTCTTTGTCTTCAAAGGGGCTTTTGGCGCAGGCGCGGCCTTTTTAGGCTCTTCTTTTTTCTCGGCGGGTTCAGCGGAGCCGCCGCTTGCGGCGCCTTCGGCTCTATGCTTTGCATCGAGAATTTGTTTGAATCGACCCTGATCGTGCTCGCCCTTTGATGCGCCACGAGTGTGTTCACTTGCCCAAGATCGATGTCTTGACCGGCGAGCCAGCCCCGCACGATCTTTTCGTCGAGGCCCAGCATTTCCCAGCCGGACAGTCCCAAAGCCTCGCCGGTGCGAGTTATCGTGTGAGCCGTAGGATTCCCCAGCCCTCTCAGAAGCTGAGAATAGGTCGCGAACGACATGCCGATAGTTTTCAGAAACTCTTCTACGCTCGAAAACTCTCTCGATTTGCGTTGAAGCATCGCGCTAAAGATCGTTCCGATGGCGGTTTGCCTAGCCTCACCTTCCTTTTGCGTCCCCATGGTCTTCTCCGTTCCGCCTCCTCATTCCATGCGACGATACCGCCGCGCATCCTATCGCCGCTTGACTCGCGACGACTTCCGTTTCAACGCCGCCATGGTGATTCCAAAGATAAATCTTACAAAAAACAAAGTCTAGTGGTTAGCGCACAGACATCAGTGGTTTAGGGTGGGTTTTTCCGCCGAAATTGTCCTGCGGCGCCCACATGGCTTCGAAATGACGGTCCAGCGCCGCTGCGTCACGGATCAAAAGCCAGCCGCTATCCCCCGATTTTAGGACTGATAGGCATCGAGCGCGCGAATGTTGATCGCCTTGGCGGAGTTGGGCCTAAGGTTCAAAACAGAAGCTAAAGTTCTGATGGCGCATGATGAAATGAAGCAATCTTGACGTGTGAATAATGCCTTTCGCCTTCATTGCGTCTCCTTCGGATCGCGCTCTATTCGCGCCCTGCGGGCGCTCACGAAGCCGCCTCGGCGTCTTCGCCCATGATGGGTGACGATCGCTGACGCGTTTCGGCTCCATGCCGGAATCTTTGGCGTTCGGCGCGAAGCGTAAATAAGGACGCGCCAGGGTTTCGCGGGCGGCGGTCAATTCCAGTATTTCTTTCACGTAACCGGTCGTTCGACGCGGAAGCGCCCGCGCGGGTCATCCCTGTTCAGCGCCGCGAAGCAATTGAAATTTTGGCGCGCCGTGACCGGCGCAGTCTGTAGGGGGCCGAAGGGGTTCCCCTTACGCCCCCAGCAATCGAAAAATCGGGTCTCCCCAGTCTTCCGCGCGCCGCCAGGCGGCGCTTGTGCAGACCGCCGAAGATCCGCGCCGCGGCGCGGAACTTCGGCGCCCCAAGGGGTGGGCGATCCCCCTCCCGATTTTTCGTTTGCACCCCCGTATCCCCGGTTCGCCACCGGGCAAGCGGTATGGCGAGGCCATACGCGCCTTGCCGATAGGGGAAACACCCACATGGACGATGCACGAGCCGAAGAAATCGCGTTGAAGGCGCTGCGCCTTCATATCGCGCGCCTTGAGAGCGAGGGCGACAAACCCCTCAATCTCGCCGCCGCAATCGAGCTTTGCGACCAGATCGCAATCTCCGGAATGAAGGCCGAAGACTTCCAGTTGAACGCCGTCGCGAACCTTCTCGCGAGCATGGCGAAATGGCCGCAATCGCGGCTGGGCGACCTGTTCCGTTGCGATCTCGAAGACGCCGCCGAGCACATCACCACTCACGGACTGATGGCGATGTTCGACGCTTGAGCCCCCGGCGGGCCGAGCGCTTGGCCCGTCGCATCCCAAGAAACCTCAAACATTTGTGGAGAATGAAAATGACCGCCAAGAGACAGCCCGCCAAGAAGACCGCCAAACCCCGCGCCGCCGCCAAAAAGGCTTTGAGCCCGCGCGAGACGAGGACCGCGCCGGCGCCCGCCGCGACCGCCAAGGCCGACGAGCGGCTGATGCTGCCGCTGCGTTCGCTGACGCCCTCAAAAGACAATGTGCGCCGTTTCGCCAGCGAGGCCGGGATCGAGGAGCTTTGCGCCAATATCGCGGCGTTGGGGCTGTTGCAGAACCTGACCGGGCAGGAAGACCGCCAAGGGCAAATATGAGATCGAGGCGGGCGCGCGGCGCCTGCGCGCCTTGAAGGAACTGGCCAAGCGCGGCGCCGTCATCGAGCCCGAAGGCGTCAAGGTGACCCTCGACTATCTCGTCCCGGTTTTGGTGAAGGGCGCGGAGCACAACGCAACCGAGCTTTCGCTGTCCGAAAACATCATCCGCGAGAACATGCACACCGCCGACGAGGTGGAGGCCTTCCGCAAGCTGATCGAAGACGATCGTCATGACCCCCGAACAGGTCGGGGATCGTTTCGGCAAATCTCCCATGACCGTCAGGCGGCGCGTGAAGCTGGCGAAGGTGTCGCCGCGCATCTTGGAGGCCTTCCGCGCCGGCGAAGTGACCTTGCAGCATATGGAGGCCTTCGCGCTTTCCGACGACCACAAGGCGCAGGAGGCGACTTTTGACGGCCTGCCCGAATACAACCGCACGCCGGAGGCCATCCGCGCGCGGCTCGCAAATGAGAAAATCGCCGCCAGCCATCGCCTCGCGCAATTCGTCGGGGTGGAGGCCTACAGCCAAGCGGGCGGGACGATCACCCGCGACTTGTTCTCGGAAGACGACGAAGACGCGATCTTTCTCGACGACAAGCCGCTTGTCGTCAGACTGGCGACGGCGAAACTTGAGGCCATCGCCGAGCAGACCCGCAGCGATGAGGGCTGGAAATGGTTCGAGGTCTATCTCGCCGAGCACGAGAGCCGCAGCGGCTATTCGCGGCTCGCGACCCATGAGCGCGAACAGACGCCGCAGGAGCGCGAGGAGCTTTTCGCGCTCGCGGCCTATATCGACGAGCACGAGGCGGCCTATGACAGCGGACAGATGACGGAGGAGGAGGTCAAGGAATTCGACGCCAAGAGCGAGCGTCAGGACGCCATCACCAATTCTTGCATCGTGTTCGACGCGGAAGAAATCCCCCTCGCCGGAATCATCGTCTCCCTCAATTATGCGGGCGAGGTTTCGATCAAACGCGGCCTTTACCGCAAGGAAGAAGCCCACGACCTCGCCGCCTTGCAGCGCGCCCGTCAGGCGGCGGCGCGCGAGGCGAACGAAGCGGCGGGACTTGGGGAAGGGACCGGGGAGGAGCCCGGCGAACAGGAAGGGCAGGGCGAGGAGGCGGAGCAGGGCGCCGTTCACACCCCCGCAGCGACGGCCGAAATCGAGGCCGAGGGCTACAGCCAAGCCGTCACCGAGGATTTGACGATCCTGCGCACCAAGGCGCTCGCGCTCGAATTGAGCCAGCGCCCCAATGTCGCGCTTCACGTCATCATTCACAAGCTGGCGGAGGCCGTCTTTTATCGCGGCGGCAATGGCAAGCCCTACGACTACACGGCGGGCGGCTCTTGCTTGTTGATCACCGCGCAATCTCACGAGAAGCGGCAGGCGGCGCCGGACGAGGACAATCATGCGGCGTTCACGGCGTTCGACGAGCGCCATGTCGTTTTGGCGTCAAAGCTCCCGAACCGCTACGCCGACCTCTGGGCTTGGCTCATCCTGCAGGACGAGAAGACCTTGCTCGACTTGCTGGCCTTTTGCGTGGCCTTCCAGATCGAGGCGAGCTACCGCGATCATCGCGGCGGGGCGATTGCTCATGCCGACCAGATCGCCCTCGCCATGAATTTCGACATGGCGGCGCATTGGCGGGTTTCGACGGGTTTCCTGTCGCGCGTCAGTAAGAAGACGATCGCGACGGCGGCGCGCGAGGCCGGATGCTCGGAAGACGCCATCAAAGCGATCGGCGCGGGCTCGAAAGCCGAAGCCGTCACCATCGCTCTGGAGGCGATGAAGGACCGCGCATGGCTTCCGCCTGTCTTGCGCAACCCCCTCGCGCCCGCCGCCGCCGCTGTCATCGAGGACGATCGAGGCTTTCGAGGACGAGACGCCCGCCGCCGATCCGGAGGGGGAGGGGCCCGGCGAATTTGCCGATGACGGCCACGACGAGGCGGGAGCGCTTGAGAGCGTTTACGGCCCGGGCGACGCCGGCGAATTGACGGAAGCCGCCGAATAAATCGCACAGGGCCGCGCCTCGCGCGCGGCCCGCCATTTCGAACCGCGACGGATTGCAGCTATGGCGAAACTCACCAAACAACAGCGCAAGGCCCATGCCGAGGCCGAGGCGATCTTGACCAAGGACCGCATCACCGACGACGAGCGGGACTTTGTTTTTCAGAACTGGCACGAGGGCGCGACGCATGAGAACGGCGCGGCGGGCGCGTTCTTCACGCCCTTTGGCCTCGCTTGCGACTTCGCGCTCGACGGGGCAGGGCGGCGCGTCATCGACCTTTGCGCCGGCATCGGCGTTCTGTCCTACATCATCCACCACCGCAGCAAATGGGGCGAACGCCTCGCCGAGATCACCTGCGTCGAGATCAATCCGCGCTATGTCGCGGTCGGACGAAAACTCCTGCCGCAGGCGCGTTGGATCAACGCCGATGTTTTCGACTGGCGGACGCTCGACCTCGGTCATTATGACGTGGCGATTGCCAATCCGCCCTTCGGTCGCGTCAGACGCTCAAACGACGCGCCGCGCTATCGCGGCCCCGAGTTTGAGTTTCACGTCGTGGACATCGCCCGCGAATTCGCGGAGCGCGGCGCGTTTATCGTGCCGCAGGAGTCCGCGAGCTTCCGCTATTCCGGGCGCCAATGTTTCGACCGCCGCACTTCCGGGCGCGGCGTCGACTTCGAGCGCGCGACCGGCGTCTATATGGACATCGGCGCGGGCGTCGACACCCACTTTCACCGCGACGAATGGAAAGACGGCGCGCCCCTTTGCGAGATCGTTTGCATCGACTTCGAAGCGGCGCGCGAACGCGAGGCGCAGGAAAGGCGGCGCCTCGACGCCTATGCGCCCCGGCGATGCAGCCCGGCGAACAAATGGCCTTGCTGTTGTGAGGGAAGGCGAGCTGAGGCGCTCGCCCGAGGGGAACCCCGCGCCGCGTTCCCCTCGACCCCTCCCCACCCCTCGGCGCCGCCCATCCATCCCCGACGCCCCAAACATCCGCCTCCCGCGCAGGGCTCTCCCTCAGGCGCGGGCGGCCTTCCTTTCCGCTACGTCTTATGCAGAATATTGAACCATGCAGATCAAAGCGAAGGCCGTCGCGCGAATTTTGGGAGGCCATGCCGCAGGCGGAGGCTTCCTGTGTCGTTGCCCGGTCGCGAGCCACGGCAAGGGCAGGGGAGATTTGCGCCCGTCGCTCGCCGTCTGCGATGGCGACCGCGCCCTGATCTACAATTGCTTTGCGGGGTGCGATCCCCGCGACGTTCGCGCCGCGATCGACAGGCTCGATGTGAACGGGGCGCCGCGCCTCAACCCGTCGCCCGCGCCGGCGCGCGCAAAGCGCAAAACGACGACAGCCGACGCCCTCGACCTCTGGCGCGCAGCGCAGCCCGTCGCCGGCACTCCCGCCGAAACCTATCTGCGCGCGCGCGGCTTCATGGAGCCGCCGCCCGCGACCATCCGGTTTCTGCCGCGCTATCCCTATTCGAGCCGGAAATCCTTCGCCTGTATGATCGCCGCCGTTCAGGCGCCGACGCGCGAAATCGTCGCCGTGCAGCTGACCTTTCTTCACTCGGGCGGACAGCGCAAAGCCGATGTTCTCGAGCCGCGCCGCGCCATTGGCCCGCTCGGCGCGGGCGCGCTACGCCTCGCGCCGGTCGCGGAACATATCGGCCTTGCCGAAGGCTTCGAGACGGCATGGGCCGCGCAACTCATGCACGACATGCCCGTTTGGGCCGCGCTTGGAAACAAACGATATTTGAAGGTCTTGTTCCCGACCGAGGTCAAACGCGTGACGATCTTCGCCGACGATGACGCGCCCGGCCTGCTCTATGCGGAGAAATTCAGGGAAGCGCGCCCGGCGCTCGACGTCGCGATCGCGACGCCGGGAGGCGGCATGAACGACTTTTCGGAAGTTCGGCAGCGCGAGGGCGCAGGCGCGAAGCCGGCGCGCGACCTCGCTCGTTGTTCGCTAAATCGTCGTCGAAACCAGAGCGCTAACTTAACAATATGGACCGACGTAGAGGCTAATTTCCAGGGGTAGGCGTGCTGCCACGCCCGACTTGCGCCGATTCCGGCCTTCGCATATGCTTCGCTAAACTATGTATCGTGAACCACTTCACGAAGGAGCGAACATGCGCGTCGAGCCGCAAACCCCCGCCCATCGAGGTTCAGGCTGGCCCCGACCGGTCGCTGCTCGTCAAGGCGACCCTGCGGGCGCGCATCGCGCGGCCTTGACGCGCCGCCCGGTCGAGGCCCGGTCCCATGCAAATTCTCTCGGGAGGTTTGCAATGTGCTCGATCACGACTTGTCTGATCCTCGCGACGCTCGGGATCGCGCCGACGGCCGCTCAGCAGTCCGAGACGCATCGCCTTTTGGCCGAAACGCTCGACCTCACGCAAAGCCCGGCGACGAATCTGCAACTCCAAATCTGGAGCGACAAGCTCCCCGAGATCATCGCCAAGCGCCGCCAGCTTCAAAGCACCGTTCCAAGCCTCCACCTGAAACTGATAGCCGAGGTTTTCACAACGTCCTTCAAGGACGGCGACAGAACGATCATCGTCTCCTCGATCAACGAGGATTGCGCGTCGTCCCAGGTGGCGCCCAACGAAGGCGATTGCCTCGCGCGTGTCGCCGAAGTTCGGAACGGCAAGTTGCGCATTCTAAAGAACCTCTCCGAATTTCCGGTTTCGGCGCTTCGCGGCGAAGCGGGCTACGACGCTTCGACGAATAAAAACACCCAGTACATGACGGTGCTGACCTTCAATCCGACATCGCAACGGATCACCACCAAAATCGTTTATGGCGGCGAGACGGGCGAGCGCGCTCCGATCGACTTGAAGTAGTTAGGTCGGGCCATGCAAAATCCATATCGCTTGAAGGCGCTATTCGCAGCGGCTCTTACAGCAGTTCCCGTCGTCGCTTTTGCCTGCGCCACCTACAATGCAAATCAGGTGAGCCAAGCCATTCAAAACTCGCCTTATGCGAGCTCGGCCCTGCAAAGCAGTTCTTGCACTTGGGGCGGCGCTTCAATGGCGGAATCCGGCGGCAACACCTGCAGCTCCAACGGCAACAATTTCGGCGTCTTGCAGCTAACGAGCAAAAATCTTCCCTCCGGGATGACTTCGAGCCAATACATGGCTCTGCCCCTCCAACAGCAAGTCGACATCTGGATTCAGCAGGCAGGCCCGTCGTCACAGGGCAAGGCTTTCAACACCGTCAATGGCGATGTCGGCTCGTCTGTCAATGGTTATCCGATAACGTCCGGCACCGCCGCGGCGTGCGCCCAATTTGGCTCGCTGATCTGCTCGAAGGACCTTGCGTCCCTCAACGCAACCGGCCAATGCCCGAGCCAAGGCAACGGCGGCGTTCGCGCGACAAACGTCACCCTCGCTAACGGAACGGCGAACCTCGACGGCAACTCGCAAAGCATTTGCTCCTGGGGCCAGGTCATTCAAAAGAAGATCGACGCCTCGGGATGTAGCAACGGAAATCAGGCGTCGCCGACTCAGCCGATAAATTGCCCCTCGCCGACCCCCGCCACCGGCGGCTTGTTGGCCGGGGCTCCAACCTCCGGCACATCCGCGGCATCCGCTGCCTCGCCGCTGCCAAGCACCGCCAATCAGCCCGCCGTCGCCAGCACCGACGTGGTTGTTTCAGGCGCCCAAATCTAGCGCTGGTCGTTCGCGCGTGGCGAAAGGGCGCTGTTCACTCGACGCGACCATCAAAATGCTTTGGCAAATGTCGGCTTGCGCACAAAGCAAACACCCATAGTTGAATCTCTGGGCGGAGCGGCCCGTCATTGCCTCCAATCCGCAGCAAAGCTGGACTGCAGAGATTCTATCTTCTCAGGCAGGCCGGCACCCGTGCACGTCAGTCCGAGATAGGTGGCGGCACGAGTAGTGCCCACATAGAGATACTTGTCAAAGAGTTCCGGCCGTAATGTAGCTAGAGTATCTACGCCAATGAAAAACACGGCCTCGAATTCTAAACCCTTAATGTGCTGCACGTCGAAGACGCGAACATCGTTTTCCTGCCCAGCGAACTGTCCTTTGTAGCAGGCCACGACATTGAGATTCTGATCGGCGAGCGCAGCCTTCAGCCCGTCTGCGAGCGGCCCCACTTCCGCTTCATCGTTCACCAGCACCGCGACCGATGGTAGCGGCTTGGTGAACATCTCTATTTCGATAATTCGGAGCGCCAGCCAATCGATGATGTCATCGCGTTGCGCGAGATCGGTACCCAGAACTGGCGCGACGCCTTCATTGTCAACGTCGTCGGGCAACGCGACATCCACCGTCTCCCCGGCGCAAAGGCGGACGATTTCCGTCGCCAGCTGGTTGAGTTGGCGGCTATGACGGTAGCTTACCTGAATGGGCCGGACTTCGATCCGCGGGAAGGCCCAATGCATCTCGTCTATCGAGCGGCTGCCCCAGCTGGTGATGCGCTGATTGAAGTCGCCACAGGCGAAAAAGGACTGAATCCCCGGACTTGATAGCGCGCCCATGCAGGCAAGTTGGATTGGCGAAAAGTCCGTCGCTTCGTCGACCATAATCTGATTCCTGACAAGACCCATGAAGTCTTTCAGCACGGCGTACGCGGGCTCGTCGATATTGCGGCGGATCGTGCGGTCCCGAAGCAGGGACGATGACGCCTGCATCACGCACAGTAGCATGAGGTCTACTTCAAGTGGATCGACATCGGAGGCTCCGATGGGGTGTGCAACGTACCAGTTGTTCTCCGATTGACGTGCTCGCCGGAAACGACGGTAACGGGCGGCGATACCGTGGATATAGCGTCTCACCGGGCGTGTAAATCGGCGCAGTGACGCCTGCGTCTGGAGGCTTTTACCGATGTCACGGAGGTCGCCTTCTGCTAAGGTGCGATCGTGGATCCATTCCGCAATGCGCCCGACTCGCGTTGTTCGCCCTATTGTGCGACGGCCGAAACGGGCTCGCGCTTGGCTGCGCAAATTGCGCATGTAGGCCGACATGGCCGCGGCCATCCGCGTGCGCGGTGCCTGCGTTTCTTCCTCGTCTTCCCCGTCAGGGTCGTCCGGTTCGTCTTCCGGAGTGCCCAGGCTGTCTAAAAACACCGCAAGTTTTTCAAGAAACTTGGGATCCCTGTGGACCTGCAAGGTCAGGCCGCGCCGAATGGCCCCATCGGTTGCCTCCTTCATTTCCTGGAGAAGTCGGCCGACATTTTCGGCAGCATCCGCGAGAGCGGTCATGACCTGTGCGTTTAAGTCAGTCCCGGCATCGGCAACGATCGCCGTCAACGATTTCGCCAGCCGCCGGGCCTCTGCGTTTTCGGCATTTGCCAGCAAATTAGCCGCTCCCCGAAGGTCCGCCCAGAAATCATCGCTCTGCCAGTTGGAAAAGTCTTCATACCAGGCCGTCTGACGGTCCAGCACGCCTTGCTGAATGAACAACTCGGCGTCTTTGAGAATGAAAGGTCCGCCGCCATTCGGAGTGCGCAAGATGCGAAAGTGGTTGCGCGCCAGGTGCAGGCGGAAGCGCGACCAGGTCGAAATCTTTTGGTCTGGCGCCGCGATGTGCTCCCGCGCGAACGCCTCCTTGAGATAAAGCTTCAAAAGATCGGTTGGCGTGAACATCATCCAACTGTCGGCATGTGGCCGTGCCCCGTCGACCTGCCCGCCGTCGGCTAAGCGGCGTTCATCTTCGTCAAGATATTCGCGGTCGAGTTTCTGACCAAGACGGCGAATGAGGGTCGTCGTCTTTCCTGTGCCGGGCGGACCGATAATGAGCAATTGGCTATTTAGGGGGAGTCTGAAAATCTCGTCCTGATAGCGATCAAGGATCGGCTGATCACGCAGGCCCATCTTCATAATTACGTTGCGCCGTATGCCGTTGATGACATTGGTGGCCTTCTCGTCCGCCACTAGAATGTCGGCGAGGAGCGCATCGCCGACGTCGGCGGCTGAGGGTTGCGCTAGCGCGTCTCGCATCGACAAGACGGTGATCGGTCCGTAAGTCTGGCCCTCGAGAATGGAATCCCGGGAATCCCATGCGCTATAGCGACGAAGCGGGTGAAGGATCGCTTTCTCGACGATCTCGCCGCCCAGCGAGCCGCCAGGAACGCTGATCTCAAACTCCTCGCCGACGGCGAGCGAGGCCAGCCGGCCGGCCGGAGAATTGCGTCCCGCTAGGCGTTTTCCTGGGCGGAGTCTCCCGGTGGGTGTGTCGCGGCAAATATAGTAGACAATGGATTTGCCGTCGTCGGCCCGCGTCACGACGCGCGCGATTGCCGGTTCGCGTGCGAGGGTTTCGAGGCTGCTTCGACGTGCGGCGCCAATCCCACTCAAAGTCTCAATGGCTTCGCCAGAAGTGAATGTATTGACGCTGGCAAGCGCCGTCGGAGCAGGCGAGTACGGCTCACGAAGCTGGGAGTCAGCAGCAGATGCAATCGCATCGAACACATCGAGCGTTTCCTCCGAGACGCGTTCAATGTCCTTCTGGTAGTTTGTTGCCATCCCGATGCTAACCTCCCTGCGTTCTCAAGGCGACGGCCCAATTTCACGGCACCCAACATGGCACTTGCATTTGCCCAGCGATAGTGCCCATTAAATGCACAATACCTCTTTTGGACGACTCAGATGAAGTCCGTTGCGACAAATGGCGTCGAGGTGTCGCTGTGAAGGCCGGTCCAATCGAGATTGGCCGGCTTCTCCAAAACCGCCAGCGCTTTTGCGTTCCCATCTACCAGCGCCATTATGTCTGGACGCGGCAGAAGCAATGGGAGCCCTTCTGGAACGACATCCGCACAAAGGCGATCGAGTGCCTTGCCGGGCGAGAGCGGCGTTTTTCCCATTTCATGGGGGCCGTCGTTCTTGAGGCGCGCGGCGGATTCTCCGCCGGCCGCGTGCCCACTTTCCAAGTGGTGGACGGGCAGCAGCGCCTGACCACGTTCCAGATTTTCCTTGCTGCCGCGCGCGATTATGCAACGGCGGCAGGGTTTACGGGGACGGCCGAACAAATCAGCGGCTACCTGCTGAATGATAAACCGCACCTGATGGAGGACGCGGATGTCGAGATTTATAAAATCTGGCCGACACAATACGACCGAGCCCTATTCATCGACATCGTGAGTGGCGACCGCAAATCCCTGCGTAAGAAATACGCCGCGCATTTCTACGCGAAGCGCGACAAGATATACGACTACAACACCGTGCCGCGGCTCCTGTCGGCGTATGGTTTCTTCTTCGACCGCATCAAGCACTCGGTGGAAAGCGACGATCTGGACGATGAGTTCGCGCCGTCCCCTGATATTGGTGATGATGACACCGAAGAAACGGCGACTGCCGAAAAGGGAACGCCCGATGAAGTGAAGCTCGATGCGCTCTGGAAGGCGCTGGTGGAGGAGTTCAAGATCGTTGAGATTGTTCTGGAGGACGGTGACGACGCGCAGGTGATCTTCGAGACGCTGAACGAACGCGGCGAACCGCTGCTAGCTTCGGACCTGGTACAAAACAATATCTTTCACCGGGCCGATGCCCATAATGAGAAAGCCGAACAGCTCTTCGCGGTGTATTGGAAACCGTTCGAGGATCCATTCTGGAGTGTGGAGGAAAAGCAGGGACGTTACAAAAAGCCCCGGATCGAATTCTTCCTTGCAAACTTCATCGCCGGGCAGATCGCGGGCGAAGTCAATCTCTCCAAACTGTTCAGCGAATACAAGTCGTTCTTGAATCCCCGCAAGGTCAAAGGGCCGCGCTTTGTCACCGTCGGGCAGGAGCTTCAGGATCTCGCACGCTATGGGGCGTTGTACCGGGAGTTGATCGAACGGTCCTCAGGCTCGGCGCTTACGAAGTTTTCGCGCCGGCTTCTGCCGTGGGACGTCACAACCGTCTATCCGCTAGCACTACGCCTCTGGGCTAGTGAAATGGAAGCGACGGATAAGTCGCAATGTCTTGAAACCCTGTTATCCTTTATCGTTAGGCGTGGCGTCTGCGGGCTGACCAATAAGAATTACAACAAGTTCTTTCTCTCCTTGATTGCCAATCTTGATGAGAATGGCTGGAGCGTTGCCAATCTTGTCGTGTACCTGCTGGCGCAGAAGTCTGAAACCGGCCGTTTCCCGCGCGATGAGGAGTTCGAGCAGAAATGGCTCAATAGCCCGGCCTACACCGTGCTTCAGCCAGCGCGGGCGCGAGCCGTATCGAAGAAATCGAGGTTGGCAAGCGCAACAAGTTCCACGAGACGATGACGCTGGCGCTGTCCGTAGAGCATGTCCTGCCAAGAAATTGGAGCGGGAGCTGGCCCATGCAGGACGGCAGCGCGCCTACTGCCGATCAGACCTATAATGCGATCTTCATCGGCACCGAGGATGACTCACCGATAGGCCGCATCGTGCGGCGCAACAGGTTAAAGGAAAGCTTCGGCAATCTGACGTTGCTGACCAAACCTCTCAACAGTTCAGTCAGCAACGGCCCTTACGAGGGCAAGCGCGCTGCGCTGCAGGAGCACTCGCTTCTCGTGCTCAACCGTGAAATCTCGTCACATGAGCAGTGGGACGAGGACACCATTATCGCGCGAGGCAAGGGGCTCTTCGAGATTGCCAAGGGCATTTGGGCGCTGCCTGCGGCGTCGTCGACACAGGGCTAGTCTAGGAGGTATCGATGGCACTGCACCCGGACGTGTTGCAGTATCGCAGAGATCAGCAAACTTGACGCTTTGCGGAGATTTCAGACCTTCGCATCAACCAGTTTACACGGAGCGGCGGAATTGGTAGAAATGCGCGTTAACTATTTGATATAAGTGGCCTTTAAGTTCCATAATGCGAATTCTCCGAATCCTGTCTGTCACTGTTCAGCCTCGCCGCGTCGCCGACGCCAACTGCTTCGCGTGCTGAGCGGCGAGCTTGACAGGGTTGCACCGTCAATCTCGCGCTTATGGCGCGAACCCGTTGCGCGAGAATGTGTTCAGCGCGGCGGCAATGTGAGGACGAGGAGACTCGTTTGAACAGTGCGCTTGCGACGCAGTTTGACCCTGGCTGTGTAAAAACGTCCTTGGTGCTATGATTCCCTGAAGATTTGGGGGGATCGGATGAAGCGCTTTGTTGAGGGGGCGGATCGTGGACAGGGCGCGCTTTTTCCGGAATGCCTTGATGATTGGATCGACGAGAACAACCCCATTCGTGTGATTGACGTTTTCGTCGATGAACTCGATCTGGTGCGCTTGGGTTCGGTGGCGTCGCTCCCAAGGCGACGGGCCGGCCCTCCTATCATTCGTCCTGTCTTCTGAAGCTTTACATTTACGGCTACCTCAACCGCGTTCAATCGAGCCGTCGGTTGGAGCGCGAGGCCGGCCGCAACGTCGAGGTGATGTGGCTGACGCGGCGCCTGGCGCCCGACCACAAGACGATTGCTGATTTCCGCAAGAACAACGGTCTCGCCATCCGACAGGTTTGCGCCCGCTTCGTCGCGCTGTGCCGCACGATGGGCCTGCTCACGCAAGCCAGCGTCGCGATCGACGGCAGCAAGTTCAAGGCGGTCAACAACCGGGACAAGAACTTCACGCGCGCCAAGATGGAGCGGCGTATGACGCAGATCGAGGAGAGCGTCGCGCGCTATTTGCAGCAACTCGACAGCGCCGACCGGCAGGAGCCGTCCGAGGCGCTCAAGATCAAAGCGGGCCGCCTGAAAGAGAAGATCGAGAAGCTAAAGGAGGAGATGCAGCGTCTCGAAGCGTCTCAAGACGCAAATGCTCGCGACGCTGGACCAGCAGATTTCACTGACGGACCCCGACGCGCGCTCGATGGCGACGAGCGGGCGAGGCTCTGGAGTGGTCGGCTACAATGTGCAAACAGCGGTCGACACCAAGCACCATTTGATCGTCGCCCATGAAGTGACCAATGTCGGCACGGATCGATCCCAGCTCGCCAACATGGCCAAGCAAGCAAAGGCGACGCTGGAGACGGAGAGCCTCGATGTGGTCGCTGACCGCGGCTACTTCAACAGCACGGAGATTTTGGCGTGCGAACAGGCGGGTGTCACAGTCACCTTGCCCAAACCGATGACCTCGGGGGCGAAGTCCGAGGGACGCTTTGGCAAGCAGGACTTTCGCTACGTGACCGAGGACGACGTTTACATCTGCCCCGCCGGCGAACGCCTGATCTATCGCTACACGAACGAGGAACATGGGCTGGTCCTGCGCCGCTATTGGACCAGCGTCTGCGGCGCTTGCGCGATCAAGCGTCAGTGCACGCCGAGCACCAGCGGCGCGTCACCCGCTGGGAGCACGAGCATCTACTTGAAGCCGTGCAACGCCGACTTGATGCGGACCCCGGAAAGATGCGCGTGCGTCGCGAGACGGTCGAACATCCCTTCGGCACGATCAAGGCGCGGATGGGAGCAACCCACTTCCTGATGAAGACCATGCCGCGCGTCGCCACCGAGATGGCGCTGCACGTGCTCGCCTATAACCTCACGCGCGTCTTGAATATCGTGGGCGTCAGGCCGCTGATGGCGGCGATCCAAGGATAATCGCGGCTTAATGAGCCTCTCAGCGAAGCCGCAAGACGTTCAGAGCGGTCCCTCGAAGCGTCGGAAGCGCCATCGGCCAGAAAATATCGAAAATTCGGCAAAGCAACTGCGCCCGGCGTGGCGCCGTGGTCGACACCTATCACGACCGTCAACGGAGCGTTTTCACACAACCAAGACCCTAACCGGTCATCGCGCCGTCGCTGCTAAATTTGCGGCGTTCAAAGATTCCTGCGTCGCCTCTGGTGTTGTCTAGGGGTGTGGTCGGAAACTGAACGTTTCGACTAGTCTGCCGGGCTTATTGTGCGCGTTCCATATAACGATCCCTTACAACGCAAACCGCCGGGACGCAAGCGGTTATCGAGCGTCGGCGCAACCCAAGTCCAATAACGGCGTGGCGTTTTGTAACACGGAACCTGGACTGCGATCATAGCGATCGAACCCCTTTGGAATTGGCGATGAATGGTTAGCTTAAGCAAAAGAGGTCGGGGCCGAGCGGTTCGGCCACGAGTTTTGGGAGGATTATTCCGTGCATTTGAGCTAAATAGCGAGTTTCCTGCAAGGCTTTCGAGCCACGTTGCAGCGCTGTATTACCGTTGTTAGCGCATGTATGGTCGTCGCCGGATTTACGCCCGCCCGAGCCGGCGGAGCCTCGTCGTATAGCGAAACCGTGGTGTATAGCTTCAAGGGCGGGAGCGACGGAGTTAGTCCCCAGGCCGGTCTGATCCTTGACAAGCAACGACACTTTATGGCACGACGAGTGGAGACGACTCGACTTTCGGCACTGTGTTTAGGCTCGTGCCGCCGGCGTCGGGGACGGGAGCGTGGACTGAGACCGTGCTGTACAGCTTCCAGGGCGGCAGCGACGGCGTTAAACCCTTGGCCGGCGTGACCGTCGACACCTATGGCGCACTTTACGGCACCACAACCTATGGAGGAAGGGGAGCGGGCTGCGGGAGCACTGGCTGTGCAGATTCAGGCTCGCGCCCCCGCCGCCGGGGGCGGGGCCGTGGACCGAGACCGTGCTATACAGCTTCCAGGGTGGGCAATGATGGCATTAATCCCCAAGCTGGCGTGATCCTCGACACTTATGGCGCACTTTATGGCACCACAACTTATGGAGGAACGGGGACGGGCCGGTGCGGCGGGGAGAGCGGCTGCGGCACTGTGTTCAAACTGACGCCGCCAGTCCCTCCGGCGGCGCAATGGATCGAGACCGTGCTATACAGCTTCCAGGGTGGTAGCGACGGCTCTGCGCCTCAAGCTGGTCTAATCTTCTACCAGCGGCGCTCTCTGACCGGAACGACGCAGAGTGGAGGATCAGCAGGCTACGGCACGGTTTTCAAGCTGACGCCGCCAGCCCCTCCGCGACGCAATGGACCGAGACCGCGCTGTATAGTTTTCAGGGCGGGAGTGACGGCGCATATCCTTATGGCGGCGTAATCTTCGACACCAGCGGCGCGCTTTACGGCGCCGCAGCCATTGGAGGAACGGGGACGAGCTGCGCGAGCACCGGCTGTGGCACAGTGTTTAGGCTCGTGCCGCCGGCTCGGGGACGGGAGCGTGGACTGAGACCGTGCTGTATAGTTTTCAGGGCGGGAATGACGGCGAATTCTCCCTTGGCCGGCGTGACCTTCGAACACCAGCGGCGCGCTTTACGGAACGACACGGAGTGGGGGTCTGGAGTCGGAGGGTCTAATGGCATCTATGGCAATGGTACGGTCTTCAAACTGACGCGCCCGTCGTCAACGCCACATTTTGTTTCGCAGACGCCATTGGAACTAGACCGTGCTGTATAATTTTCAGGGCGGCAATGACGGCGCTTTTCCCTATGGCGGCGTAACCTTCGACAGTAGGGGCGGCGCTTTACGGCACGACTGGAGGGGGCGGAAGTTCGAACTTCGGCACGGTGATCAAGTTACAGTGCACCGTCCCCCGCGGAGAAATAATCGGTGGAACGCCGCATTGGCTGCCGTGCGGGCAATGACCATTGAAATGTTTGGGCGCTTCTGGCGCAAAGCCGACGTTTCCGACCGCGCCGCCGCCGCAAAAACCGCTCGCCGCGCTCGCCCCCGCCCTTATCCCCGTCCCGCCAAAATCTCCCGCACCCGCTCCACCAGTTCGCTCTCGGGCGCGGAAATCTGCGCCGGGCGCTGCGCTTTCCATTCCTCGTTCGACTTGATCGACGCCGCCGCGCGCGCGCCTTCCACGAGATCCTTGAGCTGCACTTCGCCCTTGGCCTTTTCGTCCGAGCCCTGGATGACGACCAGCGGGCTGTTGCGCTTGTCGGCGTATTTCATCTGCGCCTTCATGCCAGAGGCGCCGAGATATAATCTCGCTCGCGATCCCCGCCGCGCGCAATTGCCCCACCATGCGCTGGTAGTCGGCGACGCGGTCGCGGTCGAGCAGCAGCACGACCACGGGGCCGAGGCGCCGGGACGTCGAGACGATCGGGCTGCCGACAAGCTTCAGCGCCGCATAGAGCCGCGAGACGCCGATGGAGAAACCCGTCGCCGGCGTATTCTCGGGGCGGAAGCGGCCGATGAGGCCGTCGTAGCGCCCGCCGCCGCCAACCGAGCCGAAGCGCACGGGATTGCCCTTTTCATCCTTCGTCTCAAAGGTCAGTTCCGCCTCGAACACCGGCCCGGTGTAATATTCGAGCCCGCGCACGACGGAAGGGTCGATGCGGATGCGGTCGAAGCCATAGCCCGCGTCGCGCACAAGGTCTTCGATCTCCATCAGCTCCTCGGCGCCCTGCGCGCCGATCTCGCTCTTGCCGAGCAGGCCGAAGAGATCGAAGCTCGGCTTGCCGTCCGTATATTGCCCGCCGCAACTGAAGGCGAGAATCGTGTCGATGGCTTCCGGCTCAAGCCCGGCGCCCTTGGTGAAGTCGCCGCTTTCGTCCTTGCGGCCCGCGCCCAGCAACAGCTTCACGCCCTCCGGCCCCAGCCGGTCGAGCTTGTCCACGGCGCGCAGCACGGTGAGGCGCCGTCCGGCGTTCGCCTCGCCGTCGAGCCCGATGGACTGCATGACGCCGTCCAGAACCTTACGGCTGTTGATCTTGATGACGTAATCGCCACGCTTGACGCCGAGCCGCTCCAGCGTGTCGGCGGCCATCATGCAGATTTCGGCGTCGGCGGCGGGCGAGGCGGCCCCCACCGTGTCGGCGTCGAACTGCATGAACTGGCGGAAACGCCCCGGCCCCGGCTTCTCGTTGCGATAGACCGCGCCGACCCGGTAGGAGCGATAAGGCTTGGGCAGAGCGTCGAAATTCTGCGCCACGAAGCGGGCGAGCGGCGCCGTGAGGTCATAGCGCAGCGACAGCCATTGCTCGTCGTCGTCCTGAAAGGAGAACACGCCTTCATTGGGCCGGTCCTGATCGGGCAGGAATTTGCCGAGCGCGTCGGTATATTCAATCGCCGGGGTCTCCAGCGCCTCGAAGCCGTATAGCTCATAGACGGAGCGAATCGCCTCCAGCATTTTCCCGGTCGCGGCGAGTTCGCCGGCGTCGCGGTCGGTCAGGCCGCGCGGACTGCAGGCTTCGACTCTTTGTTGTTTGGCGTCGGACATTTTTAATCCAGAACAATATGACGATTGCGGGCGCTCAGTCGGGCTCGCCGGCTGAGTTGGCGCTCTTCCTAGCATTTTCCCAGTGGGAAGGAAGCGCCGCGTCGCAGGGCCAGAAGCGCAAATGGCTTTTGCAGCGCGGACAATCACTGCTGCCGAAGCCCTCAAAAGGAGTGGGCAAGCCGGCCAGCTCCGAGTTGAGCCGGCATTCGTCGCCGCCGGGAGCAACCCAGGCGCCCGAAGTCCGGCCCGCGCAGGTGAGCTGGTCGACATGCCAATGCACGCGCTTCTCGCGCCGCATGTGGCGGCTGAGCCGCGCCGCGATCCCGCCCGGCCCCTTGGCCGAGCCCCAATAGATGTAACGGCCGGGCGCCAGCGTCGCCATGCGCCCGCCCGCCTTGGCGAGCAAGGGCGCATCGAGCAGGATCAGCAGCGCGTAGGCGCCGGGAATGCGAGGCGCATCATCGGATTTCGCGACAAATCGCATTGGTGGTGGAACGGTCATTCTGGCTTGCGGACCAACAGGTAAAGCGCTCCTGTTCACCTTGTCGCGAGGCGAGCCTCGACGCGGCGTGGCGAGAGAATACAATCGCGCAATGTCTTGCGCCAATCATGCAAATTCATGCAAATTTTTGCACCCGACGCGGCGCGGGCTCTTAACCCTCGCCGCCGGGTTTTTGGCGACGCCTTTCCCCGCCCATGCGCGGGACGAGACCGAGGCGCTGGCGACGCAACTGCGCGAAGCCGCCCGCCTCGGCCGCGCCGTCCAACTCCCGCCCGGCGTCACCGCGATCCGCTCGCTGGAACTGCCCTCCGGCGCGATCCTCACCGGCGCGCGCGGCGGGTCGACCCTGAAGCTCATCGGCCCGGGGCCCCTGCTCTATTCGAACGGCGCGGCGAGCCTCACGCTCGAATCCGTCGCCTTCGACGGCGCCGGCAATGGGCTGGAACCCAAGCGCGGGCTGCTCGACTTCGCCGATGTGGCGCGCCTCTCCATTTCCGGCTGCGCGATTCGAAACTCATCGGCCCATGGCGTCAATCTCGCCCGCTGCGGCGGCGTCTTCAGGCAAAACACGATCGAGCATGTCCGCGACGCCGGCTACCATTCGCTCGACGGACTGGGCGTCGACATAGACGGCAATAATCTGCGTGACTGCGGCGACAATGGCGTCATGGTCTGGACGACGCAGGCGGGTCGTTACGAGGGCTCGCGCGTCCGCAACAACATGATCTCCGACATTCACAATTTCTCCGGCGGCGACGGGCCATACGGCAATGGCGTCAGCATCTGGGGCTCGGGCTCGATCCGGGTCGAGAACAACAGGATTTTCCGCTGCGCTTATACCGCCGTGCGCAACAACTCCGGCCATGACATTCTGGTCATGGGCAATCATTGCAAAGGCTTTGGCGAAAAGGCCATGTATGCGGAATTTGGCGCCAAGCGGGCGACTTTCCGCGACAATAAAATCGAGGACGCCGGCGGCGGCATTGCCCTCGCCAACGCCGACCAGGGCACGGACATGGGCTTAGTCTCCGGCAACACCATAATCGGATTGCGCGAAACCCACCCCGACAAGGAATTCGGCCCCGAGATGTTCTGGATGACGGGCATATTGGGCGAAAAGAATTGCGAGATTAGCGGCAACAATATTATCGGGCCGGCCTGGATCGGCGTCATGCTCGGCGGCTACCGCGAAAATCTTCGCGCCGAGGACAACCAGATCACGCGCGCTGATTACGGGATCGGCTTCGCGACCGGCCTTCGCGTCGGAGAAGGGCTGATCGCACGCAACAAGATCATCGGCTCACGCAAGGCCGCGATCTCGGCCATGGCCGGTCCCGCCTTTATCGGCGGCGATCTCCTCGGCGCGGCGGGCGCGGAGAAGAAATACCCAAGGCTGCTGCTACTGGAAAATCAGACCGGCTGATTTCTGGCGGCACGGCATTTGCGTTTTTCCCGTGAGAGCCTCTGCGACTGTCGCATTTGTCGCAAAGACCGCAATTCAAACCCGCAGGATGAACCCGATGAGAGTAAGCGAGACCTACGCTTCCGCGACACTGGATGAAATCAAAGCCGCGCTTGATGGCGGCAAGCTGGTGCTCTACGCGGTAGGTCGGCCGCCGAGCGCCGATCACGCGATCACGCGCAGCACGGCGCTTGCGACTTTCACTTTCGCCACGCCAGCCTTTGGTCCCGACGACGCCGATGGCGCGCTGAAACCGTTGTTCGAGGCTCCGGTTCTCGCCGAGACAGTCGGCACGGCGGGCTGGGCGCGCGCTTCCGGGGCCGACGGATCGACCGTCGCGGATTTCTCGGTTGGCCCGGGTGCCGCCGAGGTGAAGCTCAGCAGCAACTCCGCGACACCCGGCTTCCCCCTCGAAGTCATAGCGATCAAGACGTCCCTTCCCGCCGAAACGGTGGAATGGTCAAAGACCGAGTTCGGCCACGTGTTCGTCACCAATTCGGACAACGCCTATCGAAAGCTGTCCGTACGCGGCTGATCAACTCCGACGGGAAAAAGCGCGCTGCGCCTCGCGGCGCGCCCGAAGGCTTTTGTTTCTCTTCGAGCGCGCGGATTTCGGTTGGAGTGAACTCCGGCGAATCACTTCGCCATTTCGAGATGTTTGAGAGCCTCTTCCGCGTGGGTCGTTCCGACATCCGCATGGCCCATCTCACCATGTTCTATCGCGGCCTTCAGATGGGTGACGCCTTCCGCGACATGAGGATTGGCTTTCAATTTCTCGGCGGCTTCGGCATGGGTCAGCGCAGCCTTGGCATGCACTACTAACTGATCGGCGTGGCCCGCCTTGCCATGAGTGATGGCTTCCTTGGTATGGCTGACGGCTTCAGCCACATGGTCCTCGGCGGCCACGCCAAAGCGCGGAGCCAAAAGCAACGCGACGCCAAGACCCAAAGCCGCGATAACTGATCTGCGATGCATGATTTCTCTCCCTTACGCGGACGCGCATCGGCTTAAGGCTATTATTCTCGCGCGCGGCGCATCCATTTAAGCCTCCACGCAGGGCATAAGCGCCAATTCGCGTGGAAAGGCTAAAAGTTTAACGCGCCAGGAAGCATGAAGTTGCCTCGCCGGCGCCACGCCATTTCCCGCGCTATTTGCGAGAGCCGACGCTCAGCACCCTCAGTATGAACCAGGCCGGCACGACAATCACCGCCCCGGCGAGCAGATAGTTGAACAGCTCCCGCACCGCGCCGAAGCCGAGCGCATAGATGCGATTCACGAAATCCTGCACGCCACGCAAAATGTCGGCAGGGCGTATGTCCAGCCACATCAGCAGCGCGCCCACGACCAGCGATACGAACAGCAACTTCACGAAAACGGTCGCGGGCGAGCCGCCGAGAAAATTTTCGAACGCATTATTGCCGGTCATTTGATCGCCTTCCTGCAGAAACACGCCTTGCGGAGCTTTGCGTTCGGTAGCGGGGCTCCACGCCTGCCCGTCGCCCGAGGGCTTGGGCGCGTCGATATGCGGCCAATTTGCGAATGGGTTTTCGTCGCTCATTATCGTCCCGGGTTTAAGTGAAACAGCCTCGCGATTTTGCTTTATCGCATTTTTGCGGGAAAAATTCCCGCCCGCACGCACAGGCGGCGTTCAGGACTTGTCGCCGTTCGCCTCATCCTTGAAAACGCGCATCATGCGCCGGATAAAACGTTCGGTGAAGGACAGCGCGCGTTCGAACTCTTCTTCCTTGGGCAGCGTCGAAGGCGGATTCGTGGCTCCGCCTGCGCGGCCGGATTTCAATTCGGCGTTTTCGCGGCGCAATCGCGCGATTTCATTCTCCAGCGCCGAGCGCTCGTCCGCGCTGACCCGGCAAAGCGAGAGGCCGCCTTCTACCGTGCAAAAGGAAACCGCCCCCGTGTCCTTGTCGAGGCGCAAAAAACCGCCTTGAGTCGGGGTCATGGAAAAACGTCCCTCCTGCGCAGCTGGCGCCGACGGGGAAGGCGGCGGGCTCAAGGGCGCTTCCGCTTTCGCCGCACGCTGCCCGCCCGCACAGGCGGCAAGCGCGAACATAATAATCAATCCGTTTCGCATCGCGGCGGCCCTCCGCGCCCGGAAAGAGCCGAAACGCGCTCCGCAGAAATGGGGAGCGCCGACGCTGGCGTCAATCCTCGGACCGGGAGCGCCCGGGTCGTCCGTCGAGACCCATGAGCCTATTCCGCCGGCGCGCTGACAGGCGCATGGGGGCGGGGAGCGGGCGCCGCGAGCTTCGTCGCCAGAACGATCGTCGCGATGGTGGCTGCATAGGCGAGACCCTGCATCAGCGACGGCTGATCGGAGTAGCCGATCAGGGTGTGCAGGACGCGGCCAAACAGGCTGTTATCCGGCAGGATCGTGGAGGTGTCCCACAGCGTCTGCGAGAAGGCGCTGACTATCCCTGCCTGCTGCAGAAAGGCGACGCTTTGCGCCGCGAGGCCACCCGCAAGCAGAGTCACCAGCACGGAGGTGACGGCGAACAGCCGTCGCGGCGGAATGATCACCAGCCCATAGAAGGTCAGGACGCTGACCAATGCGCCGAGCGCCAGCCCGGCGAGACCGCCGGCGATCAGATTGAACCCGGATTCGCCCGAGATCAGAATGCCGTAAAGAAACAGCGCCACTTCGGCGCCTTCGCGCAGCACGGCGACCCCGACCACCACGGCCAGCGCGACAAAAGTCTTGTCGCCGCTCGCAACGGCGCGGCCAACATCCGACAGTTCGCGCGAGAGCTCGCGCCCGTGCCGCGCCATCCAGATATTATGCCAGGCGAGCATCACGACGGCGACCCCCAGCACGCTCGCATTGAACAGCTCCTGCCCGCGCCCCGCCATCGCCGATGAGAGCTGCTCCGCGAAGGCGGCGACCAATATCGCGCCGGTCACGCCAGCGAAAACGCCGCCGGCGATCCATGACCGCGAACCCCGCACGCCGCGCGTGACGGCCAGCGCGATGCCGACGATCAGGCCAGCCTCGATAACCTCGCGAAAAACGATGATGAGCGCGCCGAGCATTAGCGATCCTGTTGCAGCCGGGTTCTATTCGACAATGAGGAAACCTTCCGCCGTAGCTTCGTGGTAGTCGCCGAAGAACCTATATTTGCCAGGCGTGAGCGGGCGCACGTGAATGGTCGTCGCTCCGCCGCCGGCGATTATCTTTTCGAACCGCAGCGGCTTGCTCTCGAATTCCTCGGGCGTCGGATCGAGGTTCTTGACGTTGAGCGTGATCGCCGTATTGGCCGGCGCGTGAATTTCGGCCGGCGTAAAACGATGATCCTTGATCGACACACTCAAGCTCGTCTCTTCCGCGACAGCGGGACCCGCGAGACTGGCCGCCGCCAAGCCGACGACGCCAATCAGATGCTTAAGCGACATAGTCATTTCTTCGCCTTTCCCAAGTCTCAGCTCGGCGCAGGCCTATCATCCGGCCAACCCATGCGAGAAATTGTTAAGATCGAAAACATGCCGCCAAGTCACGCGACCCACCGACCGAAGATTCCGGAAGACCCCGCTCCGGCATGTTGCGATCACAGCGGGAGGGTAGCAGCCTCCAAAAGCCGGTCAACAAATATAGTCTGGACAAATTCCAACCTAATCAACAAATTGCCGCACCCAGGACTGTCTCAACATTAACAAGCAGCTCGCAAATTGCTTCGGCGTCACAAAACGGCGAGATTTTGCGGCGGCGAAGCGTTCAATTCCGCGCGGGGAAATTCTCTAGCCCGGATAGCCGTGCCTGGCTTTGCTCGCATGCACCAGCGACAAGGCGCGCGCCTCCTGTCCAGACGAGCAGGCGGAATCCGCCTCGCCGATCTCCTGCTGAACCTGGTTGTAAACACTCTGGTTCACATGGCCCATCGAAAGGTCGTTGTTCGTGACGGCGCGATAGCGTGCGATCGCGCCCGAGCAGCCCGAACCCTCCGGCAGCCTGAAGCCGGCCGGCGTGAGCGGACGGTCGCCGGGCGTTTGCGCGACTGGCGGCGGGGAGGCGCTGTTGCAGCTGGCGGCAAGGGCGGCGACAGTCACGACGATGGAAAGTCTTTTGAAGCTGCTCATAACGGCGTTCCCGAATTGCGGCGTCGCGCGAATTGAACGTGGCCCTCGGCGAAGATCAAGACACGGCTCAAAGCGCCCGCATGAACCGCATCGTGCCGCCGCCCTTGAAACCCTTGATGATCAGTTCGTCGCCCTTGGTGTCCCAATAGGGGCCGCCAAGCAGGATGGCCCAAAATTCGTGTTCATAGGCCAGTGACGCCGGATCGCAGGTCTGTTCGGTGAAGGCGGGCATCGCGCGCGGTCCGAGGCGATTGGGGCCGATCACGAAAATGCCGGAGAAGTTCTTGCAGCCCGAGGAGCCGTTGGCGCGGCCTGTCGTGTCGATGCGCAGCCATATTTCCCTGGAGGGCGCTTTGCCGTTGAGTTCGACAAGGTTGAATATTTGATTATGCGGAAAGGGCTGATAGCGCGGAATGGCGTTGTCCGCGTTTTCATCCTTCTGCTGGTCGTCCTGCTGTGCGGGCTTGGGCTTCTTTGCGTCGGCGGGGACGGCGAAGGCCAGGGCGCCAGCCAGGAAAGCGAGCGCAATCGGCGTTTTTTTCATACTGATATCCTCATGGTCGATCAAAGGCGGGGCGGAGCCCGCCAGGGTCGCGCCTTACAGCATGCTTGGAAGCACCCGGTCCGGCGGCCGGTGTCCATCCATGAAAGTCTTGATGTTGATAATGACTTTCTCGCCCATGTCGACACGACCCTCGATGGTCGCGGACCCCATGTGCGGCAGCAGCGTGACTTTTCCGGCCTTCGCCAGCTTTAGCAGTTTCGGCGAGACCGCGGGCTCATGCTCGAAAACGTCGAGACCGGCTCCGGCGAGTTCGTCCGCCTCAAGCATGCGCACCAGGGCGTTCTCGTCGACAATTTCGCCGCGCGCGGTGTTCACCACAATGGCGTGGGGGCGCAGATGCTTGAGCCGGCGGGCGGACAGAAGGTGATAGGTGCCGGGCGTATGCGGGCAGTTGATCGAGACGACATCGACGCGCGCCAGCATCTGGTCGAGCGACTCCCGAGTAGGTCGCTTCGAGTTGCTCCTCGATTTCAGCGGGAACGCGGCGGCGATTGTGGTAGTGGATCGAGAGGCCGAAGGCGTTGGCGCGACGCGCGAGAGCCTGGCCGATGCGGCCCATGCCGACGATTCCTAGGCGCTTGCCGGTGATGCGCCGGCCAAGCATCCAGGTCGGCGCCCAGCCGGACCAACTGCCCTCGTTGATGGCGTTGGCGCCCTCCACCACGCGGCGCGCGACGGCCAGGATCAGCGCCATGGTCATGTCCGCCGTGTCCTCCGTCAATACGCCGGGCGTATTGGTGACGGTGATGGAGCGGCGCAACGCCGAGGCGACGTCGATGTGATCGACGCCATTGCCGAAATTGGCGATCAGCTTCATCTGCTCGCCGGCCTGGGCGATGAGCCCGGAATCAATGCGATCGGTGATGGTCGGCACGAGCACGTCGGCGGTCCGCATGGCCTCGACGAGTTCTTCGTGGGTCGCGGGCTTGTCGCTCACATTGAGGCGCGTATCGAACAACTCGCACATGCGGGTTTCGATGACCTCGGGGAGCCGACGTGTCACCACGACGAGCGGCTTCTTTTTCGCCATCTTCGCGTTCGTCTCCCAGATCAGATCCGTTATTCTCGTATCAGGAAACGGAAGTTTCCGATACGCCGAATTTTCAGGCGCCGGCGCCGCGCCTTTGGCGCTCCTGCGCCGCAAGACCGGCTCTTCTCAACGCCGTTTTAACGACGATGAGCGAAAAGGAACAGCTACGGCGTCGCCTCGTTCGGACTTCCTAGCAGATGGCGGGCCAAAGACAAGACGAGCGTCACCGGCGCCAAAAGCGACCCGGAAACCAGATCGGGACGAATCCTGGTGCATCTGATAGCTTTCGGCGCGAAATCGCCATCGGAACAGAAAGGAACGGACTTCATGCTCCCGCGCTCACGGCATCCCGGCAAAGCCCTCCTCCAGACGCTTGCCCTGGCTTTGGCGCTGGCGCTGTCCCTGCTGGATGATTCGTCAGCGGCTCTGGCTCAGCAGGCGCAAATAGGGCAGGTCAGCAAATTGCCGTTGCCGCGCTTCGTCAGCCTGAAATCGGACCGCGTGAATCTGCATGAGGGCCCCAGCAAGGATCACCGCACGCTCTGGCTGTATGAGCGGGCCGGGCTACCCGTTGAAATCACGGCTGAATTCGAAATCTGGCGCAAGATCCGGGATTCCGAAGGGTCCGAAGGCTGGGTGCTGCATTCTCTTTTGTCCGGTCGGCGCACCGGGCTGGTGGCGCCGTGGAAAAAGGAGCCGCAACTGCTCACTTCCAGCGATCATGCGACCCCGGTCGCCAAACTGGCGCCTGGCGTCATCGCGATGCTCAAGAAATGCGACGGCGAGTGGTGCCGCGTCCAAGGGCCCGGCTTCGACGGCTATATGAAACAGGAAAACCTCTGGGGCGCCTATCCCGGCGAAAAAATCGACTAGAGCGCCTATCGTTCGAATGAAATCATTCGAACGATAAGAAATCGCTCAAAATCAGAACTTTGAAGCATGTTCTTTTCGCAAAAGTCACTCAACTTTTGCGGAACATGCTCTAAGGCTCAGGCGTCGTCGCGCCGCAGCCGCACGATAACGTCGACGCGGGAGATTTTCAGCCCACCTGGGGGAGCCGGCAGATTTGCCACGGTCACGTTGGATCCGGGGATGTCGTAAAGCTCCTCGCCGTCCTCAAGCAAAAAATGGTGATGCTCGGAGGTGTTGGTGTCGAAATAGACCCGCGTTCCGTCCACGGCGATCTCGCGGAGCAGGCCAGCCGCAGTAAACTGGTGCAAGGTGTTGTAGACCGTCGCCAGAGAGACAGGCATCCGCGCCGCCGTCGCCTCGTCGAAGAGTCGCTCGGCCGTCACATGCCGGTCGCCCTTGCCGAAAAGCAATTCGCCCAATGCCACCCTCTGCCGCGTCGGCCGCAAACCCGCCGCCGCCAGACGGGCCGGGAAAGCCCGTTCATTCGAGTCGGGCGTTTCGACCACGGCTTCGACCGGGGCGGCGCTCGTCACGGGTATGAAAAGCTCGCGGTTCATGACAACCATGATATGTCCCACTCAACTGGGTGACAATATCTCATTTCTTATTATTAGACGTTTATCGACAAGGACCACGACGCAGGGTTGCACAAGAATGAACGCGCCCGGCTAAAATCCGCTACTCCACGTCCTCGACCTTTTCCGGTCCGCCGCCATAGACCCGCTGCGCCAGCGAGGCCTGCATGAAATCGTCAAGCTCGCCGTCAAGCACTTCAGCGGGCGTGCCCGAGGTGAAGCCCGTCCGCAAATCCTTCACCAGCTGATAGGGCTGCAGGACATATGAGCGGATCTGGTGGCCCCAGCCGATCTCGGTCCTCGAGGCGATGGCCGCATTGGCCTCGGCCTCGCGGCGCTCCAATTCCTTTTCATAGAGGCGGGCGCGCAGCATGTTCCAGGCGGTCGCGCGGTTCTTGTGCTGCGAGCGCTCGGCCTGACACGCCACAACGATGCCTGACGGGATATGGGTGATGCGGATCGCCGAATCGGTCGTGTTGATGTGCTGGCCGCCGGCGCCCTGCGAGCGATAGGTGTCGATGCGGCAGTCGGCCTCGTTGATCTCGATATTGATGCGGTCGTCGACCACCGGATAGACCCAGACCGAGGCGAAGCTGGTGTGCCGGCGGGCGTTGGAGTCAAAGGGCGAGATGCGCACCAGACGATGCACGCCCAATTCCGTCTTGGCCCAGCCATGGGCGTTATGGCCCTTGACCAGCAGCGTCGCGGATTTGAGCCCCGCCTCGTCCCCCCCGTCTCTTCGATCACCTCGACCTTGAACTTCTTGCGCTCGGCCCAGCGCGCGTACATGCGAAACAGCATGCGCGTCCAGTCGCAGCTCTCGGTGCCGCCGGCGCCGGAATGCACCTCGATATAGGTGTCGTTGGCGTCGGCCTCGCCCGAGAACAAAGCCTCGATCTGACGCCGCTGCGCTTCCTTCAGAAGCGCCTTCATGGCGTCGACGCCTTCCTTTTCCGTGGCGGCGTCATCTTCCATCTCGCCGAGTTCGACGAGGGTTACGGCGTCTTCCAATTCGCGTTCGAGCTTACCGATGGAGCCGAGCCGGTCCTCCAGCTCGGTGCGCTCGCGCATGATTTTTTGCGCCTCTTCGGCGTTATTCCACAGGTCGGGGTCTTCGACCTTGGCGTTGAGTTCGGCGAGGCGACGCGTGGCGGTCTCGACGTCAAAGATGCCTCCTCAGCAGTCCCATGGACTGCTCGATGTCGTCTTTGAGCGCTTGCGGTTCGGCGCGCATGGGGTTTGGCTTTCGCGGTGGCGGGCGGCGCGACGCCGCCGAGAGGATTCGAGGCGGAAACTAGGCATGGGCGGCCGAGATGTAAAGGGCGCGCGGCTATGACGACTTGGTCCGTTTAAATCTTCGCGACGAGCTAAGACTTGACAGCCCAACTTTTCGGACCTCAGCATGGCGTTCGCCGGCCGGAGCCCCGTCCTTCCGTTCGGCTGACCCGGCGCGCTCGCTAAAACCCGACAGTCGGGGCGGGGTCGACGCCAACACGCAAGCCATCTGGCGAATGGGGGTTCATGCGATGCGTCACAAAGTTAGAGCCTGCCGAATTCTGCTTGGATTGTCAGTTCTTGTTGTGAGCGCGGGAGCCCACTCGCAATCAAGGACGCCCAGGAGATACGTGAGTCTATCAAGGATGCTGGTGGTCCCGAGCGTTACTTGGAGGCTGCAGGCGCTGCTGCGTCAAAAAAGGTCGGTCAAATGTTGGACGCGGAAAGCGAGTTGATGTCGGTCAGCGTAACGGGAATGTCTATAGGGGCCGCGTATCGGCTCCCCAATGTCACCAAGGCCGAATTCCCAAATCTTACCGAATTACGCGCGGCGATCGCGCAGCACAGCGCCGCGAAAGTCTGCGGAGCCACCTACGCATCGGTGCTCATAGGCGATTATCGGCGCCATCTACAAATACGACTATTATTCAAAAAATCGAGAATACCTATTCGAATTCCAATTGGATCGATCAACCTGCGCCCCAGGCTATCACTGGCAATGACTTGCGCCTCTCGGCTGCGAAGCCCGCATACCACAGGGTGAGGCGGAGCATCGCTTTCGTCGATCGCCATTGCTGGAATATTCCCTGGCGTCGCAATTTTCCAGCCCGTGCAGAAATGAGTTTCGGCGTTCCGTCGCAATAACCACGACGAGTGTTTTGGGGTCGGAGCCGGAACTTCAACCCCAACCGCGCCGATATTTCATCTCCTGGCCGGCCATCGCGCTAGCGCTTCCCGATCAGTTTAAGACGGCGCGCGGAGAAGTGCTCTTCCCCGGGAACTCGCGGACGGAGCCGCGCCGCCCGGCATGGCGGCTTACTGAAACTCCACGCCGATCTGATTCTGCGACCGCCAGACCACCCTGGCCGCGCGCCGCGCGCTCCCCACATGGAGGATGAAATTGTCGGGTAGAGCGTTTTCGTCCGCGAGGGCGATCTTCGCTCCCTTGTGCGAGATATTTGAAATCTTGCAGACAAGGGGCGAAGCCGCGCCGCCGGGATCGGCCCATCCTTCCTCGAACAGTTTCTGGCGTGTCGCGCTGCGCTTTTCCTCGCCCAAGGGCTGTTGCGACGACCCTGCTGCATATGGAGATATTCTCATTCACGCCTCTGGAGGATGTTTCGCGCCTATGTTGATTGATAACATAGGCCGCCAACCTTTCCATTTTCACTACGAAAGCGTTCCAGAGCGGTTAAATGGCGTTAAAACCCACTCCAGCTCCAACCGCCTTTCCCTCGACGCGGCCCAAGCGCCCAGCGCATTGAAAGCGCGTCACATTCCGCGCGCCCCTCGCCAGAACGACCGGAACGGTCTAAGACGACGGCCAGAAATCGACCCCCCAGCAGAGCCGCCCAAAGGTCACCGAAAAGAAATGAACGCCCCTACGCCCAACGCCCAGCTTTCGGATTCAAAACTCGCCGATCCGATTTCCCGGCGGCGCACCTTCGCGATCATCTCGCATCCCGACGCCGGCAAGACCACGCTGACCGAGAAGCTGCTGCTGTTCGGCGGCGCGATCCAGCTCGCCGGACAGGTCCGCGCCAAGCGCAACGCCGTGCAGACCCGCTCCGACTGGATGAGCATCGAGCGCGAGCGCGGCATTTCCGTCGTCACCTCGGTGATGACCTTCGAATATGCCGATTGCGTCTTCAACCTGCTCGACACGCCGGGCCATGAGGACTTTTCCGAGGACACCTATCGCACGCTCTCGGCCGTCGACGCCGCCGTCATGGTGATCGACGCCGCGAAGGGCATCGAGGCGCGCACGCGCAAGCTGTTCGAAGTCTGCCGCCTGCGCGACATTCCCATCGTCACCTTCATCAACAAGCTCGACCGCGAGGGGCGCGACCCGTTCGAGCTTCTGGACGAGATCGAGAAGACTCTGGCGCTCGACGCGACGCCGATCACCTGGCCGATCAGCCGGGGCAAGACCTTCGCCGGCACCTACTGCTTTTCCACGAAGTCGGTGCGCAAGCTCGACAAGGACGACGAGCTGATCGACCGTGTCCGGGCTCGACGATCCGGCCCTGACCGCACTGCTGCCGCCCTTCGAGGCGGACGGCTGGCGCGAGGAGGCGATGCTGGCGCAGGAAGGCAGCAAGCCCTTCGACCTCGCCGCCTTTCGCGAGGGCCATCTGACCCCGGTGTTTTTCGGCAGCGCGCTGCGCAATTTCGGCGTCCGCGACCTCATCGACGCCATGGCCGCCTATGCGCCCTCGCCGCGCGCCCAGCAGGCCGACAAGCGCATGGTCGAGGCCGACGAGCCGAGGATGACCGGCTTCGTCTTCAAGATTCAGGCGAATATGGACCCCAACCACCGCGACCGCATCGCTTTCATGCGCGTCTGCTCGGGACGGCTCCAGCGCGGCATGAAGGCCAAGCTCGTGCGCAGCGGCAAGCCTATCGCGCTCAACGCGCCGCAGTTTTTCTTCGCCCGCGACCGCTCCATAGCCGACGAGGCCTTCGCGGGCGACGTGGTGGGCCTGCCCAATCACGGGATTTTACGCATCGGCGACACTCTGACCGAGGGCGAGGATCTCGTCTTTCGCGGCGTGCCGAGCTTCGCGCCGGAAATCCTGCGCCGCATCGTCATCAGCGACGCGATGAAGGCCAAAAAGCTGCGCGAGGCGCTAAGGCAGCTCGCCGAGGAAGGCGTGGTGCAGCTCTTCATCCCTCTGGACGGCTCCGGCGCCATCGTCGGAATGGTTGGCGCGCTACAGCTCGACGTGCTGGCGACAAGGCTTTCGGGAGAATATGGCCTAGACACGAAATACGAAACCTCGCGCTTCACGCTCTGCCGCTGGATCAGCAGCGAGGACAAGGCGGCGCTGAAAACTTTCATCGAGGCGCATGGCTCGGCCATCGCCGACGACATCGACGGCGATCCGGTCTTCATGGCCCCTTCCGCTTACTCGCTTCGCTACGACGAGGAGCGCAATACGGCGATCGTGTTTTCGGATGTGAAGGATTACCAGAAGAGCAGCGCGGGCAAGGGGTGAAGCCCCTGACGATTGATGGGGTCATCGCCGTATGCTATTGTCATACACATGGCGCATACACCAAACAGCACATCCATTCTCAGCGTCCGCGTCAATCCCGACGAACGGGCGATTCTCGAAGCCGCTGCCGAGCAGGCGCAAACGAGTCTTAGCGACTTCATGCGCCGCAAGTCGCTCGAAGCCGCGGAAGTCGAAATGCTGGGCAGAAGTGTCGTCACCATTCCGGCCAAGGACTGGGAAGCGTTCGAGGCATGGATCGATCGCCCCGCCGAGGCAGTTCCGGCGCTCGCCGAACTGGCGCGAAGAAGCCCGTCCTGGGAACGGTGACATGACGGCGGCGCCGCCGCCGCGTCCGCTCACGGAGCGCGACGACCGCAACGCCTTTGATTGCGGCAGGGAATCGCTGAACATCTGGCTGCGGCGTCACGCCTGGGCCAATCAAGCGAGCGGCGCATCGCGCGTCAATGTCATTAAGGAGGCGGCATCCGGCCGGATCGTTGGCTATGTCGCCCTAAGCGCCTCGCAGATCGAACGCGCTTTCGTTGCAAAAGTCGACCAACGCAATCGCCCCGACCCTCTGCCGGTCCTGCTGCTCGGCCAGCTCGCCGTGGACAAGAACTTTCAAGGGCGAGGACACGCCGCATCGCTGCTTCTGTTCGCGCTCAAGTCGGCGCTACGCGCCTCGGAGATCATCGGCAGCGTCGGAGTCATCACGCACCCTCTGGATGACGGAATACGCGGCTTCTACGCAAGATGGGGGTTTCAGAATTTGCCCTTCGACCCGCGCCGCGCGATGATTGTGCGCATGGCGGATTTACGGAAGAGCTTTGGTGTCGACGGCGGGTCATGACAGCCAAAATCTCCGCGTCGCTTGAGAAGTCGCCCGGAAATGAGGGGCGTTTTCATGAGAATGTCAGCCAAGATTTCCCGCTGCGGGCTCTACCGTTACGAGTTGCGTCGCGTCTGGGACGAGACTAGGCCGCTCGTTTTATTTATTGGATTAACTCCCTCAACGGCGGACAACAAGAATGACGACCAGACGTCCAGGGTCTGCATCAACTATGCGAAGCGCTGGGGATTTGGCGGGCTGTTGATGGGAAACTTGTTCGCTTACCGCTCAAGGAATCCCGAAGACATCTTCTTCGCGCCAGATCCGGTGGGGCCAGAGAATGACTTGTCGATAGAGAAGCGTCAGTCAGAAGCAGAACTGGTGATTTGCGCCTGGACCAGAAAAGGAAAATTCATGGACAGGCATCGGCATGTGCTTTCGTTTCTCAAAAATCCGCACTGTTTGATTCAAGGCAAGGACGGCTATCCCGGCCATCCTCTCTACAAAAAGTCTGAACTGACGCCAGTTCCTTTGAGGGCTTTTTGATCAAGGGTTCAGTCGCGAACTTCTCACTCGCCGCAGAAACCTCCGCCCCTAATCCTGCGACAGCCTCGTCCGCCCCGGCCCCTTCGGCGCCTCGGCCAGAGGTTCGGGGTGGGGCTCCTTCAGCGCGCGGCGGCGCATGGCTTCCAGAAGCTGCATGAATTTGTCGATGTCCGCCTCATGGGTGCGATGGTTGATGATCGCCGCTCGGATCGCCGGGACGCCGTCGAGAATGGTCAGCGACGGCGCCGCCTCGCCGCTCTCGTGCAAATCCATCACGATCTCGCGCGCGAGACTCCCGTCCGTATCGCCCGCGACGCCGAAACAGACGATGTTCAGCGTCACCGGCGCGCGCATCGCGAAATTCGGCGAGGTCTCGATCAGCCCCTCCAGCCTGCGGGCCATGCGGCAGGTCTGCTCGATGCAGGCGCCGAGCAGCTCGGCTCCATAGGTCTCGATGGTGAACCAGGTTTTCAGCGCCCGAAAGCCGCGCGAAAGATCGGGGCCAAGGTCGCAGGGCCAGGTCTCGCCCGCCGCCAGCCCGCGCGGCGCGCGCGACAGATAGGCGGCGTCGGCCTTGAACGCGCGCCGGTGCACTTCCGGGTCGCGCACCAGCACAAAGCCCGCGTCATAGGGCACATGCAGCCATTTGTGGAAATCGAATGCGATGCTGTCGGCGCGCTCCAGCCCCTTGACCAGAGGTTTCAACGCGGGCGAGAGCGCCGCCAGCGCGCCAAAGGCGCCGTCGATGTGGAACCACATCTCCTCTTCGCTGGCCACATCGGCGAGAGCGTCGAGATCGTCTATGGCGCCGGTGTCAACGGTTCCGGCCGTGCCGACGATCATGAAGGGCGTGAGCCCCGCCGCGCGGTCGGCGGCAATGGCGTGTTGGAGGTCGCTGATGCGCATGGAGCGGCGCTCATCCGAGGGGATGAGCCGCAGATGCCGCGCTCCAAGCCCCGACAGCTCCATCGCCTGACGCACGCAGTTGTGCACCTCGCGCGAGGCATAGGCCACGAGCATCGAATCCAGCGCGTTGAGGCCGTTGAGCCGAACATTCTTGGCGCCCGCCGCGCGTTCGCGCGCCACCAGCAGCGAGAGGAAATTGGCCATCGAGGCGCCGGTGACGAAAATCCCGGAGGCGTCGGGCGGAAAGTCGAAGGCCTGCGCCATCCACAGCGCGATCTGGCGCTCGACGTCGAGCGCGATGTGGTTGCGGCCGCCGCAATTGGAGTCGAGCCCGGCGGCGAGCATCTCCGCCACCATGCCGACAGGCGTTCCGGCGCCCTGCACCCAGCCCATGAACAGCGGATGCGTGTTGCCAATCGCGAAGGGCTTTATGTAGCGGTCGAAATCCGCCAGCGTTTCCGAAAAGTCCCGCCCCTTTAGCGGCAGCTCGCGGCGAAAATGCGCCTTGGCTTCCTCGCTTGCCGGACGCCAGACCGGGCGTTCGCGCACGTCGCGGATATGGTCGATCATCGCGTCGAGCGCGCCATGCGCCTGCGCGCGAAAGGCTTCCCAGTCCTTGGGGTCCAGATCCTTCGGATCGCTCATGCTTGGCGGCCTGCCCGGGGGAGAACGGGCGCCGCAGAGGCGGATGATCTGTCCATGGGCCGCGCGTCTCCAGCGATCGGTCATTTGGCCGGTCGGTCAGGCTGCAATAGCGGGGATTGCCCGCTCTATGCAACCGTCCGCGCGATGGACGCTAAGCGCCGACGCCGACCGGACAGGCGACGCCGGTGCCGCCAAGCCCGCAATAGCCGTCTGGATTTTTCGCAAGATATTGCTGGTGTCCCTCCTCCGCGTAATAAAACGGAGGGGCGGGCGCGATTTGCGTCGTGATCTCGCCGAGGCCGCGCGCCGCGAGGGCCGCCTGATAGGCCTCCCGCGAGGCCTTCGCGACCTTGAGCTGGCTGTCGGTGAAGGCAAAAATCACTGATCGATATTGCGTGCCGACGTCATTGCCCTGCCGCATGCCCTGGGTGGGATCGTGGCTCTCCCAGAACAATTTGAGCAGCCGTTCGAAAGGCATGACGGCGGGGTCAAACACGACCAGCACGACTTCGGCATGGCCGCTGCGCCCGGTGCAGACGTCTTTATAGGTCGGATTGCGGGTTTCGCCGCCGGCATAGCCTACGGCTGTGACATGGACGCCGTTGCCCGCCTGCCAGAATTTGCGCTCCGCTCCCCAGAAGCAGCCCAGCCCGAACAGCGCCTGCTCCATGCCCGCCGGAAAAGGCGGATCGAGCGGGCGACCAGTGACGAAATGCCGCGCGCCATGAGCGACCGGCGTCTCCCGGTCGGGCGGCGGGGACTGGTCTCCGGTCGGAAAAAGCCTGTCGAAAAGGGACATCTCGGGTCTCCTGATGGGAAAGGGATAGATATGCGCCGCGCCGCGTTCGCCAAGGGCAGGCCTTTTGCGCGCGGCCGCGGCCTATTCCGGCAGATAACCGATCGCCTCTCGATGCTTGTGACTAAGCAGGATCAGCAGCGCGCCAATTGCGCAGAGCGTAAGACTGAGAGGAGTCCGCAAAAGGACGCCAAGAATGGCTCCCGTAAAATGCGCCTCCTCCGCCTGTCGAAGTGACTGATAGGCGAGAGGCTTGATTGCGGCCAGAGCGTTCGCCAGCGTCTCCACATAGAATCCGCCTCCAGCGAGGGAGCGGGTCCCATCCACGATGAGCGCCACGAATCCTCCCGCCAGAAACAGAAGGCCCGCAAACCGGATCAATAATCGGAGCATTTTCAATTGGTGTGGGAACAGGATATATTCACTATATGTCTTGCGTGACGCCATGTCCATGTCAGGCGCTCAAAGCGGGCCGAGCTTAAACTCTGATCACAAAGTTCCTCGTCAAAGGCCCGCGACGCAAGCGCCTCTGTCCAGACGGCCGTTCCGGCAATCGCTCGTAACTTTCAATGGAATTTCACGGGTGTTCGTGCGAAGAATGCGCATCCAGAGCAGAGCGTCTCAACGCGGAACATCAGCGGAATGAACCTTGCTGACCTATTGATGAAAGTCGTTGGAGCTCCTCGAAAGCACAACCAGAGCTTTCTTGCTGATCGGGCGCAAAAGCTTGTTAACGCTTTGGTCGCGAGACTGCCGGATGGCGTGACTCCGGCCCAGTTGACCTATCTTGGCATAGCAGGGGCCGGCTTGACCGCGATCGCGCTCATCGGATGCCGTCAGACCCTGGCGTGGGCGCCAGCGATCCCGATTGGCGTGTTCATCAATTGGCTTGGCGTTTCGCTGGATGGGCCCCTCGCGCGATCCCGCAACGAGGAACGTCCCAGCTTCGGGCTGCTGGACCACAGCGCCGACCTTGGCTCTCAACTCTTGATCATTTTCGCATTTGGCCTCTCGCCATTTTTTTCCCTTGTGTCGGCGTCGATCGTGCTCGCCTGCTATCTTCTTTTTTCCAGCTATACCTACATACGGGCTGCGGCGCGTCTGCCGGGTCAAATGGCCTATATCGGAATCGGCACGACCGAGTTTCGAATTCTCCTGGCGCTTTGGCCCTTGGTCGCGATCACATTGGGAATCGATGAACGCGGCGTGAACGGCCTGACCCGGCTGGACGAAGTCATGATCATACTGGCGGCCCTCGCGGTAGGCGGTTTGATGGTCAAGATACTTCTCGACGCGCGAAGGATCGCGGAAGCCAAGGACAAGCCGGATTCTTGAACCCGGGCCGACCGCTTCACGCGGCCGACCAGAGGGGTTTCAATCTCTGAATTTCCTGCAACCTTTCGGCATTTGTGAGCGGGGCGCCAGCGAGAAGCCTCGCCATGGTGAAAGCGTCGACAAATTGATCGCCGCGACGCAGAAAACGCCGATGGCGCCTTTCATTCTCGAACCCGAATTTTCTGTAGAGTTGTATCGCGGCCTCATTGTCAACGAATAGGTTAAGCTGAACCCTCCGCAATATCGCGAGCATGTCCGCCGCCGGTAAAACCAGCAAGCAGCACCGCCATGACGCCGGTGAGGAATATGCCGTCGAATGTGCCCGCCCCGCCAATGGAAAGCACGGGCGCTCCCAGCCCCTGAAGCTTGTCCAGATTGAGGAGGTCCGCCCCGATCAGCACGCCAAGGCTTCCACCTGCGTAGGCGAGAGGCGCCGCGTTGCGCCAGGAGATGATCGCGGCGATCAGCACCGTGACCACAGGGGCCACGAAGATCGGCAGGCCGATGCCGACGCCCCGGACCGGCTGGGCGAGCGCATGGCAGATTGCCGCCACGCAAGCGGTGGCGACGAGTCCGCGCACCCATAGATGGTTTCTGTACAAAAAGATAAATCGAGAGAAGAGTTGGAATGACCGCGCCGCCGACATTCACGGCGAGGATGACTTCAGGCGAGTCGACCAGCGTCGGCACGACATACGTCATGCCGAAGTAACTCACCTCCCGCTCCGTCACCATGGTTTCCTCGCCAAGCGTCGCGATGGGTATGTTGACATAGCCTCCGAGAAGCGAAGCAAAAAGCAGGAAAAAGGCCGCGCCCGAACTCACGCCGAGCTGCATGTAGGCGTAGCGCAGCACCCGGATCTGGACGAGGATCAGCAGGACAACCAAAGCTCCCGCGAGAAGGGCGTAGAGCTGAGGCGCTATCGGCAGATATTGGGCGTTGCCAAAGTGCTGCATTCGCTTGCCTTTCTTGCCATCGGCGAGGGAGGCTCACCCGCCATTCCCCCGAGTTCAACAGTCGCGGAGAAGAACGCAGGCGCGCGGATAACCCGCGTCAGGCGACGGCCTCCGCAAAGCGATAGCCCGCGCCCAGCTCGGTCAGAATCAAGCGAGGGTTTGCGGGATCCTCCTCGATCTTTGCGCGAAGCTGTCCAACGAAGACTCGCAGATATTGGGAGTCGTCGCGATGCGCGGGCCCCCAGACGGCGGTGAGCAATTGTCGATGCGTCAGCAAACGGCCCTCGCCGCGCGCAAGATGCGCAAGAAGGTCATATTCCTTGGGCGTCAGCTTCACCGCGACGCCATCCTTGGTTACGAGGCGCCGCGCCAGATCAATCACCAGTCCGCCGCGCTCGACAAGGTTGACCTTGCCCGCGTCGCGCGCGGCGTGACGCAGCGCGGCGCGCAGGCGCGCCATTAGTTCGCCGATGGCGAAGGGCTTTTCGACATAGTTGACGGCGCCGGCGTCAAGCGCCATGATCTTCTCGGCTTCGCGGTCACGCGCCGACAGGACGATGATCGGCGCTTTCGAGAACGCCGCCGCCTGCAGGATTACATCCTTGCCGTCCATGTCCGGCAGGCCGAGGTCGAGCAGAACGACATCGGGAGCGCGGGCGGCGATGGCGCGCAGCGCCTCTCTGCCGTTCTCCACGGATAGAACCTCGTAATCGCATGCGGTCAGCGCCGGTCGTAGATAGCGCAGGATTTCCGGTTCGTCGTCGACGACGAGAACCCTTTCGCCGCTCATTGCGCCGCTCCCCGGTCTTCGGCCGCCGGAAAGCGCAGGATCATGCGCGTGCCGCGACGGCGCAGGGCGGGGCTTTGCGCCGCGATGGAGCCGCCCATCGCCTCGACCAGGCCCTTGCAGATCGAGAGACCCAGCCCGGTCCCGGCCTTGCGGCCATCAGGACGGCCGCCCCGGTAAAATTTCTCGAAGATGCGTTCGAGGTCGGAGGGCCGCACTCCGGGCCCTTCATCAGTGACTGTCACGACGACATCTCCGCCTTCCTGACGCGCATGCACGTTCACGGGCGCGCCGCCGCCATACTTATGCGCATTGTCCAGCAGATTGAATAGCACCTGCTGGAGCAAATTAGCATCGGCGCGGATAAAGGGCAGGTTCGGCGCGACGCTTATGGCCACTTTCATGTCCACGAAGGACTTCCGGGCGCGCTGCGTGGCCCCGCGCACCGCGTCGGCGACGTCCACCCAGTCTCTGCGAACCTCAAGAGCGCCCGCCTCGATGCGCGACATGTCGAGGAGATTCTCTGACGAAACGCGAAAGCCGCCCCGCCTCGTCCTCGATCGAGGCCAGCAGATCCTGTCTATCCGGTCCCGACATTTTATCCCCGAGTTCGCGCAGGCTGCTCACGGCGCCCGTGATCGAGGCCAGCGGCGTGCGCAAATCATGCGACAGGGACGATAGCAAGGTCGTGCGCAGCTTTTCGTTCTCCTCAAGCGCGGCCGCGCGGATGGAGCGGTCGATCAACTGCGCGCGATCAATGGCGATGGCGGTTTGATCGAGTATTGATGAGAGCGTGCGGTCGTCTTGCGCGGATAAGGGTTCATCGCGATTCTTGGGCTGAAAGCCGCAAACCCCAACGACGCCGCGCGGGGTGAGGAGCGGACGAAATTGAAAACGCACATTCGGCAAGGTTCCAGTGCGCCAACCGGCGGCTTCCGCCTTCTCGAAAGCCCAGCGCGCAGCGCCCATCTCCCCGACTTCCAGCGCATCAATAGGCGGCCAGGCCGCGGCGAGGCGCAATTCGCCATCCTGCGGCGCCAGCGCCACCACACATACCGCGCCAAGAGCCTTTTGCGCCTGCGCGGCCGCCACCCAGGCCACGTCATCAAGCGTGGCCGCGCCGGAAACCTTGCGCGAAAATTCGAATAAGGCGCGCGCGGCGTCAATGCGCTGACTCATGTGCAAGGAGTGCTCGCGGACACGGCCCGCGAGCAGGCCCGTTATGATGGCGACGACAAGAAACACCAGCAGCGCAAGAATTTCCTGCGGTTCCGATATCGCCAAATCATAGAGCGGCTCCACGAAGAAAAAATCGAATGCGAAAAAGGAGAGCAGCGCCGAAGCAATGGCCGGCCAAAGTCCGAAACGAAGCGCGCAAAAGATCACCGCGACGAGAAAGATCATCGACAGATTCGGCAAATGCACCCAATGATCGAGGGCGAGCCCGAAGATGACCGCAACAGCGACGGAAAGCGCGGCCACCGCGACGCCGCCAGCGAAGGAAAGCGGCGAAGGCATCTTGATCGTCGAAGGCGCGGGCGGCCTCTCGGACTCATCCGTTACGACATGCACGGCGATGTCGCGCGAGCGGCGCACCAGCTCTTGCGACAAGGAGCGGCGGAATAGCGTCGTAAGAAAATCCGACCGCGAGCGGCCCAGGATGATTTGGGTGAAATTCTCGCGCCGTGCGAAACGAAGCAACTCGCCCGCAAGATCCTGAGCGGAAAGGCGCTCCGTCGAGGCTCCCAGACGCTCCGCCAGTGTCAACGCGTCATCGACGCGTTTCACACGCGCGAGATCCGCTTCCTCCTGTCCGGAGCGTTCGACAAAGACCGCCGTCCACTCCGCATTGAGCGCGGTGGCGAGGCGCGCGGCGGCGCGCACGACATTGGCGGAAGAGAAGTCGGAACCAACGCAGACGAGCAGTCGCTCGGCGGTGGGCCAGGGCCCTTCGATCGCGTGCTGGCGCAGATAATCGACAACCTGGTCGTCGACGCGCTCGGCCGTGCGCCGCAGCGCCAGTTCGCGCAGCGCTGTCAGATTGCCAAGCGTGAAAAAATTCTGCGCCGCGATTTTCGCGGTCTGCGGGAAATAGACCTTGCCGTCGTGAAGGCGCTGAATCAGCTCGTCCGGCGTGATGTCGACGAGAATGACGTCCGAGGCCTGGCTGAGCACGCGGTCCGGCACCGTCTCGCGCACGCGCACGCGCGTGATGCGCGAAACGACATCGGCCAGGCTTTCAAGATGCTGGATGTTGAGCGCTGTCCATACGTCGACGCCGGCTTCCAGCAGCTCCTCTATATCCTGCCAGCGCTTTGGATGCCGGCTGTCCGGCGCGTTGGTGTGCGCGAGCTCGTCGACGACGATGAGTTTGGGCTTGCGCGCCAGGGCGGCGTCAATGTCGAACTCCTCAATGACCCGGCCATTATAGTCGATCTTGCGACGCGGCAGAATCTCCAGTCCTTGCGTAAGCGTCTGCGTCTCGGCGCGGCCATGCGTTTCGACAAGGCCGATGAGCACGTCAACGCCGTCCGCCTTGACCGCGCGGGCGCGCTCCAGCATCGCATATGTCTTGCCGACCCCGGGCGCCGCGCCAAGGAAGATGCAAAGCTTTCCGCGCGTCGATTCTCCCGCCACCGCGAGAAGGGCGTCGGGATCTGGTCGACGGTCGGAATTTCGATCTTGCGGCGGCGGCAATTGTGAACCTTATGCCCGTGCAACTACTCCAGCGCATCCAGCGCGAGGTTCAGCAATAGCACATTCACACGAGGTTCGCCGAAGAGGCCGAGCCAGCGCCCTTCGACATGGTTCTCCACAATCGCCCGCACCCGCCCTTCGTTCAGATTGCGCGACCTGGCGACGCCCGGGACCTGCGCCAAGGCATATTGGGGCGAGATATGCGGATCAAGGCCGGAGCCCGAGGTTGTCGCGGCGTCCGCCGGGACGACATCCACCCGTCCTGCGGCGAACTCCGCCTCGATCGTCGCATTGACGCGCTCGATCAGCTTTTTGGACGTGGGACCAAGATTTCGAGCCGGAAGAGTTGGCGGCGTTGTAGGGCGCGTCGACCGTTTTCGAGGAGTCTGCGGGATCGGGGGCGCTCGTCGCGGATGGACGCGGATGGAAATATTTGTCGCTGGCGAAATTCTGTCCGATCAGCGCGGAGCCCACGATGACGCCGCCCCGCTCGATCATGCCGCCATTGGCCTGACCGGAAAAAGCGAGTTGCGCGAGGCCGGTGATCGCCAGTGGATAGGCGACGCCGGTGAGCAGCGTGAACAGAATGATCATGACGAAGGCGGGACGGATTTGACTGAGCATGACAGCCCTCTTTACGCCAGATGCAGCGCCTGAACGGCGAGATCGATGAGCTTGATGCCGACGAAGGGCGCGATGAGCCCGCCGAGCCCGTAAACGAGCAGATTGCGGCGAAGCAATGCCGCCGCGCCGACCGGCCGGTATTCGACGCCGCGCAACGCCAGCGGAATAAGCATGATGATGATCAGCGCATTGAAGATCACCGCCGAAAGAATCGCCGATTGCGAGGAGCCGAGTTGCATGACGTTGATCGCGCCAAGCTCCGGATAGGTCGCGACGAACAGCGCGGGAATGATCGCGAAATATTTGGCGACGTCATTGGCGATCGAGAAGGTCGTCAGGGCGCCGCGCGTCATCAGCAACTGCTTGCCGATGGCGACCACCTCAATGAGCTTGGTCGGGTCGGAATCGAGATCGACCATATTGCCGGCCTCGCGCGCCGCCTGGGTGCCGGTCTGCATGGCGACCCCGACATCAGCCTGCGCCAGCGCCGGCGCGTCGTTGGACCCGTCGCCGCACATGGCGATCAGGCGTCCGCCTTGCTGCTCCTTGCGGATGTAAGCCAGCTTGTCCTCGGGCGTCGCCTGCGCGATGAAATCGTCGACGCCGGCCTCGCCGGCGATGGCTGCGGCGGTGATCGGATTGTCGCCGGTCACCATGACCGTCTTGATTCCCATTGCGCGCAAGGCGGCGAAACGCTCCTTGATCCCTGGCTTGACGATATCCTTGAGATGCACGACGCCCAGCAGCCTGTTGTCGTCGGAAACGGCCAAAGGCGTGCCACCGGACCTCGAAATCGTCTCGACCGCCCTGCTAAACTCGACTGGGACGCTTTCCTGGGCTACGCCAACTCGGGCGAGGATTGCATCGACGGCGCCTTTGCGCAGCGCACGGCCGGCGATATTGACGCCGGAGATTCGTGTCTGCGCCGAGAACGGCACAATCGTCATTTCGGAGACATTTCCTGGCGCATGAACGCCGTAGCGCGCCTCCGCAAGCGCGACGATGGACCGTCCCTCCGGCGTCTCGTCAGCGAGAGACGCCAGAAACACCGCCTGCGCGAGCTCGCTCTCGTTTATGCTCGCGACCGGGATGAACTCGTCAGCCATCCGGTTGCCGAAGGTGATCGTGCCAGTCTTGTCCAGCAGCAGCGTGTCGACGTCGCCAGCCGCTTCCACCGCTCGGCCGGAGGTGGCGATGACATTGAAACGGATCAGGCGGTCCATGCCTGCGATGCCGATGGCGGACAGCAATCCGCCGATCGTCGTCGGAATGAGACAGACGAGCAGAGCGATAAGGACGCTGACCGACAGAGTGGTTCCCGAATAGGCCGCGAGAGGCCAGAGCGTCACGCAGACGATCAGGAAAATGATCGTGAGGCCCGACAGCAAGATCGACAGCGCCAGTTCGTTTGGCGTCTTTTGCCGCTGCGCGCCTTCGACCAGCGCAATCATGCGGTCGATGAAGGTGGAGCCGGGCTCCGCTGTCACCTTCACTTTAATCCAGTCGGAAAGCACTGTCGTCCCGCCAGTGACCGCCGAGCGATCGCCGCCAGCCTCGCGAATGACCGGCGCGGACTCGCCCGTGATCGCGGATTCATTCACCGAGGCGACGCCTTCGACGATTTCGCCGTCGCAGGGGATGGTGTCGCCCGCTTCGACGAGAACGATGTCGTCCATCTTCAGGTCGAGCGCCGAGACGCCCTGGACAACCTCTTTCATGCCGCTCTTGCCCAAAGGATCGATGAGGCGCTTCGCATGAGTTTCGGTGCGGGTTCGCCGCAAGGCGTCAGCCTGCGCCTTGCCGCGCCCCTCCGCCACCGCCTCCGCGAAATTGGCGAACAGCACCGTGAACCAGAGCCAGGCGGTGATTTGCCCGGTGAACATCGCCGCGCCCGCGCCAACGATCACGTCGCGAATGAAGAAGGCCGTGACGACAACCGAGACGGCCTCGGTGACGAAGATCACGGGATTCTTGGCCAGGCGACGCGGATCGAGCTTCACGAAGGCGTCCAGGGCGGCGCGCTTCATGATTGCGGGATTGAACAGGCCGGGGGCCGCTGATTTCTTTGACATTGAACCCTCTCCCCTCAAAACGTCTTGCCGGCGAGCATCAGGAAGTGCTCGACGATGGGGCCAAGCGCGAGCGCGGGGAAATATTGCAGGAGATAGAGAATCAGGATCACGCCCAGCAGCAGGCCGATGAACAAGGGTCCATGCGTCGGGAAAGTGCCGCTTGACGCCGGGGCTTTCTTTTTTGCCGCGAAGGAGCCGGAAAGCGCCATGATCGGGACGACATAGGCGAAGCGACCAAGAAACATGGCGAGGCCAAGCGTGGTGTTGAACCAGGCGGTATTGCCGCTGAGACCGGCGAAGGCGGAGCCGTTGTTCGCCGTCGTGGAGGCGAAGGCGTAGAGAATCTCGGAAAGTCCGTGCTGTCCCGCGTTTCCGAGACTGTCCAGCGCCGTCTTCAGCATGATCGAGGCCGCCGAAAAGCCGAGAACAATGAGCGGATAGACAAGAATTGCGAGCATCGCGAGCTTCATCTCGCGCGCCTCGATTTTCTTGCCGAGATATTCCGGCGTGCGCCCGACCATCAGTCCCGCGACAAAGACGGAGATGACGACGATGACCAGAAACCCGTAAAGGCCGGCCCCCACGCCGCCGGGCGAGATGCAGCCAAGCAGCATGTTGAACAGGGGCACGAGACCGCCAATCGGAGTCAGCGAATCATGCATCGCATTGACCGCGCCGGTGCTGGTTCCGGTCGTCGCGGCGGCGAAGAATGCACTCATCGCGACGCCGAAGCGCAGTTCCTTGCCTTCCATATTGCCTGTGGCGGGATCGACGCCGATCTCGGTCAGAAGCGGATTGCCGGCCGCCTCAGCCCAATAGACAACGGCTACGCCCCCGACGAGCAGAATGGTCATCGCGATTGCGATGGCCCGTCCCTGCCTCTCGTCAAACACGGCGCGGCCAAATGCGAAGACAGTAGCGAAGGGGATCACCAGTATCGCCCAGATCTCCAGCATGTTCGAGAAGGCGTTGGGATTCTCGAAAGGATGCGCGGAGTTGGCGTTGAAGAAACCGCCGCCGTTTGTCCCTAGCTCCTTGATCGCCTCCTGGCTGGCTACAGGGCCAATCGCAATGAGCTGCTTTGCGCCCTCCAGCGTCGAAGCCTCTATGGCGCCAGCAAGGGTTTGCGGAACCCCCAGTGCGACGAGAGTGACAGCGACAACAACCGCGAGCGGCAGCAGCAGATAGAGCGTCGCCCGCGACATGTCGACCCAGAAATTTCCGACCGTCTTCGACTCGGCGCGGGAAAAGCCGCGCGTCAAGGCGAAGGCCATGGCGAGGCCGGTGGCGGCGGAAAGAAAATTGTGCACCGTCAGGCCGAGCATCTGCGTGAGATGACTCATGGTCGTCTCGCCGCTGTAGTTCTGCCAGTTGGTGTTGGTGATGAAGCTCAGCGACGTGTTGAAGGAAAGATCCGGCGGGACTGCGTCGAAGCCGCGCGGATTCAGCGGCAGGACGCTCTGCAAGCGCTGCAATGCATAGAGAGAGACAAATCCGGCAAGGCTGAACGCGAGCATGGACATTGTGTACACAAGCCAGCTTTGCTCACGACGCGGATCAACGCCGGAAAGGCGGTAAAAGGCGCGCTCCAAAGGTCCGCCGACGGCGGAAGAAGCGTACGCTCGCCATTCATGACTCGAAGAATATAACCGCCAAGGGGAATTGCGGCCGCAAGGACCAGCAACAGCGTTATGACGATCTGGGCGATACCTAGCGAGGACATTCCAATGCTCCCGGCGCATGGGCCGTGCGTTCAGAAATCTTCAGGATGAAGCAGCGTGTAGAGGAGATAGGCGCTAAGCAGGGCGGCAACGAGCAGCCCTATGAGGGGTTCGACCATTCCCGTCTCCTGTCAAAGACGCGCAAGCCCGCGCGCATAGGCGGCGATGACAATGAAGAGAAAGACGCCGAGTCCGGCATATGTGAGATCGGACATGAGCCGTTCCTCCTGATTACACAGGCAGGAACATGGCCCTTGCCGCATCAAGGTTCCATTCGGAACAACCACAGCCGTATAATGATTATATAAAGGTGGTGGGGAAGCGGCGCAGCGGTCGCGCCTCGGAAGCGACCGCGCGGGCGTGACGACGCCCTGAATTCAGGGCGCCGGGCGGGGATCCGGGCATCGCCTCATCGTGAGTTTTTCAGGCGCGGGCGATCTTCGGCGCGACGTTATGCAGCTGGTGATCGGCGCTATCGAAGAAGCGACGCAGATTTCGCGCCGCCTGACGAATGCGCTGCTCGTTCTCCACCAGGGCCAGGCGCAGGAAGCCCTCGCCATATTCGCCAAAGCCGACGCCGGGCGCGACCGCCAGATCGGCCTTTTCAATCAAGAGGCTTGAAAACTCCAGACTGGTCATTCCCGCGAAACGCTCCGGCACCGGCGCCCAGGCGAACATCGAGGCTGTCGGGGACGGGATCATCCACCCGGCCTGAGCAAAGCTCTCGACCATGACGTCGCGGCGCTTCTTGTAGATCGCGCGCATTTCCTTGATGCAATCGTCGGGACCGTTCAGCGCCGTCGCCGCGGCCACCTGGATCGGCGTGAAGGCGCCATAGTCGAGATAGCTCTTGACCCGCGCCAGCGCCGCGCAAAGTCGTTCATTGCCGACCGCGAAACCCATGCGCCAGCCCGCCATGGAATATGTCTTCGACATGGAGGTGAATTCGACCGTCACGTCGACCGCGCCTGGAACCTGAAGCACCGAGGGCGGCGGCTCGCCTTCGAAATAAACCTCCGCATAGGCCAGATCCGAAAGCACAAAAATCTCATGCTTCTTGGCGAAGGCGACCAGATCCTTGTAAAAATCCAGCGACGCCACCGTGGCCGTAGGATTGGCTGGATAGCAGACGACAACGCCTATCGGCTTTGGGATCGAGTGTTTGACCGCACGCTCCAGCGCCTCGAAGAATTGGGGCGTTGGATCGGAGGGCGTCGAGCGGATGACGCCGCCCGCCATCAGGAAGCCGAAGGCGTGGATCGGATAGGACGGATTGGGAACCAGGATCACGTCGCCGGGCGCGGTGATGGCTTGCGCCATGTTTGCGAAGCCCTCCTTGGAGCCCAAAGTAGCGACGACCTGCGTGTCCGGGTTCAGCGCGACGCCGAAGCGGCGCTGATAATAATTGGCCTGGGCGCGCCGCAATCCGGCGATCCCCTTGGAAGCGGAGTAACGATCGGTGCGTGGGCGCCCCGCCGTCTCGACCAGCTTGTCGATCACATGTTTGGGCGCGGGCAGGTCGGGATTGCCCATGCCGAGGTCGATGATGTCGGCGCCGCCGGCGCGCGCCTTGGCCTTGAGCCGGTTTACCTGCTCGAAGACATAGGGAGGCAGGCGCTTGATGCGATAAAAGTCCGACATTCCGGGGTCCGCTGGGTTAAAGAACTTTGGTTTCCGCCTTCTAGAGCATTTTCCGGAGTTTAAGGAACCGAAAATGCCCCGGAGATTTGTTTTTCGTCGCATCCAAAGCCAAGCTTCAAACTGCTTTGCAAATTGGCGTAAGGGCTCAATCTCCTTGGCGCCGCTTGCCTTGGTCGACGCTTTTGGCCTGCGTATCAGGAATTTTCACCCGTGCGGCGGCCCGGCGATTGCGCGCCAGCGCGCCTTCAAGCTCCGAGCCGAGAGCGTCCAGTTCGGCGGGCGTTTTTTTTTTCAAAGATTTTTCATTCGGCGCCATCTGCTTGTAGTCGAGCGAACTGCGGTCTGGCCGCGCCTGCTCCACGAAACCGGCCGCCGGAGCCGGCTCGGCGCGCAGATGCATTGAGTCCAGGGCGCGCCCGACCATCTCTCCTCCGCTCTCCGGCTCCTGCGCGAGGGCGGCGCCAAAGACAAGAAATGGAAAAAGGCCGACGCCTATTAAAGCGGCAGTCCGGCGTGTAAGCTGCGAAGCGGCGCCGATATTGTCACATTGCTTTGGGGTTTGCCTGACACTAAATCGGGACACTGTGATTGGGCGCATGCGCATCCGGCAAGGGGGTAATCCGTGACGGCGTGCGTCGCGGGGGGCATGGTGCTAAAGTAACAGACTATGACGTCACCCGCCACCATTGGCGTCCGTCCGCATCGATGAACAGGATAAAGCATGACCGCCGATCGCGACCCGGAAAGAGCGCCTGAAAGGGCCAAGACGCCGGCGCAGAGCGTTGCGCCTGCTGTTTCCTGGAGCAAGAAAGACAAGAAGCGCGGAGGCAAGGGCAAGAACGCAAAAGCCCGCACAGCGGCGGCAAAGCTTGAGCTTCCCGCCATCCCGGAAATGAAAAGGACCGTTTCGGCGGCTCCGGACCTGAATTTCGCGGCTCCGGGCGGCTCCACGCCCGCCGAGTTACTCGTCGCGCCGCTTGAGCCCGCGAAGCAAGCGTCGAGCGCACTGGCCGCGCCTCTCGCAGGAAAGGCGCAAGGCTCCCCGCAACCCGAGGCCCCGCCAGCATCGACAAAACCGTCCGAGAATGAAGGTGGTTCGCCGCATTCAGGGGATGCGGAACATTCGATCGGCCGGGAATTCGACATCGCGGCCGAGAATTTGGCCAAATTCGTGGATCAGGGCCGCCGCGTGCTGGCGGCGGCGATGAGCGCGCCAGACATAAACGAGACGCGCAGCGAAATGGCCGTGAATGTCGCCGACGCGACCAAGACCCTCGGTCAGGTCGCTGAATATTGGATGTTGCAGCCCGAACGCGCGGCCAAGGCGCAGGCTGATCTCTTCAGCGGCCTGACGGATATCTGGAGTCAGACGATGCATCGCTTCTCTGGCGAGGAAGCGGAGCCGATCGTTCCTCCAGACCCATCCGACAAGCGTTTCGCTGCTCCCGACTGGAGCAATAATCCATTTTTCGACTGTTTGCGGCAGTCCTACACGCTGGCGACGCGCTGGGCGAACGAGATGGTCGAACGCGCCGAGGGACTTGATCCGCAAACGCGGGCTAAGGCTTCTTTTTATACGCGACTGATCTCCAGCGCCGTCTCGCCGTCGAATTTCGTGGCGACCAACCCTGAACTTTTGCGCGCGACCCTGGCCGCGCGCGGCGGAAATCTTGTACGCGGCCTGGAAATGCTGGCGGAAGACCTGTCGGCGGGCGGAGGCACCCTGAAGATCCGTCAGACCGACCAAAGCAAATTCCGGCTCGGCGTCGACATGGCGACCACGCCCGGGAAGGTCGTGCTTCGCAATGATTTGATGGAGCTGATCCAATATTCGCCGACCACTCCCGAGGTCTATGCGCGGCCCCTGCTGCTCGTTCCGCCTTGGATCAACAAATTCTATGTGCTCGACCTCAACCGCGAGAAAAGCTTCGTGCGCTGGGCCGTGGAGCAGGGCTTGACGGTCTTTATCATCTCCTGGGTCAACCCCGACGAGAGCAAGGCGGATTTGGGCTTCGAAGCCTATATGCATCAAGGCGTTCTGGCGGCGCTCGACGCGATTGAGCTCGCCACCGGCGCGAAACGCGTCGCGGCGGGCGGCTATTGCGTCGGCGGCACGCTGCTCGCATCGACGCTCGCCTATATGGCGGCCAAGGGCGACAAGCGCATCGACAGCGTGACCTTCTTTGCAACCCAGGTCGATTTTTCGGAAGCCGGCGACATGCAGATCTTCGTCGACGAGGCGAAGCTCGCCGCGCTGGAAGAGGCGATGGCCAAGACCGGCTATCTTGAAGGCGTGAAGATGGCCAACACATTCAATATGTTGCGCCCGAATGAGCTGGTGTGGAATTATGTCGTCAACAACTACCTAAAGGGAAAGTCGCCTTCCGCCTTCGATCTTCTGGCCTGGAATGCGGACAGCACGCGCATCCCCCGCGCCAACCATTCGTTCTACCTGCGCAATTGCTATCTGGAGAACAACCTCACGCGCGGCGAAATGGTGATCGACGGCGTGAAACTCAATCTCAAGGACGTCACCTTCCCGATCTATGAGATCGCGGCGAAGGAAGACCATATCGCGCCCGCGCGCTCGGTCTTCATAGGCGCGCAATATTTCGGCGGTCCCGTCAAATACGTTCTCTGCGGCGCCGGCCATATCGCCGGCATCGTCAACCCGCCCAGCAAGCAGAAATACCAATATTGGATGGGCGGCCCCCCGACCGGTCCCTTCGACGCCTGGATAAAGTCCGCCAAGGAGATCAAGGGCTCCTGGTGGCCAGACTGGATCGAATGGCTGACCGCCCAGGCCCCTGAAAAAGTCCCCGCTCGCGAGCCGGGCGGCGGCAAGCTCAAGCCCCTCTGCGACGCTCCGGGCGAATATGTGAGGGTGAAGGCCTGAGCAAGGGGGCGCGGTGCGAAGCCGTCCCGCCTATTCTGCTGGAGGCGCCTCGACGACAGGCCTCGCTGATCCGGACTTGCGCGCATCCCGCCAATTCGACAGCATTTGCCACCAGGGCGCGCCCACATGCAGATAGTGGCGCAGCGGCGTCTTTATGATGGCGAGCACCAGCCCGATGCTGAAGAGGCACCATACCGCCGGCCATTCATTGATGTTGTTGGTCGTCATCGCCGCGACGAACGGTCCCGCCACATAGGAAAACAGCGTGAAGCGCCAGCTGCCGATCAAGGCCGGCAGGAGGAACGCCGTCAGCGGATAGGACAGGAAGCCTCGCCCGAGCCAGGCATTTTCCGCCATGCTGTTGCCGATGCCATTGGTGGGCACCAGCCAGGCAAGATGCCATTCGCCGCGCACGGTGCAAAGGAACTCCCCGCACAGGGGTCGCCCGATCTGGCAATGGCCGGCCCAATTAAACGGATAGAGCTGCACCAGCATCGCAATGGCGCCGACGAAGCAGGCCGCATAGGCCCAGGGGGCGGCCTTTCGCGCGGCGTCCTTTGGCATGAAATAGAGCGCCACCGAATTGATGAAGAAAGGCTGGAAGGCGATGTGGAGATAGCCGAACAGCGTCATCATTTGATTTAGCGGCGAGTCGCACTGGTCCAGCACGGAATAGCTGACCGCCTGCAACGCCTCCATGCTGGCGAAATAGAGCAGGCACACCCAGAGGGCCAAGGGTTCCGGATTGCGCTTGAGCGCGGAATAGGCCGCGCCGGCGATGCCGGTCGCGGCCAGAACTGTCGACGCTTCCCCACTCCAGCACATGATCAATCCATCCCTGAGCCGTTCTTGTGACGTTCGGATACACCATTGCGCGGCAGGGTCAAATCGGCAGGGAGACCACGACCTTAAATGTCGTCGAAGTCTGCGACAATGGTTCGACGCTGAACCGTGGCGGACAGCCAGCGAACTCCTTGCAAAGCTTCAGGTCGAGCATCCAGGTTCTTACCCGAACAGCCTGCTGCGCACCCTCCAACGGCGGTTGAAAACATGGCGTGCCGAGGAAGCAGCGGCGTTGCTCTTCGGTTCGATGGCGCGACCAAAAGACGCCGTCGTCGGTTCACCCGAGGCAAGCTGAAGAGGCCGGTCGCTGCGCAATCCCACCAGCTCCGCGACCGGCCTCTTCAGCCCCAGCATTCGGGAACAAAATAGATGAGGCAACACCGCCCAGCCCGGGAACATTTTTACATGCGGCAATACGAAGTCCCTGCGTTAACGACGCCTTAACCTTAATGGGCCGACATAACTCAAATTGCGGGAACTCCAATTTGAGGAGATGTCCATGACGGACGAGAATATGCCGCTACCGCCCGTGAGCGGCGGCGGAAGGCTGCATCTAGCGAATTTCCGGACGCGGCTTGCGGATGAGTTCCCCGCCAAAAGAAACTCTCTGGGAAGACAATTCTGGGCCGCGCTGACCGTGTCCATTGTCGGCGGGAGCCTTGCGGGCCTGACGATGGGCGGCGACACCGGCGTGAGATCCGCGATAGAGGCTGGCACGAGGATGGAGGCCGCGATTCCAGCTCAATCGTCGCCCGCCAAAACGGCGGTCGCCTCGGCGGCCGGGGGGCAGCCTGACGCGGCTCATCTGCTCGAGGACATTCGCGGCCTGCGCGCTCAGATTGAACAAATGCGACACACCGCGGAAACGCAGCGAAGTGGAGAACGCCTGCGGACGCTGGAGGCCGCTCAGGCGACGAACGCGGACCTGGAGCAGGACCGTGGTCGCGAACTGACGGCTCTGGCGAATCGTATCACCGAAATCGACGCGCGACTGGAGCGGCTGGAGCGGGCCGGAGCCGACGCGACGCCGGTCGGCGCGATCATCAAGCCCCCCCATGCGCCATCTCCTGAAAAAGCCGGCCGCCAAAAGGCGCGCTGAGACGGGCCTCGACCTCTGACATGCGGTTGTCACATCTATTGGCGATGTGGAGGCATGATGCTAAAGCGGGCTTCGTCGTTCACGACCTGGTTCGATGAGAACTGACGCTTCAAATCGACAAAGCCTCGCTCGCGCCGATCAGCCGGCGTCAGGGAAGATTTGAGGACTCGGCGATCGCCCCGCCAGCAGCCCTTCGCCTCGCGCCTGCGGCCAAGGATCACCGAGCCGGATTGAATCGCCGCATGACGCAAGAACGTCTCGCCATATTTGCTAAAGCCGGCAGCAGAAATCTTCCCAATCTATGGGATTTCGCCGCGCTCATTCTGGTGCTCGGCGTCCTGGTTCTGATGAGCTACGGGTCTCGCGGGATGACCTCCCCGCTCAACGCGCCCGAAACAGCCGCCCTGTCGCTCGATTATTGGAATCTCCCCTATTATGGGCTGCGCACGACGCTGCGCATGTTCGCGGCGATCATTGTCTCGCTGCTGTTCACATTCACTTACGCCACGCTCGCGGCCAAAAGCCGGCGCGCGGAAATGGCGCTGATTCCACTGCTGGACGTTTTGCAGTCGGTGCCCATCCTGGGCTTCCTGTCCTTCACGGTCACTTTTTTCCTTCAGCTTTTTCCCGGCTCGACGCTCGGCGCCGAATGCGCGGCGATTTTCGTGATCTTCACCAGCCAGGCCTGGAACATGGCCTTCTCCTTCTATCAGTCCTTGCGCAGCGTCCCGCGCGATCTGGAAGAAGTCGCGGCGAACTTCCAGCTCACGCCCTGGCAGAGGTTCTGGCAGCTGGAAACGCCGTTCGCCATGCCCAGCCTCATCTGGAACATGATGATGTCGATGTCGGGCGGCTGGTTCTTCGTCGTCGCGTCCGAGGCGATTTCGGTTGGCGACGTCAATATTCGCCTGCCGGGCATCGGCTCTTACCTCGCGCTCGCGATCGAGCAAAGGCGCATCGATTGCGTCGGGGCGGCTGTCGTCGCCGTGGCGCTGATCATCCTCGCCTATGATCAACTGCTGTTTCGCCCCGTCGTCGCCTTCGCCGACAAATTCCGCGTGGAGCTCACAGTCTCGCAAACCCAGTCCGATTCCTGGGTGCGCGACATGTTCTTGCGCACGCGCTGGCTGCAACGGGCGATGAACTACCCGGCGACCCTGCTGCGCGCCCTCTCGCTTCTCTCCCTGCGGTTGCCCGCTCGACTGCACCGCGACGGTCCGCCGAACCCCAAGATCGAACTCATCGTCGATCTGCTCTGGTACATGATCATCGGCGTGCTTCTGTTCATAAGTCTGACCATGACGATCTCCTTTGTGCGCTCGGGCGTCAACATGGAGGAGGTCAAGACGGTCGCGATCCTGACCTTCTATACGCTGCTGCGGGTCATGGCGCTGATCGCGATCGCGAGCCTGATCTGGGTGCCCGCCGGCATATGGATAGGCCTGCGCCCGCGCATCGCGGAGAAAGCGCAGCCGCTCGCCCAGTTCCTTGCGGCCTTTCCAGCGAATGTGCTGTTTCCCGATCGCCGTCATCGGCATATTGCGTTTCCATCTAAACCCCGACATCTGGCTGTCGGCGCTGATCGTCTTCGGCACGCAATGGTACATCGCGTTCAACGTGATCGCCGGCGCCAGCGCCTTCCCAAATGATCTGCGCGAGGCGGCCCAGAATTTCGGGATCAAGGGCTGGAGCTGGTGGAAGAGCGTGATCCTGCCCGCCGTCTTCCCATATTACATCACCGGCGCGATCACAGCTTCGGGCGGTTCCTGGAACGCTTCCATCGTCGCCGAATATGTGAAATGGGGCGACGATCAGGTCACCGCTCATGGCGTCGGCGCCTATATCGCCAAGGCGACGGCGGATGGAGACTATCCCAAGATCGTGCTCGGCGTCGCGGCGATGAGCATCGTCGTCATTCTGTTCAACCGCCTGTTCTGGCGGCAGCTGTCCGCCTTCGCGGAACGCCGCCTGCGACTGTTGTGAGGGTCCAATGGCTATTAGTGAAACCAACGCGCCCTTGCTCAAGATTCGACAACGTCTCGCAGAACTACGGTAAGGGCGGCGACAAGGGCTCGACCGTCCTGGACAAAGTCTCGCTGACTTTGAATGAAGGTGAGATCGTCGGGCTGCTGGGTCGTTCGGGCTGCGGCAAATCCACCTTGCTGCGCATCGTCTCGGGCCTCAACCGTCCCAGCGGCGGCGAAGTCATCTATCGCGGGGAAAAGGTCTCCGGGCCAGTCGACGGCGTAGCGATGGTGTTCCAGAGCTTCGCGCTGTTCCCCTGGCTGACCGTCCAGGCCAATGTGGAGCTGGGCCTTCGCGCCAAAGGGGTCTCGGAAACGGAAGCGCGGAAACGCGCGCTGCAGGCCATCGACATCATCGGCCTCGACGGCTTCGAAAACGCCTATCCGAAGGAAATCTCCGGCGGCATGCGCCAGCGCGTCGGCTTCGCCCGCGCGCTTGTGGTGTCGCCAAGCATTCTGCTGATGGACGAACCCTTCTCCGCGCTCGACGTTCTGACGGCGGAGACTCTCCGCACCGACCTGCTCGACCTTTGGGTCGAAGGACGCATGCCGATCAAGTCCATTCTGATGGTCACCCACAACATCGAGGAATCGGTGCTGATGTGCGACCGCATTGTGGTCCTGTCATCCAATCCCGGCCGGATCGCCGCCGAAATCAAGGTGACGCTACAGCATCCGCGCAACCGCCTCGATCCCGAATTCCGCCAGCTCGTCGACCAGATTTACGCACTCATGACCCGCCGGTCCGAAATGGCGAAAGCCAGCCCCGGCGCGTTTCCCGGCCTTGGCGTGGGCATGGCTCTGCCGACCGTCTCGACCAATACGCTCGCCGGCATGATCGAGGAGGTCGCCGCGCCGCCCTATGACGGCAAGGCCGATCTGCCCGCCCTCGCGGACAGCCTGCAACTTGAGATCGACGATCTCTTTCCCGTTGCCGAAACACTGCAGCTGCTGCGCTTCGCCGAACTGGCTGAAGGCGACATCAAGCTCACGCCCGCCGGAAAACGCTTCGCCGAGATGGACGTCGACCAGCGCAAGAAGCTCTTCGGCGATCATCTGCTGTCCTATGTTCCGCTGGCGCAGCGCATCCGCCGCGTGCTTGACGAGCGGCCGTCGCATCATGCGCCCGCGACAAGGTTCCGCGAGGAACTGGAAGACTACATGAGCGAGGATTACGCCGAGACGACGCTCAAAAGCGTGACGACCTGGGGCCGCTATGGCGAAATCTTCGCCTATGACGAAAGCAGCCAGTCCTTCAGTCTCGAAAATCCGCAATAAGCGGGCCGCTTCAGCCCTTCTGCCGCGCGAGCATGGCGCGATAGACTGAGAGCGTCTCTTCGACATGGCGCGCCAATGTCGGCGGATCGCGCCAGTAGGAATCGTAAGCCGCGCTCGATAGGCGCGCGACCAGCGCGTCGTCCTTCAGCCGCTCTAGCGCGGCGGCGAGCGATTTGAAGTCGCCGCTCCTGAACCAAAGCCCTTCAACGCCGTCGGCGATCTGTTCCCGCGCGGCGCAGACGTCGGAAACGATCACCGGCGTCCCCATCGCCTTGGCCTCCAGCGCGGTGAGACCAAGTCCCTCGGTACCACAGCGAGGGAAACGCCAGCGCCCGGGCGGCGCGCATGGCCGCACGCACATCGGCCGGTTCGCGCCATCCGAGTAGCCGCGCGCGAGGATGCTTCTCGCGCAGTTGCGTCGCGATCGGGCCGTCGCCGATAAACACCGGCGTGACATTCGCCGCTTCCGCCGCTTCAGCAAAAAGCAGCGCGCCTTTTTCCGCCGAAAGGCGCCCGACAAACAGGATCTCGCCGCGAGCCGGATCGGCTTTTGGCCCGAGCGGCTCGGCCTCGACGGGATTGCACACGCGATGCGTCGCGCCGCCCTTTGGCAGATAGGCAGCAAGAAGCTCTTCCTGAAGGCCGGAAATCAGCACGAAATCCTTGAAGCTTTCGGCCAGCCCCGTCGCCTGCGCGACAAGAAGACGGCCGTTGCGCCAAAGCTTGAATGGATAGTTGCGAGAGTCGCAATTGGTCGCCCAGCACGCCGCCGACATCGCCGGCAGCTTGCAGATTTCCTCGCTTTGGTAATTGTAAAAACCGCCGTTCGGGCAAGCCAGAAAATATTCATGCATCGTGTAAACGGCGGGATGTCCGGCAGCCCGGATCGCCGGGCCGACCGAGGGCGACAGCGCCTTGGCCCAGCCGTGCACATGCACGATCGTGTTTTCGCCGGGGAGTCGGGCGAGCAGCGCCTTCAGCGCCGCGGCCGCTTTCGCGTTCCAGACCCCTTGCATCGCTGCGGCGGCGCGCGAGGGATTGTCCAGTATATCGTGCTGGTCGAGACAGACGGTCTCGACTCCCGCAGCCGTCAGTCGAGGATCGACCGGCCCGCAAGCGCAAAAGAAGATCGGCTGCGCGCCCGCCGCCTTGAGGCCCAACGCGCTTTCGATCGCCACTTTGGATTGGCCGCCGCTGACGAAGCCGTGATCCACCAGAATGACGACATTGAGCGTCGGGGTGGGTTCAGGCATCGCGGCTCCGGTCATTTCGCGCTTCGAGGAAGCATCATTCTACCGCGCGGCGCCTTAAGCGAAACGTAATCGCGTTTACCGGCCTTGAACCTCGGGCACCGATTGGGAAGGGCCGAAAATGACCTGCGAGGGATCGCGCTCGAAACTGCGCACCGCCCGGTCGAGTGTGTCCACGGCCCTGCGCGCGTCGACGGCGAGTTGCTCATACTGGCGCAGGCCGGCGGCGGAGAAACGGTTGATGTTGCTTGTAGCCCCGGCGATATTGCCGGCGATGCCCCTGATCGTCTTGGGATCAAGGGCCTTGACCGTGCGGTTTGCGTTGGCGAGCAGTCCGTCGAGATGGGCGGCGACGGGCTTCAACGAATGAGCCAGTTCGGCCGCGTCGCGGATGAAAGCGCCGGTCGGCGTGCTGTTGTCTGCAAGCGCCTTGGAGAAGGTCTCCACATTTTTCAAAGTGGCGGTCAGCGAATCGGAATTGGCGTCGAGCAATTTGTCGAGTTTTTCCACCATGTCGGTGGCCTTGGCCGCCAGATGCTGGACATTTTCGAGAAGGTTCTGAATTTCCGAATGCTCGGCGGTGATGTGCGGGTAGGTTTCGCCCCGCTCCAGCACGATATCGGGCGCGCCGGGCGTGCCGCCAACCAGCGACACCACGGCGACATTGGTGAACCCCTTCTGCTCGAGTCTCGCTCGCGTGTTGGTTTTCACCGGCGTTTTCTTGTCGACGTTGATGAGCACATCGACCCGGCTGGGATCATCCGGGTCAAGTTCGAGACGAGTGACTTCACCCACCTTGAGGCCGTTGAACTGCACGGCGCTGCCCCGCGTCAGTCCGTCGACGGAGCCGCGCACGACAAGTTGGTAGGTTTGGTACAAAGCCAGCTTGCTGGGCCCGGAGAACCAGAAGACAAACAGGAACGCGGCGACGACGACGGCGAGCGTAAAGGCTCCGATCAGCGCGAAATTGGCGCGAGTTTCCATATGGCGTCCTTATGCGGGCTCTCGCCCTTCCTTTTGTCGTCCAAGCGAACCGATCAACCTGCTGCCGCGAGTCCCATGGAAATAGGCGCGCAGCCATGGCTGTTCCGACGCCAGCATATCCTCGATAGAACCCGAGCCTATGACCTTGCCGCCGGCGAGCGCGGCGATCCGGTCGCAGATCGAATACAGGCTGTCGAGATCATGGGTCACCATAAATACCGTAAGCCCCAATGTCTTCTGCAAGGTGGCGATCAATTCGTCGAAGTCGGCGGCGCCGATCGGGTCGAGGCCAGAAGTCGGCTCGTCGAGAAACAACAGTTCCGGGTCCAACGCCAGCGCCCTGGCCAGCGCCGCCCTCTTTACCATGCCGCCCGACAATTCCGACGGAAGTTTGTCGGCGGCGTCGGTGGGAAGTCCGACAAGTTTGAGCTTCAGCATCGCCAGATCATCCATGAACCGCTGCGAAATATTGCGGCTTTCCCGCATGGGCATCTGGATGTTCTGCTTTACTGTAAGACTTGAAAACAGGGCGCCATTCTGGAACAGCACGCCCCAGCGCTGTTCGACCATGCGTAGCTCGCGCGGGAGGAGCGCGTCGCGGTCCTGCCCAAACAACCTGATCGTTCCGGAGCGCTTGCGCACAAGTCCGAGAATGGTGCGCATCAGCACGGATTTGCCCTGCCCCGATCCGCCGACGAAGCCCAGGACCTCGCCGCGATAGAGGTCGAGGTCGAGCCCGTCCATCACCCTGTGGTCGCCGAACTGCACCACGAGGTCGCGCACGCTGATCAAGACCTCGGGCGTCGCCCTTGAGGCGCTGTCGGCTGCGATATTGGTGGGTGCGTCCATCCTTTGTGAAGCTCAATAGTGGATCGAGGCGAAAAACATCGCGAACAAGCCATCGACGATGATGACCATGAAAATGCTCTTCACCACCGCGGAAGTCACCTGCCGCCCTAGCGATTTGGCGGAGCCCTTCGTCGCGAGCCCGTCCTGCGTGGCGATGAGGCCTATCACCAGCGCCATGAAGGGCGCCTTGATGATGCCGACAAGAAATGTGTTCACGCCGATCGCCTCTTGCAAAAGGGCGAGAAAGGCGGCCGGGCTGATGCCGCCATATCCCCAGGAAACCAGCAGGCCGCCAAAGAGCGCCGCCATGTCGGCGACGAAAGTCAGGAGCGGCAGCGAGATCGCCAGAGCCAAAACGCGCGGCACCACCAGAACCTCGATTGGCGACAGCCCCATGACACGCAACGCGTCGATCTCCTCGCGCATCTTCATTGAGCCGATTTCAGCCGTGATGGCCGACCCTGAGCGGCCTGCGATCATGATCGAGGTGAGGAGCACGCCCAGCTCGCGCAACACCAATATGCCAATGAGGTCGACCGCGTAGCTGGTCGCGCCAAAGCGCATCAGCTGGAAAATGCCCTGTTGCGCGACGATGGAGCCGACCGCAAGATTGATCAGAACAATGATCGGAATGCTGCGAAAGCCGAACACCTCCATCTGGTAGATGAGCGATGTGCCGCGAAACAATTTCGGTTGCAAGAACGTGCGGCCTAGCGCCACTACGAACTCGCCAAGAAAACTCACGCCGCGAAGGAACTCGTGCAAACTGTTGACCAGGGACTCCCCGAGATCGGCCAGAAGGTCGATAAACGGATTTGAAGGCCTGGACGGGGCGGCCGCCTCGCGGCCAAGCTCGGTCTCCTTCAGCAGAAGCTGATATTCGGATCGTTCGCCCTCCGTAGTGACCGCGACGCCCGCGCGGGTCAGTTCATCCCGGGCGCGATTGATAAGAAGGGCGCCGGCGGTGTCGAGTTCGGGCGATCCCGCTCATGTCGAGGACCGCAGCCGGCCCGCCCCGGCCCTGCGAGACGATCAGCGCCGCTTTTTCCTCAAGGCCCCGCGAAGCGGCCAGGTTCCAGACGCCAGTCAGGATGAAACGCCTCGCGCCGCCGCTCAGGAGGACCGAAACGCCGGGCGGATTTGCTTCCGTTTCTGTCGCCATATCGCCTTCTTGCGGTTAGGTCGTCAACGGCCAGAAATGGGTTCGCCACTGCCCCGGAAGATGCGAACAAAGGCGACAAGCTTGCGAATCGTCATAACTTCGCCGATTGCCAATGTCGAGCGCGGGCCTCTTATATCCCCCTCGCCGCATTTGTCTTGAGGATTTGTAATGGGCGCAGAGCTGACAATGGCCGTCGAGGCCTTTCCCATCAATGGCAGTTTCGTGATCGCTCGCGGCGCCAAGACAGAGGCGCGGGTTGTGACCGTGACCTTGCGCGACGGCGCGGCCGTGGGGCGCGGGGAATGCGTGCCTTATGCGCGCTACGGCGAAAGCGCCGACAGCGTTGTCGCGGCGATTGAAAGCATTCGCGAACAGCTTGAAGCTGGCGCGAACCGCACCGCTGTGCAAAGGCTCCTGCCCGCTGGCGCGGCCCGAAACGCCGTCGACTGCGCCATTTGGGACCTCGACGCCAAGCGCTCGGGCGTCCCCGCCTATCAGGCCGCCGGATTTGAGGCGCTGGCCCAGCTGACCACAGCCTATACTCTCTCCGTGGCCAGTCCGGAGGAAATGTTCGCGGCGGCGAAGCGGGCCGCGCATCGGCCCCTTCTGAAAATCAAGCTTGCGGGCGAGGGCGACGCGGAGCGCCTCGCCGCGGTGCGTGCGGGGGCGCGGGGCGCGACGCTGATCGTCGACGCGAACGAAGCCTGGCGCGAGGACAATCTGCTGGAAAACATAAGGGCCTGCGCCGGCGCGGGGGTTGCGCTCATCGAGCAGCCGCTGCCGGCGGGGGCGGACGCGATCCTTGGCGAAATCGAGCATGCCGTGCCAATTTGCGCGGATGAAAGCGCGCATGACCGCTCGGGGCTGGCCGCTTTGCAGGGCCGTTACGACGCCGTCAACATCAAGCTGGACAAGACAGGCGGCCTCACTGAAGCTCTGGCCATGGCGATCGAGGCGCGCGAGCGCGGCTTTGCGATCATGGCCGGCTGCATGGTCGGCACCTCGCTCGCCATGGCTCCGGCGATACTGATCGGACAAGGCGCGGCTTACGTCGATCTCGACGGGCCCTTGCTGCTCGCGCATGACCGCGAACCGGGCCTGCGCTACGAGGGCTCGACGGTGTTTCCACCTTCGGCGACGTTGTGGGGCTAGCGCCTTACGCCCCAAACAGGCTCAAAGACCTTTTTCAACGTCGAGATTGGCGCCCAGCCAGCCGAGTATGCCGCCGCCGAAATGCGTGTTCACGTCGCGGCGTCCGGCCAGCCGCGCCTGCTCCATCGCCGTGACAGAGCGGCGGCCCGAACGACAATAAATCACGACCTTCTTACCCTCGGGCGGGACCGGCAGCTTGGCGGGATCGAATTTCGACAGGGGATTGAACAGCGCGCCCTTGATGTGGCCGGCCGCGAATTCCTCGGCCTCGCGCACGTCGACGAGGATGAGGGAGCCGTCGGCGAGGCCCTGTTTCAAATCGTCGAGGCTGATGTCATTGAAGGGAAAGGAGCTCATGCGGCGATCCTGCGAAAAGAGTTGGGGCCGTTTGCCACAAGACTGTCGCAAAGTCCAGAAAATGCCGCCTTTGCCGCGCGGGACCACTGCCCAATCGATTGGCGCCGCAGGGCCTTGGAAGCCTATTCCGCCGCCTCGCGCAGCTGGACGCGCGCGCGGGAGCGCAGATCGTCGATCGGAAGCAGGCGGCCCGCGTCTTCATAATGCCAGAAGGTCCAGCCGTTACAGGCGGGAAGTCCCTGCACCAGCGCGCCTGTCTTGTGAATCGAGCCGACAATGCCGCCGATCGCCAGAGCGCCGTCCGCGCGAACAAGCGCCTTATGCTGGCGCTTTGGGTCGGTGAGAATTGCGCCGGGCGCGACAAGACCGGCCTCGACGAGGCTGGAAAAAGCGATGCGAGGTTCGCTGCGTTTCGTCGGAGCGACCGCGACCGTCGCCAAGTCGAGTGCTTCCACCGCGTCGATGCGCGCCTTCGCCGCCGAGGCGTATGTCTCCTCGCGCTCAACGCCGACATAATCGCGGCGCAGGCGCTTTGCGACCGCGCCTGTCGTGCCGCTGCCGAAAAACGGATCCAGAACGAGGTCGCCCGGGTTGGACGCAGCCAATATCACGCGAGCCAGCAAGGCTTCCGGCTTCTGGGTCGGATGGGTCTTGCGCCCGCTCGTGTCCTTGAGGCGCTCGCCGCCGGTGCAAATCGGCAGGAGCCAGTCGGATCGCACCTGGCAATCCTCGTTCGCGGCTTTAAGCGCGTCATAATTAAAGGTGTAGTTCTTTGCGCGCTCGTCTCGCGCGGCCCAGATCATGGTTTCGTGCGCATTGGTGAAACGACGCCCACGAAAATTGGGCATGGGATTGTTCTTGCGCCAGACAATGTCATTGAGAATCCAGAAGCCCAGATCCTGCATGATCGCGCCGACGCGGAATATGTTGTGATAGGAGCCGATGACAAAAATTGTCGCCTGCGGCTTCATGACGCGCCGCGTCGCCGCGAGCCAGCTACGGGTAAAGGAATTGTAAGCGTCGAAGCTGTCGAACTTGTCCCAGGCGTCATCTACTGCGTCGACCACGCTCTGGTCCGGCCGCGTCAACTTGTTCGCCAACTGAAGATTGTAGGGCGGATCGGCGAAGACGAGGTTGACGCTTTCCGGCGCCATGTCCCCGAGAATCGCGGCGCTGTCGCCGAGCAAGACCCTGTTGCGCAGCGACGCCGCGCGGGTCAGCCCCGTAACCGACAACCCAGAACGCGTGACCTTTTGCTGGGTTTGGAGACGGGCTGCCCCGACACGTGCGCTACTCATGGACTCGATACCGGTTACGCTTACCAACAAGCGCGACTATGCCGGATCGGGGTAAAGGTCAGGTTTAACGACGCGTCAGCGGGGCGTCCCTTTTTCGAACGGCTTCCTTAAGAAAAAAACATCCTTACCAATAGGTTATTGCTTGGTTATGGCACGGCCAAAACCCCGCGCGCCGCGCCCGGGCTTGCGGGGTTTGGCGCTCAGAGGCGCGAAACTCATGCGGTGATGGGGCGTCGGCCCAAGGGCCTTTAGCGCCGCCAGATGGCGCGGAACGCCGTAACCTGCGTTCTCCGCGAAGCCAAAATCCGGATACTCCTCGCCAAGCCGCCGCATCAAGGCGTCCCGAGCCACCTTGGCGACTATGGAGGCGGCGGCGATTGATAAAGAAGAAGAGTTGCCCTTTATGATCGCCGTGCCCGGGCAGGGGAGGCGCGGCAGGAAGCGGCCATCCACCAGAACATGCGACGGCTCAATGAAAAGCGCCTCCACGGCGCGTTCCATGGCTAGCAAGACCGCCCTGTGGATGTTGATCTCGTCGATCTCGGCCGCGGTCACGAAGGCGTAGGACACTGCGAGGGCGCTTTGGCATATTCGCCCAAACGCCGCTTCTCTCGCCTTGCCGGTCATGGCCTTGGAATCATTGAGGCCCTCGGGGATATTTTCCGGGTCCAGAATGACGGCGGCGGCGCAGACCGGCCCCGCCAGAGGGCCGCGGCCGACTTCATCGACACCCGCGACGGGCGATGCGCCCCCGCGCAGCAACGCTTCTTCTGCCGAGAAGTTTGGAGCGTGTCTGGTTGGGTCAGGCAAATGAGGGCGCCTTGCGGGAGTTCTATGCAATGTTCCGTCTCCCAGCGGCGAGCCGGTCGATCACAAAGCGTACACGGGGTGGAAATTTGACGCCAGCGGCGGAACGCCCGACGCTAAAAACCATGGTCAAATGGGGATTTTTGCTCCCCGCGTTCAGGTGTAATCCTTCTTCACATTGAGGAGCCGAACTGATCCGGGCGCGTCCGCATGCCCGGCGACGCCGAGCTGGCTTCTTGCATTACTGGCAAAGGTGCCACGCGGCAGCTCAAAACAAAGCCAGCTGCTCGCCAGCGCGCTTTGGCGGTTGAAACAGGTCGCAACGCAGCCGCGTCGCGCCGAAACCCAGCCGGGCCGCCGCGATTTCAAACCTTCGACCGATGATCCACGCATAAGGGCCCTCGCCCTTCATGCGCGTGTCGAAAGCCGCATCGTAGAGCTTTCCGTCGCGGGTGGAGCGGATCAGCGAGAGCACATGCCTCGCCTTGTCCGGAAAATGCTTGACCAGCCATTCGCTGAACAGCTCGCGCACCTCAAGGGGAAGCCTCAGCATCACATAGCCCGCCTCGCGGGCGCCGGCGGCGTAGGCTCTCGTCAGGATCGTCTCGATCTCGGCGTCATTGATCGCGGGAATGATCGGGGCCACCATGACCGAGACCGGAACGCCAGCCGCGCTGAGCGCCTCGATCGTGTCGAGGCGTTTGCGCGGCGTCGCGGCGCGCGGCTCCATCATTCGCGCCAGTGCGCCGTCCAGCGTCGTCACCGAGATCGCGACCTTGACGAGACCCTTGCGCGCCATTGGAGCGAGCAGGTCGAGATCGCGCGTCACCAGCGCGGATTTCGTCACGATGCCGACAGGATGGTTCGTTCGCGCCAGAACCTCGAGAATCCCGCGCATAACACGATGACGCTTTTCAGCTGGCTGGTAGGGATCCGTGTTGGAGCCTATCGCCAATGTCTTCGCTACATAGCCGGGCGCCGACAACTCCCGCTCCAGCGCCTGGGCCGCGCCGTCCTTGACGAAAATTTCCGTCTCGAAATCGAGACCAGGGGAATAGCCGACATAGGCGTGCGTCGGCCGCGCGAAGCAATAGACGCAGCCGTGTTCGCATCCCCGAAACGGATTGATCGAACGATCGAAGGCGATGTCCGGCGAGTCATTACGGGTGATGACGCTGCGCGGCCTTTCGATATGGATATTGGTCTTGAGCGGCTCAAGACTCTCAAGCGAGCCCCAGCCATCGTCCATATCCTCGAGAATTTGTGTCTCGTAACGCCCGCTCCTCCTGGAGATGACGCCGCGCCCGCGCCTGCGATCGGCGGCGACTTCGTTTGTCGTTTCCGCAAGCGCCTCGCGAAGGCCGATCGTCAACATTGGCTCGGAAGCGCCCCGGGAATGCTGGAGACAACCCATGACGGAACCGCCCTCCATTCAAGGCCGGGCCGTCCCGGCTGAAACTGGATTGAAACTCAAGCCCGGTTCACGGCCATTTGGCGCATCTGTTGGGGACAGAACCGCACGTCAAAGGACCGCGAACCGGGCTCGCTCACGCTTTACGCCACACGTGCTCGACCAAACCAGACGCTCGGAACGCTCGCGTCGACCCGGAACATAGCGCGAATAAGAGAACATATACGGAACATATTCGCAGCTGTCAACGAGCGGGCGAAGTCTCGCGCACGCCAGCGACGAAGAAATTCCCACTCGGGGCCAAAACCCATTAGAAGACGCGCAACGATTCCCCGCTAACCCGACTGGACGCTTTCCAAAATGAGTGAAACGACTTGCCCTTGCCGCCTGCGCGCCGAGGATCAAAAGCCCTATTCCGCCTGTTGCGCCCCTTATCTGGAGGCCGGCAAACCGGCTCCGACGGCCGAGGCCTTGATGCGCGCGCGCTACAGCGCCTTTGCGCTCGGCAAGATCGATTTTCTTCTGGACTCCCTCGCGCCTGAATCGCGTTATGACTTTGACCGTAAGGCGGTGGCGCATTGGTCCTCGCAGTCGCAGTGGCAAGGACTGGACATCATTTCCGCCGAACAGGGCCAGGCTGGCGACAAGCAGGGGTTTGTCGAATTTGTCGCGCATTTCGTCATGGATGGCGAAACGCGCGCGCATCGCGAGCGTTCGCTGTTTCGCTTCGACGAAGCCGACGGACGCTGGTATTTCGTCGAGGAGGCCAACCGTAAACCGGCGCCGATCGTCAAGGGCGACCAGCCCGGCCGCAACGACCCTTGCCCCTGCGGTTCGGGAAAGAAATATAAGAAGTGCTGCGGCGCCGCCGCGTGACCCTCAGCGATAACCCGGAGGAGCGGAATGTCCCCGTCCATCAGTCTTGAGCGGTATCAGCCCTATCTGCTCGGCCTTTTGCGCATCGTGACCGCGTTTTTGTTCCTGCAGCATGGAACGGCGAAGTTTTTTGGCTTTCCCCATGTTGCAATGTTCGACGGGCTGAAATTCTTTTCCATGCTCGGCGCGGCTGGCGCGCTGGAAATTGGCGGCGGATTATTGCTGCTTGTGGGATTTCTTACGCGGCCGACCGCCTTCGTGCTGTCCGGCATGATGGCCGTCGCCTATTTCATGGCGCATTTTCCCAAAGGGCCGCTGCCGATCTTGAATCAGGGCGAGCCAGCGGTTCTGTTCTGCTTTATATTTCTCTATCTCGCCGCCGCTGGACCCGGGCGCTTCGCGATAGACCGCGGCTGACGGTTCAGCTGCGGTAATCGCCATTGATCGCGACATATTCCTTCGTCAGGTCGCAGGTCCACACGGTCGCAGAGCCCGAACCGATCCCAATGTCGACGCGCAATTTGATTTCATCGCGTTTCATGATCTGAGAAACGGCCGCTTCGTCATAGCACGGATCGCGCAGACCTTTATGGGCGACGCGAACGCCGCCGAACCAGATCGCCAGCAGGTCGCGGTCGGCCAGCTCGCCGGCCTTGCCGACCGCCATCACCACGCGGCCCCAATTGGCGTCCTCGCCAGCGACGGCGGTTTTCACCAGTGGCGAATTGGCGATCGACAGCGCAATGCGCTTGGCGGCGCGGTCATTTTCCGCGCCGTCGACAGTGATCTCGACGAATTTGCGGGCGCCTTCGCCATCCTTGACCACCTGATGCGCGAGATCGAGCAACACCTCGTCAAGCGCGGCGCGAAACGCGTCCAGCCTTCGGTCGCTCGCCTTTTCGATTTCCGTCGCGCCGCGCAGCGCCGCCGCGCCGGTGGCGAACAGCAACAGCGTATCCGAAGTCGATGTGTCGCTGTCCACCGTGATGGCGTTGAAGGAGCCGCGCACCGAGCGCGAAAGCAGCGTTTGCAGCGCGTCGGAGCCGATGGCCGCGTCGGTGAAGACGAAGGCCAGCATTGTCGCCATGTCAGGCGCGATCATCCCGGCGCCCTTGGCGAAACCGGCGATGCGCGTCTCGACGCCCTCGATCATGGCGGTGCGGGTCGAGAGTTTTGGATAGGTGTCCGTCGTCATGATGGCGCGCGCCGCGTCCAGCCAGGCGTCGGGGCTCGCCTTTTTCACCAGCTTGGGCAGCACGGCCTCGAATTTCGAGGCGTCGAGCGGCTCGCCGATGACGCCCGTGGAGGCGAGGAAAATCTGGCGCTCTGGCGCACCCGTAGCCGCAGCCGCCAGTTTGGCCGAGAGCTTGACGGCGGCCTTGCCGGTCTTGCCGGTAAAGGCGTTGGCGTTGCCCGAATTCACCAGCAGCGCGCGCGCCTTGCCGCCCTCAAGGCGGGCGCGGCACCAGTCCACAGGCGCCGAGGGGCATTTGGATTTGGTGAAAACACCGGCGACGCGCGTGCCTTCGTCAAGCAAAGCCAGCATCACGTCCGTACGCCCCTTGTAGCGCACGCCGGCCGCGCCGGCGGCGAAGCGCACGCCCTCAATCGCGGGAATTTCGGGAATTGTCTTGGGCGCCAGCGGCGAAACGGGTGCGGCTTTGGCCATGGGAGATGGTCCTTGCGGAGGGGATGGCTTTAGCGCGGTGTGACGGGACCGGAGCGGTTCGTCAAGAGGGCCTTACGACGCAGAGCCACAAACAATGATCGTCACGGCGATCAGTGTTCCAGGACACGTGCAAATTCGAGGCGTCGTCGCTGTGCATCGCCGACTTGATAAAACGCCTTCCGCCATGGGCGGAAGGCGCGTCAATAAAGATTCGTAGCGAGATCTTATTTCTTCTTTTCTTCGGGCTTGGGGGTCTTGCCCGCGTCGGCCGGCGGCGCAGCCTCGGTGCGTTCGATCTTCGCGCCTTCGCGTAGCTTGGTGACCACGTTGCTTTGGGCCTTCTGCACGACATAACGCGCGACCTGATCATGCACCTGGTCGAGCGGCGGGAAGACCTTGGCGCGCTTTTCGTCCAGCTTGATGACGTGCCAGCCGAATTGCGACTTCACGGGATCGGAAATCTGGCCCGGCTCCATCTTGCCTACGGCCTCCCCGAATTCGGGCACCATGCGGTCCTTGGTGAACCAGCCGAGATCGCCGCCCTTGGCGCCTGGATCCTTTGACAATTCGCCCGCGACCTTCCCGAAGTCCTCGCCGCCCTTGATGCGCTTCTCCGCGGCCTTGGCCTCTTCCTCGGTCGGCACGAGAATGTGGTGCGCGTGATATTCGGTGTCGGGCTTTTGATTCTTGGCGGCGTCGTCATAGGTCTGCTTGATCGCGGCCTCGGTCACGGAGTCCTTGGCCACCTTGGCGAGCATCGTCTCCATCAGCGCCTTGTCGCGCAGATAGCCCAACCGCTTCGCGAAATCGGGCGTCTCGGCGAGCTTGTCGGCCTGGGCCTTTTGCACGACGAGCTGCTCGTCGATCAGGAAGTCCAGCAAATAGTTTTCGCGCGCCTTGCCTTCCAGCTGACGCGGGACGCCCGGCCCAATATCCTCGGCGGCGAGCTTCATGTCCTCTTCCGTGATCTCCACGCCATTCACCTTGGCGAGAACTTTTGCCTGCGCGGGAACGGCCGCAGCGGTCGCCACGAGGGCGCACAGGCCGAGCGTCAGGCCAAGGGCTTTGTGCGCGACCCGATATTCGTGACGCGCATTTCTGTCGGCGTGAGACATATTTCTCTCCAAATGAAGTGACCTTCGGCCGGGCTCTCGTCGCGGCCGGAAAGCTCGTGAGCGACGAATCGGGCGTAACTATGCCCAAGCCCGCTATCCTGACAACTGTTGCAGCCTGCTTTGACAGAAAAACGTCTATCTCTCCACAATCTGCACAAAAAGCGCGCGTACGCGGGCCTGCGTGTCGGCCAAGTGAAGCTCTAGCCGCGCCAGATCGGGCTCGTCGGCGACGCGAAGAAGCAGATCGCTCAGCCCTCGCGAAGCCTTTGCGGCGATGAACTCGTCATCGATCGCCAGCCGAAGAACCTGATTCAACCCTTGATAAAGCTTCGCGGCGGCAATCAGGCCGCCCGCTGCCCGCTGATCGAGCAGACCATTGTCACGCAATCGCTGCAAAGCCTCCATGACCGAGGTCGAGAGGCATTGCGGGCATTCGGGCGCATGACGCAACAAAAGATATTGCGCAAGGAATTCAATGTCGATCTGCCCGCCCGCGACCTGTTTGATATTGAATCGATTATTTGAGCCCTTCTCTTTTTCGAGCAGGCTTCGCATCGAGATTACGTCGGCGCGCAGCTTTTCAGGATCGCGCGGCCGCACGAGCGCGGCCCGGATCGCAGTCTCGACACGAGAGGCGAAAGCGGGCGCCCCCGCGACGACCCGCGCCCGGGTCAACGCCATTTGCTCCCATGTCCAGGCCTCATTGGCCTGATAATCCTCAAAGCCCTGAATCCGAACCGCGATCGGTCCCTTGTTCCCGGACGGCCGAAGGCGGAAATCGACATCGTAAAGCAAGCCCTCAGCTGTTGGCGCCGAGAGCGCCGCGATGAGCCGCTGGGTCAGCCGCGCATAAAATTGCGAAGAGGGAAGCGGCCGATCGCCGCCGACGGATTCGACGTTGGGGTCAGCGTCATAAAGCAGCATCAGATCGAGATCGGAGGCGGCGGTCATTTCCCGGCCGCCGAGTTTGCCCATCGCGACAACCACGGCTTCGCCGCCGGGAACACGCCCATGCATGCGGGCGAATTCGGCCTCGACCCGCTCAAGCAGTCCCGCGATCAGCGCCTCGGCCAGAAGCGCATAGGCGCGGCCAGCCTCTTGCGTCGAAAGCGCATCCGTGAGCACGCGCACGCCAATGAGAAATTTCTGCTCCTGACTGAAAATCCGGGCGCGATCAAGAGCCTCCTCATAGTTGCGGGCCTCCGCGAATTGCGCCGAGAGGCGCGCGGCGAGATCCTCCTTGCTTGGCGCATCCTTGAAAAACACCGGCTCCAGAAGCGCGGCGAGCACGCGCGGACGCCGGGCGATCGTCCGCGCCAGTCCCGGCGCGGCGCCCATGATCTCCGCCAGCAAATCGAGGAGATTGGGATGCGCCGCCAGCAGCGAAAATAATTGCACGCCGGTCGGCAGCCTGCTGATGAATTTGTCGAAGGCCAAAAGCGCCTGATCGGCGTTGTCGGTTTCGGCGAGCGCTTCGAGGAGTGCCGGCGTGAGCTCGGTCAATCGCTCGCGCGCCACGGCCGAACGCGTCGCCGGGTAGCGTCCAAAATGCCAGCCGCGAATGATCGCGGTAACGGTTTTGGGCTGTGAGAAGCCTAATCTTTCAAGCGTCTCAAGCGTCGCGGGATCATCCTCGTCGCCAGTGAACACAAGATTGCCGGAGCCGGAAGAAAGCTGCGGCGCGCTCTCGAACAATCGCGCATAGCAGTTCTGAACCGTCTCAAGTCGACGAACCAGCGCGGGCGCGAAATCCTCATAGCCCGCAAAGCCCATCATGCGGGCGATCCGCGCCACGCCCTCGACGCTCTGCGGCAGCGAATGGCTCTGTTCGTCGGCGACCATCTGGATGCGGTGTTCCACTTCGCGCAGAAACACATAGGCCTTCGCCAGCTCATCGCGCACGCAGGGCTCGATCCAGCGACCTTCGGCCAGCTGGTCGAGCATGTCGAGCGTGGCGCGACCTCGTAGTCGCGGGTCGCGCCCGCCGGTGATCAACTGCTGCGTCTGGACAAAGAACTCGATTTCCCGAATGCCGCCGCGCCCGAGTTTTATGTTGTGGCCATTGACCGCGATTTCGCCGTGACCCTTGTGGGCGTGAATTTGCCGCTTGATCGAATGAATGTCGGCGATGGCGGCGAAATCGAAATATTTGCGCCAGACGAAAGGCGCGAGCTCCTTCAAAAAGGCCTCGCCCGCGAAGATGTCGCCCGCGACGGAACGCGCCTTGATGAAGGCGGCGCGCTCCCAGTTCTGTCCCATGCTTTCGTAATAGGAATAGGCCGCCTCCAGCGGGATGGCGATGGGCGTCGCGCCGGGATCGGGCCGCAGTCGCAGATCGGTGCGAAACACATAGCCGTCGGCGGTCTGCTCGCTCATGATCTTGACCACGCGCTTGGTTAGCCGCACGAAAAGATCGACATCTTCCGCAGGCCTGATTGGACGCGCCCGCTGGCGATCGAACAGCACGATGAGATCAATGTCGGAGGAATAATTCAGCTCACGAGCGCCCTGCTTGCCCATGCCCAGAAAAATCCATCCAGATCCCCGCTCCGGATTGCGCTGGTCGGCAAGCTCCAGAAGGCCGCCATGCGCGGCCTCGCGCAGCGTGAAGGCGACAGCGGCCGAGAGCGTCGCGTCGGCGATCTGCGTGAGCGCCCGCGTCGCGGTTATCGTGTCCCAGGCTTTGGAGAGATCGGCGAGAGCCACGACCAATGCGGCCTCCTGCTTGACGAGACGCAGATGGCGCATCAGCGCGGCCTCGGTCGAAGCGCCATGCCCGCGAGCCTCGCCAAACAATCTTGCGACGACCGACGACGGATCGCTCCGAAGCAGGCGCGCCAGCCGCGCGGGGTCGCGGGCGGAAAGTTCCGCGAGATAGGGAGAGCATCCGAAAACGCCAAAGAGCAGCGCCCGCGCCCGCGCGTCGTCAGCAAGAAGCGCCGTCAGCGCCCCGGTCGCATCGCGATCAAGGACGCGATCCAGAAATTTCCGCGCCGCGTCCGGGTCCGCCGCTTGAATGAATATCTTCGCGCGGGCGAGGAGGCTGGTTTCGGAAGCTGACGACAAAACTGGCTCCTGCGCGAAAAGCTGTAACGCGAGCTATAGTCCGGTAAAAGAATCGCCGCATCAACTGAAGGCTCGCCCATGCCAGATCAAGACGCCGCCGCCCTGCTGCTTCGCATTGCGCTGGCTTTGGAGCGGCTCGCGCCAACGACGCCAACGACGCCCGATTTTTCAAGCGCCGAGGCCTTTGTCTGGCGCGCCGCGACGACAAGTTTCGCGCCGGTGGCGAAGATCAATCGCGTCGAGCTCGGCCTGCTTGAGGGGATCGACCGCGCGCGCGATCTCCTGCTCGCCAACACGAGGCGCTTCGCGCAGGGACTGCCCGCCAACAACGCTTTGCTCTGGGGCGCGCGCGGCATGGGCAAATCCTCGCTGGTCAAGGCCGCGCATGGCGCATTCGGTGGCGCGGGAAAGCTGAAGCTCGTCGAAATCCATCGCGAGGACATCGAGAGTCTGCCGGCGCTTCTGGCCGCGCTGCGCGACGCGCCGTTCCAGTTCATCGTCTTTTGCGACGACCTCTCCTTCGACGGCCCGGAGACGAGCTACAAATCCCTCAAGACCGCGCTGGAAGGCGGCGTTGAAGGCCGGCCCTCGAATGTCGTTTTCTACGCGACGTCAAACCGCCGGCATCTCGTGCCGCGCGACATGATGGAGAATGAAAAGGCCACCGCGATCAATCCGGGCGAGGCGACCGAGGAGAAGGTGTCGCTGTCCGACCGCTTTGGTCTCTGGATCGGCTTCCACGATTGCAGCCAGGACGATTATCTCGACATGGTGTTCGGCTATGTACGTCATTTCGGGCTGGAGGCGCCGGAAGTGACCGTGCGGGCAGAGGCGCTCGAATGGTCGATCACGCGCGGCGCGCGGTCGGGACGCGTGGCCTGGCAGTTCATTCAGGATCTGGCGGGCAGGCTGGGGAAGAGTCTCGCTTAACAAAACAGCCGCGCTTTTGGCGCGGCTGCAAATCTTCGAAAGGGTCGTTGGTTCTACTTAGCGGATCACGTACGGCAACAGACCGAGAAAGCGCGCGCGCTTGATGGCCTGGGCCAGTTCTCGCTGCTTCTTCGCCGAGACGGCGGTGATGCGCGAAGGAACGATCTTGCCGCGCTCGGAGATGTAGCGCGAGAGCAGGCGAGTGTCCTTGTAGTCGATCTTCGGCGCGCCGGTCCCGGTGAAGGGGCAGGACTTGCGGCGGCGGAAGAACGGGCGGCGGGGAGCTGCGTCGGTAGCCATCAGATTGCCTCTCCTTCGGGTCTTGCGCCATCTTCACGGCGGGGGCGGCGCTCGGGCCTGTCGCCTCGGTCGCCGCGCGGGGGACGACGGTCGCCACGATCGCGATCGCCGCGATCGCCACGCTCGCCATCGTCATCGCGCTTGCGCAACTGCGCGGACGGGCCTTCTTCCAGCTCGTCCACGCGGAGGGTCAGAATGCGCAGGACGTCTTCGTTCAGCCGCTCCTGACGCTCCATTTCCGCGATCGCGGCCGGCGGGGCGTCGATGTTGAGCAGCGTGAAATGCGCCTTGCGGTTCTTGTTGATGCGGTAGGCGAGGGACTTGACGCCCCAATATTCGACCTTGCCGACGGTTCCGCCAAGCGATGTGATGATGTTCTTGAACTGCGCGGTCAGAGCTTCCGCCTGTTGGGGCGAAATATCCTGACGGGCGAGATAGATATGCTCGTAAAGAGCCATATTTTCCGGCCTTTCCATTTTACTCGCGTCCCGCCCCGGCGCGGAGCCCTTCGAGCCCTTGGAAAGGCTCGATGAGGGAGGTTCGAAGGCGGGAACACGGGAAGACGGGGTTTCACCCTCTTGCGGCAAAGCCGCAAGCTTCCGTTCAGCCCCCGGCCGAGGCGTCGCGAAGCAGGCCTTATAGACGGAATCGGGCCAGATGCAAGCTGATGAGCGACAGGAACGTTGCGGCGAAGCTCGCTCGCCACAGGACGGCGTTGCATGCACAGCGCTGAATTGACTCGCAGGGCGCCCAAAACCGCACCACTGCTGCCTTACAAAGAGGTAGGTCAGAACCTGCCGCCAGCTTCAGTCGCTCCGCGAGCCCGCGAGCTTTTTCCGTCGGGACAAAAACTTAACGACTGGCGCAAGGATCTAACGCAGCAGCGCGCATCGGAGCCAGTCTGGCCTGACAATTGCTTATCATAAACACGGTCTTAACCCAAGCAACGGAACAGGCTGTCCCATGCCGCTCGCGCCGCCGACCATCGCCTCTCTCCAA
>CAWJEI010000014.1:0-216634 GCA_963841875.1 uncultured Alphaproteobacteria bacterium | reverse complement strand
CCGGGGATGCCTGAAATATAAGAAAAACATTTTAAAACAATATGTAGCTGGCTGGGGGACCTGGATTCGAACCAAGATTGACGGAGTCAGAGTCCTAAAATCCATGTTTCCGGCTGTTTCCGGCGATTGCCGCTCGTGCATAAATAGTTGTGAAGTTATGGTTCTTATATTTCATCTTGTTTCCGCGGGTGTCTGAGGGTATCTTTCAATTGGTGGCCCATTGGTAGCCATTGGTAGCCCATTGGTAGCCTATCGGAAGACGCGATGCCTGAACTCACAAAACGCCGAATTGACGAAGCCAAGCCGCCAGAGAGCGCTTAGTCCTATGGGACAGCGAAGTGCGCGGTTTTCGTTTGCGCGACCCCGGCAGGCGAGCGTACCTATGTGCTGAAGTATCGCCGATCGAGGCGCACGACGCTGGTTCACGATCGGGAAGCATGGCTCGCCATGGACGGTCGAGACGGCGCGTAAAGAGGCGCTGCGGTTGCTGGGCGATGTCGCGCGAGGCGGTGATCCTGCGGCGACCAAAGGTGCGGACAGGAAAGGCCTAGACATTGCTGAATCTTGCGAGCCTCTATTTGGCCGAAGGGACGAGCCACGAGAAGCCGCTGACGTTGAAAGCGGATCGCGGGCGTATGGAATGGCATATCAAACCTCTCTTAGGACGGAAGCACGTGAACGCAGTCGCGCGAGGCGATGTCGAACGACTGATCGTGACGTTACCCGCCGGAAAGACAGCGCAACCGGTTACGAAGGATGAGGAGCGGGCTCGCTGGCGCGGCGGCGGACGGGTGCTGCCGGACAGTGCGCAACGCTTTTGGGGACGCTAATGGCGTTCGCCGTTCGCCGCGGGATGCGCCCGACGATCCCGCCCATGGCGTGAAGAAGCCACCCGTTCGCAAGATGGAACGCTTTCTATCGGAAGCCGAGATCGGACGGCTTGCGGTCGCTCTCGACGAATACGTGACCGATGGTGGCAATGAGTTTGCCGCTGCGGCAATAAAGCTCCTGCTTCTAACCGGTGCACGTCGCAACGAGATTTTGTCACTCCAGTGGCGCGACATGGACTCGAGCGGCAGTGCCTGCGCCTGCGCAACTCCAAGACGCGCGAGAAAGTCGTGTTCCTCAACGCGCCAGCGCTGGCGCTTCTTCAAGATTTGCCCCGCGCGGAGGGTAATCCTCATGTGGTCGTGGGGCTTGCGGAAGGCGGTCATCTGAAGGGCCTGGACAAGATATGGTGTGAGGTGCGAACGCGCGCTGCGCTGCCCGATGTGCGCATTCACGATTTACGCCGATTCATTCGCCTCTGTCGGAGTCGCTGGCGGCTTGTCCTTGCCGGTCCTTGGGGCGTTGCTTGGTCATCGCGAGGTCGCGACAACACAACGCTACGCGCACTTGAGCGCAGATCCAATCCGATCGAGCCAACGAAGCGGTCGGCGCGACGATTGATGCAGCGATGAGAGGCAGGACGGGCACAGTCGTGCCGTTGTCTAAGCGCACGGGAGGCGTATTTGTATGAAAATAAATCCCATCCGCGCTGCAGGCGATGACAACCCCCAAGGCCCGGCCGGCCTCCCTCGATATCGACCAGCAAGCTCCGATTGATATCAGTAGTTACGACATTCGGGCGCAATCTCTCGGCACGCATCGCGACTCGTACGAAGCGCTGCGGCGTATCCAGATTGAGGCCCGCTATCGAGGCATTGAGGTCCCCAAGGGCTACGAGATTGATTACGATATAGAAGAAGGGATGGGAGATGTGCCGATCGCAGCCGGTCACACAGGTCGTAACAGACGCGATCTCGCTGTCGCGCGCATCTGAATCGACGGATCATAATCGAGTCGAATCCAGGTTGTCTGCGGAGGTGTAAACAGGAGGTCGCGACGCTCGTCGCTACCACGCTGAGAAAACCGCAAAGTGCGCAAACCCAGTCGGCGCTTTTTCTCTCGAGAGCCTTGGCAAGTCACAGAATATCTCGCGCTGTTCGGCATTGCAAATGAGAAAGATACGATTTGTTGAGGAGCACAAACAATTAGCGGCTTGGTTTTCCCCAAAATTGAGGGCGGAAGGGCGCGGGCGATTATTACGACCGGGCTCATCGAGCTGCTATACGAGGCTTTCGCCCTCTTCCTTCATGGCCAAAAACTAGGCTCTTAGAATTATGTCGACATCTTTTTGAGGGAAAAGCTATAACGAGAGATATCTTCGCCATCCCCGGAAACATCTGATTATTCGAGGCTCCAAAAGCAAGAGGAGCCTACTAATGTGAACCTGTGACCACCTGATCGACGACCGCGAAGTCGCCCGTCTGACGGGGCGAGCGCGCCCGACCCTCCAAAAAGACCGCTTATACGGAAAAGAAATTTATCCCCTTCGTTCGCTTTCGGCGCTTGGTCGGATACCGGATGTCTGATGTGAACCGTTGGCTTTCGGAGCTGCCCACGTTGCGCTCTACGAGCGAGCACGTCGATTTGATTGAAACGCAGCGCAAGCCGATGGGAGGCGGACAAATGACGCGCCACACGCTCACTCCTGCCCCCCACGTCGTCGCGGACGATTGTCGTACTCGTCCCTCCTATCCTCGCGTGTCCGCACTGCGGAAGCGAATACCTTCACCATACCGACATTACGATCTTCGATTGCGAGGAAGATGGGCCCGACAATGACGATAGTTCCCCGCGGGGATGGGCCTCGGGCGGCTCGCGCGGACGAAACTGGCGGCAATCCGAGTTCGCGCGACGGCCTCGCAATTCGATTTTATTGTGAGATCTGCTCCGAGGTCGGCGTTGATGACTACATTGCCGATTTCGAACTGACGATCGCGCAGCACAAGGGTAAGACCTACGTGGCTTGGCGTTTAAGCCGCGCGAAAAAACAACGGCCTCATTGTCGCTCACGGCAAACATCGTCCCCTTCCGAAAATAAGCAGCGCTCGCGATGGAGACGCGATCGGCTTCACGTCAAAAATTGGGAGACGACAGATGCTCTTTAATATTGTCGACGCGCAACCCGCGCGCCTGTCCCCCTGCCGCGAGACGATGCTCGCTCATCTTGAATGGGTGGTTGCGCCAGCGCGCGAGACGCACCCCGGCTTACGGCTCGAGGTCGCGTGGGTGAGCCCGACTTGGGGCCGAGCCGAGCCAAGACATTCCAGCTCGACCAGATAATTGAAGCCGCAAATTTCGCCGCCTGGATCAATTCGAAAGAGTGCAACGTCTATGTCGGTGTGGTCTTGAAGCGCGCCGAAACGCCAGCAAAAGGGCGGACGAAAAGCGGTCATGCAGTGCTGGCGACGTGCTTGCCGATAGATATTGACAGTAGCTTTCTCGACGGCGCCCGCAAGCTCGCCACGGTGGGAAAGCCTCAACTCGCCGTGGTGACCGGGCGGGCACCCGAGCCGCGCGGACAGTTCTGGCTCCGCATCGCGCCGTGCACCGATCTGGCGTTGTGGAGCGAGGTCAACAAGCGCTCGGTCCTGTTCAGCGGCGGCGATCGATTTGCGCTCGGCAGCTATCGAGTCATGCGCTTGGCAGGCAGCATCTCTTATCCCTCACCAGCGAAACAGCGCCGCGGTTATGTCGCCGAGATCACGACGCTGCAACATATCGATGCCCCTGCTTACGACGTGCGGGAGCTTCTTACCCCACTTCCCGCCGCGCCAGCAGACTTCGCCTCGCCACCAGCGAGGGTTGATCGCGGCGGCCGGCGCGGCCGCTCTCGAGGGCGGCGGGGAATGTTTACGACCGTGTGCCGGTATCGCACGAACGTCGCGATCTGTTCAGATCGATGCTCGTCGCGCTGCCCGACCACTTCGCTGGCGATTACGACCTATGGCTCCGGGTGGAGTTCGCCCTTCACGACTTCGATGACAGCGAGGTCGGTCTCGCCTTGTTCCGTCAGTTCTCCGCGCGGTGCCCTGAGAAGGCTGAGGGCACGGACTTTCAGAGACGTTGGTCGGACTTCGGTCGCGATTACGGCGGCGACAAGATCACAATCGGTTGGCTCAGAGCACAGGCGCAAACTCATGGCTGGCGCGCTCCGCGTCATTGGGAACGTTCAACGGCGGCTTGAATAAGAGAAGGATTGAGAGATGACGACTGCGAATGAAGACCTGATTAGCGCGGATCGAGAATGGAACTGTCGGTGACGCACTCCCCACGCCCTTGGGCACCGAGGAGATCGACGCGCTGGTTGAAAAGGCGAAGGCCGACCCGGCCCCCGTTCGAAGTCGAGGTCCTCGCGCGCCTGAGGGCGACAAAAGAGCGGACCTCGCTGCGTTCATGCGTCTTCGCGTCCGCTTGAAGGAGGCCAAGGTAAGTCTCGGCGAGCTCGACAGGGCGCTCAAAGAAAGTGGCGAAGACGACGAGGCTGCTGGTGGGCAGGGGGGCGCTATCGAATTTCCAGAGATCGAACTGTGGCCACGACCCGTTAACGGCGCGCAACTCCTCGACGAGATCGTCACGGCTTACCAACGATACATAGTCGTTCATGAGATGAGCGTCTCAGCAATCGCTCTGTGGTGCGTGTGCTCTCATTGCTATGAGGAATTCGACCATTCGCCGCGTCTTGGGCTTCGGTCGCCCGAGCCACGCTGCGGAAAAACGACGGTCGTTAAAGTCACTGAAAAACTTGTTTCTCGCCCGCAGCGTGCCGACAACGTTACGCCGGCGGCGCTGTTTCGGATTATCCAGGGGCACTCGCCTACGCTACTCGTTGATGAAGCGGACGCCTTCGCAAAAGAAAATGAAAGAGCTGCGCGGGATCATCAACTCTGGTCATGAGCGCGGCGGCAACGTCATTCGCACTGTCGGCGACGATCATGAGCCGCGCCGGTTTAAGACATGGGGCCCGATGCTGATCGCCGGCATTGGCAGTTTGGCGGGCACGAATCGAGGACCGCTCGATAATTATCCCGCTCAAACGGAAACTGCGCGGCGAGCTGGTCGACCGCTTTCGCTCAAGCCATTGCGAGCATCTCGACGTGTTGTCCCGAAAGATCTGCTCGCTGGGTGCGGGACCATCGCGGGCGTTTGCGCGGCGTCGACCCACGATCCCCGAGGAGCTTGGCGACCGTGGCGCCGTAGATCGGGCCCGCTGTTCGCGATCGCGGACGAGGCCGGCGGGGTGGCCCGAGCGCGCAAGGGAGGCGGCCAGGCACCTTTCGAGCGAGAGCAGCCTCGCAAGCCAGTCGACGCGATTAAAACTGCTTGCCGACATTCAGGTGATCTTTGCGGGGCGGAAGGAAGATGAAATCTCCTCGTCCGATTTGGTTGCGGAACTCGTCAAGCTCCCCGACCGCCCTTGGATGGAATGGAGCCGAGGGAAGCCGATAAGCTCAAGGCGGGTCGCGGATTTTCTAGCGGAGTTTCTTGTCTTCCCTCACAAGCTGAAAACCGGTTCTCGCCCGCATGGATACGCCCGGAGCCAATTCGAAGACGCGTTCGAGCGCTATCTCGGCCTGCCATCTTCTTCTTTTTCCCCAGATACCCCCCTTCAATCCTCCCATGTTGGACAAGGCCAACAAAAACAAAGTGTTATCGGCAAATCAAAGTTGGACAAGGGTGTCCGTTTGTCCAACTTTGAAAGTGACGTAAGTGATTGTTCTCAAATGGCTTGTCCAACATGGGAACTTCGAGACCCCCCTATTCAGGAAAAAGAGAAAGGGGGCGAGCGCTTACACCTGCGCAAGCGTCAGAAGCGTCAGCCAGGGTGAAAGGCCTCGATCATTCTGATCCCCCCGAGCAGCCAGCCGTTGCGACCGGCGCGCCATCCTCTAACAACGCTTTTGCGCCCGGCTTCGGCAGTGGCGACGCTGAGCCTAGCCTTGTTGAGGAGCCTGCGGTCGATCCGGTAAACGCCACGATTGCCGTAGCGACGGCGGAACATCGCGGCCCACTCACGACGGATGGAACCGATATTATCCTTAAACGCGCCCTGTCACCCTCCACCCTCACAAAGCTCCGAGAGCACAAACCGGCGGTTATCACTCGTCTACTGGAGATGCAAATGCCTAAGAAACTCAATTCCGGTGGAGGGACTTGGTATCGCGTTAGCCCCGCGAAGGCGTTTCTCGACGCCGAAATCATCGAGTTTGAGCGGAACGGTAGGCGCGTGCTGATCGAGTACAGCGTCGTCTATCCGGTAATCAGGATCGGGAAGATAATCATCCCTTATGATGGCGAAACACTCCCCTCTCCCGAAGTCGCTAAATCGAATTATCAACAACCACGACGCAATTTGCGACCGGCTGGCCACCAGACACTGAGCGCGATGAGTGGTCAATGAATAGGCAATGACGATGAAACCCCGACCAGTCGACGCGAGCCTCCCGGTCGAACTTCTGCGCGCCTTCCTGAGATGGAACGAGGAGCGCTTTGCTCGCCCCAGCGACCCCTATAACCCCGAGAGCGACTTGCCAGGATGGAGACGATCCTCGGGGGAGGATCTGCTCTGGTGGATACGCCCGGCGGCATGGCGCAGCATCTACGAGCCTCACGGCGTCGACCCGGTGGAAGCGGCGCGAGCCTTGCGCTCTCTCGAATTATTGCGTGAACAGGCCGGAGAGGCGTTGCAATGCGTCGTCATTGTCGGGAAGAAACAATCTGTGCGGGCCTATGTGGTCGACGGGGGCGCGCTCGCGGCCTACAAACCGATTACAGGCTCAAATTACAGGAGTTACGCGGACTTCAACCTGTGTCTTAACGTGACCGATGAGGGCAAAGTCATCTGCACTCCCCAGTATCAAGCGAAATGGAACTTCATCGTTGATCGCGCCTACCAGCTCGGCAAAAGGGAAGCGGACCGGGCCGACGCGCTCGAAGCCGAACTGGCGCGGCTACGTGAAGAGAAGGCTGCTGATCAGGTGTTTAAGAAATCCCCGCGCGATCCTGACAGCGCGGCCAGCGCGGGGTAGGCTGCGACGAATTGTTTGCTCGGGCGTTGGGTAGTGTCTCAGTTTGAAATTTTGCCCCCTTGAACTCGGGCTCGCGCGAGCATGATTTCCTGCTATGCTAACCGGCAAGCATAGAGGCCTACGCGTGATTTACCTGTTAGAGTTTTACCACCTTCCGCCAGAAGGGGAAGGTAATCAGATCCAGCTCACGTCCGAAAAGCGACGTTTGAAAAGCAGCGACTTGGCGCGATCCTATGCTCGCGGAGCGATGGAAAATGTCCTTTTCGATGGGAAAAGAGCCCATAGCTGCCGCATAAGAGACCAGGCTGGTGCGCTCATCTGTGAGGTGAAATCCGATGCCAACCGGACCTAAAGGCGAGAAGCGCCCCGCCGACGTGATCGGCAACGCCGTTAAAGTCATGCGAATCGCCACTGGCGAAGAGCCCGAGGATTACGGCGATGCGCCCGCTAAGGATCAAGCCGCCGTCGAGATGGGCCGCAAAGGCGGCAAGAAGCGCGCCGAGAGTATGACAGCGGAGCGGCGCTCGGAGATCGCTAAGAAGGCGGCAGCTTCTAGGTGGAAGAAGCCTTAGGTTTCGTGGCCTTCGGCACCGTAGGACCACGAGACTCCGCGTAAAGCGCTGCGGCATCGACTACAGCCCCTTTCGGGGCGGAGCCTTCCGGGATTTCCCTTTGTATGCCCACGCTCTGGACAAGCACCGATACCCCAGGATTGGCTACATCCGGAGCAGTTAGAAAGCTGGAGGGTGCAAATCCGAAATTCACCGCAAGAACCCATCTCCCTTCCTGGACGCCGGAAGCCTTGACTAGCAATTCCGTCAGTTCCCTTATTCCGAAAGCATAGTTATTAGCCTCTGGCATGACCTATCACCCCCGTTAATGCGGCAGTTTGACCAGAAGGAAGCTGTTGTATTGCCCCTCCGCCAGTCCTCGTCACGCCGTCCCCAAGGAATGTCAAGGCGCTTTCTTGCGTTAATGTGGAGAAAGAAAGAGCAGGCGCATAAACCGAGGAGCCAAGAACACTATTGAATGACGTAACGCCGGAGACAATAGAAATATATTGGGCGCGGGAATATATTGCCGTGTTTATTGAATAGTTCCTTTGCTTTTCTCCTACGCTTTCTGACAAGCTTGTCGCAATGAATTGATTTAGGCTGACTCTCTCGCTCAGCAAACAACGAAGACTTTTTGTGCAGGCTCTTAAGGGATGCGCAAAACTAGTCGGCCACTAAAATTATTAGCGGCGTCAACCGGCTCTGGTATGGTTTGACCAAGCTCTATAGCCGCAGAAACCCAGCTATTAGCTGCTGCCTCAAGATTACATAGAGCTTCAGGTGCGGATTCTCCAGATACTATACATCCGGGGAACTCAAGAACCTCCCCGCGGAACGTCCCATCATCCTCAGGAAAGATCATTCTAGCGTAAGGCTTCCGGAGTATCTCCTCCGCCTTTTCAGATATAGAGGTGGTGCGCGCCTCACTCATCGTTACCTTCTTTGTCTTCTTCTTGAGACAGCCTTTCATCCCAAGCATTTATATCGTCTTCGATCTGATTCAATAGGCTGAACTTCACGCCAGTTGAGAGGTCCTTGCCCCCATGAGCAGGGATCGAAAATGGGCGGAGCTCTGGGAATTCGAGGTTCACCCAGGTCGGCTCCTTTCCCCGATTCACCATTTGCCTGCCTAGCTGCGTAGCAATGCTCTGAATCTCCGAGGCTCTCGGCGACGACCGCCGAAGGTCCGCCAACTCGCGCTGGATCTTTCTGAGCTTCTTGCGGTTCATAGTATCATATGCGATACTGAAGTGAATCGAAAAGTGGCGGGAAGCCGCTTTTTTGCCTTCCATCCCTAACAAGTGAGAAACGCGATAACGGCAAGCATCAAGCTCCAATAATCGTTTGGGGCTCCAGATAGTGAAACGGCCAAAAGCATCGTTGCACCGACGCTTTTGGCCGAAAGTATCCCCTTTATGCGCCCGTAGCTCAGCAGGATAGAGCAACCGTCTCGAAGCGGTAGGCCGTGGGTTCGATTCCCTCCGGGCGTTCCATCCGCACCACAAGCGCACCTCACGATAACATCGTGGGGCGCGAATGTGAATTTGTTTTTTATACTTGGCGCTAAGCATGAAAGTTCATATCATGCCCGGCATGAACAAGCTCCCTATCGCCAAGCGCGCCCAAATCCTCGCTATGCTCTGCGAAGGCGCTTCGATGCGCTCTGTTTCGCGCCTCGCGGATGTATCGATCAACACCGTAACGAAGCTCTTGGAAGACGCGGGCCGTTTTTGCGCCGGCCTCCACGACGCTAAGGTTCGCGGCGTGAAGGCTCTAAGGTTCAGGTTGATGAAATCTGGTCATTCACTGCGGCGAAGGAAAAGAACGTCGCCACGATGAAAGCGCCCGTCGACGGAGCTGGTGACACTTGGACTTGGACCGCGATTGAAGCCGATACGAAGCTGCTTATCTCGCACTTCGTCGGCGGTCGTGATGGCGAATGTGCGAAGTCGTTTATCGACGATATGGCCTCGCGGATAACAAACCGCATTCAACTTACCTCAGACGGCCACAAGGCTTATCTTGAAGCCGTCGAAGGCGCGTTCGGCGCGGACATTGATTACGCCATGCTGATTAAGCTGTATGGCAATGCGCCTGAGAGCTTCAAGGGCCGCTATTGGCCAGCGGATTGCACGGGCATCAAGAAGACCAAGATCGAAGGCAAGCCCGACATGAAGCACGTTTCAACGTCATATGTCGAACGTAGCAACCTCACGATGCGGATGCACAATCGTCGCTTCACGCGCCTTACGAATGCGTTCTCAAAGAAATTCGAAAACCACGCGCATATGGTTGCAATCTATGCGGTTTGGTATAATTGGATTCGCATCCACAAGACGCTTCGCGTTACCCCGGCGATGGCGGCGGGAATTTCCGAAACCGTCATGAACTGGTCGGATATTGTAGAGGCGATGGACGCCGACCAACCCGCCAAAAAGCGCGGCCCCTATAAAAAGACTGCCGAAGAAATTTCAAACTGAGACACGACCGGGCGTTGCCATGGTTTGCACCAGCAAGGGGGTTGTGCATTGAAAAAGCGCCTTTCCAACGCGGCGCTTGCGGCTTCCATCGCAAGCTTTCTTGTGGTGTCTATGTCGTTTCAATCCAGCGCGCAGACTGTTGACAATGTGCTTCGCGGGTTTTCCAAAATAAAGCTCTTGATCAGTCAATTGATAGTAAATCAATCTCTTGTGGGCTGACTGAAGACCTTGTACGTGATGCCGTCCTTTACCCGGCGAGCGCTGCAAAATTTCATATAGCAACGGAACCACTTAATACAAAGGGACCGCGCGCCGATGGAACGCTTTATGTCCACCTCACATCGATTTTTTACGAACCGACAAACTTTTGCATCACTTACATAGGCGTGGATGTCTATGCGAACCAAATGCTTACACTAAATTATTCGCGGCGAGAAGTATTCACTCACATCGCCTTGTGGCATTCCGGGGGATTAGATTCATCAAATCGTGGCGAGCATGCGCATTATGTCGCGGAATTAATTAAGTGTACGGTAAAAACGTTCGTCACTGACTGGAATCTCGATAACAAGGACGAAAAATGACGCGGGTCACAATTTTCTCTGAGACGAATTGGATTTTCAAACAGTTACTCTCGGGAGTAGCTATAATCTTAGTTGTTTCCATCACTGCTTCAACATCTCGGTCTGAAGAGATGGCTGACGTGAAATACCGCGGCCCGGTCAACCTCGCGCCGTTCAAATGCGACGAAATTACGCGCAGCAGCTTCATTCAACGAGTCTGTTACGATGCGCGCAACAGCTACATGCTAATTAATTTGAGCGGCTCTTGGTATCACTACTGCGAAATCGACAAGAGCACAGTGGACAGCCTTCTCGGTGCCGACTCGATGGGGCGCTACTTCAATGCTTCGATTAAAGGCCAATTCGATTGCCGCACGCATCGCGTTCCGGCTTATTGATCCTTGGCAGGAGGTTGATTTTCAAAACTGGTCGCGATTTTCTTGGCCGGTCAGACAGAAAATCGACCGCGTCGAGGCACACCCCGAAATCCCGAGTTGTCTCGAGCTACGCACACGAGGCGGTAGAGTAGCCTCATGCCATGTCCCGTTACCTCAGCCCCCCATGTCGCTCCGAAACAGGCGCGAGCAAATCAAATGCTCTGTGTGCGGGGGCGCGCCGATAGTCGCGCGGCCGAACCGGCATGAATATGAGATATGCGGCACGTGCAAACGTGGCTCAGAGTGAACCCCTGCCGAAATTGCGATTTCGGGTAGCCCTGTGGTAGCCCGGCCTGAGGGCAGGCAGAAATTCCGGCACTAAGTAATTGCTTTTATTGGCTGGGGGACCTGGATTCGAACCAAGATTGACGGAGTCAGAGTCCGCAGTTCTACCGTTGAACTATCCCCCAACGGCGACCCTTGATTCAGGGCCGGTCGCTAAAGCGCTCGCGTGGTCTAGTGAGCGAGCCGCCGCCTGTCAATATAGTTGTCCATTTCAGGGCGCGGCGCGCGGAGCCGACGCCTGACTGTGGCCGCGACCGATCGCCCTGGCGCCCATTGAAGGCCGCGCCGCCACGCGGGAATCATCGGCGCCATGGAGAAATCGTCTTGCCGGATCGGCCCCGATCCTGCATGAAATGACATTGGACCGACGAAAGGCCGGCTGCACGGCGGAAGCTTGGCGGTTTTGTCCACATTCGGGATTTGAAATTGACCGGGACGGACCAGCGGGGGGGGAGCGGAGGGATGGCCGAGGCCACCCAGAGCGCACTGCTGGGCGCCGCCGTCGCAAGCGCGCCTGCGGGACGGGCCGGCGCCCCGATGCCGCCAGCGCCCGCCTGGAGCCAGGTCGGCGGGTCGCGGCAGGATCGGGACCATGTCTACGCCGCGCTTGACCTTGGAACCAATAATTGCCGGCTTCTGATCGCGCGCCCCGAGCGGCGGCCCAGGCGGCGAAGCAACGAGATGTTGCGCATCGTGGACGCCTTTTCACGCATCGTGCGGCTCGGCGAGGGCCTCGGCCGCAACGGCCGCATCAGCGAGGAAGCGATCGAGCGGACGCTGAAGGCGCTGGAGGTCTGCCGCGACAAGATGCATTCGCGCGGCGTCACCCGCGCCCGGCTCGTCGCCACGCAGGCCTGTCGCGGCGCCAGCAACGCCGACGACTTCACCGCCCGCGTGCGAGACCATACCGGCCTTGAGCTTGAAATCATCGACCGCGAGACCGAGGCGCGCTTCGCCGCGCGCGGATGCAGCGCGCTGGTGGACCGGGAAGCCGAGAGCGTGCTGCTGTTCGACATTGGCGGCGGATCGACGGAACTCGTGTGGCTCGCGCGACCGAACGGCGCCCCCGCCGCGCAGCTCGAATTGAAGGACTGGACCTCGCTGGAGCTGGGCGTCGTGTCGCTGGCCGAGCATTTCGGGGGCAAGAGCGTCACCGCCGAAACCTTCGGCGCCATGACCGATTACGCCAAGGAGGCGCTGGCGCCGTTCGCCAGGGAGATGGGCGAGCGCCGGCGCTGCTCGCGCTTTCATCTGCTCGGCACTTCCGGCACGGTGACCACGCTCGCGGGCGTGCATCTGGGCCTTGAGCGCTACGACCGCTGGCGCGTCGACGGGCTATGGATGTCCAACGACGACGCCTCGCGCGCCATCACCCGGCTGCGCGCCATGGATTTCGAGCAGCGCGTGGCGAATGGCTGCATCGGCCCGCAGCGCGCCGATCTGGTGCTCGCGGGCTGCGCCATTTTCGAGGCGATCCGCGAACTCTTCCCGGCGCCCCGCACCCGCATCGCCGATCGCGGCCTGCGCGAGGGCATGCTGCTGGAGCTGATGGAAGCCGACGGCGCATTGTTGCGCGGCGGTTTTGAGCGGCCGTGAGGCCGGGCGAAGCCTGGAACTCAAGGAGCAACAGTTCAGACTTCACGGTTCTGTCTCGAACCGAGCAAAACGAACAGGCCGACGCCAAAAAACTTAAATCCGCCGTTCCGCGCCGCGCCTCCGCCCTCGACGGGCGCTCCCGGAACCGCCACAATGCGGGCTGGATAGCCCCAATTCGGGGCGCGCACGGCCTTGGGCGAAACTATCCACATGAACGACGAATTGCATCAGCCCCTCGGGCAAAACCGACGCGAGCCAAAGCCCGCTGCGCCCACTCCGCGCCGGGGCGGCAAGCTTCTCTGGGCCGGCCTCGCGGCGCTTGTGCTCGGCGGCGGCGGTTATGCCCTGACCTTGCGCGATCCGCTGCTCGCCACGCTCGGCGGACGGCCCTACGCCATCGCCAAAATCGAACCCTATCAGGCGCCGCCGGAGCCCCCGCCGCAGCCCGCGCAGGCGCAGATCGCGCCCGCCGACGCTTCGGCCCCGAATGGCCGCGATCATGTCCTCACGGTTGGCGAAGCCGATCAGCAATCGGGCGTGAAAGTGACCCGCAACGGCTCCAGCGGGCCGGGGCCCGTCATCATCCAGGTCGAGCCTGTATCCTCCGGCATAAGGCTGCCGCCGGCGCCGGACCGGCGCGTGGCGGAAAAGGGGCGCTACGGCGTGCTGCCGCGCATCGCGGCCGATGGCGCCAAGCCCATGGACGTCTATTCGCGGCCCTTCGTCGCGCCGTCGCGCATGAAGGCCAATGCGCCGAAGATCGCGCTCGTCGTCGGCGGCGTCGGGCTCAATCCGCAGACCACGGAAGCCGCGATCAGCGAGCTGCCGGAAGCGGTGACGCTGGCTTTCGCGCCCTATGGCGCGACCGTCGAAGGCTCGGCGGCGCGGGCGCGGGCGCGCGGCCATGAGGTGCTGTTGCAGGCGCCGATGGAGCCCTTCGATTATCCGCAAAACAATCCCGGCCCGCACACTCTGCTGGTCGACAATAGCGCCGACCTTGAGGATCTGCACTGGCTGATGAGCCGTTTTCCCGGCTACGCCGGCGTCATGAGTTTTCTGGGCGGGCGCTTCACCGCCGATGAAAGGGCGCTGACGCCCGTGCTCTCCGACATCGCCAAGCGCGGCCTGTTCTATCTCGACGACGGCGCCTCGCCCCAGTCCGTCGCCGCAGCGACTGCGGCGCGGTTGTCGCTGCCGGCGGCGCGCGTCGACATCGTGCTCGACGCAAGAGGAACGCCGCAATCCGTGGACGCGGCGCTGGCGCAGCTTGAGACGCAGGCGCGTCAGAACGGCTCGGCGATCGGCTTCGCCAATGCGGAAGGCCAGACGATAGCGAGGCTCGCACGCTTCGCCCGCGACGCAGAGAAGCGTGGCATAGTGATCGCGCCGGTTTCCGCGACGCTGGCTCCCGTGGGAAGCACCGCCGCCGTCACGGGAACGGGCAAATGAGCCAGCGCCTCTATCGACCTTGCGTCGGCGTGATGCTGATCAATTCCGCGGGGCTGGTCTTCATCGGCCGGCGGCGGCCCAAGGGTGTGCATGATCTGACTAACGCGCGCTTCGAATGGCAGATGCCGCAAGGCGGCGTTGACGAGGGCGAGGAGGCCAAGGACGCCGCGCTGCGCGAACTCTACGAAGAAACCAATGTGCGCAGCGTGGCGCCGCTGGGCGAGATCGAGCCCTGGCTGAGCTACGACCTACCGCCGAACTCGACGACCCGCTGGAAGGGCAAATATGTAGGCCAGACGCAAAAATGGTTCGCCATGCGCTTCACCGGCGCCGACAGCGAAATCGACATCGCCAATCCTGCGGGCGGCGCCCATCAGCCCGAATTTGACGAATGGCGCTGGGAAAACCCTGCGCTTCTGCCGGAGCTGATTGTCCCGTTCAAAAGACATGTCTACGAGCAGGTCGTGCGCGAATTTGCACGTTTTTGCGTTCCATTTGCATGAGCAATCTAGAAGGGCGCGGCGGCCTCGCCCCGGTGAATCGCGTCCGCAAGAGGCGTGAAGCTTCCGTCACGCGAGTGCAAAACCAAGGGTGCGCAAAGCCTTAGCGGCGCTTTCGAACCCTTGACGCCGCGCAGCAAGATCCGGATCGCCGGCTCCCCTTCGCGCGGAGCCACCGGCAATATCGCAACGCCCCCGAGCCGTCCCTTGACCGCAGCGAGGCAATCCGCCAGCGCATCGGCGCGGTGGATCATCACAAATAAGCCGCCCGGCTCCAGCAGGGACAGGCAGGCGCGCGCCCAGTCTTCGAGCGGCGCCGCGCCGACATGGGCCAGTGCCTTTTGAGGATCGGGCGTCACCCGCACCCGGCCAGGCTCGAAAAACGGTGGATTGGTCAGCACTGCGCTCGCCGATACGGGCCGGAGTCCGGCGGCGCGGCGCGAAGCGGCGTCAAGCAGGTCGGCTTCGAAAACCTCCGACCTGTCGCCAAATCCGTTGCGCGAAATGTTTTCGCGCGCGAGGGCGCAGGCCTGGGGCTCGAGCTCGATAAGGCCGACACGAATGTCTGGAGCCAGAATCGCGGCGCTCAGACCCACCGCGCCCGCGCCGGCCCCCGCGTCAAACAACAGCCCCGAGGCGTCGCGCGGGATCGCGCTCGCGAGCAGCATCGCGTCGGTGCCGGCGCGGTGGCCGCTTCCCCCTTGCCGCAAGAGCAGGCGCCCGCCCAAAAACCTGTTATCGCTCTCAGTCATGACCTGGACCATATCGTCTTCGAGTGAATTGGAAACCGCCGAACTCGGGAAAGCGGGAACGAGCAGGCGATCGCGCCAGAGCGTAGCCATTCAAAACCGGCGCGACTTGCCGCTTTCCGCGCAAAGCCGTAAGTTCGCCAAAAGACACACATCAACATGATCGAAGGCTGCAGGGGGCTCCGTGGGTATCGTCGTTCCGCTCGAAGACAGAGAAAAGAAAGCCGCAGGTCTCGAAAGTCTCCTCGAGCTTATCCGGCCCGACCTGGAACGCACCAATCAGCTGATACTTCAGCGCATGGGCTCGGACGTCACCACCATTCCCGAGGTCGCGAACCATCTGATTTCAGCGGGCGGGAAGCGGTTGCGCCCGATGCTTGCGCTCGCCACCGCCGGCATGTGCGGATACAAGGGCGACGGCCAGATCAAATTCGCGGCCGGCATCGAGTTCATGCATACGGCCACGCTGCTTCACGACGATGTCGTGGATGAAAGCGACATGCGCCGGGGCAAGATCGCCGCGCGCATGCTGTGGGGCAACGAAACCTGCGTCCTGGTGGGGGATTTTCTGCTCGGCCACGCCTTCAAGATGATGGTCGAGCCCGGCAACATGCCCTGCCTCACGGTCGTATCGAGCGCGGCGGCCATCATTGCAGAAGGTGAAATTCTGCAGCTCAACGCCGCGAAGGACACGCAAACCACGGAAGACGCCTATATGGGCGTGATCCGCCGCAAGACCGCCGAGCTCTTCGCCGCGGCGGCGGAAGTCGGCGTGATGCTCTCGGGCCGGTCCAAGGCGGACGAGGCGGCGGCGCGCAGCTATGGCATGAATCTGGGCGTTGCGTTCCAGCTCATCGACGATGCGCTGGATTACGGCGGCTCCTCCGCAAATCTGGGCAAGAATGTTGGCGACGATTTCCGCGAAGGCAAGATCACGCTGCCCGTGGTGCTAGCATTCCGGCGCGGCAATGAAAAAGAGCGCGAATTCTGGCGCCGGACGCTGGAAAAGGGCGAGATCAAGGACGGTGACGTCGAGACCGCCTGCGGCCTGATGAAGAAGCACAAGGCTCTCGACGACACGATCGAGCGAGCCAACCACTATGGCGCAATCGCCAGGGACGCGATGGAAATTTTCCCCGCCTCACCCTGGAAAGACGCCCTGCTGGAAGTCGTCGACTTTTGTATCGAGCGGGTTTACTGAACTCGCGGATCTCGTGACTGAGAATCGGGCGGCGCACGCCGAGAGAAACGGCAGGCGTCCCCTTTTTCCTGTCGGAATGGGGACGCCCTGGGCCTCAGCCCTTCTCGCATTCAGCGCGAAACGCCCTGCGCGCCTTGCCATGCAGGCCCTTGGCGTCCGCCTGGGCGCGGCAGTCCTTGCTCTTGCTCTTCGGCGTCTCCGCTGCAACGGTCGGCTTTTGCGCGACCGGCGTCTGCGCGGGAGCGGCCGGCGCAACCTTGGGCGCGATTTCCGCCGGCGGCGCCCAGGTCTGCTGAGCCAGCGCGGACGACGCGATCATCATCCCCGCGAAAACACAAATCTGTCCAACGCACTTAACCTTCATGGTTATTCCTCACCTGTACTGCGAGGCCATTTTGACACGCCGCCCCGCTGCCCCCCTTCGCGGTCGCCCCGGGTTGTCCCCGAAAAAAGCCCGCAGGCATGCTGCTAAGCCATTTTGTGACAAATTGCATCTAGCTGTGTCTCGACGCGACGAGTCGCCTGGGCGTTGGCTCCGATTTGCAAGCGCCGTGCCCCCCGGCGCTGGCCAGCCCGACCCCTCGGATGCTAAGACCCCGCCAAAATCAACAGACGCCTCGCAACTCCGTGACCGTGGTCTTATTTATTCCCACCCAATGAAACGGCTTTCAAGATCAAGATGACCGCGCTCATTATCGCCTCCTCCGGCCTCGCCGTCTGGTTTTATCTCATCGCCTTCCACGGGGGCTTCTGGCGGCTGACCGAGCAGGACCGCTATTTCGCCGCCGGAGGACCGTCGACCGCCGGGACGAGCGTGATCGCCATCATCCCCGCCCGGGACGAAGCGGATGTGATCGAGAAGTGCGTGTCCTCGCTGCTTGGGCAGGAGTTTACCGGACGGCTGGAGATAGTCCTGGTTGACGACCAGAGCGCCGACGGGACGGGGGAAGCGGCCCGCGCCTGCGCCGCCGGGCTAGGCGCGAGCGGAAGACTCAGCGTGCTGACCTCGGACGGCCCCGCCTCCGGCTGGACCGGAAAGCTGGCCGCGATGCAGCGCGGCTTCGAGCATGTTCGAGCCCTGCCGGTTCAACCCGATTTCGTGCTGTTCTGCGACGGTGACATCGCTTTTGATCCTCCGGCTCTTGAGCGCCTTGTCGCCGGAGCGCTGGCGCGGGGCGCGGTTCTGACTTCGCTGATGGTCAAATTGCGCTGCGAAAGCGCCGCAGAACGCTGGTTCGTGCCGGCTTTCGTCTTCTTTTTCCAGATGCTCTACCCCTTCGCACGCGTGAACGACCCCAAGTCCAGGATCGCCGCCGCCGCCGGGGGCGTCATGCTGGTTCGGCCCGAACCGCTGGCGAGGGCTGGCGGCCTTGCCGCCATTCGCAAAGCCCTGATCGACGACTGCGCCCTCGGGGCGCTGATGAAAACGCAGGGACCGATCTGGCTGGGACTGACGGATTCAGTTCATAGCCTGCGCCCCTATCCCGGCTTTGGGGACATAGAGCGGATGGTGACCCGCTCGGCCTATGCCCAGCTTGATTACTCGCCGCTGCGGCTTGTCGGCGCGATCCTCGGCATTATCGTCGTGTATCTGGCTCCGCCCCTCCTCGCCTTGTTCGCGGAAACGCCCGCTCGCGAGGCTGCGCTGGTCGCTTATTTGCTGATGATTCAGTCCTATATGCCAAGCCTGCGTTTCTACGGCCTCTCCCGGTCGCGGGCGCTCGCCTTGCCCCTCGTCGCCGCCTGTTATACGTGGTTCACTGTGGAGTCGGCGCTGCAGCACATGCGCGGAAAAGGCGGCGCCTGGAAGGGCCGCTATCAGGCGCATTGACGTCGGTTTCCGGGCGGCGCCAGATTTTCTTGGATGAAAACGGGGTTCTCCAGGAAACCCGAGCGGGATTTTTGAAGTCATGAGCGGCGCCAGCACGATCGCCATATCGGACACGGCCTCGGGAAAGTCCCACCGGGACGAGAATTTTCCGGTCGCATCCTTTCTCATCGCGCCGCGTCATCGCGCGCCGATTCTCGCTTTTTACAATTTCGTGCGCGCGGCGGACGATATCGCCGACCATGAGAAGCTTGCGCCGGGCGACAAGCTCGCACTGCTTGACCGGCTGGAGGCGGCGCTGCTGCAAACAGGGCCCGACGAGCCGGTCGCCCGCGCCTTGCGCGACGCGAGCCAGGAGCGCGGCCTTTCGCCACGGCACGCCTGCGATCTCCTCACTGCATTCCGCCGCGACGTGACGCAGCTTCGCTACGAGGACTGGGACGATCTGATCGACTATTGCCGCTATTCGGCGATGCCGGTCGGGCGCTTCGTGCTCGACGTGCATGGCGAGGATCCTGGCAAGACCTGGGAAGCGAATGACGCGCTTTGCGCCGCGTTGCAGATCATCAATCATCTGCAGGACTGCGGAAAGGACTATCGCGATCTCGACCGTGTATATTTGCCGCAAGAGTGTCTGCAGGCTTTTGGCGCCAAGGTTGAAATGCTTGCGGGAGACAAGTCTCCAGAGCAGCTTCGCGCCGTGATCGCCGAGCTGGCCGGAAAGACCAACGCCTTGCTGACGCAATCGCGCGGCTTCGCCGACCGCATTGACGACGTGCGGCTCGCGATGGAGGTCGGGGCGATCCAGAGCCTTGCCGAAACGCTGACGCAACGGCTGCGCGACGCCGACCCGCTGGCGGACAAGGTCCATGCCGGCAAGGCGCGGTTCGCTTTCATCGGCGCGCTTGGCGCAACGGGCGCCCTGCTGCGGCGGCTTGTTCGCCGACCCGCACCCGGAGGCGCAGCATGAGTCTGGCTGAGGATACGACGGAACCCGGCGCTCGGCAGGTCAGCGCGACCGCGCGCAAAAGCTCATTCTATCTTGCGATGCGCATTCTGGAGCCGGAACGCCGCGAAGCCATGTACGCGATATACGCCTTTTGCCGCGCGGTGGACGACATCGCCGATGAAGAAGGCGATCGCGATGAACGTCGCCGACAGCTCGACGAATGGCGACGCGATCTTGAAGAGCTTTATGAGGGACGAATTCACCAGCGATGCGCCCAGCTCGCGGAGCCGGTGCGACGCTTTGGACTGAAGCTCGCGGACTTCGAGGCGGTGATCGACGGCATGCAAATGGACGTCGATCAGGATATTTGCGCGCCGGATTGGGCGACGCTGGATCTCTATTGCGACCGGGTGGCGAGCGCCGTGGGACGCCTTTCGATCCACGCCTTCGGCCTCACCGAAGCTTCGTCCCCGAAATTGCTGGAAGACGCGCGAATGCTCGCGCATCACCTTGGGCGGGCGCTGCAGCTCACCAACATACTGCGCGATCTCGACGAGGACGCAGAACGCGGACGGCTCTACTTGCCCCGTGAAGAGCTGGTCGCCGCCGGAATGACGGATTTTTCGCCCAGCGCCGTGCTCGTGCACCCGGGCCTCGGCGCGGCTTGCGCGGAAGTGGCGGAACGGGCGCGCGGCCATTATGAAGCGTCGCGCAAGCTGATCGCAGCTTCTCCGGGACATGCGGTTAAGGCGCCGGCGCTCATGGCGGCCGCCTACAGCTCGATTCTCGAACGCCTTTGCGCGCGCGGCTTCGCCCCCCCGCGGGAAAAAGTGCACGCCTCGAAGTTGAAGGTCGTGCTGGCGTTGCTGCGTTACGCTTTCGCATGACCGGAGTCACCCATGTCGTCGGGGCGGGCCTCGCGGGACTTTCCTGCGCCCTGAAGCTCGCGCAGGCTGGCGGCAAGGCAGCCTTGTACGAGGCGGCGCGGATGGCGGGCGGGCGCTGCCGCTCCTATTACGACCCCTCGCTTGCACTCACCATCGACAATGGCAACCATCTTCTGCTGTCCGGCAATCACGCCGCCCGGGATTATCTCGCGCGCGTCGGCGCCGGCGACGCGCTGGTCGGACCGGATGAATGCGCCTTCGACTTCCTGGATGCGCGCAGCGGCGAGCGCTGGCGTCTCGCCCCCAACGCCTCAAGGCTTCCGTGGTGGATTTTCGTCGCCTCGCGCCGCGTGCCCGGAACGAAGCCTCTGGATTATCTGGACGCCGCCAGCCTGCTGCGCGCGAAGAAAGGCGCGACGATCGGCGAGACGATGGATTGCACGGGCCTGCTCTATGAGCGGCTTTGGGGTCCGGTGCTGCTTTCGGCGCTGAACACAGAGCCGCGCGATTCAAGCGCGGAACTCGCCGGAGCCGTGCTGCGCGAAACGCTGGCCGCCGGGGGCTCCGCTTGTCGGCCGATGGTGGCCAGGGACGGGCTCGGACCGGCCTTCATTGATCCTGCCCTCAAGGCGCTGCAGGGGCTTGGCGTCGAGGTCCGTTTTGGCGCCCGGTTGCGCGAAATAGAGTTCGCGGAAGATCGCGCCAGCCGCCTCAGCTTCGGCGACGATTCAATAAAGCTGGGCCAGGATGACCGGCTTGTTCTGGCGGTTCCGCCCTGGGCGGCGGCGGAGCTTGTTCCCGGCCTTGTCGCGCCGGACGATTTCCGCGCCATTCTCAACGCGCATTTCAAAATCGCGCCGCCCAAGGGGCAGCCGGCGTTGCTCGGCATGGTCGGGAGCCTGAGCGAATGGCTGTTCGCTTTCGAGGATCGCCTCTCGGTCACGATCAGCGGCGCGGACCGACTGATGGACGAGCCGCGCGAATCGCTGGCGCAGCAAATCTGGGCCGAGGTGGCCAGCGCGACCGGCCTGCCCTCCTCTCTGCCGCAATGGCAGATTGTCAAGGAAAAGCGCGCGACCTTCGCCGCGACGCCACAACAGCAGGCGCGCCGCTCGGAAGCCAAGACGCACTGGCATAATTTGCTGCTCGCCGGCGACTGGACCGCGACCGGCCTGCCAGCGACGATCGAAGGCTCGATTCGATCGGGGTATAAGGCCGCGGAGTCGCTAATTTGTACAAACTGACGTTGGAGTCTGCGAAGCCGTTCGTAGTTGCTAAATCGCCACATGAGCAAAATAAGCGACCTTATAGTTTAGGTCAAGCTTGTACGCGCACGTTTCGAGTGCTATATAGCGGCCTATGAAAGATATCGACGTAAGGCGGGCGATAAGGAAGCGTCTCAATCGCCTTCACAAGGGCGACGACGACACGCTCGTGGTCGAGGAAATGGGCGTTTGGTCTGGGGCTGTAAGAATCGATCTCGCGGTCATCAATGGGGAATTGGGTGGCTTCGAACTAAAGAGCGACCGAGACACGCTCGAACGTCTTCCTTATCAAATTGAAATTTATGGACATGCATTCGACAGAATGCATTTAGTCGTCGGAAGTAAACACGCACAAAAAGCGTCAGCTATTGTCCCAAAATGGTGGGGATTTATCGTTGCTACATCAGAGGCGGGCAAGATCGTTCTGACTGAAGAAAGACAGAGCGAGATAAACCCTCGTATTGATCCATATGTAATTGCAAATTTCCTTTGGAAGGAGGAGGCAATTTTAGTTCTTGAATCTTTCGGACTTTCTAAAGGCTGGAAATCCAAGAGATACGGATTCTATACATAGGCGTCTTGCTGATGAAATCCAAATAGACGCGCTCCGTGCTTCGGTACGAAGCGTATTAAAGGCCAGAAATGGATGGCTTTCACGGTAAAAGATGGCGCGTTAACTCAACATGTCTGTTGACGCCGATCGTTACCCATGCCTCTAGTCCTCCGGGAGATTCCAAGCCCCCAGCTATCTGATCTATTTTTGTATCTGCCCAGCAATGCGGGAGAGCATTTCGATCTGATCTAGCAAAGATAGTTTTCGCGTGACTTAGCAGTTGCGCGCTCATTGGCTTGGCCCCTGGGCCAGTAGTTTTAACTCCCCTGCAAATCAAAAAGTTATCATCAGTTGTGTATCTGACATTTATGGGGAATCCCCATCTTATTCCGGGGGGTGCCGCGCTTGGAGAAACTGTAGTATAATCACCATAATGCAAATTATATCTGACGTTGGCTTCTAATAGCCTCCAAAGATGCCATTCCTCACGACCGATTAAATGGGCTCCAGCAGAGAACCCCGTGAAATTTTGTGGCATTGAGGTTCCCGCCAATGTAACGGTTCTCCATTGCGCCGCGCGATGAAGAGACTGGAATACGCTAATTAGCGCAGGCCCAAGAGAAGCCACAACGCCGACGTTTTCATTGAAATCCGCAATTAAATCTGTGTCCTTTAAAGAGTGCCCCCAGCTTTTGACCCACGACCCAGCCCCGGTCAATTCAGGTAGATCAACCCTTAAAGCTACGCCCCTCTGGTCGGTATTCGCGACGTGAGTGACAGCATTCTGGTATGCGGGAGGTGCATCCAAGAATGTTGCCGGCGTCATTTGGCACCCAAGCGCTCGCGTCCTTGATGCAATTGCTCGCAAGAGAGGGATTCCCCTTGAATTAGTCCCAAGGCCGCTGGCGTCGAGGAAAAATGGTGCGGTCCCCCAGATAGAGTGAATATCATGTGCAAACGCTTGAGCCGCCGTCATCGCATCGCGCTTGGATGTTGCTGGCCTCGCCAAAACTTGATCTGGATGCAAAACTATTAATGGCACTACGTCACGTCTTCCGGCCGCAGTAACCCGCCTAAGAGCATTTTGCTCACCACGCTTCCAACGAAGTATCGGGGTATAGCGGGCCATTTAAAATCTCCAAAGTTGTGCAATGAACATTTACAACCTATCTGATTTGCGTGATGAGCGAAATACATGATCGACCCGAGTTTAGACACGCCGCTCACGCGCCGCGACATTGCAAATTGGACATTGGTTTCGCTGCGTTGCGCTTAACCCCGGGATTTTCCATGTATTAAGACGTTCGCATCAAAGCGGGGAGTAACCATCTCCTGACATTTCAGTGCCTTGCGGACTTGATCCTATGGTTAAATCACTATAAACGATCATTTGTTACGAATGGACCTTCGCATCCGCGGAAACGACAATGACTTTCGAAATGGCTGGCTGCGCCGACAATCTGGTCAAGGCCGAGCTGGTCCGCAAAATCGCAAGGCTGATGCGTGAGCGCGGCCTGCGCCAGATCGAAGCCGCCGGACTGTTCGGCGTGAAGCAGCCTGACGTCTCGAAGCTGCTGCGCGGGGACTTCCGCCAGTTTTCAGTGGAGCGGCTGCTGCGTTTTCTGGTGGCGCTCGGCCAGGACGTCGAGATCACCGTGCGGCCCAAGGCAGGCGGCGCCCCGAGCCTGCGAGTTGGCTGAAAGGCCGAGCGAGCGATATATAGAGTTAGACCGAGGATTTAAGATGACGACCGCCACCGCGCGCGCAGAAAAATTCACCCCCGCCGCCGACCCATTGGAAGCGAGCATCGAGCGCGCCACGGATGCGCTGCTCGCCTTGGGCAAGAGCGATGGTCACTGGTGTTTCGAGCTTGAGGCGGACTGCACCATCCCCGCCGAATATGTGCTGATGCGCCATTATCGCGCCGAGCCGGTCGACGCGGTTCTCGAAGGCAAGATCGCCAATTATCTTCGCCGCGTGCAGGGGTCGCATGGCGGCTGGCCGCTGTTTCAGGACGGTGCCTTCAACATGAGCGCCAGCGTAAAGGCCTATTTCGCGCTCAAGTTGATCGGCGACGACATAAACGCCGCGCATATGGCGCGCGCCCGCGCGGCGATTTTGGCGCATGGCGGCGCGGCGCAAGGCAATGTCTTCACCCGCGCGCTGCTGGCGCTCTATGGCGAAATTCCCTGGCGCGGCGTTCCGGTGATGCCCGCCGAGATCATGCTCCTGCCGAAATGGTTCCCCTTCCATCTCGACAAGATGTCCTATTGGGCCCGCACGGTGCTTGTGCCGCTGCTGGTGCTGATGGCCAAGAAGCCTCGCGCCAGGAATCCACTCGGCGTCCATATCGGCGAATTGTTCGTCACGCCGCCGGACGAGGTTCGCGAATGGCCCAAGGGCGAACACCAGACTTTCCCCTGGACGGCGATCTTCGGCGCAATCGACAAAACGTTGCATGTCGTTGAGCCCTATTTCCCCAGGAAGACGCGCGAACGCGCCATCGCCCGCGCGGAGAGCTGGACCACGGAACGGCTCAACGGCGTTGATGGGCTAGGCGCGATTTTCCCGGCCATGGTCAACAGCCTGCTGATGTACGACGTGCTCGGCGTTCCCTCCAGCGACCCACGCGTCGTCGCGGCGCGCGAATCCATCGAGCGGCTGCTCGTCGTCCATGAGCACGAAGCCTATTGCCAGCCCTGCGTCTCGCCGGTCTGGGATACCGCGCTCGTCGCCCACGCCTTGCTGGAGACCGGCGGCGCGGAGGCGCGGGCTCGCGTGAAAAAGGCGCTGGAATGGCTGGCGCCGCTGCAAATTCTCGACGTAAAGGGCGACTGGGCCGCGCAGCGGCCCGACACCCCGCCGGGGGGCTGGGCCTTCCAATACGCCAATCCGCATTACCCCGACGTCGACGACACCGCCGTCGTCGTCACCGCCATGGACCGTTTTGCAACAGAGACCGGCGAGAAGCCCTATACGGAGCGCATGGATCGCGGCCGGGTCTGGATCGAGGGGCTGCAGAGCAAGAATGGCGGCTGGGGCGCCTTCGACGCCGACAACGCCTATCACTATCTCAACCACATCCCCTTCGCCGATCACGGCGCGCTGCTCGACCCCCCGACCGCCGACGTCTCGGCGCGCTGCATCTCCATGCTGGCGCAGCTGGGCGACACGCTGGACTCAAGCGACGCGCTCGCGCGCGGCGTGGAATATCTCCTCTCCGAGCAAATGCCTGACGGCAGCTGGTTCGGACGTTGGGGCGCCAATTACATCTATGGCGCATGGTCGTCGCTCTGCGCGCTCAACGCCGCAGGCCTGCCGCACGAACATGAGGCCTTCCGCCGCAGCGTCTCCTGGCTCGCTTCGATTCAGAATCCTGACGGCGGCTGGGGCGAAGACCTGTCGAGCTACAAGCTCGATGTACAAGGGCTATGAACCCGCCCCTTCCACCGCGTCGCAGACAGCCTGGGCGTTGATGGCCCTGATGGCGGCGGGCGAGGTCGATCATCCCGCCGTGGCCTGCGGCGTCGCCTATCTGCAGCGGACGCAGGCCGATCATGGCCTTTGGGAAGAAGCGCGCTTCACCGCCACCGGCTTCCCGCGCGTCTTCTACCTGCGCTATCATGGATATGGAAAATTCTTCCCGCTCTGGGCTCTCGCGCGTTACCGCAACCTACTCCGATCGAACGCTAAAAAGGTGAGCGTGGGGCTCTAGGCTGCGCCGATCAGGAAAGGACCGGCGATGACGCGAAGCCTTGTTGGACGAAAAGACCAGGGCCCGCGTCCTTCCGCGCCAATTCTCGTTCTCACAGGGCTCGCACGCGAGGCTGCCTGCCTTCATGGCGAGGGTGTGGTTCCGCTTTGCAGCGGCGCGGATGTCCGCGTGCTGCGAACCGCTCTCGAGTTGCTCGAAAGCTCCGAATTTTCAGCTGTTGTCAGTTTTGGCCTCGCGGGCGGCCTCGATTACGGGTTGGCGCCGGGAGACGCCGTAATCGGGACGCAGGCGATCGGCGGTTCGGAAATTTTCGAGACGCATCCTGCCCTTCGACGCGTTTTGGCTGAAGGCTTCGCCGGTGCGGGCGTCCCGGTGCGAGAAGGGGCTGTCCGCGGCGTTGACGCGGCAATCCTCACAGTGCCCGCCAAGACCGTCCTGCGCGCAAGCGGCGGCGCGATCGCCGTGGACATGGAGTTCGCATCTCGCCGGCGCCTTCGCGCGGCGGCGCGGGCTGCCCTTCGCCATCGTTCGGGTCGTCAGCGATCCGGCTTCACGCGCCCTGCCCCCGCTGGCGACAAAAGCGGTCAAGCCCGACGGAAGCGTCGACGTGAGCGGCGTGTTGCGGGAGCTGTTGCGCGAACCGGGACAGATCGGCGATCTGATCCGCGCGGGTCTCGACGCCCGCGCGGCTTTCGCGACTTTAGGCCGCTGTGGAGGTCTGGTCGGCCCGCTGCTTCGACTCGTGCTCTCGGGTCTGTGACAGCGTCGCTACATTGGCGTCGAACACATATTCGGCCGGGCGCTGGTTTTCGAGCGATATGTCGGGCGCCATCGGACCTTCGGTGTTCACGCCGAAGAGCGCGACCTTCAGCGCGCGCCATGGGCGCATGACGCTGTCTTCCACCGCTGTCGCCTCGAAGCCGGAATGCACCATGCAGTCGGCGCATTTTTCGTAATTGCCGACGCCATAGGCGTCCCAATCGGTTTCTTCCATCAGCTGCCTGAAGGTCGGAACATAGCCCTCGCCGAGCAGATAGCAGGGACGCTGCCAGCCGAAAACCGTGCGCAGCGGCATGCCCCAAGGCGTGCAGTGATAGCTCACATTGCCGGCGAGAAAGTCGATGAACAGCCCGGATTGCTGCAAGGCCCAGGCCTTGCCGCCGCGACCGCGCTTGAGGATCGCGCGGAAGAGCTCCTTGGTGCGGGAGCGGTTGAGGAAATGTTCCTGATCGGGCGCGCGCTCATAGGCGTAGCCAGGCGACACGGTCATGCCGTCGACGCCAAGCTTGGTCAGCTCGTCGAGGAAGGCGGCCGCACGAACGGGATCGGTGTTGGAGAAGAAAGTGCTGTTGGTGGTGACGCGGAAGCCCTTGGACTTGGCCAGCTTCACCGCCTCGACGGCGCGCTCGTAAACGCCTTCCTGGCTGACGGCGTGGTCGTGCATCTCCTTGTCGCCGTCGAGATGAATCGACCAGGTGAAATAGGGATTGGGCTTGAACTGGTCGATTCGCTTCGCCAGCAGCAGCGCATTGGTGCAGACGATGGCGAATTTCTTGCGCGCGATCACCCCCTCGACGATCTGCGCGAGATCCTTGTGCAGCAGGGGCTCGCCGCCAGCGATCACCACGACGGGCGCGCCGCATTCGTCCACCGAGGCCAGCGCGTCCTCTACCGAGAGGCGCTTGTTCAGAATATGGTCGGGATAGTCGATCTTGCCGCAGCCCGCGCAAGCGAGATTGCAGCGAAACAGCGGCTCCATCATGAGCACGAGTGGATAACGCTTGCGGCCGAGAAGCTTCTGGCGGAGCAGATAGGCGCCGACCGTGGCGACGTAACGAAACGGTATGGACAAGGCTCGATCCCTGATGCTCTGGGTCCGTCCGCGAGGCGGGCGGCGCGCATTTCCAGGCCGGGCCGCAGGATCGCGGGGCCCATGAAAATGCCGGTAAACAATGTCCCGGCGCATTTTCCCGAAAAGCTGGACATCAGGAAACGCGCTGGAGGCGGAGCGGGTGGTGGAAGGCGCTGACGCAAACGCTTTGCGAACCTCCCCGTAACATGAAAGTCGCTTCGGGAAAACCCGCCGCCGGTCCCCGATCTCGCACGGCTCCCAAGCCTTTGTATTAAATCTCATTTTTTAGAGCAGCGCCCTGGCGCGAGCGGCAACTGGCCCCAAGGATCGAGTTCGGGACCGCCAGCGCGAGCCCGTGTCCTTTCGACGTCTCGAAGATCATGTGCTAGTTTTCGCGCCATGATTATCGCGTCCAGAAGCCAGGTAGAAACGCCCCTCATCGCTGCGCCTGGCCGCTCCGACGTCTGCGGGGCGCGCGCATGAGTGAGGCAACGGCGACGCCCGAACCGCAACGCCCGGGCAACGCCCCCCCCGCGCCTGCCAAGCCTGGCCGATTCGCTCCGTTGATTGAAATATTCAGGCAACGGCTGCCGCGCGAGATAAATCTCGGCCGCGTTGGAATCGGGATCGCGGCGCCTGTGCTGTGCTGGGTATTTTACACAACCTCAAGCGGCATGATCGACATCATGCAGAAGGAGCCTGGCGATCTGGTTGGGCTGCTTGGCGCGATGATCGGCACGACGGCGATTCTCGTCATGCTGGCGTCGACCTCATGGTCGCTCGGCGCCGATCTCGCCAGCCTGATCGCCCGGCGGCGCATGGCCCGAGAGCGCATGATCATCAAGACGCTCGTCACGGCGCTGGTCTTCGCCTTTGTTTTCTCGATCTCCGCCTTTTTCTCGTTCACTTATTATTACAACAACATCTTCAAGCTCTCGTCGAAGAAGATCGTGGGCGAATTGCAGCCGATGGAGCTTGCCGCCGACGTCCTGCTGCCGTCCTCGAAAGAAATCGCCGCGCGTTACGACGAAGCCTCGCGGAGCATTCTGGCGACGCCCGGATTCAAGGCCTATCTCGACCAGCTCGACGCCCTGGGCGAAACGGCGCGCACCGCAGGCGCCGGCCTTCGCGAATCGATCCGCAAGAGTCAGGAAGCCCAGCAGCGCATCGCCGCCGAGGCCGCGCGGCAGGCCGCGGCGGAACTTACCGAGGCCCAGTCCGCCGGCCGCCAACTCGAAGAGGCGCGCGCGCGGATCAAGCAGCTTGAGCGCAACATTGGCGATCTCGACGGCATCATCAAGCTCAAGCAGGATGAAATCTCGGCTCTCGCCACCACGGCCCGGCAGGAGGAGCAGGCGGCGATCGACGCAGCCAAGGGTCTCGACGGACTCGGCGCCGCCTGTGGTCCCAATTGCCTGTCCCACCGCTCGAAAGCCAGCGAGGCGCTCAAGCGCACGGCGACCATTCGCGAAACGCTAAACGGCCCTATGGGCGAGCGCGCGGCGGCGCTGCGCCAGCGCGACGCGATCAATACACAGATGATCGGGCTGGCCCAAAAGGCGGAGATCGCCGTCGCCGCCTCGCAGCGTCCGTTGCCGAAAGGGGAGGCGACGCCGGACATTGGCGCTCTCGTGAATGAACTCGGCGCGCTGCGGGAGCAGTTGCGCGCCGACCCGAGCTGGCGGCTGGCGCATGAGGCAAAGCCACTCTGCGAGACAATTCTTTTCGCTGCTCGCGGCGCGCACGCCCTCCCGCAAATCTCTCGGCGGATTTCGCTTGCGAGCCTGTCGGCGGACAGGCGCGAGACCTCTTGACGACGCGGGAGGAGGTCATCGCCGCGCGCACGGCCTATGACAGGAAATGCTCGCTCGAAGGGGAGCTGCGCGACCAGATCGGCGCGGTCACGGCTCATATTCGCGAGACCGCGGCGAGCAACTCCAGCGCGGCGGCGCAGGGCTTCACCCAGGCGAAAAAACTTGTCGACGCCTGCGTCGTGGCCGGACGCGCGGCTGGACTCTCCGAGACCGACGTGCGCGCCCTGCTTAAGCGAAGCGACGACTTTCTGCGCGCTCACACCACGGAGCGCAACAAGTTTGAACTCGCGCGCGAAGCTTTCTGGAGCTTTACGCCTAAACTCGACGATGGCGCTCGCCGTCGCGATGGCTCAGGACGCTTTCGTCTTCATCATGAAATTCCTTTCGGAGATTTTCAAGCGCGCCCATGAAACCCGCGAACGGCGGCAGTTCAGCGCGCCCATGGATCTGACCGACAGCGAGACCGATCCCGCGGAAATCAGGGCGATGAAGGCGGTCATGCGCGCGGCCAGGCCCGTCCATGGCGACATGAGCGAGATTGATCCAGACGCGACGACTTTTCTTTTGCTGCCCGTCAATGTCCGGGAAAATCTGACCGCGCTGCTGAACCGACTGGTGCGCGACGAAATCGCCCATGTCGACCGCAGGGGCTATTACGTCGTTGATAATGTCACCCTCGCCCAGATCGAACAGCGGCTGGTCCAGGGTCTGAAGATGCGCTGGCCGCTGAGAAGCCTGGGAGTGGGCTCCGATCTGGGCGCCAATGGGCCGAGGGCCTATTACGGCGGCGCGCCGGGCGAAGCAGTTCGGCGACGCCGGCCAAGCGCGCTCGAACGCTATCTCGCTCATTCGCCCGACGTGGAACCAGCGCCCGCGCACACAGATCGCGCCCGCTAGGCTATGCAGCGGCGCGCGCGAGGCCGTAGGACGGCAGAAAGCGAAAGCAGATGCCCGGCAGATCATTGCATAGGCCCGACATGACGCTGATGTCCCGCCATCGGGGATAGTTGGGCGGGAGCTGCCGCAAGGCCGCGCCGATCGCCGCCAGAAATTGCGCCTCGTCCCGAAATTCGCAGCCCGCGCCAAAGGTGACGACGCAACCGTCATCAAGCAGCGCATAGCGAACCAGAACATCGAGCGCGAAGGTAACGGCTGCGCTGGCTGATCGGCGCGGAGGCGGCAGCAACGCGCGTAACGGGGGGGACGCAAAGCGCGAAGCTTCGCTCTCCGCACAAAGATCGGGCTTCGCCTCCAGCTGCGCGCCGGCAAGCTCCAGCACGGCGTCTGGGCGGCGTCGCCAGCTATCGAAACCACATAGCCAGACGGCGCTTTGCTGATACAGCCGGCCGCGCCCGTCGTCGCCGTCTTCGTGACGAAAGCGCGAGCGCAGAAGCGCAAGTGGCGGAACGCCCCCGCTCGGCCAATGCGGCAGGACGCGAGCAAGCAAGGAGCCGCGCGCGCGCGCCGCTGGATCAATGAGATCTGGCTCCACGCGCCGTGCGCCGATCAGGCGCGGGGGCGAAAGCACGCGGTCAAGATCAGGCGCGAGCCCTCGGCTGCGGCGTGTGATCGCCATAACCTTCGTTGGCGGGAATGGAGAGTTCCCGGCCCTCCGCCAGCTTGCCGTAGTGCAGGCGTTCCAGCAGGATTTCCGTCGCGCCGTCCGGCGACCCGCTGCGCATCCCGCTTACTCCCGACCCTGAAAACCCGACCGATCGCGAGAGGATAGCGGCGCATGCTTAATCATTGATTGAGAGGGCGTCGCGCGCGACCGAGAGCCGCGAGGCGCAGGCACGGAGCTCAGCAGGGCGACGGCATATGCATCCTGCAGGGGCGAGCCTTTATAACCTATTGTTTTATATTAAAATTTCTTGTCATCAATACTTCATGCAGTAGTCATATTACTCTAGCCGGTCGCCGCTATTGTGGGTTCCGCGATACCCGGGTCGGGTAGCTTAACTCTTTCTCGAGCCAGAAAGAATCTGTACATGATATCCAAGATTTTGAAGCGCGCCGCCGTCGCCGCGTTAGGTGTGACCTTGTTGGCTGGCGCGGCTTTCGCTGTCGATATTTCCGGCGCCGGCGCGACCTTCCCTTATCCGATCTACGCGAAATGGGCTGAAGCCTATAAAAAGGAAACCGGCGCCAGCCTGAACTACCAGTCGATCGGCTCAGGCGGAGGCATCAAGCAGATCAAGGCCCGCACCGTGACCTTCGGCGCCTCCGACCAGCCGCTCAAGGCCGAGGAGCTCGAGGCCGCCGGCCTAACGCAATGGCCGCAAGTGATTGGCGGCATCGTGCCCGTGGTCAATCTGGACGGCGTGGCGCCGGGCGAGCTGACCCTGAGCGGCGACGCGCTGGCGAAGATCTTCCTTGGCGAGATCAAGAGCTGGGACGACCCCGCCATCAAGAAATTGAACCCGAAGGCGAAACTGACCAGTCAGGCGATCGCCGTCGCGCATCGCTCGGACGGCTCCGGCACCACCTTCAATTTCACCAATTATCTCTCCAAGGTTTCGGCCGACTGGAAGGCCAAGGTCGGGGAAAACTCCGCCGTGGAATGGCCGGTGGAATCGGCGCCAAGGGCAATGAGGGCGTCGCCAGCACGGTCGCCAACACCAAGGGCGCGATCGGCTATGTCGAATACGCCTACGCCAAGCAGAATAAGCTGACCTTCGTGAAAATGGTCAACAAGGACGGAAAGGTTGTCGGCCCGACGTCCGAGAGCTTCCAGGCCGCCGCCGCCAACGCCGACTGGGCCAAGGCTCCCGGGTTTTATCAGATCCTGACGGATCAACCTGGAGCGAAGTCCTGGCCCATCACTGCGGCGACCTTCATCCTTCTGCCAAAACAGCCGCAGGACGCCGCCGCTGCTGGCGAAGCGTTGAAGTTCTTCGGCTGGGCCTTCGCCAAGGGCGGCAAAACGGCCGAGGAGCTCGATTACATTCCGCTCCCCGAAAGCGTGGTCGCCCTCATCAAGAAGAGCTGGGCCGCCAATGTAAAGAACGCCGACGGGAAGCCGCTTGCGAATTGACGCAGGCGGCACGGCTCGCGGAACAAGTTTCGACCTGACGGGCGCACTGCCCCCGTCAGGTCTTTGTCTCGCCCAATGCGGCGTGCGTAAGCAGTCTGGTGAGAAATGTCAGTCACGGGACCAACTCTTGAGAAATCAGGCGCCCAGGAAAACATCATGTCCGAGTTCGCGCTGAGCAGCGACGCGGCGCCAGCGGCGGCCGTCAGCCGTGCGCGCAGGCTCGCCACGCTCGCTTTGTTCGATCGCCTGTTTCACAAGCTTACCTTTTCGGCGGCGATCATTGTCCTGCTGCTGCTTGGGGGCGTCATTGTTTCGCTGATCCAGGGGTCGATACCGGCGATCAAGGCCTTCGGATTTGGCTTTCTCGCGTCGCAATCATGGAACCCGGTCACTGAAAATTTCGGCGCGATGGCCGCGATCTATGGCACCGTGGCGACGTCGCTTATTGCAATGCTGGTCGCGGTTCCCGTGGGGCTCGGCGTCGCTGTGTTTCTCACCGAGTTGTGCCCGCACACGCTTCGCCGGCCGATCGGCATGGCGATCGAACTGCTGGCTGGCATTCCCTCGATCATTTACGGCATCTGGGGCCTGTTCGTGCTCGCGCCGTTTTTGCAGCAATATGTGCAGCCGGCGCTGATTTCAGCCTTCGCCGACACGCCGCTGTTGTCCACTCTTTTCGCCGGCCCCCCCTATGGCATCGGCGTGCTCACGGCGGAACTCATTCTCGGCGTGATGGTCCTGCCATTCATCGCCTCCATCTCGCGCGACGTGTTCGAAACCGTCCCGACAGTGCTCAAGGAGGCCGCTTCCGGCATCGGCTGCACGACCTGGGAGGTCATGGCTCATGTGGTGCTCCCCTATACGCGCGTCGGCGTCATCGGCGGCGTGATGCTTGGGCTGGGGCGCGCGCTGGGCGAGACCATGGCGGTGACTTTCGTGATCGGAAACGCCCACAAGATTTCCGGCTCGATCATTGCGCCGGGAACGACAATTTCGGCGACCATCGCAAATGAATTCACCGAGGCCGTGGGAGATATCTACACCTCGTCTCTCATAGAGCTGGGCCTGATACTCTTCGTCATAACCTTCGTCGTGCTCGCCTGCGCCCGCTTGCTGCTCATGCGCATAGAACACAAGGCGGGAGCCTGATCATGTCGCTCTATTACCGCCGACGTAACACCAATCTTGTCGCGACGGCCCTCTGCTGGGGAGCCGCCGCCTTCGGTCTCTCCTGGCTGGTGATGATTCTGGGCGCCCTGGTCTTCGAGGGCGCGAAGGGTCTGTCGCTGGATGTCTTCACGCAGAACACGCCGCCTCCTGGCAGCGCGGGAGGACTTCTCAATGCGATGGCGGGTTCGCTGATCATGACGATCATCGGTGTCGCCGTCGGCGGCCCGCTCGGCATGCTGGCCGGAACCTATATGGCGGAATATGGCCGCTATTCAAAGCTGACGGTGATCATCCGCTTCATCAATGACATTTTGCTCAGCGCGCCGTCGATCGTCATCGGTCTGTTCGTCTACACGGCGCTGGTCGCGCGCATGGGGCATTTTTCGGCCATTTCGGGGGCGGCGGCGCTCGCCATTCTGGTGATCCCGGTGGTGCTGCGCACCACGGAGGACATGCTGCTTCTGGTGCCGGGCTCGCTGCGCGAAGCCTCGACCGCGCTTGGCCTGCCGCGGTCCTATGTCATTCAGCGCGTCGCTTACCGGGCGGCGAAATCAGGGCTTGTCACTGGCGTGCTGCTGGCGGTCGCGCGCGTTTCCGGCGAGACCGCGCCGCTTCTATTCACCTCGCTCAACAACCAGTTCTGGAGCCTCGATCTCAATGCGCCGATGGCGAGTCTTCCGGTCGTGATCTTCCAGTTCGCGCTGTCGCCCTACAAGGACTGGCAGCAACTCGCCTGGACGGGCGCGCTGCTCGTGACGGCGACGGTGCTCATCCTGTCGATCGCCGCGCGCACGCTGAGCCGCCAAAGGACTTCGAAATGACCGTCATGCCGGTGCTCAATACAGATCTCCCCACAAAGCTGTCCGTGCGCAATCTCGATTTTTTCTATGGCGACAATCAAGCCCTGAAGAGCATAACGATGGGCCTACGGACCAACAAGGTCACCGCCTTCATCGGCCCTTCCGGTTGTGGCAAGTCCACCTTGCTGCGCGTGCTGAACCGCATGTACGATCTTTATCCCAAGCAACGCGCGCAAGGCGAAGTGCTGCTCGACGGCGAGAACATTCTTGACCCCGGCGTCGACGTCAATCTGCTGCGGGCGCGTGTGGGCATGGTGTTTCAAAAGCCGACGCCCTTCCCGATGTCCATTTACGACAACATCGCTTTCGGCATCCGCCTTTATGAAAAGCTGTCCAAGGCAGATCTCGACGAGCGTGTCGAGGACGCCCTGCGCGGCGCGGCGTTGTGGGAAGAGGTCAAGGACAAATTGCACATGAGCGGACTGGGACTCTCCGGCGGCCAGCAGCAGCGCCTGTGCATCGCGCGCAGCGTCGCGGTGCAGCCGGAAGTAATCCTTTTCGACGAGCCCTGTTCGGCGCTTGATCCGATCTCGACCGCCAAGGTCGAGGAACTGATCGACGAATTGTCGGAGCGCTACACCATCGCGATCGTCACGCACAACATGCAGCAGGCGGTGCGCGTCTCGGATTACACCGCCTTCATGTATCTGGGCGAACTCATCGAGTTTGGCGAAACCGACAGCGTTTTCACGACGCCGCGTGAAAAGCGGACGCAAGACTATATTACTGGCCGTTTCGGCTGACTTCCGCGCCTCTATTAGTCCGATATGAAATTACGGTCGGAGAAAGAAAATGATGAACGACCATACTGTCAAAGCCTATGACCGCGATCTTGAAACGCTTGGGCGCAGAATCGCGGAAATGGGCGGCATCGCCGAGAAGATGCTTGCGGAAGCGATGGATGCGCTCGCGGCGTTCGACGTTACTCTGGCGCAGCGCGTCGTCTTGACCGACACGCGCCTCGACGCGCTACAGCGCGAGATCGAGGAGAGCGCCATCCTTACGATCGCGAAACGGCAGCCGCTTGCCGTCGACCTGCGCGAGTGCATCGCGGCCATTCGCATCTCCGGCGATCTCGAAAGAGTGGGAGACCTCGCCAAGAACATCGCGAAGCGCACCGTCAAGATCGTCGGCGAAGCGCGCGTGCCGCGCGCGATCATCGGATTGAAGTCGATGCATGACGTCGCGGCGCTGCAGCTGAAGGACGCGCTCGACGCCTATGCGCTACGCGACACGGAACGCGCGCACGCGGTCTGGATCAATGACGCCGAACTCGATGCGCTCGAAGACTCGGTGTTTCGCGATCTTCTCACTTTCATGATGGAAGATCCCCGCAACATCTCCTTTTGCACGCATCTGCTGTTCTGCTCAAAGAACCTGGAGCGGATCGGCGACCACACGACCAATATCGCTGAAACCGTGATCTATCTCGTCACCGGCGAGCCGATGCCAACCGAACGGCCGAAGACGCGCGCGCCTGGCGTCACCAGTGAAAATCCTCCCAGCGCACCGCACTAACCGCGAGAAACTGCGATGAACGACCTGCGTCCCGCTGCCACGATGCGTGAAACGGCCAATGAACGCGCGCCGCGCATCCTCGTCGTAGAAGATGAGTCCTCGCTCGCGCTGCTGCTCGTCTATAATCTTGAGGCGGAAGGTTTCCTCGTCGAACATGTCGATCGTGGCGACGAAGCCGAGCTTCGTCTCGCGGAGTTGCCGCCCGATCTCGTCATTCTCGACTGGATGCTGCCGGGCGTTTCCGGACTGGAAATCTGCCGGCGCCTGCGCGCGCGCGACGAAACGCGCGACATGCCCGTGATCATGCTCACCGCGCGCGGTGAGGAGAGCGAGCGCGTGCGTGGCCTGTCGGTCGGCGCCGATGATTATGTGGTGAAGCCCTTCTCAACGCCCGAACTCATGGCGCGGGTTCATGCGCTGCTGCGGCGCGCGCGCCCCGAGCGGGTGGCGAGCCGGCTGACCGCGGGGGACATTGATCTTGACCGGGAGACGCGGCGCGTGAAGCGCGGGGGCCGTGAAATCCATCTTGGACCCACGGAGTTCCGCCTGCTAGAATATTTCATGGAAAAACCGGGCCGCGTCTTCACGCGCGCGCAACTGCTGGATAGCGTCTGGGGAATGTCCGCCGAAATCGACGAGCGCACGGTCGACGTGCATGTCGGGCGGCTGCGCAAGGCGCTGATCCGGTCCCGCGAGAAAGATCCTATCCGGACCGTGCGCGGAGCCGGCTACTCTTTCGATGAGACCTTTGGCCGCAACTGACGGGGCTCATCTAGCTTCGGGCGACCGCAAATCCTTCAGCGCTACTTGCCTGCAGCTCCAGTCACCGCGCGATGCGGGCCTGTTCCCGACGGCGGCGGTCCTGCGCCGGCTGATAGGCGATGCCCGCGTGATGACTGCAGTAAGGGCCTGAACCGGCTGGCGACTTGGCGCCACAGAACCGAAATTCCGCCGCGGTAGGGTCGCCCAGCGGCCAACGGCACATGGACTCGCGCAATTCCATCAGGGTTACGCGCGCCGACATGGGAACAACCACGTCCTCGTCGATGCGCGGCGCCGTCGCGAGAAGCGGCCGGGGCGAATAAGCCAGGGCGACATTGCCCATCACCGGCGCGCTCTGCGCCCGCACCGCCGGTTGCTGCGCCCGAGGCGCCTTCGCCGCGCGAGGGCGCGGAGCGCTAGGAGTCTTCGCGCGTTCCGCAAGTCCCAGCCGATGTATCTTTCCAATCACGGCGTTGCGGGTGACGCCCGTGCCCAGCTCCGCAGCGACCTGACTGGCGCTAAGCCCCTCATTCCAGAGCTTGCGTAGAAGTTCGACGCGTTCATCGGTCCAAGACATCAGGGTCTCCGTTCGAAAGCCGATTCACTAAAATCGGCCGCTAATCGAGAATCGTCCAGCCCTCGCCCGGCCGGCGGCGGCCGGCGGCGACAGACACACACTCGAACTCGCGAGAAAAGCACAGCACGACGAAAGACCGTCGGCGTTGACGCGAAAACTACTCTCGCAACTGAATCACGCGCAAGAGTCGCTGGCAAGCAAAAGGCGGGTTCCCCACAGGCTTCTCATGTTATTTGCCCGATCACTGTTGCATTGAAGACTCACCTTTCGCCACATCGAAGCCGCAATCGCTCTTTCTCCGCGCGCCCTGCGGATTTGACCATGACGGGACAAGATCTTAGAATTAATCCTCGAGACCTGCCGCCCTATCCTGGGCGGCGCTTTGTTTTTAAGCCACATGGGCTTCTCATCCGACGTGATCACGCCGGTTAGCGGGAGGCGATGCGGGCTGATGGAGTTGGCTTTTGACCTCGGCGCTATTTCCCACCTATGCCCGAGCGGACGTCGCTTTCGAGCGGGGCGAGGGCGCTTGGCTCTTTACCGCCAATGGAGAGCGATATCTCGATTTCGGCGGCGGAGTTGCCGTGATGTCGCTGGGCTATGCGCATCCGCATCTTGTCGAGACGCTGCGGGCGGCGGCCGACAAGCCATGGCATGTCTCCAATCTTTATCAGGTTCCACAAGCCGAAAAGCTGGCCCGGCGGCTCGTCGAGGCGACCTTCGCCGATCTCGTTTTCTTCACCAATTCCGGAGCCGAGGCGGTTGAATGCGCGATTAAAACCGCGCGAAAATTCCACGCCGCCAATGGTGCGCCGGAGCGCTTCCGTCTGATCACTTTCGAAGGCGCCTTTCACGGACGCACGCTCGCGACGCTCGCCGCGGGCGGCAACGTCAAATATCTCGACGGTTTCGGCCCCAAGGTCGAGGGGTTCGACCAGGCTCCCTTCGGCGATCTCGAAGCGGTCGAGGCCCTCATCGGGCCAAACACCGCCGGCGTGCTGCTGGAGCCGATCCAGGGCGAGGGGGGCGTTCGGGTTTTTTCGCACGGCTTTCTCAAGGGTCTACGATCCCTGTGCGATAGGCATGGCTTGCTGCTGGTGCTCGACGAAGTGCAGACGGGCGTTGGCCGAACAGGCAGTTTCCTCTGCATCGAACAGTCCGGGGTCGCGCCCGACATCGCGGCGATGGCGAAGGGTCTCGGCGGCGGCTTCCCGATAGGCGCGTGCCTTGCAACCAGGGAAGCGGCGAAGGGCATGACGCCCGGCTCACATGGTTCGACTTTCGGAGGAAATCCGCTTGCAGCCAGCGTCGGCAATGCGGTGCTCGACGTCGTGCTGGCTCCGGGCTTCATGGAGCGCGTTGCCCTGCTGGGGCCCGCGCTCCGCCAGAAACTGGCGCAAATTCACGACCAGCACCCCTCGATCATTGAAAGCATACGCGGCGAGGGCCTGATGTTTGGCGTCAAGACGCGGATCGCCAACACTGATCTTGTAACGGCGGCCCGCCGGGCTGGCCTTTTGACGATCGCGGCGGGCGACAATGTTGTTCGCCTGCTACCGCCCCTGATCATCGACGAAGAACATATCGCCGAGGCCACGCGGCGCCTTGGCGCCGCTTGTGCTGAGCTGGAGCGTAGTGCGGCAGCGCGGTTGGGAGCGGCGCAATGACGGCTTATGCAAAGACGGCGGGTTTGCGCCATTTTCTCGATCTGTCGACGGTCTCGTCCGCCGATTTGCGTTTCATTCTGGATCGTGCGGCAGCGCTCAAGGCGCGTCGCGTGAAGGGCGTAGAGGCGCGCGAAAGGCCTCTGGCCGGAAAATTCCTCGGCATGGTGTTCGACAAGCCGTCGACGCGCACCCGGGTTTCCTTCGATGTGGCGATGAGGGAGCTGGGCGGCGAGACCATCATGCTCACCGGCGCCGAAATGCAGCTTGGACGCGGCGAAACCATCGCCGACACCGCGCGCGTGCTGTCGCGTTTTCTCAACGCGGTCATGATCCGCATTCTGGATCACGGCGACCTCGCCGAACTTGCGCGCCACGCCAGCGTGCCGGTGATCAACGGGCTGACAAAATTGTCGCATCCCTGCCAAGTGATGGCCGATATCCTGACTTTTGAGGAACATCGCGGAGCGATAAAGGGACGTACCGTAGCCTGGAGCGGCGACGCCAATAATGTGCTGTCGAGCTGGATTCACGCCGCGCAGCGTTTCGACTTCACCATCAATGTCGCCACCCCGCGCGATCTGACGCCCAGTGCGGAAATCGTCGACTGGGCGAAAGCCAATGGCGCGCGGCTGAATATTACCAACGATCCCCATGCCGCTGTCTCGGGCGCCGACGCGGTGATCACCGACTGCTGGGTGTCGATGGGCGATGAAGGCGAGACGCATCGGCACAATTCGCTGGCGCCGTTTCAGGTCAATGGAGACTTGATGAAAACCGCCGCCAGGGACGCGATCTTCATGCATTGCCTGCCGGCCCACCGTGGCGAGGAAGTCACCGACGCAGTGATCGACGGTCCACAATCGGTCGTCTTCGACGAGGCCGAAAACCGCCTGCATGCGCAAAAGGGCATTTTGTCCTGGTGCCTGGAGACCGCGGCCCCGTGACCGATGCGAACGGCCTGAAGCAAAGCCGCCCCGTCTCGCCGGAAGCGCAAGACGATCGCATTCTGCCCTTCGCAGTGGAGGCGCTCGACTTGCGCGGCCGTCTGGTGCGTCTGGGGCCGACGGTGGACGGGATCTTGTCGCATTACGACTATCCATCGCTCGTCGCGAGGGCGCTTGGCGAAGGCGTGGCGCTGACCGCCTTGCTGGGCTCCATTCTGGAGTTCTCATGGACGCTTTCAGCTGCAGACCCGCAGCGACGGCGCCATAGACATGCTTGTCGTCGATTACGACGCGCCCGGCCGCTTGCGCGGATTCGCCCGCTTCGACCTCGCCCGCACGGGATCCGCGAACTCGGCCGCCGAACTGCTTGGCCAAGGGCATATGGCGCTGACCATAGAGCGCGAGGAGGACGCCGCGCGTTATCAGGGCGTCGTCGCGCTGGACGGCGAAGGGCTCGCCGAGGCCGCGCATCAGTATTTTCGGCAGTCGGAGCAAATCCCTTCCTTCGTCCGCCTGGCGGTGGCGGAAGTCGTGACGCCCCAGGGCAAGAGCTGGCGCGCTGGCGGGCTGTTGCTGCAATATCTGCCTTCGAGCGGCGCCCGGTCGCGCGACCTGCCGCCCGGCGACGCGCCTCATGACATAGAACTCCCGTCTATCGAGGATGAGGCCGACGCCTGGACCGAGGGGCTGGCGCTTGCGGCGACGCTTGAAGATCATGAACTCGTGGACCCGAGCCTGTCCGGGGAGCGGCTGTTGTACCGGCTGTTTCACGAGCGCGGCGTCAAAGTATTCCCCGAGCGCGAACTGGCGGAATTCTGCCGCTGCTCCGACCAGAAGGTCGAAAATCTGATCCGCAGCTTTTCGCCGGAGGAACGTGGCCAAATGATCGGCGACGACGGCCGCATTGGCGTCACCTGTGAATTTTGCGGCGCACTGCGAAGCTATGATCCCGCGCGCTTCGATTAGGCGTTAAACTTGCGTGGAAAGATCCACGCCAAGCAGCGCCCGCAGCGTCAAATGCGTTCCCGAGCCGGGCGCGCTGGAAATCTCCAGCTTCGCGCCAATCGACTCCGCCCGCTCCTTCATTCCGACCAGGCCAAAATGATCGGTTACGGGCAGAGAGATATCAAAGCCCACGCCGTCATCGCGGATGTCGAGGCGAACCGTCTCGCCATCCCGCGAAAATTCGACGTCGACGCGACGCGCATTGGCGTGCAGCTCGATGTTGCGCAAGGCTTCGCGCAGGATGCGGCGAAAACAGTCGCCGATTTCCGCGGGCAACGCCTCAAAATCAAGCGCTGCCCGCACATTGAGGTCAAGCGCGCGCGTCTTGCGCATGCGTTCGCCGAACGCCTGCAGAATGTGAGCGGGGTCGTCATCTTCCCGGCGCTGGCTGCGCAAATGCGTGATCGCATCGCGCGCCTCCACCAGACCCGCGCGAGCCTGAGCCTGAAGGCTTGTCAGCGCCTTGCCTGCCGCCTCGTCCGCCGTGGTTCGCGCGACGAGACCCATTTCGACGATCAGCGTGACGATCGAACGCACCAGCGTGTCATGCAAATCATGAGCGATGCGCAGACGTTGCGACGCCAGCGCGGCGGCGCGGGCTTCCTCGCGGGCCTTGTCCTGTTCGGCGCGAAGGCGACGCGCGTCGGTGACGTCGCGACCGACGGCCTGAAATTCGCCGGCGCCTCGCGGGCCCGAAAAACGCACGTCCCACCAGAACCACACCAGCGCCCCCTGTGCGTCGCGCGCCGCCATTTCAAAGGATGCGGGCTGAGTTGCATAGGCGTCGAGGCGCCACGGGCTGTCCTCGCCCATGGATGGAAACAATGCGTCTATCTGGCGCTCCAGAAGCGCGTCCTGCGGAACGCCCAGGAAGCGTGACGCAAAGCGGTTGGCGAAGACTATTCGTCCGTTCGTGCGAAAGCGCAGCACCAGATCGCCCGATGATTCGACGAGATCGCGGTAAAGCGTGTCGGCGACGCGCAGCCGCGCGGCCGCCGCTTCCGCCTGCTGTTCGAGAAGCTGCTTTTCGCGCCGCTCCGAGGCCAGCAACCGGTCGATCTGGTCCCCGCCATGATCGGGAGTGGTGACGACCACGAAGCACTGGCTTTGCGCATTCCAGCCGATCGAGATCGTCACGCGTCTTGTTCCCAGCGCCGGCAGCCGCATCGACGGCAGCAGTATTTCGCCTTCCTTCTGATCCTGCAGCGCCTGCAGCGCTTCTTCCATATGCATTAAGAAAGGCGACGAGCAGACGGCTTCGCCCTCGATCGGCAGCCATTCGGACAGAACCCCGCAACGGCGCGAGACTTTCAGATTGGCGTCGACGAAGCCAAGTCCGAACCGCCCATGCTCCAGCGCATGGGCGAGGTCCTTGTCACGGGCGTCGACTAGAAATTCCATCCGCTTTCCCGGCCCGACCGCCGCAAGGCTCATGTGGCGACAAATCCAGCGGGCTTCAGGCGCCCGCGCGAGAGGCAAGATAGCCTCCGCGAAGCATTATTGAAATCGGAGTCCACACGGCGCTCACGCCGGCCCCAGCTGCTCGGCCTGGATCGACGGCAGGATCACCCGAAACGCAGCGCCGGCGCCCGGCGCGGAGTTGATCGTCAGCTTGCCGCGATGGCGCAGAACGATGTGCTTGACGATGGCCAACCCTAGCCCCGTGCCGCCCTTTGCGCGGCTCTTGCCCGCATCCACGCGATAAAAGCGCTCGGTCAGTCGCGGAATATGTTCGGACGCGATGCCTGGGCCATGATCCCGCACCGTAAGGGCGGCGACGCTGCCGAAGCAGCGCAGGGATATGTCCACCCTGCGCGGAGAAGCGCCCTCGGGCCGGCCATATTTTATGGCGTTCTCGACAAGATTTTCGATGACCCGCGCCAGCTCGTCGCGATCCCCGGGGACAATCACATTGGGCGCAAGTTCAGGCTCGATGACGAGACCGTTTTCCTCGGCCATGGGCTCCAGCGTGTCGCAAATATGGGCGACCAGCATGGTCAGGTCCACCGGCGTGTCGGGGCGCAGATGCAGATGCTGTTCGATTCGGGAAAGCGACAGAAGGTCGTCGACCAGCCGGGCCATGCGCTGCGCCTGTTCGCGCATGATGCCGAGAAAACGCTCCCGCGCCGCGGGATCCTCGCGGGCCGGACCTTGCAAGGTCTCCACAAATCCGAGCAGGGAAGCCAATGGCGTGCGCAGTTCATGGCTGGCGTTGGCGATGAAGTCGACGCGCATTCGTTCGACGCGCCGGGCCTCGGTGATGTCCCGAAGACTGATGACCGCCGCGGGCTCGTAGCCGGAAAGGCGCAACGGCGCGAGATGCGCCTCGAAACAATATTCGACCGGCTGACGCTCCACCCACAGGACTTTTTCCGCGCGGCCGCCGGCCAATACGCGGCCCACAGCGTCGAGCACGTCCGGCGAGCGCAGGCTGCGCGCCAACGGCTCCCCGAGCTGCAACGACGGCAGAACGGCGAAGGCGGCCGGATTGGCGGCGACGGCATGCGCTTCCGCGTCAATGACGAAAATCGCCTCCGGCAGAGCGTCGATCATCGCGCCGAGCAAGGCTTCGTTCTGGCAGCGCTTGGCGCTTTCGCGCATGAGGCCCTGTCCCTCTTTCTCCGGCCAGGGCGCGTTCATGATACGCCCCGCCGCGCCGCGTCTTTGAAAAGGCCGCCAAGCAGCTCCGCCCTGAAGCCCGCTCCGCCCTGCGCGCCCAAAAGGACCAGCGCGACGCCGAAGGGAATGAGATAGTAGATTGCGCGAAACAACAATAGAGCCGCGAGCAAGGCTTCCTGCGAGGGAGCGGGAATGGCGTTGAGCATGACCGCCTCGAAAACGCCCACGCCGCCCGGCGCGTGGCTGATCGCGCCCACCAGCGCGGCGAATACGTAAATCGCCGCGAATGCGGTGAAATCGAGGCTCGAACCCTCTTGAGGCAGCAGCACATAGAGCGCGCCGGCGGCGCAACCGATGTCCGCCACGCCGAGCGCCAGCTGCAAAAGCGTCGTGCTCAGCCCGGGCAGTTCGAAAACCTTGCCCATGAACCGCAGATTCCGGGGCGTTTGCAGAACCCATGCGCAATAGGAGACAAGCGCGCCCAACAAGACCGCGCCGACGCAAAAATTCGCCGATGGCGGCATATGGTCGATGACCGCGAGCGGGGCGGCGGCGAATATCAATCCGGCGCAGAGCAATCCCGCCATGCCGAGCCAGAAGGCGAGGCTGGCCACGAGGGTGACGCTGGCGATCTGGCGCGCTGTTAGCGAAGCGCTTGCGTAGACCCAGTAGCGCACCGCCGCGCCGGTCAACAGCGGAAAGCCGAGCGTGAAAGAAAAGGCGTTCGCGGCGAAGGAGGCGAGACCCACGGCGCGGATGGGCGCCCGGGCGCCGATCTGCCGCAGCGCGACGAAATCATAGCCCGTCAGGGCGAGATAGGAGAGGCATGTCAGGAACAGGGCGTCGAATATTGTCTCCGCCCGCGTCTGCGCGAGAGCCGCCGCGAGATCGACGAATCGAATCTGCGCCATGGCGCGGCCGATGATGACGGTAGCGACGCCAAACAACAGCAGGCTCACGGCGGCGCCAAGCAACTTGCCGAGTCCTTTTGGCGCCATTCCGCCCAGCTTGCGCGCAAGCGATGGAAGCATTGGAGAATGAGGCGTTTCGCGCATGCTTTTCCCTTTGTCGGCGCGAGGCGCGACGCCGTGGAAAACGAAGCTCTTGATCTGGAGCCCGTGGCGTCATCCGAGGCGGCGCTTGTTGCGAAGCAGCGACGACGACGACTTTCGTGCGCAAAGCATGACGGGACGATGACAGCAGGGGGCGACGCGCGAAAAACTCAAAACAATCCATGCATGAACCAGCGCGCCTGTGCGCATTCCTGTCCCAGCAGGCCTTCGCGATAGATCCAGAAGCGACGCCCCTTGCTGTCCACGACATTGAAATAATCGCGGGTGAGCGGATTTCGCGGCGCCCGCCACCAAGGCGCCGCGATGCGCTCCGGTCCCTCGAAAGCGGCGGTCTCGTGCAAGGCGCGCCGCCAGCGAAAGCGCAAAGGCGGTCCATCCGGCGAGAGGGCCACCGCCTCGATCGGCTCCGGTTGTTCGAACAGCCGCATGGGACGCAGGGGCGCGCGAGGGCTGTCGGGCGCCGGCGGATCGGGACGCTTGAAGACGGCGGGTTGCGGATAGGCCGCCGGCATTGCCGCGATTGCGAATTCCGGCAGATGCGCATCCTGTGGATAAAGACGCAGCACGCGGCGCAGCCCCAACCTCGCCCCCAGCCGATCGACAAGATCGGCGAGATCGGACGCCTCGTAGGCGCCAAGCATGTCGCCATCGAGGCCAAGCGGGTTTTGCTCGTCGTCCAGCCGCTCCGCCGCGCTGGCGCAAAGGCGCAGCACATCGAAGCCATAGCCGGTGTCGAGGCCGTCCTCGCCAAGCAGCGCGAGACGCTCGCGCAGCAGCGCGAAGATGCGCGCAGGGTCGCGCAGGGGCCGGCTTGTTCCGGCCGCGACGCGCTTGACGGCGCCGTCGACGCGATAAAACACCGCCTCCAGCCTGCGGGCTCCAACGCCCTCGCGCTCCAGCAGAAGACACAGCTCGCCAGAGAGGCGTTCGAGCGTCGCCTCGATGTCGGCGAGTTGCGTCAGCCCTTCGGGAAAACGCCGCTCCGCCATATAGTCGGGAGCCTCGAAGCGGGGCGTGATCGGATCGCGGATGCGGCAGGCGAGGGCGTCGAGCCGGGTCAGCGTCCGTGATCCGAAGCGCGCGGCCAGAGGCGCGCGCGGTCGTGTCAGAAGATCGCCGACATTGCGCAGCCCGGCGCGCGCCAACGCCGCCGCAACGGGGTCTTCGAGTTCCAGCGCGGCGACCGGCAGTCTCGCGGCGAGCGCGTCGAGATCTTGCTGCGACGCCTGCGCCGATACGAGCCGCACATTGGAAAAGCGCGCCAGCGCCCGAGCAAGCGCGGGTCCAGGCGCCAATGCTGCGCGCGCGCAAAAACCCTGGGCCTTGAGACGGCGCTCGATCTCGTCCAGCAAATTCGCCTCGCCGCCGAAAAGCTGGGCGGCGCCGGTCACGTCCAGCAGGATCCCATCGGGCGGATCAAGCGCGGCCAGAGGCGTGAAGCGGCGATGCCAGTCGGCGATGGACTCCAGCATGGCGGCGTCGGCGATGGCGTCGTTTTCCTCCAGCGCGAGGGCGGGATAGAGCGCGCGGGCGTCGGCGACCGCCATGCCGGGAAGAAGGCCGCGCCTTTGCGCCGGGGCGTTCACCGCAACGAGGCGCTCTCCGCCCTTGATCTTGCGCCAGAGCGCGAAGGGCGCTTCAGCCGCCCCCGGCTCACGCCGGCGCAAGATCCGGTCGGTCGGCAGGCGGGGCAGGAACACGCTCAGAAAACGCATGATGGAAGACGGCCTTCTCGGGATCGAAGGAAATGTCGCGCCAGGCCAGCGGGTCGACTTCGCCGAGGCCGGGCAGGCCGGCGCGCGCCTTGGCGATGCGCAGGCGCCAGGCGGGCGGGCCGGGCGGCGGTAAACGCTGTCCCGGCGTCCTCTCGGGAGGAGGGGGCGCGGCGATCTCGAAGCGCAATTGCGCCGCGCTGGTCAGCCGCGCGGCCTCGCCGCAGGCGCGCAGCAGAAGCAGCAGGCCAAGGCCGCCGCCGCGCCGCGCCGCCAGCAGCAGCCTGCGCGAGGCGGAAAGGTCATAGGCGCGCGGCGCGACCCAGCTCTCGGCGACAATGGCGGCGGCGCGGCTTTTCAACGCCTCCTCCATCGCCCAGAGACTTTCGGCGCCGTTGCGCGTGCGCACGAAAACCAGCCGGGCTGGATCGAGGCCCAGCGCCTCCAGCCCCTTGCCATAGGGCAGGCCGATCTCGTGCGCGGCCATGTCCTCGCTGATCCAGACGACCCCTGCGCGCGGACGCGCCGCCGCGCGCAAGGCGAGAGCCCCGGCGAAACCCGCCGCCGCGGCGCTGTCGCGCGGGCGGGCGGGAATAATTTCGTTCAGGCTCCCGCCGCCAAGATTTTGCAGCAGCAGCTCGAAGGGATTTTGCGCCGGCGCAACGGGCGGCCGGGCGAGATTCCCTTGCGCCAGAGCGCCTTGCGCCTCGATGGCCGCGATGCGCCGGCGCAAAAAGAGAATGCGTTCGCAAACGCCGTTCCGCGTCATGGAATTTGGCCCTTTGTTCCTGATATGTTCCATGCTGGAATCATTGCGGGGAAGAGTCAAGCCGGGCCGGGCGATGCTTTAATTCTTGCTTATGTCGCAAAACTGGAAGATTTTCCCATTTCGATCCTGATCCGCGGGATTGAAATTTTAGGGGAGGACTCGTTCCATGGAACGCCGCGAATTCATGACCACGCTCGGCGCGGCCACAGCCATCATTTCCGCTTCATCCGCCTTCGCGGAAGAAGCCGGCAAGCCCGTCCACCACATGCATCCGCCCAAATATAAGGCCGTGTCCGAAACCGCCGCCAAATGCGTCGCGGACGGCAACAATTGCCTGCGTCACTGTTTCGGCATGTTGTCGATGAACGACACCAGCATGGCCGAATGCACGAAGGCGTCTTTCGACGTTATCGCGGCCTGTGGAGCCTTGGAAACTTTGGCCTCGGTCAATTCGACCTATACGCCCGCCCTCGCCAAGGTCGTTGAGGAGGCGTGCCTTGCCTGCAAGAGGGAATGCGACAAGTTCCCGCAATACAGCGAGTGCGTGGACATGGGCGCATCGTGCAAGGCCTGCGCCGAAGAGTGCAAGAAAATCGCCGCGTAAAAGCAGCCGCGACCATGAATGAAATTTTCCGGGCGGGGCTAAAGCCAGCTTCGCCCGGGAACGTCAGGCGCCCGTTGTTCCAGCCCCCAGGCCCTTCGCCCGTGCGAGCGCAATAAACAACAGCCCCACATGCTGGGCGTTGATGATCTGGCCCGAAAGCGCCATTTCCACCGCCTCGCGCCAGGGCGTTGGCTCGACGACGATGTCCTCGGTCGCGTCCAGTTTCAGCGCCGTTTGCGGCCTGGCGCCCGTCGCCAGCAGAATATGCACGCCATTGGTGTGCGAAGAGGGATTTGGCGAAAGCCGCGCAAGATGCGTCAGCGTCGCCGCGACATGGCCCGTCTCCTCCAGAAGCTCGCGGGCGCCGGCGACCAGCGGATCGCTTTCCTGAGGGTCCATCACGCCGCCGGGCAGCTCCAGCGACATTTTTCCCGCCCCATGCCTGTATTGGCGCACCAATAGCAGCCGGTCCTCCTCGTCGAAGGCCGCGACATGCACCCATTCGGGATAGTCGAGCAGATAAAAAGGATCGAGCACCGCGCCGCGCTGCGTCACGCAGCGCTCGGCGCGCAACTTGATCCAGGGCGACTCCACCAGCACGCGGGAGGAATCCGCCGTCCACGGCCGCAAGCCGTCCTTGCTCAAAGCCGGCGCCCGATCACGCTCTGGACCAAAGCCAGCGCTTCGGCGGAATCCCAGACGGCGGGACCGGAAAGGCGACCGATCTCGCAGCCGGAGGCGTCCACCAGAAATGTCGTCGGCAAGCCCATCAGCTCGCCGCCCTGCCGCAGATTGAAGAAAATATCGCCCTTGGGGTCAGCGTAGAATTTCAGATTCCTGACGCCGATTTCCTCAAGAAAGGCCTTGGGCCGCTCCAGCCGCGTCGTATCGACATTGATCGCCAAAACCTCGAATTTATCGGAGCCGGCCGCTTTCTGAAGCCGGTCGAGCGCCGGCATTTCGGAACGGCAGGGAACGCACCAGGTCGCCCATATGTTGACCAGCAAGCTCTTGCCCTTGAAGGCTTCGAGCGTGGTGGGATTTCCATCCGGGCCGTTGAAGGCGAGCGCGGGCATAGGCTCGGGCTCCTTGGCGGCGGTGAAGGAGGCGATCTCCCCCTTGGCGAATTCATTGGCGGCTTGCGCGGCGGTCTTCGAGGCGGCGCAGGCGGCGCTGTGCTCTTTCTTGCCGCCGTGCCCGGCCTTCACGTATAGAAACGCCGCGCCCGCGACGAGCAGAAATGCGGCGAAGGCGAGCGCGCCGCGATTGCGCTGGGGATCGGCGGACGGCTGGTCGGTCATTGTTCAGGGTTTCCAGAAGATCGGCGTTTCGAAGGGGTCACATGACGAGCAAAATATGGGGCGGGCGTTTTCAGGACGCAACCGACGCTGTGCTGGAGGCGATCAACGTCTCCATCGACTTCGATAAAAGACTTTGGCCCCAGGATATAGAGGCTTCGCTCGCCCATGTCGCGATGCTCAAGGCTTGCGGCGTCGTATCCGAGGCTGACGCGCAGAAGATCGAGAGCGGCCTGACCCAGGTCCGGGCGGAAATCGAGTCCGGCGCTTTCGAATTCTCGCGCAAGCTCGAGGACATTCACATGAATGTCGAATCGCGCCTCGCCGAACTCATCGGCCCCGCCGCCGGACGCCTGCATACGGCGCGCTCCCGCAACGATCAAGTAGCCACGGATTTTCGCCTCTATGTCCGCGACGCCATCGACAGGCTCGACGCGCAGTTGCTCGACTTGCAGCGCGCGCTAGCGGAAAAGGCGCTGGCGGAAGCCGCCACCGTCATGCCGGGCTTCACCCATCTGCAATCGGCGCAGCCTGTGACGTTCGGCCATCATCTACTGGCCTATGTCGAGATGGTTTCGCGCGATCGCGGGCGGTTCAAGGACGCCCGCGCGCGGCTCAATGAATCTCCACTTGGCGCGGCGGCGCTGGCGGGAACGTCCTTCCCCATCGACCGGGAGATGACTGCAAAGGCCCTGCGTTTCGACCGTCCGACCGCCAATTCGCTGGACAGCGTCTCGGCCCGCGATTTCGCGCTTGAAACAATGTCCGCCGCCGCCATCTGCGCGACGCATCTCTCGCGTTTCGCCGAGGAAATCGTGCTGTGGACGACGGTGCAATTCTCCTTCATCGCCCTGAGCGACAAATTCACCACCGGCTCCTCGATCATGCCGCAAAAGCGCAATCCCGACGCGGCGGAGCTGGTGCGCGGCAAGAGCGGACGCATCATCGGCGCGCTGCAGGCTCTGCTTATCGTGATGAAAGGCCTTCCACTCGCCTATTCCAAGGACATGCAGGAGGACAAGGAAGGCGCCTTCGACGCTCTGGATTCCTTGTCGCTCTGCATCGCCGCGATAGCGGGAATGACCCGCGACATGATCGTCAATCGCACACGGATGCGCGAATCCGCTGGCGCCGGCTACGCCACGGCGACCGATCTCGCCGACTGGCTGGTGCGTGCGCTGGGCCTGCCCTTCCGTGAGGCGCATCATGTGACGGGACGCATCGTCAATATCGCCTCGGAGCGCGGCGTAGGACTGGATGAGTTGAAGCTCGCAGATCTGCAAGGCGTCGAGCCACGCATCACGCAGGATGTTTTTGGCGTGCTCGGCGTGGATAAGTCCGTCGCGAGTCGCACGAGCTACGGCGGCGCGGCGCCGGCCAACGTCCGCGTGCAAGCGGAAGGCTGGCTGAGGCGGCTGGATGCTGAAGCCGCCTGATTTTCTGGGCTTTTGCGCTCCCTCCACGACGAAAAGGGCGTCGCCCGACCGGGGAAGGTCAGCGCTGATAGAGACCTGTGAGCGTCGCCTCGGCGAGAGCGTGCTTCCGGGCTTCCCGCTCCACTTCCTCGCAGGAGGGATGAGCGCGAACGGAAAGCTCCGCGCAGTCGAGCGCGAACAGCCGGAAATGATAGTGATGAATTCCGTGATGGTGGGGCGGACAGGGGCCGCCATAGCCAAATTGACGGAAGTCATTGACCGCGTGCCGGAAGTCCTCGAAGGATTCCGGCCGGCCCGCGCCCTCCACGAGTTCGCTCCGATATGCCGGAATGTCAAAGACGGCCCAGTGACGCCAGACCCCGGCGGGCGCGTCGGGATCATTGCACAGCAGGACGAAGCTTCTTGTTTCCGCTGGAGCATCCGTCCATTGCAGCTGCGGCGAGACATTCGCGCCGTCGCAGGTGAATTGGCGGGGCATCGTCTCACCGTCCTGGAAAGCCAAGGATGTCAGCCGCATGATTTCAAATCCCGCCTGTGGAGCCCCGAGAACGTGCGCCCCTTCAGCCACGAGGAACCTTGGAATATATCCGCGTTCCCGGCCCGAAAGGGGCATAATCCACGAAAATGGCGCGGAACTGGAATTCGCCAATGGGGCGCCGCTTGGCCGAAAAAGGCGGAAAAAACTGGTTGAATCCATTTGAATAGGATCGCGCCGCGTCCTGACCCGCCGCGACGGCACTTGATTAAAACACCCCTGCCTGCTTTTAACGCGCTGCACAAATTTTCCAGCGCTTGAGGAGAAGCCGCCAAATGTCGCACTGGCCCGTTCACGGCAAAATCACCGGCCCGATCGTCCTGATCGGCTTTGGCTCCATCGGCCGGGGCATTTTGCCGCTGCTCGAACGGCATTTCGAATTCGACAAGGATCGTTTCACCGTCATCGACCCATCCGATGAGCATCGCAGCCTCCTCGAAGTGCGCGGAATCGATTTCGTCAAAGCCGCGCTGACCGAGAAAAACTACCGCGAGATTCTGACTCCCCTGCTGACCAAAGGCGAAGGACAGGGCTTTATCGTCAATCTTTCGGTGGAGGTCTGCTCGCTCGACATCATCAAGCTCGCGCGAGAGCTGAAGACGCTCTATGTGGACACGGTGGTCGAACCCTGGCCGGGCTTTTATTTCGACAGCAAGCTCGGCAACGAAGCTCGCACCAATTACGCACTTCGCGAAACCGTACTTGAAGAACGCCGCCGCAGCCCCGGCGGCACGACGGCTGTTTCCTGCTGCGGCGCCAATCCCGGCATGGTGTCCTGGTTCGTCAAGCAGGCGCTGGTCAATCTCGCAAGGGATACGGGCGTGTTCACGAGCGAACCGTCGAGCCGCGCCGAATGGGGCGCGCTGGCGCAAAAACTCGGCGTAAAGGGCATCCATATCGCCGAACGCGACACGCAGCGCGCACGCACGCCAAAGACCCGCGATGTCTTCGTGAACACATGGTCCGTCGAAGGCTTTGTTTCGGAGGGGCTGCAGCCGGCGGAACTCGGCTGGGGCACGCATGAAAAATCGCTTCCGGCCATCGCCGGCACGCACAAGAGCGGCTGCGGCGCGGCCATCTATCTCAATTCTCCCGGCGCCAATACGCGCGTTCGCAGCTGGACGCCGACACCCGGCCCGCAATATGGCTTCCTCGTCACGCATAACGAGGCCATCTCGATCGCCGACTATCTGACCGTGCGCGACGGGAGCGGCAAGGCCGTCTACCGTCCGACCTGCCATTACGCTTATCATCCCGCCGATGACGCGGTTCTTTCGCTGCACGAAATGTTCGGCGCCGCCGGCAAGCGTCAGGCAAAGGACCATATTCTCGATGAACATGAGATCGTCGACGGAATCGACGAGCTTGGCGTCCTTTTGTTCGGTCACGCGAAAAACGCTTATTGGTTCGGCTCTCAACTCTCGATCGAGGAAACGCGCGAGCTTGCGCCCTATCAGAACGCAACGGGACTTCAAGTGAGTTCGGCGGCGCTCGCGGGCATGGTCTGGGCGCTCGAAAATCCCAACGCCGGCATCGTCGAGGCGGATGAGGTGGATCATCGCCGCTGCCTCGAAGTGCAACTGCCCTATCTCGGCCCGGTCATCGGCGTCTATACGGACTGGACGCCATTGCAGAACCGCCCCGGCTTCTTTCCCGAGGATATCGACCTCGACGACCCCTGGCAGTTCAAGAACATTCTGGTTCGGTGAGAAACTCCGTCCGGTAAGGTTAACGTTTGCTTTGGCGGCGTCCTCTGGCGCGATTGGGAAAAGTGTCGCGCCAGAAAACCATTAATTTAAAAGATCGCGACCCTCGTGATGACGCCGCGCCGTCAGGCACGGCTGTCACACAGAATTATTGTTTGTTAAAGCTGACTTACACTTGGACGGCGCTTGTGCCGCAGCGGCGGCCCGCCCGAAATGCCTTTTCCGATCCGGAAAACCGGAGCGATCCGCATAACTTCATAATAAGAAATTAGGCCCATCACTACGCAGGGCCACAACAGCGGCTAGCGATTTGTCCTGGAGAGGAAATGACCGCGACGGCTTCATTTCAAGACTTCTCCCCATGCGTCGCCGTGGGCCACAAGCAGCGGCGTCCGGGACCAGGGGGACGATTCAAGGCCTTCGATCGCGGAGAAGCATTTTCCCCGACCAGTCGCGGCCTCCGTCTTCTCCGCCGTTGACTTCATAAAAATTTCGCGTTGCCTTTCAGGTGAGAACATCAATGAAAATCAAGAATTTCTGGATGAAACTCGACGGCGGACTTGCGCCGGACGATCCCAGCGGCCCACTCCTTCTGGCGCGGCAACTTCATGCCTATTTCTCGGTCGTGCCCGTGGCGGTCGGAGGGAATATTTTCAACGCGTTCGTTGTCGCCATCTTCGCTTATGGCGCGGTCCCGCACCCATTGCTCGCGGCCTGGGTCGCGCTGATCGCCGGAATCTCTCTCATTCGACTTCGAAGCTGGCGCAACCACGTCAACCAGCCGGGCGTGCGCAACCCCCATCAAACGCTGTTCCATATTACCACGATCTCGCTGATTACGGGCAGCGCCTGGGGAGCGGCCGTCGCGTGGATGCTCGTGTTCACGCCATCATCCATTTTTGTTCCGACTATGGTTGCGGCGGGGATGATGAACGCTGGCGCATCAATGCTGAACGCGGTTCCGAAAGCCGCGATCGCCTTCATTGCGCCAATTGCGCTTGGCGCCAGCTGCGGTCTCGCGACGATGGACGCGACAAACGGATTCACCGCGGCCGCCTTGCTGCTTGCCTATTGCGTGGTGCTCGGGCGCTCGATCGACGCGGCCTTTTCCAATCTCGTTTCACGCACGCTGCATGAATATCAGCTCGTCGAGCAGGCGGACACGGTCAAATTGCTTCTGCATGATTATCAGGAGCACAGTTCCGACTGGCTATGGGTTGTCGACGCCGGGGGCCGCCTCGACAATGTTTCCCAGCGATTCGCGGAGGCGGCGCAACGTCCGGCGGAGACGCTGGCGGGAGGCAATTTGCTTGATCTGTTCGACGATTGCCCGGAAGTGGAAATTCTGAAGGACTATATCGCAAGTTTGCGCAGCTTCAGCGATCTCACGCTCCCACTGACGATTGGCGGCGAACAGCATTGGTGGACTCTCTGTGCGCATCCGCGTCTGAACTCCGATCGCTCGACAGTGATCGGGCTGAGAGGCGTGGCCACCAATGTCACCGCCGCGCGACGCGCCGAGGCGAAGGTCGCGTATATGGCCCATTATGACGGCCTCACCGATCTTCCAAATCGCTTCCTGTTCAACGAGACGCTGCAGCGTGCGCTGAACCGGCGCAAAGCCGGCCAGGTCAACGCCGTACTTTGCCTGGATCTCGATCAGTTCAAAGCTGTAAACGACACACTCGGGCATCCGGTGGGCGACAAGCTGCTGCAAACCGTTGCGCGACGCCTCGAAAACTGCGTCCGCGCGCAGGATCTTCCGGCGCGCCTCGGCGGCGACGAATTCGCGGTGCTGCTGTCCGACGTGGATGGCAAGGAGGAAGCGTCCGCGCTCGCCGAACGGATTATCGCCGCCGTCGCGGAGCCAATCGACATCGACGGACAGCATATTCTGACAGCGACCAGCATCGGCATCGCGCTCGCCCCCGACAACGGCAACACGGTCTCCGATCTGCTAAAGAACGCCGACCTTGCGCTTTATGACGCCAAGGCCAATGGCCGCAGTAGATTCAGCTTCTTTGAATCGGGCATGGACGCTGCGGCGCGTGAGCGCCGCGAACTGGAGATGGAGTTGCGTGGAGCGCTCAGCAAGAACGAGCTCAATCTTCATTATCAGCCGCTCATCAACATAGAGACTGGCACGGTGTCGGGATACGAGGCGCTCATGCGCTGGAGCCATCCCGAACGCGGCGTCGTGAGTCCAACCGAGTTCATCCCCATAGCCGAGGAAACCGGATTGATCATCCAGCTTGGCGAATGGGTGATTCGTCGGGCGATAGCGGAAGTTGCGAGCTGGCCGGAGCATCTGCACGTGGCGGTGAATCTCTCGCCCTTGCAAATGCGCAGCGCCTCGCTGATTTCCACGATCATCAACGCGCTTGGCGCGTCGGGGGTCTCCCCGCGTCGGCTGGAGCTGGAGATAACTGAAAATGTGCTGATGCACGACACCGATGTGAACATCGCGACACTGCATCGATTGCGGAATCTGGGCGTTCGCATCTCGCTGGACGACTTCGGCACAGGCTATTCGTCGCTAAACTATCTGCGCAGCTTCCCCTTCGACAAGATCAAGATCGATCGCTGTTTCATCGAGTCGATCGACACCAGCGACGACTGCCGGGCCATCGTCGCCTCGGTGACCGGGCTTGCAAAGCGACTCGGCATGATCACCACCGCGGAGGGCGTCGAACGTCCCGAGCAACTGGCCGAACTGGCCAGCGGAGGCTGCACGGAGGCGCAGGGCTTCCTGTTCAGCAAGGCGGTTCCATCCGAGGAGTTGACCGATCTGCGCAGCAGGACTCCGAACTATCCGCGGCATTTGGAAGCGGCGCATGTCATCGCGTCGCAGGCGGAGCAAACAATGACCAATCCAAGACGGCGGCGTAAAGCGTGAAACAAGCGCGGCGCGCGTTCGCTTTGGAGCAGCGGAAAAGCACGGGCGCGTAGCGCGCGCCCGAGATGTTCTCTCGCTGCCGTGATCTTCGGCGCGGTGGGGTAGATGAGCGCCTCAGGCCTTTGCGGGCTGCGCGCGCGGAACGCCTTCCTTGTCGAGCAGCGCCGCCAATTCACCCGACTGGAACATTTCGCGGGTGATGTCGCAGCCTCCGACGAACTCGCTCTTTATGTAGAGCTGCGGAATTGTCGGCCAGTTGGAATAGGATTTTATACCCTCGCGGATCTCGCCGTCCGCCAGGACATTGATCGCCTTATAGGGTGCGCCGACGTGGTTGAGGATCTGAACGACCTGCATGGAGAAGCCGCACTGCGGGGCCTGCGGCGTGCCCTTCATGAACAGCACGACGTCGCTGCTCTCGATTTCGCTCTTTATGCGGGAGTTGATGTCGGTCATCTGATGTCCTTTCACGCGGAATTCAAGGTTCCGCTGTTTGCGACGTGGCGACTATCCCACGTCTTCCGTCCTGATCTCAAGGCGATTTTGTCGTCAGCGCCAGCGCATGAAGTTCGGTTCCGAGCCTTGGGCCAAACGCCGCGTTGACCAGCTGGTGCTGGCGCACGCGGTTCAAGCCCGCGAAAGCGGAAGAGGTGACAGTCGCCGCCCAATGATCATCGTCATCCGCAAGCGCCGTCAGTTCGATCACGGCGTCCGGCAATGCTATCTTGATTAGGCGTTCGATTTCGGCTGCGGGCATCGGCATGGGCCAATTCATCCTTTGTCATAAAATGCACGGTCGTTTCCGGCCATATAATCAGGCAACGGGCTCTCATGCGCCTTGCGCAGGTCTGAGAGCAATATTGGCGCCTCGCCGGGGAAGTTCAATGCGTCCCCTCCGGTCATGCCTATCCTCATGATCGGGACGCCGGCGGCGTTCCCTTCCTGCACGATTGCGTGCAAATGGCCCTGAGGGGCGACGACAATGTAGCGCCCCTGATCCTCGCCGAACAGAATCGCATGCGGCAGCCCGGGTGGAAGCGTGTCGATGATTGCCCCGACATTTCCGGCGAGCGACATTTCCGCCAGGGCCACACCGAGGCCGCCGTCGGAAAGATCGTGAACGGCGCTGACGCGGCCTGACAGAATCAGCGTCCGGACGAAGTCGCCGTTGCGCCTCTCGGCATTGAAGTCGACGGGCGGCGGGGCGCCGTCCGCCAGACCCAGCAGATCCCGAAGATAGGCTGACTGGCCGAGCCAGCCCACGCTTTCGCCTATCAGGAGAATCTCTTCGCCCGCGCCGCCGAAGGCGGAGCTCGCCGCGTGGCTCACGTCCTTTATGACGCCGACGCCGCCGATGGCCGGGGTAGGTAGAATACCCTGGCCCTGCGTCTCGTTGTAGAGCGAGACATTCCCCGAGACGATCGGGAAATCCAGCGCCCGCGCCGCTTCCCCGATTCCTTTGAGGCAGCCGACGAACTGGCCCATGATTTCCGGCTTCTCGGGATTTCCAAAATTCAGATTGTCGGTCAGCGCCAAAGGCGTCGCGCCGCGCGCGGTGATGTTGCGCCAGCACTCCGCCACCGCCTGCTTTCCGCCCTCATAGGGGTCGGCGGCGCAATAGCGCGCGGTGACGTCGGTCGCAAGCGCGAGGCCTTTGGGTCCCTCGCCGATCCGAATCACCGCCGCGTCGCCGCCCGGAGCGCGAATCGTGTTGCCTAGAATGAGATGGTCATATTGCTGCCAGACCCATTGTTTGGAGCACAGATCAGGGGTCGCGAGCAGGGCGAGGAGCGCCTCCCGATTCGAAAAGGGCGGCTTGATCGACGCGGGACTCAAGACAGGCAGTTTTGGCGTGGGAACATGGGGACGGTCGTAAAGGGGCGCCTGGTCGCCCAGCTCCTTGATCGGCAAATCGGCCTTGACCTCGCCCTTGTGCTTGACGACGAAGCGCAATGTATCCGTGGTCTTGCCCACAATCGCGAAGTCGAGGCCCCATTTGCGGAAGATGGCCTCGGCTTCCTGCTCCTGCTCGGGGCGCAGCACCATCAGCATGCGTTCCTGGCTTTCCGACAGCATCATTTCATAGGCTGTCATTCCCTCCTCGCGGCAGGGAAGGGCGTCGAGGTCAAGCTCGACGCCGAGATTGCCCTTGGCGCCCATTTCGACCGCCGAGGAAGTCAGACCCGCGGCGCCCATGTCCTGAATGGCGATTACCGCGCCTGAGGCCATGAGTTCGAGACAGGCTTCAAGCAGCAGCTTCTCGGAAAACGGGTCGCCGACTTGCACGGTCGGTCGCTTTTCCTCAGCGTCGGCTTCAAAAGAGGCTGAAGCCATGGTGGCCCCGTGAATGCCGTCACGGCCGGTTTTTGATCCTAGATAAACGATGGGATTACCGACGCCGGCTGCAGCCGAGTAGAAAATCGAATTCAGTCCGCGCCAGGCCGACCGCCATGGCGTTGACGAGAATATTGCCGTCGTAGCTCGAATCGAAAGCCGTCGAGCCGCCCACCGTCGGAACGCCGAAGGAGTTGCCATATCCGCCGACACCCGCGACGACGCCGGCGACGAGATGCCTCGTCTTGGGATGCGAGGGCGCTCCGAATCGCAGCAGATTCAAGCAGGCGATGGGGCGCGCCCCCATCGTGAACACATCGCGCAAGATGCCGCCGACTCCCGTGGTCGCGCCCTGATAGGGCTCGATGAACGAGGGATGGTTATGGCTTTCCATCTTGAAAACGCAGGCGTCGCCATCGCCGATGTCAATCACGCCGGCGTTTTCGCCCGGCCCCCTGATGACCCAGGGCGCCTTGGTCGGAAGTTTGCGTAGATGCAATCGCGATGATTTATAAGAACAATGCTCGTTCCACATCGCTGAAAAAATGCCGAGTTCCGTGAAACTCGGCGCGCGGCCGATGAGAGCCAGAATGCGCTGATATTCGTCCGGCTTGAGGCCGTGGGACGCGACGAGAGCTTCGGTGATCTGCGGGTCGTGAGCGGTCAAAACGTCGCACCTCGGATGGAATCACAGGATATCGTGCAGTTTTAATGCTTTAGCTCATTTCGCCGGGGATCCTTGTTCGCGAAGGAGTTGGGCGAAAAAACGCGGACTTTCCGATTAAAGCGCGCGTTCCCGCATGGCAACCATTTCTCAAGCTGTTGCGAAAGTGACACAGCGCCAGAGAAACAGCAGGCGGGTCCAAAATACTTGACCAAGATCAAGTCGTTTTAGGGCAAATCAATGCAACCTGTCACTGACTTGGCGCGTGACTCGGTCATGCGTCGTAAATAAATCTCACAGGGGGATCCGATGAAAAGTTATATTCGTGGCGCTCTCGCAGTGCTCACCGTGAGCGCTGCGGGAATATCCGCTCAGGCTGCGGACCTTCCGTCACGGAAGGGTCCCCCTGTTTACATCCCGCCGCCGGCGTTCACCTGGACCGGCCTCTACGGCGGTATCAACATCGGCTACGGGTTCGGAGACGGCTCCTCGGAGACGGGCGGGCTTGGTTATGTCAGCCCCACGCTTCCGATCGTCGGTGTCGCGGTTATCCCCGGCAACTTCCCGGCTGGCTCGGCCTGGACGATTCCCCAGAATCTGAATGGCGTCGTGGGCGGCGCTCAGGTCGGCTATAATTATCAGATTTCGCCCTGGCTGGTGCTCGGCGTCGAGACCGATCTCCAGGCCGCTGACGTGCACTCCCAGATTAACACCGCCGTTGGCGTCGTCGACGCCACCGGGTCGCATGTGCAATCGGTCAATTCGACCAAGAGCGTTGACTGGTACGGCACCTTGCGCGGCCGTATCGGACTTACCCTGCCTTCCATGCCGAACCTGATGCTTTACGGCACAGGCGGTCTCGCTTACGGCCAGGTCGTTCACAATGTGGGCTTCGCCGACAACTTCGCCTCTGGCCTGGCTCGCGTCGGCAACGGCTACTACGACGACACCAAGGTCGGCTGGGCGGCCGGCGGCGGCGTCGAATGGTCGCCTTCGCAGTTCCCGGCCTGGTCGCTCAAGGTCGAATATCTTTACGTGAACCTTGGCTCGACCAACGCCAATTCCGTGCCGCTCAATGGCGCCGCGCCTTTTGGACCCGTGTTCGGCGCGAGCCAGAACTCCCCTACCGGCTTCCACACGGTTCGCGCGGGCGTGAACTGGCACTTCGACCCCTTCGCCCCCTCGTCCAGCGTCGCTCCGATCGTGGGCTCCGGCCTGCCGTCGACGAAGGGACCGCTGGCCCCGGCTTTCGTGGATAGCTACCAACCCTTCCAGGTCCGTCTGAAGGTTGGCGGCGTTGTGCCGCTGGCCGGCAAGGGAACCACCTATGACCAGGGTGCGGGTTATCCCGGTCTGGGTAGCCTAGGCGTGCTCACCGGCCTGACCGGCGCCAATGGCGTCATTTCGAATGCGAGCACGAACACTTCCTCGTCAATCATCCCGATGCTGGACGTGGCCTATTACCTCAACAGGAACTGGGCGATTGAAGCCATCTGCTGCGTTTCGCCCCATCACATCCAGGGCACCGGCACGATCTCCAGCGACTTTGCTCGCACCTGGGTGTTCCCGCCGTCGCTGTTGGCGCAATATCACTTCACCAACTTCGGCGCGTTCCAGCCTTACCTCGGCGTCGGCGTGAACTTCACGACCTTCTGGGGCACGCGCGTCAACAATGACGTCTGGGGCATTCCCTCGGCTCCCGGCTCGGCTCTCGCTGGCCTTCCGATCGCCGCCACCTTCCAATACGCCACCGTCACCCCGACCTGGGGCGTGGTTGGCCAGATTGGCGCCGACTATATGTTCAACGAACATTGGGGCGTGAACGTCGACGTGAAATATATCTCGACCCAGCCGACCGTTCACTCCAGCGTAACTGCTTTTACGCCGACCGCGCCGGGCCTCGGGGCGCTCTTCATCCCGGTCAAGGTGGCTCTGCCGATCAACCCGCTGGTTGTCAGCGCCGGCCTGACCTACCGCTTCGGCGGCGGTGTGGTGGCGCCGATCATGGCCAAATACTGATCGAGCCAAATAAATTAGCAAAGCCGGCCCCAAGGGGCCGGCTTTTTTGTTTTTGTGGGCTGTTTTCTTGTTCGGGTTGATCGCTTGTTATCGAGACTTCACCGACAGGCCGGGAACCAGCAGGAACCCTCACGCGACATATCTCGCCCCCAGCCCCCGATTGCGCTACGCAAGGGGACTGTAGCCAAGCAATGACATTGGCGAATGGATTTACTGATTTCGCGCCTGAGGGCGTCGCGCTTCAGGCGGTCAATCGCCTGCAAAGCCCGTCGAGTTGCTCCAGCGTCTGATAACGGATGCGCAATTCGCCCCGCTCTCCCTCATGTCGGATCACGACGTCAAGCCCCAGACCGTCGCTGAGCAATTTCTCCATCGCCCGCGTATCGGCGTCCTTTTCCTCGCGGGGCTTGCGCGGCTTCGCTCCGGCGTCGGAGGCCTGGCGTTGCGCGATACGCTCAATATCCCTGACGGTCAGTCCTTCTTCGACAATCCGTCGCGCAACGAGATCCGGATCCTTCACCGCCAGAAGCGCACGAGCATGCCCCGCTGAAATGGCGCCATCCGAGACAAGCCGGCGGCTTGTCTCGGGCAAGTTCAAAAGGCGAAGCGTATTGGCGACATGCGAGCGGCTCTTGCCGATGATCTTCGCCAGTTCCGATTGCGAATAACCAAAATCAGCCCCGAGACGCTCATAACCATTCGCCTCTTCGATCGCATTCAGATCGGCCCGCTGCACGTTTTCGATGATCGCCAGCTCCAGGGCCTCGCGATCGTCGGCCTCATGGATGACCACTGGAATATCCGCCAGATTCGCCAATTGCGCGGCGCGCCAGCGTCTTTCGCCCGCGATGATCTCATAGGCGTCGGCAACCCCAGCTATGGTGCGCACGACCACGGGCTGAATGATGCCCTTTTCCCGAATCGAAGCGGCGAGATCCGCAAGATCGTCCTCCCGGAAGACCGTGCGTGGATTGCGGGGGTTCGGGCGCAAAAACTCGATTGGAATTCGCCTTTGCCCTCGGGTGCGCTCGATCGCCGGCGCCTCGTCTCCGGCGTCGCCGATCAAAGCCGCCAGGCCCCTGCCAAGACGAGGCCGCGTTTCTTCCGCCATTTTCTTATTCCTTCAGCCTATTCACGCCGCGCGCAAACGCCGTTCGCGCTGGATCACTTCCGAGGCCAATCTCAGATAGGCCTGACTACCGCTGCATTTGAGATCGTAGAGCAACACAGGCTTGCCGTGAGAAGGCGCTTCGGAGATGCGCACATTGCGCGGGATCATCGTCTCATAGACCTTGTCGCCCATGAAGCGTCGGACATCCGCCACGACCTGGGTCGCAAGATTGTTCCGCGCGTCGAACATGGTCAGCACAATACCGTGTATCGAAAGCTTTGGATTTAGCGACCGGCGTATCTGCTCCACCGTCGACAGAAGCTGTGAAAGCCCTTCGAGGGCAAAGAACTCGCATTGCAGCGGCACCACCACGGCGTCGGCGCTGGCCAACGCGTTGATTGTCAGCAAATTGAGCGAGGGCGGGCAGTCGATCAGAATATAGGTGTAGTGGCGCGCATTCACGTGCGTCTCCGCGGCCGCGAGTTCGGCCAGGGCGCGCTTCAATCGAAAGGCCCGATCCTTGTCGCCGGCGATTTCGAGCTCGACTCCCAGGAGATCGAGCGTCGAAGGCGCCACCGACAATCGCGGAACCGCTGTAGCGACAATGGTGTCATCGAGGCTGCATTCTCCAAGCAGCACATCGTAGGTGGAAATCGACCGGCTCTTCCGGTCGACGCCAAGCCCCGTAGAGGCGTTGCCTTGTGGATCGAGGTCGATGACCAGCACATGCTCGCCGACAGCCGCCAGCGCCGTGCCGAGATTGATGGCGGTCGTGGTCTTGCCGACCCCGCCTTTTTGATTGGCGAGCACCAGAACGCGCGGTGAAATCGGGGTCTCGGTCAAGGAATTGCTCTCCGGAGACTTGGCCTTACGTCGTCAGGCCGGTGGCGCGGAACTCCCTGGCCACGGCGATCAGGCGCGCGGCGGGATTGGTGCGGCTGGGAATGGTTCGGACCTGGAAGTTACTCTTCGGCCCGAGACCGGTCAATTCGCCGCGCCAGTCTTCGCCCTTCAAAAAGACGCCAATCGCGTTTTTCAACAGATGTTCATGCGACCAGTCGACCAATTTCGGCAAGGGCGCCAAGGCCCGTGCGCTTATGCCCTCGACTTTGCCCAACAGCTTTGGGAGCTCGTTTTCAATCCGGCCAACGTGAATTATGGCTGGCGCCCCTGTTTCACGTGAAACAGCGCGCAAGAACGCCGCCTTCCTCTGATCGCTTTCGATCAGATGAACCGCAGCGCCCGCCCGTCCCTTGAGCAGCATCGCGAGCACCATCCCCGGAAACCCAGCGCCTGAACCCAGGTCGGCCCAGTGCGAGACTTCGGGAAACTCCATCAGGATCTGAGCTGAATTGGCGAAATGCCGCGTCCACATTTCTTCCAGCGTCGGACCCGAGACAAGATTGATCCGCGGCTGCCAAAGGCGCAGCAGGCCTTCATAGATGGAGAGTTCCTTCGCCACGCTTTCCAGCGCCGGACAAAGCTCCAACGCCTTTCGGCGGTCGCCCGAAAAAATGTCCTTGCTCACCCGCGTCGCGCCCGCGCCGCCAGCAGAGTCAAAGCCGCCGGCGTAATGCCCTCGATCCGTTGCGCCTGTCCAATGGTGCGCGGACGCAGGAAGCTGAGTTTCGCGCTCAATTCGGCGGAAAGGCCGCCAATGGCGGAATAATCGAGCGCTGTAGGAAGGGACAGCCGCTCGTCGCGCCGATAGGCCTCGATATCCGAGGCCTGCCGCTCCAGGTAAACGGCGTAGCTGGCGTCGATTTCGACCTGGGCCGCCGTCGCCGCGTCCACTTCTGACAATTCGGGCCAGATCGCGCGAAGACGATCGAAAGTGATGGACGGGAAGGAGAGAAGCGCATAGGCGCTCCGACGCTGACCGTCCTGATTGACTGGCAACCCATGCCGCGCGGCGGCGGCTGAAGTCAATGAAAGCCCGGCAAGCAAGCCTCTGGCCCGCTCCAGGCGAGCCGAGCGACTCCGAAAATGCCGGCGGCGCTCGGCGCCGACACAGCCAAGTTCAAGTCCTCGCGGGGTCAATCGCTCGTCGGCGTTATCCGCGCGCAAAGACAGGCGATATTCGGCGCGCGAGGTGAACATGCGATAGGGTTCGCTGACGCCTTGCGTCACGAGATCGTCGATCATCACCCCAAGATAGGCCTCGGCCCGATCAAACAGGATCGGAGCTATTCCCGCGGCAAGAGCGGCTGCGTTCAAACCGGCGACGAGACCTTGGGCTCCGGCCTCTTCATAACCGGTCGTGCCATTGATCTGGCCAGCGAAAAACAAGCCTGCAATGCGCCTGGTTTGCAGGGTCGCATCCAGCTCGCGGGGATCCACATAATCATATTCGATCGCATAGCCGGGCCGCAATATGCGCGCATCCTCCAGCCCGGGTATCGCGTTGATGAAGGCCAGTTGCGTGGTCTCGGGCAGGGAGGTCGATATTCCGTTGGGATAGATCGTGGCGTCATCCAGCCCTTCCGGCTCCAGAAAAATCTGATGGCCATCGCGATCGCCGAAGCGTGTGACCTTGTCTTCGATCGACGGGCAATAGCGCGGGCCGGGTCCGGAAATTGCGCCAGTCCGCATCGGCGAGCTAGCGAGATCGTCCTGAATGATCCTGTGAGCCCGCAATGTCGTCCGGGTGACGTGACAGGCGATTTGGCGATTGACGATGCCGGTCGTCAGCGCGGAAAACGGCTCGGGCTCCGTGTCCCCCCATTGCTCCTCCAGCCGCTCCCAATGGATCGACGCGCCATCCAGTCGCGGGGGAGTGCCGGTCTTGAGGCGCGCCACGGCGAAGCCCGCGTCCCTTAAATTCGCGCCAAGCCCATTGGCCGGCGGATCGCCCATGCGCCCGGCCGGGATGCGAATTGCGCCGATATGAATCATCCCGTTAAGGAAGGTGCCCGTCGCCAGCACGACCGCCTTGGCGTAAACCTCTTCCGAGTCGAGCTGAACGCCGACGACCTGCCCCTCATCGATCAGAAGACCCTCGACCGATCCTTCAAGCACCTCGAGATTGCCCGTAGCCGCAATCGCGGCCTGCATCGCCTGACGATAGAGCTTGCGGTCGGCCTGCGCGCGCGGGCCGCGCACGGCGGGGCCCTTTGATCGGTTCAGAACTTTGAACTGTATCCCGGCGGCGTCGGCGACGCGGCCCATCAGCCCGTCAAGCGCGTCGATCTCGCGCACCAACTGGCCCTTGCCGAGCCCCCCAATGGCGGGGTTGCAGGACATCACCCCGATTGTTTCACGCGACTGGGTGATCAGCGCGGTGCGAGCGCCCATGCGCGCGGAAGCCGCTGCGGCCTCACACCCGGCATGGCCACCGCCAATGACGATGACATCGTAACCCTGCCGCTTCACCCGATCCCCCGTTGTTTCACGTGAAACATATCATTTTCCAATACAGAAACGAGAAAAAACCGCGTCGAGAACTTGTTCCACATCAATCGCCCCTACAATCCCGGCCAGGCTACGACCCGCGAGTCGAAGGTCTTCGGCCACGATTTCAAGCGGTTTGCCCTCGGCTAGGGCCGCCTCCAGAAAATCGCGCGCCGCCTGGATAGCCTGCCGATGGCGCTGCCGTATCACCAATGCAAATTCACCGTCGCCAAGCGCCTTGCGCGCCTCTCTGGCAATTTCGTCGCAAAGCATCTCGACGCCCACGCCGGTTTGCGCGGATATTGGGATCGCGCCACTCGCCGGGGCTATCAGATCCGCCTTGGTCGCCACGCGCAAAATTCCGCCGTCGCCCGCCCCGGACAGGGGAACAGGCTCCGCGCCGCCCTCCGAAAGCCAAAGCAGCAGATCGGCGTCTCCGGCCCGCGCGCGAGTGCGAGCGACGCCGATCTGCTCAATCGCGTCTTCCGTGTCCCGCAACCCCGCCGTGTCCACCAAAGTGACGGGGATGCCGCCAATATCGAGATGAACCTCAATCATGTCGCGCGTGGTGCCGGGAATCTCCGAAACAATGGCCACATCCCGCTGCGCCAGCCTGTTGAGCAGGGTCGACTTGCCCGCGTTGGGCGGCCCCATGATCAGGACGAGGAAGCCTTCCCGAAGACGTTCGGAAGCCGGAGCGCGGGACAGAACATCTTCCATTCCCGAGATCAGCGGACCCAGAATCCCCCGCAACGCGCCGTAGGAAAAACTATCGACGTCGCCTTCGTCGGAAAAATCCAGTTCCGCCGAGAGAAGCGCCAGCGCGTCAATCAGGGCGCGCCGCCAATCTTCCACCTGCCTGCGCAGCGCGCCGCCAGCGACCCGTAGCGCCTGGCGCCGCTGAAAGGCGGTTTGGGAAATCGATCAAATCCGCCAGAGCTTCTGCCTGCGACAAATCCATCTTTCCGTTGATGAAACCACGACGCGCGAATTCCCCTGGTTCCGCTGCCCGCAGGCCGCTGAGCCTGCCCAGTGATATCAGGACCGCGTCAATGACGGCGCGTCCACCGTGGAGATGAAACTCCGCGCAATCTTCGCCCGTCGCCGAATGCGGTCTCGGAAAAAATAGCGCCAATCCGAAGTCCAGCGTCTCGTCGGTGTCCGGATTGCGAAAACGCGCGTAATGGGCATGTCTGGGTTCAGGCGTCAGGCTGGTGAAACCCGTGAATGTCGCGCGCGCCTGCGGCCCCGACAGCCGGATCACCGCCACCGCCGAACGCCCCGCGCCAGTCGCCAAAGCGAATATCGTGTCTGCCGGCATGGTTTTCCCTCGCCGGGGTTAGACGAACTCGCCGCTCAAAATGCAAGAAAATCTTGCGGCCTTCAGCGTTCCGCGTGACTTCCCAAAAGGCGCTGCCGGTAGAGTCGCCGAAACGCCAATGTCGCTGCGTCCGTGCGGACCGAAGCCTCGTCACCGGGCGGAGGGACCTGGATCGGCAGGGAAGATTCCACGATCGCGCGATCCTCTTCCGCGATCCGCCGGTTCATCCACCAAAACAGTGGGTCAAGCAGGGGCGACCGCAAAAAGCTCCGCAGCGTCAGGAGGATCAGCCGCGTTTCCGTATCGGAAACCGGTATGCACACGGCCATGAGCCGGAACAGACGGCCAGGCGGATCGAGAATCAGCTCCATTGTGTTGGGGAAGCGATAATCCAGTGCGCCGGGCCGCCCCTCTCCGTCCACTTTCGCGGCGACATGGGCGCCATAATCGCGCTCCTCCCAGATTACATCCATCCGTCCGCCGACGAATTCGCGCAGCTCTCGTCCGATGGTGCGCCGATGCACGAAGGGAACATGCGGCGTATCAAGCATATTCTCCATCACGCGCGTCCAGTGCGCCCGCCACAGAAATGAGCGCGCCGTAACGGAAACGCCCGGCGCCAGCAGCGAAGACGAGGGGTATGGTTCGTCGGGAGCGGGTGCGGGCGCCGTGTAAAGCCAGAGCAAGCCCGCCGCCTCTCGGGCGGGAAGAGCAATCGCGGACAGATTTTCGCGCTTCAAGTCCGGGTTCCAGGGCGTGCGCAGATTTGAGCCATCGCCCGAGAAGCGCCACCCGTGAAAAGGACATTCTATTTCGCCATCGCTGACGCAGCCCAGCGACAAAGCCACGCCGCGATGGGGACAACGGTCGATAAGGGCGGCGGGCGCGCCGCTGGCGTCTCGAAAGAAAACCACGCGCTCGCTGGCTATAGTCATCGAGAGCGGCTTGTCGCGCTTCAATTCCTTGGCGAGGCCGACGATTGTCCAGACATTGGCGAAATTCTCGAACAAGGGAGATTCCCTATCGGGGAGCGACAGCAGCCGGGATGCTGCATCTCCAAAAAAGACCTAAAGCAATAATCATACGGAAATGGGGCGTGTGGGGTGGGGCTCGCGAAGGGTCTGTCCCGTCGCGAGCCCGCTATCAGGTGTTCATCGAATCGAAGAAGGACGCGTTGCCCTTCGGCGTTTCGCGCAGCTTGCCAAGCAGGAACTCGATCGCGTCGACCGTGCCCATCGGATTGAGAATGCGCCGCAGCACATACATCTTCTTGAGGATGTCGGCCGGAACGAGCAGTTCTTCCTTGCGCGTTCCGGAGCGCGTGATGTCGATCGCCGGGAACACACGCTTATCGGCAACCTTGCGGTCGAGGATTATTTCCGAGTTGCCGGTGCCCTTGAACTCTTCGAAAATCACTTCATCCATGCGGGAGCCGGTGTCGATCAGCGCCGTCGCGATGATGGTCAGCGAGCCGCCTTCCTCAATGTTGCGCGCGGCTCCGAAGAAGCGCTTGGGCCGCTGCAGCGCGTTGGCGTCAACGCCGCCTGTAAGCACCTTGCCCGAGGACGGCACAACGGTGTTATAGGCGCGGCCGAGACGCGTGATCGAATCGAGCAGGATAACCACGTCGCGTCGATGTTCGACCAGGCGCTTGGCCTTTTCGATCACCATTTCCGCGACCTGAACATGGCGCACCGCCGGTTCGTCGAAGGTCGAGGAAACCACTTCGCCCCGCACGGAGCGCTGCATGTCCGTGACTTCCTCGGGGCGCTCGTCGATCAGCAGCACGATCAGATAGCATTCCGGGTGATTGGTCGTGATCGACTGCGCGATGTTCTGCAGCAGCACGGTCTTTCCGGTGCGTGGCGGCGCCACGACCAGGGCGCGCTGGCCCTTGCCGATGGGAGCGACGAGATCGATGACGCGCGAGGACAGTTCCTTGCGCGTTGGGTCTTCGATCTCAAGCTTCAGCCGCTCATTGGGATAAAGGGGCGTCAGATTGTCGAAAGGAACCTTGTGCCGGATCCTTTCAGGATCCTCGAAATTGATCGTGTTGACCTTCAGCAGGGCGAAATAGCGTTCGCCCTCCTTGGGGCTGCGGATGATGCCCTCAACCGTGTCGCCCGTGCGAAGCCCGAATTTTCGGATCTGCGAGGGCGAAACATAGATGTCGTCGGGTCCGGCGAGATAATTGGAGTCCGGCGAACGCAGAAAGGCGAAGCCATCGGACAGAACCTCGACGACGCCCTCGCCGACGATTTCCACCTCGCGGCTGGCGAATTGCTTGAGAATTGCGAACAGCAGCTCCTGCTTGCGCAGCAGCGAGGCGTTCTCCACCTCATGTTCCTCCGCAAAAGCCAGAAGTTCAGCGGCGGTCTTGGATTTCAGATCGGAAAGTTTGATTTCCCGCATAGGGGGCAAGCCTCAAGTCGATAGGCGTTCGGATAGGTTCCGGGGAATTGGCAGGAGAGGCGGGAGCGGGGAGCTCCCGAGGCGCCAGTTCAAAGTCTGGCGGTCGCTGGAACGACGATCTGCCTTAAAGTGGGGACCACATGCACTTAGACGTTTTTCGTCCGGAAGGCAAGATGCGCTCCAGGAATGGTCGTTTACGGAAAACAGGGGCTGCTTCTTCAAAACGGCTTCACGATCACGAAAATCACAATGCCGATCATCAGCAAGGTCGGAACTTCATTGTAGAACCGGTAAAACTTCGAAGCGTGGATATTACGGTCCTCGGCGAAAGCATTGACCAGGAAGCCGTCGTAAAAATGCACGCCGGTCAGCAGCAGCACCCCCAGCAGCTTTCCATGAAACCATCCCGAATGAAAATAACCCGCCTGCGCCGCCAGCGTCAGCCCTGTCGCCCAGGACACCAGCATCGCCGGGACCATGATGAAACGCAGCAGCTTGCGCTCCATTGTCTTGAACAATTCTGACTGAGCGCCCGCGCCAACGCCAGCATGATAGACGAACAGGCGCGGCAAATAGAGCAAGCCGGCCATCCAGGATATAATGGCGATCACATGCAAGGCCTTGATCCATAAATACATCGTCTATCCCTTCGCTCCGCGGACTCTCTCAACCAGCCTCTCGACGTGAGCAATCGGCGTTTGAGGCAAAATCCCATGACCGAGGTTGAAAATATGCGGATGATCCGCGAAAGCGGTCAAAATCGCGTCGATCTCCCGGTCAAGCGCCGCGCCACCCGCCACCAGGGCCAGCGGATCCAGGTTTCCCTGCAAGGCGGCCCGGCCTGCTGTTTCGCGCGCCGCCCAGACAGGATCCGCAGCTGTTTCAAGCCCATAGGCGTCAGCGCCCAGGCCTTCGACAAGTTGGGTCAAATGAGTTCCCGCGCCTCGCACGAAAGCGATGATCGGCGTTCCGGGCCGCTGCCGCTTTACCCTTGAAACTATTTCCCGCAAAGGGGCAAAGACCCAGTTCTCAAATTCATGAGTAGGCAGAACACCGGCCCAACTGTCGAAAATCTGAATCACCTCAACCCCCGCGTCGATCTGGCGGGTCAAATAGGCGACCGAGGCTTCTGTCAGAAGCGCAATCAACTTTGCGAAGGCCTCGGGGTGGCGATAGGCGAAGAGCCGCGCAGGCGCCTGATCAGGAGTGCCCTGTCCGGCGATCATGTAGCTCGCGACCGTCCAGGGCGCGCCGCAAAAGCCAATAAAAGCCGTCTGCGCCGGAAGAGCGCCTTTGACGCGATCAATTGCTTCGAAAACCGGAGCAAGACGCTCCAGATCAATTGCCGCTTTAAGCTGCGCCAATTGTTCCGGCTGCTCGATCGGATCGAGGCGTGGTCCGGCTCCGCTTTCGAATGACACTTTTTGCCCTAGGGCGTCCGGAATGACCAGAATATCGCTGAAGAGTATGGCAGCGTCGAAACCAAAGCGCCTTATGGGCTGGAGAGTGACTTCCGCCGCCGAAGCCGGCGAATAGCAAAAATCCAGAAAGCTTGTCGCCTTCGCCCGAATCTCCCGATATTCCGGAAGATATCGCCCCGCCTGACGCATGAGCCATATGGGAGGAACAGGGAGCTTCTCCCTGCGCAAGGCCGAAAGAAACGGCTTTTCGTCAATCATGTGTTGGGATCCAAGGGACGCTCGACCGCTAACTGCGCGATTGATCCTGTCGTCTTGACAGCAGGTGAGGAGCTAAACGGATTCTTAATAAAAATAAAGAGATCCTTAATAATATATTAATTAGTTATTATAGGGGTGCTGGCAGCAATGGTTAATTTTTGTTAACCATTCATTCACAGCTTGGCTGGGCGGGATAAAGCTCTCCATAGCCCTGTTAATATGTGCAAATGCTTAAAATTATATATAATTTACAATATCTTATGTGTTGGCTTCGAAGAGTTTCGCACAGGCTTCCTAGGTGGCCCTTCCTGAATTTGAATGGCGGATCGAATTTCCTGCGCCCAAAATGCCTGTTGAAGCTTGGCCTGACTTATGCCCGGCTATACAAGGTCGTCGGTTTTTGGCTCCTTTTATCCCCGTTATCCCGAGTTCAGGGAGCCCCTGTGGATGGTTTTTTAGATGTGAGAAACCCCAATCCCTCATCTATGGCCAGCTCGCTTTGGCGAGCAGCGCAGCCGCTGATTCTCGCGTCCAGGAGCGAGGGGAGGCGTTTGGTCTTGCGGCAAACGGGAATCCCATTTCTTGCCCAGCCAGCGGAAGTGGAGGAACGGGCGATCGAACAGGATATTCGTGCCTGCGGCGGTGGTGCGGATGAAGTGGCGGCGGCGCTGGCCCGGGCGAAGGCGCTCGAAATATCGCTGTCGGCGCCTGACTCTTATGTACTCGGCGCCGACCAGGTGGCGAGTTGCGAGGGTCAGCTGTTCGGAAAGCCCGGCGATTTCGCACAGGCGGAGCGGCAATTGGCTTTTCTCGCGGGCCGACGGCATAGGCTGCATTCGGCGGTAGCCCTTGCGTTCGGTGGGGCCATTCTTTTCGAGACCGTCGCTCACGCGGATCTCCTCATGCGGGCGGTGGATCAGAGCTTTGTCAAAACCTATCTCAAGCTTGCCGGCGAGGCCCCGCTGACGAGCGCCGGCGCCTATCAGATCGAGGGCCTGGGCGTACATCTATTCAGTGAAATTTCGGGCGATCACTGGACCATTCTCGGCTTGCCGCTACTGCCAGTGCTTGAGGCCTTGCGACGAGAGGAGGTCCTGCTTGGCTGACTTGAAACAGCCGTGGGTCCTGTCATGATCTTGCTGGGTCTTACCGGCTCCATAGGCATGGGCAAATCAACCACGGCGGACATGTTTCGCGCCGAAGGCATACCCGTTTATGATTCCGATCGCGTCGTGCATGACATTTACAACGGCCCCGCCGCCATGGAGATTGAACGAGCGTTTCCGGGTGCCACAGCCGGTGGAGTCGTCGATAGAAACCGTCTCGCCGCCTTCGTTTTGAACAATCCAGAGGCCATGAAGCGTCTTGAGGCTATCGTTCATCCTCTGGTTTGGGAAGGTCGTCGCAGCTTTTTGGAAGAGCAGGCAAGTCGAGAAGAGGAAATCGCCATCCTGGACATTCCCCTCCTATTCGAGACCGGCGCTGACAAGGATGTCGATGCTATTGTCGTCGTCACCGCGCCTTTGGAAACACAGCGGGAACGGGTTCTCGCGCGACCGCACATGACGGCGGAAAAATTCGAGGCGATACTCGCCCGGCAAATACCGGACGCCGAAAAACGCCAGCGAGCGGATTTCATTGTTCACACGGATAAAGGGCTTGAAGCCGCGCGGGCTGAAGTGCGCGCGATATTGGCCGAGATGCGAATGAAAAAAGCGGGAAAGCTTTGATGCGGGAAATTGTTCTCGACACAGAAACAACCGGCCTGGACCCTTCAAAGGGTCATCGCGTCGTGGAGATAGGCGCGGTGGAGATCGCGAACTTCATCCCGACGGGGCGGAGCTTTCACGTTTACATCAATCCAGAACGCGACATGCCGGACGAAGCTTTTCGCGTGCACGGCCTGTCGCAAGAGTTTTTGTCCCAGCACAAGAAATTCGCGCAGATTGTTTCAGACTTTCGGGAGTTCATCGAAGACGCGAAGCTGATCATCCACAACGCCGAATTCGATGTGCGCTTCCTGAACGCGGAATTGTCGAAGCTCGATTTTCCATGCATCGACATGAGCAACGTCATCGATACCTTAAGTCTTGCTCGCCGACGCCATCCGGGCGCGTCCAATACGCTTGACGCACTATGTCAACGTTATGGGGTCGACTCGTCGCGCCGCGAGAAGCATGGCGCCCTGCTCGACGCTCATTTGCTCGCTGAAGTCTATGCGGAGCTCATGGGAGGACGGCAGGCCGCCCTTTCCTTGAGCGTGGAGAGAAAGGTCATCGCTCAATCCACCGAGGATTTGCTGGCGAAGAGGCCCTCTCCCTTGCGCCCCCGGCTGACGCCTCGGGAAGCGCGGGAGCACCGTGTTTTCGCTGGCGGGATCGGGAAGGCTCCGCTCTGGAGCCGCTATTTCGCCGCCGAAGACACGCAAAACTCTTAAGCCGTGGCGCCTGCGTCTATCGTCAGAACCGTTCCGGTGACGTTTCGAGCATTATCGCTCATCAGGAAGCTCACGCCGCTGGCCACGTCCGCCGGTTCGGCGAGACGCCGCAAGGCCGCCCGGCCGGCGATCTTCGCGCGGTCATCGTCCTGCAACGACGCGGTCATCTCGGTCGTGATGAATCCAGGCGCCACCGCATTGACAGTGATCCCCAGTCTTCCAACCTCGCGGGCGAGGGATTTTGTGAAGCCGATCAACGCGGCTTTGCTTGCGCCGTAGACGCTCAGGCCATTATAGCCTGTCGATGCAATTATCGAGGAAATATTCACGATGCGTCCGCTTCCGGAAGACATCATCTGACGCACGACATATTTGGTGAGGATGATCGGCGCGGTCACATTGACCCGTATGAGACATTCGATCTGCGAATTATGCATCGTCGCCAACAGGCCTTCAGTGCCCAGGGCTGCATTATTGACGAGGCCGTAGGGCGCGCCATATTTTTTCTTCAAGCTAGCGGTGAAACCTGGCAACCCATCCACATCCGCAAGATCGAAGGGCTCGAAAACCAGTTTGCCGGGCGTGACGGCGGACATGGCATCGCGCAACGAGTCGCTCTCGCGCCGCGCGATCGCGATGACGCAAAAGCCGTCCCCGGCAAGCTTGCGCGCGGTTGCGAGTCCAAGGCCGCGGCTCGCGCCTGTGACGATGACGTTACGCATGATGGCGCGCCAGCTTGCCGCTTGCGAGCACGTCAAGCGCCGGAGTGAAGCGGATCGTCACGGGAACCATATGACGCGCGAGCCGAGCGCGGCAGAGATCCATGATCTCCTGTTTCAGCGACTCTCCTCCAGACGTTTCGTTCGAATCTCTCAAGACAACATCCGCGACGATTATGTCTCCCACGATCGGATTGCGCTTTCCGCTGACGCGCGACATGCGGACATGGTCATGCGAATTGATGACCTGTTCTACTTCCTCCGGATGAACCTTTAGGCCGCCGACATTAATGACGCCGGTGCGCCGGCCCTTGAAGTAACAGCGCTCGCCTCTTTGCTCGACAAGATCATCCGTATCCACAAATCCATCGTCGTCCCGCAATTTGAGATCGTCGCGACCCACATAGGCAGAGGCGGTGCGCGCAGAGCGAATATGCAACGAGCCGTTGCGCAGCCGGAGCTCGATCCCGTCTCGGGCGCCAAGGAACGATGCCGGAAAACCTTCCTGCTCGTCGACGACCTCAAACCCGACGCCCGCCTCGGTAGAGGCATAGGCGTGAACGATGCGCGCTCTTGGATAGGCCCCGCGCAGGGCCGAGAGAATCGGGCGATCGGCGATCTCGCCCGAAAGCCGGATATAATCCGGATTGATCAGTCCGAAATTCGGATTCATCAAGTGCCGGCGCCAATGTGAGGGCGTGCCAGAAATATGGGTGACGCCAGCGAGCCGGCAACGGTCGATGTGATGATCCAGGGCTTCGTCAGCGTCAGACAATACCAATGTCGCGCCGGTGACGCAGGCGCGCAGGAAAATTTGCAGGCCGCCGTAACGTCGTATGTCGTAGAATGTCGCCCACACAGGCGACGACTCTTGCGCCAAGGGTTGCGATATGGCGCCCAGCAAACTCGAAAGTGTATGGGCGACAAGCTTAGGCGGGCCGGTGGTTCCGGAAGTCGGTAGCAGCCATTGGCTACGCAGCGGCCCAGGTTTGCGCGCATTGTCGAGGGGAACCGCATCCTGGCAGAGGTAAATAGGTCGCGCCCCCCCAAAAACCTTTTGTGGCGTATCTGAAACAACCACGTCCACCTGCGCCTGTTCGATCACGCTGGCGAGTCGTTCGGGGGTGAAATCCGGCGGGCAGACCACCAGACGCGCGGCGATCCCGTCCAGTTCGATCAGAGCTCGCGCGCTGTTGATCTGCGTTTGCGAGCCAATCAAAATCGACTTTCCAGCAAAGTTCGACGCGGCTGCGGGAAAAACCGTCGTGGTTCCGACATCGATCGCCGTAAGGTCGGCTCCGGGGCCGGAAAGACGCAGACCCGGCCGCGTGGCGATAAGCTCGCGCAGCATCTGCGCGTCAGGCTGGGCAGCGTTCATAAAGCTCTATGAATTCTCGGAGAGTGGTCGGGAAATAGACCTCGTCGGACGCAGTGAAAGGATCGGCCCCAAGTTCATCTTCCAATCTTGCGACAAGAATAGCGAAACAAAGAGAATCGAGACCGGATTCAGCGAGAACAAGATCGTCTTTCAAAGGCGCGATCTTCTTCTTTTGCTCCGCGGCCACGCTTTCGATTTGCGATATAATCGTTAACCGTATCGACACCGTTACCGCTCCGTCGTTGTCAGAGTTTCAACAGTTTTCAATTTTTATGCATTTAGTGCAAGTTGTTCAGCGTGTGATGGTGAATGAATATGACAACCAAAACGGCTCCCCGGATCAGATGTCGGTTGATTTCCGAAAAGGACATTCCGGCTTTGACCGAGTTGCTCGTCTTGGGCTTCCCCTCACGATCGAAGGAATATTGGGCGCACGCGCTGGAGCGGCTCGCGCGACGCGACGCGCCTGCGCAATATCCGCGCTTTGGCTACATGCTTGACTGCGGGGACCGTCCTGTCGGCGTCGTCCTGATGATCTTCTCGCTTTCAGACATTGCCGGAGAAGCGAAGGCGCGGTGCAATATTTCGAGCTGGTACGTCGATCCGCTTTATGCGGCATACGCTTCGCTGTTGATAGCCGCCGCCGTTCGCCTGAAGGACGTCACTTACATTAACGTCTCCCCGGCCACCCATACATGGCCGGTCATAGAGGCGCAGGGCTTTCGCCGCTATTGTGACGGCCAGATGCTTTGCATCCCCGTGCTCGGCGGATTGCGGTCACAGGAGCATGCGGAGCAGTTTGAACGTCGAACCGATTATGGTCCCGCTCTTCAAAAAGAAGAGCGGGACATTCTGCTCGAGCATCAGGCTTATGGGTGTATTTCCTTTGTCGTTCGCGAAAAGAACGAGATACATCCTTTCGTGTTCCTGCCTCGGCGGGTTTTTCACGAAGCGATCCCGACCGTTCAGCTGGTCTACTGTCGCAGCGTCGAAGATTTCTCGCGGCTTTCCGGGGCTCTCGGCCGTGCGCTCGGATGGCGTGGACAATTTCTCGCGCTGGTGGACGCCAATGAGCCGGTCCCCGGCCTTTTTGGAATTTATCGGGCCAATCGCGGTCCAAAATATTTCAAGGGACCAGAGCGCCCGCGCATCGGAGATCTGACTTTCTCCGAATCCATTCTGTTTGGCCCTTAAAGTTCACGCTGTAGGAAAAGCCGGAAAAATGAAGAAGCAATCGTTCGCCGAAACGACCGCGGCGCTCTCGCTTGTCGATCAATTGATTGTCCACGGCGTTGACCGCATCTTTTGCGTTCCGGGCGAAAGCTATCTTCCCGTGCTGGACGCCTGCTACGAGCGACGGCTTCCAATTACGGTCTGCCGCAATGAAGCTGGCGCGGCGATGATGGCCGACGCTTATGGCAAGGCGACGGGAAAACCTGGAATCTGCTTTGTCACGCGCGGCCCCGGGGCGGCCAACGCCTTCGCTGGCGTGCACATCTCCCAACAGGACTCGACGCCGATGATATTGTTCGTCGGGCAGGTGGAGCGTTCCGTCCGGGAGCGAGGCGCGTTTCAGGAAGTTGACTATCCCGCGATGTTCGGCGGCCACGCGAAATGGGTCGCCGAAATTAACGAGGCGCTTCGAATCAACGAATATGTGTCGCGCGCCTTCGCGATGGCCTGCGCCGGCCGCCCCGGCCCTGTCGTTTTGTCATTGCCCAAGGACATGCTAGACGAGCGGATATCCGCAATCCCTCATCCCGCGCACCGCGACATCGAGACTTCTCCAGGCGCTGATCAAATGCTGGAGCTGGAGCGGCTGATAGAAAAGGCGCGACGTCCTTTGCTTGTTCTCGGCGGCTCGCGTTGGGACGATGATGCGCGCCGCGCGATGCATGAGTTCGCCGAACGCTTCGACATGCCGGTTGCTACGAGCTACCGGAGATTGCCGCTTTTCGATGCTTTCGATCGGCATTACGCCGGCGATCTTGGACTCAACGCAAACCCGAGGCTAGTCAGTTTTGCGCAGGACAGCGACCTGCTTGTGCTCGTCGGCGGGCGCATGGGAGAAATTCCTTCGCAGGCCTATCGCCTGCTGGATATTCCTTCGCCGCGCATGACATTCGTTCACGTCTATCCGCAGGCCGAGGAGTTTGGCCGCGTCTATTCGCCAAGTCTGGCGATTCACGCCACGCCGAAAGCGTTCGCGAAGTCCCTGCGAGACATCCAGGCGCCGGCCACATTGCCCTGGCGAGAGGAGACACGGCGCGCGCATCAGAATTATCTCGACTTTTCTTCCCAATCCACGCCATCCGCCGAGGTCGATCTCGCGCGGGTCATGATGTGGCTCAGCGACAATCTTCCGGCTGAGGCTATCATCTGCAACGGCGCGGGGAATTATGCCTCCTGGATTCATCGCTATTACCGCTTCAGGAACTTCGCCACGCATATCGCGCCGACATCCGCGAGCATGGGCTATGGAGTCCCTGCCGCAGTGGCGATGAAGCAGCTTCATCCAGACCGGCTGGTGGTCTCGATCAATGGCGATGGCGATTTCCTCATGAATGGGCAGGAATTCGCCACGGCGGTTCAATATGAGCTGCCAATCATCGTCATTGTCTGCGACAACGCGAGCTATGGCACCATACGCATGCATCAGGAGCGCAATTTCCCAGCGCGCGTGGTCGCCACGGATTTACGCAATCCCGATTTCGCCGCCTATGCGCGGGCGTTTGGCGGCTTTGGCGCGACGGTCGAGCGAACGGATGATTTTCCCGCCGCATTCGAAGCGGCGCTGGCGTCGAACCAGCCATCGATCCTGCACGTGAAGATGGATCCAGACCGCATCACGCCAACGGCAAATCTGACCGCGATCAGAACTGCGGCGTTATCTCAAAAATAGCCCAGGAAAGCTGTGTCGCGCGCCTTAAGACGCCGCGCGCAGCGCCGGGGCTTGTTGGCGCGTTTCGTGAGCAAAGTCCCAATAGAGCGCGCGCGCCTTTTTATACATGGGTCCGGGCTCCAGCTCGCGCCCGTCGATGCGCGACATCGGCGCGACCTTCTGGAAATTGCCGGTGGAGAATATTTCATCGGCGGTGAGAAAGTCACGATAGGTCAAAATCGTCTCGACCACTTCGACGCCCGCGCCGCGCAGAAGTCCGATGACCCGCTGGCGGGTCACGCCATCCAGGAAAGTTCCATTGGGCGCCGGCGTAAAGACAACTCCGTCCCGCACCAGGAAGGCGTTGGAGTTCGCGAATTCAGCGACATTGCCCAGCGTATCGAGCATCAGGCAATTGTCGAATCCCCGACGCGCGGCTTCCAGCAGCGCACGCGCGCCATTGGCATAAAGGCAGCTGGCCTTGGCGTCGACAGGCGCCGTTTCGTTTGTGGGTCTCCGGAAAGGCGAGAGGGTAATGGCGCCTCCGCGTGGCGCAGGCATGGGCGCTACATAAATCGTGAGGCACCAATTGGTCGACGAAGGATCGAATCGAACGCCCCCGCCCAATCCTTCCTCCGCCCAATACATCGGACGTATGTAGAGGTGGGCCCCGTCGTCAAAGTGGCGTAATCCATCCCCGACGAGTTCTTGCCATTGCTCCACCGACACGACGGGATCCAGCAGCATGCTGGTCGCGGAGCGGTTGACGCGAGCGAGATGCCTGTCGAGATCGGGCGTTACGCCTTCGAAGGCGCGCGCCCCGTCGAACACGACCGATCCAAGCCATGCGCCATGTGACCGCACGCCCAAAATTGGCTGATTGCCTTCGCGCCAGGAGCCTTCGAAGAAGGTCCAGGTCCGGGTGGGCGCCGCCGAGGGCGGCCGGGAGACGGGCATGTCAATGTTCATGTGATCCCTGGGCTAAGCGGCATCTTCCGCGGGCGTCCTCCCCGCGATCGTTCCCGTGGACATTCTTGCTCAGCGCGCTGTTCCGAACATCGCTGGCGTGGAATGGGCCTCCGTCTTGCGCAGTCCGAGTCCGCGCATGATCGTCTTGTAGAGTTGCTTGGCGAGCATGTAGCTGCGGTGTGGCAGACGACGGCAGAATGCGATCTTGCGCACATAGGACTCCACGCGCCAGACGGCATGCGAGCCCGCCGGAAAGAAAGCTGTGTCGCCAGCTTCAAGACGACGAATGACGCCGTTATCATCCTGAACGATTACCGCTCCCTCAAGGATGTAGACCGTCTCGTCGATGTCGTAGTGCCAGTTGAAAAGACCCGCCGTGCAATCCCAGATCAACGTGCAGGCGGTTCCATCCTCGCTTTGCGACAGCAAAGCGTTGCGGGCCAAGGGCCTGCCCTCCATAACCCAGTCCGAGTGAATAGGCGCTGGCGTGAGGCTCAGATTCTTGGCCGTGCCAAAGTCTATTTGTTTGACCGCGTTCATCCAGGTCTCCGTAAACAGAAGTCTCACACTTCACATCTTGTCCAAGCCCGGCCCGTAAGGAACGAAAAGCGCCACCGCCGCGACGAACGCCATGTCTACCTGCTGCTTCATGCCGGCTCTCAGGCCTCGTCCCGGGGCCATCGTCCGTTTTAGCAGGACAACAAAATAAAACGCGTCATCGCTTCGGCGCCGCCGCGCTCGAATGCGATGCGCGGATAAACTCAAAAATCACCCGTTTCGATGAGCATTCGTTATCACCGGTGTTAACATCGCGAAGGTTACAGGTTGTTCATTAAAAACGCCATAATTAACTCCGTGTTGACCGTATAAAGGTTAATCAGATACTCACATATTCAAGTAAAGACACATACTTTACACTCACGGAACTCGCTCCTTTTCATCGCCTATGGATGGAGGTAGCGGACGCGGACGTGGCGCAGCTTTTCAGAACACGGGAGCATCTGCGCCGCACCTGACTTTGCAACGCGCAATCTTGTCCTCCGTGCCTATCCCGTTGAATGCGAATTTCTGATCCGGGGATATAAGCTATTCCAGCGAATTGCCGCTCCGTCCATCGCGAATGAGCCCTCTGTCGACAAAGCATGGACGAGCAGGGCCGTTTGCTTCAGGCCCTCCGAAGGCCGAGGATCTTCTCGGAGGCGATCATCGTCAGCCAGTTGCGATACAGACGTCCCGCGTCGTTTGACCATGCGTGGGTCGGCGTTTCTTGCGAAAGAATCCGATTCAACGCGTCGGTGTAACGTCGACGCTCATGCGAAGAAAAAGCGTTCCTCAACCTGCCGAGCCGCTCTTCCGTGGCGCGCGAAAAATAATTTTCCGGCGGCGTGGGAAATTCGGCGCGTTCACCACAGAGAAACCGCAGTGCGTCGCGCCGAAACTCTCGCGCGAGCGTGTCGGCGTCATATTCGGGGTGGCCCTGCGTGAACAAGAACAGGCTTGGCTCCCGTCGCCAGAAACTATCGACCCCAATCAACGGCGACCAGGAGCAGACGGCATAACCTGACTCTTCAATATTCCTGAGATCCAGCCCATTGTATCGGGAATGCGGAACTGAAATCAGCTTTCCCGCCCCCTGGGTCGCCCAATTGCTCGCCGTCACTTCGCAGGAAAAGACGCCGCTGATCTTTTGACTGGCGCGACGACGTTTGATTCCATCGAGACGTTGCACGGCGGCATGCGCGGCAAGGCAGGACCAAAGAGTCCCGAGCGTGTGGGTCCGCGCCCAATCGACGAGCCGCGCGAAATCCTGCCAGTAGGGCTCTTGCTCCAAAGCGTCGGCGCGCGGTTCCGTGCCGGTAACGATCAAAGCGTCTGCGCCCCGCGCGTAGAGCGCCTCGATGTCATCGTGGTTTTGTATCAGCGCGCGGCGCGCGGTCTCGCTGCGCGGCACGCTGGCGATGGTGTAACAACGCAATCGAAAAGAAATGCCTTGCGCGCCGAAGTTCAGGAGCTGGGAAAACTGCGCCCTGGTCGTCTCGAGCGCCTGATCCGGCATGTTATTGACCAGCGCGATTTCAAGCGCCGCGCCTCCAGCAAAATCAGGCGTAGCCATTGCGTTCATGTCACACGACGCCTTCCTGCTGGAGAAATGGCGCAACGCTCGTCGCCGACCCCGCCGTCAATGCCTGGTCGAGATCTTCAATGATGTCGTCGCAATGCTCGATGCCGATGCTGAGACGTATCATTTCCGGCGTGACGCCCGCCTTGATCTGTTCCATGGGCGACATTTGCCTGTGTGTCGTGGAAGCGGGATGGCAGGCGAGCGTCTTGGCGTCGCCGATATTCACCAAGCGCTTTACGAGGCGCAGCGCGTCGTAAAATCTCTTGCCCGTTTCGAGACCGCCGACAACGCCGAAAGTCAGCAATGAGGGAGCGCGGCCGCCAAGATATTTCTTGGCCAGGGCATAGTTTGGATTGTCAGGAAACCCGGCATAATTCACCCAGGCGACGCGGGAATCCCTGGCCAGGAATTCGGCGACCTTGCGGGCGTTCTCGACATGACGTTCGACGCGCAGCGCAACGGTTTCCAGCCCCTGCAACAACAGGAAGGCAGAAAGCGGCGCCAGAACCGCGCCCGTCGTGCGCTGATAGACGCTGCGCGCCCGCGCGATATACGCGGTCTCGCCAAAATGATCGGCGTAGACCATGCCATGGTAAGAGGCATCCGGTTCGTTGAACATCGGAAAGCGCGCGGGATAATCGCTCCAGCGGAAACGTCCTCCGTCGACGATGGCCCCGCCAAGCGTCGTCCCGTGGCCGCCCATGAATTTGGTCAAGGAATGGACGACAATGTCCGCGCCATGTTCTATCGGCCGCAGAAGGATCGGCGTCGCGACGGTATTGTCCACGATCAACGGGACGCCGCGCGCATGCGCGGCTTCGGCGAGCGCGGCGATGTCGCAAACATTTCCCGCAGGATTGCCGACGCTCTCGCAAAACATCGCGCGGGTATTTTCGTCGATCGCGGCCGCCATGTCCTCCGGCGAGTCGCTTTGCGCGAAGCGCACGCCGACTCCTTGCCGGGGAAGGACATGCTGCAGCAGCGTATGCGTGGTGCCATAGAGAGTGGGCGCCGCCACGATGTTACCGCCGTGATCGGCGACATTCGCGAATGCATAAAAGAGGGCGGCCTGACCCGTCGCCACGCTCAGAGCGCCGACGCCGCCCTCAAGCTGGGCGACGCGCTTTTCAAGCACGGAATTTGTCGGATTGCCGATGCGGCTATATCTATAGCCTTCGACTTCAAGGTCGAACAATGCGGCGGCGTGATCCGCGCTATCAAATTCATAAGCGACGGTCTGATAGATCGGAACCGCGACCGCCTTTGTCGTGGGATCATTATCAAAGCCGCCATGCACGGCTATTGTCTCGCTACGCATTCACGCGCCCTTTTCGAAAGTTTCTCGGAGCGCACGACCGAGGAGACGTCAAACGACGCTCCTTTTGAATGCGCGGCTGCTTTCGCTTATGGACCCGGATTATCAATAAACTCTGATGCTCGGGACTGCGAGCGAATGAGAGTAATAACCCTAACGGGATAGAATGCTTTGGAGCTATATTCGGCTGGATTAGACAATTGCGCGGATTGAGACGCCCGGATGAAGCATGGTTAATGGAATATGATCAGGAAAGCGGTCTTGAGATGAACGCGGTGGCCTTTCAAACCGACGCCGCAGCGGCGCCCGAAAGGCGCTCCGTCAACAAGGACTGGTTGCGCGCGCTGCAAAAGACGTCCTCGATCGAGCAGGATCAGGCGCGCATCTTGCCGATCGCCTTCGACGAAATCGTCGCAACGCGGCCAGACGCGTTGGCGGTGATTGACGAATACGAAAACCTTTCCTTCCGCCAATTCGCCGAGCGGGCAAACCGCTATGCCCGCTGGGCGCTCGCGAATGAACTGCAAAAGGGCGACGTTGTGGCGTTGCTCATGGGCAATCGCGCCGATTACGCGGCCATATGGCTCGGCCTTACCCGCGTAGGCGTTGTCGTCGCTTTGCTGAACAATCATGTCGCGGCGCCGGCGCTGGCGCATTGCCTGCGCGTCGCCAAGGCTGGCCACGTCATCGTGGACGATCCGCATTACGAGGCGTGCGGCGAAGCAGCGGAGTTGGTTGGCGATGCGCTGAATGTCATCTCGTTCGACGAGCGACGAACGGGGCGCAGCCTCGTTGCGGAATGCAAAGGGCTTTCCGGCGAGCCTTTGGGCGTGGAAGACAGTCGCGATGTCACGCTGAAGGATCGCGCACTCTACATATTCACCTCGGGCACGACGGGTCTCCCCAAGGCGGCCATCGTCACTCATCGTCGCGTAATGAGCTGGAGCCTGTGGTTCTCCGGGCTCACCGATGCGAGCCCGCAGGACCGCATGTATAACTGCCTGCCGATGTATCACTCGGTCGGCGGAGTGGTCGCGATCTGGTCGGCGCTGTTGGCCGGCGGTTCAGTCGTGCTGCGCGCGCGCTTCTCGGCTTCGGGTTTCTGGAAGGATGTCGCCACGCATCAATGCACGATGTTCCAATATATCGGCGAGCTCTGTCGCTATCTGTTGAATGCGCCGGATTGCGATGAGCAGAAGCGCCACACGCTCCGGCTGGCCGTGGGCAATGGACTTCGCGCCGACGTTTGGACGCCGTTTCAGCAAAGATTTGGGGTTCCGAGAATTCTGGAATTTTACGCGGCGACCGAAAGCAACTTCTCCCTTTATAACGTTGAAGGAGAGCCGGGCGCGATCGGGCGCACGCCGGCCTTTCTGAGCAATCGTTTCCCCGTCGCGCTGGTCGCCTTCGATGAGGTCGCCAATGCGCCGCGGCGCGGCGACGATGGCCGCTGCATAGGTTGCGCCATTGGCGAAGTTGGCGAGGCGATCGCCCGGATAGAGACCGGGAACGGCTCAAGCGCGGCGTTCGATGGCTATGTCAGCAGCGCGGATTCCGGGAAGAAAATCCTTCGCGACGTGTTTGCCCCCGGCGACGCCTGGATGCGCAGCGGCGACCTGATGCGAAAGGATTCGCGCGGCTTCTATTTTTTCGCCGACCGGATCGGCGACAGCTTTCGCTGGAGAGGCGAAAACGTCTCCACCTTCGAGGTCGCTCAAACCCTTGCGGGTTGCCCGGGCGTGCGCGACGTCAATGTTTATGGGGTCGCCGTGCCGGGGCATGAAGGCCGCGCCGGCATGGCGGCGCTTGTAACGACCGAGGATTTCGATCTGGCGGCTCTACGCCGGCATGTTGACTCGGCCCTGCCTCCCTACGCCCGCCCCTTGTTCCTGCGTTTAAGCAAGGAGCTTGAGATCACCGGAACATTCAAGCACAGGGCGCAGGCGCTCGCGGCGCAGGGATTCGATCCCCGAGAAGTCGAGGATCCCCTGTTCTTCGCGCAGCCAGGCTCGAACGAGTATATTCCGTTGGACCCTGCGTTACGGGCGCGAATTCTCGCAGGCGAGTTTCGCCTGTAGGTCCGGTCCGATGGCGGGGGCTCGACAAACGCGGCGAGGCAAATGGCCGCAAGCGACGACAAGGAATCGCCGCCGCGCAGGCGCCGAGGCGTTAATCCGCCTCGCGAAACTGCTGACGCGATTAGCCACAACCGATCGCCATATTGGCGGAAGGGGTGGGATTCGAACCCACGGTGGAGTTTCCCCCACGGCGGTTTTCAAGACCGCTGCCTTAAACCACTCGGCCACCCTTCCAAGCCGCAAATGCGATATAACACCTTTCGCGCCCGCGCCAGAGCCCATCGCCAACTCAGGGCGCATTGGCTTGTCCCTCCCCGGGAGACCCCTTTCAAACGGTAGCCTGTCGTGCCGCTTTACTTCGCCTATGGCGCCAATATGAATGTCAAGGCCATGGCGGGGCGGTGTCCCGGTTCGCACCCGCTTGGACGCGCCAGGCTCGCGCGCCACCGTTTCTTCATCATGACGGAAGGTTTCGCCAGCGTAACACCGGATTCTCGCGCCAGCGTGCATGGAGTATTGTGGGATCTCGCCCTCCGCGATGTCCGCGCGCTCGACCGGTTTGAGGACGTCGCCCGCGGACTTTACCGTAAAATCCACCTGCCCGTGCTCCGCGAGCCAGCGGGGTCGGCCCGTGCGCTGGTTTATATCGGCAATTCGGCGGAGCAAGGCCCCCCGGCGCCGGATTATCTGCCGGAAGTGATCCAGGCCGCGCGAGACTGGAGCCTGCCGCCTGCTTATTTGTTATTTCTGGAAAATATTGGCCGTCCCGCGCGCGAGGGAATTTAATTCGCCGCTGGCGTTGTCGTAGAATGCAGAAAGGATAAAGGGCCCGGAATGATCATTTCAAATTGTCCCGGGTTCGCAGCAGGAAAGACGCATTCATGACCGCCGACACAGCCGTCGCTCATCGCATTCAGGAGCTACGCGGAAGCGTCAAGGATTGGCGGGCGGCTGGCGAGCGGGTCGCGCTCGTGCCGACGATGGGCGCGCTACATGAGGGCCATCTATCCCTGATAGAGGCCGCGCGCAGCCATGCGGCGCGCGTAGTCGTCACGGTTTTCGTCAACCCCACGCAATTCGGCCCGTCCGAGGATTTCTCGAAATATCCGCGCACGTTGCCGGCCGATCTCGAAAAACTGCGGACGGCCTCCGCCGATTTGTGCTTTGCGCCCGCGGTCGACGAAATTTATCCTCAGGGCTTTGCGACCCGCATCGAAATGGATGGTCCCGCGCGGGCCGATCTCGAAGACCGCTTTCGTCCAACCCATTTTTCGGGCGTCGCGATCGTGGTCGCCAAGCTCCTGAACCAGGCGCAGGCGGACGTCGCCCTATTCGGCGAGAAAGACTATCAGCAACTGCTCGTCATTCGCAGGCTCGCGCAAGACCTCGACATCGACACGCAAATTCTTGGCGCGCCGACGCTGCGCGAGGCGGACGGTCTCGCGATGTCCTCGCGCAATGTCTATCTCTCGGCGAACGAGCGCCGCATGGCGCCGACCCTTTACGCGACAATGGCCGAGGCGGCTCGGGCCATGAAGCAAGGCGCCTCGATCGAGGCGGCTCTCGAAACTGCGCGCGCCGCGCTTGTGGAAGCCGGATTCGCGATCGACTATCTGGAAGCGCGGCAGGGGCAGACGCTTGCCCGCGTCACCAGCTTGCGCGATGGCCCTTTGCGCCTGCTCGCGGCGGCCAAGCTCGGCGTCACCCGCCTGATCGACAATATCGCGGTGTGAGAGCATGGACCGGGCGGATTGGAGCATCCAGAGGTTTGTCGTCACCGGCCGCGTGCAGGGCGTCGGCTTTCGGATCTTTCTTGCGCGGGAGGCGACCCGGCTTCGGATCTCCGGCTGGGTCCGCAATCGCGGCGTCAATCAGGTTGAAGCCGTGGTCGCGGGCGATCCTGACGCCCTCGCCGTGCTCGCCACTCTGGCGGCGCGCGGTCCGTCCGGCGCGCGGGTTGACGATTTTCATAGCGAAGCGTCGGACCCTGCCGCGCTTGCCAAGGTCGAGGGCGCTTCGCAACGCATCGTGGTGGCCCCCAGCATCTAGAAATGCGCCTAAATCACGCGTCTAAAGTGCGGCCGAAACGCTCCTCGAAGCGCCTGCGCAACGCGGCGTCGACAATGGACATTTCGCTTGGCGCTCCAAGCTCCTTGAGGCTGGTGACGCCGTAATGCGCGGCGCGCATCCCGCAGGGCGCGATGCCGGAAAAATGCGAAAGATCAGGCGCGACATTGAGCGCCACGCCATGAAAGCTCACCCAGCGGCGCAGGCGCACGCCAAGCGCGGCGATCTTGTCCTCGGCGGCCTCGCCGCCGGGCCCCGGCAGCTTGCTCGGCCGTTCGACCCAGACCCCGACGCGGCCAGCGCGGCGTTCGCCCTGGACGCCAAGGTCGGCGAGGCTGGCGATCAACCAGCCTTCCAGCGCGCAGACAAAAGCGCGCACGTCGCGCCGGCGTCTTCCCAGATCAAGCATGACATAGGCGACGCGCTGGCCTGGGCCGTGATAGGTATATTGGCCCCCGCGTCCGGTCTGATGCACGGGGAAACGCGGGTCCAGCAAATCGACGTCCCGGGCCGAGGAGCCGGCGGTGTAGACAGGCGGATGTTCAAGCAGCCACACTTCCTCATCCGCGGCCCCTGTCGCTATGGCTTCGGCCAGCGCCTCCATGCGCCCGACCGCTCCCTCATAGCCGACGTGGCCTCGCGAGATTCTCCAGCGGACCGGGGGAGCTCCGCTTTCCGGCAGGAGCGAATGGTCAATTTCCAAGCTGTCTGGTGTCATGATTCCATGGGAGAGCGGCCCCGACAGGGGCGGGGTGGACAAGGCTGAACAGCGACAAATAGTGGAACGGCGAATGACCGCAACTTTTCCCGAGGCGCAAATCTGCCCTGCGAGGAAGGCTGAATCAATCGGCCGCCCAACTTTAGCCGAATGCGCAGCTATGATAAGGCGCGTCTGACCGCCGTCCCCAACCAAAGATGACAAGCTAAATGATTCTCCGCCCGACATCGCGCATTGCGCTCGCCGCGCTGCTCTTGGCTGCAAACACCGCCGTCGCAAGCGACGATCGCATGCAGATCGCCCAGATTTACAATCGTCCCCCCGGGGACATCGACGAGCCGGACACACCCGTTCCGACGCACGACCAGGGCGGGCTCGGCTCGCGCGTCGATCGACTTGAGCGCGAATTGCGTAACATGACTGGAAGAGTGGAGGAGTTGCAGCACAGCGTCCAGGTGCTCGAAGAGCAGTTGCGCGCGGCGAGGCAGGATAGCGCGCGCGCCGCGACTTCGCCTCAGCCTTCCAGCGGCGTCCGACGCGGCGACGCTTTCGATCCCGCAAGCAATCCCGCCGCCCCGGGAGCGCCGCGCGAGATTGGCTCGACTATTCCATCGGCGCCTCTGGCGGCCCCTTCGCATCCCGTGACCGGAGGGCCCGCGCGCGAACCGGGCGCTCCGCTTGATCTCACCCAGGGACATTTGGGCCCAACGCCGCCGGTCGCAGCGGTCGCGCCCGACGCGCAGCCGGCTCAGTCAACCGTCAAGGAGGACTATGAACAGGCCGTCGCCATGATGCGGGCGGGCCAATATGAAAACGCCGAAAAAAGCCTGGCGGCCTTTCTCGTGAAGCATCCAAAGAGCAAATACACGCCGGCCGCGACCTATGGCCTTGGCGAAAGCTTTTACCAGCGCGCCCGTTATCGCGAGGCCGCGGAAAAATATCTGGAGATCTCGACCAAATACGCGCAGTCGGCGCAAGCGCCCGAAGCCTTGCTGCGGCTCGGGCAGTCGCTGTCCGCTCTCGGCGCGCGCGAACAGGCCTGCGCATCCTTCACCGAGATCGGCGCCAAATATCCGGGCGCCGCGGTCCGGATAAGGGACGCCGCCGATCGCGAGAGCAAAAAAATTCAATGCTGACCGGCGCGCTGGCGGCGGATGAACTGTTTGCGCCGCTTGCCGAGGAGCCCGCCCTGTTGCTCGCCGTTTCCGGCGGACCGGATTCGGTGGCGCTTATGCTGCTCGCCGCAAAATGGTCACGGCGGCCGAAGGCAGAAAAAATCGCCGTCGCCACTGTCGATCACGGACTGAGGCCGGAATCGCTAGAGGAGGCTTTGCGCGTCGGCGAATGGGCGAAGGCCCTCGGCTTTCGCCATCATCTTTTGCGTTGGGAAGGCCCGAAGCCAGCGACACGGCTGCAGGAAAGGGCGCGCGAGGCGCGCTACGCCCTGCTCTGCGGCTGCGCCAGGGAAATTGATCCAGAATGCGCCATGGTCACGGCTCATCATGCGGACGATCAGGCGGAAACGATTCTGTTCAGGCTGACGCGCGGCAGCGGCGTCGCCGGCCTTGCCGGGATGGCCCCGACTTCGATTCGAAACGGCGTCAGACTTCTCCGGCCCCTGCTGAATATTGCGAAAAGCGAGCTGGAGGATGTTTGCGCCTCGGCGGGCCAAGCCTTTGTGCGTGATCCGACGAATGAGAATGAAGCCTTTGCGCGCGCGAGATTGCGCGCTTTGAACGCCACGCTGGCGGCGCAAGGTCTGGACGCTCATTCCCTGCTCCGGCTTGGACGCCGCGCGGCCCAAGCCGAAGAGGCGCTGAACTGGTGCGCCTTGCGCATGCGGGAGATGGTCGGCGCGGTCGTCGATGAAGCTGAAACCCGACTAGAATCCGACGCCCTGCGCGATATTCCAAAGGAGATTCTTCAGCGTCTGTTGACCATGGAGTTGCATCGTCGCGGAGGCGCGATTCCGAGGCTTGATCGGTTGGAGCGCGCGGCGCAAACGATTTCGGAGAGTCTTGCCTCGGGCGCGGGCGCGCGAATTACCCTGGGGGCGTTCTCAATCAAAATCGACAACCGCACAGTTACGTTAACGCCGGCGCCGCCACGAGTTCGGGGCCGCGCTCAATCCCGGCTGATATCGCCTCAAGGGGAGGAAATTATTTAATTCCAGCTGATTAGCGGCTAATCTTGGGCTTTCGGCCTGCCTCGGGGCGAAAGGAAGCGATCCCTTGGCAAGTGGGCCCTGCGCGCCTAAGTTACACTCAACAGGAACGTTCCCGGGAATGGTCCCGCGTCAGAGCGTCTCCGCATGACAGGCTCGATATGAACGCACACTTTAGGAACTTGGCCCTATGGGCGATCATCGGCCTGCTGGTCGTGGCGCTCGTGATGCTGTTTCAGCAACCTGGGCAGCGCACGCCTATTCGCGACATCTCCTTCAGCGAGCTGTTGACGCAGATTGATCAAGGCCGCGTGCATGACGTGACCATCTCCGGAAATGAGATCAACGGTCACTTCTCCGATAATCGTCCCTTCGCGACCTATATGCCGAACGATCCCAGCCTGGTGTCGAAGCTCGAAGCGAAGAATGTGCAGATCAGCGCGAAGCCGCTCAGCGACGGCAACGGGTGGCTGATGACGCTTCTGCTCAACGGCCTTCCCTTGATCGCCTTTCTCGGCGTCTGGATTTTCCTGTCGCGCCAGATGCAAGGCGGCGCGGGCCGCGCGATGGGCTTTGGCAAGTCGAAGGCGAAGCTGCTCACCGAGTCTCAAGGGCGCGTGACCTTCGAGGACGTCGCCGGCGTCGACGAGGCCAAGGAAGACCTTGAGGAGATCGTCGAATTCCTCCGCGATCCGCAGAAGTTCCAGCGCCTCGGCGGGCGCATTCCGCGCGGCGTGCTGCTCGTTGGCCCGCCCGGCACCGGCAAGACCCTGCTGGCGCGCGCCATCGCCGGCGAGGCGGGGGTGCCCTTCTTCACCATCTCGGGCTCCGACTTCGTCGAGATGTTCGTGGGCGTCGGCGCCTCCCGCGTGCGCGACATGTTCGAGCAAGCGAAGAAGAACGCGCCCTGCATCATCTTCGTCGACGAAATCGACGCGGTGGGCCGTCATCGCGGCGCCGGGCTTGGCGGCGGCAATGACGAGCGCGAGCAGACCTTGAACCAGTTGCTGGTGGAGATGGACGGCTTCGAGGCCAATGAGGGGATCATCCTGATCGCGGCGACGAACCGTCCCGACGTGCTGGATCCGGCCTTGATGCGTCCGGGCCGCTTCGACCGCCAGATCCAGGTGCCAAACCCTGACTTCATTGGCCGCGAGAAGATCCTGAAGGTTCACGCCCGCAAGGTGCCTCTGGCTCCGGACGTTGATCTGAAGGTGGTTGCGCGGGGCACTCCGGGCTTTTCGGGCGCGGATCTGATGAACCTCGTCAATGAGGCTGCGTTGCTTGCGGCTCGGCGCAGCAAGCGGATCGTGACCAAGGCGGAGTTCGAGGACGCGCGCGACAAGATCATGATGGGCGCGGAGCGCCGCACTTTGATGATGACCGACGAGGAGAAGCGCCTCACGGCCTATCACGAGGGCGGACATGCGCTGGTGTCGCTCAACATGAAAGGCTCCATGCCGATCCACAAGGCGACGATCATCCCGCGCGGTCGTGCGCTGGGCATGGTGCAGGGCCTGCCGGAACGCGACCAGATCTCGCAGAGCTATGAACAGTTCGTCGCGATGATGGCCATGGCGATGGGTGGCCGTGTCGCGGAAGAACTGGTGTTTGGCCACGACAAGGTGACGTCTGGCGCGGCGAGCGACATTCAGCAATGCACGCGTGTCGCCAAAGCGATGGTGACGCAGCTCGGCTTCTCCGACAAGCTCGGCACGGTGGCCTATGCGGACCCCCAGCAGGAGCAGTTCCTCGGCTATTCGCTTGGTCGTCAGCAGACGATCTCCGAGGCGACGCAGCAGACCATCGACGCAGAAGTGCGCCGGCTGGTTCAGGAAGGCCATGAAACCGCCAAGAGGATCCTGACAGAGAAGCGCGGCGATCTCGACACCCTCGCCAAAGGGTTGCTCGAATACGAGACGCTTTCGGGGGAGGAAATCGTCAACCTGCTGAATGGCGTTCAACCCACCCGCGAGGATATTCCTCCCACGGCGCCGCAGCCGCCACGCGCCTCTCCGGTGCCGTCGACAGGCCGCAAGCCTGAGCCGGGCGTCGGGGGGATGGAGCCGCATCCCGTGTGATCTTCAAGGTTAAGATCCAGTTGAAAGGCCCGGCGGAAACGCGGGCCTTTCTTTTGCGCGTTCATGTTAACTAGCTGTGAGGGATCGAGTCCCTTTGGCGCCCGGAATGCGTTAAACCGATGCAACGGCAAACAACCAGATTGCTTTTAGTTTGCGACGAGGATTGTGAAAAATGACCCGCTCATATTTTGGCACGGACGGCATAAGGGGAAGGGCGAATGAGAAGATTACGCCCGAGCTCGCCCTGAAGATCGGCCAGGCCGCCGGGCTCATTTTTCAGCGGGGCGAGGGGCGCCATCGCGTGGTGATCGGCAAGGACACGCGCCTTTCCGGCTACATGATCGAATATGCCCTGGTCGCCGGCTTCGCGTCGGTCGGGATGGACCCTTTGCTGCTGGGCCCAATGCCTACGCCCGCGGTCGCCATGTTGACGCGCTCGATGCGGGCGGATGTGGGGGTCATGATTTCCGCTTCGCATAACGCCTATGAGGACAATGGCATCAAGCTGTTCGGCCCTGACGGGCACAAATTGTCCGACGAGATCGAATTGGAAATTGAGCGGCTCCTCGACAGCGACCTTTCGCATCGATTATCCCAACCTCACGATCTGGGCCGCGCCCGCCGCATTGAAGACGTGCGCGCCCGCTATATCGAATTCGCGAAACGCACTCTCCCAAGGAATATGAGTTTCGAGGGTCTGCGCATCGTGGTCGACTGCGCCAATGGCGCCGCCTACCGCGTGGCGCCGGAGGCATTGTGGGAGCTGGGAGCCGAAGTAATCTCCATTGGCGTGGAGCCTGACGGCTTCAACATCAACCGTGACGTGGGCTCAACCTCGCCGCAGGCGCTGCGGGAAAAAGTCAGGGAATTGCGCGCCGACGTCGGCATCGCTCTCGACGGCGACGCCGATCGCGTGCTCATGGTCGATGAACATGGGCATCTGATCGACGGAGATCAGCTGATGGCTGTTGTCGCTGAAAGCTGGTGCGAGCAGGGCTTGCTGACCAAGCCAGGCATTGTGGCCACCATCATGTCCAATCTCGGTCTCGAGCGCTATCTGGCGTCGATCAACCTGACGCTGGACCGGACCGCGGTTGGAGATCGATATGTGATCGAGCGCATGCGCGAGGGCGGATTTAACCTGGGCGGGGAGCAATCAGGGCACATCATCCTGTCCGATTACTCCACCACGGGCGACGGGTTGGTGACCGCGATGCAGGTGCTCGCGGAAGTCATACGTAAGGGCAAGCCGGTCAGCACGGTCTGCAATCGCTTCGAGCCATTGCCGCAAATACTGAAGAATGTGCGCGCGCCTCGACACAGACTAGAGACGGGCTATGTCGCGGATGTGATCGGCAAGGCCCGGGATCGACTGGGCGACAAGGGCCGGCTGGTCATCCGCCCGTCCGGCACGGAGCCGGTGATCCGGGTCATGGGGGAGGGCGACAACCGCGACCTGATCGAAAAGATTGTCGGCGATGTCTGCGAGGCGCTTCGCGCTTCAGCGGAAGTCGGATGAAAGCCGCCAAGGTTTTTCGCATGATTCGTCTGGTTAAGGGGTAAGGTTAACCTCACTTTAAGCGTTTAACGTCATTTTCCCTTTCATTGGCATTGTGCCGGGGCTCCGTAAGCGGCCCTTTTCGAGCGAAGGGAATATGTACCCATGGGCAAACCCAGAGCCCTCCTTATGGCGACGCTCGTCGCCTCCGGCGCGAGTTTCGCCGCTAATGCAGCGGATCTTCTTCCGCCGCCGCCACCGATTGAAGCTCCTTACCCCGCCCCTGACTTTGGGGGATGGTATCTTCGCGGCGACGTCGGCGTCGGCGCACTCCAGATGAGCGACTGGCGGTCTACGCTCCAGCCGTATGACGGAACCGGGCAGCCTCTCGCCCAGTCAGGAAACTATTTCGCGCCTGCCTTTGCCTCTCTCGGCGACCAGGCCTTCGCGGGAGCTGGCGTCGGCTATCAGTTCAACAGCTGGTTCCGCACGGACCTCACGGCCGAATATCGCACGGAGGCGGCTTACCGCGCTGGCATTGTCGGCGCGAACTCCTTTAGCGGCTGGAGCGGAGGCGACTATTACAACGCTGGTCTCAGCACGGCCCTGTTCATGGCCAATGGCTATGTCGATCTGGGCACGTGGCGCGGCGTAACGCCCTTCATAGGCGCCGGCGTCGGCATCGCCGACCACCAGCTTGCGGGTTTGGCCGATACGGGCTTTGGCGTGGCGGCCGACAAGAACCAGGCCAATTTCGCCTGGGCGGTTATGGCGGGCCTTGCGCTCAACGTGACCCCCAATCTGGCCCTGGAGCTTGGCTATCGCTACCTCGACATGGGCAATGTGACGAGCAATCCGATCAGCTGCCTCCAGGCGCAGGGATGCTGGCATGAGACTCACTCCTTCCATGTCGCCTCGCAGGACGTCCGACTTGGCTTCCGTTATGCCTTCGGCGGCGCTCCGGCTCCTCTCCCGCCGCGCCCCTTGATCACCAAATACTGACCGGTAAATCGGCCAGGACAAGCCAACGGCGCGGGACGAAAGTCCGCGCCGTTTTGTTTCACTTTGATCCGCTCTCGCCGAACGATGGAAAATCAGGCATAGCTGGCGGATGCCGCCTCGCAAGACCGTCGCCCCCGACCTAGATCCTTCGCCAACCGGAAACACGCCCGAGCTCAGCGTCTCCGAACTGGCGAACGCCCTGAAACGCACCGTGGAGGATCGCTTCGGGCTTGTGAGGGTGCGCGGCGAGATCAGCAATTATCGTGGACCCCATTCCTCCGGTCACGCCTATTTCTCGCTCAAGGACTCCAGCGCCCGTCTGGACGCGGTGATCTGGAAGGGCGTTTTCTCTCGGCTGAAAACCAGGCCTGAAGACGGTCTGGAGGTGGTCGCGACCGGCAGGCTGACGACCTTCCCGGGCAAATCCTCCTATCAGATCATTATCGAAACACTGGAGCCGGCGGGAGTCGGCGCGCTGATGGCGCTGCTCGACGAGCGCCGCAAGCGGCTGGCCGCTGAAGGGCTCTTCGACCTGGAGCGGAAGCGGCCCCTGCCCTTTTTGCCAAATGTCGTCGGGGTGGTCACTTCGCCGACCGGCTCGGTGATCCGCGATATCCTGCACCGGCTGAACGACCGTTTTCCCCGACGTGTGCTCGTCTGGCCAGTGCGCGTGCAGGGAGAAGGCTGCGCGGCGGAAGTCGCCGCCGCCATCGCGGGTTTCAATTCATTGTCGCCGGACGGAGCAATCCCAAGACCCGACGTGCTCATTGTAGCGCGGGGCGGCGGCTCGCTTGAGGATCTGTGGGGCTTTAACGAAGAAATTGTCTCGCGCGCGGCGGCGGCCAGTTCGATTCCGCTGATCGCCGCCATCGGACATGAAACCGACACCACGCTGATCGATTTCGCCGCCGATTTGCGGGCGCCGACCCCCACGGCGGCTGCCGAAAAAGCCGTACCGGTGCGGGTCGAGCTCATCGAGCAGGTCGCGGTCCTGGCGCGGCGGCTTGCAGGGGCGCAACGGCGTCTACTCGACGTTCAGGCTACCCGGCTCGCCACCTTCAGACGCCTCCTGGCCTCGCCCGATCAGGCGCTTGGGGGGCCCCGTCAGCGGCGTGATCTCGCACAGGAGCGGCTACGCGCGGCCTTGCGCTCCGGCTATGATGGACGCCGGTTGCGCCTGGCGCGCGCGGGGCAGACGCTGGCGCGTCATTCGCCACAGGCGGAGCTGGCGCGCGTGAGCGAAAAGCTGAAGGGATTATCCGCACGCCTTGAGCAGGGACTCCGCGGGCGGATCGTCCTCGCCAAGCAGGAGCGCAACAGCGCCAAGGAAAGGGTCGACGCGCTTGGCCTTCGGCTTGCCCGCGTCGCCGCCGCAAGCTTGCACGAAAGACAGGCGAGACTGGCGCAGCTCGAGCAGCTGCGCCAAACGCTCGGTCATGCGTCCGTCTTGAAGCGGGGTTTCGCGCTGATTCTCGACGAGGCGGACGGGTTGATCGTCGCGGCCAGCGCGGTTGCGGCCGGCCAGAAGCTGAGAGTGCGGTTTGCTGATGGGGAAGTCGCGGCGCAGGCGCTCCCGAACGAGCAGCCCTCAGCGCCGACGCCCCGCCGCGCGCGCGCCGCGAAACCGACTGGCGGCGGTGATCAGGGATCGCTGTTTTAGGCGTAAATCCCTTGGGTGGGAGCCCATCGACGGCGCGCCTCTCGCAAGGACGTCACTGACCCAAGCCGATGGACTTTTTGATCGAATCGAACGACCAGCCCCCCTTGGCTTTGGCTTCGGTTTCCTGGACCTTCGACAGATCCTGGGTCGGACGGCGATAGCCGTTCGGCGGCTGAGTCAGATTTTCGCGGGCCGGTTCGTCCCCGCTGGTCGGGCCGCTATTGGCGACCCTTGGCCCGCTGCGGCGGGCGTTTTCCTGATCCACAGGCCAGGAGCTGGGGCGGGAATCCGCCGCCGAGCGCGGCTCGGGCAGCGCCTGCCTGTTCGGCGGAACAACGACTTTCGCCCGTTCGCGATAATCGATTTTCTCGTTGCTGTTGCTCGTATTAATTCCGAAAGCGCCGAGCAGCGCCGATCCGACCGAACCGTCGTCCGCCGCGTATGCGCTGGAGGCGCCAAAGGCGCCGGCGGCGAAAATCGCCACCAACGCAGCTCGCGCAACATAGCGTGTGAGATACATCGCACAAAACTCCTTTGACGGAACGCCGCGCGCTCCCCACGTCTCTATAACGCATGCCAATATGCGCTATTTCTTGGCGTTTTAGAGGCGGTGCGGGTCTCTAACGCAAAATTCGGGAGCTGGCGAGTCGGAGAATTGCTAAGTCGTCGAGACGTCCGCCGAAGGAGGGACGATGAAACTTTCGAACAACAGCAGCGCGACGCCCAGCGTGATCGCCACATCGGCGAGGTTGAAGACGTAATTGGCCAGCGGGCCGACCGGCAGGGTCGTGTGCAGGAAGAAGAAATCGGCGACCGCGCCCCGCAGCAGGCGGTCCGTCGCATTGCCCAGCGCGCCGCCAATGATGAGGCCGAGCCCTAGCGAGGTTATTCGTTGACGCGCCAGGCAAAGCCAGACCGAGAGGCCGCAAATAATTGCAAGCTGCGCCGATAGCAGCGCGATGCGCGCAATATCGTCTTTCGTCGAGAAAAGAGAATAGGAAATGCCGTGATTCCAGCTCATTACGACGTCGAGAAAAGGCAATAAGCGGATAGGTTCGCGCGACTGGATGTCGAAGAAATTGAGCATCCAGTATTTGTGGGCCTGATCCACGGCCAACGCCGCGCAGGCCGCGGAAAGGCCGAGGCGCCAGTGAAAGGAAAACAGGCTATTTATCTTCAAGGGGCCTCGCCGCGAAGCGCCGCGAAACGGAATGCGCGACGGCTTCCCTTTCGCCGAACGTCGATGCAGCGTCAAGCGCCGTGCCGTCGATCAGAGCAGAAACGATCCGGCCGCGTTCAAATTCTGCGCGCTCAGCAGAAGCGTGGGGTCTATTCCCTGAGTCCCGCCGCTTGCGACATTGGAGGCGCCGAGCAGAAGAGCGTTTGGCGCGTTGGAGGCTGTATAGGAAGAACTGGTCGAACTAGCGTTGCTGGCGTCATACATCGCAGCGAAGCGCTCGATGAAGCTCTGGAGTTTCGCAGGATTCTGGAAGTCCGCGATGTTCAGCTTGTCGCCCAGCAGCGCGGCCTGCGTGTCGATCGGTTCGGCGGAGGTGTCGGGTGAAATCCCCAGCGCCGTCTGCACGACGGTCAGCAGGTTCTTGTCGGCGAGAATACCATAGACGTTGGTGACGTTCGGCGCGTTCTGCTGGAAATACAACGCCAGCTGGACGCCGGGATCTTGCTGGCCCTGGTTCGTCTCCAGCGTGTTCATCACGTAATTATTGACAACCGTGCTCTGCAGCGAGGACGAGGAGGTCGTGCTGGAGCCATTGTCGGCGAAATCGAAAGCCTTGGCGAAAGCCAATATGTCGGGATTATTAAGCGTATTGGCGAGTGCAGCGCTGCTACTTACGCCCTGTTGCAGCACTTCTTTCATCAAACCCTTTGCGTAAGTCATGTCGCCCAGGCCAAAGGCCGTCATGGCGTAATTAAACAATCGCGGATTGTTGACAAATTGGTCGATCGTCTGCGCGCCGGCGATGTTTTCCTGAAAATATTTTTTTGGGTTGCGACCTGAGGTTGCTCGGCAGTTATCGTCTGCCATTTAGCAAGATTATTTGCGATGCTCATATAGGTCGATATTGTTGACATTCGCGCAGCCTATTCATTACAGAGCCATGCATTAGACGCCATATGGCGCTCATATGAAAGGATAAGTATAAATTCATTAACAAATAATACCGAAATATTGGCGCTTTAATTGTCAACGGGTGCTTTTTATACGTTAAGAAGACTGAATTCCGGTTGGACATCCTGACAGCCAAGCCACCTCTGCTTGATGGCGCGCCTATCCTTGACAGGCGAGCTGACCAACCTTATTTCAACGTCAGCCTACTGGCACTCACCTCAAGCGAGTGCCAGTAGGCGCTCCCTTATCCCTTTGCCGGGCCCCCGCAGGAGCGGTTGTCGCGGCGCAAAAAAGGAAGATTGCAACATGACATTCCGTCCCCTGCATGACCGGGTTGTGGTCAAGCGTCTCGAAGGCGAAGAAAAGACCAAGGGCGGCATCATCATTCCCGACAGCGCCAAGGAAAAGCCCCAGGAAGGCAAGATCATTTCCGTTGGCCCGGGCGCTCGCGATGAGGCCGGCAAGCTGGTTCCGCTGGACGTGAAGGCTGGCGACCGCGTGCTGTTCGGCAAGTGGTCCGGGACCGAGGTCAAGGTCGACGGCGAAGACCTTCTGATCATGAAAGAAAGCGACATCCTCGGGATTGTCGACTGACCGATCGCTCCACTCGCTTGAACAAGATTTCTCCCCCACGGAGTTGACTGAAAATGGCCGCTAAAGACATTCGCTTTTCCACTGACGCCCGCGATCGCATCCTGCGCGGCGTCGACATCCTCGCCAATGCGGTGAAGGTGACGCTCGGCCCCAAGGGCCGCAACGTCGTGATCGAAAAATCCTTTGGCGCGCCGCGCATCACCAAGGACGGCGTGACCGTCGCAAAGGAAATCGAGCTTTCCGACAGGTTCGAGAATCTCGGCGCGCAGCTCGTGCGTGAAGTCGCCTCCAAGCAGAATGACAATGCTGGCGACGGCACCACCACCGCGACCGTGCTTGCTGCGGCGATCGCCCGCGAAGGCGCCAAGGCCGTCGCGGCTGGCCTCAACCCGCTCGACCTCAAGCGTGGCATCGACCTCGCCGTCGAGGCGGTGGTCGCGCATCTCAAGGCCAATTCGAAGAAGGTGACCTCGAACGACGAAATCGCCCAGGTCGGAACGATTTCGGCCAATGGCGACAGCTTCATCGGGTCGGAAATCGCCAAGGCGGTGCAGAAGGTCGGCAATGAAGGCGTGATTACGGTCGAGGAGGCCAAGAGCCTTGAGACCGAGACCGTCATAGTTGAAGGCCTGCAGTTCGATCGCGGCTATCTCTCGCCCTATTTCGTCACCAACGCCGAGAAGATGGTGGCCGAGCTTGAGGATCCCTACATCCTCATCCACGAGAAGAAGCTCTCGACGCTGCAGCCGCTGCTGCCGATTCTCGAAGCTGTTGTCCAGACCGGCAAGCCGCTGCTCATCGTCGCCGAGGACATCGAAGGCGAGGCTCTGGCCACGCTCGTCGTCAACAAGCTGCGCGGCGGCCTGAAGATTGCGGCCGTGAAGGCTCCGGGCTTCGGCGATCGCCGCAAGGCCATGCTGGAAGACATCGCCATTCTGACCGGCGGCGAACTGATCGCCGAAGATCTCGGCATCAAGCTCGAGAACGTCGTTCTGACCCAGCTCGGCCGCGCTAAGCGCGTGCGCATCGACAAGGAGACCACGACCGTCATCGACGGCGCCGGCGCCAAGGCAGACATTGAAGGCCGCGTCGCCCAGATCAAGGCGCAGATCGAGGAGACCACTTCGGACTACGATCGCGAGAAGCTGCAGGAGCGTCTCGCCAAGCTCGCGGGTGGCGTCGCGGTGATCCGCGTCGGCGGCGCGACGGAAGTCGAAGTCAAGGAGAAGAAGGACCGCGTCGACGACGCCCTCAACGCGACCCGCGCAGCCGTGGAAGAAGGCGTCTCTCCCGGCGGCGGCGTCGCTCTGCTGCGCGCCATCGCTTCGCTCGACGCGGTGCAGACCGCCAACACCGATCAGAAGACCGGCGTCGACATCGTGCGCAAGGCGATCCAGTCACCGGCCCGCCAGATCGTCGACAACGCCGGCGGCGACGGCGCCGTCGTGGTCGGCAAACTGATGGAGTCGAAGGACTACGGCTTCGGCTACGATGCCCAGAACGGCGTCTATGGCGATCTGGTCAAGCTCGGCATCATCGACCCGACCAAGGTCGTGCGCACCGCGCTGCAGGATGCGGCCTCCATCGCCGGTCTGATTGTCACCACCGAGGCGACCATCACTGAACAGCCGAAGAAGGATGCGCCTGCGATGCCGGGCGGCCATGGCGGCATGGGCGGCATGGATTTCTAAATCCAGGGACGCAGCGTTAATATCGAGGCTCCGGATTTCTCCGGAGCCTTTTTTATGTTCGCCTCCAGTCTTCATCGAAAGCCGTCGGAATGTTTCGCACCGTAGACGCTGCTCGCGCCTATCTTGAAGAGCAGGGGCTGGGCGAATTCGCGGACCGGCTGATCCCCTTGCTGCGGCCCTGCCTCATCCTGGCCTCCGCCGACGATGACCGCGTTGGCGGCGCGCGAATAGGGGGCCGGCCGGATTTCCCGCCCCATTTGGCCTGGCCCATGCGGGCGCCGATCACATCCGACAAGATCCTCAGAGCGGGAGGAGGCAGCCATGCCGCATGGATCGCCAAACATGCGTCAATGCCGATTCCATTTGAATTTGTCGCTCAGATAGATTTGACGGAGGCCGCGCGCTTCGCCCCGAGCGCCGGTCTGCCTGAGGAGGGACGGCTGCTGTTTTTCTACGACGGCGCCCTGGGGCCATGGCAGAACCCGCGCGACGCGGGGCGCGTCATCTGGGACAAATCCCCGCTTGCCGATCTGGCGCCGCGCCAGGCGCCGGATGTGCTGCTGGAGCTGGAGGCGTCGGAGCGCGCGGAATACGACCATCTGCGCGCGAACCCGATGGAGCTGGCGAAGAACTATTCGCCGGCTCAAATGCGCATTTTCACGAATGGCCTCAGGGAAGGACAAACGCTCGAAGATTTCTTCCGCGAAGTTGCCGAAAAGATGGAATACGCCAGCCGCTACGTCTATCCGTCGCAACCGATGCGCATCGAAAGCGCCCTGCAATGGCCAGACAGCAATTCGCCCGAGGCCGCCTTGGATCCTGATCTACAGGCTTTTCTGGACGAAGACCAAATCGATGACTTCTCGATTCTGTCCCGGCTCGAGCGGCGCCACGCGTCCTCCCGACATGTGTTGTTCGGAACGCCGATCCCTGATCAGGACGATCCGCGCTATGATACGGCTCTCGCCGCTGATCCGCTGCTCGCGGCCCGGCTTCGAGAAGAGCGAGAGGCGACTCTGCCCACGCTCGAAAGAGCCGCGGCTGATTGGCGCCTGCTGCTGCAAGTCGATCAGGCGGCGTTGCAGCAGGCGCGATTCGTGGAGGGAATTTTCTGTTTCGTAATTCACATTAACGATCTGGGCGCGCGAGATTTCACCCAGGCGCAGACGATCTACCAGCAAACCTGAGCATGTTCCGCAGCCATATAAGTTATTGCGCGGCGCAGCACATTTGCCGCGCCGCCAACGCTGGCGAGGCTGTTGCAGGATCAGCCCAGCTCGGCTACCATCTTGATTAATGAGCGTGGAATTAAACGCCGCTCAATGAAAGACGTCAAAAAGTCACCGGGGGAAAGACGATGGGCGACTTCAAATCACGGCTACGCCGACGCTGGCGCCGATTACAGCGACCATTTGAAGACGTATCAAGGCTTCCTGAAGCTTCTGGTCTTCGGGGCCGTGGCTTCAGTGGTGACGCTGGTGGCCCTTTATTTCTCACTGGCGCGATAAACGCGAGCACCCAAGGCTGGACCGTCTTGGGCGACCATGACGGAGACCGCGCCTTGGCGCTACTGGAGTCCGTCATGCACATTGCTGTACCAGCCGAGACCGACAAGTCGGAGCCCCGCGTCGCGGCGACGCCGGAGACAACCAAGAAATTCGTTGGACTTGGCGCTGAAGTCGCCGTGCAGGCGGGCGCTGGCGCGTCATCCGGCTTTTCGGACGCCGACTATTCCGCGGCGGGCGCGCAAATTGGCGCCAATCCCGCCGCGACGCTGAAGGACGCCGATGTCGTCCTGCGCGTGCGCCGTCCCGCCGCAGCCGAGATCGCGGGCGCCAAACCGGACGCGGCGGTAATCGCCATTCTCGACCCTTTCGGCAATGAGCGTGCGCTCGCAGAGCTTGCGGGGGCAGGCGCCACGGCCTTCGCGATGGAGCTGATGCCGCGCATCACCCGCGCGCAGATCGATGGACGTATTGTCCTCGCAGGCCAATATCGCGGGTTATCGCGCGGTCATTGACGGCGCCGCTGAATATGGCCGCGTGTTGCCGATGATGATGACGCCCGCCGGCACCGTTCCGGCCGCCCGCATCTTCATCATGGGCGTAGGCGTCGCCGGTCTTCAGGCCATCGCCACCGCGCGCCGGCTCGGCGCCATAGTGACGGCGACCGACGTTCGTCCGGCGACCAAGGAGCAGGTCGAATCGCTGGGCGCGAAGTTCATCGCGGTCGAGAATGACGAGTTCAAGCAGGCGGAGACTTCCGGCGGCTACGCCAAGGAGATGTCGGCCGAGTATCAGGCGGCGCAAGCCGAGCTGATCGGCGCCCATATCGCCAAGCAGGACATCGTCATCACCACGGCCTTGATCCCCGGACGCCCGGCGCCGAAGCTCATTTCGGCGGCGCAGTTGCGCTCGATGCGTCCCGGCTCGGTGATCGTCGATCTCGCCGCCGAGCGCGGCGGCAATTGCGAGCTGACCAAACCAGGCGAGACCATCGTCGTCGACGGCGTGAAGATCGTCGGCGCGTTCAATCTCGCGGGCCGCCTCGCAGCGACGGCTTCTAGTCTCTACGCCAAGAACCTTCTCGCTTTCGTCGAGACTATGATTTCCAAGGAGACGAAGCAGCTCTCCATCAACTGGGACGACGAGCTGGTGAAGGCGACCTGCCTTACGCGCGGCGGCGCGGTGATCGACCCGCGCTTTCAACCGAAAGCCTGAGCCAAGGGAATAAACCAGAAAAGGGCGCTAAGCGATGGCCAACGACTCAACGCAGCAATTGCTGGAGAAGGCGCAAGCCGCCGCGGAAGCGGCGCGGCATCTGGCGGAACAGGCGCAGACTTATTCTGAACAGCTGGCGCAAACCGCCGCGGCGGCGACCGCGCATGGGCTGGGCGGCGGCGCGATCGATCCGGTCGTGTTCCGGCTGGCGATTTTCGCGCTGGCGGTGTTCGTCGGCTATTACGTCGTCTGGTCCGTGACGCCGGCGCTACACACGCCGCTAATGTCTGTGACCAACGCGATTTCCTCGGTGATCGTCGTGGGCGCGCTGCTTTCGGTCAGCGTCGAAGCCACCTCGTCCGCCGACACCGGCGCCGGCTGGGCGCGGTGGTTTGGCTTCGTCGCCCTCATTCTCGCCAGCGTGAACATCTTCGGCGGCTTCCTCGTCACCGAACGGATGTTGTCCATGTACAAAAAAGAAGGGCTGACGGCAATGAGCGCCAATTTAACAGCCCTTCTCTATCTCGCCTCGGGCGTATTGTTCATCCTCGCGCTGCGCGGCCTGTCTTCTCCGGCGACCTCGCGCCAGGGCAATCAGTTCGGCATGATCGGCATGGCGATAGCCGTGGCGACAACGCTGTTGTTGCATTTTCCGAGCTTTGGAAGCCTCGTCATGATTGTCGTGGGCGTCGCGATCGGCGGCGGCATTGGCGCGACCTTCGCGCGGCGCATTCCCATGACCTCGATGCCGGAGCTGGTCGCGGGCTTTCACGCGCTGGTTGGTCTCGCCGCCGTGCTCGTGGCTGGCAGCGCTTTCTTCGCGCCACATGCCTTTGGCATCGGCTCGCATGGAAATATCGAGGGCGGCAGCCTGTTTGAAATGTCCCTCGGCGCGGCGATCGGCGCGATCACCTTCACAGGCTCGATCATCGCCTTCCTGAAACTCTCGGAGCGCATGAGCGGCAAGCCGATCATGCTTCCCGAGCGGCATACGATCAACATCATGCTGGCGCTGGCGCTGCTGACCTGCATCGCGCTGTTCGTCGGAACGGAAAGCGGAATCTGGCTGTTCCTGCTGATACTGATTTCCTTCGTGCTCGGCGTGACCCTGATCATCCCGATTGGCGGCGCCGACATGCCGGTCGTGGTGTCGATGCTCAACTCCTATTCCGGTTGGGCGGCGGCGGGCATCGGCTTCACGCTCGGCAATCTGGCGCTGATCATCACCGGCGCGCTGGTGGGCTCGTCTGGCGCCATCCTCTCCTACATCATGTGCAAGGGGATGAACCGCTCCTTCATCTCGGTGATATTCGGCGGTTTCGGCGGCGAAACGGTCGTTGCGGGCGGGGCCAAGGAATCGCGCCCTGTCAAGCAGGGCTCGGCCGACGACGCCGCCTACATCATGCAAAACGCCGCCAAGGTCATTGTCGTGCCAGGTTACGGCATGGCGGTGGCGCAGGCGCAGCATGCGTTGCGCGAGATGGCGGACATGCTCAAGAAGGCCGGCGTAGAGGTGTCCTACGCCATCCATCCGGTGGCTGGCCGCATGCCCGGCCATATGAACGTGCTGCTCGCCGAGGCCAATGTGCCTTATGACGAGGTGTTCGAGCTTGAAGACATCAACTCGGAATTCGCGCAGGCCGATGTGGCCTTCGTCATCGGCGCCAATGACGTGACCAACCCCGCCGCCAAGACCGATCCTCAATCGGCGATCTACGGCATGCCCATTCTAGATGTCGAAAAAGCCAAGACCGTTCTGTTCCTCAAGCGCGGCATGGGATCGGGTTACGCCGGCGTCGAGAACGAGCTGTTTTTTCGCCCCAACACGATGATGCTATTCGGCGATGCCAAGAAGACCGTGGAATTGATCGTGAAGGCTCTTTCACACTGACAACGCCATCAGGCCCGCATTCAAGCCCGGGGCGCCCGACCGCGCCTCGGGCCGTTTTGTCTATTACGCAACGATCAAATCGCAGTGAACGCGCTCGCTATGGCGGCCGGGGTCTTGCACAATGCCGGCAGGTCCGGCGCCCGAAGGTTTGACCTGGCCCGATCAACAGGAACGCATCAATGGTTATGCCCCTTTACGACAACACGCCGTTGCGCTTTCTGCGCCGCCCCGTGGTGAATTGGGCGCTGATCGGCGTGAATGTCGCGATTTTCGTCCTCGTTCAGAGTGAAGTTTTCGGCGACCCGCTCACGATCATGCGCGGATTTGCGGTAATTCCCCGTGTTCTTTTCGGCGAGGCGGCGCTGGCGAAATGGATCGTGGGGCCGCCCGCGCCGCTGACGCTGCTGACGTCCCTGTTCTTCCACTCCGGCTTCCTCCACATTCTGGGAAACATGCTGTTTCTTTATGTGTTTGGAGACAATATCGAAGACGCGATGGGGTCGCTGCACTATCTCCTCTTTTATCTCAGCTGCGGCGTCGCCTCCGGGGTCGTTTTCGCTTACGCCTCCCCGCACACGGTCACGCCGCTGGTCGGCGCCTCGGGAGCTATTTCCGGCGTCTGCGCGGCGTTTCTGTTGCTGCATCCCCGTTCGACCATCTTTGGACTCGTGGCCGGAATTTTTCCGATCCACGCCCCAGCCTGGATGTTCGTCGGCACATGGATATTGCTTCAATTCCTCAACGCCATGTTCGGCGAACAGGGCCATGTCGCCTGGTTCGCGCATGTTGGCGGCATTCTCGCGGGGCTGGCGCTGACGCCCCTGTTCAAGCGGCGCAGCGTGCGGCTTTTCGGCGCGGCTCCTCCACCCCCGCCGCCTCCGCCCCCGCCCTCCATGCCGGAAAACGGGGATGCGCTGCCGAAGGCATGACGCTCCTTGGCGTTTGACTCGGGCCAATGCGCCCGCTACCAGAGCCCAATCCAGCGTTTTGCCGCATAAAGGTGACCTGATGTCACGCTCGCCGGGAGTTGCGCGATGAAGATTCTCGTGCCCGTTAAACGGGTCGTCGATTACAACGTCAAAATCAGGGTCAAGGCCGACGGCTCCGGCGTCGATCTGGCCAATGTCAAAATGTCGATGAATCCTTTCGACGAAATCGCCGTCGAAGAGGCGCTCCGAATCAAGGAGGCCGGCAAGGCGACCGAGGTGATTGTCGTGTCGATCGGGCCGGCCAAGGCCGACGAGACCCTGCGCACGGGCCTCGCCATGGGCGCGGATCGCGGCATCCTGGTCAAGACCGATGAAATCGTTGAGCCGCTCGCCGTCGCCAAGATTCTCGCCAAGATTGTCGCCGAGGAACAGCCCGGCCTCGTCATTCTCGGCAAGCAGGCGATCGACGACGACAGCAACCAGACCGGCCAGAGCCTCGCAGCGCTGCTTGGCTGGGGTCAGGGCACCTTCGCCTCCAAGGTGGAAATCTCGGGGGACAGCGTCGATGTGACGCGCGAAATCGACGGCGGTCTCCAGACCGTTACAATAAAGCTGCCGGCGATCGTCACCACGGATCTGCGGCTCAACGAGCCGCGCTATGCGAGCCTGCCCAACATCATCAAGGCTAAGAAAAAGGAAGTCGCCGTGAAGGCGCCTGCCGATTACGGCGTCGACATTGCGCCAAGGCTCGAAGTGCTCAAGACCGCCGAGCCGCCAGTGCGCAAGGCCGGCGTGAAAGTTAGCTCCGTGACGGAGCTGGTCGCCAAACTCAAAGAAGCGGGAGTTCTGTAAATCATGACGACGCTCCTTCTCGCGGAAACAGCCGGCGGCGCCCTCGCGCCCGCCACCGCCAAGGCCCTGACCGCCGCCAAGGACATCGGCGGGGCCGTTCATATCCTCGTCGCGGGCTCCGGCCTCGCCGCCGCCGCCGAACAGGCGTCCAAACTCGCCGGCGTGGAGAAAGTTCTTCTCGCGGACGCGGCGACCTACGACCATATGCTGGCCGAGCCCGTCGCCGCGCTGATCCTGGGCCTCGCCGGCTCCTATGACGTGATCCTGGCCCCCTCGACCAGCGCGACCAAGAACGTGCTGCCGCGCGTGTCCGCCTTGCTTGACGTCGCCCAGATCTCCGACATCATCAAGGTTGTCGCCCCCGACACATTCGAACGCCCGATCTACGCCGGCAACGCGATCCAGACGGTTCGTGCCCGGGACGCCAAGAAGGTGATCACCGTCCGCACCACCGCCTTCACGGCGACGGTCGAGGGCGGCTCCGCGCCAGTCGAGACCATCGTCGGCGCGGCGGATCCGGGGCTGTCGTCCTTCAAGACCGAGGCGCTGGCCAAATCCGAGCGACCGGAACTGACCGCGGCCAAAATCATCGTTTCGGGCGGCCGGGGCTTGGGCAGCGCCGAGAATTTTGGCAAATATATCGAGCCGGTCGCCAATCGACTTAACGCCGCGATCGGGGCGTCGCGCGCCGCCGTGGACGCCGGTTACGCCCCCAACGACCTGCAGGTGGGCCAGACCGGCAAGGCGGTGGCGCCCGATCTTTATTTCGCCGTCGGCATTTCGGGCGCGATCCAGCATCTCGCGGGGATGAAGGACTCCAAGATCATCGTCGCCATCAACAAGGACGAGGAAGCTCCCATCTATCAGGTCGCCGATTTCGGTCTGGTGGCGGATCTTTTCAATGCTTTGCCGGAACTCGACGCGGAGCTGGCGAAGAGCGGCCGCTGATCCGGGGGGCGGCGCTGGCTGGAGGCTTTGCGGTTGCGCGAAGGCCCTTCAGCGTCGCCGCCCTGCATTTATCCATGATTTTACAAGATGACGGTTTTCAGGACGGCCTTTCACGCGCTATATTGCACTGCATAAGAGATCCGCAATCACGCTGGAGACGCCACGCATCATGAGCCTGGAAATTCGCAAGATCGGCGTTATCGGCGCGGGACAGATGGGCAAGGGCATTGCGCAGGTGTGTGCGACGGCGGGCTTTGAAGTCCTCTTGAATGATGTGACCAGCGAGCGCATCTCCGCAGGAATTGATGATATCGCGGCGCAGATGCAAAAATCCGTCGACCGGGGAGCGATGGACGCCGCATCCCTAAGCGCGGCCATCGCCAGGATTTCGCCAGCTGTCGTCGTTCAGGATTTTCGCGACGCGGATCTCGTCATAGAGGCAGCCTCCGAGAACGAGGAAGTCAAACGCAGGATTCTTTCCGATGTCGCTCTGGCGCTTAAGCCGGACGCGATCATCGGAACCAACACCTCGTCAATCTCGATCACGCGTCTTGCCGCCGTCACCGGCAGGCCGGAACGTTTCATCGGCATTCATTTCATGAATCCGGTGCCGAAAATGCAGCTGGTCGAGCTCATTCGAGGCATCGCAACCGATGACCGCACCTTCGAAGAGGCTCGCGTGTTCATCAGCAAGCTCGGAAAGACGATCACTGTCTCCGAGGATTTTCCCGCTTTCATCGTCAACCGTATCCTCCTGCCGATGATAAATGAGGCGATTTATACGCTTTACGAAGGCGTCGGCTCGGTGGAAGCGATCGACACGGCGATGAAGCTCGGCGCCAATCATCCCATGGGTCCGCTTCAACTGGCTGATTTCATTGGCCTCGACGTATGCCTGTCCGTGATGCAGGTGCTTCACGAGGGGCTCGCGGACTCCAAATACCGTCCCTGCCCGCTGCTGGTGAAATATGTCGAGGCCGGCTGGCTCGGACGCAAGACGCAGCGCGGCTTTTACGACTACCGCAGCGGCGCCCGGTTCCTACGCGTTAGAGCCAGCTCCGAAAAAATTGATAGACTTTTTCGAAGAGAATTTGCGGCAACTTTCTGATTTGGAGCGATTTTTTGTCGTCCGGGCGATTTCGCCCGGTCGGAAAGCGGTCTAGTTCAGACGGGGCTTTGCGGTCAAAGGAGGCCGGCGTCAGCGAAAGCCCGCTGTCTTCTTAGCCGTCTTGTTTTTCGCGGAGACCTGTTGCAGCGCCGGACGGTGACGCTTTCCCATGAGCGGGAACGAGGCAGATTTGTCAACCTTAACAAATCCTTTTGGTTGCCTGAAACGCAATGCTGAGCGATCTTCAAATTCAGAAACGGGTGCGCGTGAGCGTAGCGTCGGGGGAAGTCATGCGTTTTTCCAAGATCCTATTCCTAGCTTTGTTCACTTTGTTGGGGTCCATCGCGACGGCAGGCGCGACCGTGACCATCCACATCGACCTCAGCTCGCAGCGGATGCATGTGGCATCTTCTAGGGGAACATATAACTGGCCCGTCTCGACCGCCCGTTCCGGCTATTCGACGCCTCGCGGCTATTTCGCGCCGACGGGACTTCAGCGTATGCATTATTCGAAGAAATACCACATGTCGCCGATGCCCTATTCCATCTTCTTTCGTGGCGGCTACGCGATCCACGGCACCTACGCCACCGGCGCGCTGGGAAGCCCCGCGTCGCATGGTTGCGTGAGGCTCTCGCCCGGCAACGCCGCGCAGCTTTACCAAATGGTTCAGGCCGAGGGCGCGAGGATTTCGATCACCGGCGCGCCGCCCAGCTCCACCCGCTATGCAAGCTTGAGACATCATCACACGCACTACGCCAGCCTGCATCACGGATACCACCATTCCCATGCCCTCGCCTATGCGCCCGCCCATCACCACCGGACCGGCGTGAGAAGCTGGCAGTCCGATCCCTTCGCCCATCCGTTTGGGTACTGAGGATTCTTTGATAGGCTGACCGGGACACGCGGTCGGGGCAGTGCAGCAGGTCGTCGCCCCATGGCGGATCAATGTGGGGCGATGGCTGCGGGACTGGGAAGAATGGACGCGTTTGGCGCGCTGACCCGCATGTTGGATCGTCCGGGCCGCGAGAGGGGGCCCCTCAAGGGCCTCGCCTTTGTGGTCAAGGAAAACATCGACGTCGAAGGTCTCGTTTCGACAAACGGCGAGCCCGCTTTCGCCGCGAGCCACGCCCCGGCCCGATCTTCCGCTCCTGCGGTGGACCGCTTGCTGGCTTGCGGCGCAAGGCTGGTCGGCAAGGCCCATATGGATGAAATGGCGTATAGCCTGCTCGGCGCCAATCATCACTATGGAACGCCAATTAACCCAGCGGCGCCCGAGCGGCATCCCGGCGGTTCTTCTTCTGGCTCGGCGGTAGCCGTCGCGGGAGGTCTCGCGGATTTCGCGCTTGGCACCGACACGGCGGGCTCCTGCCGGGCGCCCGCCTCGTTCTGCGGGATCCATGGTTTTCGCCCCTCGCACGGAGCGATCTCGTCAAATGGCGTTGTGCCGCTCGCCCCGTCCCTCGATACGATAGGCTGGTTCGCGCGCGATCCTTTCGTGCTTGCAAAGGTCGGTGAGGCCCTGTTGCCCGATGATCTGGATTCCGCCCCTTTTGGGCGTCCCATCCTCGTCGCCGAGGCTTTCGCTGATTGCGCTTTCGAGGAAGCGGGCTTGCTGAAGGCGGCGCTGGACAGCCTGCGCAAGGATTTCGCTTTGCGTGAAGCCTCGCTCGGGCTGCCGTTTTCGCAGGAGATGCTTAACCATTTTCGCAATCTCCAGGCCTATGAGGCTTACCAGTCCCAAGGCGCGTGGATCCAGAACGCGCGGCCAAAATTTGGCCCAGGCGTCGCCGAGCGATTTGCTTACGCGGCTGCGGTGACCAAGGAACAGAAGCTGGCAGCGGATGAATTTCGCGGAAAGGCGAGAGCGATCGTCGATGAGTTCTTGGGCGAGGACGGTTTTTTTGTCCTGCCGACGACGCCCTTTTTCGCGCCCCTGCTGACGGACGGCGCGCAGGCGCTGGACGAAAAGCGCTACCAGATGTTTCGGCTCTTTCTGATCGCCAGTTTCTTCGGATTGCCGCAAGTCAGCATGCCGCTGAAAACGCCAGGCGCGCCGCTGGGAATTTCGCTGATCGGCCGGCGATGGTCGGATCGGCGATTGCTCGCTCTCTCACAGCAGGTCGCCGCGCGTCTTTGGGCTTCGTGACGATCACCGCAGCATGACGCAAGCGGCGATGAAGCCGGCGCCGTTCAGAGTCAGCCGTCGCCAGCCGCGCGTGGCAATTGGCGGAGCCTCTCGCTCGTCATCGTGAATTGCAAAATCCCCGTCTATCGCGATCCGCGAGACTTCCCGCGTCACGCCCAGTCCCAGCGCCTTCAAATAGGCCTCCTTGGCGGTCCAAAGGCGCAAGAAGGCTTCATGACGCGCGGCGTCCGGGAGCGCTTCCAGCATTGCGCATTCGCGCGGATGCATCATGTTCCATGGCGGATCGGCGAGGACTGAAATGGGCTCTATGTCCACGCCGATGGACGCAAAGCCTGTCGCGACGGCGCAAAAATTTTCGCGGCCGGAGATAGAGAGCTTCATCCCGCAAAGCGGCGCCGAAATGAGCGGCGCGCCGGATGGCGAATGGCCGATCCGCACGTCGCGGGCGTCGATCCCAAGGCGAGTGGCGACAACTCGTCTGGTCAGCGCGCGCCGAGCCAGAAAATTTTCACGCCGCGGCGAGCGTGGCGGCGCCTCGTCGAGATCGCCCTGTGTCGGGTTGAGGTCATCGCAGGCGGGAAGCTGGCGAACGACGACAACCGGACCAGCCGTCGGCGGCATAGCCGAAACCTCCGCATGCCATATGATCTCCCCGGTCATGCGCCGCTTCCCGGTCGTCGCGACAGAAAGTCCTTTATGCGGGAGGCAAGCCGGTCGCGCACTTCGCGATAGGCTTGCAGCACGGTTTCGCGCGAACCCTGCGTCGCGGTGGGATCTGGCGTCGGCCAATAGATCACCTCAACCGCCATGGTGCGCGTGAACTCCATGGCGCGATGATGTGATTCCGGCGACAGCGTCACGATGACATCGAAGTTGGAGTCTTCGAGTTCTTCAAATGTGTGCGGCCTGTGGCGCGAGAGGTCGATGCCGATCTCTTCCATCGCCGCTATCGCGAAACCGTCCGGCTCGCCGCGTTTCAAGCCGGCGGAGGCGAAATAGATTTCGCGGCCAAAGTAATGCCTGGCCAGCGCCTCCGCCATGGGCGAACGCACCGTGTTGAGCGTGCAGGCGAAGAGTACGGATTGCGGGCGCGCCCTGGAAGCGGCGGGCGGCGCGGCCTGAACTTGCGCCGCCATCGTCTTCAGCCCTTCCAGTGCAGAGCCGTGACCAATGTGAAGATGCGGCGCGCCGTATCTATGTCGGTCTCGATCTTGCCCTTCAACCGTTCGAGCAGAAGATGCGCGCCCTCATTGTGCAATCCTCGCCGGCCCATGTCGATGGCCTCGATGCGGCTGGGTGTGGCGCTCCGAATGGCCGCGTAATAGGTTTCGCAGACCATGAAATAATCCTTGAGAATGCGCTTGAACGGCGTCAGCGACAGAATATGCGTCACCACGCCATTGCCCTCCTGGTCGCTCACCGCGAGCGCGAGTTTGGCGTCATGGAGAGAGATTTTCAGCGTGTAGGGACCGCCGTCATGTCCGACGACGCCAAAGCTGTTGTCCTCGATAAGATCATATATGGCGATGGCGCGTTCATGCTCCTGATCGGCGGAGCCTCTCCCGATCGAATTTTCGTCGAGCGAGACCTCCGTCAGACGCTTTTGCGCGCTCAAAGTCACATTCAGGCTCCGAGCGAGTTGAGCCGGATCGAGACGGAGCGCGCATGCGCCGTGAGGCCTTCCGCCTCGCCCAGCGTCACGGCTGCGGCTCCGATCGCGCGCAACGAGCTCGCGTCGCATTTCAGGATCGACGTGCGCTTGACGAAATCCAGCACGCTTAGGCCCGAGGAAAACCGCGCCGAGCGGGCGGTCGGCAGCACATGGTTCGAGCCGCCGACATAGTTGCCGACCGCTTCGGGCGTGTAGCCGCCAATGAAGATGGCGCCGGCGTTATTAACTTGCGCCGCCAGCTCTTCCGCGTTTTCGCAGATGATTTCGAGATGTTCGGCGGCGATGCGATCGGCGAGCGGCAGCGCCTGTTCAAGCGTCTTCGTCACGATGACCGCGCCGTAATCGCGCCAGGACGCCGTGGCGATCTCCTTGCGCGACAGGGTAGTCAGATGCCGCTCGACGGCGGCGACCACCGCGTCGCCTAGGCCGGCGTCGTCGGTGATGAGGATCGACTGCGCCGACTCGTCATGTTCCGCCTGAGCGAGAAGATCAGCGGCGATCCAGTCGGGATTGGCGGTCTTGTCGGCGATCACCAGCACTTCCGAAGGGCCCGCGATCATGTCGATCCCGACCTGGCCGAAAACGCGGCGCTTGGCGGCCGCCACCCAGGCGTTGCCCGGACCGACGATCTTGGCCACCGGAGCTATGGTCTTTGTGCCATAGGCGAGCGCCGCGACGGCCTGCGCGCCGCCGACGCGATAAATCTCGGTGATGCCCGAGCGTTTCGCTGCGGCCAGCACCAAAGGCTCGACATGCCCGTCCGGGGTCGGCACGACCATCACGATGCGCTTCACGCCCGCGACCTTGGCCGGCGCGACATTCATCAGCACGGAAGAAGGGTAAGCCGCCGTCCCCCCGGCACATAGAGCCCCACCGATTCGAGCGGCGTCCAGCGCCAGCCGAGCTCGACGCCCGCGTGGTCCGTGAAGCGCAGATCCTGCGGGCGCTGACGCTCGTGGAAGGCGGCGATGCGCTCCAGCGCGAGATCGAGCGCGGCCAGCTGCTCCCTGGAGCATTTGGCCTCGGCCTCCGCAACCTCGGCGGCGGAGACGGCGATGCCGGTTTTCGCCAGATCAATGCGGTCGAACTGGCGGGAGTAATCGATCAGGGCTTCATCGCCGCGGGCGATGACGTCCTCGATGATCTTGCGGACGGTGTTGTCCACGTCGGGCGAGGATTTGCGCTTCATGGAGAGCAGCGACGTAAACCGCGCCTCGAAATCAGGGGCGGACGCATCCAAACGCAGGGTCATTTCTATCTCCAGCCGGAAGTTCCGGCTCTCATGACCCCGGCGCGGCGCCTTCGTCAAGTTTGTGGGTCGGGCAATTGGCGACCGCCCAGCGCGGACCAATGTCGCAAAGCTGCGCCTCAATGCAGTCCACCTCAAGCGAAATTGCCGCGTCGCCAGAAAAAACAAGACGAATCCGCCCTTGGGGCGGCGTCTCTCCAGGCTCGAAGGAGATTGCAAGCAGCGCCAGCATTTCGTCGGGACGATCGCGTGGGATCCCTTTGTAGCGAACGCTGTGAACGCTCTCGAAATGCAGACCGGCGCGGCAGCGCTCAAGATGGCCGTGCGCTTGCGCGGTCCAGTCAAAGCGCGAGGCGACCGCCGCAAAGCGATTCTCATTCGGGAAGGTAGGCCAGGTCTCCGGCCCTCAGCAGGGCATCCTGGAGATGGGCGGAGATCAACTGCAAATCTTCCGCGTCGAGAGCCTGCAGACGAAGCGGGGCGGTTGGGGCGACGGGTTTGGGGGAAGCCATGGATCAACTCCTACGGACGCAATTTGGATATGGCGCCGCTTCCACGCAACCCATTGTCAGCGCGCCGAGCCCCATCGCGCGCAAGAATTTGAGATCATTACGGAAAGCGCGGACGCCAGACGCGGGCTCTTGCGAAGCCGCGCCGAAAGGTCGAAAGGTAGCAGCCAAAATAATGAGACAGGGAGCCGGCCATGCACAGCGACCCGAGGTTTTGGGCGGTCTTTATCGCAATCTGGATCGGCTTTATCCTGGCGATGGTGAATATAGCGTCGAAGGTCGATCTTTTCATGCGGCTGGCAGGTTAGGCGAAACCGCCGCCCTTTGCACTGTCGCGAACCAAAACTCGAATCTCCGATTACGCCACAACTGAAAGCCGCACGCTTTTATGACTTCATGGACAAAGGCGCAGGACGAGGCGCTGAAAGCCGTCGCGCAATGGCTCGCGGCGAAAGACGGCCCGCAGCTGTTTCGGTTGTTCGGCTATGCGGGAACCGGCAAATCGACGCTCGCGCGACATCTCGCCGATCATGTCGAGGGACTGGTCGTCTTCGCGGCCTTCACCGGCAAGGCCGCCCTGGTGATGCGCTCCAAGGGCTGCACGGACGCGCGCACGATCCACAGCCTGATTTATCGCGCGACGGACACCGAGACCGAGGAGCCGAGCTTCGAACTCAACGACGACAGTGACGCCGCGCGCGCGAAGCTCATCGTGATCGATGAATGTTCGATGGTGGACGAGGAACTAGGGCGCGATCTCCTGTCCTTCGGGCGCAAGGTGCTGGTGCTTGGCGATCCCGCCCAATTGCCGCCGGTCAAGGGCGGCGGGTTCTTCACGGAGGCGGAGCCGGACGTGATGCTGACGGAAGTGCATCGTCAGGCGGCCGACAACCCGATCATCCGCCTGTCCATGGCGATCCGCGACGGCGGCCAGATCGAACGCGGAATCTATGGCGAGACCCAGGTCATCGGTCGGGGCGAACTGGATCCGACGCTCGTCATCGGCGCCGATCAGGTGCTTGTCGGCATGAACAAGACGCGCCGGGCCTATAACGGCAGGTTGAGAGAGCTGCGCGGTTTTGCCGGCGCGCTGCCGCAATCGGGCGAAAAGCTGGTGTGTCTGCGCAACAATCGCAAAAAGGGATTACTCAACGGAGCGTTGTTCACGGTCAAGAGCACTGGCGCGCTAAGGCGCGGCAAGGTCCGCATGCTGGTCATCCCGGAAGACAGCGGCGGCAAAATTCAGCGAGTGGGCGTGATCCCGCAATTCTTCGACGGATCGGAGGCGGAGATTCCCTATGCCCTGCGGAAGGATTTCAGACGAGTTCGATTACGGCTACGCGCTCACCGTGCATAAGGCGCAGGGCTCGCAGTGGGACAATGTGGTGCTGTTCGACGAGTCCTTCGCGTTTCGCGAACATCGCGCACGCTGGCTGTACACGGGCGTCACGCGCGCCGCTCGACGGTTAACGCTGGTCATGTAGCAGGCGGGCGACTTTGGGCGCCCTGGCGTCAGCGCAGGTCAGTGAGACCAGGACTCGATCGCGTCCGCGAATACGCGATCCCCGGCGGAGCCTTTTTCGAGATTGATGGTCGCCACGCGACCGTCGGAAAGCTGCATGGGCAGATCAATGACCCAAGGGGAGCGCAGCAATTTCAAATTTTTCGCTTCGGCGTCGCCCCGCATCAATCCTATGAGGAAGTTATTCGCCGTGATCTCTACGGGTATGCCGTTGAGCTTGTCGCCGGACTGGGCCTCAGGCCGACGCATCTGAAGGGGAGCGATGGCCTTCACGCCCTTTATTGCGCCGTCTGGCGCGGCGCTGAACGAGACGGTGATCGTGTGCGAAGCCGAGAGCGCCGCGTCAAGGTTCTTCTGAATCAGCAGCGTCGCCTTGAATTTGGCGTCGGGAAAATCGATGTCGCCGCGAATAGCGGATATTATCGGCTCACCTTCGCCGCCACCCAAATTGTCCAGCCGCCAGACCACTGATCCGGTGAAGATGCGATCGACTTTTTCCGGATGTTCAACGCTGGCCACGAACATTTGAGCCTTTTGCGCTACAGGGACGCCCGCTTCGGCCCCGCCGCCCTGCGTCGCGCCGCTCTGATCGCCGCCATCGACGCGATCGGCGAATTTCCCCTTGTCGTTGAGGCCGGCGGAGGAATCTTCCGGTTTGAGCTTGGCGAGATCTTCGGGACGTTCGCGGAAATGCAAAGCAGCAAGCGCAACGGCGCCAACGAGAATCAGAAGGATGCCGACAATGCCAAGCACCCGCCTGGTTCCGCTGGGCGCTTCGGGCAGGGGCGGCAAAGGCGCGGCGGGCCGCTGCTGCTCCCGCGTCGCCGCAGGCTCGCTAGTCTTTGTTTCGCCATTGGTCTCGGGGGCGGCAGCGGGCGATGCTTCCACATTAGCCGCTTGCAGCTGAGCGACCGCTTCGATCTCCAGCCTTGCGATCGCTTCATCAAGCGCCCGCCCTTCGTTCTGAATCACTTGTTCGGCGACGGGAGGCTGAATGGCGCGGAGCTGATTGAAGAGCGCCTTGCGAGCAAGCTCATAGACCGCCTGACGGCCTTGTGGCGTCGATTGCGGGAGGGAGCCTATCTTGCGCGCGAGCAACGAATAATAATCAGCCATGACTTGCTAACACCATTTTAAGCGGGCGCCGTCAACTTTCGCCGGGCCTGCCGTTGCGGCAGCCGCGGGTCTCAATCCTGAAACGGGTTGTGAACAAGTATCGTGTCGTCGCGTTCAGGGCTGGTCGATAACAAAGCCACCGGCGCTCCGATCAACTCCTCTATCCTGCGAACATATTTGATCGCGGGGGCTGGGAGGTCGACCCAGGATCTTGCGCCTCCTGTCGAACCTTTCCAGCCTTCGATCGATTCATAGACCGGTTCGACTCGCGCTTGCGCGGACTGCGACGCCGGCAAGCGATCGATGCGGCGGCCGTCAAGCTGGTAATGGGTGCAAATCTTGATCTCATCGAAGCCATCGAGAATATCGAGCTTTGTCAGCGCTATCCCATTGATGCCTGAAGTTTTTATGGCCTGTCTGGTCAATACGGCGTCAAACCAGCCGCAGCGGCGGCGCCGGCCGGTGTTGGTGCCAAACTCCCGTCCGCGATCGCCGATGAGTTCGCCCGTGGCGTCATGCAATTCCGTGGGGAAGGGACCGCCTCCGACGCGGGTCGTATAGGCCTTTGCGATGCCTAGAACATAATCGATAGCGCCGGGCCCAAGTCCAGACCCCGAGGCCGCCGCCGCCGCGACGGTGTTGGACGAGGTGACATAGGGATAGGTGCCGTGATCCACGTCGAGCAGCACGCCCTGCGCGCCCTCGAACAAGATGCGCTTTCCAGCGCGTCTTTCATTGTCCAGCAGCTCCCACACCACATCCATGAAAGGCAGTATGCGCGGAGCCACGCTGAGCAATTCCTCTCGCAGCGCCGAGGGAGAAATCTCCGGCAGGCCCAGACCGCGCCGCAGCGGGTTGTGATGGGCGAGCGCTCGCGCAATTTTTGCGTCCAGCGAGTCAGGTTCGGCAAGATCCATGAGGCGGATTGAGCGACGCCCCACCTTGTCCTCGTAAGCTGGGCCAATGCCGCGTTTGGTGGTGCCGATCTTGGAGCCTTCTCCAGAAGAATCCTCGCGATGCGCGTCGAGCTCCCGGTGCAACGACAGGATCAAGGGTGCGTTTTCGGCGATCTTGAGATTGGTCGATGAAATCGCGACGCCCTGTTCGCGCAGCCGGTCGATTTCGCCCACGAGAAAATGGGGGTCGACAACCACGCCATTGCCGATGACCGACAATTTTCCCGGTCGCACGATGCCGGAGGGTAGAAGCGCCAGTTTATAGGTCTTGCCGTCGACGACCAGCGTGTGACCGGCGTTGTGTCCACCCTGGAAACGCACCACGACATCGGCTTCGAGAGAGAGCCAGTCGACAATCTTTCCCTTGCCTTCGTCGCCCCACTGGGCGCCGACCACCGCCACATTCGCCATGGCCTATACGTCTTTTCTGTTAGGGCGATTTTCGTCCAGGCATGAGTGGGCCTGACGCGAGAAAACGCAATGAATCACGGGGCCGGACGAGCTGTTCGTAGCGGAATCAGAAATTCCCCGGCCAAAAAAAAGCCCCGGCGGGTAACGCCAAGGCTCGTTACGTCGATTCCTTACCCCAAGGCGCGGCGCCGGTAAAGGCGGAGCGCCCCGTCGATATCATTGATTGCGCCCAAAAGCCGCGCAGCCTGGCCTTAGCCTTGCATGAGGATCGCAACCCCCGGCGCATCCAGCCCGCTGGGCTTCAAGAGCGCCGCCTTAACGACCGTTCGAAGTGAAGTTCGCGCGTCTGCAAATATTATTTGCGTTTTTTTCTGAATATCGCTTGCTCTCGAAGCCGCCGTGTCGCATTAATGCAAAATGATTGTGGCGCTTTCCGATATCCTTGCGCTGGGTCTATTCCAAATAAACTTAAGGGTGTCACGGAGAACTATAAAATGGCTTTGAAGAGAGATACGGGCGCCATCATGAAGCAGCTCGTTTGGGTCGTCGGCGGAATCGCGCTCCTTTTCGCGCTGGTTCACTTCGCCCCGATCATTTCGCACGGCAGCTGATCTCGCCAGGCCTAGCGCCGGATTGAGCGCGCTTTCGTCATAGGACGAAGTTTCCTTAGCATCGAGAGCGCGCAATTCCGGTTTCCATTACCCTCGGTGGTAAGGATGTCCTGACATAATAGTCATCGCGCGATAAATCTGCTCGGCGGCCAGAATGCGCACGATCTGATGTGGAAGCGTCATGGCGCCAAAGCAGAACACGGCTTGAGCCCGTTCCCGCAGCCTTGAATCCAGCCCTTCCGCGCCGCCAATGGCAAACCACATGCTTTTGCGGCCCGCGTCGCGCTCGCGGGAGATGTAGTCCGCGAATTCCCTGCTGCTCGCCGCCTTGCCGCGTTCGTCGAAAACCGCGAGGCTTGCCTCTGGCGTCAGCGCGGCGAGCAGCGCTGCCCCCTCCTCGACAATCCGTGCAGGCCCATTGCGGGCGCGGCTTTCATCGAATTCCCGCACCTCGAGTCCTTCAAGGCCAAGGTTTCGTATCGAGCCGATACGCTCGGAATAACGCGAGAAAAGCTCGCGCTCGGGCCCGGCTTTCATCCGTCCGATGCAAATAATCCCGAGGCGCATGGAAAAATCTCAGGCGAGACGCATCTCGCGCGGGCGGTCGCCACCCCACATTTTTTCCAGATTATAGAACTGGCGCACTTCGGGTCGGAAAATATGGATGATGATGTCGCCGGCGTCGACCAGCACCCAATCGCATTGGGGCATGCCTTCGACGCGCGGCGCGGAAACTCCTCCGGCCTTGAGGGCCTTGATCACCCGGTCGGCGATCGCGCCGACATGCACGGTTGACCTCCCCGTCGCGACGATCATCGCGTCTGCGAGCGCGGTCTTTCCCTTCAGGTCGATTGAGACGACATCTTCGGCTTTCGCCTCGTCGAGGCTCAAAAGCACCTTGTCGGTTAAAGGCGTGGCGTCAAAGGCCTGAGGCGCGCCCATGGGTTTGGCCGAAGAGTGGCCGCTGGATGAAAATGCGCTAGTTGACAGCTTCGCAACCCTCACTTCGCAGCCCTCGCCGCACAATGAGAACATGGTGCGATTTCTCGCTGATTGCAACCGGCTTTGAGGCCATCTCTCGGAGAGAATGGTCCAAGGCGGTGTTTTTGCAAAAAAAAGCCCGGCGATTTAGCCGGGTTTAGGCGGTTATGGCCCATCGAGAGGTGGGAGGAACCTTCAAGCCATAACGTCAAAAGCCTATGCGATTCGCGGCAAAAAAGCCTGCACTTAATTTGATGAGACTGTCCACAAAAAGCCCAAAACCCCGAGGCGTCGCCTTCGAAGCGGCGTGACCGTGCGGGGCGCTCCAAATTTGTCGCTGAATTTTCATAAACTTGCGAATCGACGAGCGAAGAATTCGCGTTACGTGGCGCAAAAGCCACAGCAATCGGGAATTTTTTTCGGTCATCGCTCATATGCTCGCGCTCAAGGCGTGAGCACGATTGACCCCGCCGTTTGACGGGCTTCCAGGGCGCGATGCACCTTCGCCGCGTGTTCCAGCGGAAAGCTCGACGCGACATCGAAAGTCAGGCGTCCGCGCTTGACCGCGCGTTCCACGTCCTCGATCATTTCATCGTAGGTTTTACGATCCGCGATATGGGTGAACAGGGAGGGGCGCGTGGCGAACAGCGACCCTTTTTGCGCCAGCAACCCAAGATCAAAGGCCGCAACCGGGCCCGACGCCGAGCCATAGCTCACGAAGAGACCAAACGGCGCCAGACAATCGAGGGACGCAGGAAAGGTCGCGGCGCCGACGCCGTCATAAACCACGTGGCAGAGCTTTCCCTTGGTGATTTCACGCACGCGCTGGGCAAAGTCCTCCTCGCGGTAAAGAATGACGTCCTTGGCGCCTGCCTGCCGGGCGATATGCGCCTTTTCCTCGCTGCCGACCGTCGCGATCACCTTCGCGCCGAGGGCGCTCGCCCATTGGCACAAGAGGTGGCCGACGCCGCCAGCGCCGGCGTGCACAAGCACGCGATGGCCTTTCTTCACGCGGAATGTTCGGCGGAGCAGATATTGCGCTGTCAGGCCCTTCAACATCATCGTGGCGCCAACGGCGTAGGAGATGGATTTCGGAAGATGCACGAGCGAAGCCGCAGCGATATTTCGCGCCTCGCTGTAGCCGCCGAGCGCGCCGACATAGGCCACGCGGTCGCCGGGTTCGAAATGCTCGACGCCTTCTCCGACGGCGATGACCTCTCCGGCGCCTTCATGGCCAGGCACAAACGGAAGCTCGGCGGGATATGCGCCGGTGCGACGGTAGATGTCGATGTAATTCACGCCGATAGCGTGATGGCGCAGCTGCACTTCTCCGGGGCCGGGCGGGGCAAGCTCAATGTCTTCCAGCTGGAGAACCTCCGGGCCGCCGGGACGGTGGACGCGAATAACCTTGACCATTTTATCCTCCAAAAGCCGCCGCCATAGCCTCCTAGATAGCAAGAAAAGCCCTGAAGCGAGAGCGACGCCTCGAAATCACGGGCCTCGCCCTGATCGCCTTCGAGCGCTATAACGAACTTGGATATGGAGGCGTATGGTCATGACGCAAGAAAATACAGGCGCAAGGCAAGCCGCGATCAGAACGCAAATCCTGGTGGCCGGCGCAGGCTCGACGGGCGTCGCCGCCGCGCTCGCATTTGCGCGCGCAGGGTTGAAAGTCACCCTGGCGGGCCGCTTCCCGCCGCCGCTCCCCGGGCGCACGGTCGCGCTGTTCGAAGCTTCGCTGCGTTTCCTTGACGCCATTGGCGTCCTGGCTCGGATCAAGGAGAAAGCCTGCCCGATCGAAGCGATCCGCATGATCGACGACACGGCGCAATTGCTGCCGACGCCCGATCTCAACCTGAGGGCGAAAGAGATTGATCTGCCGGCGCTCGGCGTCAATATCTCGAACGACGAACTCGTCGAGGTTTTGCTCGACGTCGCGCGCGAGCGCAACGCCTTCGACATCGTGGACGCCGACATAGCCGACTATATTTTCGACGGAGACGGAGCTGTGGCCATTCTTGCGGACGGCCGCAGGATCGAGGCCGATTTCATTGTCGCCGCCGATGGGCGCCAGAGCCGCGCGCGGGCGGTGGCGGGCATCGACACCAGGGAATGGACCTATCCTCAAGTCGCCCTGACCATGATGCTCTCGCATGAAGAGCCGCATGACAATATTTCGACGGAGTTTCACACGCGCTCCGGGCCTTTCACTCTGGTTCCGCTTCAGGGACGCGAGGGAGCGCCGCACCGCTCCAGTCTCGTGTGGCTGATGAGCGTCGCCGACGCCAGCCGCCGGCTCGCCAAGCCGCGCGAGGAACTCGAATTCGAGCTCGAAGACCGATCGCATGGCAAGTACGGCGCGATCAAGATTGAGGGCGGCATCGGCCAGTTTCGCATGGGCGGCATGCGGGTTTCGTCGCACGCCAAGGGGCGTGTGGCCCTCGTTGGAGAAACCTGCCACGCCTTTCCGCCGATCGGTGCGCAAGGCCTGAACCTGAGCTTGCGCGACGTGGCCGACCTTGAGGACTGCCTCGCCAGCGTCGATCTGACCAATTCCAGCGAACTGGCGCATGCGCTTGCCCGCTACGACCGGCACCGGCGCGCCGACATAGGCTTCCGCACTCTGGGCGTCGATCTTCTGAACCGTTCGCTGATCATCCCGCAATTGCCGGTCGATCTCCTTCGCGGCGCCGGTTTCCTCGTCATGACGGCGCTGGGGCCGCTGCGGAGGGCGGTTATTCGCGAGGGAGTCGCCCCGCATTTGCTGCTGCCGCGCCTGATGCGGGACAAGTCGCCACGCCCCGGCGGCGCTCGCAGGCGTTCCGCCTGATCGCCCTGCCAAGCAAATGGGCGCCGCTTTTGGGTTCCCATTTGCCGCCGGCTCCTATATGTAGTGCCGCATCGCAATATTTGGCGTTTCTGCCGCGTTCCGTTCGCGCCGCTCCCGGCCGCCGGAAAAGGCGGCGGTCATCCCTGAACAAGCATCGGCCTATCCATGAAGCTGCGCAACATCGCCATCATCGCCCACGTCGATCACGGCAAGACCACGCTCGTCGATCGTCTGCTCCAGCAGTCGGGCGCTTTCCGCGACAACCAGCGCGTCGCCGAACGCGTCATGGACAGCAATGATCTTGAAAAAGAACGCGGCATCACGATCATGGCCAAGGCGACCTCGATCGCCTGGAAAGACACGCGGATCAATATCGTCGACACTCCCGGCCACGCCGATTTCGGCGGCGAGGTGGAGCGCATCCTGTCGATGGTGGACGGCGCCATCGTGCTCGTCGATGCGGCCGAGGGCCCGATGCCGCAGACCAAATTCGTGGTCGGCAAGGCGCTCAAGATCGGCCTGAAGCCCATCGTCTGCATCAACAAGGTCGACAAGCCCGACGCCCGCATCACCGAAGTGGTGAACGAGGTGTTCGACCTCTTCGCGGCGCTCGACGCCACCGATGAGCAGCTCGATTTCCCGATCATCTATGGCTCCGCCAAGCAGGGCTGGATGGCCGACGAGCCGACCGGCCCGCAGGATGGCATGGCGCCGCTGTTCGATCTCGTGGTCAAGCATGTGCCGCAGCCCAGGATCGAAGAGGGCGGCTTCCGCCTGCTCGGCACGCTGCTCGAAGCCAATCCCTATCTCGGCCGCATCGTCACCGGCCGTGTCTTCGCCGGCAGCGTGAAGCCCAATCAGCAAGTGAAGGTGCTCGACCGCGAAGGCAAGGTCGTCGAAAACGGCCGCGTCTCGAAGATTCTCGCCTTCCGCGGCATTGAGCGCCAGCCGATCGAAGAGGCCGAGGCAGGCGACATCGTAGCCATCGCGGGCCTGGAAAAATTCAACGTCGCCGACACGCTCTGCGCGCTGGAAGTCAACGAGCCGCTGCAGGCGCAGCCGATCGATCCGCCCACCTTGTCCATGACCTTCCTCGTCAATGATTCGCCGCTCGCCGGAACGGAAGGGGACAAGGTCACGAGCCGCATGATCCGCGCGCGCCTGTTCAAGGAGGCCGAGGGCAATGTCGCGCTGCGCGTGGAAGACACGCCCGGCGCCGACGCCTATATCGTCTCGGGCCGCGGCGAATTGCAGCTCGGCATTCTGATCGAGACCATGCGCCGCGAAGGCTTCGAACTCGGCGTCTCGCGTCCAAAGGTCGTGTTCAAGAAGGGCGACGACGGGGAAATCCTTGAGCCCATCGAGGAAGTCGTCATCGACGTGGACGAGGAGCATTCCGGCGTCGTCGTGCAGAAGATGGCCGAGCGCAAGGCCGAGATGATCGAGATGCGCCCCTCCGGCGGCAATCGCCTGCGCCTCGTGTTTCATGCGCCGACGCGCGGTCTCATCGGCTACCAGGGCGAATTGCTCACCGACACGCGCGGCACCGCGATCATGAACCGGCTGTTCCACGAATACGCGCCGCACAGAGGCGAAATTCAGGGCCGCCGGAACGGCGTGCTGATCTCCAACGATCAGGGCGAGGCCGTCGCCTACGCCATGTGGAAGCTGGAAGATCGCGGCCCGATGATGATCGAGCCGGGCTGCAAGGTCTACAAGGGCATGATCGTCGGCGAACACACGCGCGACAATGATCTTGAGATCAACGTGCTGAAGGGCAAGCAGCTCACCAACATTCGCACGCAGTCCAAGGACGAGGCGGTGCGCCTGACGCCGCCGATCCAGATGACACTGGAAAAGGCGCTGGCCTATATCGAGGACGACGAGCGCGTCGAAGTGACGCCAAAATCGATCCGCCTGCGCAAGGTCTATCTCGACCCCAACGACCGCAAGAAGTTTGGGAAGAGCAAGGCCGCGCTGGTGGCGTGAGGCCTTTGCCTTCTCCCGCGAGCGGGAGAAGGTAGCCCAACGAAGCGGGGTCGGATGAGGGCGCCTGCGCTCCCTGCCGGCTTCACGACGGTTCGCAATCAGGAGACCCGAGGGCTCTTGCTGTATTCGATCCTTCATGTTTCGAGGCGGCGTCGCGTCGAAACATGGAGTCCCTGTCGTTGGTCGCGAAATTGATTCGCCGCGCCGCCTCGGAAAAGGCAAAGTGCGTGCCTGCTCCAGATTGCGCCGCCAGTTTTAGCCGATTCAAGGACATTTTCTGCCCCGGGGGCCGGCGTCTTCGTCATGGAGGTGGCGGGCGGCAAGGTCGGTCATTGGTCTTCTCCAATGAGAAGACCTCAAGCCCGGCGGGTTGCTAAGTCAACTACATGGTTGCCCGCAAGGGGATAGATCATTGACATTTTCGCGCTGCAGCATTTTACTTAGAGATACAATATTTGCGTAAGGAGTACCTCGGATGCCCCCACGCAGAATTTGGGTCGCCGGCCATAAAGGAATGGTCGGATCCGCAATCATCAGGCTTTTGGAGGGAGCCGGGCACGAACCTCTCAAGGCCGATCGCTCGGTGATGGACCTGCGCAATCAAATCGCGGTTGAGGTTTGGCTCAAGCAAAACCGTCCCGACGCAATCATATTCGCGGCGGCCAAGGTGGGAGGCATATACGCGAACGACACGCAGCCCGCCGATTTCATTTACGACAATCTGGCGATCGAGACCAACATCATCCATTCGGCGCACGCGGCCAATGTCGATCGCCTGGTGTTTCTCGGATCTTCCTGTATCTACCCAAAATTCGCGCCCCAACCCATCAAGGAAGAGGCGCTGCTCACCGGGCCTCTTGAGCCGACCAATGAATGGTATGCGATCGCCAAGATCGCCGGCATCAGGCTCTGCCAGGCATATCGCAAGCAATATGGCCGCCATTATATCTCGCTGATGCCCTGCAATCTCTATGGACCAAACGATAATTTCGATTTGACGAGCAGCCACGTTTTGCCGGCACTCATCCGGAAATTCCACGAGGCCAAGAGCGAAAAGCGAGGAGAGGTGATCGTCTGGGGAACCGGAACGCCTCTGCGAGAATTCCTGCACGTCGACGATTTAGCCAAGGGTGTGCTGTTCTGCCTTGATAATTACGATCAGTATGAACATATCAATTGCGGCTCAGGTTCCTAGGTCTCGATCCTCCAGCTTGCCGAATCTGTCGCCGCTGCGGTGGGCTTTGGGGGGAAGATCATATTCGATGCGTCGAAGCCCGATGGAACGCCGCGCAAATTAATGGACTCTTCGCGCATTCATGCGCTCGGGTGGAAGCCGGAAATCCCTCTCGATCAGGGGATCGCCCGCGTCTACGAATGGTTTCTTGAAAACGCACTGGCCAAGATTGAAGCGCAGAGCGGCGTGCGAGTCGCTTGAGGACGCGCAGCGTTTCAAGCGAGGGGCCGAGGTGTAATTTGGCGAGCGCTATTCTATCGGGATTCGAGTCGGACAAAGAGCGAACTGGTCCTGGTGCGGCCGGGAGAGAAAATTGGCGCGAAACGGCGTCAACGACAACTGATCGTCGAAGGAGTCAATAACCGAGTTGCGACAGGGGCATTCGCCGGCTTCCGCTCTATTCCATGGGCGGCATCGCGGTCGCCAGCGAAATTGTGAAGTCATCATTAATGGCCGGGGATCGTCATGATGAGGTCCGACCTGAAATATGATGCAACTGTCGTATCGCTTGAAGAGACGTCCGCCGAACGTGTTTTGGCGTCGGGCCCCGACTCGAACAGACGAGTGTCGCTTTATAATTTGGCCGCCTGTTTTGTGATCGCCGACGGGTTGACGCTTGCGGTCTCCGCCCTCTTGTCGGAAGTGGCGGTCTCCGAAGCCGGAACGCCCGTGCAACTCCAGGACTGGCAGATTTGGGCAGTCGTTTTGGCGCTCTGCACGCATTACACGCTGTCGCGCGTTTTCGACGTCTACGACGCCCAATCGATATATTCTGGCAGACATGTCATCAACCGCTCGCTTCCCTGTCTGCTGTTCACATTCATGGCGCTGCTGATCCTCGCTCTCGCCACCAAAACCAGCGCGAGCTATTCCCGGGTTTGGTTTTTTTCGTGGATGGCGGTTAGCCTCGGCCTCGTTCTCCTCGGCCGCGCCACGTCCCTCTCATACATTCGCCGGGCGATGAGCCGAGGCGCCTATGTTTACAAGGCGCTTTCCATCGGCGTCTTTTGCGATCCGATCCGGCCAAAGGAAATACAGAGCAAAACCCAGAACGCAGTGCTTGTGGCCGAGAGCCTGCGTCTCGAATCTCTTGACGCGATTGCGCTGCTGGCCGAGAAAATCGCGCTTGAGGAAATTGATCGAGTTTATATCTCGGCGCTCTGGGTCGATATCCAGTGGTGATGCGCAATCTCGATCTGCTTCGCCATCTCTCGACAAAGGTTTTCATATTGCCCGGCAATAAGGCTGGACGCCTCAATTTGGCGGGCATTTCGCTGCCGGGCGAGCGGCCGTTATTTTGCGCGATGGAAGAGCCCATCCAGGGCTGGTCGCTTTGGTTGAAGCGGTTGGAGGACGTGATTATCGCCGGCGCGGCGCTGTTTGCGCTGTTCCCTGTTCTTGCTTTTGTCGCTCTGGCGATCCGGCTTGACAGCGAGGGCCCGATTTTCTTCCGTCAAGATAGAAAGGGATTTAACGGCAAAATCTTCAAACTCTGGAAATTTCGCTCCATGCACGCCGACGCGACCGATCATCATGCAGCTATTCAAACCAGCCGTAACGATCCGCGCGTCACGCGCGTCGGCCGTTTTATCCGCCGCACCAGCATTGATGAATTGCCGCAACTGATCAATGTTCTGCAGGGAACGATGTCGATAGTGGGGCCGCGCCCGCACGCCATGTCAACGCAAACGGAAGGCCGCAATCTGGAAGAACTTGTCGATTATTACGCGGTTCGGCACAGAGTGCGGCCCGGCATCACAGGCTGGGCGCAAATCAACGGGCTGCGGGGTGAATTGAACAGCGTCCAGAAATTGCAGAGCCGGGTGGATTTTGACATAGAATATATCGATAAATGGACGCTCTGGTTCGACATCAAGATCATTCTCAAGACCCTGCTGCTCGTGATCCGCGATCCCCACGCCTATTGAGCTCTCGCGAGTCGGGCCGCCCTCCGGCTAAAGCGGATTTTCTCCCTGGCGTAATCCTGTGGGCGTATCGCCCGCCGCCGAACTTGCATCCAGCGATCATCAGAGTCTCAGGCAGGTTGATCCGCTCCCGAAGATTGGACCGTCCAAAGATAGAGTTTTCGAGCCTGTTTCAGGATGACGGGCTGGAGGCGTCATGGGTAAGTCGCAGCGTGATCGGGGGCTTGTTTCCGATGGCCCCGTGCGGGCGCTCCTCCCTGTAGGAATTGCGGCAATCCTCCAATTTCGTCCGCGCGTCGCGATCTCCGCCCTGCGAACATGGCGGGCGACATTGGGAAGGCGGTCGAGCTCCGATCTGGGCGCGGATACTGAGAGTCTCGCAAAGACCCATGGTTTTGCGGGCGTCCAGCGCTAGGTTACGTCTTCGAAGGGTTTGGCCTTTCTGTTGGAACGCATCACGAGGATCGCATGACCGCCTTGATAGAGACGAACGCCGCCCGCATCCGTCTGGTCGCCGCCGGCATGAGCGACGAGGATCTGGCCTGGCTCGACCGGCACGGTTGGAACGACGGTGATATTCCGCCCCCAACGAAGGACGAGATCGAAGCCTATCAGCGGCGGGAGGCCACGCTGAACGCGGCCATTGCGGGCCTCGGCGTCAGCGAACGCGGCGACTTGCTGGAAGGGAAACTCGCCGCCGCTATCGGAGCGCGACTCGCCGACCTGCGTGACCGTGGGGAAGAGGACGACTAGCTCGCTCCGGTCCGGCTCTCGATCGCCCGGAAGGCTGCAGATGCAGAAATATTGCGGACAAGTGGCGTCTCCACCAAAGAAAGCGTCCGCATGGCGAGCCGATGAAAAACCTGCCCCTGTCGAAGGTCTATCAGCTTCTGGAACCTGGCCCGGTCGTCTTGTTGACCACTGTGTACAAGGGCCGAGTCAACGTCATGACGATGTCATGGCATATGATGGTCGATTTCGAGCCGCCGCTCATAGCCTGCGTCGTTAGCAACCGCGATCACAGCTTCGAGGCGCTGAGAGCGACGAAGGAATGCGTGATTGCGATACCTGCGGCGGAACTGGCGGACAAGGTTGTCGCGATCGGCAATTGTTCGGGTCGCGATGTCAACAAGTTCGAATCCTTTCACCTGACGCCTGGAAAGGCGGAGCGCGTGTCGGTGCCGCTGATCGCCGAATGTTTCGCCAACATCGAATGCAGCGTGGTCGATACTCGCCTCGTCAATCGATATAATCTTTTCGTTCTGGAAGGACTGAAGGCATGGACGGATCCGTCGCAAAAGACGCCCAAGACGATCCATCACCAAGGTTTTGGCAGGTTCGTCGTCGATGGAGAGACGATCGAACTGAAGTCAAAGATGCCCTGATCGTCATGTCGTCCTCCGGGTCGCCCTGCTTATATCCACTTCCTCGTGCTGCGTGGCCGGCGTGGCGCTTTACGACAAGCTCATCGAGAAGTTGAAGAACGGCCGTGATATGGTGATTGAGACGTCCTCAAACTTGCTCGCGCCGGAATCGATCGGATCTCGACGGGGCTGATGAACTCAACCCTTCTGCTGAGGTCTACCCGTGGATCCAATTGTGGTCGTGTCCAACCTGGACAAGATTTACGCCAGCGGACATCGCGCCCTGAAGTCGATCAATCTCGAGATTCGCCGGGGCGAAATCTTCGCCTTGCTGGGCCCGAACGGCGCGGGAAAGACAACGCTGATCGGCGTCATTTGCGGCCTCGTGCGACCGACGGCCGGTTCCGTGACCGCCGACGGCAGCGACATCGCCAAGGACTATCGCGCCGCGCGCGCCAGGATCGGACTTGTGCCGCAAGAATTGGCGACCGACATGTTCTCGAAGGTATGGGATACGGTCAGCTTTAGCCGTGGCCTGTTCGGCAAGCCTCCGAACCCCGCGCACATCGAAAAAGTCCTGCGCGAACTATCGCTGTGGGACAAGAAGGACAGCCAAATCGTGGCGCTGTCCGGAGGCATGAAGCGCCGCGTCCTGATCGCCAAAGCGCTCGCTCACGAGCCTCGGATACTTTTCCTCGACGAACCTACCGCTGGCGTCGACGTCGAACTGAGGCGCGACATGTGGGCCATGGTTCGCCGCCTGCGCGAACAGGGCGTCACCATAATCCTCACCACTCACTATATCGAAGAGGCCGAGGAAATGGCCGACCGTATCGGAGTGATCAACAAGGGCGAAATCGTAGTGGTCGAGGAAAAGCACGCGCTGATGCGCAAATTGGGGCGGACGACGGTGACGATAGGCCTCAAACAGCCGCTGCAAACCCTGCCGTCAGAGGTCGATGAGCGGCCCGTGACGCTGTCGCATGATGGCCTGACGCTCTCGTTCACATTCACCGGCGAGGAAGAAGACGGCGGCGTCGCGGATTTGGTCAAGCGGCTTGCCACCAAAGGCGTCGACTTCAAGACCATCAACGTGAGCCAGTCGTCGCTTGAGGACATCTTCGTCGATCTCGTGGGAAAATGATCATGAATCTCTTCGCCGTCCGCGCGATCTATATGTTCGAGCTCGCCCGCACGGGACGAACGCTTTTGCAGAGCATCGCCGCGCCAGTCATTTCAACCTCATTGTATTTCGTCGTCTTCGGTTCGGCCATCGGTAGCCGCATGACCACGGTCGACGGCGTTTCCTATGGAGCTTTCATCGTTCCGGGCTTGATCATGCTGACGCTGCTCACCGAAAGCGTCTCCAACGCGTCATTCGGAATTTATCTGCCGCGCTTCACTGGAACAATATACGAACTGCTCTCCGCGCCCGTGTCCGTTTTTGAAGTGCTGCTCGGCTACGTCGGCGCCGCCGCGACGAAATCAATGATTCTCGGAGTCATAATCCTCGCAACGGCGCGAATTTTCGTGCCGTTCGACATTGTCCACCCGGTATGGACAGCCATATTTCTGGTGCTGATCTCGGTCACCTTCAGCCTGTTCGGCTTCATACTCGGTGTTTGGGCGGACGGATTCGAAAAGCTTCAAATCGTGCCGTTGATGGTCCTCTCGCCGCTCACCTTCCTTGGTGGGACATTCTATTCGATCGACATGCTGCCGGCGCCCTGGCGGACGATAGTCCTGTTCAATCCCGTGGTTTATCTGGTCAATGGCTTTCGTTGGGCGTTTTACGGGATTTCCGATGTGACCGTCGCCGTCAGCCTCGGCATAACAGTGACCTTCATGATCTTTTGCATCGGGGTGATCGCATGGATATTCAGAACCGGTTATCGACTGCGCAGCTGAGCGTCATGAAGAGGGCACTCGCGTCAACGCTCGCCAATGGCCTCGGCTCGTTGATCAGCTTCAGCATGTCCGCATGACGGTCGAGCCTCTGGCTTGCCAAATACATCTGGCGGCACCAGTTTACTCCCGATGCGTCAGATTTCGGAGGAATTCCTGATGAGTTGGCTCCAAAGATTCCTTGCTGTCATTGCTGCTCTTTTGGGCGCTCCCTCCGCATCGCGCGCGGATTCGAGTGACGTGGAGCATGCGAGATATGTTGTCGTCTCGACCTCAGGCGAGATGGAAATTCGTGATTACGCACCTCAGATCGTCGCGCAGACAATTGTCTCTGGCGAGCGCGATGCTGCTATCAGCCAGGGGTTTCGCCTGATCGCCGGGTATATATTTGGAGATAATACTGCGTCTAAAAAGATCGCCATGACCGCGCCGGTGACCCAGCAATCCGGTGAAAAGATCGCCATGACCGCGCCCGTCACCCAACAAGGCGCCGGCGACGCCTGGAAGGTGCGTTTCGTCATGCCCGCCGGCTATACGTTGGACACGCTCCCCCATCCAAACAATCAGGCGGTCCGGTTGGAGGCCGTGCCAGGCAAACGCTTCGCCGCCATCCGCTTCTCTGGCTTTGCCGGAGACGGAAGCATCGACGTCCACACAAGAAAACTGCAGGATTTTCTGGCGAGTCAAAAGCTCAGCCCCCGCAGCCAGCCGGTTTACGCCTTCTACGATCCACCGTGGACGCTTCCATTCAATCGGCGAAACGAAGTGCTTATAGAAATCGCAACCACGTCAGAGCACCATTGAGATCGAATGGTTCGACTCAAGGATGTCGCCATCCACGGCAGGCGCTCGATCATTCAGGATTGCTTCTGGCTTCCCAGGGGTATTCGAGAGTGGACGTGTCATAACCAAGTCCACGGGCTCGCGCGACTAGCGAGTCGAGCTGCTTCCTCGACGGCCTCTTGCGCGTGTAGATGAAGAGATTGTCCAGGGTCGGGCTGACCTCTATGAACCAGCTGTAATCCCTCGCCCTTTCGACAATATTATATTCGACCGACAGAAGCGGATTATATTGGACCCGGAGCCGTGAATTGACGCCGGGATCGAGGATCTCGGCCACGCCGCTGAGGACGGTTTCTGGACCCGAAAGGCCGCCTTTGTGGCACGCGTCGCGCACCAGAACCTCATTTGAGGCGGCGCCGCGAGAATAGCTCGTGGTTCCGGCCACGCAGCCTTGCGTTATCCACATCGGCCGGCGCGCGACCTCTAGCCAGGCACCCTTGTAAAAGCGCGCTAGGTCGATGGGGCTGGACGCGCGATCCTGCGCTGAGGCCCCATCGGCCGCGCCAAGCGTCACCCCAATCAGCAATGCCGAAAAGCTCCGCCAGATCGTTCGACCTTTCATGGTTCTGCTCCTGATAATGATGCGGCCGCTCTAACGCGGAATCCGGGTCCAGTTGACCGATTTGCACAAGATGCCCGCAAGAACGCAGCCTCGCGTCTGCATGGATTGCGATTGGACATTGATCTCCAGGCTGTAATTGAGCTTGCGCTGTGGGTCATATGCGGTCCCCGTCATGGACGAGCCGTCCCCCGACACTTTCATGATCAGGCGGTCACCGATATGTTCGCCGCCAAATTCGTCGCGTATCCAGGTGTTGATGGCGCAGAGCGCGTTGCTGCAGGGCGCGATTCGCACGCGAGCATTGCCATCGTCCCGCTCCCAGGATCCGAGAACACCATCTGAAGAGGCGCTTGCGGCCACCGTCGTGAATGCGACGGCCGCCGCCACCAGCCAAAATTGGATCGCTTTCAAGACAAGATTGCGCATCATGCACCTTCAATAATCAACGGGCATGAGTGAGCTTGTAGAGACCGACGTTGATCGCGCCCGAGCGGAAGCCGCCCTCGCAATAGCAAAGGTAGTAGTCCCAAAGCTTTCGGAAGGAAAAGTCGAAGCCCAGCGCTTCGATCTGGCTCCAATTCTCAAGAAAGCGCCGCCGCCACTCCACGAGGGTGCGCGCGTAGCCGTCGCCGAACAGCTCGACGGTTTCCAGGCGAAGGCCGGCGCGTTGCGCTTCTTCCTCAAGGGCGCGCGGACAGGGCAGCGCGCCGCCGGGGAAGATGAAGCGCTGGATGAAATCCGGTGTGGCCGAATATTTTTCGAAGCGGCGATCTTCGATGGTGATCGCCTGCAAGACGACGTGACCATCCTCGGCGAGTTGGTCCCGCAGCGTCGCAAAATAGATTGGCCAATATTCTCGTCCTACCGCTTCTATCATCTCGATTGAAACGATGCGATCGTATCGTCCGCTGACGTCGCGGTAATCCTCTAGCCGCAGATCCACTTGCGACTGACAGCCGTGCGAATCGACGACATCGCGCGCGTGGTCGAGCTGTTGCTTTGAAAGCGTCAGTCCAGTGATCCGCCCGGCGCCGCCTTGCGTCATGGCCACGGCGAGACCGCCCCAGCCGCAGCCGATTTCGAGCACGCTCTCGCCATTTCTGGCGGCGAGGAGTTCGAGAACGCGATCGACCTTTTGCTGCTGGGCTTGTTGCAGCGTTTCGTCGCCCGAACGATATATGCCGGAGGAATAGAACATCTGCGGATCAAGCCACAGGCCGTAGAAAGCGTTGCCGAGATCGTAATGCGCCGATATGTTGCGACGGCTTCCAACGCGCGAATTGGCGCGTAGGCGATGCGCCAGCCAATTGACGAAACGCGCGGGCGCGAAGCCCTCGACGGCCCGCATGAAGCTCTCGCCATTTACCGCTGCGATTTCTATAACCGACGCAAGATCCGGACTGCTCCAATCGCCTCGGATGAACGCTTCGGCAAAGGCCACGTCTCCCGAGAACAACAATCGGCGTAGCGCGGACATATCATGAATGAAAAGTGTCGCCTCCGGCCCGGCTTGTCGGCCCCTGCAATCCACACGCGCTCCGTTTGGCAATACGAAGATCAGCCGTCCCTTGTCCATCGCCGCAAGAACTCTACGAAGGACGAGCGCCGAGAGTTCCTGCCCGCCGCTCGAGAGCATCTTCGCAAAGGGAAAGCCAGGCGCAGTCGTAGACATCAGATCTGACATGGGACACTGTCCTTTTCGTTCTGGTTTGCGATGACGACGGTGACCGGCCTGTCGGGCGGCGGCGGCCGCACATGAAGGCTGACGCCCTTCAGCCAAATCAGCAGCGCTTCGAAATGAATTCCGGCGACGACTTTCAGGGTTAGCAGCGGGTGGGTGACGAAGACCCGCAGCAGCTCCCTGTCGCTGAGCGGGCGTCGACGGAGATTCTGCACGGCGTTGAGAAGGACGCCGTCCGCATCGGCGACCGAGATGGAAATTGTGAAGTTCTCGTCGGGAGCCTGAATGCTAAACGAGTAGTTCATATCCATCGCGATGAAGGGTGAAACATAGAATTGCTTCGGGCAGGCGTGGCGCATGACGCCATTCTCGGCGCGTGAAACCGGAAAGAGATAACAGTGGCGCTGCCCGAATGTGTTGTTGACCTCATAGAGGATCGCTCTCAGAGCGCCGTCGGCATGGTGGCAGAAGAAAATGCTCAGCGGGTTGAAGCCGTGCCCAAGAATTCGAGGCATCGCCAGAAGGCGGATCGCGCCGACGTCCGGCTCCATCCCCGCGTCTCGCAGAATGGCCTCGATTTCGCCACGCAGATCATCCGTCTCGCCTGAAAGGTGATCCTTCGGTCGAAAGCCAAACAGATTGAAGCCGCCGATCGAGAAGAAGCGCAGCTTCTTGTCGAGTTGCGGCAGTTCATCAATATCGAGAAGGAAAGAGAAAATGCGGTAGCTGAGGCTATGCGCCTTCGGCCGCAACCTGCGGTGCGCCACCATACCTACATAAAGCGCGGATCGTGGCTCCAAGATTCGCCCCTATGTTTGCAGAGCCGGGGAGAGGTGGATGCGGCCGGATTCATTCTCGACCTTCCAGGGTCTCCGATCGCCGCCGAGTTGTTCGGCGGTCGCCAGCCCCGCCTGAATTCCGTCTTCATGAAATCCCGCCCCGAAATAGGCTCCGCAGAACCAGGTGCGGCGTCTGCCCTGCAGCGACCAGAGTTCGCGCTGGGCATTTATCGCCCGCATCGTGAAGATCGGATGTTCGTAAACAAAGCGCCGGTGAACGAGTTCTTCACGTGGCGGAACGGCCGGATTCAGCGTCACGAAGAGCGGCGTCTCTTCCGGGACGCCCTGCAGGCGGTTCATCCAATAGGTAACGGAAAGCGGCGCCTCGGCGTCGGATGCAAGATAGTTCCAGCTCGACCACACCGACCGAAGCTTCGGCATCAGCGAGGCGTCGCCATGCAGAATGGTTTCGTTGCGGCCATAGGGGAAGCAGGAAAGGATCCGTTTCTCGTCGTCGCTCGGATCGGCGAGCATGGCGAGCGCCTGATCGGCATGCGACGCGATGACGACATGATCGAAACGTCGCGCCCCGCCGGACCATTCGACGGTCACACCATCGGCTTCGCGCGTCACGCGCCGAACCCCGGCGTTCAACAGAAGGCGATCCGCTACAGGCGCGATGAGCTTTTTCACATATTCGCGGCTGCCGCCAACGACCGTACGCCAGACAGGCCGGCCCGCGATCTTGAGCAGGCCATGGTTCTCGCAAAACTGGGTGAAGGCCTGCGCCGGATAGTCGGCGACCCGTCGTGCAGGGATCGACCAGATCGCCGCCGTCATCGGATAGAGGTGATCTTCCCGGAACGCGGCGCCATAGGCATGGTCGTCGAGATAGCAGCCGAGCGTGGCGCCTTCCATTTGCGACAGGTGGCTTGGCGCCTCGGCATAGAAGCGCCTTATATCGAGCAGCATCGACCAGAAGCGGCGGCTGAAGATATTTCTCTTCTGGGCGAAGAGGGTGGAGAGATTGTTCCCCGCATATTCGAGTGACCCATCTCTCAGCGACACGGCGAAAGTCATCTCGGACGGCTTGGTCTCCACCTGGAGGTGATCGAAGAGCGCCGTGAGATTCGGGTAGGCGGGTTCGTTATAGACGATGAAGCCCGTATCCACGGCGATGGGGCCTTGAGCGCCCGGAATTTCGACCGTATTGCTATGACCGCCCGCATAGGATCCCTGTTCGAAAACCGTAACGTCGTGCGATCGGGAAAGCAGCCACGCCGCCGACAGACCAGAGACTCCGGTTCCCAACACGGCGATATTCAGGCGCGATTTCAGCTTGTTAGAACTCCATAAGCCGCTCTTCGGGGAACATGCTTCGATTGGTTGACTGCCCGAAGGGCTTTCCACTCTTCGGGAATATACGCTTGGGCGTTGCAAATGGATCACCTCTCGCCATTTTGCCCGAGGTGTGATCCAAATTTGTGGGCCGCCCGTAGAAGGGAGCATGATGAATGTCGCAGCCGCGCGTGTGCTCAAGCAGCCCTGCCTCTCTCGGGTGGTGCGCGAGGTCGTGCCCGTGAACGCGGAAACCCGCCCGCTGGTTCTGTCGTTGTCGGACGCGAATGCGCTCATCGCTAAAATCGCGCATGAGCGCGATCGCCAAGCGTTCGCGGTCCTCTTCGCCTATTTCTTTCCACGAGTGAAGGCCTATCTCCTGAAGGCGGGCGCGTCGCCGATGGTAGCCGAAGAATTGGCGCAGGAAACCATGCTGCGAGTTTGGCGCAAGGCTTCCACCTTCGATTCCGACGCCGGCGCGGCCTCTACCTGGATTTTCGTCATAGCTCGCAATCTGCGAATCGACCGGCTTCGCGGGAAGCGGGGCGACGCCATCGACGTCGATCCCAGCGACGAGCCGGACGCTCCGCCCACCGGAGAAATGGTCGCCATTATGAATGAGCGCAAACAGAGAGTGCGAGAGGCGCTCGGCGCCCTCTCGCGGGAGCAGGAGCAGATCGTCCGGCTTTTCTACTTCGAGGAGCAGCCGCATTCGGAAATCGCCCGTGCTCTCGGCATACCTCTAGGCACTGTGAAATCACGCGTGCGGCTCGCGGTGGAACGCCTGCGTGCGCGATTGGAGGATCTTGGATGACGAAGAGCCTCCCCAATTCCGTCGACGATATTCTTTTAAGCCATGCCGCTGGCGCGCTCGATGCGGGTTTTGCGCTGCTTGTCGAAACCCATCTCGAAATGTCCCCATCCGCGCGAGAGGTTCACGCACAGTTCGAAGCGCTGGGCGGAGCTTTGCTCGAGGAGATCGCGCCGGCCGAGGTCGACGCCGCGGCGCTGAACAAGGCGCTCATTGCGATCGACGCTGAAGAGGCGCCTGTCCACCGCGAGGCCATGCGGTCGCCCGCGCGTCCCGCCATGCCAGAAGGTTTCACGCTCCCCGCCGTTCTTGCGCGACAGGAGATCGGACCTTGGCGCTGGATCGCTCCGGGCGTTCGTTCCGCGCATATCGCGCTTTCGTCATCCTCCGCCTCTCGCGCCTTTCTGATCGAAATCGCGCCGGGCGTGCGCGTGCCGAAGCACGGCCATGAGAGCGACGAGCTGACCTGTGTTTTGCGCGGCAGCTTCCGGGACGGAAATGCGCGTTATTGCGAAGGGGAGGTGGCGCGTGTCGACCAGGATATCGAGCACGAGATCCTGGTCGATTCGGATGTTCCCTGTCTCTGTCTGATCGCGATGGAAGGTCGTACGCGCCCGAACGGCTGGTTCGGGCGGCTCTACCAGAAGCTCAGAGACATATGAGCCTTGGCCAACTTCTCTTCTCTACGGCCCTGGGGCTCTCGATGGCGATGTCTTTCGCCTGGCTGCTTCAGCGCCGAACCGGGCAGTCGGGCTGGATAGACGCTACATGGTCCTTTGCGATCGGCGCCGCCGGAATATTTCTCGCGCTTGCGCCGCTGCAGGGAGAATGGCCAGGCGCCAGGCAATATATGGTTGCGGCTCTTGCGCTTGCGGGCTCCGCCAGGCTCGGCGTTCATATCGTCTCCAGAAGCATGAACGCTGGCGAGGACCCCCGCTATCATGACCTCTCCGTGGAATGGGGCGAGGACTTCCCGCGCCGCCTCTTCTGGTTTTTGCAGATCCAGGCGGCCTGCGCCTTCCTCCTTTCGCTGGCTGTGTTTCTGGCGGCGAGAAACCCCGCCGCTTTCCCCGCCATCACCGACATCTTCGGCGCGGCTATCGTCATCGTCGCCATTCTGGGCGAGGCGTGGTCGGATGCGTCGCTCGCCCGTTTCCGCATGGCGCATGGCGCTGGTCGGAGCGTCTGCACGGCAGGCGCATGGGCCTGGTCGCGACATCCGAACTATTTCTTTCAATGGCTCGGCTGGGTCGGCTTCGCCGTGATCGCGGTCGACCCCACGGGCCAGTGGCCGGAGGGCTGGCTCGCATCGCTCGCGCCCGCTTTTATCTATTGGCTTCTCGTCCACGTCTCCGGCGTGCCGCCGCTGGAAAAGCACATGCTCGCGTCGCGTGGCGAAGCCTTTCGCGCCTACCAGTCTCGCGTCAACGTCTTTTTTCCGGGTCCACGACGGCGCTTATGAATTCCACCATCGGAGGATGACAGGATGTCCTTGATCGCTTCAGCCATCGGCGTGGTAGAACGCGCGCCTCTTCCGGATTCCATACTGCGCATTGGAGTCGATTTCCTCGTCGGCCGCACGCGCCAACGTCTGAACGCCGCTCAGGCGACGACGGAAGAGGCTTTTGCACGGGAAATGGCGCATTATCCTATCGCGCTTCACACGCTGGAAGCGAATGCGCAGCACTACGAAGTGCCTGCGCGCTTTTTCGAGTTGACGCTCGGGCCACGCCGCAAATATTCCTGCTGCTATTATGAAGCGCCCAAGGCTACGCTCGCAGAGGCGGAGGTTCGCGCTCTCGAACAAACCGTCGCGCATGCCGCTCTTGTCGACGGCCAGAAGATTCTGGAGCTCGGATGCGGATGGGGCTCGCTTTCGTTATTCATGGCGAAGAATTATCCCAACGCGCAGATTACGGCGGTCTCCAATTCGAAAAGCCAGCGGCGGCATATCGAAACGCAGGCGACGCGACTAGGGCTCAAAAATCTCAAGGTCGTTACAGAGGATATGAATGATTTTATCACAGCCGAGCGTTTCGATCGCATCGTGTCCGTCGAGATGTTCGAGCATATGTCGAACTGGCGCGGCCTGTTGACCAGACTGCGGGAATGGCTCGCGCCGAACGGGCGGCTCTTCATCCATGTCTTCACCCATCGCGATCAGCCCTATCGCTTCGATCACACCGACAAATCCGACTGGATTGCGAGGCATTTCTTCACGGGCGGCATCATGCCGAGCCATGGGCTCATTCATACCTTCGGCGATCTGTTCGAGGTGGAGGAGGAGTGGCGGTGGAGCGGGCTTCACTATCGACGCACCGCGCTCGACTGGCTCTCGAATTTCGATGCGAGACGGGATGAGATCGACGCCGTGCTGCGCGAAACCTATGGCGTCGAGGCCGCCCTCTGGCGCAAGAGATGGAGATTGTTTTTCCTGGCGACCGAGGGCCTGTTCGGCGACAAGAACGGTGAAGAATGGGGCGTCAGCCATTATCGTCTGCGGGCGCCGGCCAATGGCTGAGGATCTGTCTTTCTGGCGGCGGCTCTCCACCTACGCCGCCGCCGAAGACCCCTTGACGCACGCCACGAACAAGCTCGCGCTCGTGCTTGCCTCCAATCAGCCGTTTTATCCGCTCTACTTCTGGTGGGCTACCGGAGAACGCAGCTGGATTCCAGCGCTCACCTTTATCTCGACGCCATTTTTTCTTGCATCTCCATTGGTCGCCAGGCGCTTCCCCGATATCGGCCGGCTCTATTTCCCGTTTGTCGGAGCGATAAACACGTTCTTTTGCGCCTTCATTTTTGGCGTCCCGTCGGGCGTCGAACTTTTCCTCGCGCCTTGCCTCGTCATTGCGGCCTTCTCCTGCCGCGCCAAGGAACGTCTCGCCCTTGGCGTTTTTCTGGTCGCATTGCTTGGCGCCTTTGTGCTCCTGCACGGCCACTATGGCTCGCCCCTCTATGCGACGACGCCCGATAAATATGAGGCTCTGCTGTCCTTGAACGGCTATAGCGCCGCGATACTATGCGTCATCGCCGCCTGGATGTACTCCGCCGCCTGGTCCGATTGCGAGAAGCAGGACTCTTCCGTCAGGCGGTAAATCTTTTCGCGGCGGCAAAACCAGCAGCAGCCGAGACCGCCGTCAGAAAGCCGCCCCAGATCATATCAAATGTCGTCACCATCATCGGCCAACCGTGCAGCGTCGCCTGATTGGTGAGATCGTAGGTTCCATAGGCCACTAGCCCCAGCAGCGCGCCATTGAAAAGCGCCTTTCGCCATCCCCCGCCTTTCAGCGCGGGAATGGTCGCGAAATACACGACGCCAAAGAGATACAGCGCATAGAAAGCCACGGCTGGGCCGCCGCTAAAGCGCTCGGCGAGCAGATGTCCCAGTTGAGGGCGATAGAGACGCCCTTCCATGGTCGATAGCCAGACGGCGTCGAGCGCAATCATGGCGACCATTGCGCCAACGTAGGCCGTAAGGAAGATCTTCATGCTCGCCCCGGTGGTTGTCTTGCCGAAGTGATACGATTGGGGCGCCCCTCTGGATCAGCGGAGACCTCCGCCGGCACGATTGGGCCGTCCGCGAGGAAGCCGGGCGGGCGCCTTAAGCGCTTTGGAAACCATATGATCCATTGCTCCCCGGTGTTCCTGGAGTCGCTCCCCCGACGCAACCGAACTACAAAGCCGCCGCGTAGTCGCAGGCTGGAAACCTCTGTCGATTCTTGACATTTGTTTGCCCTCAAGGCATATGCTCCGGCTCAAAATTCTTAACGTTTCGGGTATTCGGCCTTGGGCGCTTTGGTCTGGACGGAAGGGCGTCGCCAGAAGATTGGCGCGAGCACAGGTTTGAATAGATGCGGATACTGATAACGGGCGGAGCTGGATTTATCGGATCGGCTGTTTCTCGGGCATTCATTGAGCGCAGCGACGATGAAATTCTGGTTTTCGATAAACTGACCTACGCGGGCAATCTAAATTCCTTATCGCCAGTCTCGGGAAATCCGCGCTTTTCCTTCATTCGCGCCGATATTTGCGACAGGGCCGCCGTCGTCAAGGCGTTGCAAGCCTTCAAGCCGCAGGTTGTCATGCATCTTGCGGCGGAAAGCCATGTCGACCGATCCATTGACGGCCCTGCGGCGTTCATCGAAACGAATGTCGTTGGAACGTTCGTCATGCTTGACGCCACGCTCGAATACTGGCGCGGACTCAGCGCCGATGACGCCAGCAAATTCCGTTTCATGCATATTTCGACTGACGAAGTGTTTGGGACGCTCGGCGAGGAAGGCTTGTTCAGGGAAGATACGCCCTATGCGCCCAACTCGCCATATTCGGCCTCGAAGGCAGGCTCGGACCATCTCGTGCGCGCATGGCGCGAGACTTATGGATTGCCGGCCATCGTTACAAACTGCTCGAACAATTATGGTCCCTATCATTTTCCCGAGAAGCTGATCCCGCTGATCATCCTCAACGCCGTCGAGGAAAAGCCCCTCCCCGTCTATGGTCGCGGCGAGAATATCCGCGACTGGCTTTTCGTGGAGGATCACGCAGCGGCGTTGATGCTGGTGGCTCGCGAAGGCGAGATCGGCGAATCCTATAATGTGGGCGGTCGGAACGAGAAAAAAAACATCGAGGTCGTGGAGATGATCTGCGATATTCTCGACGAAATTCATCCCCGCCGGGTCGGTTCCTATCGCGAACTCATCACTTTTGTGCAGGATCGTCCGGGACACGATCTTCGCTACGCGATCGACTGTTCAAAGATCGAGCGCGAACTTGGTTGGCGTCCCGCCGAAACTTTCGACACCGGCCTCCGCAAGACCGTCCAGTGGTATCTTGATAACCGAGGCTGGTGGCAGGCCATCCGATCGGGCAAATATCGCGGCGAAAGGCTCGGGCGCATCGCCTGACGCGGCGCGATCTTCCGATCATCGAAAAGCGGGAAGCGAATGCTCGTAGAAAACACTGGAATAGAAGGCGTGAAGATCCTGACGCCCAAGCGTCATGGAGACGACCGAGGTTTTTTCTCCGAAGTGTATAACCGGGACACATGGAGCAAGGCGGGGCTCGAATACAGTTTCGTCCAGGACAATCACTCGCTATCAGGAGCTGTCGGCACGATCCGCGGCATGCATTTCCAGACCGAGCCTTTCGGGCAGGCGAAGCTGGTGCGGGTCACGCGGGGCCGCGTGCTGGACGTGGTAGTTGATTTGCGTCGTTCGTCACCTACTTTCGGACGTCATGTCGCGGTTGAGCTCTCCGCGGACAACTGGCGGCAACTCCTCGTGCCAGTCGGTTTCGCGCATGGCTTCTGCACGCTCGAGCCCAATACCGAGTTTCTTTACAAGGTCACGAATTTCTATTCCGCGCCCAACGACCGTGGTCTCGCCTTCGACGACCCTGCTCTTGGAATTGAGTGGCCCATTCCGTTGGAGCAAGCTCATTTGTCGGACAAGGATCGCAAATGGCCGCGCCTGCGCGATCTCGTCGACATTTTTCCGTAAGGTTCGCCATGCGCATCGCCGTCACCGGAACACATGGGCAGGTTGTAACGGCGCTTGTTGAGCGCGGCGCCGGCCATGTCAAGATTTTGCCGGTTGGACGGCCGCTGCTTGATCTCGGCGATCGCGCAAGCGTCGCCAGCGCGCTCGCCGATTGTCAATGCGACGTGATCGTCAATGCGGCGGCTTATACGGCTGTCGACAAGGCGGAAACGGAGCAAGAACTGGCGATGCGCGTCAACGGCGAGGGCGCCGGATATGTCGCCGAGGCGGCTGCAGGGCTTGGCGTGCCGTTGTTGCATCTTTCAACCGATTACGTCTTCGATGGCGCCCTCGATCGTCCCTATCACGAGGACGACGAAACCGGCCCGACGGGAGCCTATGGACGTTCAAAACTTGAAGGCGAGAATCGCGTGCTCGCGGCGCAGCCGAATAGCGCTGTGCTGCGCACGGCGTGGGTCTACAGCCCGTTTCGGCGCCAATTTCCTTCGCACGATGCTTCGGCTGGGCGAAACACGCGAGGAAATCGGGGTTGTCGCCGACCAGATCGGGAATCCCACCAGCGCGCTGGACATCGCTGACGCTGTCCTTGATGTCGCGGAACGCATAATTGGCGATTTATCGAGCGAATTGCGCGGCGTTTTTCATATGACTGGCCGGGGCGACGCGAGCTGGGCGGATTTCGCCGAGGCGATTTTCACGGAAGCGCAAAAGCATGGCCGCGCCCCGGTGCGAGTCAAACGCATCACCACCGCGGACTATCCAACGCCGGCGCGACGCCCGGCCAACTCAAGGCTCGACAACAGCAAACTGCAAGATATTTACGGGGTGTCCTTGCCCCACTGGAGCAACTCGGTCAGGACCTGCGTCGCACGTCTTCTGACGGGAGATTAATTGAACATGGCATCCTCGATGCGCGGCATTATTCTGGCGGGCGGCAGCGGCACGCGGCTTCATCCGATGACGCTGGTGACGTCCAAGCAACTGCTCCCGGTCTATGACAAACCGATGATTTATTACCCCATGAGCGTATTGATGCTCGCGGGGATACGCGAGATTCTGATCATATCGACGCCTGAGGATTTGCCTAATTTCAAGCGCCTTTTGGGAACCGGCGCGCAATGGGGTCTTTCATTGTCCTACGCCGAGCAACCCCGGCCCGAGGGGACTCGCGCAAGCCTATGTCATAGGCGGCGAGTTTGTTGAAAATCACAAGTCCGTCCTGATCCTTGGAGACAATATTTTTTATGGGCACGGCCTGACGCAGCAGCTTCTGGATGCAGAAGAAAATCCGGGCGCCACCGTATTCGCCTATCACGTGGGCGACCCGGAGCGGTATGGCGTCGTGGAGTTTGACGCCAAGGGCGTCGCGGTGTCGCTGGAGGAAAAGCCATCAAAGCCGAAGTCCAATTGGGCGGTGACCGGGCTCTATTTTTACGATGAGAACGCGCCGCACTACGCCAGCGTGCTGAAACCCTCGCCGCGCGGAGAACTGGAAATCACGGATCTCAATCGCATCTATCTTGAGAAAGGCTCTCTGAACGTGCAGCGTCTCGGGCGTGGATTTGTCTGGCTCGACACGGGAACGCCCAGATCGTTGTTGGAGGCCTCCGAATATGTGCAGGCGATAGAGCAGCGCCAGGGGCAGCGGATCGCCTGTCTTGAGGAAATCGCCTTTCTGCAAGGCTGGATTGCGGCCGAAGACCTTCGTAGGATGGCCGAGGCTCTCTCCAAAAGCGGCTATGGAGCATATCTTGGCAGAGTCCTGGCGGAAGGCATTGAGAGAAATGGCTAGTTAGAATTGTCGTGACAAGCTTGCACTCATGCTTTCGAGGTTGGACGTCGGAAACAAGCGCCGACGCTTCGCCGCATGTCCCGACCGCTGAATCGTGCGGAACAAGAGCTGGCTCGGTTTGACCGTGCCTCCATAACCGCAGGGCAACAGAGATTATTTTATCCATTTAATTGCTGAGCGGCAGTCGCGAATATGCGTCCGTCGTCGTCAAGGGTCGCCTCGCATTTCAATCCGGGGGCTTGCTCCAGATCGGCGATCCCGGTCGCAGGCGCTGATTTCACCGCGATTTGAGGCGAGCAAACGCATTTGATGACGCCGTGCGGAAATATTGGGCGAGATTGCAGGATGGCTCGATTGTTCCCGCGTGTCGTGGATGCCGCCCTAAAATCATTGGACCAGGCAGGCCGCCAGGGGATTTGCGTATCGACGGGCCCCGAGCGCATGGGGCGTCCGGTCTTGTCGACTTATTTGGAGTTGAAGGCCTGTGTTTATACCCAAGTCTTGCCATAGCGAGGCTCGTGGCCGAACTCTTTTGAAAGTCAGCCAGACAGCGGCCGCTCACGCCCGGGGCGCAAAAGCTGCAGGCTTCCGAGTGCGACAGGAACCTTCGCTTCACAGAACTCGAAACTAGCCTTCGATCAAGCCGATCTCGCGCGCATAATCACTGAACCGCGCAAAGTTTTCGTCGAGTTCTTGACTGTCTCGGCAATTTCGACCGGGACATATTCGGTTCGCTCGTCGTCGTCATCGAAGAAGTCCGGTGCAGTCGCATCAGTATCTTTGCGCACGGGCCTGATTGTGGAAGCCGCATTCAGAAGCCAGTCAGGCTGAATGCCGGCGCCGCCAGCGCCCTTCATCCATTCCGAATGCTCGATGTCCTCGCAAAGCGGACGCACCCGTGATGGCAGCTTCAAATAGCCCCTCACGGCGTCGATCTGATCAAGCGGCACATCCCGATGCCGGAGCAACCGAAGCAATGCCTCCCGCTTTTCACTGAAGGTCAGCGCTTTGGTGAGCAGAATTACGGCTGAATAATCGGCTCCGATCAGCTTGGCCATGATTCGCTGCATAAGGCACTCATAGCGCGCATACCAATGGACAATTGCGCCAAAGAGCGCCAGCGTTCGTTCATCAATTGGCTCGGGTGTCACGAAGGTCGCCTCTCACATACTTGAATCGGCCAAGCCCGGCGATCTTATCGCGCAGGTCGTTGAAAATCAGATAGAGCACGGGAGTTTGTGTAAAGCGTCAGAAACTGACTGACGATAAGGCCTCCGACAATCGCGATGCCGAGAGGACGCCTGATTTCGCCGCCGTCGCCAAAGCTCAATGCGAGCGGAATGGCGCCGAGGATCGCCGCGGCTGTCGTCATCATGATGGGTCGAAATCGCAACAGACATGCCTGAAATATCGCGTCATATTCGTTGAGCCCCTGAACCCTCTGCGCTTCGAGCGCGAAGTCGATCATCATGATGGCGTTCTTCTTGACGATGCCGATCAGCAATATCACTCCGATGAGAGCAATTATGCTGAATTCGGTATCGAAGACGATGAGTGCGAGCAGCGCCCCGACCCCAGCCGAAGGAAGCGTGGAAAGAATTGTTATCGGATGTATGTAGCTCTCGTACAATATGCCGAGGACGATATAGACCGCGACCAGCGCGGCTGCGATGAGGAAGGGTTCGGAATCCAGAGAGCTTTGGAACGTGCGCGCGGTGCCCTGGAGACTGCCATGCACCGCGTTCGGCATGTGGATGGTGGCGATGGCCTTGTCGATCTCCGTAGCTGCGTCGCTGAGCGATTTTCCGACAGCGAGGTTGAATGAAATCGTCGCGGCGACGAAGGGCCCCTGGTGGTTGACCGCCAGGGGCGTATTGCCGCGTTTGTAACTGGTGATCGCAACAAGGGGCACCATCTTCTCAAACGAGGTGCTGACGGCGGAGCCAGCCGACGCGGTTCCCCTTCCGGAGTTCGCGATAGCGTTCGTATTGGCGTTCCGGGCGGAACCCGCCGTAACGCTGATTGTCGAAGCCGAGCCCGCCTTTGACTTCGCCGCCACCGTTCCCGCCGGCAATATGGACGACGCGGTTCCCGCCACGGGGCCGCCGGACGTGCTCACATAGACATCCTTCAGCATATCCGGATTTTGCCAGTATCGCGGCGCGACTTCCATCACCACGTGATATTGGTTGATGTCGCTGTAAATCGTGGAAACCTGCCTTTGCCCAAACGCGTCATAGAGCGTGTTGTCGATCTGCGCGGGGGTGAGCTCGAGTCTGGATGTCATATCGCGGTCGATCACAATATCTGTTTCCAGACCGTTCTGCTGCTGGTCGGTGTTCACATCCGCTAGGATGTGACTCTTCTGGAGTTCCTCCACAAGCTTGGGCGTCCATAGATAGAGATCGGCGGAATTATCCGCCTGAAGACTATATTGATAGAGCGCGTTGCTCTGCCTGCCCCCGATGCGCAAATCCTGCACCGGCTGCAGAATTAGGCGGGCTCCGGCTATTCTGCTCAGTTGACGCCGCAGCCGCGCTACAACCTGGGCGGCGCTGTCCGCGCGCTCGGACAAAGGCTTGAGGGATATCGACACCGAACCGCTGTTGACCGAATTGGCGCCGCCCCCGCTACCGGCGCCTGTATAGCCTGTGACCACGTTGACGGCGGGATCGTGCTGCAAGACCGCTGCGAGTTCGTCCAGTTTAAGCCTCATGGACTGAAAGGATATGCTCTGGTCTGCCTGGATCGCGCCCATGAGGCGTCCCGTGTCCTGTTCCGGGAAAAAGCCTTTCGGCACGATGATGTAAAGCAGGACGGTCAGAACCATCGATGCGCCGAGCATCGTCATCGTGAGCACGCGATGACGAAGGGCAAAGGTGAGGCTATGGCTGTATGCCGAAATGGCCCTCGCGAAAATCACACGTCGTTGCGGATCGTCTTTTGGCTTGGATCTCAGAATGATCGCGCAAAGCATAGGCGTCGTCGTGAGCGAGACGACGAGCGAAACCAGAACAGCCATCGAGAGGGTCACGGAGAATTCGCGGAACAGGCGCCCCACAACGCCGCCCATAAGCAGGAGCGGAATAAAGACCGCGATCAGCGAAATACTGATCGAGAGCACGGTGAAGCCGACCTCGCGGGCGCCGCGCAGGGCCGCTTCGCGGCGCGGCAGACCCTCCTCGATGTAACGAGCGATATTCTCCAGAACCACGATGGCGTCATCCACCACGAATCCCGTCGCGATGGTGAGCGCCATCAGCGAAAGATTGTCGAGACTGTAACCGAGAAGGTACATCGTCGCGAAGGTGCCAATGATCGACACCGGAACTGCGATCGCCGGAATGAGTGCCGCGCGCAAATCCCCGAGAAACAGAAAGACAATCAGCGTCACGAGACCGACAGCAACCATCAGTGTCCGCTCAGTATCCTTCAGCGATGCGCGTATCGTCGTGCTGCGATCGGAGGCGGCTATGATCTCGATGTCGCTCGGCATTGCCGCCTTCAGTCTGGGAATCTCCGCCTTGATCTGGTCTACGGTCTCGATGATATTGGCGCCCGGCTGGCGGAAGAGGATCACCAGGATTGCCGGTTTTCCCTGCGCGATGGCGGCGTTGCGCAAATCCGCGACGGAGTCGGTTATTTCCGCGAGATCGGAAAGATGCACCGCATTTCCGTTGCGATAGGCGACGATCAGGGGCCGGTAGTCCGCGGCGTGGTTGGCCTGATCATTGGTGTAGATCTGATAGCGGACGCCATTGCTCTCTATGTCGCCTTTTGGACTGTTGGCGTTCGCCGCGGCCAACGCGGCGCGCACGTCCTCAAGCCCGACGCCATATTTGAACAGCGCCATGGGATTGAGCTCGACGCGCACGGCGGGAGAGGCGCCGCCACCGATGATCACCTGCCCCACTCCGCCAAGTTGCGACAGGCGTTGCTGAAGCACATTGCTGGCGGCGTCATAGAGTTGCGCCCGGGTCAATGTTTGTGACGTCAACGCCAAAATCAGTATTGGCGCGTCAGCCGGATTGACCTTCCGGTAAGTCGGGTTGGAGGGCAAATTGGCGGGCAGGTCGGCGGCGGCCGCGTTGATCGCGGCCTGCACGTCGCGCGCGGCGCCATTGATGTCGCGATCAAGATTGAACTGCAACACGACCCGCGCCTGGCCTGTGCTGCTCGAAGAGGTCATTTCGGTCACGTCGGCGATCTGTCCGAGGTGACGCTCCAATGGACTTGCGACGCTCGTCGCCACAGTGTCTGGTCCAGCGCCCGGCAAAGTGGCGGAAACGGAAATAGTCGGCAAATCCACCTGCGGCAAGGGGGCGACGGGAAGCGTCCAGAACGCGAGCGCGCCAGCCAGAGTCACGCCTATCGTCAGCAAGATCGTTGCGACTGGACGGGCGATGAATGGCGCGGAAATATTCATTCGGCTGACCTGCCGCGCGGATATTGTCCGGGCAGTTTCAACTGCGCCAGCCGTCGCGCCATGCGATCAAAATAGAGGTAGATCACCGGCGTCGAGAACAGGGTCAGCACCTGGCTCACGATCAGGCCGCCGACGATCGCGACACCCAGCGGATTTCGCAGTTCGGAGCCGACGCCTGTGCCGAGCATCAATGGCACCGCGCCCAGAATCGCCGCCATCGTCGTCATCAGGATGGGACGGAAACGCAACAGGCAGGCCTGATAGATCGCGTCTCTGGGCGACAGGCCGTCCACGCGCTCGGCCTCCAGCGCAAAATCGATCATCATGATGGCGTTCTTTTTCACGATGCCGATGAGCAATATGACGCCAATGATCGCGATGATGTCCAGATCATGGCCGGTAAGCATGAGCGCGACCAGCGCGCCGACGCCCGCGGACGGCAAGGTCGAGAGGATCGTGATCGGATGTATGAAGCTCTCATAAAGCACTCCGAGAACGATATACATTGTCACGATCGCGGCGATTATGAGCAGCAGCTCGTTGCTCAAGGACGCGGTGAACGCCGCCGCGCCCCCCTGCATGGCCGTGGTAAAACCGTCCGGCAGGCGGATTTCCTTTTCCGCCGCCTCTATGGCGGCCACGGCCGCCCCCAGTGAAGCGCCCGGAGCCACGTCGAACGAGATCGTGGTCGCGGGAAACTGGCTCAGATCAGTCACCTGCAGCGGGCCAGTGTGCTCCTCCACGTGCATGATCGCCGAGAGGGGAACCTGACCGTTGGTGGACGAGGAGGATGACGGCAGGTAAAAGTCAGCGAGGGATTCACGGGCGGTCTGGAATTTTGGGTCGACCTCCAGGATGACGCGATATTGATTGGATTGCGTGTAGATTGTCGACACGATGCGCTGGCCGAAGGCGTCATAGAGGATGTTGTCGACAGTCGCCATGGTGATGCCGAACCGCGCCGCGGTGGCCCTGTCGATGACAAGATTGAGAAGTCTTGCCGCGATCCTGAAGGTCGCTCGCGACATTGGTGATTTCCGGAATCTTGCGCAGCCGCTCGACAAGTTTCGGGGTCCAGTCCTGCAATTGACTGTTGTTCGCGTTCTCCAGCACGAAATGATAGGCCGCCCGGCTGATAGTCGAGTTCGATCGTCAGATCCTGAACCGGCTGCATGTATAACGTAGCGCCCTGCACCTGAGCAGTCGACCGCCGAAGACGCGCGATGACGTCGGTAACGGACGACTTGCGTTTGCCGAAGGGCTTAAGTTCTATGAAGAAGCGCCCGCTGTTTAAAGTCGGGTTCGAGCCGTCGACCCCGATGAAGGAGCTGATATTCGCGACGTCCGGGTCATTGAGGATGATTTCGCCGAGCGCATGTTGCGTGGCGACCATGCCAGCGAAGGAAATTTCCTGGCCGGCTTCGGAGATCGCCTGAATCGCGCCGGTGTCCTGCAGCGGAAAGAAACCCTTGGGTATGGCGACATAGAGGACGCCGCTGAGTACAAGCGTTGCGACGGCGGTCAGCAGGGTCAATGGCTGATGCTCGAGGACTATGTTCGAGCGCCCGGCCATATTGCCGAATGATCCAGTTGAATCCACGCTCCGCCGCAATGTCGAAACGACTACGCTGAACCATCGTCCTGTGGCGCAGGAGTTTTGCGCACAGCATCGGGACCAGCGTCAGCGCGACGACAGCGGAGATGACGATCGTGACAGCCAGTGTGATCGCGAATTCATGGAAGAGACGTCCAACGACGTCGCCCATGAACAGCAGAGGGATGAGAACCGCGATGAGCGACACGGTCAAGGAAATAATGGTGAACCCTATCTGCTCCGAGCCGCGCAGCGCGGCCTGCAAGGGCGGCTCCCCATCCTCGATGTAGCGCGAGATGTTTTCGATCATGACAATGGCGTCGTCGACAACGAAGCCCGTGGAGATCGTGAGCGCCATCAGGGAAAGGTTGTCGAGACTGAATCTCAGGAGATACATCACGATCAGCGTGCCTATCAGCGACAGCGGAGCGGAAAGGCTCGGTATGATCGTCGCCGGCAGATTGCGCAGAAAGACGAAGATGACCAGCACAACCAGCACAACCGCTAGAGCCAGTTCGAATTCGACGTCCTCGACAGAGGCTCGAATGGTGATTGTCCTGTCGCTCAACACGGCGACATCCAGCGCCACCGGTAGGGAAGCGCGCAACTTCGGCAACAGCGCTTTTATATTGTCCACCACCTGGATGACATTGGCGCCAGGCTGACGCTGGATATTGAGGATGATGGCTCTGGTCGAATTGGACCAGCCCGCGATCTTTGTGTTTTCCGGACCGCGCTCCACCCTGGCGACGTCACTGATACGGACCGGATTGCCGTTGCGATAGGCGATGATCACGTCGCGCAATTGCGAGGCGTCCTTGATCTGGTCATTCGCATTGATAGTGGAGGACTGCTGCGGACCGTCGAATCCTCCCTTGGGCGTGTTGGTGTTCACATTGCCAATCGTCGTGCGCAGATCGTCGATATTCAGGCCATAGGCGGCGAGCGCCGTTGGATTGAACTGCACGCGAATTGCCGGGCGTTGTCCGCCGCTGATGCTGACGAGGCCGACGCCCGGCTGCTGTGACAGCTTTTGCGCAAGACGGGTTTCAACGAGGTCTTCGACATCGATCAGCGGCAGCGACTTCGAGGTGATCGCGAGCGTCATTATCGGCGCGTCGGCCGGATTGACCTTCGCATACACCGGCGGCACGGGCAGATCCTGCGGCAGGAGATTGCCGCCCGCGTTGATCGCGGCCTGAACTTCCTGCTCGGCGATGTCGAGGCTGAGATCGAGATTGAACTGCAGCGTTATCACCGAGGCGCCGCCGGAACTGGACGACGTCATTTGATTGAGGCCGGGCATTTGCCCAAATTGCCGCTCAAGAGGCGCAGTGACCGCCGAGGTCATGACCTCGGGACTGGCGCCAGGATAGAAGGTCTGCACCTGGATCGTGGGGTAATCCACTTCGGGCAGAGCCGAAAGCGGCAGAAACCTATACGCGAAAAGGCCGCCAAGCAGTATCGCGACCATCAACAACGTTGTGGCGACCGGGCGCAGAATGAAAATTCGCGAAGGATTCATGCCGGTTGGCCGTTTCGTCCGTCCGCGTCGCAAGGAGCGGCGGGGTCAGGGCGCATCGGGTTGCTTTCTGGAGCGGTGTTCGCGCTTCTTTTCCGGATCCCACTGACGTTTTTCGGGTTGCGACCCGTCTGATCCCGGCTTGGCTGGCGCGGTTGCTCCTGAAGCGGGGGCGCCTTCGGCGATCCTTACTTCAGCTCCATCCCGAAGCCGATCGCTGCCGTCCACGACGACCTTGTCTCCTGCGTCAAGCCCGGTCTTCACCTCGACCATCCCGCCTTCACTGGGGCCAAGAACGATGTTCCGCACAACGACCTTGTTTTCCTGCTTGAGCAGATAGACAAATGGCCCGGCGGCTCCTGTCTGGACGGCCGCCGTGGGGATCGTGATCACATTCCTGTCCGTGTTGACCAGCAGCTGAATGTTGACGAACTGGTTGGGAAAGAGTTTCCAGTCCTTGTTGTCGAACTCGGCTCTGCCCTTGACCATGCCGGTTGTCGTATCGATCGAGTTATCGAGAATGCTCAGGCTGCCGACCGCAAGAACATTGGTGTTCGACCGGTCGATCGCGGTCGCCTGCAATGAACCATTCGCTTTCAGGCTGCCGACAATCTCGGGCAGATAATCCTCCGGCACCGAAAATATGACGGAGATCGGATCGAGTTGCGTGAGCAGGACAATTCCATTGGGGTCGCTCGTGGACACATAATTGCCGGCGTCGACCTGCCTGAGGCCCACCCGGCCGGAGACCGGCGCGATGATATGGGCGTAAGTCAGGTTCAGCGCCTGATTGTCGACCAGCGCCTGATCGCTTTTGACGCTGCCTTCATATTGCTTGACGACATAAACCTGGTTCTCCGCCTGCTGACGCGCAATCGAGTTCCTGCTTCAACAGGAGTTGATATCTGCGAAGATCGGCGCGGGCCTGGTCAAGTAACCCCTGGTCGTGAAGCAATTGTCCCTCATATTGCTGTTTCAGCACTTGATAGGGACGTGGATCGATCTGGGCGAGGAAATCGCCCTTCTTGACCAGTTGACCTTCGGTAAAGGCGACCTCGGTGAGATAGCCGTTCAACTGCGTCTTTATGGTCACATTGGCGATCGGCGTGACAGCGCCCAGCGCGGTTCTGACAATCTTGATGTCGCCCCTGCCGACGGTCGCGACCCCGACGGGCTGAACGCCGCCAGCGAAGCCGCGTCCGGATCGTGGCGCGGTCTGTTCCCTTGGCCAGATGAAGCGATAGGACGCATAGCCAAGCAACGCAACGATCGTCAGTCCGAGAATAACCGCGACGGGAGAACGTCGCGCGAGAGCAAGCGGGGATTGACGCTTTGGAGTCTCCTCGGCCGTTTGGACCAAGGCTTCCTTCTCGGATTCCAGAACGGTGTCTTCGTCCATGTTCATTTTACCTGTCCAAAGGCTCGCGGCACATGAGCTTCAATGCTGTTCAACGGTCGTGAAAGTCGCGGGCAAGGCGCTCACGGGAACCGGCAGTGGAGGCGTGTCGACGACGGTCAGACCATCGATGGCGGGCAGGCTGGAGGCGTCCCATCCGCCGCCCAGAGCCGAGATCAGATTGACGCTGGCGACAAAGAGGCTTTGCCGCGCGGTGATGGCGGATTCAATGTTGGTGAGAAGAGTCGCCTGCGCGGTCACGACCGAAGTGAATGCGACCGTTCCGACGCGATATTGATTGAGATAGAACGTGACCGCCTCGTGCGCCTCCTTCACGGCCGCATTCAGCTTTATCAGTTCCGCCGAGAGAATACGCACCGCGGCCAGTTGATCCTCGACCTGCTGAAAGGCTGTAAGCACGGTCTGACGATAATTGGCTACGCCCTGAACATAGCTGGCCTTGGCGGCCTGTAGCTGCGCGTCGAGCAAGCCTCCATCATACATGATTTGCGTCGCGCTCCCGATAAGCGACCAGGCTTCAGTCGCGGCGGAGACCGGCCAAGGCCTCGGCCCGACGAAACTGAGCGCGCCGGAGAGACTGATCACCGGATAGAAATTCGCGACCGCGACCCCGATAAGCGCGTTCAACTGCTGCAACTGCCTTTCCGACGCAGCGATGTCGGGGCGCCGTTCGAGCAGCAGGGATGGGACGGCTGCCGGAACCGCTGGCGGCGCTTGCGTGTTCCAGCGCCGCTTCGTGATGGAAAGCTCGGCGGGCGGGCGGCCGATCAGGACGGCGATCGCGTGTTGGTACTGGGCGCGCTGGACGCCGAGGTTTATCGCGGTCGCCTCCGTGGAAAGCACCTGATTTTCCGCCGTGATGAAGTCGGCGCGGGTCGAGATGCCGACAGTGTACTGGTTCTTGACGATATCGCGGGTGCGACGGAACTCCACGAGGGTTTGCTGCAACACCGCTTCCAGTTCATCGGCGGCGCGCAAGTTGAAATAGGCGACCGCGAGCTGTGTTTGCGCCGCCAGTTTCGCATTGGCCAGATCCGCCGCGCTGACCTGGGCGGCAGCCGCGTCCGCTTCCACTGTGCGCCGGATGCGGCCCCACACGTCCAATTCCCATGTCGCATTGGCGGCCGCCGTGTACGTGCTGGCGTAGCGCGGCGCAAGGCTGGACCCTGCAGCGCTGGACGCGGAACTGCTTGACAATGAGCTTCCGGCGGGCGTCCTCGTTCTCGCTGCGCTGTAGTCCGCATTAATCGTCGGAAAGAGTCCCGCCTGCCCTTCCCGGATGAGTTCGCGCGCCTGTTGATAACCGGCTTCGGCGGCGGCGACGGTCTGGTTCGATATTTCGACCTGGCTGACAAGTTTCGTAAGTTCCGGGTCGTGATAAACGGACCACCACTGGCCGCGATCCGCCAGGTCGAGCGGCGTTATGCGCTTCCAGCCCTTTCTCGCCTCCGTCGTCTTTTCCTTGTTCTTGGCTTCCTTGAAATCTGCGGACACGATTGCGCTTGGCCGCACATAGTCCGGGCCGGCCGTGCAAGCGCTCAGAAGAATCGTGAGTGCGCCCATGATCCCCGAAAGTCCTGAACCGTGGTGTTTTTGTCGAGACAAGCGGGAGCCTTTAATAAATCGGCGGGATTTCCTCTTATATCGCTCCCCTCCGCCAGGCAAAAACCTTGCTGCCAGCCACTCATCTAACGGTTGGTGAAAGGTCTTGGCCGCCATGTTTTTGCCGCGCCAACGAGGCCCTGCGACTGGAAGCCGGTTTAAATCGGGGATGACAGCGGTGCTCCTCTTAAGATCGCCTTGCGTCGGGTTGAATTCGGTAGTTATCGAGGCAGGCCCACACCGCTTCCGCTCGGAATGATTGTAATATCTGATGCAGCGCTTTCCGCGGGCCGCCCGATCCCGCCGAGATCAGTATAGTTGCCCGTTCAAGCGGCAGCGAGAAGGCGGCAAGCGGCTCGCAGGGTTGGATTCCATTGAGCGCATGCGCATAACTCCATCATTTTTATTGCTGGATTTTGTCCCCAATATTTCTCTCTCCAACAGGGGATGTGGGCCGCTTTCAAAAAGGTGAATTAACCCCATGTTAAGTTTAACGAAACAAGTTCGAGATGATCGAATATGCGGGGAGTGTGCGATGCCGTCTTATGGGGCGATACGCCGAAATTTGGACAAGCAGGCTGCCGCGCTCCGTTCCGATCTCGCCGATCATTTTGCGGAGAAGTGGGTCGCAAGCCTTGAAGAATTCGAGGATTGTGCTCCCGATGGAAGATTTGAGCAGGTGCAATGGCTCCGCGCATTAGCGAAAATCGTCACGAGGCTTGACCGGCCGGCCAGCTCGCATCAGGCCAGCGCATGGCGCGAATTCAGCAGGCTTTGCCGCCTGAGCATGGTCGCCGTGCATCGCGGCAGTCCGGAAGCCGCCGAATTGATCCGACGGGCGACGCAGGCGACATTTGTCGTGGCGCCCCGCTTTGTGAGCGCTCACAGCCTCGCCCGCCAGTTGATCGATAGCCTGGGGCCAAAACTCTGCGCGAGGCCTCGAGTCAGCGCCGGATCCGGGCCTATGACAGCGGACAGATCGCGCTAGAGCATCTTCTTGCGTTCGCGCAAAGTGCGGGTGGCGATGCTCGGGCCGCGTCCCGCGTTGGCGTTTTCGTGCGCGGACTCCGAGATGCTCGCGCGGCTGAGCGTTGTAATCTTCTGCCCACCTTCTTTATCGTTCTTTTGATCGGGTGCGCGAAATCCCGTCGATTCCGCGTCGCCGCTGAGAACGCCACCCTTTTCCACTTCAATTTCGCCGTAGCACCATTTGCCCTCCACGCGTCCAGTGGACCGCACGATGAGCAATTGCTTCACGGAAATCTCGGTTCCGATTTTTCCAAAAATGTCGGCGTCGACGACAGTGATCGTGCCTTCAGCGACCCCCCCGGGGCCGACGACCAAACGGTTGCAGGTGATTTCGCCTTCGATGGTTCCGTCGATCACCACGGTGTCCTGAGCATGAATGACGCCGGTAAATTTCACCCCTTCGCCAACATAGACGACGTTCTTTTCCTCTGGTCTGAAATCCGACATTTTTGGCCTCTGTCTATCTGGCGAGCGAAGTGGCGGTGGCCTGCGCCTTGAAGTCATCGCGGCGAGACCGCTGAAGGGGGAGAACCGCCCCGGTTTTTTTAGTTTAGCGCATCCCCACTGCTTTCCGCAAAGCTTGCGGTCACCCATTTCTAATCGGTTCAAACCGATTGGCCTCCGCTTTTCCAGGATCATTTTCCAGATAAGCAGAATTCCTGACACAAATTCGGAGGCTTGAACGCGATCGCCCAAGCGCGACACCCGGAGCGCTCGAAGGACAAAATTCTATTCAACGAACGTCGTGCAGGAATTCCTCGCCGGCGACCGGGCGGCTGGATCAATTAGGGGCGAGCCTTGACTGTTGTGACCAGTGCGCATCCTGCTTGTTTATAAGGATTGCAACAGGCAAAGCGATCCAAAAAACTCGGGGGCGGCGCGCCCAGCGGGCAAAAAATGTTGCAAAACCGCTGTTTGGACCCTGTATTGTCGCCTGAAGCAGCAATCTGGCGCCGGAAGCTTGGACATAAAGCCCACAATTTTTGCACGAAAACAAACATGAAATCTCGATAATTTGTTATGTCGAGGCGGAGATTCGATACAAAAACGTAATGGAGCCTTTCCGGCCCAGCCATTACATTTTCTAATGAAATGAAGGGAGCGCATAACATCAGCGTTCCTGAATCGGAAGGTATAGAGAAATGTCACGACGGGCGTTCAAATCGCTCCTAGCGCTGTTTGTGGGCACCGCGGCTGCGGCGGCGGCGGATCTTCCCTCGGCCAAAGCGCCCCCGGCGCCCGCGCCTTTGATCTATTCATGGCAGGGAACATATCTGGGAACGCAATTCGGCTATGGATTCAATACTGTTTCCGAGAGTGGCCTCGACGGGATTCCCGGCTACGCGGGCCTCGCCAATCCGGTTTCCTACACGCAGGGCTATTCGTCGAGAGGCGTCTCCAGTGGCTTCCACTTTGGCTATAACAGGCAGTTCGGCGCGCTGGTTCTGGGTGGAGAAGCGGACTTCGACTTCACGGGCCAGCACACGAACAAGACTATATATAACAGCCTTGGCTCCGCCCTCGGAGGACCAACCGAGACCAATGTCGCGGATAATCTGCGCTGGTCAGTGCTCGGCCGCGCCGGCTACGCCAATGATCGCACGCTCTTTTTCCTGACAGGCGGCCTTGTGAACGGGGTCTCGACGGTGGAGCACAATTACTGGCCGCTCAGCGCCCCCGGCGCCCCGGTAAATGATTATTTCAATATCGAGCGCTTCGGCTGGACGGCGGGAGCCGGCGTCGAATACGCCTTCACCGACGATTGGTCCGGCCGGGTCGAATATCGCCACAACGACTACGGAACCGCCGTTCTCAATTCCGTGCAGGTTCCTGGCCTGACCTATCGCGAGCGGATGACCGAAGACTCTGTGCGCCTCGGCATCAGCTATCATGTCGGCGCGCCAACCGCGCCGACGATCGCCGCTGCGCCAGCAGCCGCGCCGAAAAAGGCCGAGCCTCCGCCGCCTCCGGCCCCGACCTTCCTTGGCCGCCTATACCACGGCTATGCCGACGAATGGGGCGCGCCGATCCCCGATGATCCCAATGCGCCGCCCAACCGCCGCGCGGGCTATGGGCCCCCGGCCGCGTCCTCGCCGCCCTATCCCTTCACCGAATGGCCCTATGGCGGCGCGACGCCGGTTGCCGTATCGTTGCCCAATTCCATCGACTCGCCGCTGATGAAGGCGCTGAGCCCAACGCCGACGGGAAAATTCCTCGAAGACAACCACATTCAGATCTATGGCTGGATCGACGCGGGCTTCAACGTAAGTTCGGCGCGCTCCATGCCGGGCGCTATCGCTGGCGGCAATGCGCCTTCGGCCTATTCCTTCCAGCCCAACATTCCGCAGCTCGATCAGGCGGTGGTCATCATCGAGCGCGTGCCCGACACTGTGCAGACCGACCATTGGGACTGGGGCTTTCGTGTTTCGCCGATCTATGGCGAGACCTACCGCTACACCACGGCGAACGGCTTCTTCAGCAAGCAATTGCTGAAATGGAACGAATTCGCGGGCTACGACATCCCGATGTATTACGGCGAGGTGTATATTCCGAATGTCCTTGATGGCCTCGTAATCCGCTTTGGCCGTTATATCTCGATGCCGGATATCGAGGCGCAGCTCGCTCCCAACAATTACATGTATTCCCACTCGATGACCTATGTCGTCGACGGCTACACCAATCAGGGCGCGGCGGCGACGTTGCAGGTCAATAAGAACGTGATGCTGCAACTGGGGCTCTCGGTCGGCACCGACTCGGAATTCCAGAATTCGCGCAACGTCAAATACGCAGCCATGCCCGGCGGCGTGCTCTACAATCCCGTGCCCGGAGTGTTCGCCACGACGAGCCAGCAGCCGGCCTATGCCGGTCAGGCAGACCCCGGCATCAAGCCGAGTTTCGTCGCCTGCGGCCGCTACCAGACCGACGACTCCCGCGACAATATTTATCTGTGCGCCAACGGGATCAACACCGGAACCTTCGGCTACAACAACCAGCAGTGGTATGGCGGCTCGTACTACCACACATTCAGCGACGAGTGGCACATAGCGATCAAGTCCTGGCACATGCACGAGGACAATGTGCCGAACATTCTCAGCCCGTTCGTCGTGACCCAGGCCAACCCGTTCTATTACATGGTCAATGGTCCAAACCTCGCGCAGTGCTCAAACCCGCTCCAGGCGAGCTGCACTTCGCGCGAATGGTCGGTGGTGACTTATCTGAACTACAAATTCTCGCCGATGGACAACATCTCCTGGCGAATGGAATATCTCGACGACATCACCGGCCAGCGCACGGGCGTCAAAACGGCCTATTTCAACTATGCCCTGGGCTGGCAGCACTGGTTCTCGCCCAATGTCGAGGTCCGCCCGGAAATCGCCTTCTATAATTCGTTGAACGCCCCGGCCTTCCAGCAGAACGCGCCGTTGCTTCAGACCAGCCCCACGAACATCGGCACCAAGAGCCATATCGGCATCATGTCCGCCGACGTGATCTGGCACTTCTAGAATTTCTTCCCCGAAGTGACCGCCTGTCCCTCTTCTCACATTGAGAAGAGGGATTTTCTTTCGCGTCCGAGCCCTGATTTCGGCGCGGTCTATAAAATCAGCGGGTTGGGCTCGTGCGCGAGCCGCCTCCGTAGATATAGGAGTGCGACAGCTCCTGATGCGTGAGCCCGCCGCTCTTGTCCGTGTCCAGGCGGTCGAACTCCGCCGACATGAATTGCAGGAATTCCTCCTTGGAGACGGCGCCGTTCTTGTCGGCGTCCATGAGCCGAATCAGCGCCTTCACATGCGCATTCTCGGCCGCGGACCGACTCGCGCTCCATGCGTTGCCCGACGCCGCCGCGACGGCGAGCGCGGAGACAAGCGCGATTTTGGTGAATTTCGCCATGATTTTCTCTCTTTCCGAATGATTTTTCTGACTTTTGGCGCGGCGAGGGAACTTCGCCGCGTTATGCGCGTTACCCAAGGAACTACACTGTAATGAATCTAACAGCTGGCGCCTTGGAGGCAGAAGCACAAAAAACGATCAAACCTTTCGTCACGCGGTCCAGCTAGGGCGCATGGCGAAAGCTTACAATGTCCGAAAAGTGACCACAGCGCGTAAAAGCTTCGCATTTGCGGGGTAGGCCTGTGGCGTGTAGCGTTCTTAAGCATGTAAAAATACGCAAGAAGTTTTTTGAATATAAATGAATATAACATATGGCTGTCCAGTTTCGCCGTATAACAAAACCCGCCCGGGCGTGGGAGGGTGGATTCGCTTGGGATCCCATGGTTCAAGCGCCTCGCGTCTCCCCATGTTTCTGCTGAAATCGGCCATACTGTGTCTTTGAAGTAACAGGATCAGGAAATTCTAAAGGGACTATATCGGCACGCTTCCGGCTTCGCCTGAGAATGATATGCGGAGTTAAATTTTTCCTAATAAAATTTATGAAACCGGCGACATTGTGCTTTACGGTCTCTTAAGCCCCCATTTGGGCCGGGCGCGACAGAGGACCGAAAATGCGCAGAGAAATATAGCAAATATCAATGATTTAACTGAGCGGCTGGCGTGAGCCTCGAACAAGCTGGGCTTGCCCGATTTCGATTCGTTTCTCGTTTTTTGGGCGATTCCAATGAGCTGCATGCATTTTAAGCAGAATAGCCGCGCCCACGTTCAATAATTTGTTACATCTCAGCTTCGGAGCCGGTGAAATTCATAATGGAGCGCAAGCCCTCGCGAAGGCAGTTTCATGAAGAGGCGAGAACAAATCGACTCGCATCTCTAAATGAAGGGGAGCTTTCATGCCGAAAAGGGCAATATCTTGGATCGCGCTACTGGCCGCGCTGCCAGGCGTCGCGATCGCGGCGGACCTGCCAAGCCGCAAGGGTCCGATCGCGCCGCCGCCGCTCATGTTCTCGTGGGACGGCATGTATGTCGGCTCATCGTTTGGCTACAACTTCGGCACGATGAACGAGTTGGCGATTGACCCGCTCGCGGGCGCCTATTCGGGCCTCACCGCTGGTCCGGTCGGTTATCAGCAGTCCTATTCGCCGCGCGGCGTGCTGTCGGACTTCCACGTCGGCTATCTCAAGCAATATGGCCACTTCGTCGCCGGCGGCGAATTCGATGTCGGCTACTCGCCCTCCAACACCGCCAAGACCAACGTCAATGGCCTGGCTGCGGCCATGCCGGGTGGAGCCGCAGCTTTCGGCGGCGGTGCGGGCTTCGCCGTGCCTCCTGGAGCAGCGCCCTTCCAGACCTCCATAACAGACGCTGCGCGGATTTCGTTGATCGGCAAGGCCGGCTATGCCGACGACCGCTCGCTCTATTACCTCCTCGGCGGTCTGGCGATCGGCAACTCGGCGATCCAGCACAATTTCTGGGGAATGCCGGCGGCTTACGTCACGAACTCCTACGGGACCATCATTCCCAACAACGACATCAGCAATTACGAGCGCTTCGGCTGGACCGTCGGCGCCGGCATGGAATACGCGTTCACCGATCACTGGTCTGCGAATGTCGAATTCCGCCACACCGATCTCGGCACGGGAACCTACACCTCGACCGGCAACCAATATTCCGGCCTCAACATCCCCGGCGCCGCCTCTGTCGGCGCGCCCGGCGGCGGCATTTACGGCCTGACCTACAAATTCCATGAGACGGAAAACAACATCCGCCTCGGCATCAACTATCACTTCGGCCCGACCGGCGGCTTCTGGTCCGAGCCAGCCCCGGTGGTCGCGGCGCCGAAGGGCCCGACCAAGACAGCGGCCGCTCCGCCTCCGCCCCCGCCGGCTCCGACCTTCCTCGGCCGTCTCTATCACGCCTATGCCGACGAATGGGGCATGGGCCCGCCGCCTGACGTTCCGGGCGCGCCGCCCAGCCGCCGCGCTTACTTCCCGCCGGCGCCCGAAACTTCCGGTCCCTATCCCTTCACCGAATGGCCCTTCGGCGGCGGCAATGCGGTTGGCGCGACGATCCCCAATTCGGTCGACAGCCCGCTGATGACGGCTCTGGCTCCGACCGCGCCGGGCAAGTTCCTCAACGACCACAACATCCAGATCTATGGCTGGGTGAACCCTGGCTTCAACGTCAGCAACACGCGCACCCTGCCGGGCCAGATCACTGGCGGCAACAACCCGGCGGCTTACTCCTATCAGCCCAACGTGATCCAGCTCGATCAGGTCGTGACGATCTTCGAGCGTCTGCCCGACACGGTGCAGAAGGATCACTGGGACTGGGGTTTCCGTTTCTCCCCGCTGTTCGGCGAAACCTATCGCTACACCACGGCGAGCGGCATCTTCAGCGATCAGTTGCAGAAATGGAACAAGTTCGCTGGCTATGACGCGCCCATGATCTACGGCGAACTCTATATCCCGGGCGTGTTCGAAGGCCTGCTGCTGCGTCTTGGCCGCTATATTTCGGTTCCGGACACGGAAGCCCAGCTGGCGCCGAACAACTACATGTATTCGCACTCGATGACCTACGGCTACGACAACTACACCAACCAGGGCCTGATGGCCTCCTGGCAGTTGACCAAGAACTGGCTGGTGCAGACGGGCATTGCGGTCGGCACGGACTCGTCGATCTGGAATGCGCGCACCGTGAGCTATAGTCCGCTCTATGGTGGGCAGCCCTACAGCCTTCTGCCGGGCGTGTTCACGACGGTGCCGTATGGTTATGCGGTGGCGGGTCAGGCGGGCTACACGGGCCCGGTGGATCCGGGCATTCGGCCCAGCTTCACGGGTTGCGTGCGCTATCAGTCGGATGACGCCTACAACGCGGTCTACTCCTGCGCCAATGCGATCAACAGCGGACTATGGGGCTATAACAACCTCCAGCAGTTCACGACGACGGCGTATCACAAGTTCAACGAAGAGTGGCACGTCACCTTCGAAGCCTGGAACATGCATCAGAACGGCACGCCCAATGCTGCATCTCCCTTCTACGGTGTAACCCCGAACATCTTGCTCAACCAGAACGGCGTGTTCCCGGTCGCCACCTGCACGGGGAACCTGAAGTCAAACTGTACTTCGAGCGAATGGTCGATTCTCACCTACCTGAACTGGAAGTTCTCGCCGGTCGACAACCTCTCCTGGCGCGCTGAATATTTCAACGACATCACCGGTCAGCGCACGGGCTTCAAGACAAGCTACTTCAACTACGCGATGGGCTGGCAGCATTGGCTGACCCCGACCATCACGATCCGTCCTGAAGTCGCTTTCTACAACTCCCTGAAGACCCCGGCGTTCTCGAACGGCACCCAGAGCCACGCCACGATCTTCTCCGCCGACTTGATCTGGCACTACTAGTCCCAGAGCCAAAGGCCAAACAGACGAAGCGGCGGCATGCAAAACATGCCGCCGCTTTTCTTTGCCGCGGCGGTGGGGCTTCAGGGAAAGCCCGTTCGCCGCGCCAAAATCCGATCATTTGGTAATGGTGGAGGCGATTTCACGCGCCCGCGTAATAATTACGCCAGCATTACAGAGGTAAGAGGCGCCTAGGCGCTGTTATATTAAGCAGTGCGCTAGTTTTGCATTGTTCTACGCCCGCATATTCGTCACAATCCATTCGATTCGACGCGCGACGTCGCGCGGATCGTGGATTCAGCAAGCAAGAGACCGACAATGAAGTGCGTGGTCGCAATCATCCGCCCGTTCAAGCTGGTTGACGTCAAGGACGCCCTTATCGCCGCTGGCGTGGCGGGGCTTACAGTCTCCGAGGTCAGAGGCTATGGCCGGCAAAGAGGGCATACGGACATCTATCGAGGCACGGAATACACCGCCAATTTCATCCCCAAGCTGAAGCTGGAGATCGTCGTCACCGACGATGCGGTGGAGGCGGCGATTCAGACGATCCTTTCCGTGGCGCGCACCGGCACGCATGGCGACGGAAAAATCTTCGTCTTCACAATGGATCAGGTCGTGAGAATTCGGACGGCCGAGCGCGACAACGAGGCCGTTTAGGACGGGCGCCCGCGCTTATTCCGAATGAACCGGGCCGCCTGGCACTAGGCGGTAACCGATGCCGCGCTCCGTCACGAGAATCGTGGGATTGGCGGGGTCGTCCTCGATCTTCTTGCGCAGGCGGCCGATGAAGACCCGCAAATATTGAATGCTGTCCTCGCTAGCCGGCCCCCAGACCAGTTCGATCAGCTGACGCTGCGTGACGACCCGACCATTGGCCGTGGCGAGAATATGAAGCACCTCGAATTCCTTTGAGGTGAAACGCAACGACTGGCCCCGCAGCATCACAGTTCTCGTCGCGGCGTCTATGGTGAGATGACCGACCTGATAGACGAGCGTAACAGGTTCGAAACTGACCCGCGTTCTCAGTGCGGCGCGGACCCGAGCCATCAGTTCGCCGACCTTGATCGGTTTGCAGATGAAATCATTGGCGCCCAGATCGAGCGTCGCGATTTTCTCTGATTCCTGGTCGCGCGCGGAGACTGCGATGATGGCGACCGGGGAGTGCTTGCGCAGCGCCCGGATCACCTCGCGGCCGTCTATGTCGGGGAGCGTGCTGTCTATGATGATAAGCTTGGGCTGCCAGGAAATGGCGAGCACGATGGCCTCGGCGCCATGCCCGGTCTGCGCGACTTCATAGCCCTCCGCGATAAATGCGTCCCTCAGGAGCTTCAGGGACGTCGAATCGGGATCAACCAGCAGGATTCTCTTGGCCTCGGCGCGGGCGCTGGAGGCCTGATACATGCTATTGACGTTCACCGAAGCCATTCCTTGCACCGTCGTTCGCAGCATTGAGCCTAAACGATTGAAAGCAGGCAGGCTTTTGGCCTTGGCCCGCGGGTGAACAGCCTGCGGCTATTTTTTGGCTAGGCGTCAGGCTGACTAACCGAGAATCACGCGGCGCTACGCAACAGTCTTTTCCTCCTAAACATAAACAGGCCATATCGCAACCTCGACGTCTACAAGCGGAACATTACCAACCGCCGCAAGGCGGGCGGCCTGAATGGAAGCAGAACTCATGCCTCCCGAAGAGGGTGAAGTGGCGCACATCTTGGTAAAATGATTATATATCAGCATTATATCGGCGAGCCCGCCAAGGCGGTCACCGAATTTTCAGCGGCGGCCTCAATTTTTCCGGATGCGTAAATGCATATGCGCGCATAACTAATGCCTAACAAATAGACAGTCGGCGCACAGCAAATGACCACATGGCGGCTGATTTTCCCGCAGCGCTCCGCCGTTCGCCTGGTCGGAGGGGGCTAGACGGCTTCACTTTCGAGCGGGATATTCGCCGCTTCCGCATCCTTGAGGGCATAGGGCAGGGAAATCGTGAAGCATGACCCCCCTCCCTCGACGCTTTCGACCTCTATCGCGCCGTCATGCAACTCGACGACGATTTTAGCGAGAAACAGGCCCAGTCCCGTGCCGACGATGCCCGCAACGTTGCCGCCGCGGTAGTAGCGTTCGAAAAGACGGTCGAGATCGCTTTTGGGAATGCCGATGCCTTCGTCCTTCACCGTGACGACCAACAAGGCACCCTTTGCGCAGGCTGCAAGGCGGATCGTGCCGCCGCCGGGTGAATATTTGACCGCATTCGCGACAAGGTTGCTGAAGAGCTGAAACAGCAGAGCGCGGTCCCCGTAGATCCGAAGAGGATGGTAGCCAAGGTCCTCGTAGATCATGGAGCTGGGCGAAATTTCCCGGTGCAATTTGCACACCTCATGCAGGAGCGCGCGAATATCGAATTCTTTCGGGTGAAAATACAGTTCGGGATCCATGTCGACGAGTTTGCAGGAATGCAGCAGCCCATCAATCATGGCGCTCATCCGCTTTATGGCGACGCGGATCTTGCGCGCGCGCGTGACGACCGGATCCGTCGATTGGCTATCATTGGAATTTATCAATCTTTGCGCGTGCCCGTCGATCAGCGCCATGGGCGTACGGAATTCATGCGACGCCATGGAAATGAAATTGCGCTGCTGCTGGCTGAGCAACCGCTCATGCGCCAGCCGCTCTTCGAGCATGGACGCCTGAGAGGCGAGTCCGCATTGGCTGATCCGCAGTTCAACCGCATTGGCCCTGAAAACGGAGACGGCGCGCGCCATTTCGCCCAGCTCGTCGTTTCGATCAATGCCGGTGATCTCGACGTCCATGTCTCCAGCGGACAAGCGCCGCATCATCCGGGAGAGATCGCGAAGGGGCAGGCTCACCTTGCGCGTAATATAGATGAGGATGGTCAGCACGGCGGCGCAGCTCAGCGCGATCGCGGCGCGTATGAATAAGCCCGCTTCTCGGATTGCTTCGCCCGCGCGGGCGCCGGCCTCCTGAGCCTTTTCATTGTTTATGTTGCTCAGCTGGTCGAGCTGCTCGGTGGCCTGGGAAAAGACCTTGTGGGAGACATTTAGATAGACCCCGATGGCGCCGGCGGTGTCCTTCGCGGCCAGAGAGGCAAGCGACCCGTCAACCGCCGCGCGGTAATCACGCCAGTAGCGCTGGAAGCCTCGATATTGCTCCAGCTCCGCCTCGCTATGGGGAATTTTCTCAAAATTGCTTTGGGACAGCGCGATTTCCGCGTCGAGCTTGTCCTTCTCCTGGGCGAGCTTCGCCTGGACGAAAGACCCCGGGGGCGAGATGATATAGGCGGCCTCCAGCGCCCTGAAGTCGGACGTGAAATTGTTCAAGTCGCCAAGATAGCGGGTGCTCTTGAGCCATCGGTCGCGAATGTCGATGGACTCGTCGTTGAAAGCCTCAAGCCTCATGAGTCCGAAGACGCCAAAACCCGTTAGCACGCAAAACAACATCAGGAACGAGGCGGTCAAACGCGAACCGATCGTGTGACGTCGCTTCATCGACTCGCCCGCTCCCTGTTCACGCAAGGGCCCCTTCGCCGCCTCGACGATAATAGAGCATTCGCTCGCCGCGGCGGAGCAAGTTTGACCGGAAATGCGCCGAAATATTAGACGCGGGCGAGCGCCAGGCCAAGCCTTCGCCAGTCGCCTTGACCGTGGCGTAGCACTCGAAGGAAATCTCTCTCAGACCTTTTGACGTTGAGCATGTCGATACGCCCGCGCCGGCAATTGATGAAACCCGCGCGTTGCAACTCGCCTGCGACCAGTGAAACGCAGTTGCGTTGGACGCGCCCATCATCTGAGCCAGAAACTCCCGCGTCAGGAAAAAGGAGTCGCCGCCTGAAATATCGCGCTTCCGACCGTGGCGTATCCCGGCAGATCGGGACCGGTCGGAATCTGGCGACCTTCTTGCTCACATTGCTGGACCGCGAAGACGCGACAGCGTGACAACCAGACCCCGGAGAGACATCCCTCGCCTCAGGGCTCAATGAAACCCGCGATCGTCGCTTTCACCGCCGCCTGAATGCGAGTCGCAACGCCAAGCTTGTTGCGGGCGTTGTTGAGGTGAAAGTTCACCGTGCGTTCGGCGATCGACATGATCGTGGCGATGTCCTCGCAGGTCTTGCCGCGCGCCGCCCACATGAGCGCCTCGCATTCGCGGTCGTTCAGATCGCAGCGGGATTCCCAGACATTCATTCTTGCGACGCTCCTCAACCGCGCCTTCATGATCGCATGCAGGACGTCGAAATCTATGGGCTTCGTCACATAGTCGTCGGCGCCCAGCCGACGGCCTCTGAGTTCGTCCTCCCGGTCGTTGAGCGCGGTCAGGAAAATGAAAGGAACGCGGGCGAAGCGCGGCCCGATTTCGGTCAGGCTTTCGAGCACTTCGAGCCCCGACATCGATGGCATGTTCACGTCGGAGAGGATGATGTCCGGCTGGGCCTTGAGCAGCATGGACAGGCCCTGCTGGCCATCGTGAGCGACCAGAACCCGAAAACCCCGGCTTTCAAGCTCCTCGACGATCAAGGCGGACATGTCCCGGTCGTCTTCGATGCAGAGGACCGTCGGCGGGGATGAAGCCACCAGGCGAGGCGCCGGACGTCGATCAATATGAGAATCGGGCGCAACAACCGCGACGGACATTGATTTTGCCATTCGACACCCACTGTTCACTAGGGCGCCTATTGTGCGGCGCCATACAAGTGAACGAGATAACCGGCTGCCGCGCCAAAAAACCATTCTCAAATCGGGCCTTCGGCGCATCTTTTAATATGGCGTCAATATCCGTTGCATGATTAAGCGTCACGCCTGGAAACGGATTTCTTATAACCTGCTCGCGACGGAACTTTTCAATAATGGAAAGAAGTTCAATAATTTAGATGAGCAGCAGCAGAAAAATGGAACGCCGGATCGCAGCTGCGATCCGGCGATTTGACATATTCGTTTATTATGCATGACCAAGCATTTCGCCGTGATGGCGATATGCTGGGCGGGTCAGGGAATCGACCCGTTTTAGTCATCGTCATCCTCGTCCTTCGACGTCATCTCCTCAGGATGGGCATAGCCTGTCAGAAACACCGACCTGAGCGCCGGGGCTACGACCAGAAGCATGATCGGGCCGATCAGCATCCCCCCGACGACCACCGTGGCCAGCGGGCGCTGCACCTGAGAAGCCGATGCCGTGGGAAATCGCCGCCGGGAACAGGCCGACGCCCGCGGAAAGCGCCGTCATCAGCATGGGCCGCATTCGCTGTTCGGAGCCGTGGAAGATCGCCTCCTTGAAGGGCATGCCCTGGACGGTCAGCTCGCGGAAGTAGGTGATGTTCAGAATGCCGTCCATCACCGCGACGCCGAACAGCGAGATGAAGCCGATCGCCGCCGAGACCGAAAAGTCGAGCCCGGCCACGTAAAGCGCGATGATGCCGCCGCCAATGGCGAAGGGAATGCCGGCCACGGCCACGAGACTGTCGCGCAGCGAGTTGAAGAGGCCATAGAGCAGAAGCAGGATCAGCAGGAAGGTGACGGGCACCACGACTAGAAGACGCTTTTTCGCCTGTTGCAGATTCTCGAACTCGCCCGCCCAGAGGATCTGGTAGCCCGTGGGTAATTTGATCGCCTTCTGAACGCGCTCCTGCGCCTCGGAAACGGTGCTACCCAGATCGCGTCCGCGAATGCTGAACTTGATCGGAACATAACGCTGGCTGCGGTCGCGATAGATGAAGGACGCGCCGGTATCCAGCGAGATATTCGCCAGCTCCTTGAGCGGAACATAAGCGTTTCCGCCGGCCGGCGTCGTGTAGCCGACCTTGATGTTTTGATGGCGTCGATGAGCGACGATATTGAGGCGCAAGGCGCACCTGCACGCCGAACTGACGGTCGGCCTCAAGCACGGTTGTCGCAACCGCGCCGCCCATCGCCGCCTGCACCAGCGTGTTGATGTCGCCAGCGTTAAGCCCGTAGCGCGCGGCCTTGGGGCGATCCACCTTGATGTTGAGATTGGGCTGACCCATACGTGGAAGATGCCGAGATCCTCGACGCCCTTGACCTGGCGCACTTCGGCCAGAACCTGATCGGCGAGTTCCTCGAGCTTTGTCAGATTGGGCCCGACGATCTTGATCGAATTCGCGCCCTTCACGCCCGAAAGGGCTTCCTCAACGTTGTCCTGAATATATTGCGAGAAGTTGAAGCCGATGCCGGGGAGTTCGTCCGAGAACTCCTTTTGCAGAATGTCGGTCAGCTTCTCCTTGTCGAGATTGGCTGGCCATTGATCGAAGGGTTTGAGCGGCACGAAGAGTTCGACATTCGAGAAGGGCGAGGCGTCGGAGCCATTGTCGGGACGGCCATGCTGCGAGACAACGGTGGTGACTTCCGGATGACGCAGCAGGATTTCGCGCATCTTGCGCGTCGCTTCGGTGCCGTCATCGAGGGAAATGGTTGGCGGCATCTGGGCTCTGATCCAGAAATTCCCTTCCTCGAGCGCCGGAAGGAACTCGCTGCCAAGGCGTGTCGCGACAAGAATGCTGAACAACAGGAAGACCAGGCCCGCGCCGATCGCGATCTTCACATTGTCGAGCGCCCACCGTAGTGCGGGGGTATAGCGCTCGCGCAGCTGGCGCACGACCCATGTCTCGACTTCCTCGACATGCTTTGGCAGCACAAGTGAGGCGAGCACCGGCGTCACAGTAAAGGTGGCGAGCAACGCGCCGCCCAGGGCGTAGGCGTAAGTGCGGGCCATGGGACCGAAGATCTGGCCTTCGACGCCGGTCATGGTGAAGAGCGGCAGGAAGGCGGTGACCGTGATCGTCGCGGTGAAGAACACCGCCTTGTCGACCTGCAGCGCACTGATGAAGATCAAGCGAAGGCGGTTGGTCCATCGTTGGGCGCTGCCATGGCTGCCCATCGCGCTTGTCGGATCCGGCCCCCAGAAACCTTCCGTCAGATGTTGCATGAGGCGATTGCGGGCGTCCTGACTGGACTGGAAGTTTCGAAATATGTTCTCGACGAGAATGACCGCGGAATCGACGATGATGCCGAAGTCGACCGCGCCGACGGAGAGCAGATTGGCGTCCTCGCCTTGCATCACCAGAATGATGATCGCGAAGAAGAGCGCGAAGGGAATGTTGACGCCGACGATAATCGCGCTGCGCAGATCCCCGAGGAAAATCCACTGTATGAGAAAGACCAGCCCGCAGCCAAAGAACAGATTGTGCAGCACCGTGTGCGTCGTGACCTCGACCAGCGAGCCACGATCGTAATAGGCGTCGACCTTTACGCCCGGTGGCAAGGTGCCGTCGTGGTTGATCTTTTCCGCCTCCGCCTCGACCTTGGGCAGAACGTCGTTTGTGTGCTGCGTGCGGCCCATCAGCAGGATCGCAGCCGCCACGTCGTCGTCATGATCGCGACCGGCGATGCCCAGGCGCGGCACGAAGCCGACATATACTTTCGCCACGTCCTTGATCTGAACCGGCACGCCATTGGTCTGGGACAGGACGATGTTCTCAATGTCGGCGACCTTGTCGCCCTTGGTGAGATCGTCGCTGCCGCCGTCGTCGATCAGGCCGACACCGCGAATGTTCACCGATTGCTGGCCGACCTGAATCTCGCGGCCGCCGATGTTGACATTGGCGTTGCCGAGCGCCGCGACGATCTGGGGAATCGTGACGCTATAGGCTTCGAGCCTTTTGTAGATCGACGTCGACATTGAACTGCTTGGTGGTGCCGCCCCATGAGTTGATCTGCACCACGCCGGGAATCGTGAGCATGCGGCGCGTTACGATCCAGTCCTGGATCGTGCGCAGATTGGTCAGGCCGAAATTCGGCGGGCCCTTTGACCTGATAGCGGAAGATTTCGCCGGTGAGGCTTGATTGCTGGATCTGCGGCGACTGATTTCCGGGAAGCGAGACGTTCTGTTGAAGCGCTATGGCGGCCTGTTGATAGGCAAAGAAGTAGTCGACGCCATATTTGAATGTCACGCGCACGAAGCTGAGGCCATAGAAGGACGTCGACCGCACGCTGACGACGCCGGGCACCGGATAGAGCGCGATCTCCATCGGGATCGTGTAATATTTCTCCATCTCCTCGGCGGAGAGGCCCGGCGCCTGCGCGGTGATTTCGAGAATGACGGGCGCGGGGTTGGGATAGGCTTCGATGTTGAGCTTGGTGAAGGCGATCAGGCCCGACACGGAGAAGACGATGACGCCAAGCACAACGATTGCGCGGCGCGTGAGCCCGAATTCGAGAATGGACTTCAGCAACTCTTATCCCCGACTGTGTGAGTTGGACGATTTGCGGAACGCTACCATCAATCCGCCGCGCCGCCGGCGAGTATGTTGCTCAGAAAAACAGCGCCTTCCGTGACGATCTTCTCGCCCGGCTGGACCCCTTCGAGGATCTCGTCGAAGCCGTCCTGCTGATGGCCGAGTTTCACGGTCTTGCGCACGAAATGCTTCTGATCCTTGGTGGCCCAGACGCTCATCGTGCCGTCGCCTTCGCGCACGACTCCCGCCATGGGAACGGCCATGGACTGGGCGGAGTCGCCTATGCGGATCACGAAATTGACGAACATGCCGGCGCGCAGCAGGTGCTCCGGGTCCGCGATTTCCGAGCGCACGAAGACGCGCCGCGTGTTGGGATCGACGGAGGGGCCGAGCACTGTCACCTTGCCTTCGAAGTCGCGGTCAGGATAGGCGGCGACGCGGGCTCTGACGTCCTGTCCGACGCGAACTTCGGGAGCCTCGCTCTCCGGGAGGTTCGCGAACATCCACATCGTGGAGAGGTCGGCGACGGTGTAGGGCGGCGGAGCAACGCCGGGCTGCACGAAGAGTCCGGGCGCGGCCGTGCGTGTCGTCACATAGCCGGTCATAGGGCTTTTGACGACAAGACGCGGATCAGCCTTGCGCTCCTGGATGATCCTGTCGATTTCGGCGTCGGTCTTGCCGAATATGCGTACGGCGTCGCGCGCGGATTTCAGCGCGCCTTCCGCTGTCATTTGATCCGATGTCGACTGATCGACCGCCTGCTGCGAAGCGCCGCCAAAATTTTTCATCTTCTGGGCGCGGGCCAGCGTCATGTTCTGCAATTTGAGAACGCCAGCCGCCGCGATCAGGGTCAATTCGGCGTTGAGCAGATCGGGGCTGTCGATGGTGAACAGCACTTGGTCCTTTTCGACTTTATCGCCGACATTGGGGTGCGCTTCGATGATTCGACCCTGGTAGGGCGTGAACACCTGCGTCAGCATGTTCTGGTTGAAGTCGATGTTGCCGACCGCTTTGCGCTCCAGAAGGAAGGACTTCTGGCCGACGTCGCCGATCTTGATGGCTCCGACCTGCTTTTCGTTCAGGTCGACGGCCAGCTCTCCGGGGGCCCCTGATTCGGCTGCCTTTTGGGTTTCCGCAGGCTTTTCGGAGCGCAGGAACGAATAGACTTTGTAGAGTGAGAACAGCGCCACGATCACGAATACCGCGTATAGCGCCAGCGTTTTTTTGTCTCAATTCATCTATCGGCCCTGCGGGATGTCGGTTTTACCGGGGCGGACGCTCTCGCACGTCCGCTCCCCAGCCTGAAGGTATGAACGGCGCGTCAGCTATCGGTCCACTGTCAAAACTGACAGTAGACCCGCCGAAGCGTGCGAATGCAGTATCTGAAAGATGACTGGAATGTCCACGTCGCTTCTGTCAATAGCTGTTCGCAACTGAACGGAAAGCAATTCCATCGCTTTATCCGGGCCGGCGGATTGAGTAAGTTCGCGCCGCGTCGCTTGAGGGACGTCCAACTAAAGTGCAGGAACTCCGATTGGTGATGCAACTTACGGAAAAGAAATCGCCTCCTCGCGGACGTCGCCAAATCGCCGTGCGCGCGGCGGCGTCGCTCGCCGTGGTTGGTTTGAGCGGTTGCGCGGTGGGGCCGGACTTTGTTTCGCCGCCGCCGCCGGATACGAACCGCTACACGCCCGAGAAAACGCCCGCCATCGGCGGCGAGCGGCTCGTTGTCCGCGAGGAGATACCCAAGCGCTGGTGGGAAGTTTTCCACAATAAAAATCTCAACAAGCTCGTCGAGGCGTCGATCGAGCACAATCCGTCTCTGCAGGCGGCCGAATCATCGATCAAGATGGCCTATTTCGCCGCCGAGGCGCAGAAGGGCGGCTTCCTGCCAACGGCCCTGTTGAACTGGGGCGACACCACCAATTACCAGTCGCCTGTGCAGAACACGGTGACGCCGAACGCCGCGACCAATCCTTACGGGCTGTTCCTGCGCCAGCTCACGATTTCCTATACCCCGGACATCTGGGGCCAGAACCGCCGCGCCGTCGAATCGCTTGAGGCGCAGACCGATCAGCAGAGATATCAGCTTGAGGCGACCTATCTTTCGCTGACGAGCAACGTGGCCACGGCCGCGATCACGGAAGCCTCGCTGCGCGGGCAGATCGCCGCGACGCGCGAGGTCATCAAGACCGAACAGCATCTGCTGGACCTGCTGCGCAAGCAATATTCGCTGGGCTCCGTGGCTCAGTCCGACGTGCTCACTCAGGAGGCCGCGCTCGCGCAGGTGATGCAATTGCTGCCGCCGCTGGAGAAACAACTGGCGCAGCAGCGCGATTTGCTCACCGCGCTCGCCGGCCAATATTCCACCGCGCAGGTGCCCGAGACATTCCATCTCGGCGCGATCACCTTGCCGCGCAGTCTCCCGGTCACGCTGCCCTCGACCTTCGTGCGCCAGCGTCCCGACGTTCGCGCGGCGGAGGCCAATATGCATTCGGCCAGCGCGCAGATCGGCGTCGCGCTCGCCGCGCGTCTGCCCAATATTACGCTGAGCGCGCAAGGCGGCTATTCCGCTTACAGCTACGCACAGTTGTTCCTGCCCGGCACCGGCTTCTACACGCTGGCGGCTGGCGCGACGCAGCCGCTATTCGACGGCTTCACTTTGCTCAACAAGCAGAAGGCTGCGGAAGCGGGCCTTGTGCAGGCGGAGGCGCAATATCGCCAGGCGGTGATCACTGGCTTCCAGAACGTCGCGGATGCGCTTCGCGCCTTGCAGGCCGACGCCAAGGCGGTGAAGGCCGCCGTCTACGCGGAGCAGGTCGCCAAGAAGAATCTGGAGATCGTCAAGAAGCAGCTTGAGGTCGGCTCGGTCAATGTGCTGGCCATGCTCAACGCCGAGCAGACCTATCTGCTTGCCGCCGTCAACCGCGTGCAGGCGGAGGGCAATCGCCTCGCCGACGTCGTGGGCCTGTTCATGGCGCTGGGCGGCGACTGGAAAGACGAGAACCTCAAGAATCTGGCGCCGAACGCTCCTCGCGAAAACCCGTTCTCGGGCTGGGGCTCGCCCGCGCCGCAGGAGGTTGACAAGATTGATGGCCCGGTCAATTCCAGCTGGTTCCCGAGCTTCTCGGATTAAACGGGGGCTCCCGCCCCTTTCGACAAAAAGCGGCGCGGGCTCCTGTTCCGGTAGGACTTCGACGCCGGATCCGCTATAAGCCCGGGTCCAACTTACGGGAGAAGTCTCATGCGTTTGCGCGCCGCCCTTATCGTTTTCGCAATGTCGGGTCTTGGCTGTTCCGCCGTCGCGCAAAGCAGCGATCCGTTGTTGAACAACCATGACGCTGTGGTCTCGACAGCCCGCGAATGGGGCGGCCAGGGAGGCGTCTTCACCTGCCAGCAATGGCGCGCCTATGTCACGCGCATGTACAAGATCGCGGACCCACGCCATCGCGGCTATATCGACGCCGCGAGCTTCGAGTTGATACGAAAAGCAAGCCCGGTGTTCGAGAATGCGAGCTTTGATTATTTCGACATGGCCGGCAAGGGCCGGGTCAGCCAGAAGGACTTCATTGAGTTTGAAAGTCCCTTCTTCGCGCGCTTCGACAGAACCCGCAGCTGTCGTGTCACGGCCGATGACATTCGCGCGGTCAGCGCGCCCAAGGCGGCGACGCCGATGGAGCGCGGCGGCCGAGGCGGCGGCCAGACGGGCGGCGGCACTGGTCTTGGCGGCGGGTTCGGCTGGCGCTAATTCACGGAAGCGGCGTCCTTGACGCGACGGGTCGGGGGCCGAAAGGCCACCCGCTCTTTTTTTGGTTCATCCATTACGATGGCGCGCGCCGATCCGGCGACGGCGCGACTTCTGTTCCATGCCCGCCCAGGCGACCAGCGGCTGCGGGCTTGTCCGTAGCCTAAAATTGAGGCAGGTTTGGACATGAAAGGCTCCAGTCGCCTGGCAAGCGTCGGCTAAGGGCCCTTCCAAAAAAGGGAAACAAGGCCTTGCGCATTTTCGTTCGAGCGGCGTTCGCCGCACTCATCGCTTTGACGCTGAGCCATTCGGCCAACCGCGCGGCGGCGGAAACGCCTGATGAAACCTACAAGGCGCTCGGGCTGGAGAAAAACGCGTCTCCCGACAAGCTCTATGATGCGCTGGCAAAGCGTTACAACGACCCCGCCGAGGGCGCGGGAAAGGGCTCCTTCTCGAAATTCTGGGAGCCGATTCCGATTTCGAAATATCTCAACCCGCGCGATTTTTATAAGCCGCCGCAATCGATGGAAGTCGATGCGACGCGCGGCCAATGCGTCGAATGCCACAGCCAGACGACGCCGGGCTGGGTGCATAGCTGGCAGAAAAGCGTCCATGGAAATCTGGACGAGATCCGCAATCTGCCCGACACGATTCGCGCGCCTACAAGAAAGGCCTGCTGAGCGAAGTCGAAGGCAATCTGCGCTCTATGGGCGTGCTCAAGGCCGCCGAGCCGCTGAAAGAAGTCGGCTGTATCGACTGCCATATCGGGGTCAACAAGGATCACGGCCAGCACAAGACCGAGCTGAGAATGCCCGACGCGGCGGCTTGCGGGCAATGCCACGTCAAGCAATTCGCCGAGCGTAAGTCGGAGCGCGACACTTTCACCTGGCCGCAGGGACAATGGCCGAAGGGTCATCCCTCGCATGCGCTGTCCTATAAAGCGAATGTGGAGACCGCCGTCTGGGCGGCGATGAGCCAGCGCGAAGTGGCTGAGGGCTGCACCTTCTGTCACACGACGCAGAACACCTGCAACAGCTGCCATACACGGCATGAATTCTCGGCGGTGGAGGCGCGCAAGCCGCAAACCTGCGCCATGTGTCACAATGGCGTCGACCACAATGAGTTCGAAAACTACATGCTTTCCAAGCATGGAACCGTGTTCCAGACGCGTGGCGACAAATGGGACTGGAACAGGCAACTGTCCGACGCTCTGGAAAAGGGCGGCATGAACGCGCCGACCTGCCAGTTCTGTCACATGGAGTATCAGGGCCAGTTCAGTCACAACATGGTGCGCAAGGTGCGCTGGGCCTTCGAGCCGACGCCGAAGATCGCGGACAATCTGAATCATCCCTGGTTCGAGAGCCGCAAGGAAGCCTGGGTCGGCACCTGCGCCAACTGTCATTCCGACAGTTTCAGCCGCGCCTATCTCGACGACATGGACAAGGGCGTGATTTCGGGGATCAAGATCACCGAGGAATCGCGATCGGTTCTGGTGAAACTCTATAATGATGGCCTGTTGCCCGGCCAGAAGACCAATCGCCCCGCGCCGCCCGCGCCCGAGAAGGATGACGCCGGCGCCTTCTTCCAGCTGTTCTGGCAGAAGGGCAATAATCCTTCCGCTGTCGAATATGAATTCGCCGAGATGTGGGAACACCACAAGATCAAGCACTATAAGGCGCTCGCGCATGAAAATCCCGGCGGCTACACCTATTCCGACGGCTGGTCGCAACTCGTCAAAAGCGCGGCGCGCATCAATGACGAGGACACACGATTGCGCGAGGCTGCGGAAATACGCGCGGAGCTGAAGCGCCTCGCGCCGCAAAAGCGCGGCGATCTGTTTGAGCTGGACACGCCCTTCCGGCAGGCGGTGGCCGCTGGCGTCGGCGGCTTCGCATTGCTTGCGGGCGTTGGCCTGCTGGTGGGCAGAAACCGGCGCAAGGGGCCGTGAAAGGGCTCTGCCTCATCTCGCGCGGTTTCGGCGAACCGCTTTCGCGCGGACGGCTGGTCGCTTCATCGGGGCTCATTCTCGGCGGCGTCGCGATCCTTGGCTGGGCCCTTTTGGTCCAGCCTTGAGCCGCCGCCTTTGCCCTTCGATTTGACTGTCGGCCCTGCGACTGCCGCGTCGCTGACGGATTTCTCCGGAGTTGATCCGGGGGAGCTCAAAAAATTGGAAATCCGCACTCCTGATTTAAAGAACCCCATCGCGACGGGCGTCGTTTGGCTCGCCGAGGGCGGGCGCCCGACGCCGTTGAGCTGGCGCAACGCCGTCACCGAACCGGTCTTCTTCGCCGAGATTGATCCAGCCAACTCCGCCAGAGTTCTATCCGCGATCCGCGAGCATGTTCCAGCCGACGCGGTCATTCTGTCATGGTGGGACATGTCTCGCCGCATCCGCGCGATCGCGGGTCGGCAGGCGCCGCTCGACGATCCGCTCGCGCGCGGACTTTTGACGCCCGCTGCCTGGAGCGCCGGCGCGGAGGCGATCACGGAAAAGCGGCGCGCCTTTGGGGGCGCGGGCGTCCCCGCCGATCAAAGTGAAGGCTTCGGCAAATTCATCGACGCGCTGCTGATGGACGAGGCGCAAGGCGCGACGGCGCTGGCCGAGCTTGCTGACGGAAAGGAAGCCTTCGTCGCGGTGCATCTTGCCGACATCTGGAAGGCCGCCGCCGCGCGGCCCGATCTATTCGCCGTGGCCTATAAGGATTTCGCGGGAGGCGGCGATGCGCATGGCGTGATGAAGGCGGCGCGCGAATGGATGCAGGAGAACCGGATCGAAGGAGGCTTCGCGGTCGAACCGATGGGCGCCGCCATGCGCGTGCATTACCTCCCGCAGAGCGCCGACGGCCAGCGATTGCTCGCGCTATTGCTGCCCTTCTCGACTTCCAATCCTCTTGCACTCCAGCGCTTCGAGCTCGTCTTTCAGCACAGGGGGTATTGGATTTACAGATTGAAGGCGAAAAAAACCATCTCGACGCACGAGTGATAAAGTTTGCGCGAGAACCTATATGAGCAACCGAAACACTCTTCTTTCCAACGTCTGATCGCGGATGCGCCCCGTGTCACGGGATCGGCCTTCCTCGTAAGGGCTTTTCCTCCATGCGGACGAGAAACGCCAGCGACATCGCCGCGCAGAGCGCAATCACCGCGAACACAAGTTGAAAAGTAGCGCCAAAGTTTGGGAGAGCGCCGGGTCCGGCCGCGCCCGCCCCGGGATTCGGACCCGTCCCCGTCACAAGCGCCCCGAGCAGCGCGACGATCAGCGCGCAGCCGATCTGCCTGACGAATTGCATGACCGCCGTGGCGGAGCCGAGATGACGCAGATCGACGGCGTTTTGGACTGACACCGTGCAGACCGGCAGCATGGCGCCGACGCCAAGGCTGAACAGCGTCAAAAGCGCATCGAGAGCAAGGAGCGAAAGCGTCTCGCCGCGCCAGCAGAGATAGAGCGCCGCGCCCATTGCGAAAGCAAGGCCGGTCACCGCGGGAAACTTGTAGTGGGAAACATGCGGCATCATCCGCCCCGAAACGGTGGCGCCGACGACGGTTCCGACCATCATGGGAATGAGAGCGACGCCGGAACGATCGGCGGAGAGGCCCAGCGCGCCCTCGAAATAAACCGGCATGACGACGGAGAGGCCGATGAAGGCGCCCAGCCCGAATGCGCTGCACAGGCTGGCGTTCCGTGCGATGGCGTTTTGCAAGATGCTGAGCGGAATGAAGGGCTCCTCGGCGCTGCGCAGTCGCCACGCGAACAGCGCCCAGAAGCCGCCGGAAGCCGCCAACAACATGAAAGTGGACCCGCCCTGGCCTCCATGCCGCCCGAAAGACAAGGCCAGAAGTCCGGAGGCCGCCGCCAGCAAAGCCGCGCCAAGCAAGTCCAGCCTGTGTGGATGACGCCGGGTCGGCAGCTTCCTGAGCGCGGCGTTCACGATCAGAAACGCCAGCGCCCCGAGCGGCAGGTTTATCCAGAAGATCAGGGACCAGTGCAGGTAATGGGCGAACAGCCCGCCCAGCACGGGGCCGCCGACGCTGGAGGTCACGAACACGGCCCCGAAATAGGTCTGATAGCGTCCACGCTCAAGCGAAGTCACGAGATCCGCGACAATGGTCTGCGCGAGCGAGATCAATCCTCCGCCGCCGAGTCCCTGCAGGGCGCGCGCGCAGGCGAGAAGGATCATGCTCGGCGCCAGCGCGCAGGCGAGCGAGCCTGCTATGAATATCGATATGCCGATCAGCAGCATGATGCGCCCGCCATGGATGTCCGCAAGCTTGCCGTAGAGCGGCGTCACGATCGTCGAGGCGATGAGATAGGACGTGACGATCCAGGGCGAAGCCACGAAGTCGCCGAGCTCCAAGCCGATGGTCGGCAGGGCGGTGACGACGATCGTCTGGTCGAGCGCGGACAGCAGCATGGCGAGGCACAGGCCAGCCATGACCCGGCGCATTTCGGCCTTGGCGAGCGGGGCGTTGGCTTTCATCTGTGCCGGTCCAATTGCTTTCGTGCAGCGCGCGGGCGTCGGTCACGCTCACTCTTGCCGCGATTGCCGCAAGATACGCAAGAAGACTTGTGCGTCCTGCCGCGTCATCCCTTCAAGAGCCGCCTCGCTCGACGCCTTGTCGCTCGATGGCGCGCAGGCGAGCCGCCGCAGCGCGCTATCGCATGCTATCCGTTGCGGCGGAAGGCCTCGGCGACGCGCCAGATCGAGGCGCGCGGCGAAAAACTCCCGCAACAGGCGTTCTTGCGCGACGCTGAGCGCGCGATCGGGCGACGGCGAGAAAACATCTTCCAGCGCGGGAGCCGGTTCGCGGTCAACGGCCTCTCCGCTCCCGGCGCCTTCCGCCAAGGCGACGAGTTGGCTCAGGAATTTGGTTTTCAGGCCCTGCATGAAAGCGCCGCCGCGTCGGGGCAGCGCGAGCATGCCCCGGCAATGATCGCAACGGCCGCAAGCGCCGCTTTCCTCGCCAAACTCCGCCAGCAACGCCTTCATCCTGCAGCCCGGCGCAATGCAAAGACGCGCCATGGCCCTTCGCCGCATGAAGGCCGCGAAGGCCAAGGCATCGCTTTCCAGAGCTGGAGGCGGCGCCCAGCGTTGCGCCAGATCGCGACCCTCGTACAAAAGCAACGTTTCCGCATCGAGCCCGTCCCGGCCAGCGCGGCCGATCTCCTGATAATAGCCCTCGATCGAATTGGGCGGATCGGCGTGCCCCACGAAGCGGACGTCTCGCTTGTCGACTCCCATGCCAAAGGCGATCGTCGCCACCATGATGACGCCCTTGCGCGTGAAGAAGGCGTCCTGATGCGCCGAGCGCTGTTCGGCGTCGAGACCCGCGTGATAGGCCAGCGCGTCGAATCCCAGATTGCGGAAATCGCGCGCCAGCACGTCGGCCTTGCGGCGCGAATTGCAGTAGATGATCCCGCTTGATCCGGAGTGGCGGCGCGCGAAATCGGCGAGCTGGTCCATTCCGCCGCGCCGCTGGCGGAAGGCAAGACGCAAATTCCCGCGTGCGAAGGAATTCACGAAAACCGACGGAGGGCGCGTAAACAGCGAAGCTATGATGTCGTCGCGGGTGCGGGGGCCGGCGCTCGCCGTCACCGCCAGAATCGGCGGATCGCCAAGGCGCCGCGCAATGCCGCCGAGTGCGGCGTATTCCGGCCGGAACTCATGCCCCCAGTAGGAAATGCAATGAGCCTCGTCCACCGCCAGCAGCGTGACGCGCCTCTTGCGCAGGAGCTGGATCACGCGTTCCTGCGCCAGCCCTTCGGGCGAAACATAAAGCAGCCTCAGGCGGCCGGCGGCGACGCCCTCGCAGGCGCGAGCATAGTCGTAGTCGTCCTCGCCCGAATGAAGCGCGGCCGCAGGGACGCCAAGACCATCCAGCCCGCGCAACTGGTCGCGCATCAGGGCGATCAACGGCGAAACCACGACGACAAGACCTGGACGCAAGGCCGCGGGAAGTTGATAGAGAAGCGACTTGCCCGCGCCCGTGGGAGCCACGGCCAGCACGTCGCCGCCAGCCAGAACCGCTTCCAGGGCCGCCCTTTGCCCCGGCCAAAACTCCTTGTGGCCGAAGGTTTCGCGCAAGACCCTAGTGGCGTCGGCGATGTCGGGCGTCGACAAGCTCAAGTCCAAGGTCCTTTGGCGCGCGCGGGATTTCCGATAGGCTGTGACTCCGCAGCCCAAGGACGGGTTGACGGCGTAAACTGCCCGCGCCCGCGATTGAAGCGTCGCGGCGCGCCAGAAAGAGTCGCGACGCCGATGCTGGAGACCATTCTACTTACCTCGACGCGCATCAACACCTTCATCGGACAGGCGGCGCTCACCAATGCGAGCGGCTTCTTCTTCGAGCGCGGTCAGCGTCTGTTTCTCGTGACAAGCCGGCACGTGCTCGGCAACCCGCCGACCCAGCATGCTCCCGACCGGATCGTGATCGAACTGCATATTGACCCAGAAAACGTCGCAAAATCAATAGGCTTCTCGGTCCCGCTCTATGGGTCCGACGGCGGACGTCTGTGGCGTGAGGGGCGGGATCGCGCTGGGGCCATCGACGTGGCCGCCATCGAGATCGACCGGTCGGCGCTGCCCCCGACGACGGTGTTTCGCGCCTTCACGACTGCAAACCTGATCGGACCGGACGGCGGCGTCGAAGTTGGCGACTCTGTGCTCGTGGTCGGCTTTCCGCTCGGCTTTCACGACACGCTGCACCATCTCCCGGTGGCGCGGGGAGCGGTGATCGCTTCGTCCTTCGGCCTGCGCTTCGAGGGGCAGGGCTATTTCCTGACCGACGCGCGCACGCATCGCGGGGCCAGCGGCGCGCCGGTGGTCATGCGGATAGGCGTGGATCACGCGAAACATATGGATCTGCCCTGGCGGCTGCTCGGCGTGCATTCCTCGCGGCTCGACGTCGGCACCCGCGACTTCGAACTTGACGAGGCGCTGGGGCTGAACTGCGCATGGTATGCGGACATACTCCTGACGCTCACGCAGGGGTAATCCTCGCCGCCGCGCCGGATACGTTTCGACAAAACGGGGCCGAAAGCGACATGACGCAGCGTTGTGGCGCTCGCGCCCATCCCGGTGTAAGCAGCGCCCATGATCCAAAGCCGCGTCCTTCCCCTCGCCCTGACGCAAGGCGACCCCTCCGGCATCGGGCCTGAACTCGCCCTGAAGGCCTATTGCGCGCGCAAGGCGGAGGATTTGCCGCCCTTCTTCGTGCTGGGCGACCCGGCGATGTTCGAACGCGTCGCGCGGTTGCTTGGGCTTGAGGTAAACGTGGAGGCCACGACGACCGCCTCCGCCACGGAGATTTTCCTGACGGCGTTGCCGGTCGTCCCACTGGACCGCGCTGTGCGCGGCGATGCGGGCGCGCCCTCAGCCGCCGACGCGCCTTCGACAATTCTCTCAATCGAGCGCGCGGTCGAATGCGTCGCGAGGGGCGAGGCGCGCGCTGTCGTCACCAACCCGATCGCTAAAAACGTGCTCTACGCGGCTGGATTCTCGCATCCCGGCCACACGGAATTTCTGGGCGAACTCTCCAGTCGTTACTTTCATCACGAAGCGCGCCCCGTGATGATGCTATGGGCTCCCGAGCTGGCGGTCGTGCCGGTGACGATCCATGTCGCGCTGGCGCAAGTTCCGCAATTGCTCACGCGCGAACTTCTGGTCGAGACGGGCCGCATCGTCGCGCGGGACCTTGCGGCGCGTTTCGGATTGGCGAAGCCTCGCCTCGCCTTCGCGGGGCTCAATCCGCATGCGGGCGAGGGCGGCGCCATGGGGCGCGAGGAGATCGACGTCATCGCGCCCGCGATTGAAGAGTTGCGCGCCATGGGGATCGAGGCTACCGGCCCGCATCCGGCTGACACGATGTTCCACGAGGCCGCGCGCAGGAATTACGACGTCGCGCTCTGCCCGACCCATGACCAGGCGCTGATCCCGATAAAGACGCTCGCCTTTGACCGGGGCGTCAATGTCACGCTAGGCCTGCCCTTCGTGCGCACCTCGCCCGATCACGGCACCGCCTTCGACATCGCGGGCAAGGGCGTGGCCAATCCGTCGAGCCTTATCGAGGCGATCCGCCTCGCTGGACGCATTTCGGCATGATCGACGACCTGCCGCCATTGCGCGAAATCGTCGCGCGCCACGGGCTCGACGCCCGCAAGGCGCTTGGTCAGAATTTTCTTTACGACCTCAACCTCACTGCGCGCATCGCCCGCGCGGCGGGGCCGCTGGAAGGCGTGACGACCGTCGAGATCGGTCCGGGACCCGGCGGCCTCACGCGAGCGTTGCTCGCGCAAGGAGCGGCAAAAGTCATCGCCGTCGAGCGCGACGCGCGTTGCCTGCCTGCGCTGGCCGAAATTGCCGCGCATTATCCGGGACGGCTCACGGTGATCGAAGGCGACGCGCTCCAGCTTGATCCCGTTGAACTCGTCCGCGCTCATGGCGCGGGCGGACCCGCCCGGATATGCGCGAATCTCCCCTACAATGTCGCTACGGTTTTGCTCGGCCAGTGGCTCGAAGCCGAACCCTGGCCCAGCCTCTTCGACCGTTATGTTCTGATGTTTCAGCGCGAGGTCGCCGAACGCATCGTAGCGACGCCCGCGCAGCGCGTCGATTACGGCCGCCTTGGCGTGCTGTGCGGCTGGCGAACGAAAGCGCGCATATTGTTCGACGTGCCGCCTTCGGCCTTCACGCCGCCGCCAAAGGTCACGTCCTCCGTCGTGGAATTGACGCCCAATCCTGAACCGCTGGCTTGCAACCGGCGACTGCTGGCGCAAGTGACGCAAGCCGCCTTCGGTCAGCGCCGCAAGATGCTGCGCCAGAGTCTCAAGGGTCTTGGCGTCGAACCGGGCGGACTGTTGGCGGCGGCGGGAATCATTGAAACCCGCCGCGCCGAGGAAGTCGATGTCGCAGGCTTTGTCTTTCTGGCGCGCGCGCTTGACGAGCTGCGAAACAAAGGCGAAGCGTGTTCGCCCGATTAAAGCGCGTTGCCGAGTTCGCCGTTCAGATCCTCAGGACGCGGCTGCAGCATGATATTGTAGCCAGCGTCGACGAGATGAATCTCGCCAGTCACTCCGCCAGAAAGCTCGGAGAGCAGATAGAGCGCCGAACCGCCGATTTCATCCAGCGTGATCATGCGCCGCAGGGGGCAATGCATCTTCTGGAAGGCGCCCATGGCGCGCGCGCCGGTGATGCCGGCGCCCGCCATCGTGCGCACGGGCCCTGGCGATAGCGCATTGACGCGAATGCCGCGATCGCCGAAGTCGGCGGCGAGATAGCGAACGGAGGAGTCCAGCGCCGCCTTCGCCACCCCCATCACATTGTAATTGGGCATCACATGCGTGCCGCCGGCGAAACTCACGGTCAGAAGGGAGCCGCCATTCTTCATCATCGCGGCCGCGCGCTTGGCGACCTCGGTGAAGGAGAAGCAGGAAATCACCATCGTGCGGATGAAATTCTCGCGGGTCGTGTCTGCGTAAAGGCCCTTGAGTTCGTTCTTGTCCGAATAGCCGATGGAATGGACGATAAAATCGATTTCTCCCCATTCCCGTTGCAATTGGTCGAAGGCCGCATCGACTGTCGCGATGTCCTCGACGTCGCAGGGCATGAGGAACTCGGAGCCGAGTTCCTTGGCGAGCGGCGCCACGCGCTTGCGCAACATCTCGCCCTGATATGTGAAGGCGAGCTCGGCGCCATGCCGTGCAAGCATGCGCGCGATTCCATAGGCGATCGAGTGATCATTCGCTACGCCCATGATCAGGCCGCGTTTGCCCTGCATCAGACCTTTTACAACCGTCATCTAAGATTGTTCCTTTGCAATCCCTCTCGCGTGCCGACTCGTTGTCAGTTCGCGTCTTATGCGTCCGGGTGCTTGAACACCAGCGTGGCGTTGGTGCCGCCAAATCCGAAGGAGTTGGAGAGAACGGCGCGCAGGTTCACATTATCGCGGCGCTGGCGCAGGATCGGCATGTCCGCGAAGTCCGGGTCGAGTTCTTCTATGTTCGCGCTTTCGCAGATGAATCCGTTCTGCATCATCAGCAGCGAGTAGATCGCCTCCTGCACGCCGGTCGCGCCAAGCGAATGGCCGGTCAGCGATTTCGTCGCGGAGATCGGCGGGCATTTTTCGCCCGCGCCAAACACTTCGCGAAGCGCCTCGATTTCCTTGGTGTCGCCGACGGGAGTCGAGGTGGCGTGCGGATTGATGTAGTCGATCGGCGTCTTCACGGTGGAGAGCGCCTGGCGCATGCAGCGCACCGCGCCCTCGCCGGAGGGAGCCACCATGTCATAACCGTCGGAAGTGGCGCCATAGCCCGCTATTTCCGCGTAGATTTTGGCGCCGCGCGCCTTGGCGCGTTCGTATTCTTCCAGCACCAGCACGCCCGCGCCTCCGGCGATGACGAAGCCGTCGCGATTCTTGTCATAGGCGCGCGAGGCCGTGGCCGGCGTGTCGTTGTAGGAGGAGGACATGGCGCCCATGGCGTCGAACAGCACGGAGAGCTCCCATTCTAGCTCCTCGCAGCCGCCGGCGAACACGACGTCCTGCTTGCCCCATTGGATCTGCTCATAGGCGTTGCCGATGCAGTGGTTCGACGTCGCGCAGGCGGAAGAGATCGAGTAATTGATCCCCTTGATCTTGAACCACACGGCCAATGTCGCGGACGCCGTCGAAGACATGGCTTTTGGCACGGCGAAGGGGCCGACACGCTTGGGGCCCTTGGTGCGGGTCAGATCGGCGGAGTCGACGATGACCTTGGCGGAGGGGCCGCCAGATCCCATGATGATGCCGGTGCGCTCGTTGGAGACTTCGTCTTCGCCAAGCCCCGAGTCGGCGATGGCCTGCTCCATCGCGACGTGGTTCCAGGCGGTGCCGGCGGCGTGAAAGCGCATCGCGCGGCGATCGACGACCTTGCTGGCGTCGAGCGTCGGCATGCCATGCACTTGCGAGCGAAAGCCGAGTTCGGCGTATTTGTCCGCCTTGACGATGCCGGATCGCGCTTCCCGCAACGAGGCGACAACCTCGTTCGTGTTATTGCCGATCGACGATACGATCCCCATTCCGGTGACGACGACACGTCTCATCTTGCTTCTCCCCGCGTCCGAACGGTTTCCGTCCCTTGGACCCTAGTTCTTGTTGTTGCTTGGCTTCACCGAACGATAACCTGCCTCCGCGCTCAGGCGGCGGGCGCCTCCGCCTTGGCCAGTCCGACGCGCAAATCCTTGGCTTCGTAAATGCGCTGGCCATCGGCTTCGAGCCAGCCATCGGCAATGCCGAGCACAAGCTTGCCCTTGAAGACGCGCTTGAAGTCGATGCCGTAACGCACGAGCTTGATTTCGGGGCGCACCATGCCGGTGAATTTCACCTCGCCGACCCCGAGCGCCATGCCGCGTCCGGGATTGCCCAGCCAGGCGAGATAGAATCCGACCATCTGCCAGAGCGCGTCGAGGCCGAGGCATCCAGGCATGACGGGATTGCCCTTGAAATGGCAGTCGAAGAACCAGAGGCTAGGCTTGATGTCGAACTCGGCGCGCGCATAGCCCTTGCCATGTTCGCCGCCCGTCTCGGAAATCTCGGTGATCCGGTCGAACATCAGCATTGGCGGCAGCGGCAGCTGTGCATTGCCGGGGCCGAACAGTTCCTCGCGGCCGCAGGCGAGCAGATCTTCATAGCCGAAAGACGAGCGCCGTTCGCTCATGACTTGGCGTTCCCCCTGGTCTTGAGCTTTTTTCGCTCGTTTTTCGGGCTGCTTCGCCTCAATGCGAAGGCGGCGCCCGCTGAATGGACGTTCTCGTAACATAAGGGCTGCCGCGGTCAAAGCCTCAACCGAGGCCAAGCGCGGCAGTTAAGCCTCGCCCGCCTCAGCCCCGCCAGGGCGCCGTCGCCTGGAACCATTCGCGCGTTCGGCTTTCTGGATCCTTGTTGAGCAATATGTCCGTGACGACGCAAGCGCTGTCGGCGCCTGCCTTTAACGACTGCCCCGCCCTTTCCGGCGTCAATCCGCCGATGGCGACCAGCGGCGTGGCGCCGACGCGCTCCTTCCAGATGCCGATCCGTTCCAGCCCTTGCGGCGCGAAGGCCATTTGTTTCAGCAGCGTCGGATAGATCGGACCCAGAGCGACATAATCGGGCGCGAGCGCAAGCGCGCGATCCAGTTCCGGCTCGTCATGGGTGGAGACGCCTAATCGCACGCCTCGCGCACGCAGGGCCGGGAGATCCGCACCACCGAGATCACCCTGGCCGAGATGGACGAAGTCGCAATCCTCCTCCAGCGCGAGGCGCCAGAAGTCGTTGACCACGAGTTGCGCCGCATATGTCGCGCAGAGCGCGCGGGCGCGCCGGATTTGCGCGCGAACATCGCTCTCGGGCCGGTCCTTGACGCGAAGCTGGACCAGCCTGACGCCCAGCGGAAGCAGCCGCTCCAGCCAGGAGGCGTCGTCGACGATGAGATAAAATGGATCGAGCTTCACGCCGCGCCCTCGTCAAAGGCGCGGCCCAGCACCGGCGTCGAGGGCTGTGCGAGATCGCGCGGCGTCATTGGCTTTGCGAGGAAAGCGGCGCGGCCGGCTTCGACGGCCAGCGCGAAGGCCCGCGCCATAGCCACCGGATCGCCCGCGCGCGAAACAGCCGTGTTCAACAGTACGGCGTCGTAGCCGAGCTCCATTACCGCCGCGGCGTGCGATGGCGCTCCGAGGCCTGCATCCACAATCAGCGGCACATCGTGAAAGCGCGCCCGCAACGCTCGCAGCCCGTAAAGATTATTGACCCCGCGCCCGGAGCCGATGGGCGCCGCCCAGGGCATCAACACGCGGCAGCCGGCTTCGAGCAGTTTTTCGGCGACCACGAGGTCTTCGGTCATGTAGGGAAAGACGCGGAACCCTTCCGCCGACAGGATGCGCGCCGCTTCGACCAGCCCGAAGACGTCGGGCTGCAGCGTGTCCTCGTCGCCGATCACCTCAAGCTTGATCCAGTCGGTGGCGAAAACCTCCCGCGCCATTTGCGCCGTGGTCACGGCCTCTTTCGCCGTTCTGCAACCGGCGGTGTTGGGCAAAACCCGGGCGCCGGATTCGCGGACCAGCTCCCAAAAACTTTCCCCGGCGCGCGAGCCGCCGGCTTCTCGCCGCAACGACACGGTGACGACCTGCGTTTGCGCGGCGCGGATCGCCTGCGCGAGAATGGCCGGCGAAGGATAGCGCGCGGTGCCGAGCAGCAGGCGCGAGTCGAGCGTTGCGTCATAGAGCGCGAGCTTTTCCGCCACGGCTCATCCTCCCTGTTTGGGCGCGAGGATTTCCACCGCGTCGCCGTCGCTCAGCATCGCCTCGTTCCGATCCTTCGCGCGGACGAAATCCTGGTTGAGCGCGGTGGCGACGATCTGGCTTTCATAGCCGAGCTCGGTCAACAGGGACTCAAGCGTTTGCGCGGCGATCTCGCAAGGCTCTCCATTAACCCGAATCCGCATCGCAAACCTCCGGAAACCAGGCGTCATCAAGCACGACTTTGGCCGCGCGGCTCGCGAGCGCCGGAGCCAGAAGAAAGCCGTGCCGATAAAGACCGTTGATATAGAGCACTCGGCCGCGCCGCGTCAGGCGCGGCAAATTGTCGGGGAAAGCCGGGCGCACGTCCGAGCCCATTTCGACGATCTCGGCTTCGGCGAACGCCGGGTGGATCGCGTAAGCCGAATTGACCAGTTCGACCACCGAGCGCGCGGTGACGCGCGAGCGCTCCTCGTTCTCTATCATGGTCGCCCCGACCATGAAAAACCCGTCGCCGCGTGGCACGACATAGACCGGGCGCTTCGGATGCAGCATCCGCACCGGGCGGGAGAGCTCCAGCTCATTGCTGCGCAGCAAAAGCATCTCGCCCTTGACGCCCCGCAGCCGCGCAAGATCCTCGCGGGCGGAAAAGCCCCGGCAGTCGAGCGTCCAATCGGCTCCGCCGCGAGCCTCGGCGCCAAGGCGTAAACTCACATTGGGCATGAGTGCAAGCCGGTCGACCAGCGCGGCCATCGCCGCCTTGGGATCAAGATGCGCTTCCTGCGCAAAATAGAGCGCGCTGTCAAAACGATCGGCGAGGTCGGGCTCCAGACCGGCCACGCCAGCCGCGTCCAGATTCTCGAAATTTTGCGTGCGGCGGGAGAAATCGATGAGTTCGGCGCGCTCTCGCGCCGGAACGACGACGAGGCTTCCACGCACGCTCGCAACCGGGATGTCGTTGGTCCAGAACCCCAGCGCCTCCGCGCCAAGCGTGGCGACTATGGGTTCGGCGCTTTCCAGCTCGCACCAGGGCGCGATCATGCCGCCGGCGAAACGCGAACAGCCCATTCCAGCTCGGGGCTGGCGCTCGACGAGGTTGATTTGAATATCCCGCCTCGCGCCAAGGCGTGCGAGTTCGAAGGCTGCGGTCAGTCCCGCCACTCCGGCGCCAATGACTTCAACGCGCATGGGCGACAGACCGGCGGCGCCGTGGCGATAGATGGATTATGTCGATCACTGACCCTCCCTACGCCAGTTTGAACTGGATCAGGTTCTAAGGGTCGCCAAGCCGCGTCGCTCATGACGCACTTCAGCCTCTCAGCCCCAGCGGCGGCGCCGGGCGGGGCTCCCCTGGCGGATTTAGGATTGCGCCAGCGCGCGGCGCGCGTCAACTGTGCTGGACAGGCTGCGCGATGCGAAATCCCAATGGACAATGCCGCATTGCGCGCCGCAAATACCGGCAACTTGTGCGCTTTTAAGGCCTTAAGCCGTTCAAACGAAGAGCATCGGCCATGCTTGCGCTAGCGCCTGGCGACGCTGCCGGACCAAGCCTCGTTCAAGCCGCTGGCGCCTATTTGCTGCAGCTCGGCAAAGCGCCGCCAGAGACTATCAATCTAAAACAGAAACTTACTCAGTCGGCGCTGACGCGCGGTCTTAGGGCGGATCAAGCAACGCACTCATTGTCCGAAAAGCAACATTTTTGTCATAAAAGTGGCACGATCCTTGCGGGATTGTAGGGAATACGCCAATCCGCTCGGCCCGCCATGGAGCAAGAGATGGGATATCACGCCGCAAACGATGTGAATGAGGCAAGACCGCGCAATTTCCGCTCACACGAATCAGAACTTGTTGGAATTTATGAAATCTCGAAGCTGCTCGCATCGCCAAACCGGATCGAGAATACCTTCGCCTCGGTGTTGTCATTGCTGTCCAGCTTTTTGGACATGCGCGACGGGCTGATCGCCCTTCTCGACGAAAAAGGAGAACCAGAGGTAATCATCGGCCCTTGCTGGAGCGAGAAAGGCGCGAAGAAATTTCGCGATCACCCCGCGCATTTGGCGGTCCGCCAGGTCATCGAAACAAAAATGCCGCTGGCGATCGAAATTGTCGCGGACTCCCCTCTCTTCGCGGACTCGGATCTGACCAAGGGCGCGCTGAATGAGGGCGCGCCTTTTTCGATCCTTGGCGTGCCCATCAAGGAAGGGGAGACCCTGGTCGGCGTGCTGACAGTGGATCGCCTGCTGGACCTGCGGTCCGCCGACTCATTCGATCATGATCTTCGTTTCCTGGCGATGGTCGCCAATCTCATGGGCCAGACCCTGCGCCTGCACAAGCTCGTCGCCATGGATCGCCATCAGCTCATGCAGGAAAAGGCGAGATTGGAGAAGAGAAGCCGTCCAGTCGACGCCGAAACGAAATTCAGCGCCATCCCCGGGATATTGGGAGACAGTCTGGCTCTACGCGCCGTGGTCGAGAAAATCCGTATCGTCGCGAAGGCGAAATCGACCGTAATGCTCCGCGGAGAGACCGGCACCGGCAAGGAAATGTTCGCGGCCGCCATCCACAATCTGTCGCCGCGCGCCAATAAGCCCTTCGTTAAGCTGAATTGCGCCGCGCTGTCGGAAAGCGTTCTTGAATCCGAACTCTTCGGCCACGAGCGCGGCGCCTTTACAGGCGCGATCAATATGCACAAGGGCCGGTTCGAACTGGCGGACGGCGGCACGCTGTTTCTTGATGAAATCGGCGAGATCACGCCCGCGTTTCAGGCCAAACTCCTGCGCGTGCTGCAGGAGGGCGAGTTCGAACGCGTCGGCGGAACGCGCACGATCAAGGTGGATGTTCGCCTGATCTGCGCGACTCATAGGGACTTGGAAGAAGAAGTCCAAAACGGCAAATTCCGCGTCGATCTCTATTATCGCATCAGCGTCGTTCCCATTCTTCTGCCGCCACTGCGGGAACGAAAAAGCGACATCGCGCTGCTCGCCAATGAATTTCTCAACAGGTTCAACAGGGAACAAGGTTCCCACCTGACCTTCTCCCAATCGGCGATAGAGTTCCTGTCGGAATGCACCTTCCCGGGCAACATTCGCGAGCTGGAGAATTACGTGCTGCGCACCGCCACGCTCGCGCCGGGAGACGTCATTAACGGCAAGGATATTTCCTGCCTCAACGAAACCTATCTTTCGCCCACTCCATCGCATGTCACGCAAGGGCAGGGGGGCAAGCGCCCACAATTCGTGCCTATGCCCATAGCGCCAAATGCAAGGCCCTTCGCGCCATCGTCCGCGAGCGAACCAAACGACGAGCCGGCCCCATGCCCGGGCGCCGAGCATTGTTCGATGGTCGACAATGGTCAACGATCAATGCGGGACAAGATCATCGACGCAATGGAGCAATCGGGCTGGGTGAAAGCGAAGGCGGCGCGACTGTTGGGGCTGACGCCTCGCCAGATTGGTTATGCGCTTGAGAAACACAACATTCCGATGAAGAAGTTCTGAGCCCCTTCGAAGCCTGCGCTTGGCCAGCCGCAACCTCATCCTGTCGGGATGCGGCCTGATTTGACTTAGCCCCCCATACCCCTTAAATCTCCACGCAAATCTCGTCAGAGATGCTCGAACGAAACCTCGCCGCCCCAAGGGTCGGCAGGCCCACGTCCGGCGGCGCGTCGCGCTCCCGGGCGCTTTTTGCTTTGAGCAATCCTGCGTTGCGCCCGCATCGGGGCCAAGGAGAACACCCATGTTCGAGAGCCTTTCCGACAAGCTCTCCGGCATTTTCGACAAGCTCACGCGGCGCGGCGCCCTTTCGGAGGCCGACGTCGCCGAAGCGCTGCGCGAAGTTCGTCGCGCCCTGCTCGACGCCGACGTGGCGCTCGACGTCGTGCGCTCGTTCACGGACAAGGTGCAGGCCCGCGCGGTCGGAGCCAACGTCGTCAAGTCGGTCTCTCCCGGCCAGATGGTCATCAAGATCGTCAATGACGTTCTCGTCGAGACGCTGGGCGAGACGGCGGAGCCGATCAATCTCGAAGAGCGCCCGCCGATCACCATCATGATGGTCGGCCTCCAGGGCGCCGGCAAGACCACGACCACGGCCAAGCTCGCCAAGCGCTTCAAGGAGCGCAACAAGAAGCGCGTGCTGATGGCCTCGCTCGACGTGAAGCGCCCCGCCGCGCAGGAGCAACTCGCCATCCTTGGCCGGCAGGTCGAAGTCGACACGCTGCCGATCGTCGCCGGACAGACGCCGGTCCAGATCACCCGTCGGGCGATGGAGTTGGCGCGGCTCGAAGGCTACGACATCGTCCTGCTCGACACTGCGGGCCGCACCCATATCGATGAGCCGCTGATGCAGGAGATGGCGGACATCAAGTCCTACGCCAGCCCGCATGAGATCCTGCTCGTCGCCGACGCGCTGACCGGCCAGGACGCGGTCAATCTCGCCAAGAATTTCGACGCCCGCGTCGGCATCACCGGCATCGTCCTCACCCGCATGGACGGCGACGGACGCGGCGGCGCGGCCCTGTCAATGCGCCATGTCACCGGCAAGCCGATCAAACTGATCGCCACCGGCGAGAAGATGGACGCGCTCGACGAATTCGCGCCCAAGCGCATCGCAGACCGCATTCTCGGCATGGGCGACATCGTGGCGCTGGTCGAGAAGGCCGCCGCGACGATCGATCAGCAGGAAGCCGAGCGCGCGGCGCAGCGCATGGCCAAGGGCAAGTTCGATCTGCAGGATCTTTGCGATCAGCTCGCCATGGCGGAGAAAATGGGCGGGCTGACCGGCATCATGGGTCTCCTGCCGGGCGTCGCCAAGATGAAGGATCAACTCGCGAGCGCCAATATCGACGAGAATATCATCAAGCGCCAGCGCGCGATCATCCTGTCGATGACGCCCAAGGAGCGGCGCAACCCCGACATTCTGAAAGCCTCGCGCAAGCGCCGCATCGCGGCGGGCTCTGGCGTCAAGGTCGAGGAGATCAACAAGCTTCTCAAGCAGCATCGCGGCATGGCGGAACTGATGAAGTCCATGGGCGGCGGCAAGCGCGGCGGACTCATGGGCCGAGCGGCGCAAATGATGGGCATGGGGGGCATGCAAATGCCCTCGAAGGAGGAAATCGCCGAGATGCAGAAGAAGCTCGGCGCCGGGGGACTTCCCCCGCAGGGCGGCGGCCTTCCCGAAGCGCCGCCGAAAGAACTGTTCGCGCCCAAGCCCACTCTGCCGGGGCTTGGCGGCAAAGGTCTTCTGAGCGGGCTCAATCCGTTCGGGAAGAAAAAATAAGGCGCGTCGCTTCAAGCACTGCGCCTGTTTCATAAAGCCAAAAAAGGAAAATCTCATGTCGCTTAAAATCAGACTGTCTCGCGGCGGCGCCAAGAAGCGCCCCTTCTATCGCGTCGTCGTCGCCGACTCCCGGTCGCCGCGCGACGGCCGCTTCATCGAACGGCTTGGCACTTTCGATCCGCTGAAGCCGAAGGACGCCGCCGACCGCCTCGTGCTCGACGCGGAGAAGGCCAAGGAATGGATCGGCAAGGGCGCGACCCCGACCGATCGCGTTGCGCGCCTTCTGGAAAGCGTGGGCGTCGGCAAGCGCGAAAAGCGCAACAATCCGGAAAAGGCTCTGCCGAAGAAGAAGGCGCAGGAGCGCGCCGCCGCTGCGGCCGCCGCTGAAGCGCCCGCCGAGTGACGACCAACGCGCCTCCCGCCTCAAACAAGGGGCGGGAGCTTGTTCTGCTGGGGCGTTTCGGCGCGCCGCATGGCGTGCGCGGCGAAATCCGCCTGCAGAGTTTCACCGCCGATCCCCTCTCGATCGCGGCCTACGGGCCGCTGTTCGACAAGAGTGGCGCGCGCAAATTCCTGCTGACCAATATCCGCCCTCAGGGCAAGGACATGCTCGTGGCGCGCGTCGAGGGCGTCACTGACCGCAGCGGCGCAGAGAAGCTCAATCGTATCGAAGTTTTCGCGCCGCGCGCGAATTTGCCGCCGCCCGACGAGGACGAGTTTTATCTGGCCGATCTCGAAGGGCTCCGCGCGGAGACGATCGACGGCGTATTGCTTGGTCAGGTGCTGACGATTCGCAATTTCGGCGCTGGCGATATTCTGGAGGTCCGTCCCGCGCAGGGCGGCGAGACCCTGCTTTTTCCCTTTACGAAAGCCGTCGTGCCAACGGTGGACCTTGCCGGAGGCCGCGTGGTGATCGCGCCGCCCGTCGAGATCGAGGAGCCCGGCGCCCCTTCGGCTTGATCCATCGAAAATCCGCGATTCAGGCCGCCGCAGACACAATTCCGCGAATCGCTTAATTTAGCGGGACGGACCGAGGCGCGCGGCCGATCACCGTTTCGCAAAAGAGCATGGCATGTTCGAAAGAACCGCGCGACGACGATTCAATTTGCATCGCCGCGCCATTGAGCAAGACCTCTGGTCCGCTGTTTTGACCAGGGCCGCGCTTGTCGTGGTCACATTATTCTCCGTCGGCAATTTTCAGGAAAGGATCATTCCCGACGGCGACACTTCGAATATTCAGCAATATATCGTGATCGCAATGTGGATCGTGATCGCCGTAGTAAGCTTCTTTCGCCGAAAGACCCTGAGCATCGAACCGGCGCCGGGAGTGGTCGCGGGCCTCGCGCTGTATTTTATCGCCATCGCTTCCGTAGGCTGGTCGCATGATCCGCTATCCAGCCTTGCCAAGGTGATAGCGCTCTGCGTCGTGATGTTCGGGGCCTATCGGCTGATCACGACAACAGTCCTCGATGAGATCGTCGAATGTCTCATCTTCGGCCTGTTCATTCTGAACGTTGCGTCGGTGTTTCTCGCGCTATTCGTTCCCGACATCGGCGTCCTGACGAACTGGCAACATGCGGGTCAATGGAACGGGATTTTCTTTTCCAAGCAGACGCTGGGCATTACCGGCGCACTGCTGCTTTTCTTTGCTTGCTATCGCCTCCTCGGCGGCTCCGGGCGCCTGTATTACTGGGCGGCGGCAGGGACGGCGCTGGCTTGCATTATCGGGTCCGGCTCGCGCGGCGGCGGCGCTCTCGCCGTGGTCGCCGTGGCTTGCGTTTATCTTGCGGGCGCCTCGACAAGTTTCGCCAAGATCCTCGCCTTCGGCCCGTTCTTCATGAGCCTGCTCGGGGGCGCGCTCATTTTCTATTTCGTCTGGACCGGCAACAAATATCTCCTGGCCTTTGGCGAGGAGATCGATTTCACGGAACGCACATTCATCTGGCAGCATGCGCTCGGCTATTTCAGCAGCGCGCCGCTTCTGGGTTATGGCCTGAACGGCTTCTGGACGATCAAGGACGTCAGGGATCGCTTCATTGAACGCTATGGCTGGTTCCTAGATAATTATCACGACGGCTATATCGCGATTGTCATGGAGACCGGACTTGTTGGCCTGGGCGTCTTCATGCTCGGCTATCTGCTCTATGGGCTGCGGATACTAAAGGACATGCGCGCCAAGGGCGCGCTCGACAGCGACGCAAAGCTGGCCCTCGTCTATACGTGCCAGATCTTCTTCATCGACTTCACCGAAACAATCTTTCTGCGGTCGACAAACATATTTTCGACAATGCTGGTGATCGCCTTTCTGGTGGGCTTCGCACGCCAGCCGATCCCGGCGCGGACGCGCCACGGCGTCGCCGAGGTTGAGCGAGCGAGGCCATTGCGCGGGACGAGATCTTGGCGCGGGGAAATTTCCAGGACGCGGCGGAATTGGCGCGCAACAGGACCTCACTGATACCGACGCTCGCTATTCCGCGAGCGGGACAAAGGCGACTGACATGAAGTTTCGTGACCTTGCCGCCGTTGCGTTTCTCGCCTTGCTCGCCAACGGACCCGCCATCGTCGAGCCCGCGCGCTCGGTGGAAGGAGGCGACCCGGCCGCTTTCTCGACGATCAGGCGCATGGGTCGCGGCGTCAATATTCTTGGCTATGACGGCGTCTGGGAAGGGGGCGTCAACGCGCCGTTTCGCGCCCAGGACTTCGCACTCATTCGCAAGGCCGGCTTCACTCACGTGCGCATCAATTTCTTCGGCTTCCGATACATGAGCGTGGAAAACCGGATTGACCCGACTGTCCTCGTGCGTCTCGACAGGATCATCGAGCAGTCGATCCGGGACGGGCTGACGCCGGTGCTCGATCAGCATGACAACCAGCTCTGTCAGTCGACGCCGGAGAAATGCGGGCCGAAGCTCGTCGCCTTCTGGGACCAGATCGCGGCTCATTATGCCGGCGCGCACCCGCAGCTCATTTTCGAGATTCTGAACGAACCCGGCGGCGCCATGTCTCACACTGTCTGGAACGCAGCCTTACGTGACGCGCTCGCCGTGATCAGGGCGCATGACGCCGCCCGCTTCGTCATCGTCGCCGCTCTGAACAACAGCGCGCATGACATCGAGAACCTCGATCTGCCGCCTGCAGACCGTCGTCTCATCGTCACGGCGCACTACTACCTGCCCTTCACGTTCACGCATCAGGGCGCGCCCTGGTCGCCGCGCCTTTCGGCCCTGCATGACGTGGATTGGGGCTCGGAGGCGGATAAAGCCAGGGTCATCGAGGATTTCTCCCTGGCGCGAGACTGGGCGTCGAAACATGATCGGCCGTTATATCTCGGGGAATTCGGCGTCTACGAAAAAGCGCCGATCAGTGCCCGCGAGGCCTGGATGCGCCATGTCGCGAAAACCGCCGAGAGCTACGGCTGGTCTTGGGCCTATTGGCAGTTCGACCACGATTTTTCGCTGTTCGATTCCAGTTCCCATAGCTGGAGACAGCCGCTGTTGGACGCGTTAATGCGCTGATTGCGCGGCATGATCGGCCCGACTCCGCATGACGTAACTCATGGTTAATGATTTCAATATCATATAAGTCGCATCGTCTTGGCTCCGCATCGCCAATTTTCCTTCCCAAACCTGTGTTTCGGAAATTCATGAAGAGCCGCGTCCGAAACAGCTTCCAGACGGCCTCGGGAGCGCCCGGCGACTCGGTCGAGCCCCCGACAGGCGAAGCCGCCCCTCCGACGCCGCGATTCCTGCTCGCGCAGGCGATACTGTTCCTGCGACGCAATCTTGTTCGCATCGGCGCCATATCCGTGCTTGTCGCCGCTCTGGCCTTTGGCGCTTCGCTGCTGTTCCTGGCCAAATATTCGGCCACGGCCGTGATCGTGGTCGATGCCCGGGCGACAAAGGCGGCTCAGGCGGGCGCCGGCGCGTTGCCCAATATCAGCCTGGACAACAGCTCCGTCGAAAGCCTCGCGGTGATCGCCAAATCCGAGCAATTCCTCGGCGAACTGGTGGACAAGCTCGACCTTGTCCATGATCCGGACTTCGCCGGGCGCGGGCGCACGGAGCAAGAGGCCCGCGCGGCGACGGTGGAAAAACTGGCGCCCGCCTGTATGTCGCGCGGCGCGGGACTACTTATGTCCTAGAGGCGACGGCGGTCTCACCCTCGCCCGAGAAAAGCGCGACGATCGCCAACGCCGTCGCGCAGATGATTGTCGACGATCAGAGCAACGTCCGCTCGAACGCCGACGAAAAGATCGCCGCGAACATCGAGGGTCGCCTGGGCGACTTGCGTGAAAGGGTCTCCCGCGCCGAGCAGGCGGCGGCTGAGCTCAAGGCGAAACTCAAGGTGACGGATACGGGGCAGGGAGCGACGCTTCTGCAGCGGCGGGTCTATGAACTCAATCAGCAGCTGGTGGCCGCCACCTCCCGGACGGCCGAAGCGCGCGCGCGCTTCGAGCAGTTGCGCAGGGCAGGCGCTCATGTCGGCGACAATCTCTCTCCATCGGCGCAGACGAATGTTCTGACCACGCTGCGCTCCGAATATGCGCGGCTGACGCGCCAGGCGGCCGACCAGGCCACGGTCCTTGGCGCGCGCCATCCGGAGGTCGCGAGTCTTCATGCCCAAATAGCCGATCTGAAGCGTCAGATGGGGGCGGAAATCGGCCGCATGTTGGCGACCGCGCGAACGGAATTCATGGAGGCGGAGCAGCGCGAGGCGTCCCTTTCCCGCCAGTTGAAGGCAGCGCAGGAGGAAAGCGGAACGCTGGCGCCGGAGCTTGTCCGACTGGGCGAACTGGATCACGAAGCGGCGGCGGAGCGTTCCCTCTATGAACAGCTTCTGGCGCGCCAGAAGGAGCTCGCCGAGTCCAAGGGTCTTGAGCCGAACGACGTTCGCATCGTGTCGAGGGCGATCCCGCCGATAAAGACGACTCCCACAAAACTCATTCTGGCGCTCGCCTCATGCAGCGCCGGATTGCTGGCCGCCCTTTGCTATGCGCTCGGGCGCGAGTTGATGCGGCCGACATTCAAGACCCCTCAACAGGCTGAAAGCGTCGCGGGCGCGCCGGTCAGCGGACTTGTGCCTTTCACGCAGCCGGGTCCGTCGGACGAAGCGGGAAAGCCGCAAACGCTCGATCTCAGCCCCTGGCTTGAGGATTTGAGCGCCTCCCTGCACTCCGGCGCGCGAGCCGGAGGTCAGGCCGTGCTCGTCACCTCCGCAAGGCGAGGCGAGGGTCGTTCGACGATCGCGGCTGGCGTGGCTAGCAATCTTGGACGAGGGGGGCTGCGCGTGCTCTTGCTCGAAGCCGATCGCGCCAAAAGCAAGGGCGCGAGCAAGCGTCTGGGCCTGCTCGACGTTCTCGCGCGCGGCGAGGACATTCAGAGCGCTTTTGTCGAGCGGGAGACTGGACGCTACACGCTGCTGCCCTTTGGCGGCCGGACGGTGGACGGCCGCATGTCGATCGGCTCGTTGATGAACGGGCTGACCTTGCGCGCGGCGCTCAAATTGTGCCGGGACTGGTTCGACGTCATCGTGATCGACGGACCGCCCGTGCTGGAATCGAATTACGCCCGTTTTCTTTCGCAACAGGCGGACGCGATCGTCTTTGTCGTCGAATGGGACAAGACCAACCGGGATGGCGTGATCGAGGCGCTGGACCGGCTGGGCGACGCCGAAGCCACCCTTGTCTTCAACAAGGTCGATCTTTCGCGCCTGCGCCTTTTCGATCCAGAACGCGCCCGCCAGCTCGTCGCGCTGGCCGAGGGGCTGAATCATCCCATCGCACAGGGAACTCGACAGGGAGGCTTCGCGAAAGGAGCGCCTCGACGCGAATGTGGGCCCGCGACAGGAGCGCGCCTGAGAAAGCCGAGCGTCCATCCCGCGCAGCGCTGCCGCCGCCCGAAAGGCCGCCTTGCAGGGCTCTGGCGCGGCGACTGCCCATTCCGCTGCCCGCGCCCTCGTGGCATAACGACCCGATGTGGCGCGCGACGATTCTGACCCTGTTTCCCGAGATGTTTCCCGGCCCCCTCGGCCTTTCGCTGGCGGGAGACGCGCTCGCGCGCGGCGTTTGGGAGCTGGAGACCCGACAGATCAGGGAACATGGCCTCGGGCGCCATCGCGCGGTGGACGATACGCCTGCTGGCGGGGGCCCCGGGATGGTGATGCGCGCGGACGTGCTTTGCGCCGCGATCGACGCGGCGACGCCGCCGGACGATTGCCGCCCCCGGCTTCTCATGAGTCCGCGTGGCGCGCCGCTGACACAGGCGCGCGTGCGCCAACTGGCGCAGGGCCCCGGCGCGCTCATTCTCTGCGCAAGATTCGAGGGCGTCGACGAGCGCGTCATCGCCGCGCGAGAGCTGGAGGAAGTCTCGATCGGGGATTATGTTCTCTCCGGCGGCGAGATTGCGGCTCTCGCGCTGATGGACGCCTGCGTTCGCCTCCTGCCTGGCGTCATGGGCGAGGAGGCCTCGGGCGCCGAGGAGAGTTTCGAAGGCGGCGTGCTGGAATATCCGCAATATACGCGCCCGCGAAGCTTCGAGGAGCGCGAGATCCCGGAAGTGCTTTTGTCAGGCGATCACGCCAGGATCGCGCGCTGGCGGCGCGAGGAGTCCTTGCGCCTGACCCGCGCGCGCAGGCCCGATCTGATCGCGAGGCTGGATTCGAAGGATTGACGCGCCGCCGTCAACGGCGCCCGAAGGCCACCGCGTCATAAAACAGGCAGCCGATAAGGGCGCCTGCGGACTCGGCTCCAAATATCCCAAGCTCCGCCACGGACGGGGCGAATTTTTCCATCAGCAATGGAGCCGCGAAAGCGCAAGCGATCGCGGCGGCGGCGCAAAGAAAGTCGAAATAGCCATAGCGCCAGATTGACCAGAATTTGGTCAGGAACAGCGCCCCGCCTATCGTCATAATTGCGTCGAACATGGAAAGCCCATTCGTGAACGGCTCAATCAGGACTCAAGCTAGCGCGCGATACTTACAAGAAACCCTTAAGTCCTGACCTTGCGCCTGTGGGGCGTTTCGCGTCGCCAAACAGCGCGGGCAAAGTCCGCCTGTCCCTTGCAAAACAGACAGGCGGCCTCTTGCAAGATCGAAAGACGGAAAAATCAATGCAAACTGGCGTTCGAAATCGTGCCGGAGTGCGTGGTCCAGACGTTGTTCTGATAGCTCGTCAGCGTCCCGCCATTGTTGTTAAGGTCCGTCCCATTGCCTGTCGCCACCGAATTCGACAGGAGTATGGCGCCGCCGATCGCCTCCAATCCGGAACCATTGAAGCTCGCGTTCACCCTGTCCGCGACAATGGTCACGTTTGGCGTTCTGGCGGCCGCCGCGAACCCAATGGCGCTATTCCTGGTTGCAACGCTATCCTCGATAGTCACGATCGCATTGCCGCTGCTCCCGGACGCGTTCGCGACCAACCCGGTGGCATTGCTCGTCAGCGTCACATTTTTGAGAGACGCGGTGGGCGAACTTGAGCCGTTAAGATCAAGCCAGACACCGACGCCTGAATTCAAGGAGACGATCGTATTGGAAACGCTGAAATCCAAACTGCCCGAATTAACACTGATCCGAATGCCGTTGCCATTGTCCGGAGTAGTGGCTCCGAACCCCTTTATCGTGCAATTGACAATCGTGAGTTTGCCGGCTGAAGTTAGGTAAATGCCGTTGTTCGCCGTTCCCAGTCCGTCGATATGGAGGCCTTTGAGGAAAACCGCGTCATTTGGCCCGGCCTGTATGTCGATGGCGTCTCCAGACGCGACAGCTATTCCCGCGAGACCCCCGTCGTCGACGATGGAGATGGCGTTGCGGATCACGAGCGGGCCGTAGTTCGATGAGTTCGAGCACGGCGATCAGGCCGCCAGCGGCGACGACATTGTCATGCGCATATTGGAAGGTCTGGCAGGGATTTGTCAGCGAGCCGCAGCCCGCGGCGTTGGTTCCATGTCCGGAGACCCAGGCGGCTTTCGCCGACCCGGCGGCGAGCGCGGCGCCCGGCGCCAGTGCGGAAATAAACATAGCGGCGATGATGGCGAGCGAAGATGTTCGAGGCATGAAGATCTCCCAAGACAAAGGACGCCGAGGCGCGGCCTTGGCGCATTATTTCACGACAAATCGGTGTTGCGATAATGAAATATATGAGGCTTTGGGGCTGACTGGACGTCTCGGGAAGGATTTGGTGCCGCTTGCAGGATTTGAACCTGCGACCCCATCATTACGAATGATGTGCTCTACCAACTGAGCTAAAGCGGCGGTCTGTTGCGCGATGCGCCAGAGACGGGCCACTCTTAACGGGGCCCCCGGGCTTTTTCAAGCGGGCGAAGCCGCAAAGTCAGGAAATCACGCGCCGCCTGATCAGCGACCCCGCTTGTCGCCGGTGACCGACGGCAATTTGGCCAGAGCCTGCTGCCGCAGTTGCTCAAGCTCGTTCTTCGCCTTGGCCACCTCGGCGCGCGCCTGCTTGGCGGCGCGCCGAAGAGGAGCATGACGAAGCCAGGAGGACAATCCGCCGGCGATCACCCCCAAGGCCGTCGCCGTCAGAAACACCAGGAACAAAGGCGCCTCGAACGAGAGATTCGAGGCCTCGCCGCCGGGAAAGGGATCCAGCGATATTTTGACCGACCCGCGATTCGCCAGAGCGAAGTAGAGGATGATGAGACCAAGGGGCACATAGACGAGCAGGCGCAGCAGCGATCTCATAAAGTTTCCTCGGTCCTTTCATTCCGGCTATCCGCTGGCGCTCCAGCGGGGCGCGGGCTGTGGGGATCAGCCCTTGTAATTTTCGTTGAGGCGCTCGCGCATCTCCTTGCCCGTCTTGAAGAAGGGCACGCTCTTTTCCTGAACGGACACCTGCTCCCCGGTGCGAGGATTGCGGCCGGTGCGCGCGTCGCGCTTCTTGACCGAGAACACCCCGAAGCCGCGCAGTTCAACCCGGTCGCCGCGCGCCAGAGCCGAGGTGATTTCATCGAGGATCGTCCCGACGATCGTTTCGACGTCGCGCTGATAAAGATGCTCGTTACGGGTGGCGATACGCTGAATGAGTTCGGATTTGATCATAATTTTTGCCCCGCATGCCTCTCGCGTTCCGGCGCACGGATGGACGCCGGAAACGCAACGGTTAATTTGACGAGGAACCCTGCCAAATCGCCAAGAGCCCGTCAAGGCTGGCGGTTTGGGCGGCGGCCCGGTCGACCAGAGAAGCCAGCTGGTCCAGCCCGGCGACGCGCGCTCCCGCCGAGGCGAGGCCGAGCAGTCCCGTGCGTTCGATGCTTGGCTTTTTCTTCCAGTCCCGGACGGGGAGCTTCTTGGCGACGCCCTTGTTGGTCTCCAGCCATTCGATCGCTTCGGCATCGCCGCCGATCAGGTCGGCGAGCTTCAGCGGCACGCTCTGGCGCCCGGTGAACACGCGGCCATCGACGACCTTGGCGAGATCCGCGTCGTCAAGGTGGCGGCGGTCTTTCACCAGATCCTTGAACCAGCTATAGCTGTCGCTGACGAGAGAGGCTATCGCGGCCTTGGCGGCGTCCGAGGTGGGCTCATAGCCATTGGGCGCGGCCTTCAGCGGGGTCGACTTTATTTCCTCGACCTTCACGCCCAGCGTGTCGAGCGCCTTGTAGACATTTGGAAACTGGAAAAGCACGCCGATCGAGCCGACCAGCGAATTGCCGCGCACGACGATCTCGTCCGCGCCCAGGGCGGCAATATAGCCGCCGGAGGCTCCCAGCGTGCCGATCACCGCGACCACCGGCTTTTTCTCCGCGACCTTGCGCAGCGCCAGATAGATTTTTTCCGCGCCGGTGGTCGTGCCGCCGGGGCTGTCGATGTTCAGCAGAACTGCGCTCGCTTTCGACTCGCCGATATCCTTGATGAGTTCGAGCGTGTCCTTGTCGCCCGTTATGATGCCCTCGATGGAGAGACGCGCGATATGTGGCGAAGCTTTCTCGATCGAGTTGATCCCGGAGAATTTGCCGATTGCGACCACGCCCGCCGCCAGGGCGGCGCCGATGGCCGCCAATCGCCAAAAGCCGAGCTTGCGCCGCAACCGGCGCCGATCAACCATATAATCGCTGGAAAGGGACATAGGCGAGCTTCTCGGTTGGGGCGCGGAGTTCCGCCGCCACGGGGAATCAACGGCGGGGAGACTAGCGTGCTTTTGTCGGCAAAGAAACGCCGCCGGCATTGCGTCTGCTGTGCAAACGCGTTAGCTGGGCCGCCATTATCCGGGTCATTCGCGCCGGAGCAAGATCAGCCCAAGGATCTTTCATGAAACTTCCCAACCAGTTCTATCGCGCGTTGGCCATTGGCGCGCCGGCTCCCCTGCGCGAGCTTCCCGTCAAGGTCGAGCGCATGATCCACTTCGTGCCGCCGCATCTTGAAAAATTCCGCGCCAAGGTTCCCGACATCGCCAGGCAGGTCGATGTGGTGCTCGGCAATCTGGAGGACGCCATTCCCGCCGACGCCAAGGAAGCGGCGCGCGCCGGCTTCATCGAAATGGCGAAATCGACCGATTTTGGCTCCACCGGCCTTTGGACCCGCATGAATGCGCTCAATTCGCCCTGGGCGCTCGACGACATGATCGAGATCGTCGGCGCGGTCGGAAACAAGCTTGACGTCGTGATGTTGCCCAAGGTCGAAGGGCCCTGGGACGTCGCCTATCTCGACCAGTTGCTGGCGCAGCTCGAGGCGCGCAACGGCGTGACCAAGCCCATTCTGATTCACGCCATTCTGGAAACCGCCGAGGGCGTCAAGAATGTCGACGCCATCGCCAGCTGCTCGCCGCGCATGCACGGCATCAGCCTCGGTCCCGCCGACCTTGCCGCCTCGCGCGCGATGAAAACCACGCGGGTCGGCGGCGGCCACCCGGAGTATAAGGTGATCGCCGATGCGGTCGAGGGCGGCGCGCCGCGCCCGACCTATCAGCAGGATCTTTGGCATTACACCATCGCCAAAATGGTCGACGCCTGCGCCGCCGCCGGCATCAAGGCCTTTTACGGACCCTTCGGCGACTTCTCGGACGCCGCCGCCTGCGAGGCGCAGTTCCGTAACGCCTTTTTGCTTGGTTGCGCCGGCGCCTGGTCGCTGCACCCCTCGCAAATCACGATCGCCAAGAAGGTGTTCTCGCCGGACGCCGCCGAGGTCGCCTTCGCGCGGCGCGTGCTGGAGGCCATGCCGGACGGCACGGGCGCAGTGATGATCGACGGGCGGATGCAGGACGACGCCACCTGGAAACAGGCGAAGGTCATGGTCGATCTCGCCCGGCAGGTCGCCGCCAGCGATCCGGACTACGGCAAGATTTACGGCTTCTAAGGCGATGGAACACTTTTGGGCGGGGCTCCGGCTCCGCCCAGTTTATATTAAATATCAATTAATTACGTCTCTTGACCCTGCTGGCGGCCCCTGGTCGTTTTTTGTTACAAAAACTTAATCCGCCCCCAAGTCTCCAGAAAGCTTCCGGCCATCTTTAAGCCACGCTAGCGGCTCCCTATATGGTCAGGTCGCGACTGGCTTCTAGCGGTCGAAGAGCGGGCTCGCCGGGTCGCGGGAGCCTCGAAGGAGAATGAGTTATGGCGAATGCCTTGCCAATTATCGCCGGCGAAAGCGGTCTGGCGCATTATCTCGCCGAAATCCGCAAGTTCCCCATGCTGGAGCCGCAAGAGGAATACATGCTCGCCAAACGATGGCGCGAGCATGAGGATCCCCAGGCTGCTCAAAAACTCGTGACGTCGCATCTGCGCCTCGTCGCCAAGATCGCGATGGGCTATCGCGGCTATGGCCTGCCGATCGGCGAAATCGTCTCGGAAGGCAATGTCGGCCTCATGCAGGCCGTAAAGCGCTTCGAACCCGAGCGCGGCTTTCGTCTCGCCACCTATGCAATGTGGTGGATCCGCGCGTCGATTCAAGAATATATTCTGCGCTCATGGTCGCTCGTGAAGATGGGCACCACGGCCAGCCAGAAGAAGCTGTTCTTCAATCTGCGCAAGGCCAAGAGTCGCATCTCCGCCTATGAGGAGGGCGACCTCAAGCCGGAAAATGTCGCCGCGATCGCGACACGCCTCGGCGTTTCGCAGCAGGATGTGATCGACATGAATCGCCGCATGGGCGGCGACGCCTCGCTCAACGCGCCGCTGCGCGAGGAGGGCGAGGGCGAGTGGCAGGACTGGCTCGTAGACGACAGCGCTAGCCAGGAGCTCATCCTTGCCGACCAGGAGGAGGCCAGCCACCGCCACCAGGCCCTGCGGGGGGCGCTCGACGTGCTGAACCCCCGCGAGCGCCGCATCTTCGAGGCGCGCCGTCTCGCCGAGGATCCGATCACGCTGGAGGAATTGTCGGAAGAGTTCGGCGTCTCGCGCGAGCGCGTGCGCCAGATCGAGGTGCGGGCCTTTGAAAAGGTCCAGTCGGCCGTTCGCGCCGGCGTCGCCCGCATGGAGGCGCCGCACGCCCTGCTGCCTGCGCATTAAGAATTCTCAAAACAAAATGGGCGGCCCGCGCAAAGACGGGCCGCCCATTTTCATTTCGCGCGCCGGTTCAGAACCATTTCGTATCCGAGGCCTGGAACCAGCTTGAACGCGCGGGAAGCCATTCCTCATTTCCCGTGAAGAATATGCCCGGCTCGTTCTTGGCGACCGTTCCAAACTCATATTTCCCCGAGATGACGAAGGTCCGCTGGGGGAAGGGATGGAACAGGAAATATTTGTAGTTGCCGATATTGTCGATGCCGAAGCTCATGGACATGCGGTCGTTGTATTTGTAGCGAATTCTTCGTATCCACGACGAAGAAGCGGTCGAACGAGCCATAGACGCCATGCGCCGTGTCGTTGTTCGAGAGGGTCGACCACATGTCGCCCTGCCAGCGCGCATTGACGCTGAAGGACCAATGCTCGTCGGGGCGGTAGGTCGCGCCCGCCATCCAGCGCCATTTGGGAACGTAAGGCACGTTCTTGCCAGCGACGGACAGGATCGCGTTATCCAGGTTATTGCCGCCGCTTGGCGCCCATGTGCTGTCGGAAATCACTCTCGAATTCACGAAAGTCGCGCTGCCGTCAAACTCCAAGCCTCTGAACAGCACATTGTCTTTCTTCCAGGCAAGCTCCACGCCGCTGTTGCGGATGCGGTCGACGTTGATGTTGCCCGAGACGAAAGTGGGGATGGTGCTGCCGGAGACATAGAGATTTTGCGAGATGATGGCGTCGCGCACTTCTTCGTCGAAGAGCGAAAGCCGCACCGAACCATCCGGTCCAACCTTCCGCTCAAAGGCAAGTTCCTTGCTGAGCGCGACTTCCGGACGGAGATTGGGGTTGGGATTGGCCTGGACGCCCGATCCCATGAGCGATGTCTGGTTGTAAAGTTCCTTGGCTGTGGGGAATCGGTTGGCGAGGCCGATATTGCCTGTGACCGTCCAGTCGCTATCTGGCGTCCATTGGAGCGAGCCCTTCGGGGACGCGCGCGTATGTTCGAGCACGGGCTGATAGATTGGCAGCATGGTGATGGGCGCCGCTGTCGAGCCGGTCCCCGTTACATTGATGCCGCCGAGCGATTGCGTGTAGCCGTTTGACGCCTCCCAGTGTTCGCCACGAATTCCGAGCGTGAGCTTGTACTGCGGATTGATCTTCCACGCGTCTTGCACCCAGAGCGCCTGCGTCCTGGTCGTGCCGTCGCCGATCGACGAAACGACGCCCGTCGACGCCTGCGTTCCGGCAGTCCAGTCGGTCGTCAGCCAGGTTGGATTGTTGAGATGGAACTGGTCGCCATGGAGACCGAAACTCACCTCATGCGGCCCGTCATAGCCGAAGGGCCGGACGATGCCCTTCATGTCGAACAGCGTCCAATAAGTGCCGGTATAGACGGCGTTCTTGCCGGTTTGCGTGTATCCGCCATAAGGGACCGCGCCGCTGTAGGGAGAGACCTGGTTCGACTGCAAGTAGTCGAAATTCGACGCCGAGATTTCAAAGTCCCAAAGGCCCTTGGTGTTTGATTTGATCGCCGCCGAGTTGATCAGCTGCTTTTCCTGAACGCGGTAATAGGCGGCGCCCCAGCTGGTCAGCGTGCTGCCGATCGAGCCGGCGCCATAAGTGGAGGCCGCCGTAGAGGTGGTGCGACCAAAATAGGGAGTTCCGCCGGTAAGGTAGTTGCCGGGCGTCGAGGTTCCGTCATTCGGACCAGAATCCCAGCGTATAGGTCGCGCGAATGGTCGGCGTGATGTCATACGCGAGTTTGAGCTTGGCGTTGACCTGATCATTGTCGAGATTGCCGGCAGAGCCAAGCACTGTAGCGGGGACGCCGAATTTGGTCGTACCGAAATAGCCCCCGGGAAACCCGTACAAATCCGCTGGCGAGGTTGGGAAGGTTCCGGAGGCCGCCTGGATGTAAGTGAGCGGCTGCGTCGAGCCATGCAGCCAATTGCCCGTGACCAGCCAGGAAAGGTCATTGATCTTGTCGCCGACCGTGAAGCTCGTCTCATTGGCGAAAAATGTGTCATGCGTGCCATAGAGAGAGAAGTCCTGAAGCGAAACCGTGTCCTTGGCCGTGATCTCGAGCTTCTCCGGCATGCGCGTCGTGATTTGCATGACGCCGCCCAGCGCGTTGCCGGAAATTGCGCCGAGAAGGGGCCATACAGGAAGTCGATGCGTTCGATTTCCTCCGGCGCGACTAGACCCCAGCGCGGCGCGCCGATGCTGTTGTCGTTGCCGATCAAGGCGGTGAGCAGAAGATCGTCGGCGTAAACAAGGCTGCGCGCCGAGGAGTTGACGCCCCATGTTCTCGTCTGCAGCACCGGCTGCGTATCGCCGTTGTTGCGCTTGCGCACGAAAAGGCTCGGCATGTATTTGACTGCGTCTTCCGTGTCGATGATTTTGACCTTGTCCTCGATGTCCTGGCGCGTGACGCTGGAAACAGTGTTGGGCAGGTCGAACTTCTTTACGAAAGCGGGACTTCCATCGGGGAGCGTCGGCGACCAGGTCGAGACTGGCTGAGGAGCGGGCTGCGCGGATTGCGCCGCCGGCGCCGGCGCCGAGTTTCCGCCGTTCGAAGGGCGGGGTTAATGTCGATGGTCGGCAGCGTTTCCTGCGCCAGCGCGGCCGACGAAAAGCAAAGAATAGCTATCGCGCCGGCGGAAACGCCGCGCATGAGATTGTTCCGGAACATGAAGTCGTAATCCTTCCCTGACGCCCGAGCTTCAGTGGCGCGGCGCGCGTCTGAACGCGGCTTTACGCCGCTCTACAAGTTGAGTGCTTGCGTTTTCAGACGAGGGAAGGAGGCGCCCGTGGAGCGGCTGCAGGTCGAAAGATTTCTGGCGTCTTCGCTGAAGCGACGCTGATGGGCGCCTTTGAGGCGATGGCCACGATCCGCGCGCGGATGGGCGGGCCGCCCGGCGCAAGGAGCGCGTCGCCGGCGCCGAACGGACATAGAGAGCATTCCTGGTGGCGATGCTGTTCGCCGCGCGGAGCCTTTTTGGAATCGGAAGCGGGGGTCGCCGTGAGCTGAAGCGATTGTCCGTCGTCATGCAGAAGCTGGCAGAAAACGCCAAGCGATCCGAACTGTCCGCCGCGCTCGGACGCCATTGCGACGCCGCTCGCGACCGGCGCGCCGACTTGCGTCAGCAGGGCGAGGCAAAACAGCAATCTGGACAGGACGCGTCTAAACATTAGTGAGCTACTTGGTCTTGCCTGTTGATTAACCATTCTTGAGCGTGACCTTCATTCTCTACTGTCATGTGCGCGCTTTCCAAGTGCTGATCGATTGTCAAAGAATAAAAAATCCGTTAAGAGACATTTATGTCACAGAGTCCGATCAAGCGTCTTGAAGTGCGTGCGATTTTCGCCGCCATGGCCGTTTGCGCGCTCGTTTTCAGCCTTTTTGTTTCCGGCGCTGTGCAAGGTGCGCACGCCGCTCAATCTTCCGGCGTGTCCGCGCAGGGAGATATGCCCTGTCATCAGTGGGCTGGCCCCTCTCACGCCACTCCCGATCACAAGGGCGGTCATTCGGGCAAAGTCGATTGTCCGTTCTGTTGCCTCGCCGCGCAGGCCGCCGCTGCGGTTTTGCCGGATCGTCTCGCGACATTCGTGCGGCCGTTGCGCATCGCTTCATCCCGCGTGTCCTATTCCGCTTTTCTGGCGCCTGAGCCGGAGACCGCGATTTCCAATGCTGTGAATGGCGCGCGCGCGCCTCCAGCGAAGCTCTCCCTCTCCTAAGAACCAGCCCGCTCCGTCTGGCAATTGATGCGGGGCAAGCGCCCCCCGCGCGACAGTTGCTTGCGTGGGCGCAGTAAGAAAAAACAACAAGAACGACGTATCGCCAGCGGAAAGCGGCGGCGACGGAACTCTCAAGGACGAGCTAACACAATGGAATACACATCACTTTCCCCGCTGGCTATGTTCGCTAACGCCGGCCCCGTCGGCAAATTCGTCATGCTGACCCTCGTGGTGGCCTCCGTTTACACCTGGGTGCTGATCGCGCTTGGCGCGTTTTCGGTGACTAAAATAGCAAAAGCGGCGCGCTCCGCTCGCGCTGGCGGCGACGTCGGCGTTCTCGCCCCGGTCGCGGCCGCGGGGAACAGCGCGGCGGCTTACGAACTTCCCGGCGAGTCGATCGGCGAGAAGCGCGAGCGCATCGCCGAGCTGATGAGCCGCACGGCGCGCGAATTTCTTACGCAGGAAGAAGGCGGCCTGCCCAATCTTGCTGTCATTTCGTCGGTGGCGCCCTTCATCGGTCTGTTCGGCACCGTCTGGGGCATCATGACCAGCTTCGCGGGCATCGCCCAGTCGCAGGACACCAGCCTGGCCGTGGTCGCGCCGGGCATCGCGGAAGCGCTCGCGGCGACCGCCTATGGCCTCGCGGCGGCCATTCCTGCGTCGGTCGGCTACAATCGCATCGGCGCGGCTTTTGCTCGCGTCGGCCAGCAGGTCTCGCATTACATCGAGGACGAAGCGCTCGCACATGTTTCGAGCCATGCCGCCCCGGTGCAGAAGAGGGAGGCGGCGTAATGGCGCTTCCATCACGTCTCAAAAACAATAACGACCTCTATCAGCCGCTGGCAGACATCAATGTGACGCCGCTTGTCGACGTCATGCTGGTTCTGCTCATCATCTTCATGGTGACGGCGCCGCTGCTGGCGAAGGGGGTGAAGGTCAATCTCCCGCAGGCCAAGGCCGCGCAGCCGCTCAATCAGAAGGACCCTATCGTCGTCACCGTTGGCAAGGAGGGAAAAATCTCTCTGGGAACCGAGGAAATGACGCCGGACCGTTTGATCGACGGAATTCATGCGGCGATGGGCGACGATCTCACCCGCGTCGTCCATGTGCGCGGCGACACCAACGCGGTCTATGGCGAAGTCGTCGCGGTTATGGACAAGCTGGCGACGAATGGCATCACCCATATCGCCATCATGACCAATTCGCGCGGCAAGGCGGCGGCTGTGACCGCTGCGCCGGCCGCCGTCGCTCCAGCCACGGGAGGAGCAGGCAAATGACCGACATTGCGATGGTTCCCGATTATGCCAGGTCGGCGGCCCCTCCAAGCTCGGGGTTTCCGCCCGTCAAGCCGCGCTGGCTAGGCCCCGCCGCCACCGTCGCGGTGGTGCTCGCGCATGTCGGCGTCGCCGTTCTATTGATGGTGACCGCGATCGAGAAATATGTGCCGCTTGAATCGGTCAGCATGGACCTGATTCCGGAAGGCGACATGTTCGAATCCCAAAAGGTCGAGGCTCAGGACGACACGCCGCCGCCCGAAGCGGTCGAACAACCCGACCTCGCTATTCCCCCTCCCATGCTCATGACTCCGGACGCGCCGCCATTGCCGGCGAAGAAGGAAGTCGTTGAACCCAAGAAGCATGTGGTGGAGCGCAAGGAGGTCACGGCGCCCGCTAAAGAGCATCGCGAGGCGCAGGAACACCACCGGCTTGGCATGGCCGGAGGCCGTGCGCAGAGCGGCGGCGTATCCAGAGCGGCTTATGGCGCGATGCTGGCGGCCGCGATCCGCCGCCATGTGCCGAGCTCCTCGTCGCTTGGCGAAGGATCGGCGTCCTGTAGCTTTCATGTGACCGGCGGCGGCGGGATGACGGGCATTTCCTGTTCGGGGAGTTCTTCCGCGCACGCCAGCCTGTTGCAGCGGGCCATCGCCTCTACCCACGCTCCGCCGCCGCCCGGCGGAGGCTTCTTCGCCTCGCAGGGCGTTCACTTCCACTGAAGGGCGCCGCCGCTGGCAATGCGTGCGATGCTTGATCGCCTTTCGCGCCTTGATTCAAAGCGCGAAGGGCGGGCTGGATATTTTCCGCGGCCGCTTTCGCCCGCAAGTCATAGACAGGGACGCACATGAAGAGTTCGCGCCGCCGCGATTGTCATCGGCTCGCTCGCCGCCGCTGGCGTCTGCGCTCAGGAGACCAAGCCCGCGCCGCAAGCCCCGCCCGTCGTAGCGGGCGCGAACGCCACGCCCGTCCAAGCGCCGTCGTCGGCTTTGTCGCAAAGCAAGTTTCTTGGCCTGCTCTACGCGGAGATCGCCCGGCGCACGCCGCCGCAAAACCCCGCCGGCAAGGGCGAGGTGAGCGCAAGTTTCCACGTGAACGCGCTGGGCAAGGTGGACAAGGTAGTCATCGACAAGTCCACGAGCCCGGCCCATGCCGAACTGGTGAAGAAAATCCTGGCCGCGGTGCAGGCCCCTTCGCCGCCGGGCGGCGGAACTGACATTTCACAGAGCTTCAAATTCCATTGAGGCGATGCGCCGCGAATATGAGCGGCGGCGCCCACGTGACAGGAGCGGCCAATGAAAACCATTGCATTTGCGCTGCTGGCGGCAATCGCGACCACGCCGTCGCGCGCGGAAGAACAGGGGCCGACGGCGCCCGTCGCCGAGCGCGAACGCCACGCTCACATGAACCACGCGGCCCCTCCACCGGCCTGCGCCGAGGCGAAGCCGCAATGCGCTCAGACCGTGGAGCCGACATTCGCGAGAGACGGGCGGCTTTGGGTCGCGTTTTCCGTGGGCGAAAAGGTTTACGCCGCGTCTTCCCGCGATAATGGCAAGAGCTTCGATCCTGCCGTTGTGGTGGCCAATGTTACGGGGAGCGTCATTGACGCCAATGGCGAGGCGCGCCCCAAGATTATCGCGCTGAGCGACGGGACGCTCGTCGCGAGTTACACGGCGCGGCCGGAAAAAAGCTACAACGGCACGATCTGGATCGCGCGTTCGACTGACGGGGGCAGGAGTTTTTCCGCTCCCCAGCCATTGATCGACGGCGCCGGCCAACGCTTCGATGTCTTTGTCGCTTCGCCCAAGGGACGACTCTATGCCGCGTGGCTCGACAAGCGTGACGCCGATGACGCCAGAAAAGAAGGCAAGGAATTCGCAGGCAGCGGCATCGCCGTAGCCTGGTCCGAAGATAGCGGCAAGACCTTCGCCAGCAAGAAGATCCTCATGGATCATTCATGTGAATGCTGTCGCGTCGCCGCCACGCTTGACCGTGACGGACAGCCGGTTTTCGCATGGCGCAATGTGTTCGGGCAGAATGTGCGCGATCATTACGCGGCGAAACTCTCGGCCGACGGCTTGCAACTGATCGGCGGACGCGTCAGCGAGGATGATTGGGCGACGACTTGCCCGCATCATGGCCCGTCGCTCTCCATCGACGCCGCTGGCGCGTGGCACATCGTCTGGTTCACCAATGGCAAGAATCGCAAGGGGCTTTTCTACGCTAGAAGCGCCGACGGAGGAAAAAGCTTTTCCGAGCCCGTCAAATTCGGCGATGATGCGCATGCGCCATCCCACGCTGCGATACTCGCGGAAAAGGGCCAGATCTATCGCGTCTGGAAAGAGTTCGACGGCGCCACGACGAGCATCGTCATGCAGGCCTCGCGTGACGCCGGCAAGGCTTGGAGCGATCCGCGCGTCGTCGCCGCAACGACCGACGCCTCGGATCATCCGCTACTGATTAAGCACACGGGCGTCGTCTATCTGTCGTGGCTGACGCATGAACAAGGCTATCGCCTGTTGCCATTGCAGGCCTTGGCGACGCGCGTGAAATCCGCATCGACGACAGGGCGTGAGTGAACAGCGGATGTTGAACAACAAGCTTCGCCTGTTCATTCTGGCTGGCGCTTCATTGGCGCTATTGAGCGCCAGTGCGCTGGCCGTTGAATTCAAGCCTTATGCTCGTGGCTCTTTCGCACAGCTGCGCAAGCAGCATGCGGAGCGGCCGCTCGTGGTGCATTTCTGGTCGATCACCTGCCCGCCCTGCCTCGCGGAATTGTCGCAATGGGCGAAGGTCGTGACGGAGAAAAAGACGGCGGATTTCGTCTTCGTGAACACCGATAGCAAAAACGACCGGCCGCGCGCTCAAGACAGGCTAGATAAGGCCGGCCTCTCGGCGGCCGAACATTACGGCTTCGCCGACGATTTCGTCGAACGCCTGTATTTCGAGGCTGACAACAGCTGGCGCGGTGAACTGCCCTTCACTGCCCTCATCGGCGGCGACGCCAGCCTGATCACCGTCACGGGGCCAATCGACGACCCGCTGCTGACTGACTGGCTGGCGAAGCTGAACAAGTGACGGGTTGGCGGCCAAATTGATCGCCAAAAAGCCCGCCTGGCGAAAGAGACGCCAGGCGAGGATATTCCGGGTCCGGGAGGGGGCTGCCGACGCGCGATTTCTCAGGCGCCGGCGGAGTTTTCACGAATTTGCAAAAGCCGTTATCGCGAGCGTGACGGCTGCGGCCGCAGCCAATATCGAAAGTATTGCAGGAAGAGCGTTCATGTTGGTTTCCTCGATGCTACGAAGCGTTCCGCTGTCGTTGATCCAATCCGCGAAATCGCATTCAGGTCTTGCTGGAAATTATCCGGACGAAACGGTAGACCCGCCACGCCAGAACTCCTTGAGGTGGACTTCCACGTCCCACTCTGTGCGACAATTTAACGCATGAGTAAGGAGAAGGTTGCAAGGCTGAAACATATTGCGTCGCACGCAAAGCGCATCTCGACCGATCATGAACTGGGCTTCAAACTATCCGCGGTGGCTGGCCACGCTGGATCATCCGTTAATTTCGCGTCGCCGCGACGAATTTGCCGGGGATCAGTTCCGTCTTAGGTCTTTCGACTGATCTCACGTCAGGCCGAGGACGGGGAATCAGCGCCCGCGAGGGCCGTGAGCCTTGCCTTGAGTTCGCCTATCTCCGTTTCGGCGCGCGCCTGGGCCGTGACGTCGTATTGAACGCCAAGGAGGTAGAGCAACTGCCCATGGGTGTCGAAAAGGGGCGTGATGTTCAGCTTGTTGTAAAACAGCGAGCCGTCCTTGCGGTAGTTGCGCAGCGTAACCTCGACATGCTCGTGTTTCTTGATCGCTTCCCGCAAGCGCGCCCGGCTCTCCTGATCGCGGTCGTCGCCCTGAAGGAAGCGGCAGTTATGCCCGATGATCTCGTCCTGGCCATAACCGGTGATGCGCTCGAATTCCTTGTTGGCGTACACGATTGGCGCGTCCTCCTGGTCCGGGTCGGCGAGCGTGACGCCGTTAACGCAGGAATCGAGAATGCGCGTCAGAATTTCCGGAATGAGTTCGGCGCTTTTTTGTATCGCGAAGACATGTCCCTTGGGTTGGTTTCGGGCGCGCGCCAATACGCGATAGGCGCCAGGCGCCATGCCGGCGTAGCGACGGAACGTGCGGCGAAAACTCGCCTCGTCAACGAAGCCGGCGCTGCCCGCGAGCTCCTTCACCGATTTGCCGCTCGTCTCCAGCAGCGTCCTCGCGGTTTCGACGCGCACGCGATCAATGAAACCCTTCGGCGATTCTCCACAGGCCTGCTTCAGCTTCCGGTGAAGCGTCCGCTCCGACGTCGAGAGCGCATGGGCAAGATCCACGGCGGAAAGCGGCTTGTCTCCAGCCTGGCGAACAATTCTCTCCGCTTCCAGCAGAAATGGATTTGAGCCGGCGAAATAGCCTTCGGGCTTGTACGCCGCCTGCTCGGTCGAGGCCCCGTCAAGCACGATGACGTCGGCTGCAAGCCGCGCCGCCTGTTCGCCGCAGAATGTGCGAATGCAATACAGGGCGAGGTCGATCCAGCTTAACGGCGCGCCCGTGGTGACCACGCGGCGGTCTTCGATCAGCGGCGCGCCGCGGGCGATATCCGCGCGGGGATAGCGGCGCTTGAGCTCGTCGATGCTGCGCCGGCTGGTGGTGCATCGCCTCCCGTCCAAAAGCCCGGCTTCGCCCAAAAGAAAGGCGCCGGTTCCCGTGCTGCACACCAAAGCGCCGCGCGAATGCTGCCGCCGCATCCATGCCGCAACCCCCGCGAGATGCGCCATTCCCGGCGGATGCCCCGCGTCATCCCCGCGAAATCCGGGCGTCAGAATGGCGTCGCAATTGGAAACCTCCTCGAATGACGTGTCCACCGGGAAACTTCGGCCCGATCCGTCAATGATGCTGCCGCCGTCCGCGCTTGCGGTAACCATCAGGAATGGGGGTTCTTCTCCCGTCGCATGAGCAATCGCCTGGCGCGCGATCGCCAGAGTGTCGGTAAGGCCGACGAAAGCTGCGCCAAGACAGCCGCTTATCCCTGCGACGACTATTTTGATCATGTTGGACCCGGCGTTTGGCGAATTATGCGCTTAATTTGGCGACTCTGCCATCCTGCCCTATTTTGTGGCGTGGGCATAATGGCAAGGACGCGGGATAGGATCCCGTGTCCAATTATTAAACAAATGGCGCGCCGCTTGCAGGGCGTTACTGCGGTGGGGCCTGTCGGGAGACGCAGCATGAATGCGAATTGGAAGAAATACGCGCCCTGGATCGTCATCGGCGCCTTGGCCGTGACCGCTTTCGTGATGTTCCAGCAGCACAGTCAACGCACGCCGATCCGCGACATTTCCTT
>CAWJEI010000013.1:0-215834 GCA_963841875.1 uncultured Alphaproteobacteria bacterium | reverse complement strand
GATTTTAAGTCCCTTGCGTCTACCGGTTTCGCCACGTCCGCGTCATTGCAATCAATGCAGTTTCAGGGCCGTCGCCGCAGTCTGGACGCTTCAAGTCCGACTCGGCGGGGCCGCGCCATTGGTAGCGAGAAGCCGGCGGATCGGCAAGCCGCCGCCCGGTCGCGAAGAAGGCCCGCGCGGCGAGCGGCGGGCCTTCAATGGAAGCTGTGTGGTCAATATCCGATTGACCTTTTGCGGCTTGGTCGAATCGGAAACGCCCCGCCGCATTGTTGACGACAAGTGCCGCCCGAAATCCAATCAATGATGGATTTCGATGCCCTTCTTCGCCCTGTATTCGTCGAAGATGCGGCCGAGAACCTTGATCACTTTCTCGTCGCCGGGATGGGCCTTGCAATAGACGATCGCCTCGTGCTCGGCTTCCTTGCTGCCCGGGATGTTGGCGTAATGCTTCTTGGCCAGACCATTATACCAGCCGCTGTACCAAGCCGTCAGATAATTGGCGTCTTCCTGAAAGGTGTCGGCCAGCTGGGCGCAGGTCAGCGCCTGCACGTCGAGATAGCCTTCCTTATTGGCGTAAGTATTCAATTCGACGGCGGCGAAAGCGCCGGTCGCGACGCTGGCGGCGATCACCGCGCTCATGAGCAAGGTCTTCTTCATTAGGCGTCCTTCCTGATCCGGATTAAATCAATGCCAAATTATTGTTTCATACGAAGGCTTTCCGCCGGAGACCGAAAAGCGCGACGCCGCCTTCTACCGTAAATCGCGCAGCGATAACAAGGGCTCGGGGAGCTATTACGTGGCTCACGTCCGAATTACTGTCGGGAAGGGCGCTCCAGTGGTTTTAAACCCCGGCGCGCCTATACCTCCGGCCTGTTTTCGATCAAATCCTGCACCACGCCCGGGTCGGCCAGCGTCGAGGTGTCTCCCAGCGCGCCGAATTCGCCTTCCGCGATCTTGCGAAGGATTCGGCGCATGATCTTGCCGGAGCGGGTCTTGGGCAGGCCCGGCGCGAACTGGATCACGTCCGGCGTCGCGATCGGGCCGATCTCCTGCCGCACCCAGCCGATCAGCTCCTTGCGCAGATGCTCGTTGGGCTCGGCGCCGTCCATCAGCGTCACATAGGCGTAGATGCCCTGGCCCTTGAGGTCGTGCGGAAAGCCGACCACCGCCGCCTCGCAGACCTTCTCATGCGCGACGAGGGCGCTTTCGACCTCCGCCGTGCCCATGCGGTGTCCCGAGACATTGATCACGTCGTCGACGCGCCCTGTGATCCAGTAATAGCCGTCGGCGTCGCGCCTTGCGCCGTCGCCGGTGAAATATTTGCCGGGATAGGCGTGGAAATAGGTCTGCGCGAAGCGGTCGTGATCCCCATAGAGCGTGCGCGCCTGTCCGGGCCATGAATCTGCGATGACCAGATTGCCCTCGCAGGCGCCTTCCAGCACCTCGCCGGTCGCGTCGACGATCTCCGGCAGGACGCCGAAGAAAGGCTTGGTCGCCGAGCCGGGCTTGAGCGCCGTCGCGCCGGGCAGGGGGGAAATCAGAATGCCGCCGGTCTCGGTCTGCCACCATGTGTCGACGATGGGGCAGCGGTCGTCGCCGACGACATGATGATACCACTCCCATGCTTCCGGATTGATCGGCTCGCCGACGGAGCCCAGAAGCCGCAGCGAGGCGCGGCTGGTCTTTCGCACCGCGACTTCGCCCGCCGCCATCAGCGCGCGGATGGCTGTAGGAGCGGTGTAGAATATGTTGACCTTGTGCTTGTCGACGACCTCCCAGAATCGCGAGGCGCTGGGATAGCTTGGCACGCCCTCGAACATCAGCGTCGTCGCGCCATTGGCCAGCGGACCGTAGACGATGTAGCTGTGGCCGGTCACCCAGCCGACATCCGCCGTGCACCAGTAGACGTCGCCCTCGCGGTAGTCGAAAATGAGCTGATGCGTGAGCGCGGCGTGCAGGAGATAGCCGCCCGTCGAATGCAGCACGCCCTTGGGCTTGCCGGTCGAGCCGGACGTATAGAGGATGAACAGCGGGTCTTCCGCGTTCATTTCCGCGTAGGGACAATAGGAAGCCACGGTCTTCCATTCGTCCTCGTAGCGGAAGTCGCGGCCCTCCTCCATGCCGACATGCGCGCCAGTGCGCGTCACCACCAGCACCGTCTTCACCGAAACCTTGTCCAGCGCCGCGTCGACATTGGCTTTCAGCGGCACGCGCTTGCCGCCGCGCAGCCCCTCGTCGGCGGTGACGACGATGTCGGATTGCGCGTCCTCGATGCGGCCCGCCAGCGCCTCCGGCGAGAAGCCGGCGAAGACCACGGAGTGAATGGCGCCGATGCGCGCGCAGGCGAGCATGGCGTAGGCCGCTTCCGGGATCATCGGCAGGTAGATGGTGATGCGGTCGCCACGCTTGGCGCCATGCTTTTTCAGCACATTGGCGAAGCGGCAGACCTGCTCGTGCAGCTCACGATAGGTGACATGGCGCGAGACGGAAGGGTCGTCCCCCTCCCAGATGATCGCGGTCTGGTCGGCGCGGTCGCGCAAATGCCGGTCGACGCAGTTCATGGCGGCGTTGGTGGCTCCGTCCTCGAACCATTTGATCGAGACATTGTGCGGCTCGAAGCTGGTGTGCTTCACCTTCGTATAGGGCGAAATCCAGGACAGGCGGTGGCCCTGCTCGCCCCAGAACCCTTCCGGGTCGTTCAGCGCCCGCGCGTAAAGCTCCTCGTATTTCGCCTCGTCGATGGCGGCGTTCGCTTTCCACTCGTCCGGCGCGGGATAGATTTTCTCGGACATGAGCGCTCCCTTCGGGGCCTCGACGGGCCTCGTTTCTGGCGCCGGCATCGCCGCCGCCTTTGTTTTTCCGTTCTGATTAATCTAGCGGCGAAGGGCGGGCAAATCGAACGCTTTATACGCGACGCCGGGAGCGCGAAGCGCAGCGGCGCCTTGCCGCACCCGCCGGCGTCAAATTTCCCGGGCGGGAGGAGCGTTGGCGATTGCCATTCGCCGCCGGAGCTGTGGTAGTGTGTCTCCTCGCAATGCCGACTCGAACCGAGGCGCCGATGAAAATACGTTTCCCGCTGCTTGCGTCTTTTCTCCTGATTTTCGCGGCCGGTCCGGCGCTGGCGGAGGATGCGCTGCGCGATCAGGCCAAGGGCCTGTTCGAGCCGATCCCGGAGACGCCGCCGCAATTGCCGGGCGAAGCGACGACGCCCGAGAAACTGGCGCTCGGCAAGATGCTCTATTTCGATCCCCGCATTTCGGAAAGTCACGAGCTGAGCTGCGCCGCCTGCCATGATCTCGGCTTGGGCGGCGGCGACAGCCGTTCTTCGTCGATCGCGCGCGGGTGGCAGCTCGCCGGCCGCAAGTCGCAGACGGTCCTGAACGCGGTGTTCAACAAATCCTTCTTTTACGACGGCCGCGCCTCCGATCTGAAGGATCAGGTGATGCGCTCGGTCACCGCCTTCCCCGGCGCCATGCAGAAGACGCGCGGCGGCCCGACCATCTTCAACCCGGCGGAGCCCAACGCGGCCAAGGCGCACGCCGTCGAGCAGCTCAAGGGCATCCCGGGCTATGTGGAAGCCTTCAAGAAGGCCTTCCCTGGCGAAGCCGATCCGATCGTCTACGAGAATGTCGCGCGGGCCATTGCCGTCTTCGAGACGACGCTGATCACGCCCGACGCGCCCTTCGATCTCTGGCTGAAGGGCGATGACGCGGCGCTTTCGGACAATCAGAAGCAGGGGTTGAAGCTGTTCATCGAAAAGGGCTGCTCCAACTGCCACAAAGGCGTGAACATTGGCGGCGGGAGCTACGCGCGCTTTGGCGTCGCCCATGCGCCGGCGCCGGAGATTCTGCCGACGGACGACTGGGGCCGCTATGCGGTCACGAAGAACCTCAATGACAAATATGTGTTTCGCGTGCAGGGCCTGCGCAACGTGGAACTGAACGCGCCCTATTTCCACAGCAGTCACACATGGGATTTGAAGAAGGCCGTCGAGATCATGGCCGACGCCCAGCTCGGCATGAAGCTTTCCGACGACGAGGCGGCGAAAATCACCGACTTCCTCAAGTCGTTGACCGGACGCCAGCCCGAGGTCGTTTTGCCCATCATGCCGCCGTCTGTCGCCACGACGCCGCGCCCGCAGCCATAAGCCGGCGGGGCGTGCTTGTTGCGCAAATGACACATGTTAAGAAAATCTGAATAATCGTTCCGGCGAACGTTGATCGTGCCCCGACCGACCGCTAAGCTTGATTTCCAATAGCTTCGCGTGTGCGGAAAGCGGTTCTGATGAGGCGAGCGTCGTTTCGGTCGATTTTTCTTGTTCTGGCGTTGGTCTTCCAGGCCGCGCTGGGCGGGAATGTTTTGGCCAGCTTCGCGGGACATCATGCCGGCGTCTCCGCCTCGCAGCATTGCGAAGTCAATGGCGCGGGGCCGCAACATCAGCTCCCCGGCGAACAAAAGCACGATTGCCTTTCCTGCGTGTTTTGCGCGGCGAGCGCGCTCTCGTCGCCGCTCCCCATGGCCGATGTCCATATGCCGGCGTTGCGCGTCGGCGTCGCGCTCCTCGACCACCTTGGGGATGAGTCGGCTCCGCTGGCCGTGATCGTGGACCGCGCCCATCAGCCGCGCGCGCCTCCCGCTATTTCCTGAAGCACTAATTTTCTGAACGAGTCCGACTCGTCTCGCGTCGCCTTTTGGCGCGCATGGTCCCGCGCCTGACGCGCGTCCCCGCCACCCATAACAAACTCAATAATCGCTGAGGTTTCTCGGCGCTTGGGTGCGCTTGCGCCTTTGCGCCTGGATTACGCGAACGGGCCGCTTTTTGGCGGCGGAAAGGCGTTAGAGATGTCAGAGACAAAGGCATTGAAGCACTTCTGGATCAAGATAGCGCCTCCGGGTGTGGAGGCGGGCGCGCTGCTGCGCGGCACGTTGATTTGCGAAGATAGTGAGCGGGCGATCATCGATGCGGTGAACGAGTTTTCCTCGGAATCATCTCGTAAGACAGGAAGAAACTGGTTCGTCGAGATTTTGCGGCCGGACCTGTCGCCCGTGTTTCCTCCAACGCCGCTTTTCGAATTCATCCGGTTGGCGGATCAGCAAAAGCGCGCCGATCGAAATCTGTCACAGCAAGACGAAAAACGTCCGGGCTTTTGGCCGCGAGAGCGCGAAAGCGCGCTTGCGGGCTGAGCCGGCGAAATAAGCCGCGTCGCGGCGTCAAGGGAGGAATTTTAATGCAACGGAACTCACTTTTGCGCGGCGCTTCAGCCTGCGCCCTGGCTCTTTCCTTGGCGGCTTCGGCCTCCGCGCAGGAAAGTCTGCCGACCATCGACGTCGGCGCGGCGGCTCCTCCCGGACCCGTGACCGCGCCCATTCCCGGCCCGGCTCCCGCACCGCAAGTGGCCGACAAGCTCGGCCACACGGACAAACCTTTCAGCGGCTCCGTCATCCCGGAAAGCGTCTCGCATGTGGCCGTGGTCAGCTCGGCGACGCGCGATGAAATCGACAAGACCGTCAACGTCATGACCACGGCCGAGACGTTCAAATATCTGCCCAGCGTGCTGGTGCGCGAGCGTTTCATCGGCGACCGCAACGCGACCGTGGAAGGGCGCGTGAACAATCCGCAGGACAGCGCGCGCACGATGGTCTACGCCGACGGCGTGCTGCTGTCGAACTATCTCGGCAACAGCTTTGCTTATCCTCCGCGCTGGGGCATGGTCTCGCCTGCGGAAATCGAGCGCATCGACGTGATCGCGGGGCCGCTCTCCGCCCTCTACGGCGGCAATTCGATCTCCGGCGTCTACACGATTACGACACGAATGCCGGAACATTTCGAGGTTCACGCCTCGGGTAACGCGGCTTTGCAGAACTTCACCTGGTTCCAGAGCAACGAGCTCGATCTCTCTGGAGATATGAACCTCCTCATCGGCGACCGCATCAATGATTTCTCTTATTGGGTCAGCTATGATCGTCTCGACGCGCAGGGCCAGTCGCAGACCTTCTCCAACAATCTGGTCAGCTTCACCAACCCGAACTCGAAAGGCCGCTACATCGATGGATTCGGCGGCGTGTTCGCGGCCGACCAGAACGGCAATCAGAACCTCATCGCCGGCGCCAATGGCGCGGATCACAACGAACAGCACATGGCGAAAGTCAAACTCGCCTATGATTTCACTCCGACGACCCGCCTGACATGGCAAACCGGCTTCTGGTCGCTGGTCGACAACACCTACAACACGCCATACATGACCACGGCGCAAGGCGTGCCCATCTATAGCCTCGGCTCGAAATCGCCGATCGCCTTCGGCGGCGGGAGTTACGGCTATTACGGCGGCAGTGGACTGACCTCGCTGGAGCCGAGCCACTCCAACGCCTCGCATCTGATGAACGCAGCGGAGCTGAAAAGCGACACCAAGGGCGTTTTCGATTACGATCTGGCCGCGACCCAATACAACTACCTGAGGGACTACGCCAACACCTCGGTGGCCTATGGCTTTACGCCGACCGCGACCGCCAATCCGCTCCTTCCGAGCTACAGCATCAATCCGGCGGGAACCAACGTCAATCAGGGCGGCAACTTCTGGCGCACGCTGGACGCGCGCTTCATTTATCGGCCGGATTTCGATCTGTTCGGCAAACATATCGTTTCGTTCGGCGCCAATGACTGGCTCTATTCGTTGAACTCGGTCACGACGAACACCAATGTGGCGACATCGAATTATTACAATTCGATATCGTCCATCTCCTATGGCAAAACCGAGATTCAGGGCGCCTATCTGCAGGACGAGTGGAAGTTCCTGCCGCAATGGCGATTGACCGCTGGCGGGCGCGGGGATTTCTGGACCGCATTTGGAGGCACGAACAACGCACTGGGCAAGGCGGTCCTTTATTCGCCGGAATCCTTCAAGGGCGCCTTCGAACCCAAGGGCGCGCTCGAATATCAGGTGACCCCGGATTTCGTGATGCGCGGCTCAATCGCGCGAAACTATCGATTCCCGACGGTCACGGAACTTTTCCAGGCGATCAGCACGCCGACCTCGGTTCAGATCAACAACCCCTATCTCCAACCGGAATCCTCGACCTATTACGATCTCACCGGCGAATATCATTGGCAAAACGCCTTTGGCGGCAATGTCGGCCTCGCCGTGCCGCGGGTCAGCCTCTTCGAGGACGATCGCTGGAACTTCATCGCGTCGCAAACCGCGCTCACCTCTGGCGTGCTCACAACGCAGCAGTCGAACATCGACAAGGTGCGCTTTCGTGGCATCGAGGCCGCCTTGTCGATGAAAGACATCCACTGGCCCGGGCTCGATTTCAACGGAAGCGCGACTTTCACCGATTCAAAGACGCTTTCGGATTACATACAACCGTGGTTCCAGGGCATGCAGGTGCCGCGCGTTCCACGCATTCGTCTCCGCGGCACGCTTGTTTACGCCCCAACCTCCCAGTGGTCTGTCGCCGGCGGCATGCGTTTCGCCACCGGATCCTTCGTCAGCCTGGCCAACACAGACTTCAACCACGACAACTATGGCACGACGGACAGCTCCTATCTCGTCTTCGACGCCAAGGTGAATTACAAAATCGCCCCGAACTGGACCGCTACCGCCGGCATCGACAACATCGGCAACAACAAATATCTCGTGAACCCCAATCCCTATCCCGAGCGCACTTATTACCTCGGCGTGAAATATGATCTCGGCGGGCCGGAGAGGGGCGGGGACACGACCATAGTCGGCGTCAACGCGCCAAACTCCAGCACCGTCGGCAGATAAGGCCATGCTCTCCCGGCGCGCCCGCCAGACCGGCGCGCGCGTCGGGAGATCTGCAGGTTCGCAAAATTCTTCGCGGAAGCTCCCGGAGCCGTCGTCGAAGAACGGAAGAATCGGATCGCCAAAGCCAAAAGGGATCACAATGAAATACTCAGCCCTGATATTCGCCGCCTGCATGTTCGCGACTTCCGCGCTGGCGATCGAAGCCGAGCCAGCGGCGCCCGCCGCGCCGGAGCCAGCAAAGCCGGCGGCGCCCGCCGCCCCAGAGAAGCCCGATGCGAAGCCGAAGCCCACGGCGGCGAAGCCGCACAAGGCCAGCGAAATGTCGCGCAAGGCCTATGTGCGTGCGCTGGCCGCCGAAATCAGACGGCACACGCCGAAGACTTCCAAGGCGTCGCCCGGTTCGGTGACGGTCGCCTTCACTGTCGGCGCTTCCGGAAAGGTTGTGTCGCACAGCGTCAAACACAGCTCAAATCCCGAGGTTGCGGCTTTGGCCGGAAGGATTCTGGCGTCGATTCATACGCCGCCCCCTCCAGGCGGAAAGTTCACCGCCATTCAGGAATTCCGGTTCCGCTAAACATTGCGGTCGTGCTGCGGCCGTATTGCAGCCATTCGAGGAGACCAGTCGATGAACGCGATCATCCGTAACATTGAGGGCGCGGATCCGGCCGTGAACGCCGGCGCGGCCTATCGCATAATCTGGCGCTGGCATTTCTACGCGGGCCTGTTCTGCCTGCCCTTCATCGTGGTTCTCTCGCTGTCGGGCGCGGTCTATCTGTTCAAGCCGCAGATCGACGCCTTTCTCGACCGTCCCTACGATCACCTTGCCCTTTCGGGCGAGGCCAAATCGCTCGATCAACAGGTCGCCGCCGCGATTGCGGCGACGCCCGGCGCGCGCCTGAAGGCCCTTGAGTTGCGGGCCGATCCCACGGACGCAGCACGCGTGCGCATGATGAGCGCGGAAGGGCGCGAGCTTCGCGTGCTGGTGCGGCCCGACACGCTCGAAATAATGAAGTCCGAGGCCGAGAAAAGCCGCCTCACCAGCTTCATGCATGATCTCCATGGCGAATTGCTGCTCGGCGAGCCCGGCGCGATCGCGGTGGAGCTTGCGGGCGCCTGGGCCATCATCATGGTCGTCACCGGGCTCTATCTCTGGTGGCCGCGCGCCAACATCGGCCTTGCCGGCGTGCTGTATCCCAGACTGTCGAGCGGCGGTCGCGCTTTTCTGCGCGACCTGCACGCCGTCACCGGAATATGGCTTTCCTTCTTCGCGCTGTTCTATCTCATCACGGCGCTTCCCTGGACAAAGGTCTGGGGAGAGGGCTTCAAGACCGTTCGCAGCATCGGCCAACAGCGCGAGACGCCTCAGGACTGGACCACCGGCCCGGCCTCCGCGCAGGCGCGTCGCATGGCGGAGTTTTCCGAGGCGCCGGCCGCCGCAGTCGAGGACGAGCACGCAGAGCATCGCAAGGCGGGCGGCGGCGGCCATTCCGAACACGCAGGTCATGGCGGGATGCACGCGCCCATCACGGGCTTCGACGAGATCGCGGCGCAGGCGCTGCCGCTTGGCCTCGCCGAACCGGTGCTGGTCTCTCCGCCCTCGGCCAAGAGGCCGAACTGGGTCGTGCGTTCCGACGCGCAGAACCGGCCGTTGCGGACGACTCTGGAGTTCGATCCCAGGACCTTCGAGCAGGTGAAGGAGACTCCCTTCTCCGAGCGGCCGATGCTTGATCGCGTCATCGGTATCGGCGTCGCCGCGCATGAGGGCCAGCTCTTTGGCTGGTTCAATCAGTTGCTCGGATTGCTGACGGCGATCGGCTATCTCACTCTCGTCGTGACGTCATTCCTGATGTGGCTCCGGCGCCGGCCGCAAGGTGCGTTGGGCGCGCCGCCCGCGCTCTCGCAACCGCCACGGCTCGCGCCCTTTGTGATCGGCCTCGTCGTCGTGCTTGGCGTGCTGCTGCCGACGCTCGGCGTCTCGCTTGTGTTCGTGCTGGCGGCGGAGCAGATCATTCGCCGCTTCGCGCCGGGAGCAAGCAACTGGCTCGGGCTCGCGCCCGTGGCGCGCTAGCGTTTGCCGAAGAGAACCGCGATCGCCTTGGCTTGCAGCGCGCGGTTGTTGGGCGCCAGGCTGTCGAGGCTGGCGTCGGCGTTCGGCGCCTTGACGCCCGCCTTCGTCAAATCGTCGATAAGCTGATTCACGGATCGGCCGGAAAGCGGCGCGAGGCTGGCGAGAGGCGCTTTCGTGATCGCTCTCAGCGCCATGATTGGCGGCGACGCCTCTCCGCCGGCCGGAAGCGGGACAAAGGAAAGCGCAAGCACCGTGGCGCTGACGCCGATGATGACGCGAGCGAGCCCGCTAGAGAGAAAATAACGCTTGAAGGCGGACCAGTTGGCGGCGGCATGGGCGGCGACGCCCGCCACCATCGCCCAGCTAAGCCACTCATGCGCGACCTTGTTGAGGCCGGTGTCAAGGTGGAAAAACATCAGAAGGCCGGTGACGCTCATCAGGCCAAAAGCGCCAATGGTCAGGGGCGTCGCCCATTCGCGTGAGATCTTCACCATCCTGCTTTTTCTCCATTCCCGTTTCGAGCAATCCAGCTCCGGCAGGAGCAGAGCTTCCCGCCGGTTTTCATTCGCGCGCGGAATTGACGGAGCGAAGCTCCCTTCACAGACGTTCAATCTTGCGCGCCGCCTCGTCGATGATGTCGGCGACCGAAAACAATACTTGCTTGTCGGGCGCTCCGCTGAGCCTCTGGTGCAGGACAGCCTTAAGATTGCTCATCGCTCTGAAGACCGGGCCGGCGTCCATGATTTCGCTTCTTTGACGCAACTGGTCGAGCCGCGACAGAGCCGCCTCGGCGTCGCCCCGGTTGGCCGCGAGCTGGGCGAGGCCAGCTTCCGTGATGGCGTAGAGTTTCTTGGCGCCTTCGCTTGCGCGGGCTTCGATCTGGGCAAGCTCTTCGAGCAAGGTCAGTGTCGGATAGACGATGCCGGGGCTTGGCGAATAGACGCCGCCTGTCCGCGTCTCGATCTCTCGGATAAGATCGTAACCATGGCGCGGCTCGTTCTCGATTAGCAGAAGCAGGACAAGGCGCAATTCTCCGCCCTCGAACATTCTGCGGCGTCCCCGGCCGCCTCCACGACCCTCTCCTTCGCCGCCTCGTCCAAATCCCGGACGGGCGAAGGATTCGCCTCGCCCTCCGCGCATCGCACGCGCGATATTATGCATAATCCGATCGCCCCATGGGTGATGGCTATTATGGTGTTTCATCATATCTCCTTTGTTGATGATGCATCTAAGATATATCTTAGAGCTAGCTTGTCAAGCGCCTTCCGCGAAAATTGGGCCGCATCTACAATGTCGCCCCAAAAATGGCGACCCGCTCGGGTTGCCGTCAAAGGCGGAGGAAGAGTCGGCGCGAGGCGCGCCGTCCTGGCTTTGGGCGCCCCGATTCTCTGGCGCGGGCGGGCTTTTGGCCTCTCATTTAACCGTCTGTCAGACGCCCGTCCGCGTCGGGCCGCGGAAAGAATCAATCGTTTGGGCCTAGAGTTGATCGACAGCGCTTTGGGTTTAGGGATAAAGACTTAGGTGTGAGAACCTGACCTGAAGTCTAGGGAACGTCGATGCGCCGATCTGGGGAAAATGGCGGGAGCCTTTCCGACCCAGAGGGCATCACGGAGCGCAGCGGCGACCGCCGATCAAGAGTTGGGCGAGCTTGAAATGTTGAACGCCATCTGCCCCGACAAGCAGGCCGCCGCGGCGTTGCGGGAGAGCGAACTGCGCTTTCGCACGCTGCTCGGCGCGGTAAGCGCGGTGACGTGGTGCTGCCCGTCATCAGGACTTCATATCGAGCCGCAGCCGGAGTGGATGGCTTTCACGGGCCAGACCGCCGAGGAAATGCTCGGCGACGGCTGGAGTAGAGCCGTGCATCCCGAAGACCTCGACGCGGCGGCGCGGTCATGGCGAGCGGCCGTGGCGCGGGGCGAGCCATATGCGAGCGAGCACCGCATCCGTCGTCACGACGGCCAATGGCGCTGGATGAGCGTGCGGGCCGCGCCGATCCGCGACGCCAGCGGCGAGCTCGTCGAGTGGTTCGGCATGAACATCGACATCACCGAGCAAAAGCAGGCCGAGGCGGCGCTGCGCGCAAGCGAGCGGCTCTTTCGCGCAATCTTCAACCAACAGTTCCAGTACAGCGTTTTGTTGACCCCGGAAGGGCAAATCATCGAAATCAGCGATTCTATCGTTCGCGGCACCGGCGTGAAAGCCGAGGAAGTCATTGGCAAGCCCTTTCTGGATGGTCCCTGGTGGCGAGAGCTGCCGGAAATGCGCGCGCGCTGGCGGCGCCAGTTCGACGAGGCGCTGGCGCGGCCCGGTCCATCGCAAGCCGAGGCCGAATATCGAACGAGTGACGGCGAGCAGCGCTATGCGCTCAACACCGTGACCGCGCTGCGCGACGAGAAGGGAGAAGTCGAGTTTCTTCTCGGCGAAGGCGTCGACATCACCGAGCGCAAGCGGGTCGAGAATGCGCTGCGCGAGAGCGAAGAGCGCTTGCGCCGGGTTTCGAACAACGCCGAGGTTGGACTGATCCGCTGTAGCCGCGAAGGGCGTTACGTTTCCGCCAATCCGGCTTACGCCAAGATTGTCGGCAAGCTGCTTGATGAAATCGTCGATCGGCCTATCGCCGAGGTGATCGGCGCGGAAGCAGCGGCGAATATCCGACCCTATGTCGACGCGGCGTTGCGCGGCGAGCACGTCGCCTTTGAGGCCAAGGCGCAGTTTCCTGGCGTGGGGCAACGTCACCTGCATGTCAGCTACACGCCTGACGCCGATGACGCCAGCCAGATCGTCGGATGGGTCGCATGCGTCAGCGACATCACCGAGCGTAAGGAGGCCGAGGTTGCGCTGCGCGAGGCTGACCGGCGCAAGGACGAATTACTCGCCATGCTCGCGCATGAATTACGCAATCCGCTGGCGCCTATTCGCAATGGCCTGGAGCTATTGCGCAAGGTCGGGACGAACGCGTCGCCTGCCAGCGACCGCCTGTTGCTCATGATGGGGAGGCAGGTTGATCATCTTGTCCGCCTTGTCGACGATCTCCTGGACACGTCGCGGATCAACTGCGGCAAATTCAAACTGCAAAGGCAAAGGCTGGATCTTGTGACTTTGCTTGACCAGGCCGTCGACACGAGCAGGCGCCTCTTCGACGCGGAAGGCCCCGACCTTCGCTTGACTCTGTCCCACACGCCGCTGCCGGTCGACGGCGACCCGGTTCGACTGACGCAAGTTTTCGTCAATTTGCTGAGCAACGCCGCACGACACACAAAACGGGATGGGAGCATCGACATCATCGTCGAACGGGTTGCGGACGAGGCGGTGGTCAGCGTCACCGACACGGGCGCTGGCATTTCGAAGGAGCTGTTGCCCCATATTTTCGATCTTTTTGTCCAGGGAGGGGAGAATATCGGCCGGTCGCAACAGGGGCTCGGCATCGGGCTGGCGCTGGTCCGCGAGATCGTGCAGCTGCATGGAGGAACAGTCGAGGCGCATAGCGATGGCGAAGGGCTTGGCAGCAGATTTGTCGTGCGCTTGCCCTTTATGGAAGGGGGCGACGCGCCAGACTCCGCTTCAGCGGGAATTGTTTCGCGCGCCAAGGCGTCACGGCGCGTGATGGTCGTCGACGATATGCCCGAGGTGGCTGGGACCCTCGCAAGTCTTCTGGAGGTATTGGGCGCAACTGTGCGCGTCGCTCACAGCGGCGCGCAAGGGCTAGTGACATGCGCCGACTTCGAGCCTGAACTTGTGCTTCTGGATATCGGCATGCCGGAAATGGACGGCTTCGAAACCGCCCGTCGCATCAGGGAAATGCCAGCCGGAAGAAAAGCGATGCTGGTGGCTTTGACCGGCTGGGGCGAAGAGCAAACGCGAGCGCGAACGAAGGAAGCCGGTTTTGATCGGCATTTGGTAAAGCCCATCCACATCAAGCAGCTTGAGGAGCTTCTCGCTTCCGCCTGCGCTGAATCGGCTCAGGAGGGAACTGCGAATTAATTCTCCTTTGGAAAAGAAAGTTTCTCAATTCTGACGCCAGATGGCGACGGGGAATAGCGCCATCCGGCGATTGAGGCTGGCGCGTGAAAGACGAATATTTGGCCAATTGCTTGCTGCTTTCGTGGCGCATGCTCCAAATCCCCTGGCGCCGAAAATTCTACGCGACTGCAATCGCGTGCACGTCGCGCCCGGAGTGCTGCGAAAGTATCCGCCTGGCCTTGTCCTCCTCGGCGGCGTCAGCCGTTCGCACCCACAGCAGAAGCCCGCCGTGGTCCAGCTGTTCCTGCAAGTGACTTCGCGTGATGGTCGTCCATGAACTCGGCGAGAAAGCCGCCAATGAAGCCGCCCGCTTCCGCTCCCAGCAGGCCGCTCCCCAGCGTCACCGCCAATGCTCCACCGGACGCGAAGATGGCTCCGGCCGCGGCGACGGCGCCAATCGACGCCAGAGCGCCCAGCACCGCGCCCTTCGTCAGATCGAGCGACTGCTTGGAGCGATAGGCCACTCTTGGAATCTCAAGGTTGTCCTCAAGCTCCTCGACCTTCTCATATTTGTGCCCGAGCTTCTGCACGATCGCATTTTCGCCCGCGAGCAGAGTGATCCGCGTGCGTTCGAACCCGGCTGCGAGCAATTCCCTGGCTGCTCCCTCCAGCGCGTCGGCGTCGTTGAAGACGCCAACGACTTCCCGCGCATTTTGATCTTCCTTGGCCATCTTTCCCTTCCTTTCGCGCCAATCCGGGCCCGATTCCTTCCAACAGCCAAGGCCAATGCGATCCGTCGAGAGCCGGGCGCGCCTCCTTCTATTTTTTCCCCTTTGCGATCGGCGCCTGAAAACTCAGAGCCGTGTCCCAGGGAAAATAGATCCAGGTTTCCTGCGCCACCTGCCGCACGAATGTGTCGACCAGCGGCAGGCCCTGCGGCTTGGCGTAAACTGTTGCGAAATGCGCATGCGGCAGAAGTTCGCGCACGATCTTCGCGGTAGCGCCTGTGTCGACGAGATCGTCGATGATGAGCACCTCGCTGGTCGGCCGCGCGAGAATCTCCTCGGACAGGGATTTCAGCACCGCGACCTCGCCGCGCTCGGTTTCCTCATGGTAGCTCGCGACGCAAATCGTATCGATCACTCTGATGCCGAGTTCGCGCGCGATGACGCCCGCCGGAATCATGCCGCCGCGCGTCACCGCCGCTATGGCCGAAAAGCCCCCTATGGCGGCGAGGCGCGCGGCGAGCGTTCTCGTGTCTTGATGAAACGCATCCCATGAAAGCGCGAGAATATCCTGATTGCTCATTGTCACCCCGGCGCGCTGTCGCTGCGCAATTGCGCGACCATCCCTAACACGGCCTCCTTGGCCGCCGCGAGTGGCGCGGCCTCGCGCGAGCGCAGGACGATCTGGTTGCGCACGCCCTGACTGGAAAAATGCGGATAGGAACCCATGCTCACCTGCGGATAGGCCTCGGCGAGCGCGGCGAGCTGCTTTGCGTAGCGGCCTTCCGGCACGGAGTCGGCCTCGATCGCCTCGACCAGCACATGCTCGCCGGTCGCTAGTGTTGGCGCAATCGCGTCGAGCATGCATTGCATGATCATCGGCACGCCGGCCATGACGATCACATTGCCGATCATGAAACCCGGCGCCTTGGAGATGGTGTTCTCGATCAGCTCCGCGCCGAGCGGAATGCGCGCCATGCGGCGGCGCGCCTCGTTGAGCTGATCGGGCCTGATGCGCTCCAGCAGCATTGCGATCGCGCGCGGGTCTTCCTCGATGCCGACGCCAAAGGCCCTGGCGATCGCGTCGGCCGTGATGTCGTCATGCGTGGGGCCAATGCCGCCCGTGGTGAAGACATATCTATAGCGCGCGCGCAGCGCGTTCACCGCCGCGACGATCTCCTCCTCGACATCGGGAACAACGCGAATCTCGCGCAGGTCTATGCCGATGTCGGCGAGATATTTGGCGATATAATGGCTGTTGCCGTCCTGTGTGCGGCCTGAGAGAATCTCGTCGCCAATTACAAGAACCGCAGCCGTGACTACTTGCGCTTCTCCCGTCATGCCGCGGCTCCCCTTTCCCCCGATCATAGGCCGTGCGGCGCGGCGGGCAAGAGCTGGACGATTTGCGCCATGCCCTGCCGCCTCCAAAGCGCCAGTTAGTCGCGCGTCCATTTCATTCGCCCTGGATGCGCCGAGGGCCGGACCATGACGGTTTGGGTGCGCTCCGCCAGAAGAAAACGCTTACTTTCTCTCGTCGTGGGGGCGTCCGAAATCCGGCGCGGCGGTGTCCTGTCCTTGCTCGACGATGCCGCGCCTTATGGCGCGGGTGCGCGTGAAGAGGTCGAACAGGCCTTGTCCGTCGTCTGTTTCGATCATGCGCTGCAGCGACTTCAAATCAGCGTCGAAGCGGCCGAGCATATCGAGCACGGCGCCCTTGTTGGCAAGAAAAATATCGCGCCACATGGTCGGGTCCGAGGCCGCGATGCGGGTGAAATCGCGAAAGCCGGAGGCGGAAAACTTGATGACCTCCGACTGCGTGACCTGTTCGAGGTTGGCCGCCGTGCCGACGATGTTGAAGGCGATGAGATGCGGAAGGTGGCTCGTCACCGCGAGCGCGAGATCGTGATGCTCGCTCGTCATCGTCTCGACCTTCGCGCCGAGCCGCTTCCAGAATTCGGCCAGTTCCTCGACAGCCTCGCCCTCCGCGTCGGGCGGGGTGAGAATGCACCAGCGGTTCTCGAACAGTGTCGCGAAGCCCGCGTCCGGGCCTGAATATTCCGTGCCCGCGAGCGGATGCGCGGGAATGAAATGCACGCCCTGCGGCACATGAGGCGCGACCTGAGCGATCACGGAACCCTTGACCGAGCCGACGTCCGAGAGCACCGCGCCGCGCTCCAAATGAGGCGCGATCTGCCTTGCGACCTCGCCGATCGCGCCAACCGGCGTGCAGAGGATCACGAGATCGGCGCCGTTCAACGCGCTTGCGACATCGCCGCTGGCGTCGTCAGCGATGGCGAGTTCCCGCACGCGGGCAAGCACCTGCGGCGAAGCGTCGAGCGCGGCGATCTGGCCCACGGCGCTCGTCGCGCGCGCGGCTCTGGCGATGGAGGAGCCGATCAACCCGAGCCCGACGAGGCAGAGCTTCTTGAACAGTGGTTCGACGTCAGACATGAACGTTCTGCAAAAAGTCGGCGAGCGCGGCGACGACGCGCTCATTGGCCTCCTGCGGACCTACCGTCAGGCGCAGGAACTGCGGCATGTCATAGGCGCCGATCGCGCGCAGCACGAGGCCGCGCTGGGTGAGAAATTTGTCGGCGTCGGCGGCGCGGCGGCCCGCTTCGTCGGGGAAGCGGATGGCGAGAAAATTGCCGACGCTCGGAAGAACCTCCAGCCCCAGCGCATCGATCTCGGCCGCGAGCCAGGGCAGCCATTTTGCGTTATGCGCGACGGCCGCGTCGATATGCGCGCGATCCTGCAGAGCCGCGACGCCAGCGGCGGAGGCGACGCTTGAAATATTGAAGGGCGAGCGGATTCGGTCGAGCGTCTCGATCACATGCGCGGGGCCGTAGCCCCAGCCGAGCCTGAGCCCGGCGAGGCCGAAGATCTTCGAGAAAGTGCGAGTCATCACGACATTGCCGCGCGTCGTCGCGAAGGCTATTCCCGCCTCGTAATCGTCGGCCAGCACATATTCCGCGTAGGCGGCGTCCAGCACCAGAATCACATGCGGGGGCAGCGCGTCGGCGAGGCGCTCGATTTCCTTCGCGGGCAGATAGGTTCCGGTCGGATTGTTGGGATTGGCCAGAAAGACGATCTTGGTCTTTTCGGTCACGGCCTTCAGCAGGGCGTCGACATTGGCGGTGTAGCGCGTCTCGGGCGCGACCTTCGGCGTTCCGCCGGCGGCGAGAATGACGATCTTGTATTCGAGGAAGCCATACTGGCTGTAGACGCCCTCGTCGCCCGGCCCGACATAGGCCAGCGCCAGCAGCTCCAGAATCTGGTCGGAGCCCGCGCCCGCGATGATGCGCGCCGGATCGAGTCCGTAGCGTTCGCCGATCGCCTCGCGCAGCAGGCGCGAGGAGCCGTCGGGATAGGCGGCCATGTGGGGCGCCAGATCGCGCACCGCCTCCACCGCGCGCGGGGAGGGGCCGAGCGGAGTCTCATTGGCCGAGAGCTTATATACGCGCGCGCCATCCGCCGTGACGCTGAGAGTCGCGCTCTTGCCCGGCACATAGGGGTCTATCTTCAGCAGGCCCGCGCGCGGGACGGGTTTGGTCATGACTTGTGGTCCTCGATCATCCAGGCCGGCGCTCTTCATAGCTGGGGCGCGAATACGCCCGCGCGGGCCTCGTTCATCTCAAAGCGCGTCGCATGTCCGCCGATGGCGTCGATGCTGGCTCCGGCGACGCCAGTTTTTCGCAGCTCTTCATCGAGCGCGCCGAGGCCGACGCTGGAATGCGCGGCGACAAGCAGCGCATGGCCTCCGGATCTGGGCGCGCTGGCGAGGATTTCACCGTGCGCCGCCGCGATCGCCGCCGGGACGCCATGCGCCCATTGCGATAACGACACCGAGTAAAGCGCGATGTCCTGCGGGCCGAGCTCGGCGGCGGGCTTGGCCACCACGAAGACCGGCAAACCGGCGGGATGGTCGGGGCGCTCGACGAAGGGCAGGCGGGCGATGATCTTGGGGGCCTTGTCGCCGACGAGGCGCAGCCACCAGGCGCCGTCGCCGCTGCCGCCCAGCGAGCGCAGCACGCCGAGGTCGCCGCTGGAGGCGGCGACCGCGTCGATGACCGCCACCGCGCCGTGATGCGGCACATAAGGCACGGTGAAGCCGAAATGGAATCGCGCGCTGTCGCGCATCTGCGCGTCGCCGCCGGAATCGTCGGCGTGGACGGCGTAGGGCGCCTGCACATAGGTGAAGGTCGAGACGATGATGCGCCAGATGCCTTCCACCGCGTCGAGAGGCAGCAGCCCCCGGTGGCGCTCGACCAGCGCGCGCATCATCTGGGCCTCGCGGTCGGGCCGGAAGGCGCAGCCGCCCCCTTGCGCGCGCTTGACCTCGATCAGCCGGTCGATGATCTCGCCGCGCTCCATCAGCAGCCTGTGCATGGCGAGGTCGATACGGTCGATCTCGCCGCGCAATTGGCTGAGCGTGTCGGTCGGAGTTTTCAGCACGGCTTTCGGTCTCTTGCTTGCGCGGCGGCCTTCGGGAGCCTTGTCTTAGGGCAGGGGAGGGATTGGCGCAATTGGAGGGGGCCTCAAAGCAGCTTTCCCCGCCGCCCTTCCTGTCCGGCGCGGCAATGGATATGCTTGCGTCATGACCGCACATCCCCCCCACGCCCCTTATTCGAATCTGCCCCAGCTCGGCGACCGCTCGCGGGAGATTTTCCGCCAGATCGTCGATACCTATCTCTCCTCCGGCGAGCCCGTCGGCTCGCGCCAGCTCTCCCGGCTCCTGCCGATGACGCTTTCGCCGGCTTCCGTGCGCAATGTGATGCAGGATCTTGAGGAGCTGGGCCTCGTCTATGCGCCGCATATCAGCGCAGGGCGGCTGCCAACGGAGCTTGGCCTGCGGTTCTTCGTCGATTCGCTGCTCCAGATCGGCGACATCGAGGAGGACGAGCGGGCGCGGATCGAGGCGCAGGTCGAGGCCGCTTCCAAGGACCACGATCTCGAAGGCGTGCTGACCGAGGCGACCAGCATGCTCTCGGGGCTTACGCGTGTCGCGGGCGTCGTCGTCGCGGGCAAGAACGACGCGCGGTTGAAACAGATCGACTTCGTGCGGCTGGAGCCGGAGCGGGTGCTGGCCATTCTCGTCGGCGAGGACGGCTCCGTCGAAAACCGCGTGCTGCCGGTCTCGCGCGATCTGCCGGCTTCCGCGCTGATCGAGGCGGCCAATTACCTCAACGCCCGCATCCGGGGTCGCACGCTGACCGAGGCGCGGGCGCAGGTTGAAGCCTCGCGCGTCGTGGCGCAGGCGGAACTGGACACGCTCACGGCGCGGCTGGTGGAGGCGGGCCTCGCGAGTTGGGGCGGCTCCGGGCGCCAGCTCATCGTGCGCGGGCAGGCGCATCTTCTGGAAGACCTGACCGCCATGGAGGAGCTGGAGCGCGTCCGCCTGCTCTTCGCGGATCTGGAGACCAAGACCGAGGTGATCGACCTGCTGGAGCGCGCGGAGGAGGGCGAGGGCGTGCGCATCTTCATCGGCTCGGAGAACAAGCTGTTCTCGCTGTCCGGCTCCTCGATGATCGCCGCGCCCCTGCGCGACGCCAACAAGCGCATCGTCGGCGCGCTCGGCGTGATCGGTCCGACGCGGCTCAATTACGCCCGCATCGTGCCGATGGTGGAATATACGGCGAGGGTCGTGACGCGGGTGGTCGGTGGCGGCTGAGACCTCGTTCCGATAATCCAGAGAAAGTCAAATTTTATTCATGCGGCCTATTGTCGCAGTGCGCGACTTGGGTATAATCCATATTGCTCTCGCCGGTTGGGCTTGAGCCATCGAGTTCTGGGAGGATTTTCCGATGTCACTCGCAGTCCACCACAATTCCGAACTTGGCAAACTCGCGGTCGGCGTCGCGGCGATCGCGGCCTTCATCATCATCGCGCTCACCTGGGTGCCCGACATGATGGCGCCGCAGGGCGGGCCCGGCGCGTCGGACGTCGGCCAGACAGTCAGAATCATCCACTAGATCTGGAAGTTTTCCGGTCTTGCAAGGCCGCGCCGGTATTTCCGGCGCGGCTCTTTTCATGTGCGCCGCAAATCGGCGCGGGCGCGAATTGAAAAAAGTCAAATTTTTATCCCGCGAACCATTGCCGCGCGCAGCGCCGCCGCTACCATTTTAATCAAGAGCTCCCGAGGGGGCGAAAGACATTTTCAATAGCTGGTGAACTGGCAGTGTGCATATGGGCGGCGTTGTTATTGGCTGACATTTTCCTTCAGGCGCCTTCCCCCGGCGCCGGCTCCTTGGTGGTATTTTGCGGCTCGGGAAGACTCCTTCCCGAGCCGCTTTTTTGCGCGGCGGGCGGGAGATGCGGGTCGTCTCGATAGCGGTTCACAAAAAGCTCTGCGGATCGACGTCGACCTGCACCCGCACGCCGCCGCGCTCCTTTGGAGCCGCCGCCAGCAGGTCGCGGAGGAAGCCTTGCAGGTCGGCGCTGCGCGGGGCCTTCACCAGCAGGCGCCAGCGGAAGCGGCCGCGCACCAGCGCGATCGGCGCTTCGGCGGGGCCGAGCATCATGAGTTCGCCTTCCTCCGGCAGGCCGCCCAGCGCCGCGACGCGGTAGCGCGGCGTCGCGGGCAGACTTTGCGCCGTGCGGGCGAGCGCGCGGGCGTGACTTTCGGCGAGCGCGGAATCCTTCGCCGAGACGATCAGCGCCGCGAGCCGCCCGAAAGGCGGCAGGCCGGCGCGTTCGCGCAGCGCGATTTCCTGCGCGTAGAATTTCTCGGCGTCGCCGGAGAGCAGCGCGCGGATCACCGGATGCTCGGGTTGATAGGTCTGGATCAGCGCCTTGCCGGGCTGGTCGCCGCGTCCCGCGCGTCCTGTCACCTGCGCCAGCAGTTGAAAGGTGCGCTCCGCCGCGCGCGGATCGCCGCTGCCGAGGCCCAGATCCGCGTCGACGACGCCGACGAGAGTGAGAAAAGGGAAGTTGTGTCCCTTGGCGACGAGCTGCGTGCCGATCACGATGTCGAAAGCGCCGCTGGCGATCTCTTCGATCTCGCGCCGCAGCCGCTCCGCGCCGCCGGGAAAATCCGACGACAACACGAGCATGCGCGCGTTTGGAAACAGCGTCGCCGCTTCCTCCGCGAGCCGCTCGACGCCGGGGCCGCAGGCGGTGAGCGAGTCCTCGGCCTCGCATTCGGGGCACACGTCGGGGCGGCGCTCCATGTGGCCACAGTGATGGCAGATCAGCGCGCGGCGAAAGCGGTGTTCGACGAGCCATGCGTCGCAATTCTCGCAGCGGAATCTGTGGCCGCAGTTGCGGCAGAGCGTCAGCGGCGCATAGCCGCGACGGTTGAGAAACAGCAGCGCCTGTTCGCCGCGCGCAATGGTCTCGCCGACCGCGAGCGCGAGGCGCGGCGCGATCCAGCGATGTTTTTCCGGTCCCTCGACGCGCATGTCGATGGCGGCGAGCTCCGGCATCAGCCGCGCGCCAGCGCGGGCGGCGAGATGGAGGCGCGTATAGCGCCCGCTCGCGGCGTTGACGCGCGTCTCTATGGAAGGCGTCGCGGAAGCGAGCACCACCTCCGCACCCTCGATGCGCGCGCGCACGATGGCCATGTCGCGCGCGTGATAGGAAACGCCGTCGTCCTGCTTGTAGGCGCCTTCATGTTCCTCATCCACGACGATGAGGCGCAGATCGCAAAAGGGCAGGAACAGCGCCGAGCGCGCGCCGACGACGACCCTGACGCCGCCTTCCGCCGCGCCGCGCCAGATGCGCGCGCGCTTGCGCGGCGAAACGCCGGAATGCCATTCCGCGGGACGCGCTCCAAAGCGGGCCGCGAAGCGTTCCAAGAACTGCTTCGTCAGCGCGATCTCCGGCATCATGACGAGCGCCTGTCCGCCGCTTTGCAGCGCCGCCGCAATGGCCTCGAAATAGACTTCCGTCTTGCCGGAGCCGGTCACGCCCTCCAGCAAGAATGGATGATAGCCGCGCGCGTGAATGGCGGCCGTGAGCGCCTCCGCCGCCTCCTGCTGCGCGGGCTCCAGCTTTGGCGAGCCAAACAGCGCGTCGAGCGGTTCGGCGACCGGCGCGGGCGGCGCCGCGATCGTCTCCAGCGCGCCTTCGTCGACCAGCGCGTCGATGACGCCGCTGGAACATGCGGCGGCTTCGGCCAGGGCTTTCTTGCTGAAGGCGAGGCCGCCCTCGGCGGCTTTCAGCACGCGCAATCTCGTCGGCGTCGCGCGCTGCGGCGTGGCGCCGGTGGCGCGATAGAGCAGGCGCGGCGTCTCCGATCCCGCATCCTCGGCGGCGCGGGTGGCGAGACGCAGCGCCATGCCGCGCGGCGCCAGCGTCCAGCGGGCGAGCCAGTCGAGAAAATCGCGCAGCTTTTGCGACAGGGGCGGGCGGTCGTAGCGGGAGATGACGCTCTTGAGATTGCCGCGCGCCCCTGACGCTTCGCTCACTTCCCACACGACGCCGTAAGCCTCGCGCGGGCCGAGCGGAATCTGCACGCTATCTCCCGGCTCCAGCGCGAGGCCGGGCGGCGCGAAATAGCTATAAGTCTGGTCCACCGCCACCGGCAGCAGAACCTCGACGACCTTCGCTCCGCCGCTCTCATCGCTCATGGGCGGGATTTAGCATGTCGAAGTCGGATTGGCAGGGCGGGGCGGAGAGGAAGTCCACGCAGGCGGCGCCATGCGCGCGGGGCTTTCATCAAGGCTTCGGACCCGCGCCGCCCAAGGCCTTTTCGGTCTTTTCGCGCGTCGCCTGAGCCGCCGCGCGCCGGTCGGCGAGCAGGCTGTAGGCGACGTAATATTTGTAGATATTGCCTACATAATCGACGGTCTCGCGGCCGACGGCCTTCGCCGCCGAATTCTCGACATTGCCGAACCAGATATTGGGATCGAGGCCGCTCTCGGTCGTCATACGGCGGAACTTGCGCAGATTCCCCGGCCCCGCGTTATAGGCGGCGAAGGTCATCAATATGCGGTTCTTCCTGTCCAGCGCCGGATCGTTGACGTAAGTGTCGGCGAGATAATGCATGTATTTCACGCCCGCGTGGATATTGGCGTCCGCGTCCTTGTCGATTCCGGGAATCTCGATTTCCTTGGCCGCCGCTACGCGCGGCAGGAGCTGCATCACGCCGACCGCGCCGCGCGGGCTGCGCCGGGTCTGGTCGAGCTGGCTCTCCTGATAGCCCTGCGCGCCCATCATGATGTAGTCGAATCCATATTCGTCGCCGTAACGCTTGAAAATCGACACAAGCTCCTCGAAGCGCGCGGCGTCCTGTGGCGCATAGGCGGTCTTCAATATCTTGTCGTCTGTGAAATAGCGGCGCTTCAGCGTGTTGCCGAACACGGTTCCGAGGCCGTTGGCGGCGACGAAGGAATCGAGCTCCGCGCGCAGCTTCGGGCTGTCCTTGCGGATCGCCCAGGCGATCGAGCCGCCGCTGTTGATGGCTAGCTCGGGATGCATGGCGAGCTTGTCGAAAACCTTGGTCCAGATTTGCGCCTCAAATGCGTCAACGACGACGAAGGGCAGCAGGCCGGCGTTGGTCATCTCCATCAGGTCTTCGTCTTCGAGGTCCTCGGCGGCCGGCTTGATGACGACGGGCGCGAGCTTGCGCGCGGTCAGTTGTTCATTGAGCGCCAGGAGATGTGTGTAATAGCTGCTCGACTTGCGGACGAGTATTTCCTTGCCGGCGAGATCGTCCAGCGAAGCTAGTGGCGGCGCGGCGGGGCCCGTCACCACGATCTCCTTCACGTCGCTCATCCAGGGGTGAACGAAATCGACCTGTTGCTCGCGTTCCTTGGTGACGGTAAGCCCGCCCACCGCGATGTCGCCGCGCCCCGCGACAAGATCGGGGAGAAGCCGGTCGCGCGCCGTCGGCACGAAGGCGACTTTGATCCTGAAGATCTTGTCGCCGTATTTCTTGTTCAGCGTCGCCTGCAACTGGCGGCCGAGTTCGGCGGCGAGGCCGTAGGATTTCGCCTTGTCGTAAAAGAACAGCGTCTTGCTGAAGGGCACGAGGATGCGCAACGTGCGCCGCGCGAGCATCGCGTCGAGATCGCCAGCGACGGTTTGATGACGCGGCAGTTTCAGCGGCTTTTCCGTCGGTTCCGCTTGAGCGGGAAAGGAAAATGCGGCGCAGAACAACGCGACCAGAAAGCTCTTCATGACATTGCTCATGCGAACGCATCCAGGGTTGAAAAATGACAAAGCAAGTCGCGCGAAACAGCGCTTTCTTGAAAGAGCGGCTCAGGCCTTGCGCCAGATGTTGCACCAGCCCGCCGGGCTGACCCTGCCTTGCACGGAATTGCAGCCGTCGGGCGCGACGAAGACGCGGCAGTTGTCGCAGCGCTGTTCGCCCCTGGGCTTGTGCTGATAGGCGACGTCGCCCTGCGTAAGCTTGCCATCGGCGTCGACCTTTGCGACCTGCGACTTGAGCTGTCGCCGCCAGATGTTGCACCAGCCGGAGGGGCTGATCTCGCCTTCCACCGAGAGGCAATGGTTCGGCGGGTCCCAGACGCGGCAATTGTCGCAACGTTCCTTGCCCTTCGGATGCTGCTGGTAATCAACATCGACCATGCCGAGCTTGATCGCCGCGCGGGCAAAGCTTGCGCCAAGCCCCAGAGCTGCGGCCGCGCTTGCGAGCATGCTCAGGACGGCGCGTCGGGGCCATTTGGTTTTCGCGCCGCAATGATTTTCAGAACAGCCCATGTCTTCGATCTCCCCGTGCGAACCGATTACGTCCAATGGCTTATACGCTCCGTGAAGATACCAAAGTGGCACGAAAATCGTCGCGCGGCGATATGTCATTGAGCCTGCTTTGCGCTTCACGCCTTGACCGCGCCGCTTCCCCTCCCTATCCCCAAGGGGCCAGCCGGCCGGATGACCGCTGCCGCAAGGGAGAGGAAAGTCCGGGCTCCACGGAGACACGGCGCCGGATAATGTCCGGCGGGGGCGACCCCAGGGAAAGCGCCACAGAAAGTAAACCGCCGCGCCCTCTTGCGCGGTAAGGGTGAAAGGGTGCGGTAAGAGCGCACCGCTCGGACGGCAACGCCCGAGGCATGGCAAGCCCCGCCGGGAGCAAGACCGAATAGGGGCGACAGAAGGCCAAAAGCCTTCATCCCGTCTCCGGGCCGTCGCCCGGGTTGGTCGCCAGAGGCGGCCGGCAACGGCCGTCCCAGAGGAATGGTCATCACGCGGAGCGGGGGCAACCCCGATTCGCCATACAGAACCCGGCTTACAGGCCGGCTGGCGCTTTGCTTCTTGGCTTAACGGCTCTCCACCGTCACTTCCACCTCCTGCGTCCTGACCGGCCGCTTGCCATGCTCGAAAGGGCGCTCCAGCACAAACAAAATTTTCGCGCCTCCTGCCGCCAGCGCCTCGACCGTCCATTTATGGACGCCGGGAGCGCCGATGCGGGCGGGCGCGGCTTCCGGGACCGCTGGCCGCGTAAAGCCGCGATTTTCGATCCCGACGATTTCGGCGTTCACGCTTTTCGCCGCATCGATGCGCCAGACGTAGCCGGTCGAGGGATTCTCCTCCAGCGCGATCTCTCCCCGCGCGCCCGGCGCGAGGCGCAGCGAAATGGGTTCGGCCAGGGCTGTCTGGACGAAGAGAAACGGCAGGGAGAGCGCCAGGATTTGCACGAGGCGTGTTTTCATCGCCAAGCTCCGGTTGGGCTGGCGCTCGCGACGCGAGCCGCCATCATTTTGGGAACAGGAAGACAATGCTGGCGCGAGCGCCAAATCCCTTCGGGCCATTTTGCGGGCTGGCTACATAGTAACGCAGACCAAGGGAAAAGCTGATCGGCTGCTTGTCGACCACAACGAGCTTGGAGACCATGGCGTTGAGCGGGGCTGAAATTCTGGATGTCTGCCAATTGTAGGTCGATTCGGTATTGAGCGTGAAAGTCCAAAGGTTCTTCGTCGTGTAGGAAACGAAAGGCTGGAAAAACGTCGCGCTGACATCCTTGGCGCTGCTGGTCGTCTCGACGACCGACCAGATATGGTTCGCCAGAACGCCCATGGTCCAACCGCCCGACTGCTTCAAGGCGACTGCTGTCGGGCCCATGCCGAACTGATGCGCTGAAAGCAGGCTTTGCGTGCCTGTCGGCAGCAACAAAACAGGGCCGACGCCCCAGATGACGCCGTTGTCGGTGGGCTTGTCGGGCGACAGAAACAGGCTTTGAACGACGTCGCCCAATCCTGATTGGCTGCCTGAGTTGGGCGCTACGTTCCATTGCGAAACGATAGGCGTAATCGTGCGGGAAATCAGGTTCCAGTCACTGTTGATCTCGATGGGAATGACCGGCTGGATGTTGAGCGTGTAACGATTCCCGCTGCCGCCCGGGCCTATGCGCCCGTCGTAATTGGACTGAAAAGGCACGCTGATCAGGTCCGCCACGGGGTTCTGGAGTTTCAGCGCCAGATCCTCGTCCTTCCCCTCCTTGGCTTCTGCCGGCGCAGGAAGAGGATCTTCCTCCGCAGGCGCCGCTTGCGCGGACGCCTTAACGGGCGCAACCGCATAGGTCAGGCTCAACACCAGGATTGATCGCGCTATAAGGCGCCAGAAAGGCCTGCCTGCCGTCGTCATGGGGGACCTTCGGTGGAGTTTCGGAAAAGCTTTGGAAGGCGCGCTGTCCGGGTACTGCGCTTAAGGCCATTGGCGCCGAGTGGCGCATCCCGGAAATTATCGTCCGCTGACAGTCAAGTGAATCGCCTAGCTTAAGTGCTGCGTCGCGCCATGCAGGACCTTAGCTGGCTTTTGGTTCCCGAGATAGCAGTAAAGCTCAAGGAGAGCGCTCCACAGCCCGACTTGGCGTATTGCCGCCCCTATACATCTTTCTTCAATACTGGAAAAGGGCTCCGAAACTTAGATTTTCACTGGACGGGGGAGGCGCCACCGGACCGATTTATTTGCGAAAGGCAAGAGTTCGAACAATTCCCTTTGCGCTAAACTTTACCGGACAAATCAGCAAATCCGCCACGCCCCTAAGCTGGGGCGAGCGCGAAACCACTGGAATCTCCGGCGTAAACCCGGTCTTAACACTAACAAAGCTTAATGGAACATGGTTGCCGAATTGGCGCGACGGCGGCCGTCCGCATTTCGACGCCCTGCTGGCCCCATCTTGCTGTCGACCGTTTCGCCGTATTCCAGACCGACCGGCGCCGCGACTTCAGGAAGCGGCGCGAAGAGGCGTGTCGTCGCGACTTCAGGAAGCGGCGCGCGTAGCTTTTCACGCCCCATGCGCCGGGTTCTACGGAGCAGAGTCATGACCAGCGCCGACGCCCGCCATATTCCCGTGCTGATGCGCGAGGCCATCGCCGCGCTGAACCCGCGCGAGGGCGGGCGCTATCTCGACGGCACCTTCGGCGCTGGCGGCTACACGCGCGCGATTCTCGACGTTCCCGGAACCCGGGTGCTGGCGCTCGACCGCGACCCCACCGCCGTGCGCAACGGTTTTTCGCTGGTGGAAGCCAGCAAGGGCCGGCTCACGCTGGCCGAGGCGCGCTTCTCGCAGCTGGAGGAGACCGCCGCCAGTCTGGGCTTCCTGCCGCTCGACGGCGTGGTGCTCGATATTGGCGTGTCCTCGATGCAGTTCGACGAGGCCGAGCGCGGCTTTTCCTTTCGCGGCGACGGACCACTCGACATGCGCATGGAAGGACGGGGCCGCAGCGCCGCCGATATTGTCAACGAGGCGTCGGTGGAGGAACTCGCCGACATTCTCTATTATTTCGGCGAGGAGCGCGCTTCGCGCCGCATCGCCCGCGCCATCGCGCTCGACCGCGAGACAACGCCCTTCACGACGACGCGCCAGCTTGCGTCGATGATCGAGAGAGTCGCGCCGGGAAAGCCGGGCGACATTCATCCAGCGACCAAAAGTTTTCAGGCGCTGCGCATCGCGGTCAATGACGAGCTCGGCGAACTCGTCGCCGCGCTGCATGCGGCGGAGCGTGCGCTGGCCGAAGGCGGCGTTCTCGCCGTGGTGACGTTTCACTCGCTTGAAGACCGCATTGTGAAACTCTTCTTCAGCGAGCGCGCCGCGCGTGGCGAGACCGGCTCGCGCCGGCTTCCCGGAGAGCCGCCGCCGCCGTCCGTCACCTTCATCTGCAAGGACCGCCAGCCCGTCGCGCCAAGCGCAAGTGAAGTCGCCGGCAACCCGCGCGCGCGCTCGGCGAAGCTCCGTTACGGAATACGCACCGGCGCCGCGCCGCGTCAGGCCGGTGACAAGCTGCAACAACTGGCCCGCTTGCCGTCCCATAAAATGGGGAGAGGCGAATAAAATGGTGCGCTTTCTCAATATCGCCGCGATTTTCATATTGATCGGCTCGGCGGTCTACGCCTATTCGATCAAATATCAGACGAGCTATCGCGCCGAGCAGATCGCCAAGACCAAGCTCGAGATCAAGGCCGAGCGCGACGCCATTGGCGTGCTGCGGGCTGAATGGTCCTTTCTGACCCGGCCCGAGCGCATCCAGCAGCTCAGCGACCGCTATCTCGATCTGCAACCCCTTGCGGTGGACAAGATCGTTTCGGCCCGCTCCCTGCCGGAGCGCGCGGCGCATGTCGACGCCATCGCCAGCAAGATAGACACGCTCGGGCTTGGCGTCGCCAACACGCCGGCGGCCGACCCCGCCGCCGCGCCGACGACGCCAAAGGCGACGGCGAAATCGTCAAAGGAAAGCACGAAGACGCAGGGAACGGGACATCAAAGATGACCATGGACACAGGGCATGTTTTTGAAGCGCCGCCCGCAAGCCAGGCGCCGGTCCGCAGAGCCTCCGTGGCGAAAAGCGCCGCGGCCTGGCTTCGCGGATTTTCGCGCGCCGCCTTTTCGACCAGCCTCGCTTCCAGCACATCGCGCATGCGGATCGTCGCGCTGGCCTTTCTCGGACTTTACGGCGTCATCGGCGGGAGGCTGATTTATCTTGGCTTCAAGCCGGACCCGGCCAACCTCCGCCGCGCCGCCGCCGAGGCCGTCGCCGCCTCGCGCCCGGACCTGCTCGACCGCAACGGCGAGATTCTCGCGACCGACGTGAAGACCATGTCGGTCTTCGCGGAGCCGCGCCGGCTCATCGACAAGGACGAGGCGACCGAGCTTCTCACCGCCGCGCTGCCGCAGGTCGACGCCAAGGAGCTGCGCGACCGGCTCGCCTCGAAGAAGGGCTTCGTCTGGGTCAAGCGCGAAGTTACGCCGCATCAGCGCGACGAAGTGTTTCACCTTGGCCTGCCGGGCGTCGGCCTCATCGCCGAGAACAAGCGCGTCTATCCCAACGGACCCATCGGCGCGCATGTGCTCGGCTTCGCCAATATCGACAACGCGGGCATCGCCGGCATTGAGAAATATATCGACGGACAGGGCCTCGCGGACCTGCACGGGGCCGGCTTCAGCGTGACGCCGGAGGATTTGCAGCCGATCACACTGTCGCTCGACATCAAGGCGACGCATGCGCTGCGCGACGAACTCGCCAAGGGCGTCGAGCACTTCAAGGCCAAGGCCGGCGCCAGCGTCATCATGGACGTCAACACGGGCGAAGTGATCGCCATGGCGTCGCTGCCCGACTATGATCCCAATTCGCCGCCCGACATTCGCGACGCCAATCTCATCAATCGCCTCAATGTCGGCGTCTATGAAATGGGCTCGACCTTCAAGGCGCTGACGATCGCCATGGCGCTGGACAGCGGCAAGGTGACCTTGAACTCGCGCTTCGACGCGCGCAACGCGCTGACATTCGGACGCTTCAAGATCCACGATTATCACGCCCAGAACCGCGCTCTCACCGTGCCGGAGGTTTTCACCTATTCCTCGAACGTCGGAACGGCGCGCATGGCGCTCGGGCAGGGCGTCGAAAAGCACAAGGCCTTTCTGCGCAAGATGGGCCAGCTCACGCGCATGCGCACGGAGTTGCCCGAGAGCGCCGAGCCGATCGTGCCGAAGAACTGGGGCGAACTCAATACAATGACCATCGCCTTCGGCCATGGCCTCGCCGTCGCGCCCTTGCAGGCGATGATGGCGGTCGCCGCGCTTATGAACGGCGGCTATCTCATCACGCCGACCTTCATAAAGCGCGGCGAGGAAGAGGCGAGGAAAGACGCGCCGCGCGTCATCAAGCCGGAGACCAGCGAGGCGATGCGCTATCTGATGCGCCTTAACGCCGAGAGGGGCACCGCAAAGAAGGTCGACATCGCCGGCTATTTCGTCGGTGGCAAGACCGGCACGGCGGAAAAGGTGATCGGCGGCCATTATTCCAAGACTCGCCTGTTCACGACCTTCATGGCGGTCGCGCCCTCCGACAAGCCCAAATATCTGTTCATGACGCTGATGGACGAGCCGCAGGGCCTGCCCGAGACCGGCGGTTACGCCACCGCCGCATGGAACTCCGGCTCGGTGACGGGCAAGATCATCGAGCGCGTCGGGCCTCTGCTCGACATGACGCCGCGTTTCGAGCCGCCCAAGGAGCCGTTCCCGCTGCTGGCCAAGCTTGGCTATGGCTTCGTCAACACGCCCGCGCCTGGCGGAGGACATTGATGAAGCTCGCCGAACTCCTTGAGGGCGTCGAACTCGGTTCGATCCCCGGCGATCTTGAGATCGCCGGGGTGAGCGCCGACAGCCGCGACATCCGCGAGGGCTTCGCCTTTTTCGCCATTCCGGGTTTCGTCGGGGACGGGCTTTCCTTCGTGGCGGACGCCAGGGCGCGCGGCGCGTGCGTGGTGGTGGCTCCGCGCTCGGCGCCCTGCGAGCTGCCGCTTGTCGTCGTTCCGGACGTTCGCGCCGCGTTGGCGAAGGCGGCCGCCAAGGTCTATCCGCTCCAGCCCGCGACGATCGCCGCCGTCACCGGCACCAGCGGCAAGACCTCCGTCGTGGCCTTCCTGCGCCAGTTATGGCTGATGCTTGGGGCTCGCGCGGCCTCGCTCGGCACGGTGGGCGTCGTCGACGACACGGGCGCGCATTATGGCTCTCTGACGACGCCGGGTCCGGTGGAACTGCATCGCACGCTGGATGAACTGGCGCGACGCGGCGTCACGCATCTTGCGATGGAGGCGTCCTCGCTCGGCGTCGACCAGCGCCGCCTCGATGGCGTGAGGCTATCCGCCGCCGCATTCACCAATTTCTCGCGCGATCATCTCGATCATCACCGCGACATGGAGGAATATTTCGCGGCGAAGGCGCGCCTGTTCGACACTCTGTCGCAGCCGGGCCAGACCGCCGTGTACGACGCCGACAGCGACATCGCCCCGCGCGTCGCCGGGGTCATCGAAGCGAGCGGGCTCAAGGCCTTCGGGATAGGCGCCAAGGGACGGGAAATTACGCTGCTGGAGGCGAGACCGCATGATCTGGCGACGAGCCTGCGCCTGCGCCACGCCGGCGTCGAATACAAGGTGGAATTGCCGCTCGCGGGCGCTTTCCAGACATCGAACGCGCTGGTCGCCGCCGGTCTCGCCATCGCCTGCGGGGGCGATCCCGCACGCGTCTTCGCGGCGCTGGAAAAATTGCAGGGCGCGCCGGGCAGGCTCGAATTTGTCGGAAAGCGGTTCGACGCCCCGGTTTTCGTCGATTACGCGCATAAGCCCGACGCGCTCGAAAAAGTCCTGGAGACGGCGCGCCCGCTCGCCAAGGGGCGACTGATCGTGGTGTTCGGCTGCGGCGGCGACCGCGACAAGGGCAAGCGGCCGCTGATGGGCGAAATCGCCGCGCGCCGCGCCGACATCGTGATCGTCACCGACGACAATCCGCGCAGCGAAGCCCCGGCGGCGATTCGCGCCGCCGTTCTTGCCGGCATGAGGGGCGCGGGCGGCGCGGAAATTCGAGAGATCGGCGACCGGCGCGAGGCGATTTTCGCGGCCGTCGCCGAATTGCGCGCGGGAGACGCGCTGGTTGTAGCCGGCAAGGGCCATGAAACGGGCCAGATCGTGGGTCAAGTCACGATTCCCTTCTCAGATCACGCTGTTATCGCAGCGGCGCTGCAGGAATATAATTGATGATCCAGGAACCTTTGTGGACCGGTCTAGGGCTTGTCGGCGCGCTGAACGCCCGCTTGAGCGGCGGCGGCATTCCGCGCGAAGTCGGCGGTATCTCGATCGACACCCGCACGCTGCAAAAGGGCGATCTCTTCTTCGCCGTGAAGGGCGACGCCCGCGACGGACATGAGTTTGTGCAGGCCGCGCTGGCCAAAGGCGCGGCGGCGGCGGTCGTCGACGAGGCTCATGTGCGCGCCTATGGCGGGGCCGGACCGCTCTATGTGGTCAAGGACGTCCAGGTCGCGCTGGAGCGCCTCGGCGCTTTCTCGCGCGCGCGCAGCGGCGCCTATGTCGCGGCGATCACCGGCTCCGTCGGCAAGACGTCGACCAAGGACATGGCCCGCGTCGTGTTCTCGCGCTTTGGCGAGACGCACGCATCCGCCGCTTCATACAACAATCACTGGGGCGTGCCGCTGTCGCTGGCGCGCATGCCCGCTTCCGCGCGTTTCGGCCTGTTTGAACTCGGCATGAATCACGCGGGCGAAATCGCCGCGCTGGTCGAGCAGGTGAAGCCCCATGTCGCCGTCATTACGCGCGTCGCGCCCGTGCATCTGGAGAATTTCGCCAACATCGAAGGCATAGCCGACGCCAAGGCGGAAATCTTCAGCGGGATTCTCGAAGGGGGCGTCGCGATCATAAACCGCGACGACGAGACCTATGAGCGTCTTGCCCAGGCTGCCGCCGCGTCCAAGGCCGCGCATGTCTTCACTTTCGGCTCGCATGAAAGCGCCGACGCGCGGCTGATCTCCTATGAAACGCAGAAAGGCATGGTCGCGGCGGAGGCGCGCATCTTTGGACGCCGGATAGATTATTTCCTCAACGCGCCGGGATTGCACATCGCCCAGAATGCGCTGGCGGTGCTGCTGGTGGCCCATGTATTTGACGTCGATCTTGACCAGGCGGCTGCCGCTCTGGAGGGTTTTACCCCTTCAATCGGGCGCGGACAGCGAGAGGATCTCACTATCGACGGCGCGGGGATCACATTGATCGACGAAAGCTACAACGCCAATCCGACCTCCATGCGCGCGGCTTTCGAACTGCTCAAGGCCTCTTCGCCGGGCGAGGGCGGGAGGCGCATCGCCGTTCTTGGCGACATGCTGGAGCTTGGACCGCAGTCCGGCGAGCTGCATGCGGGGCTTGGCGAGGATCTCGCCGGCGCCGGCGTCGATCTCCTGTTCACCGCCGGCCCCCTCATGGCGCGCGCCTATTACGCCGCGCCGGAGGCTATGCGCGGCGCGCACCGACCGACCGCCGCCGAACTGGAGGAGCCTTTCCTTGAGGCGTTGCGCTCCGGCGACGTGGTGATGATCAAGGGCTCCAATGGCTCGCGCATGGGGTCGATCGTCGCCGCACTACGCAATAAAGCCGACCCTTCCGCGAACGCCAGTTGAGGATGTGAACCAATGCTAACGCTGCTCGCGGATTATTCGCATCTCTATGGCCCGCTCAACATCTTCCGCTACATCACGTTCCGCGCCGCCTGCGCGGCGGCGACGGCTCTGTATTTCGTGTTTTTCTTTGGGCCGGGCGTCATCGCGGCGCTGCGCATAAAACAGGGCAAGGGACAGCCCATTCGAGAAGACGGGCCGGCCTCGCATCTCCTCACCAAGAAGGGCACGCCGACGATGGGCGGGCTGATGATCCTGTCGGGGCTCGTCGTCACCACATTGCTGTGGGCCAATCTGAAGAATCCCTATGTCTGGATCGTGCTGTTCGTCACCGTGTCCTTCGGCGGCATCGGCTTCTACGACGATTATCTCAAGGTCTCGAAACAGTCGCACAAGGGCTTCTCCGGCCGCATGCGATTGCTTCTGGAGTTCATCATCGCTGGCGCGGCCTGTTACGCGCTGACGCTGGTGGGCGGCGAGGACACGGCCAAGCTCGGCTTGCCCATGCTCAAGGGCTTTCTGCTCAATCTCGGCTGGTTCTTCATTCCCTTCGCCGCCTTCGTGATTGTCGCGGCGGGCAATTGCGTCAATCTCACTGACGGACTCGACGGCCTCGCCATCGTGCCGTCGATGATCGCGGCCGGAACATTCGCGATCTTCGCCTATCTCGTCGGCAATTCGATCTTCTCGAATTATCTCGGCGTCAACCATGTCTCGGGCGTCGGCGAACTCACCATCGTCTGTTCCGCTCTGATCGGCGCCGGGCTCGGCTTCCTGTGGTTCAACGCGCCGCCCGCGCAAATCTTCATGGGTGACACCGGCTCGCTCGCGCTGGGCGGACTGCTCGGCGCTGTCGCCGTTTCCGTGAAGCAGGAGTTCGTGCTCGCCATCGTCGGTGGCCTCTTCGTGCTGGAAGGCGCCTCGGTGATCATCCAGGTCGGCTATTTCAAGCTCACGGGAAAGCGCATCTTCCTGATGGCGCCGATCCACCATCACTTCGAGCAGAAGGGATGGCAGGAGCCGCAGATCGTGATCCGTTTCTGGATCATCGCATTCGTGCTCGCGCTCATTGGCCTTTCAACCCTCAAGCTGAGGTGATCATGACGCCTGTCAGCTCATTTCACGGCAGAAACGTCGCCCTCTTCGGCCTTGGCGGGTCTGGCCTCGCGACCGCCCATGCGTTGATCGCGGGTGGCGCCGGCGTCACAGCCTGGGACGACGGCGAAGCCGGACGCGCCAAGGCGCTCGCCGAGAATATTCACGTCGAGGATCTGAACGGCGCGGACTGGGGGCAGTTCGACGCGCTGATCCTCACGCCCGGCGTGCCGCTGACTCACCCCACGCCGCACTGGACCGTCCCATTCGCCAAGGCCGCGGGCGTTGAGATCATCGGCGACATCGAGCTGTTTTGCCGCGAGCGCGAAAAGCGCGCGGGCGGCGCGCCCTTCGTCGCCATCACCGGCACCAATGGAAAATCGACAACTACCGCGCTGATCGCCCATATTCTGCGCGAGGCGGGCCGCGACGTTCAGCTTGGCGGCAATATCGGCGTGCCGATACTGGCGCTGGAGCCGCCGGACGACGGCCGCATCCATGTCATCGAATGCTCGTCCTTCCAGATCGACCTTGCGCCGTCGCTCGCGCCGACCGTCGGCATTCTGCTCAATCTCACGCCGGACCATATCGACCGCCACGGCACGATGGAGAATTACGCGGCGGTGAAGGAGCGGCTTGTCGCGGGCGCCGAAATCGCGCTTGTCAGCGTCGACGACGCCTATTGCCACGCCATTGGCGCGCGGCTCACGCAAAAGGCTCGGCCGGGCCAGCGCGTCGCGCCGGTCTCGGCGCAGCGCGCGCTGGACTGGGGATTTTACGTTGAAGGCGACAAGATCATGTTCCGCGAGTCTGGGCATGGGCCAAAGGAGGCCGAGGAGATCGGCGGCCTTGCCGGCGCGCGCGCCCTGCGCGGCGCCCACAATGCGCAGAACGCCGCCTTCGCCGCCGCCGCATGCTGGGAGCTTGGCCTCGACGACGAGGAGATCGCACGAGGCCTGCTGAGTTACCCCGGCCTGCCGCATCGCATGGAAGAAGTCGCGCGTCAGGGCAATGTGATTTTCGTCAATGACAGCAAGGCCACCAATGCCGACGCCGCCTCCAAGGCGCTCGCGAGCTACGACGACATTTTCTGGATCATCGGCGGCAAGGCCAAGGAAGGCGGCATCGAGGAGCTGCGGCCCTTCTTTCCGCGCATCGCCAAGGCCTATCTGATCGGCGAGGCGATGGAGGCTTTCGCCGCGACGCTCGGCGGCGACGTTCCCTTCGAGCGCTGCGTCACCTTGCAAACCGCTACGCGGCATGCCGCCCACGACGCGGAGCATAGCGCGGCGGCGGAGCCGGTCGTGCTGCTTTCGCCGGCCTGCGCGTCCTATGACCAGTTCCCCAATTTCGAGGTTCGTGGCGACATGTTCCGCGACCTTGCGCTTCAGATCGTCTCGGGTCAGGGAGAAGCCTCATGATTTCTCGCGCGCAACGCACGCCGCTGTCCGACTGGGCCTGGACGATCGACCGCTGGCTGCTCGCGGCCATCGCCATGCTCATCGTCGCGGGCCTGGTGTTCTCGATGGCGGGCAGCCCGCCGGTGGCCGAGCGCCTGCATCTCGCCACCTTCCATTTCGTCAACCGCCAGGCTTTGTTCCTGCTGCCGGCCGTCGCCGTCATGTTCGGCGTCTCGCTGCTCAAGCCGCGCCACATCAGGCGCGCGGCGCTGGTGATGTTCGTCGTCTCGCTGGCGCTCGTCGTCGCGACGCTCTTCTTCGGCCAGGAAGTGAAGGGCGCGCGGCGCTGGATCTTCGGCATCCAGCCGTCCGAGTTCCTGAAGCCCGCCTTTGTCGTGCTTGTCGCCTGGGCCTTTTCGGAAGGAGCCAAGCGCAAGGACGTTCCCGGCAACATCATCGCGCTGCTGCTGTTTCCGCTGACGGTCGCGCCGCTTCTCCTGCAGCCGGACTTCGGCCAGACCATGCTGCTGTCAATGGTCTGGGCGATCCTGTTCTTCATGGCGGGCCTTCACTGGATGTGGGTCGCCGGCATCGGCGGGCTGGCGGTTTCGTCGACATTGCTGGCCTATAAATTCGTGCCGCATGTCCATGCGCGCATCCAGGCCTTTCTGGAGCCCCCGCCGCCGGTGACGGCCGGCGTGCCGACGAACTTCCAGTCCGAGACCGCGATCGAGAGCTTTATCTCCGGTTCCTGGTTCGGCAAGGGTCCGGGCGAAGGCACGGTCAAGCGCATCCTGCCGGATTCGCACACCGATTATATTTTCGCGGTCATCGGCGAGGAGTTTGGCGTCATAGTCTGCATCGCGCTCGCCGCTCTCTTTGCTTTCATCGTGGTGCGCAGCCTTCTGGCCGCCGCACGCAACGAAGACCCCTTCTGCCGCTTCGCAACCGCCGGCCTCGTGATGCTGTTCGGTCTGCAAAGCTGCATCAACATGATGGTGAATCTGCAGCTCATGCCCGCCAAGGGCATGACCTTGCCCTTCGTTTCCTATGGCGGTTCGTCGCTGATTTCCCTCGCCGTGGAGATGGGCTTCCTGCTCGCCGTGACGCGCAGGCGCCCGCGCTCGCATGCGCTGACGCAGCCCTCCGGGCCACAGTCGCATGATGCGCCGATGGGCGCACTGGGAGCCTCCGCATGAGCGATGGTCCCGTGCTTCTGGCCGCCGGGGGCACCGGCGGACATTTGTTTCCCGCCGAAGCCCTCGCGCATGTTCTCAAGCAGCGGGGCGTCGCGGTCGAGCTTGTGACAGACGAGCGCGCCCTGCGTTACGGCGACAGCTTCCCCGCGCGCGCCATGCACACAATTCACTCGGCGACGCCGCGTGGAGGATCGCTGCTTGCGCGGGCGAGCGCCGTGGCGCGGCTCGGCCTCGGCGTCATCGAGGCGCTGGCGCTGATCCGCCGCGTTCAGCCCAGCGTCGTGATCGGCTTTGGCGGCTATCCCACCGTGCCGCCGCTCGTCGCCGCATGGCTGCTGCGCACGCCGACCGTGCTGCATGAAGCCAATGGCGTGATGGGCAAGGCCAATCGCTTTCTGGCCGGTCGCGTGGACGCCATAGCCGCGGGCTTTCCGCTCGGGAATGTTGCGGCGGCGCTGCAAGGCAAGATCGTCGTCACCGGAAATCCGCTGCGGCCCAACGCGCTCGCGGCGATGAACGAGCCCTATCCCGAGAGCGATGGACGCTTGCGTCTGCTCGTCACCGGCGGGTCGCAGGGCGCGCGGGTGATGTCGGATGTTGTTCCGGCCGCCATCGCGGCTTTGCCGGAGGAGTTGCGCGGCAAGCTCGTCATCGTGCAGCAAACGCGGCAGGAAGACATCGCGCGGGTGACCGGCGTCTATGAACGCGCGAGCGTGAAGGCCGAGATCGCGCCCTTCTTCACCGATCTGCCGCAGCGCATCGCGCAGGCGCAACTTGTCATCGCACGCTCTGGCGCCTCGACGGTCTCCGAGCTTGCGGCGATCGGACGCGCCTCGATTCTGGTTCCGCTGCCGCATGCGCTGGATCAGGATCAGGCGAACAACGCCGCCGTGCTGAAGGCCGCCGGCGGAGCGGAAGTCGTCGCGCAGGAGAATTTCACGCCGCGCTTTCTGAGCGAGCGGCTGGCGCAATTGATTTCCGATCCAGAGCAATTGCGAATCCGCGCGCAAAACGCGAAAAAGGCCGGCGTCGCCGACGCCGCCGAGCGGCTTGCGGATCTGGCGCTGAAAACAGCGGCCGCGCGCAAGCGGGTAGAGGCGTCGAAGGCGAGCGCCTGAAGGATTTTGCGCCTCCTCTCTCGCGCTTGCCTGCAAGGGATGAGGAAAAGTAACGGTAATTTTCGCGCTATCGCGCAAGAACGGAGACCTTGATGAAACTGCCGAGCGAACTTGGCCCCATTCATTTCGTCGGCATCGGCGGCATCGGCATGTCGGGCATCGCCGAGGTTCTGATGAATCTGGGCTACACCGTTCAAGGCTCCGACGCCTCGGAAAACGCCAATGTGAAGCGCCTCGTGGACAAGGGCGCGCATGTGCATATTGGCCATGACGCCAAGTCGCTTGGAGACGCCGCCGTGGTCGTGGTTTCGACCGCGATAAAGCGCGACAATCCGGAGCTCGTCGCAGCGCGCGAGCGCCGTCTGCCCGTGGTGCGCCGCGCGGAAATGCTCGCCGAGCTGATGCGCCTCAAGCAATGCGTCGCCATCGCGGGAACGCATGGCAAGACGACGACGACCTCGCTGGTCGCGACATTGCTGGACGCGGGCGGCCTCGATCCGACCGTCATCAACGGCGGCATCATCAACGCCTATGGCACCAATGCGCGCCTTGGCGCCGGGGACTGGATGGTTGTGGAGGCCGACGAAAGCGACGGCACCTTCCTGAAGCTTCCAGCCGATGTCGCCATCGTCACCAATATCGACCCGGAACATCTCGATCACTTCCACACATTCGACGCGATCAAGGACGCCTTTCTCCAGTTCATCGAGAATCTCCCTTTTTATGGCTTCGCGGTGATGTGTCTCGATCATCCGACGGTGCAGGAGCTGGTTGGCCGCATCGCCGATCGCCGCGTCTATACCTATGGCGAGAATCCCCAGGCTGACGTGCGGCTGATGGACGTCAATCTCGAAGGCGGCGTCTGCCGTTTCAATGTTCTGCTTCGCGACCGCAAGACTTCGCAGGCGACCTATCTCGACAATCTCCTGCTGCCCATGCCGGGACATCACAATGCGCTGAACGCCACGGCGGCGATCACCGTCGCTTATCAGCTCGGCCTCTCGCCGGATCAAATCCGCAAGGCGCTCGCAGGCTTTGGCGGCGTCAAGCGGCGCTTCACCAAGACGGGCGAATGGAACGGCGTCACCATCTTCGACGATTACGCCCATCATCCGGTGGAAGTCGCGGCAGTGCTGCGCGCCGCCCGCGCCTCGACCAAGGGCAAGGTCGTCGCGGTGGTGCAGCCGCATCGCTACACGCGGTTGCAATCCCTGTTCGATCAGTTCGCGACCTGCTTCAATGACGCAGACGCGGTGATCGTCGCCGATGTTTACCCGGCGGGCGAGCAGAAGATCGAGGGCGTCGACCGTGACCATCTCGTGGGGGCGATCAAGGCGCATGGCCATCGCCGCGCGATCGGCCTGCCGTCGCCCGAAGTGTTGCCGGCGATGATCCGTGAGATTGTAACGCCGGGTGATTATGTCGTCTTCCTTGGCGCGGGCAATATCACGCAATGGGCCTATGCGCTGCCGGAGCAGCTTGAGGCGAAGCCGTGAGCGCCGTGCTCACAGGGCGATGAAAACGGACCGAGAAACCAGAACGCGCATGAGCTTTCCCGACATCACCGCCGACCTTCGCGCGCAAATGCCCGAACTGCGAGGGCATTTCACGGCGAATGAGCCGCTTGCGCCATACACCTGGTTTCGGGTTGGCGGTCCGGCGCAGGCGCTGTTCATGCCGGCGGACGAGGATGATCTTGTCTATTTTTTGCAGCGCTTGCCGAGCGAGATTCCGGTCACCGTCATCGGGCTCGGCTCCAATTTGATCGTGCGTGACGGCGGCGTGGCTGGAGTAGTCATACGCCTGTCAGCGAAGGGCTTTGGCGGCGTCGCCGTGCGGGAAGGCTACCTTGTCACGGTTGGCGCGGCGGTTCCCGACGTCAAGGCGGCCCGCGCCGCCGCAGAGGCGGGAATCGACGGACTGGCCTTCTTTCGGGGCATTCCCGGTTGTATCGGCGGCGCGCTGCGCATGAACGCCGGCGCGCATGGCGGCGAAACCAGGGACGCACTGATTGAAGCGCATGGCGTCACGCGAAGCGGCGAACGCGTCGTGTTCCGCAACGCCGACATGGGTTTTTCCTATCGCCACAGCGAGGCGCCAGAGGACGTGATCTTCACGCGCGGGACTTTTCAGGGGCGCCCGGCGATCCGGCGACCATACTCGCCGAGATGGATCGCATCACGCAGGCGCGCGAAGCCTCGCAGCCGATCCGAGAGAAAACGGGCGGCTCGACCTTCAAGAATCCCGAAGGCCATAAGGCTTGGCAGCTGGTGGACGCCGCCGGATGTCGCGGGCTTGTCCTCGGCGACGCTCAGGTGAGCGAAATGCATTGCAACTTTCTCATCAATCGCGGCAAGGCGACCGCCGCCGACATCGAGGCGCTTGGCGAGGAAGTGCGCGGGCGCGTGCTGGCGGAAAGCGGCGTAGAATTGCATTGGGAAATCAAGCGTATCGGCGTCAAGGCGTAATGGCGCCCGCATTCCCCCCAAGGGGGAGGGAGCGTGGGCGAGCAATCTGTTCGTGGAATTTGACGCAGACATCGGCGCGTCCGCGCCTTCGCGCAGAAAGGCTCTAAAGTGACCAGACATGTCGCGGTTCTCATGGGCGGCCTCTCCGCCGAACGTCCGATCTCCCTGCGCTCCGGCGAAGCCTGCGCCAAGGCGCTTGAGGGGGAGGGGTTCCGCGTCTCCCGCGTCGATGTCGGGCACGACGCCGCTCAGGTTCTGGCGGAGCTCAAGCCGGACGTCGCCTTCAACGCCCTCCATGGGCGCTATGGAGAGGACGGGATCATTCAGGGCGTGCTGGAGCTGCTGCGCATCCCTTACACCCATTCTGGCGTGCTGGCTTCCTCGACCGCGATGAAAAAGGATGTCGCCAAAGTCATCATGGCGGCGGCGGGCGTGCCCGTGCCGCTGGGGCGCGTCGTGCATCGGCTGGAGGCCGCCAGGGCGCATGTTCTGCCCGCGCCTTACGTGCTGAAGCCAGTCTCGGAGGGGTCGTCCTTTGGCGTGTTCATCATCCGGGAGGATCAGGCGCATCCGCCGCAGGAGCTTAACAGCGCGGATTGGGCGCATGGAGACCTGATGCTGGCGGAGCAGTTCATCGCGGGGCGGGAACTGACCTGCGCCGTCATGGGCGAACGTGCGTTCGACGTGATCGAGATCGTCGCGGCGGACGGCGGCTGGTACGATTACGAGGCGAAATACGCCAAGGGCGGCTCAAAACACATTCTTCCAGCGGAACTTAAACCGAATATTTACCAAAAAGTTCAAGAGTTGGCGCTTGAGGCTCATCGAGCACTCGGGTGCCGTGGCGTAAGCCGCGCGGACTTTCGGTACGACGACCGCCCCGGAGGTACGGGCGAACTCGTCGTATTGGAAGTCAACACTCAGCCCGGGATGACGGAGACCTCTCTCGTGCCAGAAATGGCGGCTCATGCAGGTTTTTCGTTTGGCGAGCTGGTTCGATGGATGGTGGAAGACGCTTCCTGCGATCGTTAAAAGAGCAGCTTGGTTCGCTGCTCGCTCCAGCATATCCGCGTCCGGCGGGCGCATTTGGCGCCCAGCTTCCGCTTAATTCTTTCCAGCCACGTCCGGCTCCGCGCGCACGCGAAGCGGCTCCGCCGCGTGAGCCCCTCGCGCTTCCCGAACGGCGCGTGGCGCGCAAGACAATCGATCGGCTCTCGTCCATCGCGGCGATTCCAGGGGTCGGCGCGTTCGCGCTGGCGATCCTGTTTGGCGCGGTCGCCTGGACCGGCTTCGTTCATAACGGCGGCTACGGCGCTCTCTTGGCGCAGGGCGGCGCGCCCGCCGACATGGCCGCCCGCGCGCTCGGCTTTCCCATCGACGCCGTAACGATTTCGGGGCAGTCGCGGCTACGCGAGACGGAAGTATTAGCCGCCGCGCATATCGATCCGCGCAAGTCGCTGCTGCTTCTCGACGCCGCGCAGGTGCGCCAGCGGCTCATGGAGCTGCCGCTGGTCAAAAGCGCGCGCGTGCTCAAGCTTTATCCCGATAATCTGGTCATCGCCATCGAGGAACGGGAGCCCTATGCGCTGTGGCAGCGCGACGGCAAGGTCGCTGTGATCGCGGCTGATGGCACCGTCATCGACGAACTCAACGACGACCGCTTTCTTGGCTTGCCCTTCGTGGTCGGCGAAGGCGCCGAGAAGCGCCTGCTCGAATATGACGCGCTGAGGGCGGGGCTGGGCGATCTCGCCACCCGAGTGAAGGCGGGCGTTCTGGTATCGGGACGGCGCTGGTCGCTGCTGACCACCAATGGGGTCGAGATCAAGTTGCCGGAGCGCGATCCGGGCGCCGCCATCGGCACGCTTGCGCGCCTCCAGCGCGAAGCCCGCATTCTCGACAAGGACATTTTGTCCATCGACCTGCGCACACAGGGACGCGTCGCGGTTCGATTGACGGAAGACGCCGCCGCCGCCCGTGCGGCCGGCGCCACGCGTAAACCAGTAAAGAGTGGCGCACATACATGAAGAAGCACGTTGTTCCCTCGCGCATGAAACAGCTTTCGCCCCGGCGCTCCGCAACCGTGGCTGTGCTGGACGTCGGCTCCTCGAAAATCGCCTGCCTGATCGCCAGGCTGACTCCGGAGCGGGATGTCGCGCCGGGCGATTGGCGCACGCATCGGGCGCGCATTCTCGGCATCGGGCACCAGCGTTCGCGTGGCGTGAAGAATGGTCTCATCGTCGACATGGACGAGGCCGAAAGCGCGATCCGCCAAACCGTTGACGCCGCCGAACGCATGGCCGGCGTTCAGATCGAGCAGGTCATCGTCACCGCTTCCGGCGGCCGGCTTTCTTCGCAGCATTTCACCGCCAAGACGGCGATCGGCGGACGCGAGGTCGCGGAATCCGACGTGCATCGCGTGCTGGAAGCTTCCGCGACGCATCCGATGTCGCACGGCCGCATCGCAGTCCACTCCCTCCCGACCAGCTTTTCTCTGGACGGGGTTCCCGGCGTGCGTGAACCCAAGAGCATGATCGGCGACGAACTGGGCGTCGATCTTCATGTCGCGAGCTGCGATCAGGCCGCTGCGCGCAATCTCATTCTGGCGGTCGAGCGTGGTCATCTCGGCATCGAGGCGATGGCCGCGGCTCCCTATGTGGCCGGGCTCTCCGTGCTGGAGCCCGACGAACTTGAAATGGGCGTCGTGCTGATCGACATGGGCGCCGGATCGACCTCTCTTTCCGTATTCCACGGCGGCGCGCTGGTGCATGTCGACGCAGTGACGCTTGGCGGCAATCACGTCACGATGGACATAGCGCGCGGTCTGAACGCCCGCCTCTCCGACGCCGAGCGCCTGAAGACCTTCCACGGCGCGGCGATAGCCTCGCCTTCGGACGAGCGCGAAACCATCACTTTCGGCCACGTCGGCGAAAACGGCGAACGCCCCGTTCATGCGCCAAAATCTCATCTCGTCCGCATCATCCGGCCGCGAGTCGAGGAGACGCTGGAGTTCCTGCGCGACCGCCTCGCGCGCGCGGGCTTCGGAGCGGGCTCCGGCCGTCGCGTGGTGCTGACCGGCGGCGCCTGCCAGTTGACCGGAGCGCCTGAGGCGGCGCGTCGCATTCTCGGCGGTCAGGTTCGCGTCGGCCGCCCGATCGGCGTCGACGGTCTCCCGGAGGCCGCGCGCAGCCCGGCCTTCGCCGTCGCGGCAGGTCTATTCGTCTATCCGCAGGTCGCGGGCCGCGAATATTTCGAGCCTTATCGCGAGCAAAGATTGGCGAGCGTTTCCAATGGCTACATGTCGCGCGTGGGACGGTGGTTGATGGAAAGCTTTTAGGGGCGACGGGGAATTCGGAAGTCTTCTTTGCGGCGAAGAAGGGCTTCCGGTGAAGACAATGGACGCAGCAAGGCATCGCGAGTATCGAAAGGTTAAGGCATGAGCATCAATCTCAAAGCTCCCGAACTGAGGGAATTGAAGCCCCGCATAATGGTTTGCGGCGTGGGCGGAGGCGGTTGCAACGCCGTCAACAACATGATCGCTTCGGGATTGTCCGGCGTCGATTTTCTGGTCGCCAACACGGACGCCCAGGCGCTCATGTCCTCTCGCGCCGAGCGCATCATCCAGATGGGACTGCAGGTCACCGAGGGCCTTGGCGCCGGCGCTCAGCCGGAAGTCGGCCGCGCCGCGGCCGAGGAGGCGCGTGAGGAAATCCGGGAGCATCTGACCGGAGCGCATATGTGCTTCGTCACCGCCGGCATGGGCGGCGGCACCGGCACCGGCGCCGCGCCCGTGATCGCCACCATTGCTCGCGAGATGGGCATACTGACGGTCGGCGTCGTGACCAAGCCCTTCCACTTCGAAGGCCAGCGCCGCCTGCGCATCGCCGACAGCGGAATCGGGGAATTGCAGAAATGCGTCGATACGCTCATCGTCATTCCGAACCAGAACCTGTTCCGCATAGCCAATGAGAAGACGACCTTCGCGGACGCCTTCGCCATGGCCGACCAGGTTCTCTATTCCGGCGTCGCCTCCGTGACGGATCTCATGGTCAAGGAAGGCCTCATCAACCTCGACTTCGCCGACGTGCGCTCGATCATGCGCGGCATGGGCAAGGCGATGATGGGCACGGGCGAAGCCACCGGCGAGCGCCGCGCGATTCTCTCGGCTGAAGCCGCGATCGCCAATCCGCTGCTCGACGAAGTGTCGATGAAGGGCGCGCGCGGCCTGTTGATCTCGATCACCGGCGGCAATGATCTCACGCTCTATGAAGTCGACGAGGCGGCGAGCCGCATTCGTCAGGAAGTCGACGAAGAGGCCAACATCATCCTCGGCGCGACCTTCGACTCCTCGCTTGAAGGCGTCATTCGTGTGTCGGTCGTCGCCACGGGCATCGATCCGGCGTCGATCACCGTCACCGACACGGGACTCAACGAGGCGCGGGCGGCCGAGCAGGCCGTCGAACGCCTGCGGGCGCAGATCGCGCAGCAGACGCGTCAGGCCCAGGCCGCCGACGTGGAAGCCGCTCCGCAGCAGGCCCCCGCCTATCACGTCCGCGAGACGCTAGCTCCCGCCGCCCCGGCCTATCAGCCGGCGGAAACTGCCCCTTCCTATTATGCGGAAGCGCATTATGAGGAGCAGCAATACGTCGAGGATCCGCGCGAGTCGGCGCCGCATGGCGTCTATATCGAACCGGTCGCGGCGCGCTCCGCCTATTCGGAGCCGGCCCGTGAGCCGGCGCGTCACTATCAGGACGAGCAGGCCGCCGCCCCTTATGTGCCGCCGGCTCCCGAGCAGCCGCTGCGCGCGGCCCGCATGCCGCAGATCGAGGACTTTCCGCGTCCGGCGCAGGAACAGCTGCGCCAGGCCCGTGGAGAGGCGACGCCAGCGGACGCGCGCCGCAAGTCGATCTTCGAACGGCTGGCCTCCTTCGGGGCGAGCCGCACTGAAGACGCGTTGCAGCACGCGCAGCCTCAGCCGCAGTCCCAGCCGCAAATGCGATCCTACATGCCGCCTCAAGCGGGAGCCGGATATGGCCGCCCGTCCGAGCATCAGCCCTCGCCGACGCATGTGGAATACGCCAAGCGCCCCAGCGCCAATGCGCTGCCGGCGGCCGCTCCTCAGGCCGGTCTCGACCAGCATGGCCGCCGCGCGGCGCCGCCCCGCAGCGTCGAGGAAGATCATCTGGAAATTCCGGCTTTCCTTCGCCGCCAGGCCAATCACTGAGACCGGTTTTCATCGTCAACCAAAGGCCCGCTTCGGCGGGCCTTTTTGCATTCAGCGCGTTCCATTGCGTCAAAAAGAGACTGATTGATCGCCGCAGTCTTAGGCGCGACGAACTCGGCGTCGCTCGGGCTCTTGATGACGTCCCATCCTGAAAAACCCATTAGTGCTAAGATAATAGCTCGTGCTATCAGCTCATTTGAATCATCGCGTTCGAAGGGCTTGGCCAGTATGAAATGTATATCGACACTGACTAAGATGGCGCTCGGCGCGCTCGCTTTTTATGGAGCGACATCCACTCTTGTCGCGGCCGAAGACAAACTCGACCGGACCGTGCTCCCGATCCCAGAGCCGAAGCCGCCCCTCTACACGGAACTCGACGCGCGCAACGTGTCGCCGCCTCCGCGCTTTCAGGTGAAGGCCCCCGAGGGAGCGCCGAACGTCCTTATCGTTCTGATCGACGACATGGGTTTTGGCCAGTCCAGCGCCTTCGGCGGTCCCGTCCACATGCCGACGGTCGAGGCGCTGGCCAATGAGGGCCTGCGCTTCAACCAGTTTCATACCACCGCGCTCTGCTCGCCCACGCGCACGGCGCTGCTGAGCGGGCGTAACCATCACATGAACAATATGGGCGGGATCACAGAGGTCGCGACCGCCTTTCCCGGCAACACCGGCCAGACACCGGCGAGTGTTGCGCCACTCGCCGAGATGTTGCGCCTCAATGGCTACAGCACCGCCCATTTTGGCAAGAACCATGAAACTGCGGCGTGGGAGGTCAGCGTATCCGGCCCCACGGACCGCTGGCCGACGCGCAGAGGCTTCGACAAATTCTATGGCTTCATGGGGGGAGAGGCGAACCAGTGGGCTCCGCTCGTCTATGATGGAACAACCCAAGTCGAGCCGTCGCACGATCCCAAATATCACTTCATGACCGACATGACCGATCAGGCGATCAAATGGGTCAAGGCCGAGAAGTCGCTGACGCCTGGCCGGCCATTCTTCATCTATTTCGCGCCGGGCGCAACGCATGCGCCGCATCAGGCGCCGAAGGAATGGATCGAGAAATATAAGGGCAAGTTCGATCAGGGCTGGGACAAGGTCCGCGAGGAAACGCTTGCACGCCAGAAAGCTCTCGGCGTGGTTCCGGCCGACGCGCCGCTTGCGCCCAAGCCTGCCTTCATCAAGGATTGGGACAAGCTCACCGCCGACGAAAAGCGTCTTTTTGCACGCCAGATGGAAGTCTTCGCTGGCTTTGGCGAATATGCCGACACAGAGATCGGTCGCCTCGTCGAGGCGATCAAGGATTTGGGCCAGCTCGACAATACGCTGATCCTCTATGTTGTCGGCGACAACGGCGCGAGCGCCGAAGGCGGTGCTAACGGCTTGTTCAACGAGAACACCTATTTCAACGGCGTTCAGGAACCGCTGCAAGATACGCTGAACCATATCAAAGACCTTGGCGGACCGCTCGCCTACAATCACTATGCGGCAGGATGGGCAGTCGCGGGCGACACGCCCTTCACTTGGACCAAGCAGGTGGCGTCGAGCTATGGCGGAACGCGCAATCCGCTGGTGATGTATTGGCCGAACCGCATCAAGGGCCATGGCGAGGTCCGTTCGCAATGGCATCATGTGATCGACGTCGCTCCAACCATCCTTGAAGCCGCCAGGCTGCCCGAGCCGAAGATCGTCAACGGCACGCCGCAGGAGCCGATCCAGGGCGTCAGCATGCTTTACGCAATCAGCGACCCGAAGGCTTCTGATCGACATCTGACGCAGTATTTCGAGATCGCTGGCAATCGCGCGATCTACAACGACGGCTGGCTTGCAGGGACGGTTCACCGCGAGCCGTGGAATTTCAAACCCAGCCATACGCTGCAAACCGACGTCTGGGAGCTTTACAACACCCGAGGCGATTTCAGTCTGGTCAATGATCTGGCCACGAAGGATCCGAAGAAGCTCAAGGAAATGCAAAACCTGTTCATGCAGGTCGCGTCGGTCAACCATGTGTTGCCGATAGACGACCGTTCAATCGAGCGCATGAACCCGGCGATTGCCGGTCGCCCCGACTTGATGGCAGGTCGCAAAACCCTGACAGTCTATCAGGGCATGCCCGGCATGTCCGAGAACGCCTTCATCAACACCAAGAACCAGTCGCACAGCATTACGGCTGACGTGGTGGTTCCGAAGCAAGGCGCCGACGGCGTCCTGCTGGCGCAAGGCGGTCGCTTCGGTGGATGGTCGCTGTATGTTAAGGGCGGCAAGCCCGTTTACACATACAACTGGCTGGGCCTGAAGCGTTACAGCGTGGCGTCAAAGCAAAAGCTCGCGCCGGGCAAGAACACCATCCGCTTTGAATTCGCCTACGACGGGGGCGGCGCGGGAAAGGGCGGACTGGGAACGATCCTCGTCAATGGCAAGAAGGTTGCGCAGGCGCGGATCGACAAGACCCAGTGCTGCCTGTTCTCGATTGACGAGACGGCTGACGTGGGCCGCAATGAAGGCACGCCTGTCACCGAGGACTATAAGGTTCCGTTCGCCTACGGCGGGGTTATCGACAAGGTGACAATCACTCTGGACGACAAAGCCGAGACGGAGCGAGCTGTTTCCGAGCCTGTTCGACAGGAAAACAAGGCCAAGAGAGTGCTGTCGGACTAGCATCCGCTAAACCGAAATATTGGTGGTTGGGGGCGTTGATGAGGAAACGCCCCCAACGCGGGGTCTTGTCGCCGCTTGCAACGATGTTGTAACAAACTGTCGCAAAGCGTGATTGGAGCGGGGAAATGCGCCGGTTTATAAGAAAAACCGGGCGTTAGGCGCATGAATGGCCTCCCGCACGCCTGAAACGGGCGATTTTGTCGCCAAAGAGGATTTCTTGTACGCCATGACGCCCCGTTTCGAAACAAGCACGCGCCAGACAACGCTTGGCAAGCCCATAGTCCTTTCGGGACGCGGCGCGCATACGGATCACCCGGCGCTGCTGCGCCTTTATCCCGCCGAGGCGGGAGCCGGCGTAGTCTTCACGCTCATCGACGGGGATCGCCAGATCCCGGCGCATTGGTCAAAAGTATGCGCGACGCAGTTGCGCACGGAGATTTCCTCTGGTTCGGCGCGCGTCGCGACAATCGAACATCTGATGGCCGCGCTCTTTGGCATGGGAGTCGACAATGCGCTGATCGAACTCGACGGTCCCGAAGTCCCGGCGATGGACGGGTCGGCGCGGGATTTTGTCGCGGCGATCCGCGAGGCGGGGCTCGTCCGCCTGAAGGCGCCGCGTCGCGCCATCAAAATCACCCAGACGGTGAGAGTGACTGACGGCGCGGGCTGGGCGGAACTCGCGCCTCTGCCCCGCAACCAGCTTGATCTCGATGTCGAGATCGCCTTCGCTGGCGCGATTGGCAGGCAGCGTCTGTCCTTGACGCTCTCCCCCGATGCGTTCGAGCGGGAACTCGCCTCCGCGCGAAGCTTCGGCTTCGTGCAGGATGCCGAGCGGCTTTGGCGTCAGGGGCTGGCGCTTGGCGCCTCGCTCGACAACAGCCTCATTCTTGATGGCGACCGCGTCCTCAACCCTCAGGGAATGCGTTTCCGCGACGAGCCCGCGCGACACAAGATGCTTGATGTCATTGGCGATCTGGCGCTCGCCGGCGCGCCGATCCTCGGCTCCTTCCGTTCCTACCGCGGCGGTCACGCGCTTAATTTCGCGCTGGTTGAACGATTGATGACGAATCCATCCACCTTTGTCCTTGTCGGGGACAGGGGCCGCGCCGGAGAGCGGGCAGGGATCGAGGCCAGCGAGCGGTAACTTCGCCGCTCGCCATAATCTCGCCAGAAGAAACACGTCTCTATGCGCTGAGATGATGACCGCGTCCCGAGGGCGCCGTGTCGCGGAGAGAATATGTCGCCGAGGTGGCGCCGCGCCGCGCTTTGGGCTATGGCTTTGGCGAATTTTCAGGGAACCCGATGTTCCCGCTGCAGCGAGAGGCTGTAAAAATGACCGTTTTGCTTCGCTCGATCCGTTATTGCGCGTTGCCGGCCGCGCTGCTCCTCGCCGCGCATTCGAACCTTGCGCGTGCGGATTTGCTCGATCCGGTCACCAGTCTGCTCAGCGGCGGCGGCGAGAAATACAAGACCGAGATCACGGCCGACGTTCCCGCGGAAGACATGTACAATCAAGGCCTCGCCAAGCTGAGCAGGCATGATTACGATGGCGCCGCCAAGAAATTCGGCGAGCTGGAGAAGCAATATCCTTTCTCGCAATGGTCGCGCAAAGCGCTGGTCATGATCACCTACTCGCAGTTCGAGAAGCCAGCCTATGACGACGCGGTGGCCTCCGCGACGCGCTACGTGGGTCTCTATCCCAAGTCTCCGGACACGGCCTACATCTACTACCTCGCCGGCATGTCCTATTATAACCAGATCACCAATGTGATGCAGGACCAAAGCAACGCGGACAAGGCGCTGCAGGCCTTCACCGCGCTGGTCGAGAAATTTCCCGCCTCGGAATATGTCTCCGACGCCAAGACGAAGATGCAGGTGGCGCGGGACCAGCTGGCCGCCAAGGAAATGCAGATCGGGCGCTTCTATCTGGTGCGCAAGAACTATCCCGCCGCCATCAACCGCTTTCATGACGTGCTCGGCAAATACCAGACCACTCGGCACACCGAGGAAGCGCTTTATCGCCTGACCGAGGCCTATCTCGCTATGGGCGTCTCCAACGAGGCGCAGACCGCCGCAGCCATTCTGGGCCATAATTTTCCGGAATCGCAGTGGTATTCGGACGCGGTGGCGCTGCTGAAGACCGACGGTCTGACGCCGCAGGAACATACCGATTCCTGGATGTCCAAGATCTCCAAGACCCTGCACGCGAGCTGACGGCCGCGCGCGGCTCGTTCCGCCGCGCCGCTCTCCCTGCTATTGTCCCTAAAATCCTTGTCGCTATTTGCGGTTCTGGAGGGAAGGGCGCATGTCGCAAAGCAGCATGAAAACGCCAGCAAGGCCCTGCGCGCTCGTCCGCGCGGCGGACCTGACGACCGGCAAGCAGGGGCTGACCTTCAGGCCGGGGATTTCGGCCGAGTCGGTCGGCGCGAAGGGCATTTATCTTGAATTGCTGACCATTCCGCCGGGCGGACGGGCCAAGCCGCACAAGCACGAGTTGCATGAGACGGCGATCTATCTGATCAGCGGCGAGGCGACGACCTATTACGGCGAGCGACTGGAAGGACGCGTTGAGGCCCGCGCCGGCGATTTCGTCTACATCGGCGCCAATGTCCCGCACATGCCAGTAAATACCAGCAAGACGGAGCCCGCCGTCGCCGTCGTGGCGCGCACCGATCCCAACGAGCAGGAAAGCGTCGTGCTCCTGCCCGAACTGAACGGGTTGATACCTTGAGCGTGAGGCGGCCGGATGAGCTGGTGGGAGATGTTCCGGCGGCGCTGCGAGCGCGCTGAAAGCGAACAGGCGCTCGAAGCCGTCGCCGCCAGCATATGCCGCAATCTGCGCGAGGCCGGACTCTACGTCGACTCAACCAAATACGGGAGCGGCTTTTGCGAGATCATCGCTTCTTCCTCCCCGAAGATGATCACCCTGCCGGACAACAGGGAAGCGTCCGGCATCGCGCTGCTGCTCGCGGAAAAATATGAACCGCCGACGCTGGTGTTCGAGGAGATCAACTCGCTGCGCCCGGGGCTTGGCCGGACGATGGTCGGCGCGGTCGTCGCCGGGTTGAAAGCGCACCCCGGCATATTCGCGCGGTTGCGCGTCAACGACCTGTCGCGGCGCCTGCGCGACGGGCGGAGATGGTGGGAGCATGTCGCCGCCGGCTATCCGGAGTTCGAATGGGTCATCACGCATGACGGGGACCATCTGACCCATCTTGCGGCGCCGGAGGACGCAAGGCCTGAGAACGCGGACGTCGAAGACTTGGAAGACTTGAAGACTTGGAGACTCTTCAAGCGAAAGCGTCGAACGCTGGCGGAACTCGCGCGCGAGTTCGGCCATGATCCCGGCCTGGTGACGCTCAATGCGGCGAAGCGTGAGTTCGACTATCTCGGCCAGAGTTTCACGGCCGAGGGCGAGGCCTTCCCCGACGGGCGCGTGGTGATCTATTACGATCCCGAAATGAGCGACGCGCGCCTTGGATGCTGTCTCGCGCATGAGCTGCAGCATCTGCGTTATTTCGCGATCCGCGACGCCTACAACGCGGAGCAGGCGGATGGCTTGCTGCACCGCCGCTTTTCGAAATTCACGCCGGAACTGCTCGCGGCGCAGCGCGGCGTCTCCGACTATTCGAATGAGCATTGGGACGCGTGGAAGGGCGCTTCGGCGCCGAAACTCTTCTCCGATGAACTGGAGGAAGGCGAAAGCGAACCTATCAACGAGACGATCGCCGACGTCGCCAAGGCGAAATATAATTGGGGACCGGATGTGCGGATCAATCCCGTCTGGAGGGAACTGCAAGAAGCCGTGAACGAGGAATATGAAAGGCTGCGCCGACCGCCTGGCGAAGCGTGAAGCTTGCCGCGTCGCCCCGCTTTCGCCGCGATTTTCCTCGAAAACTTCAGGAGAATGATGTCCAGCAAGAATGGTGTATTGCGTATGCGACTTGCGTTTCTCGCGTGTCTGGCCTGCGGCGTGGCGCTCGCCGCCCATACGGCCGCCAGGGCGCAATATTACGCGCCCACGCCCTATTACTATTATCCGACCCCGAGCGAGCGCGCCTATCCGGGCGCGAGGGGAGGCTATGACGAGTCCGACAGCTATTATCAGGAGGACGCGCAGCCGCGCGCACGGCCGCGCGCCCGCGCCCAAAGCCCCAATCCGCGCGATGAGGACTATTACGAGCCGGACTATGGCGGCTCGGCGCCCGCCCGGCGAGATTCTTCCCGGCGCAACGCCCGCGAGGCGGCTTTGCCGAGCGACGCCGATGCCGCCTATTCGACGGCCATAGACGCCGACGCGGAGGTGGATTTCAACGAATCGACCGCCGCGACGGTCGATGATCCGACGCGGGAGGCGCCGGGAACGATCACCATCGACACCGGGCGCGCGCAAGCTCTACCTCTCCGTGGGCGGCGGACAGGCCATCGAATATGGCATCGGCGTCGGCCGCGAGGGCTTCGCCTGGAAGGGCGTCGCGCGGGTCGGCCGCAAGGCCTTCTGGCCCGGCTGGACGCCCCCGCGCGAGATGCTGCTGCGCCGCCCGGATCTGCCGACGCATATGGAGGGCGGGATCGAAAACCCGCTGGGCGCCCGCGCGCTTTATCTGTTCAAGGGCGACAAGGACACGCTGTTTCGCATTCACGGCACCAACGAGCCTGACACGATCGGCAAGGCGGTCTCTTCCGGTTGCATCCGCATGCTCAACGCGGATGTGATCGACCTCTACCGCAGGGTGCAGAAGGGCGCGCGCGTGGTGGTGCTGTAAGGGAAAGAGCGGGCTAAAGCCTTCGGATGACAGGAGTTGCGGGCTGCGCGCCGCGCTCGTCCACTCCTCTTTGCATCGGCGCCGCAAAATCGCGTAAAACCGGCTCCCGTTCCGGTCTATATTGCGCGCCATGCTCGTCCGCCTCTCCATTCGCGACATTGTGTTGATCGACGCTCTTGACCTTGAGTTCGAGGGCGGGCTGACGACGCTTACCGGCGAGACCGGCGCGGGAAAATCGATTCTCCTCGACGCCTTCGTGCTGGCGCTCGGCGGGCGCGGCGACGCCTCGCTGGTGCGCGCAGGCCAGACGCAGGGGCAGGTGTCCGCCGTCTTCGAACTCGCGGCCGACCATCCGGCGAGCCGCGCCGCGCGCGAACTTGGTCTCGATGCCGAGGGGGATCTGGTGCTGCGGCGCGTTCAAGCCGTCGACGGTCGCACCCGCGCCTTCGTCAATGATCAGCCGGTCAGCGCGCAGGGGCTGCGCGCCATCGGGCAGGAGCTGGTGGAAATACATTGCCAGCATGACGAACGCGCCATGGTCGATCCCGCCGCGCACCGTCAACTCATCGACGCGCATGGCGGCCTGCTGCGGCAGCTAGAGGATGTGCGCGCGTTGCATGAGGCGATGCACGATGCGCGCCGGGCCTTGAAGGATGAGGAAGCGCGCATCGCCAAGGCGCGGGCGGACGCCGATTATCTGCGCCACGCCCATGCCGAGCTTGAAGAGTCTGTCGCCGCAGGAGGGCGAGGAAGAGCGGCTCGCCGAACGCCGCTTGTCGATGCAGCGGGCCGAGAAAGTCGCGGTCGATTTGCGCGAGGCGCTCTCGGCCTTCAGCGGCGACAATTCTCCGGCCGGCTCCATCGCGCAGGTCGCGCGGCGGCTGGAGCGGCGCGCCGCGCAGGCCCCGCAACTGCTGGAGCCGCCGCTACGCGCGCTTTCGGCGGCCGTGGACGCGCTCTCTGTCGCGGAGCAGGCGATAGAAAGCGCGCTGGAGGAATCCAATTTCGACCCGCGCGAATTGGAAACGATAGAGGAGCGGCTGTTCGCGCTGCGCGCCTGCGCGCGCAAGCATCACCTCAGCGTCGCCGAACTGCCGCAACTCGCGCTGCGCTTCGCCAGGGATATCGCGGCGCTCGACGCCTCGGAGGCGCTGCTGGCGACGCTGGCTGGCGAAGGCGCGAGCGGCGCAGACCGCCTATGACGAAGCAGCTCACGCGCTGTCGCAGGCGCGGCGCAAGGCCGCCAAGAAGCTCGACGCCCTCGTCGACGCGGAGCTGAAGCCGCTGAAACTCGACGGCGCGCATTTCCATACGCAGATCGCCAGCGACGCCGAGAACCGGGCGCCCGAGGGCATAGACCGAGCGGAATTCTGGGTGCAGACAAATCCCGGCTCTCGACCGGGACCGTTGGCGAAGGTCGCTTCGGGCGGAGAGCTGGCGCGCTTTCTTCTCGCATTGAAGGTGGTGCTGGCGGATCGCGGTTCCGCCCCGACGCTGGTGTTTGACGAGATCGACACGGGCGTCGGCGGCGCGGTGGCCGACGCCATCGGCCAGCGACTGTCGCGTTTGGGGGCGCGCGTGCAGGTGCTCGCCGTGACGCATGCGCCGCAAGTGGCGGCGAAGGCCACGCGCCATCTGCGCATCGCCAAAGGCGCTGCTGGCAAGGCTACCGCGAAGGAAAAACGCGTCTCGACGAGCGTGACGAGTCTTGAACAGGCCGAGCGGCGGGAGGAAATCGCGCGCATGCTGGCCGGCGCGACCATCACGGACGAGGCGCGGGCGGCGGCGGCGCGCCTGCTGGAGGGGACGGGTTAGGGGCGACTTTTACCTCCCGATTACGTACGTATGTGCACGGATTGCGGACCCGCCCGACCATGAAATACTCTGGCGCCTGGTCGCCCTGGCCGCCAATTTCAGTCAAACGCTGCGGCGTGCCGGTTACTGGACCGGATACTTCCTGGAGCAAGCGATGGACATGGCTGTTGCGTCGTCGCGAGGCCGCGCCGAAGCGGAGTTTCCAGGCGGTGGCGGCGAGACTGGCGCCCGCTTGCGCGACGTGGACTGGTTTGGAGCGCCGCTTGGGCCGCCCGACTCCTGGCCGGTGAACCTGCGCACGTCGGTTGGTCTTTGTCTGAACTGCTCGTTCCCGATGCTGCTCTTCTGGGGTCCGGAGTTCACGACGTTTTTCAACGACGCCACACTGCCCATCCTCGGCGAGAAAGGCGATTGCGCGCTCGCCTCGCCCGCGCGAGAAAATCTGCCGGAACTCTGGAAGATCGTGGGCCCCTTGGTGGAGCAGGCGCTCGCGACTGGAAAGACGGCGTCGACGCCATGCCTGCCGTCCCTGGGCGGTGGCGCCGAGCAAGGCTGCTTCAGCCTTCGTGTCAGCCCCATCCACGGCGCGGAGGGTTGCGTCGACGGGGCGTTCTGCTCAGTCGAGGACATGGGAGATAAAGAGAACTGCAGCGCCCGGATATATGTGTGTGCCGACGCCGATCCCGGGGCGCGCGGCCAGAGTCAGGAGCAGCTGCGAGAGAGCGAGGCGCGTCTGAAGCTTGGGGCGGAGGTCGCGGGAATCGCGCTGGCGGAGGTCGATTACGCCACCGACCTGACCTACCTTTCGGTGGAAGCCGCCCGGATGTTCGGTCTTGGCGACGCTCCATTGGTGTTGCCGCGTGCGACCATGCACGCCTTGGCCCATCCCGACGACAAGACCGAGTTGATGAGGCGCATTGAACGCGCGCTGGATCCAGCCGGAGAGGGCTGGTTCTCGATGGACCTTCGCATCGCATGGCCGAATGGCGAAGCGCGGTGGTTGCGGATCCGCTGTCAGATTTTTTTCAAAGACGAGGATGGCGCGAGACGGCCGGAACGAAGCCTGTTGGCCGCGCTCGACATCACGGCGGAGAAGGCCGCGCTGGACGCCGCGCGCCGAAGCGAGGAGTTTCTTGAGGGCGTATTGAATTCTCTGCCGCAGCAAATCGCGGTGCTCGATCGCGCGGGTGTCATTCGCATGGTCAATAAGGCTTGGATGCGTTTCGCGCGAGAGAATGGAGGCTCCCCGGACGCTGTTTCGGTCGGCGCAAACTATCTGGCGGTTTGCGAGGCGTCCGCGCGCAAGGGCGATCCCTATGCGCGCGAGGCGCTCGAAGGGCTTGAGGCTATGCTGGCAGGAACCCGCAGCGCCTTCATGATGGAATATCCCTGTGACGCCAAGGATCGCCCAAGATGGTTCGTGATGCATGGCGCCCGTTCAAATGACGGTTCGGGCGGCCTGATCCTGAGTCACACGGACTTCACCGCTCTGAAGAACGCGGAAGCCGCATTGCGTGAAAGCGAGGAGCGGTTGCGGCTGTTCGTCGAATATGCGCCGGTCGCCGTGGCGATGTTCGATAATGACATGCGTTATCTTGCGGTCAGCCGTCGCTGGCTCGCGGATTTCGGCGTCACCGATCCAGTGCTGGGCCGCTCTCATTATGAGGTGTTTCCGAAACTTCCGGAGCGATGGCGCGAGGCTCATCGCCGCGCCCTCGCGGGGGAGGTGCTGGCGGAGCATGAGGATCGCTTCGTAAGAGCAGACGGGACCGTTCATTGGGTTCGATGGGAAGTGCGCCCCTGGCGTCGCGGCGACGGCGCCATCGGCGGAATTGTTCTCTTTACCGAGGACATCACCGAGCGCAGACAGAGCGAGGAAGCCCTGCGCGAAAGTGAAGGGCGCTTTCGCGCGCTGGCGGAGCTTAATCCCGACGCGATACTCGTCAGCCTGGATGGCCGTTATGTCTATGCCAATCAGGCGGCGGCGCGGCTTCTCGGCGCCCGCGACGTCAGCGAGATAATAGGTCGCACGCCGTTTGACATTGTTGAACCTGCCTACCACGATCTGGTGCGCGAAAGGATTCGGCTTGCTCTCGAAGAGCAGCGTGACGCTCCTCTGCTCGACTACCGATGGAGAAAGCTGGATGGGACGCCAGTAGATGTCGAGGTCGCGACCGGGCCGATAAACTGGCAGGGAAAGCCGGCGGTGCAGGTGGCGGCGCGCGAAATCACTGAACGCAAGCGCGCCGAGGAGGCGCTTCGCGAGGCGGCCCGCCGGAAGGACGTGTTCATTGCGACTCTCGCGCATGAGTTGCGCAATCCGTTGGCGCCAATCAGCAACGCCATGCATGTTCTGCGAAAATCCGATGGCGAGAACTCCCCGTTCAGCAAACGCGATCGCGCGTTGCTGGCCATGATGGAGCGGCAGACCAAACATCTCGTGCGGCTGGTGGATGACCTGATGGAAATCTCGCGGATCACCAGCGGCAAGTTCGCGATGAAAAAGCAGCGGATTGATCTCGCCGCCATCCTGCACGACGCGATAGACGCCAGCCGGCCGCTCCTCGACGCGCAAAACTCACGAATTGCAAGTTGAGCTTTGCGCGGACCCCTTGTTGCTCGACGCCGATCACGTGCGGTTGACGCAGGTTTTCTCAAACCTGCTCAACAATGCGGTGAAATACACGGAAACTGGCGGGATCATTCGATTGAAGGCGGAGCGCCAGGGCGACAACGCTGTTTTGAGCGTAAGCGACAATGGCGTTGGCGTGCCGGAGGAGATGCTGCCGCACGTGTTTGATCTCTTCACGCAAGTGGATCGTCACCTCAGCCGCGCTCAGGGCGGCCTTGGCATCGGGCTCGCCCTCGCGCGCAGTCTCGTGCAGCTGCACGGCGGGGAGATCGAAGCGCAGAGCGACGGACCAGGAAAGGGAAGCCGCTTTGCCGTGACCCTGCCGCTGGCCCTGCAAGCCGAAGGAAGTGCGGGAAGCGACGGAGAGGTCCATCCTGAAGAGGCGTCCGCGCGCCGCGTATTGGTCATCGACGACGACCGGGACGTCGCCGACAGTCTGGCTTTGCTGCTGGAGACTTTTGGCGTGAATGTCCGCGTCGCCTATAGTGGTCCGGGTGGACTGGACGCGCTCGCAGATTTTCAGGCCGCAGCTGGTCTTTCTCGACCTCGGCATGCCGGGATGGACGGCTATGAAACCGCGCGGCGCATTCGTCAATCCCCGGAGGGCGCAAGGCTCACGCTGGTTGCGCTCAGCGGGTGGGGGCAATTGGCGGATCGCCATCGCACGCAGGAGGCCGGGTTCGATCGCCATCTCACAAAGCCAGCCGACATTGACGCCGTTCAAGATTTGCTGGGCCTGCCGGGGTAGGCGTCGTCACGCCGCGCGAGCGAGCAGGGGCGTGATCAACTCGGCGAGATTTTGCTCATAGGCGGTTGCTGAAAAATGCGCGTCGTAATAAGCGCGCATCGCGCTGGCCCGGCGCTCCGCCTCTGTCGGCGCGGGCGATTGCGCGGCCTGGCGCAGCTTGGAGGCGAAGAGTTGCGGCGTGTCGGCGCAACCGAGGCCAGCCAGATCGAGCGCTTCCTCGCCCATTCCCCGAAAAGCCAGCGTCGTCGCGATCAGTGGCAGGCCGCTGGCCATGGCCTCGACCGTCTTGATCGACAGGCCGTGGCCGCTGATCGTCGGCAGCAAGGCGAGCCTCGCTCCGGCGTAAATCGCCCCGGGATCTTCGACGCGTCCCAGAAACCAGTCCTTGTGGCGTTCGAAGAGCATGGGTTCGCGGGACCGGACGCCAGCATCGACATTGCCCGCGATTTTCACGGCGACATCCTGCGCCAGCGGCGCGACTTCGCGCAGAAACCAGATGACGCTATCGACATTGGCGGAATTATTGCTCGCGACCAGCACAATGTCCGGGCCGCCCGGACCCGTCGGCGCCTCCGGCACTGCGGGGTAGAGGAGGGCGTGGGATTTTTCCGGCAGCATCGCGCGAAAGTCGGCCTCCTCCCGCGCATTGAGGTGGATCAGGAGGTCCGCATCGCGCATGAGATTGAGCTCCTGCGCCAGCATTGCGTCATAGGTCACGCGGGGCCTCAGCCACGGCATGTGTTCGTTCATCAGCGCGAACTGCCGCGCTTGCAGGTCATGGCTGTCGAGCAGGATCTTCGCGCGTCCGCGCGCCAGCCGTCTTGCGATCGGCATCAGAAAGAAATGATTGCAGTGAACGAGATCGTAGTCCCGGTCTTCGACGCCCGCCGAGAGCAGCGCGCGGTCCGCAAGGCCAGAGCGGATGACGGCCTGATCGCCATGAATATAGGGCCAGAGCACGTTCGTGAGAAAGTCCGGACCAAGAACCGTGCGGAAAGGCGCGCCGCCAAAATAACGCGGCTGTGCGTCAAGCTCCGGCGTCGCCTCCACAAAGCCGCGCCATATCCAGCGCCGGTTCGGGGCAAAGCCCGGATCGCTGCTGACGGCGATGGGGAACACCTCCGCGCCCAGCGCGCGATAGGCGGCGATCTGCCCCAGCACGACGCGGTAGGTGCCGCAGCTGTGCCAGGCCGGATGCACGAGCGCGACCTTGCGGCCGGCGAGAAGGGGGCTGGGCGCTTCAGGCATATAGAAACCGCTGCTTTCCTAATGGTTTATACGTAAATCTCGCATCGAGATATTCGTGTCGAACGGCGTTCATACGAGCCGCTGCTCCATCGCGATGCGCGCCAGTTCCACAGGGGTGCGGGCGCCGAGCTTGCGTTTCATGAGCGCGCAGGAATTGGCGATGGTCTTATAGGACAGGCGCGTCGCCTCGGCGATTTCCGCCATGCCGAGGCCGCGCCCCAGCATGTGCAGAATTTCCAGTTCGCGCGCGCTGAGGGAGTCGAGCGGATTGGCCGCGCCATTGTCGGAAGTCGCGAGGCGGTTCGCGATCCGCGGCATGAGGAATACCCCGCCCGCCATCACCTCGCGCAGCGCGCGCAGCAGCAGATAGGGATCGTCATTTTTTGTGACATAGCCCTTCGCTCCAGCCTCGATCGCGCGCGCCGCGAAGATCGGATCATCGTTCATGCTGAAGACGACGATGCGCGCCTGAGGGTCGAAGCGCAGGATGCGCCTCGTCAGTTCGAAGCCGGAGGCTCCGGGCAAGGCGATGTCGATCACGGCGGCGTCCGGCCCGTGCGTGACAAAGGCGGCGAAGCCGGCTTCGGCGTCGCGGGCGTCGAAGACCTCGATATCGCCTTCATTGGCGAGCATGGCGGCGCAGCCCGCCACGATGATCGGGTGGTCGTCGACGATCAGCACGCGCATAGAGCCTTGCTCCTCCAGCCTTGAGGCGGGCACATTGACCGCCCCGCGCGCATACGTAAAGTCCTGGCGCTCGCCAAAAGGACGTCCCGATGCTGGAAAGCCTGCCTTTGCGCTCGCGCCTCTCGCTCATGCTCGGCGCCATTCTGGCGCTGGGACTTGCGCTAGGCGTCGCTCTGCTGACCCTGCACGCTGGCGCCAGAATCCGCGCCGAGGCGGAGGCGGCGACGAGACTGGCGCAGGATTTTGTCGCCAGCGACCTTGCCCGCGCCGAGACATCGCCTGATCCGCAGGCCGAACTGGTTCGCCTGCTGGCGGAGGCGCAGAAATTTCGCCATCTGCGCATTTTCCTCGAGGGCGCTGAACCGCCGCCGGCAGCCCCGAATAACGGGCGCGCCCCGGCCTGGTTCGCGGCGCTTGCGTTGCCTCGCGCCAGCGTCACGCGCGTCGAAACGACGGGCCGTCTAAGGGGCGCGCTGCTGATCGTCGCGAATCCCGCAGATGAAATCGCCGAGATATGGGAGGAGATCGTCGCGCTGGCGCTGGGCGGGGCGCTTGTCGCGCTTGCGGCTTTCGCCCTTGTCTTCGTTGCGGTGACGCGCACGCTGGCGCCCGTGTCGGCGCTGGCTGAAGGATTGGCGCGGATCGAGGAAGGAGATCACTCCGTGCGCGTCGCGCCGGGAGGCTCGCCGGAATTTATTGTCATCGCAGACAGGATCAATGCGCTCGCGGCGACGCTCGAACGGCTGGACGAGGAAAACCATCTGCTGTTGCGCCGGATGATATCCGTGCAGGAAGACGAGCGGCGCGACATCGCCCGCGACCTGCATGACGAGATTGGTCCTTTTCTGTTTGCGATTCGCGCGGGTGTCGGGGCGCTTCGGCGCAAGGGAGCAGCCGCCGCGCTGGAGGAGGATTGCGCGAAAATCGACGCCCAGATCGCGTCCCTGCAGCAGGTCAACCGCCGCATTCTCGCCCGGCTGCGCCCCGCCGCGCTGGAGGAAATGGGCCTTGCCGGGGCGCTTGAGGCGCTGGCGGATGGCTGGCGTGACAACCATCCCGAGGTGACGATCGGACTGGACGTCGCGGCTTGCGAGATCGACGAGAAAACCGCGCTGGCCGGCTTCCGCATCGTGCAAGAAGGGCTGACCAACGCCTTTCGCCACTCCGGCGCACGTCATATTGGCGTTAGCGTCGCCCGGTCCGAGCCGTCCGAGCTTTGCATTCGCGTTAGGGACGACGGCCGGGGGCTTGCGGCCGGATGGCGGGAAGGACTTGGATTGCGCGGAATGAGCGAGCGTCTCGCCGCGCTCGGCGGGCGGGTCGCGCTGCGCGATCTGGCGCCCGGAGGGGCGGAACTTGAAGCGCGGCTGCCAATGGCTCCCGCAGTGGCCGACGATAGCGGGAGTTTGGCAAAAAATCCCGAAAGTCCGGAGCTGAATTTGCCGGCGGAAAGCGCCGAAGGGGTGGCGGCGAGAGGGGGCGTCGCTTAAACCTCTGGCTCACGCCCGGTGCGGGCGGGATCGCGGGGCGTCGCAATGGAGCCCCGAGCCTTTTGAGACGATTTGGGCTGCTATGACCAGGAAGAATAATTCAGTCGTGCATTGCGCTTTGCTCGCATGCTCCTTGCTTGCGCCCGCCGCCGCCGGGGCCCAGGAGGCCTTGCCCGACATTGACGTCGGATCGCCCCTGCGCTCGTCACCCCCCCGCCGCGCGCCGGAGCCCGCGTCTACGGCTCCGACGCCCGTGGCGGCGAACCCGGTCGCCGCTCCCGCGCCGCCCATCCAGCCCGCCCCGGCGCTCATCGCCGCGCCCGCCGCGGTGCATGTGATCACCGCGCAGGAAATCGCCGACACGAAGCAGTTCGACGCCGCAAGGGCGCTGGAACGCGTCGCGCCGGGCGTCTCCATCAACGACGTCAGCGGCAATCCCTTTTCTCCGGAGGTGGATTATCGCGGCTTTGTCGCGTCTCCGGTCAGCGGAACGCCGATCGGGCTCGCCGTCTATCAGAACGGCGTGCGCATCAACGAGGCCTGGGGCGATACAGTCAATTGGGATTTGATTCCGAGCGTCGCCATCGACCGCACCGCCATTGTCACCGGCAATCCGCTCTTTGGCCTCAACGCCATTGGCGGCGCCGTCGTGCTCGACATGAAAAACGGCTTCACCTATCAGGGCTTCGAACTCGACGGGCGCGGCGGCTCCTTCGCGCGCCGGCAAAGCACGATGCAATATGGCGTGCAGGCGGGCGACTTCGCCTCCTATCTCGCGATTGAAGCGGCGGGCGACAATGGCTACCGGAAATTCTCGGGATCGCAGATAGAGCGTCTTTACGGCGATGTCGGCTATCGTGGCGACAGGGCGGAGGTCCATTTCACGCTGAACCTCGCGCAGAATCGCTTTGGCGCCTCCGGCCCCGCGCCGGCGGATCTCGTCAATATCGACCCCAGCTCCGTCTACACCACGCCGCAGACCTCGAAGAACACGCTGTCGCAATATGGCGTCAACGCGACATTCACGCCGGCGCCGAACTGGAAGATACTGACGGATATTCACTACCGCGCCTTCGATCAGGCGCATGTCGACGGCAACACGACGGATTTTGCTTCCTGTGGCGGCGCGACGCTTTGCGACGGCGGCGGCAATGTCACCGGGCTTCCCGACGCTTTCGGCCCCAGCGTTCCGCTCGCCGTCACCGACCGCACCTGGACGCGCTCGCGCACTCTTGGCGGGACGGCGCAGGTGGAGAACAGCGACAAGATCATGGAGCGGCCGAACAAGTTCACTTTCGGCGTGAGCTTCGACCACGGCTGGACGAATTTTAACGCCAATGAACAGCTCGGCGTCCTCAATCCCTACGATCTCACCGTCGCGGGTCTTGGCGTCGTGATCAATGAACCCGCGAGCGACGTGACCACCGTCAAGCTGAACGCCTCGAACAGCTATCTTGGCGTCTACGCGCTCGACGCGCTCGATCTCACTGATCAGCTCACCGTCACCGCCGGCGCGCGATATAATTACGCATCCATCGCGCTTTACGATCTCAACGGGACATCGCTGAACGGAAACGCCAAATATACGCGCGTAAATCCCATGGCGGGCCTTACCTACAAGATCACGCCGGAAATCGCCGCCTACGCCAGCTATTCGGAGGCCAATCGCGCGCCGACGCCCCTGGAGCTTGGCTGCGCCAATCCGAACCAGCCCTGCCTCATCGACAATTTTCTGGTTTCCGATCCGCCGTTGAAGCAAGTCGTGTCGCAAACCATCGAGAGCGGGTTGCGCGGAAACACGGCGCTGGCGCAATATCTTCCTCAAGCAGCGAAGGAGATGCTGCCGGGACGGCTGACCTGGTCGGCGGGGGTGTTCCGCACGCTCAGCTTCAACGACATTCTCAGCGTGCCAAGCACGGTCACGGGCCTTGGCTATTTCACCAACGCCGGCACCACGCAGCGTCAGGGCGTCGAGACGCAATGGCGCTACACGGACCAGAGGCTCTCCACCTACATTAATTATACGCTCACCGACGCCACATTTCGTTCGCTGATTGAACTTGGCTCTCCCTATAATCCACTCGCGGCGGCGATGGGCGCCAGCTCGATCCTGGTCACGCCCGGCGCGCACATGACCGCCGTGCCGAAGCATCGGCTAAAGGCGGGCTTCGACTACGCGCTGACGAACGAGTGGAAAATCGGCGCGGACGTCGTGTTCTCGGCCGGAAACTGGGTGCGCGGCGACGAGATCAACGCCTTTGGCACGCTGCCTTCATACGCCACCGTCAATCTGCGCAGCTCCTATCAGATTACAAAGAACTTCCAGCTTTACGGCCTGATCGAGAATGCCGGCGACACGCGGGTGAGGAGCTTTGGAGCCTTCTTCAACACGACGCAGATTCCCTTCCTTTCATTCGCCGATCCAAGGCAGGTTTCGGTCGGCCCTCCAGTTGGATTCTTCGGCGGCGCCAAGCTCACATTTTAGTGCAGTTCCGCGTTGAGATCGCGACAGTTTGGCGCAGGTCGATCGGTCGCATTCGGCGTAACTTTCTCCATTGCGAAGCGTTGAGGCTTTGTGCGCGCCAAAAACAAGAGCCGGGGCGGTGGCTACACGAATCCATCGGCGCGGGGCTCGCCCCGGAGACACGGCGGAACGTGGAGGAAACGCAAAAAGGAGATTGTCCATGAGCACAAATTTGAGCGAAGGCCAGCTTTCTCAGAAAATCCTGATGTTCGGCGGGACGGGCGCGGTGATCGGCGCCATTCTCGGCGGAGCCGTGCTTGGTTTTCCCGGGCTCATAGCCAGCACCGTCGCCTTCGCTGTCGCCGGCGCGATTTTGGGCTCGTTCTTCTGAATTTCTTCAAGAACGGCGCCGAAGCGCAGCCGGCGTCGTTTGTTCACCTGACGAGCGCGCCACCGCCTGCGCTGGCGAGACGAGTCTCAAAATAATCCCGTTGATCCGGGCCCCCGAAGTCGGCATGAAGGAGCATGCGCAAATTTCCCGCCATGCTTTTTCTGGGCCTTTTCCTGGCCAGCGCGGCCCAAGCGGCAGAACCGCTGGCCGTCAAGGTCGGCGTGCTGAGGCAAACCCATTCGCGCGAAACGATCTCGATTCTCGACATTCCCGCCGCCGACGATGCGCTGGCTGGCGCCTTGTTGGGCGCGGCCGACAATAACACCACTGGCAAATTCACCGGCCAAAGCTTCGAGACCGTCGACGCGCGGCTGGAAGAGGGCGAGGACGCTGGCGCGGCCGTCGAACGGCTGGCCGATCAGGGCGTACGCCTCGTCATCGCCGACCTGGACGGGCCGCGCCTGCTCGCCGCCGCCGACCACGCCAGGGCGAAGGGCGCGCTGCTTCTCAACGCGTCCGCGCCGGACGAAAATCTGCGCGAGGAAAATTGCCGCGCCAATGTGATTCATGTCGCGCCCTCGCGCGCCATGCTTGCGGATGGCCTCGCGCAATATCTGATCTGGAAGAAATGGAGCCACTGGCTGCTGATCAAGGGCTCGCATCCGGCGGATGAGCTTTTGGCGCAGGCCTATCGCAACGCGGCGAAAAAATTCGGCGGCAAGATCGTCGAGGAGCGCGTCTTTGAGGATACGGGCGGCGGAAGGCGCACCGATTCCGGCTCCGTGCAGACGCAGCGGCAGATGCCAGTGCTCACGCAAGGCGCGCCCGCCCATGACGTATTGATCGCGGCGGACGAGAGCGAAGTCTTCGCTGGCTATCTGCCCTATCGCAATTGGGACGCGCGGCCGGTGGCTGGCTCGGCGGGTCTCGTTCCGACAAGCTGGGACAGCGCGCATGAGCAATGGGGCGCGCAGCAATTGCAGAACCGCTTCATGCAGACGTTCCGCCGCACCATGAACGCACGCGACAACAATGCCTGGCTGGCGATGCGCATGATCGGCGAAGCGGCGACGCGCGTGAACTCCAACGATCCTGAAAAGCTGCGCGGTTATCTGACCGGACCGGATTTTTCCATCGCCGCCTTCAAGGGCGTGCGCCTGAGTCTGCGCAACTGGAATCAGCAGCTGCGCCAGCCGATCCTGCTTTCGGACGGACGCATGGTGGCGTCCGTGTCGCCGCAAGAAGGCTTCCTGCATCAGGTGAGCGAACTCGACACACTTGGCCCCGACCGGCCGGAAACAAAATGCAGGCTGCAATGACGAAGAGAAAATTCCTGCCGCTATTCAGCGTCGCGGCGTTAATCGCCGCCGCCGCGCCCGCCAACGCCTATCTCGCCTATGTGAGCAATGAGAAAGGCAACAGCATCACCATCATCGACACCGACAAATTGGAGGCGGTGAAGACGATCAAGGTCGGGCGGCGTCCACGCGGCGTCGAACTCACCAGGGACGGTTCGGAACTGTTCATTTGCGCCGGGGATGATGATTCAATTCAAGTCCTCAACACAAAGACGCTGGAGATCACCGGCAAGCTGCCCTCTGGTCCCGACCCCGAACTCATGGCGCTCAGCCCCGACGGCAAGACGATCTATGTCTCCAATGAGAACGACAATCTCGTCACCATGATCGATGCGCAGACGAAACGCCAGATCGGCGACGTGCCGGTCGGCGTCGAGCCCGAGGGAATGGCCGTCAGTCCCGACGGCAAGATACTCGTCAATACGTCGGAAACGACGAACATGGCGCATCTGATCGACACCGGCACGAAGCAGATCATCGCCAATATTCTTGTCGACGCGCGCCCGCGCTTCGCGCAGTTCAAGGCGGACGGCTCCGAGCTTTGGGTGTCGTCGGAAGTCGGCGGAACCATCGCGGTGATCGACCCCGCGAAGCATGAATTGAAACAGAAGATCGCCTTCGAGATTCCAGGCCTTTCCAAGGAAGCGATCCAGCCGATCGGAATTTCCTTCACGAGGGACGGCAAGCGCGCATTCGTCGCGCTCGGGCCTGCGAACCGCGTCGCTGTCATCGACGCCGAGACGAAAAAAATAGAAAAATATCTGCTCGTCGGCCAGCGGGTATGGCATCTCGCCTTCACGCCGGATGAAAAATATCTGCTCACCGCCAATGGCGTCTCCAATGACGTGTCGGTGATCGACGTCGCCAGCCTCAAGGTGGTGAAATCGATCCCGGTCGGAGCCTTCCCCTGGGGCGTCGTGGTGGCGCCGAAATGAGGGAAGAGGCGCCGGCGCTGGCGGTCAAAAATCTCTCGCATGCCTATGGCGCGCGCAAGGCGCTCGACGACGTGAGCTTCAACGTCGCGCGCGGCAGCTTCGCCGCACTGCTTGGCCTAAATGGCGCGGGCAAGAGCACGCTGTTTTCGCTCGTGACCGGGCTCTTCGCGGCGCGCGGCGGCAGCGTCGAGATATTCGGTTTCGACATAGCGCGTCAGCCCGGCGAGGCGTTGCGAAGGCTCGGCGTGGTGTTTCAGGCGCGCACGCTCGATCTCGAATTGAGCGTGATGCAAAACCTGCTCTATCACGCGGCATTGCATGGCATTGGCCCGGTCGAGGGCAGGCGTCTGGCGCAAGCGGCTCTGGCGCGGGCCGGACTCGCCGAGCGCGCCAATGACAAGGCGCGCGATCTCTCCGGCGGGCAGATGCGGCGCGTCGAAATCGCGCGTGCGCTATTGCATGGGCCGCGCTTGCTGCTGCTGGACGAGCCGACCGTCGGCCTCGACATCAAGGCGCGCGCGGATATTCTGGCGCATGTGCGCGATCTCGTGCGCACGCAGGGGCTCGGCGTGCTGTGGACGACGCATCTCATCGACGAGATTGATGACGGCGATCAGGTCGTCGTGCTGCATCAGGGCAAGATGCTGGCGAGCGGCGCCGCCGCCGGGATCGTGAGCGCGCAGGGCGCAAAGAATATCGGCGAGGCTTTCGAGCGGCTGACAGGGGGAGCGACGCGATGACAACCGTCCCGGCCCCTGACTCCACCCCTCTCCCCGCAAACGGGGAGAGCGAGTGCGCGCACCCCCTCGCCTTTCGCCAATACGCCATCTGCCTTGGCGGCGTGGTGTGGCGCGAGGCGCTACGCTTTCTGCATCAGCGCGAGCGTTTCGTCTCGGCGCTGGTGCGCCCTCTGGTGTGGCTGTTCATCTTCGCGGCGGGCTTTCGCTCGGTGCTCGGCATTTCGATCATCCCACCCTACGAGACCTATGTGCTCTATGAGGTCTACATCACGCCCGGCCTGATGGCGATGATCCAGCTCTTCAACGGCATGCAGTCGTCGCTGTCCATGGTCTATGACCGCGAGATGGGGAGCATGCGCACGCTGCTCATTTCGCCGTTCCCGCGCTGGTTCTTGCTTGGCGCCAAGCTTTTCGCGGGCGTCGCCGTGTCGATCCTGCAGGTCTACGCCTATCTGCTGATCGCTTATTTCTGGGAGATCGAGCCGCCGACGAAATGGGGCTATCTCACGGTGCTGCCAGCGCTGGCGCTCGCGGGGCTGATGCTTGGCGCGCTTGGCATGCTGCTGTCCTCGCTGATCAAGCAGCTCGAAAATTTCGCTGGCGTGATGAACTTCGTCATCTTCCCGATGTTCTTCGCCTCCTCCGCGCTTTATCCATTGTGGCGCGTCAAGGAGTTGAGCCCGTGGCTCTACTACGCTTGTGCGATAAATCCCTTCACCCATGCGGTGGAGCTGATCCGCTTCGCCTTCTATCAAAAGATCGCATGGGATTCTGCGGCGGCGGTGCTGGCTTACACGAGCGTTTTTCTGATTGCGGCGATCCGAGCATACGACCCGGCCAAAGGGCTGCTGACGCGCAAGGGCGGGTGAGAGGAGAGCCTTAATTGGCGCCGCGGCGGCCAAAAACCTTTCGCGGAGCGCCGTTGAACACCGTCACCGGCGCCGGCTGAGGAATGCTGGTCGTGGCGACGGGAGCCCGCTTGCGGCCAAGAGCCTGCAATTCAGGGGGCGGCGAGGTTCTCACTCCATGGGCGTTCGCGGCCTCATCTCCCTTTTTCAGCGCTAGAAGGATAAACAACGCCGTTGGAGCGACAATGAAAATGCCCAGTTCGGCGTAGCCGACCAGGCCGCTGACTTCGATGTTCTGGGGCAACAGGCCGAATATTGAGCCGAGGGCCGGCGCATAGAGCAGCAACCACCAGACGCTCCAGCCAAGATCATGCAAGCGCTTGGCGCAAAGCGCGAAAACCGCCCAAATCCCGATTAGGAAGCAAATCGCCGCTGGCGCTGAAGGTTTGGCCCCAAGGTCCAACGCCATGTTCTTGAGTGTGATGAGCGCCAGGATAGCGAGGATGAAGGTTGTTTTACTAATGCGGCCACGCCACGAAAACATGAGCCAAAGGATAAAGCGAGCCATCGACGCCTCCAAATATTCGGAGAAAACGCGAGGATGCTCCAAAACGATCTAAAGGGACGTTAAGCTGTGTCGAGCGAATCGCGCCGGAAACGTAATTACGCGCAAGGGCGGGTGAGCCGAGCCGCGCTCGTCCTTACTTCTTGCCTTTGGCGCCTTTGCGCGGCGGAGCGGCTTCCTCCTCTTCGGCGACATTCGCGGGCAGCTTGACGCCTTTCGCGAGTTGCGTGCCGAGAGTGAGCGCACGCGCCTCGGTCACACGCAGCGCGCAATAGCCGAAATCCGACTCCTGTGCGTAAGAGCGGCAGATTTCCTCGCGAAGCGAAGAAAAGCCCGCCTGCGCGCGCACAAGGATCTTGCGCACGATCTTGTCTTTCTTGTTCTTGGCGTAAAGCGCCTGGAAATTGGCGCGAACAGTCTTTTCAGTGCGCGCGCGCTGGTTCAACATCTCGGCGGCGCGCTTCGGGTCGGTCAGTTCGCCCCCGCCCACGCCCCAAAGCCCGCTCGGATCGGCGCGGCAATCGGCTGCCTTGAGCTCGCAGGCGCCGTTCTGAGCGGCGACCAGAATGGCGCCATCCAGAATGTCGAAACTGAAAGGGCAGGCCGGAAAGTCGACCTGATAGTGGCGCAGGCCCGAGTTGTTGTCGCGCTGCGTCAGCTTGAGCGGCATTCCTGCGACTTCGACGCGGCAGACCTCGCCCGAGCGCGAAATGCGGTCGCCGGTCAGCGCGAGTTTGGCGACCTGAAAATCGCCGCCTGATCGCTGCAGTTCGATGACGCTGCGCGCGCCGTCCAGAAAGAGCGGCTTGCCGATGGCGCTTTCTTCGGTCGGCGTCTTTGGCGCGATCGCGGGACCAGCCGCACCGTCCTCGCCGGGAGTTCTCGGGCGCTTCTTTTTCGCGGGCTTGGCGGCGGACGGCCTTTGTTCGCCAACGGCGACGGAGCCTTCCTCCGCTGGCGCGACAGCTCCCGGCAGGGCGAACTGGGCGCTGGCGGGGTGGGGCGGAAGCAGCGCGAATAACGAGGCCATAACCGCGGCGCGCCGCCAGTAAGGCATGGGGGACCAACGGTTCGACATGATTCGCGACAACCAGGAATGAGAGCGCCGGGAAAATTCGGCGCCAGAAAAAAGTGAGCCGCGGCTTAGCGCGGCGACAGCACCATGATCATTTGCCGGCCTTCCATCGAAGGCTCCAGTTCAACTTTGGCTATCGTGGCCGTCTCCGCCTTGACCCTGGTCATCAAGCGGTAGCCGATGTCCTGGTGCGCAATCTCGCGGCCGCGGAAACGCAAGGTGATCTTGACCTTGTCGCCCTCCTCGAAGAAGCGGCGAGCGGCTTTCATCTTGGTGTCGTAATCATGGTCGTCGATGCCCGGACGCAGCTTGATTTCCTTGACTTCGACGATCTTCTGCTTCTTGCGGGTCTCAGCGGCGCGTTTTTGCTCAAGGAACCGGAAGCGACCGTAATCCAGAATTTTGCAGACCGGCGGCTCGGAATTGGGATCGATCTCCACGAGATCCAGCCCGGCCGTATCGGCAAGCTCCAGCGCGTCAACAAATGGAACGACGCCGTGATTTTTGCCTTCGGAATCGATCAGGCGCACCTCGCGCGCGCGAATCTCCTTGTTTATTCTGGGGCCTTCCTTCGTCGGGGCCGCAGTGCTCTTCATTGGACGGCGAATGGATGTTCTCCTCGAAACGGGGCCAAACCATATTGGCCAAAGCGGATGCATAGCGCGTTTGAGCCCGAATCTCCAGTCGGAGCGGGCCAAACGCGGTCAGAATTTCTCACGATTCAGGCGCAAGTCAATCTTGCAGGCCCCGCTTCCGCCGAAAATCCCGGGATTGTGTCCCTGGCGCCGGGCCCAGCAGTCAAGCTCACGTCATGCCGCCAAGCGCCGGACAGCCGGAGCCGCAGGGCGTTCCGCCGCTCATTGCGGGACAGGCGGCTTCGCCAGCGGCGGACGGCCCGCCGGCAGCGGGCTTGGCGATCAGGGAAAGCTGGCGCTCCAGACGCGCGCTTCCGCAGGCGGGGCAGGCGGGTGTCTCATCCGAGCGAACGAGCGTTTCGAATTCATGCGCGCAATCGGCGCAGGCATAGGCGTAGATTGGCATGGCGTCTCCAGACCGGCCAGATATCAGCTCGATATTGCGTCTTGCGCCCCGTTGCGCAAGACCGTCGCAAGCAGCGTTAAATGCGTGATTGAGACAATCAAGGCGAAGCGCCGCGTTTCCCAGCTTGGTCATATGGCATTACAGCTAGTCTTGGAAATACGAAAATTCCCTACAAATTTCCCCGTCGCGCGCGCCGCCGCGATGAAAGAGGGCGATCGCGTCAAACCGAAGGAATTTCGAGTCACCAAACCCGGCGCCCCGCGATCAAATGGAAAGAGACAGCACGACTTCCCGCGCCTCACGGAGCAAACCGCACCATCGGAGCGGCTTCGCTGTCGCTGTCGTGGCTGTCGGCATCGTCACGGCCATCGCGGTCGCGTCGGCGGTGGTCGTCACGCTAGTTGCGATGCTCGTTTCAGCGGTCAGCCGTTTGCCGCAGAGTTTCGACAGGGGTTTTCTGTCGGGACTGACGACTTGGGACAGTGGAACGAAACTGGCCGCCGTCGCCATTTTCGGGGTGACCTATCTCGTCATGGCGATCGGCAAACTGCCCGGCTATCAGCTCGACAGGGCAGGCGCGGCGCTGCTTGGCGCAAGTCTGATGGTCGGCGTGGGCGCGATCTCGCTCGATCAGGCCTATCGCGCCATCGATTTTGGAACGATCACGCTATTGCTCGGCATGATGATCGTCGTCGCGAACCTGCGTCTCTCGGGCTTCTTTCAGCTTGTAAGCAACTGGGTTGTGATGCGCGCCCGTCACCCATTAGTCTTGCTGATCGCCATCGTGCTCATTGCGGGGTCGTTCTCCGCGTTCCTGGTCAACGATACGGTGTGCCTTGTCATGACGCCGCTTGTTCTTGATTTCGTCAGGCGGCTCAAGCGCGACCCGGTTCCCTATTTGCTGGCGATTGCGATGGCTTCCAACGCGGGAAGCACGGCGACGATCACGGGCAATCCGCAAAACATGATCATCGGCGGCTTCTCGCAAATCCCCTATGACGCTTTCGCCGCGGCGCTCTGGCCTGTTGCCGCAATGGGAATGCTGCTGACCGCGCTGCTCATCTTCCTCATCTATCGGCGCGAATTTCTGACAACCGAGCGCCTTCCCGAACTCCCGATGCGCCCCACCAGAGTCCATCGCTTTCTGGTCTTCAGGTCCGTGTTCGTGACTGCCGCCATGATGGTCCTGTTCTTCGCGGGGCAATCAGTCGCCAAGGTGGCGATTGTAGGGGGCGCGCTGCTCTTGTTCACCCGCTCGATCAAAGCCGAGAAGGTATACCGAGAGATTGATTGGCCGCTGCTGCTGATGTTCGTGGGATTGTTCATTGTCGTCGCGGGCTTTGAGGCCAGCGTTCTTTCTCCCGACACGATCCGGCTTGTGAGCGGTCTGGATCTCGACCACGCCGGCGCCCTGTCGCTGGCGACGGCGGCTTTGTCGAATTTGGTGAGCAATGTCCCTGCGGTTCTGGTGCTGAAGCCGTTGGTCGCCGCGTCAGCCAATCCACAGCACACCTGGCTGATTGTGGCCATGGCCTCCACGCTGGCGGGCAATTTCACGCTGGTTGGATCGGTGGCTAACCTCATCGTCGCGCAACGGGCCGAAGCGGAGGGCGTCTCCATCGGTTTCTGGGCCTATTTCAAGGTCGGCGCGCCCCTGACCGTGTTGAGCGTTTTATTCGGGATCTATTGGCTCTGACACTTTCCGCGCCCTGCTTTGGCGTCGTTGTCCGCGCCCCTACTTCTGAAAGCCCGGCGGCGCGTGTTCCCAGGGGTATCCCTTCGCGGCCTTGTTATAGGCGAAGTGATAAAGCGTGCGCATGAACTCGGGATCGAATTCTGTGGGATGCGGCGCCTGGAAATCCTCTCCGACGAAGGCGAGGTTGAATGACGCCTTGGCGCGGTTCGTGACCATATACATCCGGTAGAGGTCGCCGACGCCATTGTAGTTGATGAGCGTCGACACGGCCTTGCCGGCGATGGTCAGGGTGCTCCGCTCGACGTCGCTCCATTCCGTCGTCAGGCGCGAATTGCGGATGATATAGGCGGCGACGTTTCTGCGATATCCGGTCTTGTCGAGCGCGGCGCGCGCGTTGAGGGAGGGCGGCACCAGAAAGGCCTGGCTGACCGCGCCGCCATCCACATGCATTTCCTGATAGGGGACGCCATTGGCTTCCACGTCGAACATGACCGGCGGGAACGCCGCCGGGATCGAGGCGGACGCGAGCATGATATGCCGGATGAGATCGAGCGCGCGCGGGTCGCGGCTCGCGGCGATCGCGCCAATGTTCCAGAGGACGGGCCGTCCCGCGTCGAGATCGGTTGTCTGGATAAGCAGCAGGCGGCCTTTTTCATATTCGGCCCCGATCCGCGCGATGACGGATTTGTCGATATAATGCGAGATGGTTTGATAAAGCGGGCTGGTGTCCGACAGCGCGTCTTGGGCGACGGCGGCGTAGATCGTGAATCTCTTCTCGAAGACTTTGCCCGGATTGATGTTGGTGTAGACGTCGGTCAGGGGTTGGTCATATTCGGAGCCGAGGAAGGCGAAAGGCGCGATCAAGGCGCCCGTGCTCACGCCCGTCACGAGTTTGAACTTGGGCCGATCGCCATGCGCCGTCCAGCCGACCAGCAGCCCGGCGCCAAAGGCTCCATTGTCGCCGCCGCCCGACAGCGCCAGAAGATTGGCTGTCGGCAGCGTGCCGCCTTTTTCGACGCCGAGGCTGTGCGCTTCGCGAAGCAGCGCTCGCTGTTGTTCCGCGGCCATCGCCGCAGGTTCATCCACGAAAAAGCGCGCGTTGGGAAGTCCGAGGACCACAGCTTCGCGCCGCTCGGCCAAGGGAACCGCGACACGGCGATCCAGCGTGGAGCATGCGGACAAAAGCAGAAGGCAGGTCGCCGCCGCGAAGAAGCCCGGTTTCGTCACTCGTTTGAACTGCATGCTCATCACTCTCTGTTACACACCGCATGAATTCTCGGGTCGGTCTCACGCGCCTCTGGAGGCCTGCGGCGAACTTCGCACGCGTTCAATTGCCGCGAAAAGAAAAGCCGTCGTCAGGCCAAACAGAATGAGACCGTCCATTGCCTCTATGGCGCCGAGCAGTTTCCAGCGATCTTGCAGAAACACTTCGGAATGCCCGTAGCTGGTGATCGCGCTCAAGGAGTACAATATTGCGGTGGAGGGGTCCGACATCGCGCCCACCCAGACATAAAGCGCTGCCCAGGCGACAGCCTCGACGCCGTGTAGCGTCGCGGCGCCGAGTTCAACAAGCGCGATGGGGATTATGAACCGCGCCAGACGACGGAGGCGTCGGACGCCGTTCGTCGGGGACAGAAGCGCCTTTTCCATCAGTACGAACATGCTGACATGGAAGACCACGGTCAGCACGAGGAGAGGCAATCCCCATGACCAGTTGTAACCCCAATACATGGCGCTTGGCCTTTCGCCGATAAATTCCAGGAACCCTAAGGCGCCTTAAGCGCCTGCGGTATCCCATATGTATCAACTATGTCTATTTGCAGCATTTTTTGGCTTGAACTGTTGCAGAGGCGCCACAATCGGGCGGGTAGCCGCCTCAGGACCGAGCCCTGTTTTCCTTAGCCGGCCTTTGCTCTGTCAGGGCACGGCGGCAGCATCCCGTTCAGTTCCGCTTCGTCCTTGACGGCGCCGCGCGCGTCGAAATGCTCATGGAAGGGCAGCCAGCCGGTCTCGTCATCCGCATGAATGAACAGCTCGATGGGGATAGGGCCCGGGGGGATTTCCGCGCGGCGGCAGGCAACAGCTCCGGCGAGATGAATCCTCCCGCGCGTCTTTGCGCCTTCGGCTCTAAGTCGCGCCGATTCCTCTTGCGCCGCGCGCGCCGCAGCGAGGCTTGCTGGCGAAAGCTCCATCACAGCTAAGGAGGACGAGCCCCCTGCTCGCAAAAGGGCGTCCTTGTCGGAGCCATGCGCGGCCTTTTGCAGATGCAGGGCGAGGCTTTTCGCTTTGGTTTCATCGTCGCCATCGCGCCAATAGCGCAATTCGATAATGGCGCTCTCGGGCGTCGCGGCGGTCCATGAGGGGCCGGCGAGCGCGAAACGGGTCTGCGCCAGATCCGCTTTCGCGATGTTGAAATTTCGCAGCTTCCATTGCGTCGAGATCGACGCCCCGTTGCAGGCGGAAAGCGAGAGCAGGAGAAACAGGGAAAAAAAACTGCGCATTAAGGCTCTGTGGGCGGCGCCAAATGCATGGCGGCAACGTTTCCGGCCATTGTTACCTCAAGGGGCCTCTTCTGTCATCGCTCCTCGCCTGCCATTGCGCCGCCCGCGCGCCGATGGGGATCCAGCTAGCCTATTCGCGATTAACCTTTGTCTTGAGCAGCGGGGAGGCTTTGAAGGAGACAATCCGTCGTTCCGTTATCGGAACGGGGGCCATTGTGCGAGGATTGCGTCCTGTCCGCTTGCCCTTGTCGCGCAGGACGAAATTGCCGAACCCGTGCAGCTTGACGTTTTCTCCGCTTTCGATCGCGTTGCAGATTTCTTCGATAACGCTGTCGACCAAAGCTTTGGCGCGCCTGCGGGAGAGGCTTTCAAGGGTATCGCTGATCGCGCTGGCGATGTCTTCTCGCGTGACGGTTTTCGCCTTTTTGCGATCTTCGATCATTGCCGGCGCGTTCCGAGTGGCGTTTTTAACACCGTTGTTCAACCGAAGGGGAGGCGCATCGGCGACGTAATCTTCCGCCAGGGTTGCTGTCTTCCGAGACCTGCTGCTTTGCATGTTTTGCTGCGCCTCTGGTGCTATCGCGGATTGCAGGATTCTACTTGTTTCGTCAATTCATCGAGGAAGCTCAGGCATCCGAAGAGCGCGACGTCGCTGGGGAGGCTTGAGATCACGATAGCATTCTTCACGGTCGTCGCCCCGAGGTAGCCGGGCCCAAGCTGGAGGCTCGGGCCGCGCAACGGAAGCCTTGAGAGTAGGCTAATGTTCTAAATGAATAATTTAACGTTTTACATTAAAAAAGATTCGCGTCAACCAAATCGTTGAAAGGGAATTCAGGTCACACCTTTCTGGAGTTTTCCGGGTTTCATCGCGCGGCTCTCGCGCGGAGCCCCTTGGATCGTGTAATGCGTGAATATGGTTTCTTCGATCTGGTCGACGCCAAAAAACGTGACAGGAGAACGAGATGGCTATCATCGACAGTTCCGGGGCCGATGGCCCGGCGCAGCTGGCGCATGTGGTCGCCCTGAACAAGAAGCTGCGGTGGGCCTGTCACGCGATTTGAATCGTTGCGCTGGTCTGGTGCTTTTGGACGCTTGGGCTGGTTTCCTGGATCTACATAGACCGCGCGGGGTTCCTTGGCAGGCTGAACAGGCTTTTCGGGCTTGATCCGGCGACCGTGACGGACGTCCGTTATTATGTCGCTTTCGCGGTGGCGCTCGCCAGCTGGTCGGTCTCGGCAAGACTGGTCTTTTACATATGGCGCCTCGCGCGCATCTATCTCGATGGCCAGGTCTTCACGATCGAGGCCGCCGGGCGTTTGCGCGATGTCGCCATGGCCGGGGTCGCCTCCTGGGTGGCCGATCTTGTGGCGCGTCCCCTTGGCGCCTCGCTGATTTCAATCGAGCTCCTGAGAATGGAGCCGCTGCATCAATGGTTTCACCCGCTTGATCTGCTTCATTTCATGTTTTTCGGATTCATTCTCGCGCTGAGCGTCGTGTTTCGCACCGCCGCCGAGATTGCCGCCGAGAACGCGCAGTTCGTGTGAGCCCATGCCAATCATCGTCAATCTCGATGTGATGCTCGCCAAGCGCAAGATGCGCTCGCGCGATCTTGCAGCGCATATCGGGATCGCCGAACAGAATGTAAGCCTGCTCAAATCAGGCAAGGTGAAGGGCGTTCGCTTCGATACGCTGGAAAAAATCTGCGAAATACTGGACTGCCAGCCGGGCGACATTCTCGAATATCGCCCGGAGGAGGAGGCGAAGTAGCAAATGCGGTCGAGAGCTCGCATGCCGCCGTTTCAGGGGGCCACGGCCGCTTCGGCTCTTTCAAGCAAGGCGCGCCATCTCGCTTCAAGCAATATTTCCGGCGGAAGTTGGGAAAAATGATCACGCGTCAATTTGAGCGAGACGCGGGCCGCTTCGGCGTCGCCAAGTCCTGTTTCAGCGAGCGTCAAAAAGGCGAGTGTCAGAAAGGCGTATGCGACGCTGAGTTCATTTTTCAAGAAGTCCGCTAGTAGCGCCTTGCCTTCGTCGAAGCGCCCCAGGGCGACAAGGGCGGCTCCGCGGCTTCCTTGAAGCGTCGGCGCATCCGCTGCAAGTTCGAGGGCGCGGGACGACCACTGGTCGAGTTCATCTGGACGCGCGAACTCTGGCGAGAAGCAGTACGTTGGTGATCAAAATATCGAGAACAAATCTCTCTTCCGGCTCGGGAAGTCCCCGCTTCAACTCGCGCTGCGCCGCCTCTATGGACTGCCGCAGCAGTTCCGCGTCGCCGCGCTGGTTGGCGTCAATGTTCAGCATATAAAGATGATAGATGCGCGGAGCTGCGTGTGCGAACGGCCCACCATGCCAGCCGTAGGGGGCGAGAAACCCTGAATATAATGTGCCCGCCTTCGTAAGCGATCCATTGGAATAGGAAAGCTTCCACAGGCGCCATAAATGCATTCCGTCATTGGTGCGCCCGGCTTTTTGCATTGGGATCCCATTGCCCACCGCGCCGAGGGCCTGAAAAAGGATCATTATCTCCAGAGCAGGTGCGAAAGCGTCCGGGAGCGTTTTTGTCTCGTCCAATGAAACAAGCGCAACCGCAAACGCCAGATTGGCCAGAATGCCGCCGGCATAAAACAATGCGCGCTGCGATTTCTTAAAGGTCAGATCGGGGTATACCGCAACGTGTCCGCCGGGTACGGGGATGCGCAATTCGAAGGTCGTTTCCCCCATTCGCCATCGGCCCAAAGTGAACCCACGGCCGACCCAGACTTGTCGAATATGCATTCCCGCCAACCGTCCACAGACGGCGTGTCCAAACTCGTGAACGAGCGTCGTAATCCATAGGCCTGCGTAGATTGCGGGAACAATGGCGATCAATCTGGAATCTGGATTGTCGGCGATCCAGTCAATCGCATTGTCGACCCATGAGCCGAACATCTTCTATCGGCTCGCAATTATGAGCAATTCGCCCGCCTCACTTCACAAAGACGTAAATATCAACGTCGATGGGAGCGTCATCGGCGGCTTTTAGGTCCGTAAGATACTCCTCGATAAAGACATTCTTTGTGTCGAGGCCTTTCTCGTCAAGATAGGCGGTGATCGCCTCATAGGTCGCGTCGATCTCGTCGTATGAGCCGCGATGCTCGAATTTCAGCGCCTTGCCCGCAGGGGAGGAACCGACCTCGACGCCATCTGGCAACTTGATCTTGCCGTCGGGCGCCTTGGCGATCGGCAGCATCGCCTCGTAGTGGAAGCCATTGTCGTCGGTCTGCGTGAATACAGCGAGCGGTCGGCCACTGGCTGCAATGCCCGCCTTGGCGGCGGCGGCGGTCACTTTGGCGATGCCTTCGGTGAGGATTTTGGTGGCGTCGTCCCATTTTCCTTCACCCTTGAACACCAGGACGGGACGTGCGGCGACGTCGACGGTCTGGCTCGCAATGCTCTCGGCGGGGGTCTCGGTCTCGCTTTTGTCGGATGGCGCGGCCTTGTCGGCGGCGGCGTTCTTGTCGGCGGGTAGGCCGCGCTCCGGCGCCGTCGAACTGCTCGGCGCGGGAGTGGAAGGGAAATACTTCTTTTGAAGGAAAAGGGCGCCTACGGCGAGCAACAGAACAAGCGCGCCCAGAAAGCGCCAATGTGCGGCAAGGCGGCGAAGAGTTCGACCAGAAGTCCTTGAACTCGTCGAAAAAGCCCATTGATGCGTCCTCTTTCCTTCCGCCGCCGGTTGTTTCGTCGCCCACCTGCGTGGCGCAGGCGGGATTTGGCCCGGCTTGCAGAGCCTCTGACTCTGGCGCGCCGGGATTGCTTCTTCTATACAGGAGCGGACTTATCTTGACACGGACAATTCACCTGAACGAGGCCATGACCCACAAGCTCGACCGGCGTCCGATCCTGCGCATGAACGGGATCGGCAATGAAATTCTCGTGCTCGACCTGCGCGGCTCGGACATTGTTCTGAAGCCCGAGGAGGCGCGCGCCATCGCGCGCCAGCCGGGCCTGAAATTCGATCAGCTCATGGTCCTGCACGATCCGAGCGAGACGGGCGCAGACGCGGCCATGCGCATCTATAATATCGACGGCTCGCTCTCCGCCGCCTGTGGCAATGGGACGCGCTGTGTCGCTTATGCTCTAGCGCGCAATGGCGGCCCCGCGCGGCTCCGGCTGGAGACCGACGCCGGCCTCGTGCAAAGCTGGCGTGAGAACGAGACGACCTTCACCGTGGACATGGGCCGCCCGCGCCTCGCCGCGCTTGAGATTCCTCTCGCGCAAGAGATTGGCGACACAAGCGACATAGCTCTTTCGCCCGCCGTCGCAGGCGCGCCGGACCGCTTCTCGGCCGTGAGCATGGGCAATCCTCATGCGGTGTTTTTCGTCGCCGACGCAGCGGCGGTCGATCTCGAAAAGCTCGGACCCTTGCTGGAGAACCACCCTCTGTTTCCGCAGCGCGCCAACATATCCTTCGCGCAAATTCTGCCGCGCAACGAAATCCTTTTGCGCGTTTGGGAGCGAGGGACCGGAGCGACCAAGGCCTGTGGTTCGGCCGCTTGCGCGACGCTGGTCGCGGCGGCGCTCACGAGCCGCGCGGGAAGGACCGCAAACGTCAAGCTGCCCGGCGGCGATCTCGTCATCGACTGGCGCGACGACGATCACGTCTGGATGACGGGGCCGGTGGAGTTCGAGTTCGAAACCACGCTCGATCCCTGCATATTCGAGGAATTGGCGGCTTGAGCGCGCTCAAGGCCGCCGCCCCCGAGGTTGTCACCTTCGGCTGTCGGCTGAATATCGTCGAATCCGAGGAACTGGCGCGGGAGGCGCGCGCCGCCGGAGAGGACGACATCGTCATCGTCAACACTTGCGCGGTGACGGCGGAATCGACGCGTCAGGCCCGCCAGCGCATTCGCCGCCTGCATCGTGAACGCCCGGAGGCGCGCATCATCGTCACCGGTTGCGCCGCCACCATCGCGCCGCAGGATTTCGCTCGGATCGAGGGCGTCACGCGCGTCGTCGGCAATGCGGACAAGCGCCTCGCCGCGTCATCGCATAGCGACTGGAGCGCGGCGTCCGCGCCGCGAGCCATCACCGCCAGCGAAGGCACTCGCGGCTTCCTCGCGGTGCAGAACGGCTGCGATCATCGCTGCACATTCTGCGTGATCCCCTTCGGGCGCGGCCCGTCTCGCTCCGCGCCCGCGGATAGTGTGATCGCCAGGGCGCGAGAATTGGTCGAGGCGGGCAAGCGCGAGATCGTGCTCACCGGCGTCGATCTGACCTCTTATGGCGCCGACCTAGGCGGCAGGGAGACACTGGGGACTCTTGCGCGTTTGCTGCTCAAGGAGCTGCCGGAACTTGCCCGGCTGCGTATTTCCTCCATCGACTGCATCGAGGCCGGCGCGGATCTGATCGACGCCATCGCCACTGAAGAACGCCTCATGCCGCATCTGCATCTGTCATTGCAGTCAGGCGACGATCTGACTCTGAAGCGCATGAAGCGGCGTCATTCGCGCGCCGACGCAATCGCCTTCTGCAAGGAGCTGCGCGCGCTTCGGCCAGATATTGTGTTCGGCGCGGATTTCATCGTCGGCTTTCCGACCGAAACCGAAGAGATGTTTCTTCGCACGCAGGAACTCGTCGAAGAATGCGGACTGACACATCTGCATGTCTTTCCCTTTTCGCCGCGTCCGCAAACGCCGGCGGCGCGCATGCCTCCGGTGGGAGGAGAAATCGTCAAGCAACGCGCGCGGCAGCTGCGCGCGCTGGGCGACGCGACGCTGACGCGCCACCTTGCGGCGCAAGACGGCAAGACACTGCGCGTTCTGGCCGAGCGCGGCGGAGTCGCGCGCGCCGAGGATTTTACGCTTGTGCGCACGCCAGGCGCCGTAGCGGGCGAGATGATTGACATTTGCGTGACAGGGCATGATGGAGCTGCTTTGCTCACCTCTCTTTCGCCGCCGGCGGAAAAGCGGTAATTCTAGTGCGCTAGGGACAGGCGCTTCGCCGCGCCGTCATGGCGAGAGGCTAAAGGCTTTATGCATTCCTCCAAGTCGCGCGCGGCCCGTGAATTGCTTCGCCGTGTTCGAACCGGAACCATATAAATGTCTGGCAATGGCCTGCTCGCCTGGGAAATCTTCGAGATCATCTGGATAAATATTCTGCTTTCCGGCGACAACGCGATCCTGATCGCGCTCGCCTGTCGGCAGTTACCGGCGCAGACCCGGCGCTGGGGCGTTTTTCTGGGCGCACTGGGCGGCGTCATATTGCGCATCGGCTTCACGCTGGTGATCGTGCAGTTGATGGGCGTTCCGCTGCTTAAAACCGTGGGCGGCCTGTTGCTGCTGGGCGTCGCGATAAAGCTGTTGATCGACGAAACCGATCATTCGGAGGTCGAGGCCAAGCCCAATCTTCTCGGCGCCGTAATGTCGATCATCGTCGCGGACGCCGTGATGTCGCTCGATAATGTCGTCGCCATCGCCGCCGCCGCGCATGGCCGCATGCATTTAATCGTCTTTGGACTGGCGCTGTCGGCTCCGATCGTCATGTTCGGCGCCGGATTCATGCTCAAGGCTCTGGAGCGATTTCCCATTCTGGTTTGGGCGGGAGCGGGCGTGCTGGGCTGGGTCGCGGGAGGAATGGCGGCAAGCGACCCCTTCTGGGATCGTTTCGGAGTGGCCGAGATGAAGCTGGAGACGGCCGCAGGCGCTGCCGGATGCCTGCTCGTGCTCGCTCTTGCGGCTGCGATTGAGTGGGTCAAGGCGCGCAGGGCGGAATAGCCAGGCGCCGCCGGATCAGCCGCGCGCGCCCTGCTTCGCGATGGGTTGGCTGGGGTCGATATAAAGGGCGCGCTGGTAGGATTCCTGCGCCTTGGCGCGATTGCCGCTGCGGTCATAGGCAAGGCCGAGCCAGGCCCAGGAGACGGCGCTCTTGCTGTCGACGTTGAGCGCCGCGTTGAAGTCCTCGATCGCCTTGTCGTATTTGCCGAGCGTGACGAGGCTTTCGCCGCGCGCCTGATAAGGCGCCGCCGCGAAGGGGTCGCGATCGATGGCGTTGTCGAAGTCCGTCACGGCGCGCACATTGTCGCCGCGCTTTTGATGAATAAGGCCGCGCGCGTGAAAGGCCTGGGCGTTCTCGGGATTGAGGCGGATAGCGGTGTCGAGATCGCTGAGCGCCTGATCGAGATTGCCCTGCGTGCGCAGCAGATTCGCGCGGCCGATATAGGCGGGCGCGTGGTTCGGATTGGCCGAGATGGCGCGGTCGAAGTCCACCCTCGCAAGGTCGTTGTGGCCGGTCTGGCGATAGGCCAGCGCCCGGTTGGTGTAGGCCGCGAAATTGTTCGGGTCGAGCTGGATCGCGTGCGTGAAGTCGTCGATGGCTTCGCTGAAGCGCCCGATGCGGGCATAGGCGACGCCGCGGGTGTTGTAGGCCTCGGGACTGGACGGATTGCGCCGGATCACGTCGGAGAGCGAATCGATGTTCGCGGAGGCGGCTTTCGGGTCAGTGTCGGCGACTTCGGCGATGCCTCGTCCCGGCGGGCGAAGGCCGCCGGCGGTCTCGCAGCCGCCAAACGTCAGCGCGATCAGCGCGAGCGAGCCAAAGCCGAAAAGCTGGGGAAAGCTGCGGCGGGTCGCCGCCGGGGTCTCGCCCATGCCGAAAATCCTCCCGAACGAGATTGCAGTTCCATCCAAAGGCGAATCGCTAGCACGACCGCCTCTACAGAATGCCGCCACCGAGGCGATTTTTCGACTCCGCAGGCTTTATCAAGGTTTAGCGGGCGGCGCCGAAAGCCGGCTTGGGCTTCATCGGCAGCAGGCCTTCGCGCTGCAATTTCTTGCGCGCCAGCTTGCGGGCGCGGCGGACGGCTTCGGCCTTTTCGCGCGCCCGCTTCTCGGACGGCTTCTCGTAATGGCCACGCAGCTTCATTTCGCGGAAAATGCCTTCGCGCTGCATCTTTTTCTTGAGCGCCTTAAGAGCTTGGTCGACATTGTTGTCGCGAACGAGAACTTGCACGAAGCGATCCTTGGTTGCTGCGGCCGGCGCGGATGCGTCCTGGGCCTGAGAAAAGCGAAAAGGAGACCGGGCGCTGACGGAGCGCCTGACCCGTGGCGGCGGGATAGCAGAATCGCGTGTGCCTGTCCACGGGGAAAAGCCCTTCAGGCGGGGAAAAGACAGGCATCCGGGCCGATCTTGCGCCACAAGGAGGAGCTTGGCGCGGCCGAGACGTTACATTATAACATCTCGCATGTCTCATTCGCCGCCCGCCAGCGCCTCCACTCACCATCACGAGCATTCTCACGCGGCGGCGCCCCCACGAAGGGCCATGTCGGCGCTGCGTCTTTCCGGCGCGGACCGTCTGTTTGGCGTCGCGCTCGTTCTGGCAGTGCTCTGGGCCGGGATCTATTGGGCTTTGCGTTGAGGCTTTTTCATGCGTGAGGCTGCCCCGATCCGCTTCGCCGACGTCACGTTCGGCTATGACCGCCATCCCGCCGTGCATCATCTCTCCGGCGTCATTCCCGCAGGCGCCCTGCTCGCCATATGCGGTCCAAATGGCGCGGGAAAATCCACGCTTCTCAAGGGGATCGCGGGGCTCATCGCGCCGCTCGGCGGCCGGATTGATCGCGGGGGCCTCAGCCCCCGGGACATTGCCTATCTGCCGCAAGTTATCGACATCGACCGTTCTTTCCCGATCAATGTTCAGGATTTCGTCGCTCTGGGCGCGCTGCGCCGCAAAGGTCTTTTCTCCCGCGTCGACGATGCGGAGCTTGACCGCATCGGGGCCGCATTGGCGGCGGTGCGGCTGGAGGGCTTCGAGAATCGCACCCTGGATACGCTTTCGGGCGGCCAGATGCAGCGCGCTCTCTTCGCAAGGCTTATCGTCCAGGATCAGGCCGTGATCTTGCTCGACGAACCCTTCGGCGCCGTCGACGAGGCGACGACGGAGGATTTGCTGCATCTCATCGGCCATTGGCGTGAGGAGGGGCGGACGGTCGTGGCGGTCCTGCATGACTTCGACCTCGTGCCGCGCGCCTTTCCGCAGACGTTGCTGCTGGCGCGCGAGCCTGTGTTCTGGGGCGAAACATGCGAGGCGTTGTCGCCGCGAAATCTTGCAAAGGCGCGCGCGATGATTGAAGCCTATGACGACGCCGCGCATGAGTGCCATCGCGAAGGTCAGCGCGAGTCCGCCAATGTTGTCTGACCTGTTGTTCGCGCCCTTCCTCGATTACGCCTTCATGCGCCGCGCGCTTGTCGGCTCGATCGCGCTGGCGGCCTCCGGCGCGCCGCTGGGCGTCTTTCTGGTGCTGCGGCGCATGTCGCTGGCGGGCGACGCGCTTTCGCACGCGATTCTGCCGGGCGCCGCGCTCGGTTATCTCGTCGCCGGCCTGTCTTTGCCGGCCATGACCATCGGCGGCCTGTGCGCCGGCCTCATCGTCGCGCTGGCGGCGGGCGCCGCCGCGCGCTTCACCGCCCTGCGCGAGGACGCCTCGCTCGCGGCCTTCTATCTTGTGTCGCTGGCGCTCGGCGTGACCATCGTTTCGATGAAGGGCTCCAACGTCGATCTGCTGCATGTGCTGTTCGGCTCGGCGCTGGCGCTGGACAATTCCACGCTGCTGTTGCTTGCCGGCGTCGCTACAGTCACCCTGTTCACGCTGGCGATCTTCTTTCGCGCACTGGTGCTTGATACGCTCGACCCTCTGTTCCTTCGCTGCGGAAGCAGGCTGGGGGAGTTCATTCCCTTCCTGTTTCTGGCGCTTGTCGTGCTCAACCTCGTCGCGGGCTTCCACGCGCTCGGCACGCTGATGGCGGTGGGGATCATCATGTTGCCGGCGGCGGCGGCCAATCTCTGGACGCGCAATCTCGCCGTCGCGCTGCCGCTGGCGGCCGGGCTGGGCGCGCTGGCGAGCTATGCCGGGCTGGTCTTTTCCTACAAGTCCGGGGCGCCGACCGGCCCCGCGATCATTCTGGCGGCGGGCGTGGTCTATTTCGCCTCGCTGGCCTTTGGCCGCGCGGGTGGGCTGATGCGCCTGCGCCGTCCGCGCCAGCATCTGGAGGGGTAAGCATGGCGCTCACTCGCCGTGCGTTTTTTCCTGCCCTCGCTGCCGCACTCGCGCCTTCGGGCCGCGCCCGCGCCGAGGCCGCACCCTTGCCGGTCGTCGCCAGTTTTTCGATCATCGGCGATTTCGTCAAGCAAGTGGGCGGCAACGCGGTCGCGCTTTCGACCATCGTCGGGTCCAATGGCGACGCCCATGTCTATGAGCCGACGCCGCAGGACGGACGCAAGCTGGCGGGGGCGCGGGTCGTCTTCATAAATGGTCTGGGCTTTGAGGGCTGGATCGAGCGGCTGATCAAGGCCTCGGGAACCAGGGCCCGGATTGTGACGCTGAGCGATGGCGTCGCCTCCCGCAAGGACGAAAACGGCCTCGATCCGCATGCGTGGCAGAATGTCGAAAACGCGATCAAATATGTCGAGGAGATAGGAGCGGCGCTTGCTGCCGCCGATCCGGGCCGCGGGTCGACCTATGGCGCCGGCGCCGAGGCCTACCGCAGGAGGCTCTCCCTCCTCGACGCCGAGATCGCCCGGACGTTCGAGAAAATCCCCAGGGAGCGCCGCCGCATCGTCTCCACCCATGACGCCTTCGGCTATTTCGCCGCGCGCTATGGGCTCGAATTCATCGCGCCGCAGGGCGTTTCCACCGAATCCGAAGCCAGCGCCCGCGATGTCGCGAAGATCATCGACGCCGTGAAGGCGAACAAGGTCGCGACCGTCTTTCTCGAAAATATCGCCGATCCGCGCCTGACGCAGCGCATCGCCGCCGAAACGGGCGTCAAAATCGGCGGCACGCTCTATTCCGACGCGCTTTCCGAGCCCGGCGGACCCGCTTCGACCTATATCGACATGATGCGCCATAATGTGGGAGAATTGGCGAAAGCGTTGGGCGCATAGCGGGCCGAAGGATCAGTGATATGAACTGGCCTTCCGAAAGCTGCTAGAAAGCCGCCAACTCCGCCGTCGCCGCTCTGGAGAGACAACTTGACCGACAAAATTCCCGTCACCGTCATCACCGGCTATCTCGGCGCCGGAAAGACGACGCTGCTGAACCGCATTCTCACCGAACAGCACGGCCGCCGCTATGCGGTGATCGTCAATGAGTTTGGCGAAATCGGCATCGACAACGACCTCGTCGTCGGCGCGGACGAGGAAATTTTCGAGATGAACAACGGCTGCATCTGCTGCACCGTGCGCGGCGATCTTATCCGCATCATCGAGGGATTGATGCGCCGGCGCGGCAAATTCGACGCTATCATCGTCGAGACCACGGGCCTCGCCGACCCGGCGCCCGTGGCGCAGACCTTTTTCGTCGACGCGGACGTGAAGGACGCGGCGAGGCTGGACGCAGTGGTGACGCTGGCCGACGCCAAATGGCTGCTGGACCGCCTCAAGGACGCGCCCGAGGCGAAGAACCAGATCGCTTTCGCCGATGTGATCGTGCTCAACAAGACCGATCTCGTGACGCCAGCGGAGCTTGAGGAAGTCGAGGCGCGCATTCGCGGCATCAACCCCTATGCGAAGCTGCATCGCGCCGTGAAGGCCGACGTGCCGCTCAAGGCGGTGCTGGAGCAGAACGCCTTCGAGCTGGACCGCATATTGGAGATCGAGCCCAATTTCCTCAATGTCGAGGAGCATGATCATCACGACCATCAGCATCACGACCATGATCATGGGCATCATGCTCACGATCATGGTCATGACCACGATTGCGGTCCAGATTGCGGCCATGATCATCACGATCACGACAGCCATCATGATCATCACGCGCATGAGGAACATGGTCATGCTCTCAAGGCCTATCACGACGAGGACATGCAGACCGTGGCGATACAGCACGAAGGCGAGGTCGAGCCCGAGCGTTTCGTTCCCTGGCTCAATGAGCTGACGCAGCGGGAAGGGCCGGATATCCTGCGTTGCAAGGAAATCATCGCTTTCAGGAACGAGCCGCGCCGCTTCGTGTTCCAGGGCGTGCACATGATCCTTGACGGCGATCTCCAGCGCGAATGGCGCGCGGACGAAAAGCGCAGGTCCAAGCTCGTGTTCATCGGGCGCAAGCTGAAGGAAGCCGAGATTCGAGAGGGCTTCGCGAAGACGGTCGCCTGAAGCGAAGCCCGCGCCGCGCGCGCGGGAAATTTATCAACCAAAGGGCCGTTCGCCGCCATGCTGAAACGTCTGTTTGAATCCTACGTTCTTTTGTCGCGCTGGCTGCTGGCGCCCTTCCTGGTGATGATGACGGTCGGCCTGCTTGCGTTGATGCTCAAGGCGGGAAAGAAAGTATACGGGCTGATCCCGGCGTTTCTGACCGGTGGCGACGAGCATCTGACGCTGGAAATTCTCAATCTCATCGAGATCACGCTGACCGGCGCGCTGATGGTTCTCGTCACGATTTCAATTTACGAAAATTTCATATCGCGGGTTAACGTGGAAGAACATGCCGACTGGCCGGAGTGGATGGGCCATATCGACTTCTCGCAGCTCAAATTGAAACTTCTGACGACGGTCGCCGCGATCTCCTCGGTCAAATTGCTTGAAGCCTTTATGGACGCCTCGGAAACCAACGATCGCGACATGTATGTTTATGTCGGCGTTCACGTGACGCTCGTGTTCACAGTGGTCGCTTTCGCGGTCGCGGAGCGATTATCCAGCCATGGCCCCCAAATCGCCGAAGCGCCGAAACTTCACGACGCGCCGACGCAGCAAAATTCCGCCGAGCAGTAAGGGGCCGCGCCTCAGCGCAAACGTGCCGTCTCTCCGCGCTCGCCAGGCGGCGCCGGCTTCAGAACTTGCGCCCCGGCGGCGCGGGGACGCATTGCAGCAACGCTATCTCGTCGCCGTCGTCATATTTCAATGCGCCACGCGCGACATCAAGCGTGTTGCGCGAACTCTGGTCGACGCAAGGGTGTTTCGTGCCGCTCTGAAGGCAGGAGCGGTCCTGTCCGAAGGTGATGAGATCCTTGTCCACGGTGAGGACGTAAGTCACCTTCTGCTTTTCTCCGAAGGAATCGGGGCCGGAAATATATGAGTTTCCGTTCTGGAACTCCTCGGCGACGCCCTGGCCCCACATCATCTGCAGAAAGCGGCGGTCCGTGTCGACGTCGACCATCACGGTCTGGTTCGTGCGCGCGCAATCGAGGTGGATTTCCTTCGCCACGGCGGGGCGGGCGCCGGTTGTGAGCGCCACGGCCAGGAGAATCGCGATTTTTCCAGTCTTGCTTCGCTTTTCCATATTCGCGCCTTACTTGCTGTCGAGCTCGGTTTTCAGTTCCTTGCAGCTTTCAACCTGCGCCGGCGTCGCGAACCAATAGGTCACGTTGCAGAGCGCCTGATAGCGGCTGGAGACAAAGAATGACCACAGATAGTAGCTGGCGAAGAGCCCGATGATGGCGAGCAGCCAGACATTCCGCTTTTTCATGCGAGCGCCTCTTGAGCCTTGCGAGCGTGTTCCTTGAGCAGATGGTAGGCCCCGGCGTTTTGGCAAGTCAATAAAGACGGGGCGTCAATCCAGCGTCTCGCGGAAGCGGCGAATGGCGATCGTCATCGCGACGAGCGAAAAAAGCGCGAGTGCGCCGGCGTCGACGGAAAGATCGGTAAAGCCGGAACCCTTGAGCATCACCGAGCGAACGATGCGCAGATAATGTGTGAGCGGCAAAATCGTGCCTATGTTTTGCGCCCAGTCGGGCATTCCGCGAAATGGAAACAGAAAGCCCGAGAGCAGCATGCTTGGCAGAAAGAACATGAAGGACAATTGGAACGCCTGCATCTGGTTGCTTGCGATCGTTGAAAATGTATAGCCGATCGAGAGATTGGCGACGATGAAGAGCAGGGTCAGCGGGATCAAGGTCGCCAACGAGCCGTTGATAGGAACATGGAAGAACAGCGTGGAGACGAGCAGGATGATCGTCATCTGCACCGCGCCAACTGCGACATAGGGCAGGATTTTTCCCAGCATGATCTCGACGGGGCGCACCGGCATGGCAAGCAGCATTTCCATCGTGCCGCGCTCGATTTCTTTCGTAACCGAAATGCTGGTGAAGATAAGCATGGTCATGGTGAGAATCGTGCCGATCAGGCCAGGCACGATATTTCGGCGCGCTTCCGCGGCCGGATTGTAGCGGGCCTGGATCTGCAATTCGAAAGGCGGCGCGCTTTGAGCAAGTCTTGCAAGCGGGCCGGTGAGCTCCCGCTCCAGCGCGCCCGCCATCGCGCCATTGGCTCCCGCGACGGCGCCCACCGTCGCCGTTGGATCGGTGGCGTCGGCGATCAGCAATACGGCGGGCTTTTCGCCGTGAATTAGCCTGCGATCGAAATCGGGGGGAATCTCGATGATGAACTGCACCTCGTTCGAGCGGATCATCCTGTCGGCGTCGGCTTCGCTCGTCGCCGCGCGCTTGATCGCAAAGTAATCCGTCGCGCGCAACGCGGACACCACGCTTCGCGCCAGCGGGCCATCGTCATGCACCAGCAAGGCTGTCGGCAGATGCTTGGGGTCGGTGTTGATGGCGTAACCGAACAAGGTGAGTTGCATCAGCGGAATGGCGACGATCATTCCCATCGTGCCGCGATCGCGTTTGAGTTGCAGGAACTCCTTGATGAAAATTGCCCAGAGGCGCTGCCAGGCGGCGGAGGAACCTTTGCGAAAACGAGGCTTTTCCGTGGGCAGGACGCTCATTGCGGGGCTCCGCCACTGCGGATCATCAGATCAATGAACACGTCTTCCAGTGTCGGCTCGCCCCTGGACCAGATGTGCCGCGCGTCCTTGCCGAAGTCGCGTGCGATTTCGTCGAGGCGCAAAGCATCGCGGCCGGAGACATGCAAGGCCATGCCAAAAAGCGCGACCATTTCCACGCCGGGCGTCGTTGAAAGCTCGCGCGACAACTCGCTCAAATGCGGGCCGGTGACGATATAGGTCGCAAGATGCGTCTGTGCGATGATGTCGGCGGTTGTGCCTGAAACCAGCAGGCGGCCGGCCGCGATATAAGCGATCTTGTGGCAGCGTTCGGCCTCGTCCATGTAATGGGTGGAGACCAGAACAGTGAGGCCCTGCGCGGCGAGTCGATGAATTTCGTCCCAGAAATCGCGTCGCGCCTTGGGATCGACGCCGGCGGTGGGTTCGTCCAGCAGTAGCAGCGCGGGATCGGGCAGGGTGCAGGCGCCGAGCGCCAGGCGTTGTTTCCAGCCGCCGGACAATTCGCCAGCGAGCTGATCGGCGCGGTCCGTGAGGCCAAGACGTTCGAGCGCCGCCTGCGCGGCGCTGGCGGGATCGGAAAGCCCATAGATGCGCGCCACGAACTCCAGATTCTCGCGAATGGTGAGGTCGGTATAGAGGGAAAATTTCTGCGTCATATAGCCGACGCGCGGCTTGATTTCACTCTGTTGCGTCAGAATGTCATAGCCAAGGCAGGTTCCATGCCCCGCGTCGGGCGTCAGCAGCCCGCAGAGCATGCGGATCGTCGTGGTCTTGCCGCTGCCATTGGGGCCGAGAAAGCCGTAGATCATGCCGCGTTCGACGCGCAGCGAAAGATTGTCGACAACTTTTTTCTTGCCAAAGAATTTTGTCAGACCCTCCACGTCAATGGCGATCTCGCTGGCTTGCGCGTTCATTTCGCGGCGTCCATGACTTGAATGCGCAGCGGCAAGCCCAGCGGCAGTTCGCGCGCGGCGCCTTCCATCCGCGCCTCGACCTTGAACACCAGTTTCTGGCGCTCCTGATCGCTGAAAATGACAGGCGGCGTGAATTCCTCACGCCCCGCGATGAAAAAGACGCGCGCGAAGAGATTGTCGGCGCAGCCGTCGCAGGCGACTTTCACGCGTCCGCCGAGCTTGATTTGCGAGAGCCGCGCCTGCGGAACATAAAAGCGCGCCTTGCGGTTCTCCGGCGGCAGCAGGCTGAGCACGGGCTGGCCAGCCGTCACCATTTCCCCGGTGCGAAAAAAAACGTCCTGCACGACGCCAGCGGCGGGCGCGAAGACCTTTTGCCGGGCGATGCGGATGTCCAGCTGGCCCAATTGCGCATGCGCCTGCCGCAGCGCGGCCTCGGCGGCGTTGATTTCCTGCGAACGCCCGGTGAGCAGCGCAGCCTCGACCTGCCGCTTGGCCTCCGCCAGAGCGGCCTCGTCGCGCGAGAGCGCCATTTGCGCATTGTCGAGCGTCGCCTTGGCGACGTCGCGCTGGGCGTAGAGCTTCTTCTGGCGCTGAAAATTCTGCTGCGAGAGGGTGAGTTCCGCCTGAGCCCGCTCGACAGCCGCCTGCAACACCGCGACCTGCTGGGGGCGGTTCAGCGCGGCCTGCTGGTTTTGCAGCTCCGCCTCCATCTGGGCGCTGCGGGCGGTCGCCTCCTTGAGTTGCGCGTCGAGCAGCGGCGTCTCCATCACGAACAGCGGCGCGCCAGCGTCGACCTGCGCGCCGGCGTCGACCGAGAGTCCGCCAAGGCGCTCTCCCTCGACGGGGCCGATATAGAGGAGATCGCCCTCGACATAGCCGAGGTAGGAGCCATCGTCCCTTGGGCTGGCGCTAAAGACCTGCCAGACGATCAGAAGGCCGATGACAGCGGCGGCGGCGATGGCGACGCGCTTCATGATGCTTTTCCGTTCTGCGCCGCGCCGAGGAAACAGAACCGGGCGGCCGGGTCGCCGCATGGTAATAAAGGCGAATTGCCCGCCGCGCCATCGTTCCAGCGATTCCGACGCTTATCGCACAGACGATTTTGGCGTGGGCGGGCAAAAGGGCTATTCTGTCGCCAAAGGGCGAAGACGAGGGGGCGCGCGCCGCCTTGACGCCCCGTTCGCCGCCAAGAGGGAGAAATCATGGGTTCGGAGATCACGGAACTGCCGCCGCGAGAGGGCATGGATTACGATGTGGTGATTGTCGGGGCCGGACCGGCCGGACTCTCCGCCGCGATTCGCCTCAAGCAGGTTTCGCCCGACCTCTCCGTCGTCGTGATCGAGAAGGGCTCGGAGCCCGGCGCGCACATTCTCTCCGGCGCCGTGATTGACCCGGTTGGCCTCGACCGCCTGCTGCCGGACTGGCGCAAGAACGACGCCTGCCCGCTGAAAACTCAGGTGCATGAAGACAGTTTCTTCCTGTTCAGCGAGACGGGCGCCATTCGCCTGCCGAATTTTCTGATGCCGAAGCTGATGAACAACCACGGCAATTTCGTGGGCTCGCTCGGCAATGTGGTGCGCTTCCTCGCCGCCGAGGCGGAAGGTCTTGGCGTGGAGATCTATCCCGGCTTCGCCGGCGCCGAGATTCTTTACGGCGACAAGGGCGAGGTGCAGGGCGTCGCGACCGGCGATATGGGCATCGCCAAGGACGGCCACATCAAGGACAGCTTTACGCGCGGCATGGAGCTGCGCGGCAAATATACGCTGTTTGCGGAAGGCGCGCGCGGCTCGCTGACCAAGCAAATCCTGGCCAAATACGCGCTCGACAAGAATTCCGAGCCGCAGAAATTCGGCATCGGCTTCAAGGAGCTGTGGCGCATCAAGAAGGAGAAGCACAAGGCGGGGCTCGTGCAACACAGTTTCGGCTGGCCGCTCGATCCCGACACGGGCGGCGGTTCGTTCCTTTATCATTTCGACGAAGATCTCGTCTCGATCGGCTTCGTCGTGCATCTCAACTATTCCAATCCCACTCTGTCGCCCTTCGACGAATTCCAGCGTTTCAAGGCGCATCCGAAGGTTGCGCCGACGCTGGAGGGGGGCGAGCGGCTCTCATATGGCGCGCGCGCCTTGACCGAAGGCGGCTGGCAGAGCGTGCCCAAACTTGTGTTTCCCGGCGGCGCGCTGATCGGCTGCACGGCGGGCTTCATGAACGTGCCGCGCATCAAGGGGTCGCACAACGCCGTACTGTCGGGCATTCAGGCGGCGGAGGCGGTGGCGAAGGCGCTGGCCGACGGGCGTTCTCACGACGAAGTCACCGAGTATGACAAGGGCTGGAGAGCGTCCGAAATCGGGCGCGATCTCAAGCCGGTGCGCAACGTCAAGCCGCTATGGTCGAAATATGGCACCTATATCGGCGCCTCGCTCGGCGGGCTCGACATGTGGACGAACGAGCTGTTCGGCTTCTCCTTCTTTGGCACGCAGAAGCATGGCAAGCCCGATTACGCCAGCCTGAAGCCGCTCGCGGAAGTCACTCCGAAGACCTATCCGAAGCTCTCGGCCAAGACCGTCTTCGACAAGCTCTCGTCGGTGTTCGTCTCCAACACCAACCACGAGGAAGACCAGCCGGCGCATTTGAAGCTCACGGACCCCACGATTCCCGTGCGCGAAAATCTGCCACGCTATGGCGAGCCCGCGCGGCTCTATTGCCCGGCGGGCGTCTATGAGGTGGTCTATGCCGACGAGGCCGCCAGGACCGATCCGCGCTTCGTGATCAACGCGCAGAACTGCGTCCACTGCAAAACCTGCGACATCAAGGATCCGGCGCAAAACATCACCTGGGTTCCGCCCGAGGGCGGCGGCGGGCCGAACTATCCGAACATGTGAGGGCGCGAAGCGTGGCGGGCGCGCGGCTTGACGTCCGTCGTCTTCGATCTGCCGACGCGCAGGCGTTTCAAGAACTGCGCGTCGAGGGCTTAACGCTCCAGCCGCGCGAATTCCGATTCGCGCCACAGGACGAGGCGGAAATCACGCTTGCCGAAATCGAGGCGCGCATTACGCGCGACTTTGTTGTCGGAGCCTTTTCTTCCGGCGAGCTGATCGGAATCGCCGGGCTGACGCGCCACGGCGGCGCCAAGGTGCGACACAAGGCGCTGCTTTGGGGCATGTATCTGCGCAAGGAGTTTCGTGGGCTTGGGGGCGCGGATTTGTTGATGACCGCGCTTCTCGACCATGCGAGGCGCTGCGTTGAAATCGTCACCCTGACGGTGATGAGCGACAATGCGCGCGCCCTTCGCTTCTACCAGCGCTGGGGATTCGTCGCCCATGGCGTAGAGCCGGCTTCGGTCAAGGATTTCGACGGAGCCTATTTTGATGAATCCTTGATGAGCCTGCGCCTCGCTTGATTGCGGGGTGCGGACGGCCTGCGGCGCACAGGATCGTGCAAATTGACCTGACGCCCCTGCGAGACTAGCGTCACGCCATGTTCGAAGCAAAATTCCAGACCTTCGCCGACGCCAGCCAGAGCGGCGCCAGCGATACCCGATTGAAGGCGCTGCGCGCGCAACTCGCGGCCGATGGGCTCGACGGCTTTCTGGTTCCGCGCGCCGACGCGCATCAGAATGAATATGTCGCCCCCTGCGCCGAACGCCTCGCCTGGCTCACCGGCTTTTCGGGATCGGCGGGCTTCGCCATCGTTCTGCAAAAGCAGGCGGCAATCTTCGTCGACGGCCGCTATGTCCTGCAGGTGCGCGACGAGATCAACCCGAAATTGTTCAAGCCGCTCGACATTGGCGAGACGCCGCCGGCGCGCTGGCTCGCCGAGCATGCGCAAAAGGGCGCGCGTATCGGCTATGACCCCTGGCTCCACACCAGCGGGCAGATCGAGCGATTTACAAAGGCGCTTGAAGGCAAGGATGTCGAGCTGGTTCCGGTGGAGCGGAATCCGATCGACGCGCTTTGGGCGGATCGTCCCGAGCCGCCGTCGGGCGCGCTGTCGCTCTATCCGCCGCGCTACGCGGGCGTCGGCGTAAAGGCGAAATTAGCGTTGATCCGCAAGAGGCTGGACGGGGCGGACGCGCTGCTTGTCTCCGACCCCCATTCACTGGCCTGGGCGTTCAACATTCGCGGATCAGACGTCGCGCATACGCCGATCGCGCTCGCTTTCGCGCTTGTCCCCGCGAGCGGCGCGCCGACGCTTTATGTGGAGGCCGCGAAGCTTTCCGCCAAAACGCGCGCGGCCCTGGAAAAATTCCTGAAAATCGCGCCGCCGGAGCGTCTGCCGGAGGATTTGCGCGCGGCCGGCGCCAAGGCGCAGAGCGTTTTGTTCGATTCCGTGACCGCGCCTGCGAAGCTTGTCGAGACCTTGCGTTCGGCGGGCGGCAAGCCGCGCCTCGTTGACGATCCAGTCGCGCTTCCCAAGGCGACCAAGAATGAAACGGAGTTGGCGGGCGCAAGGGCCGCGCATATTCGCGACGGCGCCGCGCTGACGCGCTTTCTGGCCTGGTTCGAGGCGGAGGCGCCAAAGGGGAAATTGACGGAGATTGCGGCGGCGCAGGCGCTGGAGACTTTCCGACGCGAGGGCGGAGACCTGCGCGACGTTTCCTTCCCGACGATTTCCGCCTTCGGGCCTCATGCTGCGATCCCGCATTACCGCGTCAGTGAAAAGACCAATCTCAAAATCGCGCGCGGCGTCTACCTCGTCGATTCGGGCGCGCAATATCTCGACGGCACCACGGACGTGACGCGCACCGTGATCGTCGGCCGCGCGTCAAAACAGTTTCGCGAACATTTCACCCGCGTGCTCAAGGGACATATCGCCATTGCGCGCGCGGTGTTTCCAAAGGGCGTCTCCGGCGCGCAGCTCGACGCCTATGCGCGGCGCTATCTGTGGGAGGCGGGACTCGACTTCGATCATGGCGTCGGGCACGGCGTCGGCGCCTATCTCTCGGTTCACGAAGGCCCGCAACGCATCAGCAAATTCGGGACGACGGCGCTGGAGCCCGGCATGATTCTCTCGAACGAGCCCGGCTATTACCGCGCTGGCGAATATGGGGTCAGGCTGGAGAATCTCGTGATCGTCGAACGTCGCGAAATCGCCGGCGGCGAGCGCGAGATGTTCGGCTTCGAGACCATCACGCTTGCGCCCTTCGATTTGAATTGCGTCGAGCCGTCGATGCTGTCTTCCGAAGAAGCCGACTGGCTCGACGCCTATCATGCGAAGGTGAGAAAGACCCTATCGCCCTTGCTGGACCCTGCGTCGCGCCGCTGGCTCAGGAATGCGACTCGCAAAGTTCAAGGCTGACGCCTCGCGCCAATCCGCCTTGAGCATGTTCCGCAAAAGTTGAACGACTTTTGCGAAAAGAACATGCTCCAAAGTTTGATCTTGAGCGATTTCTTATCGTTCGAATGATCCAATTCGAACGGAAAGCGCTCTAGGTCGGCGGATGGCGCGAGGGTTTCCCGTCGGCGCCGGTGAAGGGGAATAGCCCCGACTGGAAACATTGCGTCATATGCGACGCCTTGGCGATGGCTTGCTCCGCCTGCTTGCCTGGCAGCGTCTCGCGGACGGTTTCGGTGAAGAGTTGCAGCCAGCGCGCGAAATGCGCCGGCTCGATCGGAAGATTCACGTGAACGCCGAAGGGGTGGCCGTCATAGCGCTCCGTGCGCAGCAGCGACTTCGACCAGAAATTCTCGACGATCTCGCGGTGACGCTCCAGGTCGCCGATCGAGCCGGAGAAAACCGGACCGAGCAGAGGGTCGGCGGCGCCCTTCTCGTAGAAGACCCGCACGCATTCCTTGATGGCGGCTTCGACCGTCTCGCATTCGGCGGCGTTGTCGACCGGCGGAAATTCGAACTGCATCTTCTCCTCCTGCTGGGCCCCGATTAGCGATCAAGCAATAGAGGCGCCGATCAATTCCAGGCTGCAAGTGAGCATTTTGCCGCGCATCCGCGTCCAAAGCGGCGCGGAGTGTCGCCTTTGGCACAAACGCCCGCTGACGGAAGATATATTGCCGACAATATAGCATGGCTTCACAGGGGCGCCGTCGCCAAACATTGGAGGTAATTTCATAATATATTGATTTGCAATAATATACTCCGCTTGAGGTCGTTGGCGCGCTGTTTGCTTGGGGGTGTTGACACTTGTGGAGATACGCCGATGCGCGACGCGCCAACCCTCCGTCTGTTCGCCCAGCCTGACCGTCCTTTGGCGCTTGTGCTGGGGACCAATGAAATCGCTTCGGCGGTCGCGGTGCGGCTCGCCTGGGAGGGCTATTTCGTGGTCCTCAGTCACGACCCGCATCCGCCGGTGATCCGCCGCGGAATGGCCTTTCACGATGCGCTCTATGACGATCTGGCGAGGGTCGACGGCATTGAGGGCAGGCGCGCGGAAACGCTTCTCGACATCGCCGTCCTGCTTGGACAGCCCGGCTGCGTCGCCGTGACCCGGCTCCAGTTAACCGATCTGATGGCCATGCGCGCGCCCGACGCGCTCATTGACGCGCGCATGCAGAAATATAACGCCACGCCGGACCTGCGCAGGATAGCGCGGGCGACTGTGGGGCTGGGACCGAGTTTCGTCGCGGGCGTGAATTGCGATGTGGCCGTTGAAACCCACCCGGACGCGGCGGGGCGGCTGCTGCGTTCGGGAGCCACGGAAGCGCCGGATGGCGTCGCCCGCAAGCTTGGCCGGGCTGGTGTCGAGCGCTTCATCTATTCCGAACGCAACGGCATATGGCGCACGCCGCTGGACATAGGCTCGCGGGTGTTCAAGGGATTTGTCGTCGGAAATCACGATGGCGTGCCCATGCGCGCGCCGATTGACGGTTTCCTGCGTGGCGTCGCTCGCGATGGAGTCGAAATCTTGCAAGGCGTGAAGATTGTCGAGATCGACCCTCGCGGCCGTTCGGCCAACTGGACCGGCACGGATGAGCGCGGGCGCACGATCGCCGAGGCGACAGCTAAAGCATTGCAGATCCGCATCTCGACGAGTGTTGTTTTCTCCGCGCCCGCGATACATTAAGGATGAGCGTCGGGTCAGAGGAGTTGCAATGTCTCACGCGAGTCCCGAAACGTCGAGTTCCGCAGCCATCGAATTGAGCCTGCATTTTCCCAACGGAGCGAGACTCGACGCGGAAGATCTCGCCCTGATCGACGCGGTTCGCAAGGAGCGCTCCATTCTGGGCGCCAGCCGAGCGACTGGCGTTTCCTATCGAAAGTGCTGGCTTATCATCGACGCTTTGAACCGCAGCTTTGACACGCCGGTGTTCGCGACCTTTCCGGGCCGGAGAGGCGGCGGAGCCGAGCTGACCCCATTTGGAGAGCGTCTGGTCGCGCTTTATCAATCAATGAGCCGCCGGGCGCAAAAGGCCGCCGGTCCAGCGATCGAGGAGCTCTCCGCCGCGCTCAATCCTGATTTTCAGCGCCGGGCCAGCGGCGCGGCTTCGGAACCTGCTCCGGAAGAACCGAGTCCTCGCCAATCGCGACGGTCTTGATCATCGCCCAAGCGCGCAGCCCCGGCTCCAGAGCCAGCCGTTCGACCGACTCCGTAGTGACCAGCGCATAAAGAACGCTAGAACCAAGATCGAAGGCGACGCGCACAAAGGGCCGTTGCAGTGGGGCGACCTCGACGATCGTTCCCGGCAGGCGATTGGTGATAGACACGTCCATGGGGCGCGACAGCGCGATGGAAACGTCGCGCGCGTCAATGACGACGAGCAGTCCGGCGCCGACGGGAGCGTCGACCAGCGGCACCCGCAACTCACCATCGCCGAAGAACAGCGTCGACAGACCGTAGTTCGCGTCATGGCGCAGCACGCGCGCATTGAGCGTTGTGGTGGGATGAGGTGTAAGCACGCTGGCGCACAGGGTAAGCGCAGTCATACTGCACGACAAGCGAAAATCGGACCGCGCGGCGCGACAGCGCCCGGAAGCGAAAGGTTCGGCGCGTCAACTGCTTCGCCGTTCCGGCGCCGTGTCCCGGCTTGCGACGCGAAACCGTTCGCCAGATCTGATCTACAATGAATTGAGAAAGGCCAGCAGCGCATCGCGGTCTGACGCCGGCAGTCCGCGAAAGGCATCGGCCGCCGCTTGCGCCTCGCCGCCATGCCAGAGAATCGCCTCGGCGATGTTGCGCGCCCGGCCGTCGTGCAGGAAATTGGCGGCGTCGCCGAATTTTCCTGCAAGCCCCAGCCCCCAGAGCGGCGACGTGCGCCAGTCGCGCGGACCGGCCAGATAATCGGGTCGGCCGTCGGCGAGATTATCGCCCATGTCATGCAGCAGCAGGTCAGTGTAGGGGTGGATGTCCATTCCTTCGAGCGCGGGCAGCGGGGCGAAGGCGCCGAGCGTGTAGCTCTCGCGATGGCAGATCGAGCAGCCGCTCGACGCAAACAGCGCTTCTCCCTTTTTCACGCGAGCATCGTCGCGGTCGCGCCTCGCGGGCGGCGCCAGCGCGCGGATATAGTCGAGCGTGGCGTCAAGCTGCGCGGGCGTCAGTTCAAGCCGGCGCGCGGCATTCGCCGCGCTGAGGCAGGCGGCTTCGGCGGGCGTGCAATTTTCGTCGGGAAACAGGCCGGAGCTTATACCAATGTCTTCGGCGAAGGCGTTGGCGATCTGCTGCTTGACGCTAGGTTGATTGGCCTTGAGGCCAAAGCGGCCCAGCTTCATTGCGCCGGATTCGATGTCGAAAACGTAATTAGCCCTGCCGCGATTCTTCGTCGCGGCGACGATTTGAGATTCCGGAATCGCCTCCAGCAATCCGAGCCCGAACACCGACGGCGCGTTGCGTGGCGAGGTGAGCGTCGACTTCTCGATCGGTCCATATGCAAGATCTTCCAGCCCAATGCGCGGGCGGCGCATTGCGATTGCGGCGCCGTCCGCCAGTTTCTCTTCGAAGAATTCATAGGAAATGATCGCGCGGCCTTCGCCGGGAACGCCTGGTATGCCCTCCGGGTTCAGTTGCACGCCGTAATTGGGATGCGGCAAGGGGCCGCCATGCGCGTCGACGCCGGGCTCGGAGAGACGCAGCACCATCGCGCGGGCGACGCCGCCGGAGTCATCAGGCGCCGCGCCGCGTCCGTTCTTGACGTGGCAGGCGATGCAGGAAAGTCGATTATACAGGGGGCCAAGCCCCTCGAATTCGGAATGATCCTTCGACGGCCCGATCACCCAGGCCTGGCGAAATATTCCGCTTCCCGTGCGAAAGCTCTTGAGCCGCGCGTCATCAAGGTCCGCGATTGGCCGGCTGAAGGCTTCGCCGTTCAAAGACGGATTTTCGTATCGCGCCGCGCCGGTCAAACTCACCAGCGCGACAAGCGCCAGCAACCGTTTCATGGCGCCGCTCCCGTGCGGGCGAGCAGCTCGGCGGCTTTGGTTTGCGCGGCGTCGAGATCTGTGCGCCATTTCTGAGTCAGCGCCGGATCAATCTTGTCGCGGTTGGCGAAGCGTTCGACGAAGGCGATGTCGGCGGCGTCCTTTGCGGCAACTGGCGTCAAGCCGGCAAGGCGGCGCGCTTCGGCGACGGCCTCGCGGCCCTCCCCGCCATCGTGCTTCAGCTCCGCCGCATGAATTGCGCGCCACAATGCGACGATCTTATCGTGGCGCTCGGTCAGCGCGATATCGAACAAGGTTACAATCAGGCCCGGACGGCGGCGTCCGATCTCCGCGTCATAGGCTGCGATCACGCTGCGCGGCAGCGAGAAGGGATCAAGGATGCCTTGCGGTTTGGCTTCATAGGCGTCAGGCCGCGCTGGGTGGCGCGAGCTGTCCGTTTCCATCATCAGCTTTTGCCCCTGTTTCGACAACACGAAGTCGACGAAAGCCTTGGCAAGATCATAGTGCTGCGTCGCCGCCATTATCGCGACATGGCCTGGCAGGAAGGCGGTGCGTTCGGGGTAGACGAACTCGACCGGACGCCCGTTGGCCTGCGCCTGCAAAGCCAGAAAGTCGATTGTCAGACTGAGAGGCGACTGGCCTTCGGCGACCTTGCCGATGGGAGCGTGGCCCGAGGCGAGAAGCTCGGCGTTGCCGGCGATTTCCGACAAAAGCGCCCAGCCTTTTTCCCAGCCTTGCGATTGTAGCACGATGTCGTAGAGCGCAGGAGAAAAGCCGGCCTTGCTGGCTATCGGCATGACGATCTGCCCCGCGTAGGCGGCCGCGGCGAGATCGCGCCAGGCGCGCGGCGGCTGGAGCCCACGCTGCTTCATGACGCCGGGATTCATCGCGACGCCGTATCCGGCAATGTCATAGGCCTCGAAAAAGCCGGCTGGATCCGACAATTGCAGATCATTCAGCTTGCCGGGCAAGACGGCGCGGTCGACCGCGTATTTGCGCAAGGCGCCGCGATCACGAAGGGTCGGGAAATTATTGGGCGCCGGGGCCCAATAGACGTCCGCGCCGCTTTGATTGGGCTGATTGAGATATTCCAGAGCGTCGCGCGATTGCTTCCAGACGAATTGCACATGCGCGCCGGGATGAGCTTTCTCGAATTCCTGCTCGTAGCGGGTCGTCAGTTCCTCGGGGAAGCTGGTGACCACCTGCAGGGCGACAGATTGCGCTCGCGCTGGATGCGTCAGAGCGGTCGATGCGGCCAAGGCGCCGAGCAGCACCGATCTACGACTTGGATTTCGTCGATCCACCGCCTCGCGCGCCATCGTTATGGCTCTATAATACATAACGATTGTATTAGCGATGAGTTGCGGGTCGTGTCAATGACTTCGGCGCCCGTCTCGGTCGCCTAATCCACAGCAATAATCACATTGGCGGGATTGAAGCTGGCGATCGCTTCGGCGCCAGCAGCGAATTCGAAATCCTCGGCGGTCTCGCGCGCGATCACTGCGGTCATAGTCTTGCCGGCGCCAATATCGAGCAGCAGTTCACTATTGCGCTCGCCATCGGTCCGGCGTCGCACGACGCCCTTGAAGCGGTTGCGGCCCCACATTTTTTCGTGCTCGAAGGGTTCAAGATTGACAAAGGACGATTTAACCAGCGCCAGCGCCTTGCGGCCTTGAATGAGGCCCAGTTCTTCGGTCGCCTCATTGGTGACGATCGCGTAAATGAAGTTGTCTTCCGAAACGCGCAGCTTCACCTCGACGTCTACCGGTCCCTTACGCACCGAAATGACGTCCGTTTGAAATACATTGCGCGTCGAAATCTTGATGCCCAGGCTCCAGAGCGCGAACTCGTCGTGACCGGCGAGCCCTTCCTCGGCGATCAGCGACGAGATGCGCGACATGCGCTCTTCCAGCCGGTGAAAGGTTTCGATCAGCCGGCGCCCTTCTTCAGTGACCATCGCGCCGCCGCCGCTGCGGCCGCCAGCCTTTGTAATGAAGGCGGGGCTCGGCAGCAGATTGTTGATGGCGTCCACCGCGTCCCAAGCCGTCTTGTAGCTGAAACCGGCGGCCTTGGCCGCTTTCGTTATGCTGCCATGTTCAGCGACGGCCTCAAGCAGCTTTATGCGGTCCCGCCCGACCAGGAGCCGCCCGTCGCTGCGCAAGGCAATAAGGGCGTCGATCTTATTGGCGGTCATGATGGCTTTTCTCCGGCTGCTCCCACTATATCGCATCGCAGCGCGCCAGCGCTACAGGGAAAGCCGACTTTGGAGCCGCGAAGGAGAAAGCTGGAAACGCGCGCCGCGGCCTTGAAAGGATCGCCGCACACAGCCGGGGCCGGCGCTCTCGCCCGTCTCCGCCTCCTAGCGAATAGGGAGATGCTTTCTGGCGTCATCAAAACCCGAGCGGCCGTATCGGAACATTTAGCAAGAAAGCTGCGCGGACGTTCACAGCTTCTGCGACAGTCCGACGAAGAATCCGCGCCGCGCGCCATATTGCGGAGCGAAGACGCCGATGCCGCTGCCGTCGCGCAGTTCATATTTGCGGTCGAACAGATTGACGACATCGAAGCGCACCGTAAGCGGCTTGTCGCCGGGCGCCAGTTGCAGTTCATGCGCGGCGCCAAGATTGAAGGTGGCGTAGGCCGGAACGTGATCCTGATTGACGAATCCCGCGCGCAATCCGCTGCCATAGATCATGTTCGCGGTGAACAGCGTCTTTTCCCAGCGATAAGAGGCGCCGGCGGAAGCCGTCATGAACTGCGAGTCGTCCGTGTTGTGATAATTGTTCAGTAGATAGACATATTCCGTTGGGTCGAGCAGATATTGGTTCGATATGGCGTTCTTGGCCTTGTTGATGCCCGCCGAGAAATTGCCATAGGCCTTGAAGTCACCGTTCTCGTACGCGCTCTTGAACTCGACGCCATTGCTGTATCCGCGCGCCCAGTTGAACTGCGTGAGAACGACAGCCTGGCCAAACTGCCCGTCATCAAGCTGGTTCCATGCGATTTTCGTATAGGCGTCGACGCCGACGTTCAGTCCGGGCAGCAGTTTTTGATCCATGCCGACGTCGAAATAATCGGCGCGCTCCGGCTTCAATGGACTGTTGAACGGCACGTCAGGCTGATTGGTCGTATTGTTGAACAGCGCCAGATTGGATGGCGTGGCCTGCGCCTGCATCGGCGGCGTGAAATAGCGCGAATATCCGGCGTGAATGCTGGTTCCCTCGATCGGCTTGTAGACGAAGCCAAAGCGCGGACTCAGCTGGTTGGCGTCGACGAACTGGTACAACTGGTCGAAGCGCAGCCCCGTATTCAAGGTTAGCTGGCTGTTGATCTTCCATTCGTGCTGGACATAGCCGCCGATGTTCCAGCCAAGTTTGGCGTTGAAGTCGGTGATGGGGTAGGGCGTCGGGTATATGGCGCCCGTCACGGGATCGACCGGAAGCACGGTCGAGACATTGGTGACGTTCGTCTTCTCGGCGCTCACCATGAAACCCGCGCGCAGCTTGTGCTGATCGTCCACTGTGTAGGAGGCGTCGAACTGCGTTCCATAGAGATCGCTTTCGCGGGTCACATTCGACGCCACGTCGTTGAAGACGAGGTCGCCAAAAATATCCGGCACGAAATGGACGTTGGCGTGTCTCTGGAAGACGGCGAGCTGCGCGTCGACATTATCGACTTTCGTCTGCAGCGCCGCGATATTGAAGAAATACTTGTCATATTCGTTTTCGTTCAACGCCGAGGATGGATAGATCGTCGGGCCAAAATCGCCCAGCGGCGTCTGGCCGGGGTTGTTGGGGATCTGAAAATTACTGGAGGACGCGCCGGAGAAAATGCTCAAACGCGTCGAGTCTCCGAGCAGCGTCGAGAGATAGGCGAAATATTTGCCTTGTTCGGTGTGGTCGTGACTCGCATTGAAGCTCGGCGTTGTATTTTCAATTCCCAGCGCGTTCCAGTTGCCGCGCGCCGTGACAAAATACTGCGTATCTCCGACCGCGCCGCCGTAATCGATGCTGGGCGTGATTGTCTCCCGGCTGCCGCCATAGATGCTGAGATTGCCGCCGGGAGTTGAAAAGGTCCTGCTCGTAATGTCGATGACGCCTGCCGTGCGCAGTCCGTATTGCGCGGGCAGGGCGCCGGTGAGCAGGGAGAGGCTGCCGACGAAACTTGTGTCGAGCACGGGGCCGAGGCCAGAGACGCCTTCAGGCAACATGACGCCGTTGATCCTGTATTGGACGTTGGCGTATTCGTTTCGCACATGGAAGGACGGATTGGCGACTGCGGAATCGTAAGATACGCCCGGCGCTTGCAGGATAACCTTGTCGATCGGAGTATTGTCGCCTTGGGGAAGATTCTGGATCGCAGTGCGGTCTATGGTGAATGACGTCGCTCCGGTTTTGGGGAGAAGATCCTCGCGCGCGGCGTCCATCGCCTTCATTTTCTGATCCAGAGTCTCGGGCGCAGGGGCCAGCGCCGAGGGCTGCGGGGAAGCTGGTTCGGCGGGGGCTGGTCGCGCCGTTTGAATGGGGCGAGGCTTGCTGGCCACCACGTCGATGTCCGGCAAAGCCTCCTGTGACCGCGCGGCGCTGCACGCCAGCACGAGACCAAGCAAGGTCAATGAGACTTCGGATAACTTGCCCTTACAGCGCATGAACAAGCCTTCTCTGGCGCCTGACGCCGCCAGGCCGTCGACGATCAAGCGCAACACTTCTCCGAGGCGGAGCGCAGCCTTGCGTGCGAATGAGCAGATCTATTGTTTCAGCGTAGTCGTGACGCTCGACATGTCAATCGAATGAAGTCTATGTTGGAAGCATTGTAATGTGTTAGCACGCGGGAACGCGTCTTTGATTTGTGATCTTTATGACAAAGCCTACATTGTAGTTTGGAACCGTTCCGAACAAGGCGCGAATTCTATTTTGCAAACGAGTTACTCATCAGGCGCAATCAAAGTTCAATCAGATCGACGTTCGCTCCGGGCAAGTTTCTGGCAATTTCAGCCACATGCCGATGATGCGTGAACAATATCGCCTGTCGCGTGTGGCCGAATTCCGCGAGCAGGCCGAGCGCGCGCGCTGTTCTCGCGTCGTCGAAACTCGCGAGAAGATCATCGCCGATGAAGGGCAGCGGCTCGCCGCTGCGAAGCTCCAGAAGAGCCAGGCGCAGCGCCAGGAACAGCTGGTCGCGGGCGCCTTCGCTCATGCCCGCGACAGGAACGCGGGAGCCATTCCCGCGCTGGCCAACGAGCATCGGCGCGTCGCTCTCGTCATAGTCGGCGCTGAGCCTTTCGAAGGCTCCGTTGGTGGCGATCGCGAAGAGCGCCGAGGCGCGCGTCAGCAGCGGGTCTTGCACGGCGGCGCGGTGCCGCTCGATCGCATAGGTGGCGAGACGCGCGGCGGCGACGCGGGCCAGCCACCGCGAAGCGACGCCGACGAGTTGCGCCCCTGCTTCCGCCTTGTCGTGGGCGGCGCCCGCCGCATCGTGTCCGGCGGCGAGCGCGTCGCGCGCCTTGGCGGCCTCATGTCGTCTCGTCGCGGCGATTTCTATGTCAGCCAGCACCCGCTTTACGTCGATTCGCAGCCTTTCGATGTCTCCAGGAAGGGCGTCATGGTCGAGCCCCGCCTGTTCCGAGCGCAACGCCTCTTCGTCGAAACCATCAGCGGATTCGGTGAGATCGCGTTGAGCTTGGATCAGCGTCTCAAAAATCTCCTGGCGCAGTTGCAGGCGATCGAAGGTCGGAGCAAGCGGCGCCGTGGAACCGACACCCAGCGCGGCGCGGGCTTGCGCGAGAATATTCTGCACGCCCGCCAACCGCGTCGCGAGCGCCTCGCGTTTCGCTGCGCGCTTTTGCGCGGCGGCACTCAAGGTCTTGCGTTGCTCATCGGCGCGTCGCGAGTCCGAAAGTCTTTCGCTCAATATGTCTAGAGCCTCGCGCCGCGCCTTTCTGTGCAAATCGGGATCGACGGTTTCGATCAACGTCCCTACGGCGCTTTCGAAGGCCGAGATATTGGCCTCCATCTTCTCGATGCGATCTTTCTCGCGTTCGAAGTTGGACCTTTGCAGAGGGGCCGCCTGCCAGATGTCGAGCGCTGCTTTCGCCTGCGCAAGGCCGGCGTCCGCCGTGAGGCCGATTGGGCGCATGGCATGGGGCCATGACTCCAGCGTCCGCAGCAGCTCAACTTCTATCTTCCCGACATTCGCCTCCAGCCGGGCCAGTTCGCGTCGCGCTTCATCGCGCAGGGCGATGCCGGCGCTCGCCTTCGCCGCTCTCTCCTGAATCTGAGCGATAGCAGCGCGCGCGCGCTTGAAGAGCACATCGGCGGGCGATGAATCGGCGGCATCGGTCCCGATATCCGCGCAAAGGCGGAGCAGGTCCGCGCGCAGCTCCCCCAGTTTTCGGGAGAGCGCATCCGCCGCAGCGGCGGTCTTTGCGATTTCTTCCTTCTTGGCGAGGATTTCATGCACGCGCACAAGCCAGTCAGCCATGACAGCGGGAGTCTTTGGCGAGACGCCGCTGTGCGACCATAGCGCCTCCCATCGTTGTTCCGCCGCCTTTCTGCGCAATACGTATTCGCTCCGCGCCGCGACAAAAATTTCATAGCGACGCTTTTCCTTGGCCAGCCTTCCACTGGCGTCCTCGAAGCGGGCGGCGCGCTCCGCTCCGGACAGCAACAAGTCGGTCGTGTTATCGACATCGCGATTGGCGACGCTCAAAGCGTCAAAGATCGTTCGCCGTTGCGTCGAGTCGGCGTCGAGCGCGGCGCCAAGACCAAGGTAGATGCGCTCTCGCTGGTCACGCGCTTCCAAGAGACGTTCGCGCGTCGCGAACGCTCCCGACCGCGCAAGCTCGGCGATATCCTCTTCCAGCCGGGCGATCTCCGCATTCAGAGTCCGTAATTCGGCGGCGGCGCCTTTTTCCTCTTCGTCCAGCAATTCAAAAGTCCGCTTCGCGACGTCGATCTCGCGTGAGGTCGGCAAAACCATGCGCGCCAGACCATCCAGCGAGCCGGGAGGCGGATCGAGACGCCCCAATTGTTCCGCGAGCCTTTGCAAAGCGGCTTCATGATCGGAAAGGGCGCGGCGCAAACGGTCGGCATCGGCGGGGATGTCGGATAAAGCTTCTAGCCGCTCTGCATATGGCGCGGAATCGCCGACTCCGCCGCTGTCGACGACGTCCTGTTCAAGCCCGCGCAGTTTTTCGCCAGTGTCCTCGATCGCGGCTCTGGCTAGAGCAAGTCGGTCCTCAGTCGTGCGGCGTTTTTCGATGATTTCCCGCACCAGAGCCAGTGCGGGCTCCGAAGGCTGGCGGGCGAGAAGCGCCTCATGCGTGTCGACGCCCAATTGACGCGCGAGTTTGGTGAGATTGTCCTGAGCCGCGAATAATTCGCCCCGCCTTTTGGGCAGGTCGCGCTCCGCTTCACGCACAGCGCCGAGCGTCTCGCGCAGATTTGCGATCCGGTCGCCGACTTCGAGCAGTGGCTCATTGACGGAAAGCTCGGAGATTTCGGCGGCCGCTTCCGCCTCTTCCTGGCCCATTTGCGCCAAATCGGCCTCGATGCGCGTCATTTCATCCTGCGCGTCGCGCCAGACCGCCAGTCTTTCCGCTTCAACCATCGGCAGATCGACCAAGCTCGCCAGCTCTTCACGGAGACTGTCGATCCGCAGCAGCTTGGGCCGGGTGCGCTGGCTGCGCTCGCAGCGAGCGAGTTCGCGTCCTATGCGGTCATGCTCGCCGTTCAGAGCAACTCGCTGCTCTTGCGCCTCCTTGACCGCGCGGTCAGCCGCAGCGAGCGCGTCGGCGGTGACGATGGCCTCGCGCAGACGACTTTCCACATCCTTATATTGGCCGTGAATAACGTTGAATTCTGGTTTAGTCTTTGCCTTTGGACTAAACAATAAGTCCGCTTGAGTGGTGAGCGTATCGCGCACACGCATTAGCGCCGAGAGCTGAGCCGAAGTTGACGCAAGCGTTTCGGCGAGCCGCCCGCCCGCGCGCAGCAGCTCTCGTCCGCCTTCGCGTAGCGCTGCCGCCGTCAGGCCAAATTCATTAAAAAAAACATCCCGAGTTACAGAGCCGAGCAAGGGCGCGAGCGGATCTTGCGCCAGCGGCTGGTCATTTGCATCGAGAAGCGTGTTCTTGGCGCCCTTGCGGCGACGCAATGAAATGAGCGAGCCGTCGGCAAGGCGAAGCTGCGCCCCGATGCGCAGCGTGGTCTTGTCATGCAGGAAGTCGTAATTCGTCACATGTCCAAAGCCGAACAGCAGGTCGCCGATGGCGTTCAGCGCCGAGGTCTTGCCGGCCTCATTGGCGCCCAGCACGACATGAAGTTGCGCGTCGGTGCGCAGCTCCAATACGCGATCGGTGAAAGCGCCGTAACGCTCAAGAAAGAGCCTTTCGAATCTCATGCGCCGCCATCGCCGGAAATCATCTCGCCGTAAAGCCTGTCCCGCGCTTCCTGCGCCAATGCGACAAGTTGTTCCGCGCTGTGCGGCAATGCGTCGCGCAATTCGCGGGGCGTCTTTTCCGAGATTTGCGCGGCGAGTGCAGTCAGCGCGCGGAGGAATTCCGGATCTTCCGCCGTGCTCGCGATCAACGCCTCGACATCGAGAGCGTCGGCTTCGTCAAGCTGCTTTCTTTGCAGGTCAGGCGCATGCGTGCGGATCTTGAGCTGCTCGATCCAGAGATCGTCGGAGAAGCGAAAGCCGATGGCGCGGGCGTCCGCCTCCAGTGCCTCGCGCCGCGCCACCAGCCGAGGGTGCAGGTGCGTCGCGCCTTCGAGCGTCAGTCGCGCGGCGAGCGGGCGTCCTTCCGCGAGCGCGTGTTCCGATTCAAGCCGCGCCTCGATGCGGGCGAGCGTCTGCGCCTCATCCTCGCAGCCAGAGACATCGACATGCGCATCGGCCCAGCGCGCCGCGTCAAGCGTCACCGCACGCGCATCAATCACGCGTCCGTATGCGACGGTGACGCGCATCGCGCCCTTCGGCCCGGTTTCGCGCACGCTGCGGCCCTGGATATTTCCCGGATAGACGATCCAGGGGTCGCGCGAGATTTCCTCGGCCGCGTGCACATGGCCAAGCGCCCAATAATCATATCCGAAACGTCTCAGATCCTCGACGGTGCAGGGTGCATATGACTGGTGGCCGCGCGTTCCGTCTAGCGCCGTGTGCAGCAGGCCAATGTTGAAATATCCTTCGCGCCGCGCCGGATATGACGTTACAAATTCCTCGCCGACGAGGCGCGAGGCGAAGCTGCGGCCGTGCAGGGAAACGCGCAGCTCGTCAATGTGATGCGACTGCGCGGCGCGCGAGGAAAATATCCTTGCGCTTTCGGGGTAGGGCAGTTTGTTCGCAATCTGGCTTTCGGCGTCGTGGTTGCCTTTGACGATGAAACTTGGAATCCCCGCGCGCTCCAGGCGGCCGAGCGCACGCACGAAAAATAGACCCGTGGCGACGTCTCGCCAGTCGCCGTCGAAAATATCGCCGCATATCAGAAGAAAGGCAGCCTTGGCGGCGATGGTCTCGTCGATCAGCGCCTCCACGGCGCGCCGGCCCGCGTGAGCGAAACGCGCGGCGACGGCAGGGTCTTTCACGCCCAGGCCGGCGAGCGGGCTGTCGATGTGGAGATCAGCGGCATGGATGAAGGTGAATTGCATAAAGCGCCTGAAAGAAAGTCTTTGCCGCTAGCCCCGCAAGGGCGCTCCACTCTCGTCGAAAAGAATCTCGGTAGGATCGTCGTCGCCCATCTGGATATGCGCGCGGGCGAGAAGGCCGTTGGCGCCATATTCATAGCGATGGGCCAGTTCGACTTCGCCATAGACCATCTTTTCGCATGAGAGGATGCGCCCGGCCTCGTCATATTGCGCGCGAAAGAAAGTGTTGCGGTTTTGAAGTTCGCCCGGCTGCAGCGGCGTGACGAGCTTCAGCGGCAGTTTCACGCCGCTGTAGGAAAGGAAATAGCGGTAATTGTCTGCATTCGTGGTCAAGGCGGTCATTCCTGCTGGCGGCGTCGCCAGTCATCATAACGCCTTTTGCGGGGCTTTGCGCCTTTTTCGCCGTCAGGACCGGCGCGCGGCGGCGATCTCGGACGCAGCCGCGTGGCGCAGGGAGCAGTCGCCGTCGAATCGCTGCGGGCCGGTGTGGGAAAGGCGGCTTCCTCCGTCGAGCCAGATTTCTCCGCCGATCGCCCGCCAGCGGCGGCAGAATGCGTAATCCTCGGAGAGATAGGTTCCAGTCTCGGCGTCGATCATGCAATCGAACAGCGCGCTGAGATTGTCGCTGTTCGGCGTCTCATTCGTCAGCGTGTCGATTTTACTGAATTTGAGTTCCGGATAGGCCGCGATCATGCGCTCCAGCACGCCGCGCTTGATGAGCTGAAATCCCGTTCCCGCATATTGCGCCGTGACGAAGCCGTCCGCGGCGCGCCGCGCCCGCCCGGTTTCCGCCTTGCCGACATAGGAGAGCCCCGCCGCGCCAAGCGGTTCGCCGCGCAGCACGCGCGCGGGGAAATTGCGCCAGTCGATTTGCTTGAGCGGATATTGCCCGGCGACGAAATCCTTGTCGAAGGCCAGCAGCCGCAAGGCCTGATCGGGCTCGAAGGAAATGTCCGCGTCGATGAAGAACAGATGCGTCGCGCGCGCATTGTCGAGAAAGCGCGCCACAAGCGTGCTGCGGGCGCGGCTGATGAGAGAGTCGCCCGCGAGCATTACGACGTCGATCTCGAATCCCGCGTCGCGGGCAAGCAGCGTCAGTTGCAGCACCGACAGCATGTAGGCCTGCGTAACGAGGCCCCCATAGCAGGGCGTGGCGACGACGATGAAAGGCTTCTGGTCTTTCGCCACGCGCCGCGCTCCCTCTTGGAGGGGTCGGCAATCTAGGGAGGCCTGCTTGCGCAGGGCTAGCGGGAGGGCGGCGCGAAAATTTGGCTTTCCAACAGGGACAGGTTTCGTAATATCCAAATCCGAATGGCCGTTTCGCCGTGAAGCCAAGGAGAAGCCCCGATGCTGCGAAGATTTGCGATGCTTTGCGCGTTGGCCGCCGCTCTCGCTTTTCCCGGCGAGGCCTCGGCCGGTTGCCGCTACGGGCGATATTGGAGCGCCTGCCACCACCGCGACCATTATGTCTGGCATCCCGAATGGGGCGCCTATGGGTTGTGGGGCTATGGCGCTTGCTGGCGCTGGGATTTTGGCACGGACCGCTGGGTCAATATTTGTTATTAAACGCGAGGGGGGAGCCGGCCGCTTGCGCTCAGGCGCTCGCGGCGCGCTTGCGCTTTTGCCTCACATAGGCGAAACCGCCGCCGACGACCGCCAGAAACACGCCGAAGCCCGCATAGGCGTAGAGGTCCGTATTATCCAGCAGGCCGACCGTGAAGCGATGGCGTCCGACATATTCCTTGGCGCCGTCCTCGCTCTTCAGCCGCACGAGCAGCATGTATTTGTCGGCGTCGGCGAAGCTGTAGTCGAAGTTCAGCATGCCATTGCGGTGCTTTTCGACCGGCAGCTTGAACACCGTTTGCGCCTCGACATTCTCCTCGCCGTCCGGGAGCCCCGTATCGCGCAGCACGCGAATGTCCCAGAGCATCTCGCGCAGCTCCGCGTCGCCGGCGTCGAGCGCGATCACGGTCTGGCCGATGTCGCCCAGCGCGTCGCAAACGCGGTCGATGTTCTTCTTGGGCTGCATCGCGACGAATTTCATCGACTTGGACCCAAGCGCGATGGGGCAGTCGGGATCGTAATAATGCCAGCCGGCGGCGAACCCGGCGCGCGGGCAGGCGGCGGCGAGACCAATGGCGATTGCGGCGAGGGCGAAGCGGCTGATTGTGGATTTACGTCGACGCGATGCCAATGTTCAAACTCTCCCTGACCCGATTGCGGCGGGAAGGTGCAATTTTTTGCGTGGGTTTGCAATTGCTTTCGCGCCCGGCGAGCGCCCCGGATGTCATTCCCGCGCACGCGGGAATCCAGCGCCCCCGTCATTCCCGCGCAAGCGGGAATTGAGTGGCCATACCCCCAACGAATCCGGCCTTTGCCCTGGATTCCCGCATGCGCGGGAATGACAAGCGCCGCCGCTCCCGTGGATGGCCGGGCCAAGCCCCGCCATGACACGCCCCGAACCCGGCGATGGTCTCTCCGTTCTCCCACTTGTGGGAGAACGCAGCTCCGCGAAGCGGAGTCGGATGAGGGCGGCTGCGATTGCAACGGCTCTCACTTGGAAAGACGCCTCATTGCGAGCGTAGCTCAGCAATTTAGGAGCTGCGGTCGTTGTTAAAGATACGGCGTATGTTGTGGGATGTACGTTTCTTTATCCCTTGTAACTCGGGCGAGGATTCGATCCGCTTGGGCCCGATAGGATTTCTTGATTTTACTCTTTGGGAATCTTATTACCGCAGACAGCGACCTGAAGCTCACTTCACCGTGCTCACCGTAAATTGGAGGTCCCTTCGCCTTTGAGTTCCTCGGTCGAGATCAAAAAAAATAGCATCGCGTCGCCGTAACCAGTTGCGTAGGAAGAGTTCCAGAAGTCGCGCTTCCTTCGAAATTCTCGCGAGCGCATTTCGTAGTTTCGCGCCAAGTGTCTCACATGTTCGGCGCTGTGGTACTCCCCAGAGACGCGTCGTCTTTGTATCCTTTGTAAGCCATGGATCAGTCCATCTTGATAGCTTAGCACGAATATCAGCAACGGGTGGCGCGTGTTGGTGAACGCGTCGGTCGTTCGTTTGTGCTCTTCGAGCACCATAGTCAGCAGATTCTCGCATGCCTCAAACGCCGACTCTGGAACGAGGTCCGAAATTTTCTCTATGTGCAGGCGCAGCTGTTCAAAAAAGAACGCGCCGTCAGTCTCGATAGGAATCAGCGAGATTGGGAATTCAGCGATTTTATTCCGATCGATTTTGGGTGCTACAAAATAGGAATCTTTGGTATGGGGCTTTGTCATTTCTGCAATTGATTTTGCAATTCGTCTATAATTCTCATCGGACAATGAATATCCGGTATAAATGAAGGTCTTTTGTGTAAGTAAGGATTTCAGTTGAGCTCCCATTGGCCCGTCATTCAACCGACGAAATGATTTTTTGTAATCTTCTTCAGTAGCAATAATTGACCCCAAATTTCTGATTGAGCCATGAATTTTCATTAAGCGTCTTTGCGAGGCTTCCCAAAGTGCCATGTCACTTTCATTTACAAATGCATCAAATTCACATTCACGTTCAAAAAAGTCGTCCCAGTTCGTTGTAACAATGTTCTTTATCATATAGAGAGGCGAAATTGACCTGTGAAATCGTGTCATGTTGTTGTAGAACTCGTCGAAGGATACAAAATATGAAATCCTATCCTTTATCTGTTTTGTAAGTTTTATTCTTCCATCGGGTTGATTGCAGTATGCTTCCATAAGGGCCGGAAATGACATATCGTTAGGGGCCTTTATTGCATGTGAAATTGCTTCATAGAATGTGTGCTGAGCGTGATTCTTGTTTTCTGTACTTATTCCTGCGCCGGCGAATAAAACAACGTTTCCTTGTAGCAACTGTTCGACGAGATGAGATGGTAATTCAAATGGAAGATCATTTTGGCAAAGAGCACACTTGCATTCGTCATTTGATGACATGCGGATTTCTCCGAGATAAACCAATCGAGAAAAATATTAAGTCTTCTGCTGAGCCTCGGTTTGATGACTATATTGGTAATTTCGACGGAGTTTCGCGTTATTGATTGCTTTCCGCTCAAGGGGATCAGCTTCCCCCTAAACCTATGCTCCTCGCAATGACGACAGGCCGCCACCGCGAGGAGCATGCGTCAAACCCTCAACTACACCCCGTCGTTGACCCGCACGTCTCGCACTTCAAACAAGTCCCATTCCTCACCAGCGTGAAATTCGCGCATTCGGGGCAGGCTTCGCCGACATAGCCTTTCATGCGCGCTTCGGCGCGTTTTTCGGCGACGCCCGCGACGGGTTTCACCGGCTCGGTCCAGCCCAGCTCCGAGAGCGGCTCGTCCTCATGCGCGAGCTCCGACTTCAGCGCCAGCGCGCCTTCCGATCCATGCGCGCGCGGCGTGGTCCCCGCGTCCGTGCGGTTGACCAGCGTCAGCCGGTCGGTCTTGGAGCGCACGAGGCCGCGCGAAACCACCGAGGACTCCGGCGCCTTGCCCTCATGCTCGCCCTTGCCGAGCGCGTCATGGCCAAGGTCTTCCGGCTGGACATGCGCCAGATCGTTGCGGCCGAGATATGAGATCGCGAGTTCGCGGAACACGTAATCGAGAACCGAGGTCGCGTTCTTGATCGCGTCATTGCCCTGCACCGGGCCGGCGGGCTCGAAGCGCGTGAAGGTGAAGGCGTCGACATATTCCTCCAGCGGCACGCCATATTGCAGGCCGAGCGAAATCGCGATGGCGAAATTATTCATCACGCTGCGGAAGGCGGCGCCTTCCTTGTGCATGTCGATGAAGATCTCGCCCAAGCGCCCGTCGGCGTATTCGCCGGTGTGCAGATAGACCTTGTGGCCGCCGACGGTGGCCTTCTGGATGTAGCTCTTGCGCCGGTTCGGCAGTTTCTCGCGCTCGCGCACCACCTGATGCACGATGCGCTCGACAATGCGCTCGGACATCGCCACGGCGCGCGCCGGCATATTGGAAGCGACCAGCTCCTCAACCTTGTCGCTTGCGTCCTCGTCCTCGTCGTCGCCGGAAATGAGCTGCGACGACAGCGGCTGCGAAAGCTTGGAGCCGTCGCGATAAAGCGCATTGGCCTTGAGCGCGAGACGCCATGACAGGAGGTAGGACTGCTCGCAATCCTCGATCGTGGCGTCGTTCGGCATGTTGATGGTCTTGGAGATCGCGCCCGAGATGAAGGGCTGCGCCGCCGCCATCATGCGGATATGCGACTCGACCGAGAGATAACGCTTGCCGGTGCGCCCGCAAGGATTGGCGCAGTCGAACACCGAAATATGCTCGGGCTTGAGGAAGGGCGCGCCCTCCAGCGTCATCGCGCCGCAGATATGCACATTGGCGGCGTCGATCTCGCCGCGCGAGAAGCCAAGATGCGTGAGCAGGTCGAAGTTCTTCTCCTCGATCGTCGCGGCCGGAATCTTCAGCGCGCCGGTGAGGAAGTCGGCGCCGATCGTCCATTTGTTGAAGACGAATTTGATGTCGAAGGCGCCGGCCAGCGCCTTCTCGACGAGCTGCAGCTTCTCGTCGGTGAAGCCGCGCGCGCGCAAGGTCGCGGTGTTGATCCCCGGCGCGTTGGACAGGCTGGCGTGGCCGACCGCATAGGCCTCCATCTCGGCGATCTCGCTGCTCCGGTAGCCGAGCGTGCGCAAGGCTTCCGGCACGGCGCGGTTGACGATCTTGAGATAGCCCCCGCCCGCGAGCTTCTTGAATTTCACCAGCGCGAAATCGGGCTCGATGCCGGTGGTGTCGCAGTCCATCACAAGGCCGATGGTGCCGGTCGGCGCCACCACAGTGACCTGCGCGTTGCGATAGCCGTGCAGCTCGCCCTGGCGCAGCGCGGTCTCCCATACGCGCGCGGCGGCTCCCGTCAGCGCCTTGTCGGGGCAGGCGGCGATGTCGAGCGGCGTCGGCGCGATCGAGAGCTTTTCATATCCGCTATGCTCGCCGAGCGCGGCGCGGCGATGGTTGCGGATGACGCGCAGCATGGCCTCGCGGTTTTCCATGAAGCGCGAGAAGGGGCCAAGCTCCTTCGCCATCTCGGCGGAGGTCGCGTAGGAGACGCCGGTCATGATCGCCGAAAGCGCGCCCGTGATGGCGCGGCCGGCGGGGCTGTCATAGCCGATGCCGGAAGACATCAAGAGGCCGCCGACATTGGCGTAGCCGAGGCCGAGCGTGCGGTAGTCGTAGGAAAGCTGGGCGATCTCGCGCGAGGGGAACTGCGCCATCAGCACCGAGATTTCCAGCACCACGGTCCAGAGCCGAACGGCGTGTTCATAGGCGGCGATGTCGATGTTCTTCGTGGTGTCGTCCCTGAACTGCAACAGGTTCAGCGAGGCGAGATTGCAGGCCGTGTCGTCGAGGAACATATATTCCGAGCACGGATTTGAGGCGCGGATGGCGCCGCCGGCCGGGCAGGTGTGCCAGTCGTTGATGGTGGTGTGGAACTGGATGCCGGGATCGGCGGAAGCCCAGGCGGCGTAGCCGATCTTGGCCCACAGGTCGCGGGCCTTCAGCGTCTTGGCGGTCTTGCCGTCGAGACGGCGGATCAGCGACCAGTCCTTGTCCTCCTCCACCGCGCGCAGGAAGTCGTCCGTGACGCGCACGGTGTTGTTGGAGTTCTGGCCCGCGACGGTGAGATAGGCCTCGCTGTCCCAGTCGGTGTCATAGGTGTCGAAGGCGATTTCCTTATAGCCCTGACGCGCGAACTGGATGATGCGCTTGATGAAATTGTCCGGCACCTCGTCGCGGCGGGCGAGCTTGATCTCGCGCTTCAGCGCCGGGTTCTTCTCGGGGTTGAAGCAATCGTCATTGGCGCCCTCGCAATTCACGCAGGCGCGCATGATGGCCTTGAGATGCTTCTTGACGATCTTGGAGCCGGTGACGAGCGAGGCGACCTTCTCTTCCTCCTTCACCTTCCAGTCGATGAAATCCTCGACGTCCGGATGATCGACGTCGACCACCACCATCTTCGCGGCGCGGCGCGTCGTGCCGCCAGACTTGATCGCGCCAGCGGCGCGGTCGCCGATCTTGAGGAAGGACATGAGGCCGGAGGACGATCCGCCGCCCGAGAGCTTTTCCTTCTCGCCGCGCAGCTTCGAGAAATTGGAGCCGGTGCCGGAGCCATATTTGAACAGGCGCGCCTCGCGCACCCACAGGTCCATGATGCCGCCGTCATTGACGAGATCATCCTCGACCGACTGGATGAAGCAGGCGTGCGGTTGCGGGTGCTCATAGGCGCTCTTGGATTTCGTCAGCTTGCCGCTGGCGTAATCGACGTAGAAATGGCCCTGGCCGGGGCCGTCGACGCCATAGGCCCAATGCAGGCCGGTGTTGAACCATTGCGGCGAATTGGGCGCGGCCATCTGCTTCGCCAACATGTAGCGCAATTCGTCCATGAAGGCCTGAGCGTCTTCCTCGCTGTCGAAATAGCCGCCCTTCCAGCCCCAATAGGTCCAGGCGCCGGCGAGCCGGTCAAACACCTGCCGCGCGGTGGTCTCGCAGGTCAGGCGCTGGTCCTTGGGCAGCGCCGCCAGAGCGTCCGCATCAGGAACGGAGCGCCACAGGAATGAGGGAACGGCGTTTTCCTCGACGCGCTTCAGCCTCGCCGGCACGCCCGCCTTGCGGAAATATTTCTGCGCCAGCACGTCGGCGGCGACCTGGCTCCAGCTAGCTGGAACCTCGATATTGTCGAGCGAAAAGACCACCGACCCGTCGGGGTTGCGAATCTCGCTCTTCGTCGTGCGGAACTCGATCGACGCATAAGGAGACTGGCCGGCGGTCGTGAACAGGCGCTCGATCTTCATATTATTCGATTCCTCAATCTCATTCTGGCGCGGCAAGCGCGCTGGCGGACGCCGACGGCAGGACTCTTCAAAACGAGAGCCGGAGCCGACGTCCTTGGTGGAACGCTTTTGATCGCAAGCACTGGGAGACGCGTGCGGGATGACGAGCGCGCCACAGACCGATGGGTTTCGCCCACCGCGCGGACAGTTCCGATTCTGCGCCGTTTCGTCATTCGGACCTCCGCAAACTGCGTTAAAGGACCGCCGTCGTCAAGATATAGTGCTCAAATTCTTTCAGAACTCTATATCTTGGGAAAATTGGTGGATAATGGGGAAAAGATTTTTATTCGCACCGCAGCATGGTGGTCCCGCTTGAAAGATTCGGCAAGAGGCGCCTTGGGCTAAATTTTCGTTCGGACGCCCCTCCCTGGCCCCCTTCCTAGCGACCGCCGCCTTGACGCGCACGGTTCCGGCGCCTTTATGTCGGCCGGTGCCGCCCGTCGCCAACGACGGACCGCCGTCGGAACACAAGCGTCGTTCTTTAGGAGAAGCCTTCATGTCTTTCGTCGCCCCCCGCCGCGCCCTCATCGTGGCGGCCCTGTCGCTGATTCCCGCTCTGGCCTTCGCGCATGGCCCCTCGCGCCAGAAAGTGGTCGAAAAAATCGACATCGACGCGCCGCCGGCCAAGGTCTGGGCGATCGTAAGCAATTTCGGCGACATGAGCTGGCTGCCGGGCGTGGCCAAGACCGAGGCGACCGGCGGCAATACGCCCGATCAGGCCAAGCGCAAGCTTACGCTCGGCAACGGCGGGACCATCGAAGAGACGCTGACCAAATTCGACGCGGCCGGCATGTCGCTCGCCTACAAGATCGATCAGGTCGACCCCAAGGTTCTGCCGGTCAATAATTATTCCTCGACCATCACCGTGACCCCGTCCGCCGACGGCTCTAAGTCATCCGTCGAGTGGAAGGGCGCCTTCTATCGCGGCTTCATGAACAATGATCCGCCGCCGGAACTCTCCGACGAAGCCGCCCTGAAGGCCGTCACCGACATTTACAAGGCGGGACTCACGGCGCTGAAGGCCAAGGCCGAAGCCAAGTAAGGTCGGTTGCGCACAAGATATGCTCTCTTCCCTTTGATCGGGGAGAGAGCGAAGCGCCGCCCAATCGCGGGAAGGCCATGAAATGCCGCTGCGCGTCCTTGTTTGGCGCCTCGTAATCGCGGTGCTGGCGCTGGCGCCTCAGTTAGCGCTGGCGCATGGCGCCACGCCGCAAAAAGTTGTCGAGACGATAGAAATCGCCGCTCCGCCCGAGAAAGTCTGGGCCATTGTAGGCAATTTTCAGGACATGGACTGGATGCCCGGCGTCGTCAAAACGGAAGGGCGGGGCGGCGTTACGCCCGAGACCGCCACGCGCCGGCTCACGCTGTCCAGCGGCGCGACCATGGACGAGCGCCTCGTCCAATATGACGAGGCGTCAATGTCGCTGCGCTATCTCATCGAGCATGTGGACATAAACGTCCTTCCCGTGGGCAACCTTTCCGCGACGTTGAAGGTCGCTGCTTCGGACGGCGGCTCGCGGGTCGAGTGGAAAAGCCGTTTTTATCGCGCCTTTCCCGGAGGCAATCCCCCCGAGCAGTTCACGGATGAAATCGCCGTGCAGGCCGTATCCAGCCTTTTCAAGGCGGGGCTCCTGGCGTTGAAGGCCAAGGCGGAGCGGGAATGAGCCGGGTGGCCAAATGGCCGGCAATGTTCCTCGCTCTCGTGGTTGCCGCGCCGGCTTCGTCCGACGAAGCCTTCGTCACGAATCAGACCGGCGACGACCTCACGATCGTCGATCTCGCAACCATGACGCCTCGCGCGACTGTGCCGATCGGCGGCAAGCCCGCCGGAGTTGCGGTCAGCCGGGACGGCTCCCGCGTCTATGTGACGAGCCCCGAAGGGCATTTTCTCTCCGTGATCGATGCGGAGGCGCGCCGCGTCGTCAAGCGGATCAACGTCGCTGGCGGCCCGTTCGGCGTCGCGGTTTCGCCTGACGGAAGTCGGGTCTATGTCGCCGACATGTATGGGCGCGACCTCGTGGAGATCGACCTTAAGTCGGAAGCGACGCGGCGGGTGGAGATCGGCGCCATGCCCTCGGGCGTCGCCGTGACGCCAGACGGGCGATTCGTGGTCGCGGCCGCGCGCGACGACAACGCCATTGTCATAATCGACGCCGAAACTTTTACCCGTGTCGCGAGCGTCGCCGTTGGTCGCGCACCCCTATGGCGTCACCATCGACTTGCAGGGCGCGCGTGCATATACGGCGAATGTCGAATCGAACGATGTGAGCATCGTCGATCTGAGAGAGCGGTGGCTCGTGGCGAATGTCCCGGTCGGCAGCCATCCCTATGGCGTCGCGCTGGCGAGGGGGCGGGCCTTTGTCGCCAACCAATATGCCGAGAGCGTCAGCGTCTTCGATGCAGCCAGCCTTGCGCCGTTAGGAACGGTGAAGGTCGGCGAATATCCGGAAAGCGTCGCTGCCAGCCGCGACGGCAGGACGATTTATGTGACCAACTGGTTTTCCAACGAACTTTGGTCAATCGACGCTGCGACACTAAAAGTACTAGCGAAGGCCCCCACCGGCGACGGCCCGCGCGCCTTCGGCGCATTCATTCGGGCCGTGGAGTGATTGCCTTCGCTAAGGGCTTGCAGCGCGGCGATTATTGGGTCAGCTTTCAGTTGACCCAGGCTGGATCGAAACATGACGATGAGCCGCTATCCATTCGCCGCCAACCCGTTCCGCCGGGTTTGCAGTTCGGTGATCGCGGCGTTCGGACTCGTGACCTTCGCTGGGGCGGCGCTCGCAGATGAAAGCGGCGCAAGCTTCTGGCAGCCCGGAACCTATGACAGCTTCTCCGCAGTGCCCAGTCAGCCGGGCTGGTCGCTTTCGACATCAGAGTTCCACAGCGCCGCATATGCTGGTTCCGATGTCACCGCCGCGCGCCTGATCCGCACCGGCGCGATCCAGGAGACCCAGACCGGGAGCCTCTCCGCCACATCCGCCAGTTTCAGCAACCTACTGACGGTCTCGCCAAGCTACGTCTTCCAGGTTCCAGCGCTCGACGCCAAGGCCTCTCTTTCCGTCACCGGCGTGGTGGGCAAATCCAGCGTTTCGGAAGCCGGCGTCCTACAGGCGAAATCTTGGATCCTCCAGCGTGGCTGGGCCTTTCAGCATCGGCGAACTCGGTCACGGGTTTTGGCGATTTCTCGCCGCAGGCGACGCTCTACTGGAACCGCGACGTCCATAATTTCATGATCTATGGGACCGGAAACGCGCCGGTCGGCGCCTATAAAGTGACCCGCCTCGCCAATCTGGGCCTCGGTCACGCCGCCGTCGATGGCGGAGGCGGCTACACCTATTACGATCAAGGAGCCGGGAACGAGTTCTCCGCCGTCGCCGGCTTCACCTATAATATGAGCAATCTGGCCACCGGCTATCGAAGCGGCGTCGACTTTCATCTCGACTTGGGCGCCTCGAAACATCTTACCGAAAGTCTTCTCGTCGGTCCGGTCGGATATTTTTACGACGAAATCGGATGTGACAGCGGCTCGGGGAACAAGGTCGGCTGTTTCCGGTCGCGCGTCGCGGGGCTTGGCGCACAGATCGGCCATAGCTTCCCCTTTGAGGCGGCCCAAGGCTACCTCAATCTGAAGGCCTATGGAGAGTTCGCGGAAGCGAACCGGCCAAGCGGCTGGACCGCGCGCGTCACATTCTCGATCTCGCCAAAATAGGTGGCTTCCTCTCCCTTGCACTGGACATCCGTCCCTCCAGACGCGATAAGAGCGCCAGAACTCACAGGACACGAAGCGCATGTCTTTTATTGTTCGTCTCTTCACATGGTGGAATTGGGCCACGCTCAGCACGGGCCTGTGGACGCTGCTCTATGGCGAGCGCGTCGGCGAGGACGAATTCGGCAACGTCTACTACCGCACCAAGGGTGGAAAGATCGACCCCACTCTCGGTTTCGAGCGCCGCTGGGTGATCTACAAGGGCTTGGCGGAAGGTTCCAACACGCCGCAGGGCTGGTATGGCTGGCTGCATCACACCTTCGACACGCCCCCCACCAAGGAAGACTACAAGGCGAAGGAGTGGGAACTCCCTCACCAGGACAACATGACCGGCACTCCGCTGGCCTACCGCCCGCCGGGGTCGCTGCTGGCCTCCGGCCAGCGTCCGCCCGCTGGCGGCGACTATTCCGCCTGGCGGCCAGAGGGCTGAGCGCATCCCAAGAGCACAAGACCTTTACCCGCCGCGAACATGGAATCGCCTTTCTCGCGTGTTCCCCTTCGCGGCGTGGCGCAACCTTTCTGTCGCACTTGGCGGCGCGGTGATCTGATGTCCTTTCGATATGTCTTGTCCGTTTTTTGCCGTGGCGCTGCTATTGGCGCCGCGCTGACTTCCCTGAATTTGTCCGCCGCCGCCGACCCGATCCGGCACCCGACCGCCGTTTTCGCCGGGCTCGACAAGACGACGGGGCGCATCATCAATTTCGACGTCGCAATCGACGAAACCGTCCAGTTCCGCACGCTGCAGGTGACTCCGCGAGTTTGCAACACCCGGCCGCAGACCGAGGCGCCGCAAACCACCTCTTTCGTCGAAGTTGACGAGCAGACGCCCAAGCCGGACCAGAAGCGGGATCCTAACGCGAACGCGAAGACCGAGCCCAAGCTTGAAGTGAAGCGGATATTCTCCGGCTGGATGTTCGCGGCGAGCCCCGGCCTGCATGGCGTCGAGCATCCCGTTTATGACGTGTGGCTGGTGGACTGCAAGGGCGGCAAGGAAGTCGCGCAGCAACCCTCGGCTCCAGATGCGGCCACGCCCGCGCCGCCGCCTGCCGAAGGCAAGCGTTCGGGAAAGGCCCGGAAGGTCGAGCCCGCCGCGCCAGCGGCTGTCGAAGCGCAGCCGATCGGTCCCGCCGACGAACCCATCTTCGGCCAGACGCCGGCGACGGATCCCCTTGCCGAGCCCGACGCTCAACCCCAAAAGCCGAAGCCGGCGGAAAAACGCAAGGAGCGGCGCAAGAAGCGCAAGGACAAGCGCAAGGACGCTGCGCCGGCCGACGCCGCAGCGCCGGAGCCGGGCGCCGACCCGGCGATGCCATTTTAGCCGGTCGATTGAGCGTAGCCGAGTTGCGGCGGTGCGGATTTCCAAAGCCTTGAGGCTACAGGATTTGTTTCGCGTTCGCCCCGACAGCAAATCCAAGCCGCGTATTTCTCTTTCAGCAATGAGCCTGGCGCCACTTTCGCCAAAGGACGGCGCGGCTAAAGCCTATCTTTCAACACGGCGCGAAAGCTCGGGATCGACCAATGACCGCAGAAAAGAAATTCGACGCCGTGGTGATCGGCTCCGGGCTTGGCGGTCTCACCGCCGGCGCGTTGCTCGCCAGGCAGGGCTACAGCGTCTGCCTGCTTGAGCGCAATTTCAGCCTCGGGGCGCCGCGTCGGTTTACCGCGTCGGCAATCTGACGGTGGAATCCTCGCTGCACCAGACCTCGGACGCCAGAAATCCGCGTGATCCAAAGCACGCCATCCTCAGCGAACTCGGCATATTGGACGAGATCGAGTGGCAGACCACGGGGCCGCTGCACAATGTGCGGGGAGGGCCGGTGGGCGAGAGTTTCGCGCTTCCGGCGGGCTTCGACGCCGCTTATGACGCGCTGGCCTCGCGCTTTCCCGACAAGAGTCAGGCGATCAAGCATTTCCTCAATGAGGTCGAGCAAATCAACGATTCCTTGTGGACGGTTCGGCAGGCGCGGGAGACAGGTTCGGTCGCGAAGTTCACCAAGGCGCTGTGGGAGATCGCGCCCGCCGCGCGCGGCTGGCAGGACACGCTGGACGAGGCTTTCGAACGCGATTTCGCTGGAGCCGAGGCGCTCAAATGCGCGCTTGGCGCCAATCTGCTTTATTTCGGCGACGACCCCAGACGCACGTGGTGGATTTATTATGCGCTGGCGCAGGGCGCGAACATCGCCTCGGGCGGCGCTTACATCAAAGGCGGTTCGCGGCAGCTCAGTCTCAAGCTCGCCAAGGCGATCACCAAGGCGGGCGGCGTCGTGCGGCTGGGCCGGCTTGCAAACGCGATAGAGACTGACGCGGACGGCAATGTGACCCGCGTGCGCCATGTCGCGCGCAAGAGCGGCGAAGACGAGGAGACGCTTGAAGCTAGCGTCGTGATGGCCAATTGCGCGCCCAACGTGGCGGAGGAATTGTTGCCGCAGCGGCAGCGCGAAACGATGAGCGCCGAATTTGGCCAGAGGCCGCTGTCGACATCGCTGTTCTGCGTCAATTTCGGTCTTAAGGCGAAGCCGGAAACGGTTGGCCTCAAGGACTATTCCTCCATCGTGCTGCCGGAAAGCATGACGCGCTTTGCGCAATATGGCGACGGAGCGCAGGCGATGAGCGCCGATCCGTCCGGCTCGCTGCCGCTCTACTCCATCGCCAATTTCACGGCGGTGGACTCAGGCCTGTGGGACGAGCCGCCAATTCTTCTCAGCGTGCTCGGGCTGGATCGCTTCAGCAACTGGAGCAGCCTGACGCGCGAAGAAGCCGCGCGGCGGCGGGAGCGCTGGCTCGACGCCTTTCAAAACAGGCTTGAGCAGGACTATCCCGGCTTTTCCGGTCTCGTCGCGGAGCGCATGATGCTCAACGCCTATTCGATGGCCGGCTATCTCAATACGCCTGAGGGCGCTGTTTATGGTTTCGAGCCGCTGCCGCCCGAAGATCCTATCCTCGCAGGGTTTCCACGCACGCCGCGCACGCCGGTGGGTGGGTTGTTCCTGGCCTCGGCTTTTGGTGGCGAACATGGGTTCAATGGAGCGATGCTCTCCGGAGCGGAGGCCGCGCGGCTCGCGGCGGCGAGGCTGGAAATGGGGAGCGAGGCTTCCAGTTGACCGAGAAGGCGCCGCGCCAGGACGCATTCGCGGATCATGCCGCCGCGCGGCGGAAGCTGCGCCAGACAATAATTTGAGCTTTTAACTTTCGTGTAATGTTTATGCGGCGCGTCGCGCCCGCGGTTTTTCTTCTCGGTCGCAAGGTCAAAAGACTGATTGCATCGTGACTTGCGGAGTTTGGCGTCGCCGGCGCCATCTCGCGCGATGCAATTTCGCCTGGAAATTTGACTGCGGATTAGAGGCGATAGGTTACTTTAGTAACGATTTTTCTCCATGATTTTGCACAGAAATCAATGGCGGAAGGCCCTGCCGCACATTGACACCACGCGCTGATTATGGCGTAAGTGCGGCCAAGTATTTGACATGAACTCCTCGTGCGAGAGGCAGAGATGCTAAGGGCATTTTCAAGCAACCAAATGGCGAAGAACAATTTTCCGCGCACGAAGGCGAGAATCGCCTGTGCTCTCTCTCTCGCCGCCCTGTTTGCGTTCGACGCTGGCGGCGACGGCGCGCGGGCCGGTTTTCTTGAAGAACTGTTTGGACTCGGCGCTCCGCAACAGGCGGCGCAGGTTCCGCAACCTTCGGGAAAGTCTGACCGTGGAAGGCGCGCCGGGCGCGGATCGCGCATCCAGTCCAGTCTGTCCTACATGCCGAAAGCTCGCCGCCACGTCGCAAAGAACGCGGGGGAGAAAGTCGCGGGAGTCCCGAACGGCAAGAAGGGCTTCTGCTACGCCGACACCGCGCAGACGGTCGACCCGGCGCAGTCGGACGCCATCCTGCACGACAGCACGCTACGCGCGGGCGATACGATCGTGACCGACGAGGGCGTTCGCGTGTTTCACGGCGGGGCGCCTGTCCACACAAGGACAGCGATTTCCTTGCATTGGCGGAAACGCGCGATATTTCGAGCCTAAAGCGTAATTCGCTTGTCGCGATCGAGAATGCGATGAAGACGCGCATTGCGGTTGGACAGTCGAGGAGCCTTCTATTCACGGCCAGGGATTCGCAGCCGAGATAATCAACTCGAAGTCGGAGCGCTTGTCCCCTTGTCTGCGGCGCGCTAGGAGTTGGTCAAGAACTCCTTTCCGCGTGGTCCTGATGCGCACTGCACTTGCTCTGTTGGCGATCCTTTTCGCTGCGCCAGCCGGCGCGGCGGATCTCAACGACTATCCCACCTCCGCGCGCGCTGATTACGTCTTCGGCTGCATGAAGGCCAATGGCGACACCCGCCAGTCGCTGGACCAATGCTCCTGCTCGATCGACGTGATCGCCACCATTCTGTCCTATGATAAATATGTCGCGGCGGAGACGGTCGCCAGCGTCACCCAGCAGGCCGGCCAGATCGGCAACATGTTCCGCAACACGGCGGTCGCGCGCGACGCGCTGGACGAATTGCGCCGCGCCCAGGCGGAAGCGCAAGTGCGGTGCTTCTGACCGTCATCAAAGCTCCAATCCCGGGGGACAAGCTCGCCGGGTTTGCCAGGCGGCCCGCAGGCTTGCCAGGAACGGGGCGATAGCCCAGTTTGTCGCTCAATAAGTCGGAGCCGCGGGCCGGTCGCCAATCCGGCGCACCGCCCCGAATAAAAAGGGCCCGACGCAAAAGGGAGAAAATAATGTCATCCAGGAAAAAGATGTCCGCGCTCTTTCTCGCCGGCGCGCTGTGCGCCGGCGCCTTCGCGGCGGTTCCGGCCGAGGCGGCGAAACTTGGCCCCTATTTTCCGATGCCGGCCGCATTTCCGCTGAACGGAACCGGCAAGGACGCGCTCCTGAAGATACAGGCCAAATGGCTGAATGACGGCCTGGGAAATCTGGAAAAGGCGCGGAAGGAAACCGCTGCCGCGCTTGAGAAGGCGAAGGCCGAGAACGCCAGGCCGGAACAGATCGCGCCTCTGGAGGAGAAGCTGAAAACACTGGAGGCGGACATTGAGGCGACGAAAGAGGAAATCGCGATCGAAGACAAGGATATGGCTCCAAAGGAAGAGCAAGCCGAACGCAAACGTCTGTTTCTGCTGAACGTCAATCAGTGGATTGTCGAACTCGGGCGCCAGGCGACGGAACAGCTTAAAATCGCCATCCTCAAGGACGGCGCGGAGGCGGAGGCCGCGCAGAATCGACATATCCAGCTGTTGGATATGGCTGACGCGCTCGAAAAAGCCAAGCGGGACATCAGCGTCGAGTCCTGGGCGAGCACACGCTGAAACGAGAATGCGATAGCCAGTCAGCGCGCGGAGCCATTTCGTCGTAGTGCGCTGACTTTCTATAGCTTTCCAGGCAGGTCGGAGAGGGCGGCGTCCTTTTCGCCCTCCTTGCGCGACAGGTCGCGCGCAAGCTGCTCCAGGCGCGCCGCAGCGTTGCCGAAGGTTTGCTCCAGCCGGGCCTCGACAGCCGCGTCCCGGCGACGCGACTCGTCATTCTGTGCGCGCAACGCGGCGACTTGCGTTTCCAGCGCGGCGATTCGTCCGCGCGCGTCCGCGACCTCGTCGGCGATCTGCAGCGCCGCCATGACGACGATGCGCTGATCCCCGATTTCTCCGAAATTCTCCCGCATTTCCCCGATCTTGGCGTCGACGATGGCGGCAAGCTCCTCCAGGCGCTTTTCCTGGCCTTCGTCGCAGCCCATGCGATAGGTGCGGCCCGCGATGGTGACGATTGCGACAGCCATGAGCCTAACCCCGTTCGTCGCGCGGCGGCGACACGCCGAGCACGGCCGCGACGCTGGCGCTGGCGCGCTCGACTCGCCGCAGCACCTCGTCGCTGTTTTTTTCCACTGTCGTGGCGCGGGCCAGCGCGGCGTCGAGTTCGAGCGCCAGCCGGCCGCGGTCGTCCTGCATGATGGCGAGTTCTTCCTCGAGGTCGGCGAGGGTCATCTCGTCCTCCAGCCGCTGCGCCACCGAGACCTCCAGCGCGTCGAGCGCCTTTTCGAACCGCGCCAGAGCGGAGCCGAGCTTGGGCGGCAGGGCGTCGTCTGGCGTTGGGGATGGCGGCATTGGCGGCGGCCCTCGTGAAAGATCAGCGGCGCAACTTCAGGCGGCGCCGCTCGAAAGATCAGCGGCGCAACTTCAGGCGGCGCCGCTGGATACATCAGCTGCGCGGCGTGCGGCGGCGCCGTGGCGGAATCGCGCAATTGCGATTTGCGCCGAGCCGTTAGGTAGCATGAATCCGCCCATTCCCAAGGCTCGGCCGGTCTTGTGCGCCGCCTCGTCGCGTTGACAGCGGGGCGCCAGATGCTATCAAACCCGCGACACAAGGATGCGCCGCGCCACAAGCGATGCGCAAGATACAGGGCCGCAAGCGCTTTCGCCGCCGCCCATTTTCAGGAGATTTCCCATGGCCGTGAGAGTTGCGATCAACGGATTTGGACGCATTGGACGCAACATCCTGCGTTATGTCGTCGAGTTCCGGCCGCACCGATATTGTGGTCGTGGCCATCAATGACCTCGGCCCGGTCGAGACCAACGCGCATCTGCTGCGCTATGATTCGGTGCATGGCCGCTTTCCGCACAAGGTGACGGTCGACGGCGACACGATCGACGCCGGGCGCGGACCCATAAAGGTGACGGCGATCAAGAATCCCGCCGAGCTGCCCTATAAAGAGCTGAACATCGACATCGCGTTGGAATGCACGGGCCTCTTCACGGCGCGCGACAAGGCTGCGCAATTGCTGACGGCCGGCGCAAAGCGCGTGCTGGTCTCGGCTCCGGGCGACGGCGCCGACATCACGGTCGTTTATGGCGTCAATCATCACAAGATCACCAAAGAGCATCTCGTGATCTCCAACGCTTCCTGCACGACCAACTGCCTCGCGCCGGTCGCCAAGGTGCTGCACGACGCCATCGGCATCGACAAGGGGATCATGACGACGATCCACTCCTACACCGGCGATCAGCCGACGCTCGACACGATGCACAAGGACCTCTATCGCGCCCGCGCCGCCGCGCTGTCGATGATCCCGACTTCCACGGGCGCGGCCAAGGCGGTGGGCCTCGTGCTGCCGGAACTGAACGGCCGCCTCGATGGCTACGCCATCCGCGTGCCGACCCCAAATGTCTCGGCGGTGGATTTGAAATTCGTCGCCAAGCGCGCGACGACCGTCGCCGAGGTCAACGCGGCCATAAAGGCGGCGGCGGACGGTCCGCTCAAGGGCGTGCTCGCCTATACCGACGAAAAGCTCGTCTCCTGCGACTTCAACCACAATCCGGCCTCGTCGACCTTCCACACGGACCAGACCAAGGTGCTCGACGGCACGCTGGTGTCGATCCTGTCCTGGTACGACAATGAATGGGGTTTTTCGGGCCGCATGACGGACACGGCCGTCGCGATCGGGAAGATGCTTTAACGAGGTTGATCGCAATGGCCTCCTTCAAAACACTCGACGACGTCAATGTCCACGGCAAGCGCGTTCTCTTGCGCGTCGATCTCAATGTGCCGATGGAAGACGGTCGCGTTTCCGACACGACCCGCATCGAGCGCGTGCTGCCCACGATCAACGAAATCGCCGACAAGGGCGGAAAGGTCATCCTTCTCGCGCATTTCGGACGCCCAAAGGGTTCGCCGAATGAGGAAGACTCGCTTCGTCCTGTCGCCAGCGCGCTTGAGGATTTGCTCAAGCGCCCGGTGGCCTTCGCCAGCGATTGCATCGGCGCCCCGGCGGAGCAGGCGGCCGCGGCGATGAAGGATGGCGACGTGCTGCTGCTGGAGAATACCCGCTTTCACAAGGGCGAGGAAAAGAACGACGCGGCTTTTGTCGAGGAGCTGGCGAAGAATGGCGACATCTTCGTCAATGACGCCTTCTCGGCCGCGCACCGCGCCCACGCCTCGACCGAAGGCCTCGCGCACAAGCTCCCGGCCTTCGCCGGCCGCTCCATGCAGGCGGAGCTGGAGGCGCTGAACAAGGCGCTCGGCGCGCCGCAACATCCCGTGATGGCGGTGGTCGGCGGCGCCAAGATTTCAACCAAGCTCGATCTGCTCGGCAATCTCGTCGCGAAAGTGGATTACCTCGTCATCGGCGGCGGCATGGCCAATACATTCTTGGCCGCGCAGGGCAAGGCGATCGGCAAGTCGCTATGCGAAAAAGACCTGCTCGATACGGCGTGCGGGATTTTCGAAAAGGCGAAGGCCGCCGGCTGCCAGATCGTGCTCCCCGAGGACGTCACCGTCGCCAAGAAATTTGAGGCGCATGCGCCCGCGCAATTCGTCACCGGCGATCATGTCGGCGCCGACGACATGATTCTCGACGTCGGCCCCAGGGCCGTCGCCCATGTCGAAAGCCTGCTGGCGAAAACGAAGACGCTGGTCTGGAACGGCCCCTTCGGCGCCTTCGAACTGAAGCCCTTTGATGAAGGCACCAACGCCATCGCGCTGACGGCGGCGCGGCTGACGCGCGAGGGCAAGCTCCTCTCGGTCGCGGGCGGCGGCGATACGGTCTCCGCGCTCAATCAGGCGGGCGCCGCAGTCGATTTCACCTATGTCTCGACCGCGGGCGGGGCGTTTCTAGAGTGGCTGGAAGGCAAGGAGCTTCCCGGCGTCAAGGCGCTGGAGAATTAGGGGCGCGTCGGCCACTTCGCGTCAGAAGCCGAACGAGGCTGGAAGTTCGTGCACATCGCCGACGGCCCGGCTCTCCTCTCTCCCCCTCTCAAACCGGGTGTTCCCGGTTTGAGCATCGAACGCCGAAGTCGGCAACAGCCGACTTCGGTGCGGGGGGAGAGTTGGAGAGGGGGGGCGTGGAACTTGCGACCAGATTGCGCACCCCCCCCCCCACCCTGACCCTCCCCCCCAAGGGGAAGGGATGCGCGCCCCAGCTTTTTTGGGTTCTGAAAACCAAAGAGATAGAAGTCGAATCTGTCAGCTTCCCTCCCTTCTCCCGCCTGCGGGAGAAGGTGGCCCCGCGAAGCGGGGTCGGATGAGGGTAGGGTGTGCAAATTGCGTAAAGTCGGATTAGCGAACTCTGCGCGCGCGCGAAGGAGGCCCATAATGGGGCTTACGCAGGTGAGGTGTCAGGTTGTGGTCACGCCCCATGTCTTTAATCGGGCGACGTCGGGGGAGCGGACTAATGCTTGCGCAACTGAAAATAGCTCATGGTGCAGTAAGTTTCGGTCATTCACTAGAAGCGGTAAGCCGCCGAACTCTCCCGCTTCAAGTCGGCGCAGCAGGTCAAACGCGGGCTTTCTGGATTTAGGTGATTTGCCTTCCGGGTCGAAGTGAGCGCCGCCCAACGTATTGGCAACATACTGGATAAGTTGGACGGTCGATATCTTTTCCTTGCCAATTTGGATCCGAGTCCGTTTGCAAAAGTCATGGAGATTAAGCGAAAGTTCAGCGAGTTTCGCATTCCGGCACGCCGAGAAGGGCATGCCGGGCAACACGTCCCCGCCGCCGCAGTAAGCGATTACGTCATTGCCTTCTGTCGAAATGATGCACCAGGTTTTGAAAGTCATCGACCCACCAAGCCCCGATGCCCTCCAAGCCCACGCAAGTGACTCCTCAACCAACAAGAAGCGAAGGGAGCTGCTCGCGACCCTGATATCTGCTTCGTCCGCATTGTGTGCTGAAGACAGTACAGACAGCTGTTTTAAATGGGCGTTGACGGTTTTGACGAGCGCGATGTCTGTTTGTGTCAGACGCTGCATAAGCTGCCGAAGGCTCTCAATCAGAGTGAGACTGTGTAACACAACACAATTTGAGAAAAGTGAGGTCTTGGGGTGCCGCGTAACAATCAAGATTGAGGCGCAAGCAGCGCGGCATTGATTTCAAAAGTCTTTTTCTACGCAAAAATCACGTGCAATATATCTGATGTTTTCCACGCATGCAGCGCCCCAAAAAAAGCAAGCGGCGCCCGAAAGCGCCGCCCCAAATCTCACAATTTTCCCAGCGCCACCTCCGCGCTCGACACAGTCGCGCAGCTGGAATTGTCTTCAATGTCGATCCATTTGACCACGCCGTCTTCGACCAGCGCGGCGTAACGTTTGCCGCGAATGCCGAGGCCCGCCGCTTCCAGGTCCAGTTCCGTGCCGGTGGCCTTGGCGAAGACGGCCGAGCCGTCCGCGAGGCCGTCGACCTTGCCCTTGGCGTTGGAGGCCTCAAGCCAGGCGTCGAGCGCGAAAATGTCGTTGACCGCGACAACGGCCACCTTGTCGACGCCGCGCGCCTTGATCGCGTCGGCCTGCAGGACGAAGCCCGGCAGATGTTTCTTGTGGCAGGTGGGGGTGAAAGCGCCCGGCACGGAAAACAATATGACTTTCTTGCCCTTGAAATAATCGCCGGATTTGATCGGCTCGGGGCCGTTCGCGCCCATGATGGTGAAAGTGACGTCGGGAATCTTGTCGCCGGCCTTGATGGTCATTGCTGTCTCGCTTTGCTTTGAGGAGCGCCGCCGCTCCCGCAGACCTCGATATAGACCTGCGAGTCTCGGCCTCAACTGCTATTTAACCCGTCCGCTGCGCTTTTGGTATGCGCCCGGCGCCCGTCGAAAGGCGAATTTTCTCTCCTTGCGATCCGACGCGAATTGGCTTTGCTCAATGGTCGCCAATAAAAGAATATAAATTTGGTAGACTAATAGCTCGGGCCGGGCTAGATTTGGTTCATGGATCCTCTCTCATCCTCGTTCGAGGGTTCCAGCGCGGGCCGCACAAATCCCTCCCCTGAACTGCGGCCCGCGCTCTTTTTTTTTCAAAAATTCGCATGGTTTTGCATCAGAGGCGCAAAAGCGCATCGCGGTTTGAACCGGCATGATCTAGACTCCTCGCAATTTGTTATGGAGAGCCTTGTTCATGGCCACGCTCGACGCCGTTCTGACCACCATCGACGCCAATATCGACGCCTCCACGCAGCGCCTGTTCGATCTGCTGCGCATTCCCTCCGTCTCGACCGATCCGGCCTACACCAAGGAATGCCAGCGTGCAGCCGACTGGCTGGCCAATGAGCTCAAGGGGCTTGGCTATCAGGCCGAGGTGCGCCCGACCCCGGGACATCCGATCGTGGTCGGGCATGCGGCGGCCAAGCGCAAGGATGCTCCGCATGTTCTGTTCTACGGCCATTACGACGTGCAGCCGGCCGATCCGCTGGAGCTCTGGACCAGCGACCCCTTCGCGCCGCGCCTGCAGCAGGGGAAGGATTCGCAGGAAATCGTCGCGCGCGGCGCCTCGGACGACAAAGGCCAGCTGATGACCTTCGTCGAGGCCTGCCGCGCCTTCGAGGCCAATGGCGGCCTGCCGTGCAGCGTCACCTTCCTGTTCGAGGGCGAGGAAGAAACCGGCTCCCCGTCGCTGCCGGGATTTCTGGCGCAGTACAAGGCCGAACTGTCGGAGCCGGCGCTGGCGCTGGTCTGCGACACCGGCATGTGGAACGCGGCGACGCCGGCCATCACCATCATGCTGCGCGGACTGGTGCAGGAGGAGGTGGTGCTACGCGGGCCCAGCCATGATCTGCACTCCGGCATGTTCGGCGGGCCGGTGGTCAATCCGATTCACGTTCTCGCCAAGGTCATCGCCGACCTGCACGACGCGGAGGGCAAGGTCGCGCTGCCGGGCTTTTACGACGGCGTGCCGGAACTGCCCGAGGACATAGCCAAGCAATGGAGCGCCCTCGACTTCGACGAGGCGGCCTTTCTTGCGGGCATCGGTCTGACGCAGGTCGGCGGCGAGGCGGGACGCAGCGTCATGGAGCAGATCTGGTCGCGTCCGACCTGCGACGTGAACGGCGTCGTCGGCGGCTACACCGGCAAGGGCTCGAAAACCGTGTTGCCCGCGCAGGCGAGCGCCAAATTCTCCTTCCGACTCGTCGGAACGCAAGACCCCAAAAAACTGGTGGAGCGCTTCCGCGCCTTCGTGCTCCAACGCCTTCCGCCGGACGTGAAGGCCGAGTTCATCTCCCACGGCGCTTCCGGCGCGCTGAACCTGCCCTTCGGCTCCGAGTCGCTTACGCGCGCGCGCCGGGCTTTGGCCGAGGAATGGGGCGTCCCCGCCGCGCTGACCGGCTGCGGCGGGTCTATCCCGATCGTCGGGTCGTTCAAGCGCGATCTCGACATGGATGCGCTGATGGTCGGCTTCGCTCTGGAGGACGATCGCATCCACTCGCCGAACGAGAAATATTCCTTCACCTCGTTCCACAAGGGCGCGCGCTCCTGGGCGCGAATACTTGCGGCGCTGGCGGCGTGAAATATCTATATGAACTGAGACATTCTGACCTTGGCCGCGACGATCCGCCCCTCGCATTTTTGACCTGGATCAGCTATGTAGGTTTTCAGACAGAGTTTCCGGGTCGGGGAGGCGGTCCGGTCGTTCTGTCTGGTTCGATACGCGGCAGACCGCGCTTCGACGAGGGGTAAAAGTAACTGGAACCGCGTAGGGTTCGCCCCCGCTGTTGTGCTTATAGAGGGCTTCGGCATGGTTTATCGTCGCTACTTCGAAGCAGCTGTCTCCCGCCTTCGTTCGGAGCGGCGTTATCGGGTCTTTGCCCATATCGAACGTGATGTGGAGAGCTTTCCCGAGGCCGTATGGCACCGCCCCGACGGGCAAAAGCAGGACGTCACCATCTGGTGCTCCAATGATTACCTCGGCATGGGCCAGCACCCAGAGGTGATCGCCGCCATGATCGAGACGGCGGAGAAAGTCGGCGCCGGCGCTGGCGGCACGCGCAACATCTCCGGCACAAGCCACGCCATCGTCGAACTGGAGCAGGAACTCGCCGATCTGCATGGCAAGGAGGCGGCGCTCGTCTTCACCTCCGGCTGGATTTCCAATCTCGCGGCGATCTCGACCATCGCCGATCTTCTGCCGAACTGCCTGATTCTGTCCGACGCATCGAACCACAATTCGATGATCGAGGGCGTGAAGCGCTCGCGGGCCGAGACAGAGAATCTTCCGCCACAATGACGTCGCGCATCTCGAAGAGTTGCTGCAGGCGGTCGGCGACCGGCCCAAGCTGATCGTCTTCGAAAGCCTCTATTCGATGAACGGCAATGTCGCGCCAGTGGCGGAGATCGCCGCGCTGGCCGAGCGTTACGGGGCCATGACCTATATCGACGAGGTTCACGCCGTCGGCATGTATGGCGCGCGCGGCGGCGGCGTCTGCGAGCAGGTCGGCGTGATGGACAAGATCGACGTGATCGAGGGCACGCTCGCCAAGGGTTTTGGAACGCTCGGCGGCTATGTGGCCGGCGACGCCGCGCTGATCGACGCCATTCGCGGCTACGCGCCCTCCTTCATCTTCACCACTGCGCTGCCTCCGGCGATCGCCGCCGCCGCCTGCGCCGCCGTGCGGCTGCTCAAGGCGCGGCCCGATCTGCGCACGGCGCATCAGCGCACCGCCCATATCACCAAACACGCGCTCGCCGCCGCCGGGCTGCCGGTGCTGGAGAACAGCTCGCATATCGTGCCGGTCATGGTCCGCGACGCGGAGCTGTGCAAGGCCGCCAGCGACATGCTGCTGGAGCGTCACCACATTTACATTCAGCCGATCAATTATCCGACCGTCGCCAAGGGCTCGGAGCGCCTCCGGATCACCCCGACGCCCCGCCATACCCATGCGCAGATCGGAGTCCTGGTCGAGGCTCTGGCGGACGTGTGGCAGACGCTCGGCATTCCCTTCGTGGAGCCGCCGGCGCATCTGCAGGTCGACAAGAACGCCGAGCGCTGCACCTATCCCGAGATCAAGCTCGCGGCGCAGTAAGCTGCCGCTGCCTTGGCTCATCGATTGCTACGGGACGCATCAGTCCGTGTCCTTCCGATCGGACAGTCGAGTATTGTCCGAAAGGCTCCCGTCCATGGACCAGCTATATGTGATTTGCCGCACGGTCGAGATCGACGACCGTGACGTGAAAGGCTTTGTGCTGATGCGGGCCGCGGAGGACGGCGAGGCCGTCGCCTGGCCGATCATGATCACGCGCAAGGGCAGCCAGTTCTTTGGCTATGAAAATGTCTGCCCGCATGAGGGCTTGCGCCTCGATACGGCGCCGGGGCAGTTTCTCGACGAAGACGAGAACTTCATCACCTGCGGCCATCACAAGTCCCAATTCGACCCCGACACGGGACATTGCTTCATCGGCCCCTGCAAGGGGCAACGCCTTACGCCGATCAAACTGGTGATCGACGAGGGGGATGTCTGCCTTACCGGCGTGCTGCTCGCGGAAGAAGACGGCTGAAGCCTGAGGAGAGAACGGCGCGCGGGAGCCGCCGCGCGCTCAAGCCATCAGTCGTGGCGCTTCAGGTAGGTTTCCAGCATGCTGACGGCGGCCTTGCGATCCGCGTCGCTGGCGGAGGCCAGCGCCTTGTCATGCATCTCGACGATCCATTGCTCAGACGGGGCGTTAGCCGCCTCGCGGGCCAGCGTCAGATACATGAGCCCGCGCGACCGCTGCGGCGCGCCGCCGGCGCCAGTGAACATCAGTTCGCCGAGCATCGCCTGCGCCTGCACATGGCCCTTGCGGGCCGCGAGGTCGAGCCAGTTCATGCCCTGGCGGACATCCTTCTTGACGCCATATCCCTCAAGATACATCCGCGCGACATTATACTGGGCGTCGGCGTTGCGGAAAAAGGTCGCCGCATAGCGAAAGAGATCGAAAGCGCGTTCCGGATCCGGCGAGAGTTTGGCGCTTGCGATCCCCTCGCGCAGATAGAGGCCGACCGCGACAAAGGCCGCCGAGGCTGTCGAACGCAATCCGGGGTCGGGGTCGTCGTCGGTGAAATGCTCGACGATCTTGGAGAAATAGTCGAACGCCTTGCTGTCGTCGCGCGTGACGCCATCTCCATCGGCGTACATGCGGCCGAGCTTCCACTGCGCAAGGGATTCCCCGCCGTCAGCGGCGTAGCGCAGCGCGTCAATCGAGGCGCTAGGCGCCCCGGCGTGGTAACTTTCCAGTCCCGCGCGCAGCGCCGTGCGCGGATCCTTGAACATCGGCAATTGGGCGGTCGGCGAGGTCATGCGCTGGTCCGCGCCGTCGAGCGCTGGCGCCGGAGCAGAAAAAAGCGTCAGCAGGATCGTGAAGCTCAACCCGCAAATTGCAAGACTGATCACGGCTTTCCGGCGTCCTGCGCCTGCCGCTGAAACTATATCCTCGAAAGGCCCAATCATAATCGACTCGATTTCCTTCACGCGACAAGCGCCGCGCCCGAATTCCCAACCCGTCAAACCGGCCTGATATTTCGCAAAAACGGCTCCCTCCCGCTGTGCGAAACCGCACATGCGAGCTGTCTCCGTGTCCTCGATGACCTTGTGACACAATGACCTTAGCGCGGCGTTTATGGCTGAAAAGGGGCTTCACGCGCTCATTGTCGCGAAGGAATATTTATCCTCCCCACTGTTGCAACAAGGTCACATTTTTCGCGTTCGCGAAGCGATCCGGGAGACAATCGTGGGACGAATGTTCACGCTGCGAAGCCTTTGGCCGAGCCCGCGTACAAGGCGCGGACGCATCGGCCCGGACGCTGCGTCGCCATGACGCGGCGGCGTAACGGGCCGACTGGTTTCGGTCCGCGTTCCATGTGACTAATTACATTGAGGACAGGGCAGCGAATCGCATCGCCGCCGAATCTCCGTCAATCCAAGGATGCACCGATGCAATTTGCGCGTAGCCGCTTCCTCTCCTTCGCCGCCGCTCCCGTCATGCTGGCGGGAGTGCTTGCCGCGTCTCCAACGCGCGCGGGCGATGTGGCGCATGGCGGGGTGATCGCCAAGCGCTGGTGCGCGGCCTGCCACGTCGTCGCGCCGGACCAGCACAGCGCCAACGCGGATGCGCCGCCCTTCCCCGACATCGCCCAGCGCCGTCCAGACGACAAGCAGCTCTCGATGTTTTTGGCGGACCCGCATCCGAAAATGCCGGACATGAGCCTGACCCGCAAGGAAATCGACGACATCGTGGCCTATATCAGGCACTTCGATAAGCGCCCTCGACCGCCCGCCGACCCCAATGGCAAGGACAGAGAGCAGCCCAAGCGGAGCTGACCGGAAAAAGTCCAAGGTGGACCGCAAGCCCCACGCGGCCTATTGAGGCGCTTTCCAATCGGGCGGCGTGAATGGTCTATGCGATCAAGGAAGCATTCTACACGCTGCAGGGCGAGGGCCGTCACGCCGGCCGCGCGGCCGTATTCTGCCGTTTCGCCGGCTGCAATCTATGGAACGGGCGCGAGGAAGATCGTTCAGGCGCGGTTTGCCGTTTCTGCGACACGGATTTTGTCGGGGTCGACGGTGAGAATGGCGGTAAGTTCCGCGACGCTGGCGAGCTGGCGGCGTTACTGGCGCGCCTCTGGGGGGCGGGGCGCGAGCGGCGTTTCGTCGTGCTGACCGGGGGCGAACCCATGCTGCAGGTCGACGCGGCGCTGATCGAAGCGCTGCATGCGGAGGGGTTCGAGATCGCCCTGGAGACCAATGGAACGCTTTCAGTCCCTGCCGAAATCGACTGGATTTGCGTTTCCCCCAAGGCGGGCGCGCCCCTCGCGCAGACTTCGGGGCAGGAACTGAAGCTGGTTTTTCCGCAGGCCGGCGCCGAGCCAGAGCTTTACGAAGATTTGGACTTCGAGCATTTTCTGCTGCAGCCCATGGACGGCCCGGAAATTCTGGGCAATACGAAAGCGGCGATCGACCATTGCCTGGCCCATCCGCGCTGGCGCTTCTGCCTGCAGACGCACAAGATCATCGGGGTAAAGTAGACGTGGCGAGTTTCGAGGTTTTCCGGGAGTTCTATTTCGAGGCGGCGCATGCGCTCTACGATCCGGAGCATCCCACCGGCGGCAAATACCGCAATCTGCACGGCCACTCCTTCCGGGTGCGCGTGACTCTGCGCGGCGAGCGCCACCCCGAAGAACAGTGGGTCATGGATCTGGGGCGGCTGGGACGGCGCCTCGCCGAACTGAGGGAAAAGCTCGACCACTCCTTCTTGAACGATCTCGAAGGCCTCGGAAAGCCGACCTTGGAGAACCTCTGCCTCTACATCTGGGGCGACCTTGCGCCCTTCGCGCCCGGGCTGTGCGAGGTGGGCGTGTTCCGCGACAGCTGCTTTGAGGGATGCTCCTACAGGGGAGACTAAGGCCGAGACCCGAGGCGAGTTGGGGCTATTTTGGAACGGAGCAATTGACCAGCGCCGCCCGCAACAGCAACCGAAATTCGCGCAGGCTGATCAAGGGCTTTTGGGGACACAGGCGGCAAGTCTCATCGAGCGCCCCGGTCAGCAATTGCGACCGCAATTTCTTTATGACGGATCCCTCAACCAGCGTGGAGAGTTGGCCTTCGGACAGAAAGCCGACGGGCTCCCTGACGCAGCAGGGTTTGACGCCGCCCTGAGCCGTTATCATTGCATAGAACCAGGGGTCCCGGCAGTTGCGCGTCTCCCGATCGTCGGATGGCCGGGTCGCATATATCTTTGTCAATTCGAATGCTCCATCGCAATTCCCTTGACGATGATTTCCTTAAGGTCGCCAGCAACTACGAGCGATCCTCCCGATTCCGCGACAAGGAGCTCGCATTGATCGAGCCTTTCCTTGAAACGGAGCAGATCACGGTGATCCAGCGCGGCGACATTGCGGACTGCGATAGCCCCTTCTGGCGTGGGGTATTCGACCAGATTGCAGAAGATGAAGTCCTTGACGCCGACGCCCACGCCAAATTTCACGAACTCCAGGATGTTTGCGGCAATCAAGTCGCTGACGACGCAACTCCAGCTGAAACGGGGCTCTCTTGCGCCTTTTGCCCGGGCGGCGTTCCTGATGTCAGCCATATTGGCCAATAAGACTTCAATATCGACTTTGCGTCGAAGCTTCTTCAGTAAAACCGCATCGTGGGTGTCGACGCTCACGGTGATGAACGCCATGCGAGCCATCGCGTCGAGCTCGTCCTGCGCCAGCCTTTTCGCGAAGTTCGACGTTATGGACAGTTCAAATCCGGCGTCGAGGAAAAGCTTGATCGTATTTTCCCACCGCGGGATGAAGGTTGTCTCTCCATGTCCGTTGACGGCGACCGACGTAACGCCGCGCGATTTCATCTCTCGGAGAAGGTCGTCTACATTGTCAAGCTGGAAATCCTCTCCAGAATAATTGGGCTGGCTAACCGCGCAATAGACGCAACGGAGATTGCAGCGCGAGGTCAGCTCAATATGCACATGAGGAGTCACAGGACTCGACAGCAGATCGACATTCGACCACATTTGCAATAGATCGCTGCGCTCAAGTTCCTCTCCGCTCGCCAGTTTGATTTGAAGCGCGGCGGGATCGAAGGCGTCCGGATCTTCCGGGAGCGGAACGCGGAACCCGTGCCGTCCTGACCCGATGCCGGCCGCCTCCAGATCGGGCCGGTAGGCGTCGGCGGCGAGCGCACCCAACTCTTCGCCTTTGTAAATAACGGTTATTCTGGTTGGATCAGCCCGTCCATCACAAGCCCAACCGCAGATGAAGCCCTGCTCGTCGATCTTGTCTATGCGGCCGATTTGGGGACGGCGGGCAGCTGGCTTCAGCAGTCGCCACAGAACCGATCCAACATCGCGTAATCCAATATTCGGGCGCATTTCCCGCTTTCCGGGTCACGGACATGAAGCCCGGCGTTCAATCTATTTCCACGGGGTCCAGACTAGCGCTGATCCTAAGCAAATGGCGGAGCGGAAACAAGGCTTGGCCGAATAGCCCCCGCATGCGGATCGCCCGGAGCGCTCCGCATGCGCCCTGTGGTTCGGTCTTGCTCGGACCCCACGAGAAACGAAAAGGCATCGATATCAAGCGCCTTTAGGCGCTCGCCGCCGGGGCGTCGAACTCCAGCGTCACGCCTTCCGCCACCGGGGTGATCCCCGCCGCTGTTGCGTCGGCCAGCTTGTCGATGCGGATCAGCGCCAGGCCCCGGTCGCCGCTGCGCGAGCCCGTGACGCCGATTTCGACCTCCCCCGCGCGAATGGTGACGCCGGGCGCCGGGGCGGCCCCCGCGACGTGATAGGGGGTGACGCGCTTTCGAGCCAGTCCGCGATGTTTCGTGCGCGAGACGACTTCCTGGCCGACATAGCAGCCCTTGGTGAAGTCCACGCCTGCGATCAGATCCATGTTGGCCTCGTGCGGAAACGCGTCGCCATAAGCGAAATCCACTCCGCCCTCCGGCACGCCCGCCGCCACCCGCGCCGCGTCGTAATCGGCGCGCAGCCCCGCCGCGACCACCGCTTCTCGCGGAGCCAGCGCACGCCAGCCCAGGAGTTCGGAGCGGGGATCCTTCGCCAGCACGGTCGCGTCGACCTGCGGACGCTCCGCGCCAAGAAAGGCGTAACTCGCAAGTTCATCGCTGCGGGGCGTGATCGTGATCGCCGAGCGCAGCTTGTACATGTTGAGACGCCGTGCAAGATCTCCGGCAAGATCGAGAGGGCAGTCCAGCAGATAGCGGCGACTATCTCCCTCGCCTTCGGCGAAGACGAGAAAGTCCGCCAGTATCTTGCCCTGCGGCGCAAGCAACGCGCTAAAGCGGGCTTCGGATGGGGCGAGTTTGGCGATGTCGTTGGTGACGAGATTGTGCAGAAACTTTGTCGCGTCGGGACCAGCGACTTCAATTACGCCGCGATCCTCGAGAATGATTGCAGACATTGTGATTAAGGCTCCATCCGCGTCGGCAAAGCGCCGTGAATTGTGTGGTAATTACCCGACTTCTGGGTCAAAGCGGCCATGACGCTCTTGCCACTGCAGGAGCGATGGGCGATGTGTCCCCAAGAGGTAGGTTTCCCGCAGCATACTGCAAGCGAGGCGCCATAGATGGCCAGAATCTTCGACACGATCCTCCTGGGCGCCACGCTCATCAACCACGACGGCGAGACTCGCCGCGATCTCGGCCTTTCCGGGGGCAAGATCGCCGAGATAGGCGATTTGTCGCAGGCCAGCGCGGGCGAGAGAATCGACTGCGCGGGCCTGCACATTCTTCCCGGCGTCATCGACACGCAAGTGCATTTCCGCGAGCCCGGCCCCATCCACAAGGAAGATCTGGAGACCGGTTCGCGCGCAGCCGTGCTTGGCGGCGTGACGGCGGTGTTCGAAATGCCGAACACCAAACCACTGACGACGGGCGTTTCCGACATCGCCGACAAGGTCTCGCGGGCGAAGGCGAGAATGCATTGCGACTTCGCCTTCTGGGTTGGCGGCACGCATGAAAACGCGAAGGACATTCCGGAGCTGGAGCGCCAGCCGGGCGCGGCCGGGATAAAGGTCTTCATGGGTTCGTCGACGGGTTCGCTTCTCGTCGCGGACGACGACGGCGTGGCGGCGATCCTCTCGCAAACGCGCCGCCGCGCCGCCTTTCACAGTGAGGACGAATATCGCCTGAAGGAGCGCGAGCATTTGCGCATCCCCGGCGATCCCTCCTCGCACCCGGTCTGGCGCGACGAGATCACGGCGCTTCGCTCGACAGAGCGGCTCCTCGCCATTGCGCGCGACAAGCGCGCTCTGATCCATGTGCTGCATGTCTCGACTCAAGATGAAATCTGGCTTCTGGCCCAGCACAAGGACATCGCCAGCGTTGAGGTGACGCCGCATCATCTCACTATGACCAGCGACGACTATGCACGCATCGGCACGCTGGCGCAGATGAACCCGCCCGTGCGCGACGCAAGCCATCGCGCCGGCATCTGGCGCGGGCTCGCGCAGGGCATTGTCGACGTGCTGGGCTCCGATCATGCGCCGCATACCCTGGAAGAGAAGGCCAAACCCTATCCTGAAAGCCCTTCCGGCATGACGGGGGTGCAGACGCTCGTGCCGATCATGCTCGATCACGTCAACGCGGGGCGCATGAGCCTCATGCGTCTTGTGGATCTCACCAGCGCGGGGCCGGCGCGGCTGTTCGGCATCGCGGGCAAGGGGCGCGTGGCGGTCGGCTATGACGCCGATCTGACGCTTGTGGACCTGAAGCGCCGGGAAACCATCCGCAATGACTGGATCGCCTCTCGCTGCGGCTGGACGCCTTATGACGGCAAGGAGGTTGCGGGCTGGCCGGTCGGAACCTTCGTGCGCGGCGCGCGGGTGATGTGGCAGGGAGAACTGCTCACGCCGTCAACTGGCGCGCCCGTGAGATTCCACGCGGCGCTGTAGGCGTCAGCAGGACTCGCGTGGATTTGCGGAACCTATTTTCAGTCCATCGCGTTTATATGCATGGGACAGATGTTCAGGATCGCGCTCGCATTGAGCGCATGCCTTGCTTCTCCGCAGTCGTTCGCTGCGGAAGAGAGGGGTTTGGGTCTCGTCGCTTCGATAGATTCCGCAAGCGACGCGCGGCTCTCATGGCTCGCCAGGGTTGAACGGTCGAGGCGCGAATATGAAGCCTTCGCGGCGCTGGCGCGTAGCCGCCTGCGGGCGCATCGGGGCGACTCGGCAATTGACAAGACAAGCCCCGCCGCAAATTACATGAATGACGAGACTCTGCGGAGCGGGGACATAATTGTCACGGATTCAGGCTTGCTGGTTTTTCTGGGAGCGCCGCATTTTGGACATGGAGCGTCGGAATTCAAAAGCATCAATCAATGGCGTGGCGGCGAGAGATATCAGGCGATGCTCATGGAAATTCAACGGGTCAGCTTGAGCGGGGAGCGCTGATTGACCCATTTCAATCCTCCATCGCCATCAGCCCGGCATCGCCCCCGGCCGCTGCGGTGTTGATCGTCAAAGTCATCTCCCGCAAAAAGCGCCGCAAATAATCCGGGCCTCCGGCTTTCGGCCCCGTGCCGGAAAGCCCAAACCCGCCGAAGGGCTGGCCGCCGACGACGGCGCCGATCATGTTGCGGTTCACATATAGATTGCCCGCCGGCGCCTTTGCGGCGAAGACGCGCTGGCGCCTCTCAATGCGCGTGGCGAGCCCCATTGTGAGACCGTAGCCCTGCGCCACGATTTCGTCGATGAGCGCGTCGAAATCCTCCCCGCGCCAGGTCACGACATGCAGCACCGGGCCGAAGACCTCCTCTCGAAGATCGACGACGCGATCAAGCCGGACGATATGCGGGGCGACAAAACATCCTGCCGCTGGCGCTTCTTCGGCTTTGATGACCCGGCCCTCCGCCGCGCGCGCCGCAAGATATGCCTCGAGCCGCGTTTTCGCCTCCTGGTCGATCACCGGGCCGATATGGGTCGCGATTTCACGCGGATCGCCGACGCGCAATTCGCTTGCGGCTCCTTCGATCAATGTAAGACATGGCCTGGCGATGTCCTCCTGAAGACAGAGCAGGCGCAGCGCCGAGCAGCGCTGGCCCGCCGAGCGAAAGGCGGAAGCGAGAACATCGTCCGCGACCTGCTCCAGCAAGGCGGTCGAGTCGACGATCATCGCATTGAGGCCGCCGGTTTCGGCGATAAGCGGAACGATGGGGCCGGATTTTTCAGCCAGTGCGCGGTTGATCGCCTTAGCCGCCTCCAGCGAGCCGGTGAATGCCACGCCCGCGCAAGCGGGATGCGCGACGAGCAGAGCGCCAATGTCGCCGCCGCCCGGCAAAAATTGCAATGCTTCGCGCGATACGCCCGCTTCATAGAGGAGGCTGATCGCTTCAAAGGCGACAAGCGGCGTCTGCTCGGCGGGCTTGGCGGCGACGCCGTTGCCCGTGACAAGCGCCGCCGCGACCTGACCGATAAATATCGCTAGCGGGAAATTCCACGGCGAGATGCAGACAAAGACGCCGCGCCCGAGGCGACGCAATGCGTTGCTTTCTCCAGTTGGGCCGGGCAGGGACGTCTCTTGGCAGATCTCTCGCGCCTGGCGCGCGTAATAGCGGCAAAGATCGGCGGCTTCCCGCACCTCCGCCAACGCGTCGTCCAGCGTCTTTCCGGCTTCGCCTTGCAGCAGAGCGATCAGCGGCCCGCGTCGCGCCTCGATCAGATCGGCGGCGCGCTCGATGATGGTGGCGCGCGTCTCGACGCTTGCGGCGCTCCAAATCTCGAAACCGCGCCGTGCGTCCTGCATCGCGGCGGCGACCGCAGCGGCGTCCGATTCAATAACCAGGCCGATTTTCACGCCATCGATTGGAGAAAGACAGGCGCGCGGCGGCGTTCGCGAGGGCTGCGAGGGGAGGGCCGTCAAGCGTCGCCCGCGCGCGGGCTCCACCTCCGCGAGCAGGGCGCTTAGCGCGGCGGCGTCGCCAAATTCGACGCCTTTCGAATTGGCGCGCAGCGGTTCATAAATCTCTGATGGAGCAGGCAGGCGCCGATTGCGGGCATTTCCCGGCTCGCCGATCGTGGCGTAGGGATCGGCCAGCAATGTCTCCGGGAGCGTCGCCGGATCGGCGGCGCGCGCGACGAAAGACGAATTGGCGCCATTCTCGATCAGTCGGCGCACGAGATAGGCGAGAAGGTCGCGATGCGGCCCGACCGGGGCGTAGACACGCCATGGAACCGCCGAATGTTCCCGCGCCGCCTCGGCGAGGGCCTCGCCCATGCCGTGCAGACGCTGAAACTCATATGCTTTGCCCTCGCCGGCCATGGACAATATCGTCGCGACGGTCAGCGCGTTATGCGTGGCGAATTGCGGAAAGAGGTGGGTCGTGTCGAGCAGCTTTCGCGCGCAGGCAATGTAATTGATGTCGGTCATCGCCTTGCGCGTGAACACGGGATAGTCGGCGAGGCCGCGCTCCTGCGCGCGCTTGATCTCGCTGTCCCAATAGGCTCCCTTGACGAGACGCAGCGTCAGCCTGCGCGAATGCGCCTCCGCCAGCGCGCCTATGTGATCAATCACGGCGAGCGCGCGCTTTTGATAGGCCTGCACGGCAAGACCAAGGCCGTCCCATCCCGCAAGCGAAGCGTCGGCGAGAACACGCGAGAATATTTCCAGCGAGAGTTCGAGCCGGTCGGCCTCCTCCGCGTCGACGGTGAGAAGCAGGTCATGCGCCTTCGCGAGCCGGGCGAGGTCAATTACGCGCGGCGGCAGCTCTTTCATCACTCGCGCGTGCGAGATCGCCTCGTATCGCGGATGCAGCGCCGAAAGCTTTACTGAAATCCCAGGAGGTTCGGGCAGGGCGCTGCCGCCAGCCTTCACGCCTATAGTCTCGATGGCGCGGGCGTAGGCGTCAAAGTAACGCTCCGCGTCTTTCGCCGTTCGGGCGGCCTCTCCCAGCATGTCGTAGGAATACCGGCCATGCCCTTGCGCCCTTGCGAGCGCGGCCTCGATCGTCTCGCCGTACACAAAATGCGCGCCCATCAGCCGCATCGCCTGCCTGGCGGCGATGCGCAGCGCCGGAGCGCCAAGACGTTTCGCAACATCCGCGACGACGGCTCGCGGCGATTCCTCGGCCGCGATCAGTCGCTCTGAAACGCCAAGGGCGAAAGCGCAGGCCTGAACCAGCAGCGTATCCGACAAAGCGTGATGCAGCGCGAAATGCCCGGCGGTCAGCCGGTCGGCGAGCAGGCGGTCGAGCGTGCCGTCGTCCGGCACGCGCAGCAGCGATTCCGCCAGCGCCATGACGGCTAGTCCTTCTCGCGAAGAAAGCGAGAATTCATGGAGAAAATCCTCAACTCCGCCAATGCCCCCGCGTCGCGCCCGCATGGCGTCGAGCAGGTCTTCGGCAATAGTCTCGGCCTTGGCCTTGGCTGCGGCGCCGGGGCGCATCGCGAGCAGCGACTGCGCCAGTTCTTCGTCGGGCGGCGCGTAGGGCGCAAGAAAGGGCGACGCGTCCTCAATCATGGCGGCGACTCCGTAGCGGCCTTTACCCAAGGATATGGGAATGCGGAGAGGCGATTTCCTCTTTCCGCCATGGGCGCCACGGAGGAGCCGGGCTACGGGGCGGTCGCCAATCGCACCCCCGGCGCTAAATGCCGACCGCCGTGATACTTATTGTATTATAGCCTGTTCTGGAGGAATTTACCGGCGAGCGAAGCTTTTTTGATGGGGCCGTGGCGCAAATGATCGCTTTCGGATTGCCTAAGTGAGGGAAGCGGGACAAGAATACGTTCAAAGCGACGCCTGTTTGAAACAAGAACGTCGGACAAGGGCGGAGGGAACAAGGATGTGGGCGGCGAAAAGCGCGGCGCAAACAATCGCGGTAGTTCTTCTGCTCGCTGTGCTTTTCATGGCCGGGAGATATTATCGAACCGCTTCATCCACTGAACTGGACGACGAAGTCGTATTCATCAACCTCGACCGCGAGGCCGAAGTACTGAACGCCACGCTTCCGGAGATGGTCAGTGAAGGCGTCAGGCTTGATAAAGTCACCGCTGGACCTGGCAACGTCTTTAGTTACATTTATACGATCGTTTCCGAAGAGACCGCGAAGAATCTGGTGGGCAATTCAAATAAACTCGCTGATCTGAGGGCGCAGCTGCATGAGCGCGTCTGCTCGATGATGCCCGCCTATCGGGAAAATGGCACGGTCGTCAGTTATTCGCTCAAGGACAATAACGGCGCGGCGATCGCGGAGGTTTCGATCAATCCGCGAGATTGCTGACGATACAAACGCGTCGGGGCAATGCGCGATTCCGCTTGATTCCTGTATGCACCCCGCGCCGCCCCTTTCCATCCTCTCTCTTGTGTTTTGGGCCGGGGTGCGTTTCAACAGGCGCCGCCCCACAATCCCGCCGATTCGTTTCTGGACACGAGCCCATGCGTCTTTCCCGTTACTTTCTGCCCATTCTGCGCGAAACGCCCAAGGAGGCCGAAATCGTCTCGCATCGGCTGATGCTGCGGGCCGGGCTCATTCGGCAGGAGTCCGCCGGCATTTACGCCTGGTTGCCCCTGGGGCTGCGCGTTCTGAACAAGATCAACGCCGTCATCCGGGAGGAGCAGACCAGGGCGGGCGCCGTTGAAGTCCTGATGCCGACCATCCAGTCCGCCGATCTGTGGCGCGAGTCCGGGCGCTATGACGCCTATGGCAAGGAAATGCTGCGCATCACCGACCGGCATGACCGAGAGATGCTCTTTGGCCCCACCAATGAGGAGATGATCACGGAGATCGTCCGGGCCTATGTGCGCTCCTACAAGGATCTGCCGCTCAACCTCTTCCATATCCAGTGGAAATTCCGCGATGAGGTGAGGCCGCGCTTCGGCGTCATGCGTTCGCGCGAGTTCTTGATGAAGGACGCCTATTCCTTCGATCTTGACGCCGTGGCTGGCCGACATTCCTACAACAAGATGTTCGTCGCCTATCTTCGCACCTTCGCGCGGCTGGGGCTGACGGCGATTCCGATGGCCGCTGAATCTGGGCCGATTGGCGGCAATCTTTCGCATGAATTCATCATTCTGGCCTCTACCGGCGAGAGTGAAGTCTTCTGCCACAAGGACTTTCTGCAATTCACGCCCCCCGCCGCCGACATCGACTTCGATGACCCGGCCGCGCTTGAAGCAGTTGTCGGCAAATGGACCAGCCTTTACGCCGCGACCAGCGAGAAGCACGACGAAGCCGCGTATGACGCGGTGCCGCAGGATTCGCGCGTCGCCGCGCGAGGGATCGAAGTCGGCCATATTTTCTACTTCGGAACCAAATATTCCGAGCCGATGCGGGCCGTGGTGAACGGGCCGGACGGCAAGGAGATCACGTTGTCGATGGGTTCCTACGGCATTGGCCCGTCGCGGCTGGTGGCGGCGCTGATCGAGGCCGGCCATGACGACAATGGCATTATCTGGCCGGAGCAGGTCGCGCCCTTCCATGTCGGCGTCGCTGATTTGAAGCAGGGCGACGCCGCGACCGGGAAAGTCTGCGCCGATCTCGTCCAGCAGTTCGAGAACGCCGGACTCGAGGTTCTGCACGACGATCGCGACGAGCGGCCGGGCGCGAAATTCGCCACGCTGGATCTGATCGGCCTGCCCTGGCAGGTGGTTGTCGGCCCCAAGGGACTTGCCGAAGGCAAGGTTGAAGTGAAACGCCGCCGTGACGGCGCGCGGGAAAGTCTGTCCCCGGACGATGCGGTGGCGCGTATCGTCGCCTCCGTGAAGGCGGCGCGGGCATGAGCCTCGCGCCGACGCTGTAGGGAGATTTCGATGAGCGAATCCACATCGGGGTTGTCTGGCGACAGTCGCATGTTCGCCCCTTTCGAGTGGAGCGTAGCGCTGCGCTATCTGCGCGCCCGCCGCGCGGACGGTTTCGTTTCGATCATCGCGCTTTTCTCCTTCCTGGGAATCACGCTTGGCGTCGCCACATTGATCGTGGTGATGTCTGTGATGAACGGATTTCATCACGAGCTGATGGACAAGATACTTGGCGTGAACGGTCACGCGTTCGTGCAGGCGATCGAGACCCCTTTCACGGACTGGGAAGACGTCGCCGCCAAAATCACCAAGATTCCGGGCGTGACTGTCGCCGCGCCGATGGTTGAGGGCGCCGCGGGCGCTTCCACGCAATATGGACAGACCGGCGTGCTGGTTCGCGGAGTGCGCGAGCAGGACTTGATCAAGCTGCCCGGCGTCGCCAGCAATCTGCGCGAAGGCACATTCGACGGTTTTGACAATGCGAACGGGATCGCCGTGGGTCAGCGCCTCGCGGAGAAGCTGGGGGTGCGCGTCGGCGACAAGATCAGTCTGTTGATCGCAAAGGGAGCGCAAACGCCCTTTGGCGTGACGCCGCGCATCAAGGCCTATCCCGTCGTCGCGATTTTTCAGATCGGCATGTCGGAATTCGACAATCTCTTTGTCTATATGCCGCTGCCGGAGGCGCAGAACTTCTTCAACAAGGAAAATGAAGTCACCACGATCGAGACCTTCGTCGAAAACCCCGAAGCGATGGACGCGTTTCGCAGGGACGTCGAAAAGAACGTGTCGCGGCCCGTGATGATCACGGACTGGCGCCAGATGAACAAGACGTTCTTCGAAACGCTGCAGGTCGAAAAGAACATCCTCTTCATCATCCTGACCCTGATCATCATTGTCGCCGCCTTCAACATCGTGTCCGGCCTCACCATGCTGGTGAAGGACAAGACCCGCGACATCGCGATCCTGCGCACGATGGGTGCGACGCGCGGCTCGGTGCTGCGCATCTTCCTGATTATCGGCGCGTCGATCGGCTCCGCCGGCGCCCTCGTCGGCTTTCTGCTCGGCTTGCTGCTGGCGAAGAATCTCGACGCTATCCGTTTGCTGCTAAACAAGCTGCTGAACGCCAATCTGTTTCCGGCCGAGCTGTATTTTCTGTCGCGCTTGCCCTCGATCGTCGACCCGCGCGAAGTGACGCTGGTCGTCGGTATGACGCTGACGCTGGCTATGCTGGCCTCGATATATCCGGCCTGGAAGGCGGCGTCGCTCGACCCCATCCAGGCGCTTCGGAGCGAGTGACGCGAATGACCGATCCTGTGCTCGAACTGATCGGCGTTTCGCGTCACTATCGCGAAGGCGACGCCCGTCTCGATATTCTCATGGGCGCGAATTTTGTTCTGTTTCCCGGCCAGACCGTCGCCCTGATAGCTCCCTCCGGCGCGGGCAAGTCGACGCTTCTGCATATTGCCGGATTGCTGGAGCAGCCCGACGCTGGCGAGGTGAAGATCAATAATGTGACTACATCGACCATGAATGACGACTCCCGCACGCGCTTGCGTCGCACCGCGATCGGCTTCGTCTATCAGTTTCACCATCTCCTGCCGGAGTTCACGGCGCTGGAGAATGTCGTCATGCCCCAGATCATCGGCGGTCTGGATCGCCGCGAGGCCAGCGCGCGGGCGCAGGAGCTGCTGACCTATCTCGGCCTCGGCGCGCGCGGCACGCATCGTCCCGGCGAACTTTCCGGCGGCGAGCAACAACGGGTCGCCATCGCGCGCGCTGTCGCGAACGGGCCTGATCTGTTGCTCGCGGACGAGCCGACCGGCAACCTCGATCCGCGCACGGCGGAGCATGTCTTCGACACTTTGATGACGCTTGCGCGCGGCAGCGGCCTCGCGGCGCTCGTCGCAACCCATAATCTCGACCTCGCCAAACAAATGGACCGCCGCGTGACGTTACGCGACGGCCAACTCATCGAGATCGAATAGGGCGCATCAGGCCTTGGGCGCGGGCTTCTTCTTGTCGAGGAAGGCGTGCTTATAGTAAAGGCCGAAGCCGACGAGGCCAGCGCCGCCGAGCACAAGGGCGGTCAGCAGATTCTTGTTCGCCGTTTCGCCGACCGAGAAGGGAAAGCGCGACACATATTCCTTCGAGCCGTCGTCGCTGCGCGCCTTAACAAGGCCGATGAAATTGCCCTTGTTGGCGAAGTTATATTCGAAGTTCAGCGTGCCGCTCTTGTATTTCTTGGGAGCGACATAAATTTCCGTATTGCCTTCGAGATTTTCGCTGTCGTCCTTCTGGCCGACATTGCGCAGGATGCGGATTTCCAGATTCATGTCTCGCAATTCGTCCTGCTGGGCGTCGAGCACGATGATGGTGGGGCCGACATCGGGAATATCGTCGCAGAATTGTTCGCGCGACTTGAGCGGCTGATAGCCCGTGAAGGTCATCGTATCCGGGCCGATCTTCATGATGCACTGGCCCTGATCGAGGCTGACGCCGCCATGGGCGTAGGCCTGGCCCGTGAGGCCGACCGTCGCCAACGTAAGGGCGGCGAGAAATCTCATGTTCATTTTCGAACTCCCCATTTTTTTCATTCGTGTGTTCTCACCGCTGTTTCTGACGCCAGTCATGTCAACGGTCCGGGGCCGGATTCCCTCGACACGCTCTCATTTCACGAAGACGAGCAAACTGGCGGGACGCGATTGCACCCCTAAAGCGCGGCTTCGGGGCATCTTATAACAACTTTTCGCGCGTTGTCGCGTGACGATCCGCCACATAATCGAATCCTGAAGGGCGCGCCGATCTCGCAACTGCGAAGCGCCGCTCCATCAGCTCACCTCGAACCAGGTCGCAAGGCCTGCGGCTTCATGCTCCAGAATGTCGTCGTGCAGCGCCCACTTCCCGGGGCTGTCGGCGAGAAAGGCGACATGTTTGGTTTTTCCGGGCGGAGCGACGACGGCGTTGCGCCAATAGGGCTCCCATCCGTCGTCGAGGTCATGCAGGAGGCGCACGCAATGGCCATGCACATGCATGACCAGCGGAACGGAGGCGCGGTTGTCGAATTCCAGCGTGACCGGCGTTCCACGCTTCACGCGAAACAGCGGCTCGCCTCCATAGCCCCTGGAGGATGCGCCATTCAGCGACCAGCGGCCGTGATCCAGCGCGATCGCGAGTTCGACCTTCCTTGACTCGGCGAGCTTTATCTCGCGCGGCAGCTGCGGATTTTGCGGCAGCGATTGGATGGGGGGGCGGATCGGGGCGGGTTGGCCCTTGGCCGAGAAGCGCATGAGGTCCTGATCCTGCCCGTCTGCGCCGCGCAAGATCACCCTTGCCTTGCCGTCAGCCTCCGTCGGCATGTCGAACATGAGTTCGAATCTTGCGCCCGGCGCTATGGGGATGCTCTGGCGAACGGGCACGAAGGCGTCGCAGGGCTGGCTGTCGATCGCAATGACATAGGGTTTAACACCCTCGAAAGAGAGCACCATGATCCGGGCGTTGGCGAGATTGGCCAGCCGCAGCCGGACCCGCGCGCCGGGCGCGAATTCATGCGTCGAGGGGGCTGGCGCGGCGTTTACGGTGAGAAGCGCGCCGATTCTGCCAGCGCCCGCCGCATCGGCGGCCGCGGCAAAATTGGGATCGATCAGGCCTTTGGGGTCGAGCTTCCAGTCGTCGAGCATGACGACGAGATCGGCGTCCCCTGCCAGCGGCGTGGACTCGTCGACGACAAGCAATCCCTTGAGGCCGCGCCCCATCAACTCGCCGCTATGGGGGTAGACGCTGGGCCGGTAGCAGAACAGGCCCGGATCGGTCAGGAGGCGGCGATAGTCGAAGCTCGCGCCGGGCGCAACGGGGGCCTGAGTGAGAGGCGCCGCCCCGTCCATGGCGTTCTCGCCCCTCATGCCCTGCCAGTGTATCGTAAGGGGCTGATCCGTCTTGTTCACCAGGCGGGCATTGAGCGTGTCGCCCTGCTTGTGGCGTAGCAAGGGACCGGGCACGACGCCATCGAAGCCGAGAATATCGGTCGGGCCGGCGGGAGCAGGCAATAGCTGGACCCTGCCGGGGTGGGCTTCGATTATTCGAGGCGCTGCGGTGGTTTCCGCTCGCGCGGGCAGGGGTAGGGCGATTGCGCTGACGCCGGTAATAAAGGCGCGGCGGGAAAGAGATGGCTGCATGGGCGTCCGGGTGAGCGCGGCGAGGCGGATGAACGGCTTTTTAGCGCGCCAGCGCGCCGATTGCGATGCAGCCTAGCCGGTTATGCGGTGGGAATGACGAAAAATCCGGCAATTGCTCACCGGAAGCGCCTTGCATAATTTCTGCTGCATCGCCGTTTCGCCATGCTATAGAGCGGCGCGACGCGCCGGCGGGGCCTCCTTCCGGCGACCCTGCGGCGTGGTCAAGCGCGCTGTCTGTCGCGGGCGTGGCGGAACTGGTAGACGCGCCGGATTTAGGTTCCGGTGACGCAAGTCGTGGGGGTTCGAGTCCCTCCGCCCGCACCATCAAGCCCGGCGTGCGCTTCGTGAAGCGCGCGGATGCGCGGCTCGCCGAAGGCATGTGGGGTCGGGTTTTAGGCTCGGCGCGCTTGAAGTCCCGAGGGCTTCAGGCGAACGCCGTGGGAAACGAGAATAGATTCCGGCGCGATGCGCCGCCACGGGACGCAATGGCGTCTCAAAGAAGCCCGTCATTATCGGCGGGCTATTGCGGAAGGCGAATAACATGCAGGTTACGCAAACCCTCGCCGAGGGCTTGAAGAAGGAATTTAAGGTCGTGCTGCCGGCGAGCGATCTCGCCGCCAAGCTCGAGTGTCAGCTCAACGAGATGCGCGCGAAGGCCCAGATCAAGGGCTTCCGTCCCGGAAAGGCGCCAATCTCGCACCTCAAGAAGCTCTATGGCAAAAACCTCATGAGCGAGGTGCTGCAGGAGGCTGTCAACGAGGCCAATCGCAAGATCGTCGACGAAAACAAGCTGCGAATCGCGATGGAGCCCAAGCTCGATTTTCCCGGCGGACAGGAAGAAGTCGAGAAGGCGCTGGAAGCAGCGGGCGATTTCTCCTTCGTCGTGACCTTCGAGACCCTGCCGTCTTTCGAGATCGGGTCCTTCGACGACATTTCGCTGGAGCGCCCGGTCGCCCCGGTGTCCGACGAGGATGTCGACGCTTCGATCCAGAAGCTCGCGGAACGCATGCGCGAATACGAGCCCAAGGCCGAGGGCGCCAAGGCGGAGAAGGGCGACAAGACGACCATCGACTTCACCGGAAAGCTTGACGGCGTTCCCTTCGAGGGCGGGACCGGCGGCGACGTCGATCTGGTGCTCGGCTCCGGCTCCTTCATTCCAGGTTTCGAGGAACAGCTTGAAGGCGCGACGGCCGGCGAGCAACGCATCGTGAAGGTGACCTTCCCCGAAAATTATTCGGCCCAGAACCTTGCTGGCAAGGCGGCGGAGTTCGACGTGACGGTCAAGTCCGTCGCCAGTCCAAAGCCCCAGGAGATCAACGAGGAGCTCGCCAAGAAATACGGCTTCGAATCGCTGGAGGAGTTCCGGACGGCGGTGCGCGGCAATATCGAGGCGGACCACGACAAGGCCTCGCGCGACAAATTGAAGCGGGCTCTGCTCGACGCGCTGGACTCCAAATACAGCTTTGAACTGCCTGACGGGCTCGTCGAACAGGAATTTGGCGGCATCTGGCAGGAGCTCGAAGCCGAGCGCAAGCGCGCCGGAAAGACGCTGGCTGACGAAGGCAAGAGCGAGGAAGAACTGCGCGCTGAATACCGCGCCATCGCCGAGCGCCGCGTCCGTCTTGGGCTGGTTTTGGCCGAAATCGGCCAAAGCGCAGGCGTCAAGGTCGAGGAAAAGGATCTGACCGACGCGGTTATCGAGCGCGCGCGCCAGTTTCCCGGTCAGGAAAAGCAGGTCTGGGAGTTCTATCGCAACAACGAGCAGGCGCTCGCGCAGTTGCGCGCCCCGATCTATGAGGAGCGGGTGGTCGCCCACCTCAGCAGCCTTATCAAGATCGCCGACAAGACCGTCACCCGTGACGAATTGTTCGCGGACGACGAGGAAGAAGCCGCCTAAAGTCGGGCTATAGGATCGCGCCCCTTCCTCTTGAGCGGGAGGGGGACGCTCCGGCCCTGGTTTTGCGTCTTGCCGCCTTGGCGAAATATGACTAGAGGCTGACAGTGGATGCTGAGCCGCCGGCCAATCGCCCCGGCGGCGGGGTCCACGCATGAAAGGCATAGATGATGCGCGATCCTATCGAGGTCTATAACCAATATCTCATTCCGCAGGTGATCGAGAACACGTCGCGGGGCGAACGCGGTTTTGACATTTATTCGCGCCTGCTGCGCGAGCGCATCATTTTCCTCACCGGGCAGGTCGAGGACCACATGGCCTCGGTGATCATCGCGCAGCTGCTCTTTCTTGAGTTTGAGAATCCGAAGAAGGAAATCTCGCTTTACATCAACTCCCCGGGCGGCGTCGTGACTTCGGGCCTTGCGATTTACGACACCATGCAGTTCATCAAGCCGAAGGTTTCGACGTTGTGCGTCGGCCAGGCGGCCTCGATGGGGTCGCTGTTGCTCTGCGCCGGTGAAGCTGGCCTGCGTTTCGCGCTGCCCAACGCCCGCGTCATGCTGCACCAGCCCTCGGGCGGCTTCCAGGGGCAGGCGTCCGACATCCAGCGCCATGCCGAGGACATTTTGAAGATCAAGCGGCGCCTGAACGAGATCTACGAGAAACATACTGGCAAGGACTACGACACGATCGAAAAAACCCTCGATCGCGATCACTTCATGACGGCGGATGAGGCCAAGGACTTCGGCATCGTCGACAGCGTCCAGTCGAAGCGGCCGGACGAAGAAGCGGAAGCAAAATAAAAAACAGAATAAACCGGCGCCCGCCAGTTTCCGGGGGAGCGGAGGCGGGCGCGTCAAACGCTTTGAGGTTGGGGCGCCCATGTTTCGCAAAATACTGATCGCCAATCGCGGCGAGATCGCTTGCCGCATCATCAAGACCGCCCGCCGCATGGGTATCGCGACCGTCGCCGTCTATTCCGACGCTGACGCTGACGCGCTGCATGTCGAAATGGCGGATGAGGCGATTAACATCGGGCCTCCGGCCGCCGCCCAGTCCTATCTGCTGATCGACAAGATCATTGAAGCCTGCAAGAAGACCGGCGCCGAGGCTGTACATCCGGGTTACGGCTTTCTTTCCGAGCGGGCGGCCTTCGCCAAGGCGCTGGCGGACGCCAATATCGTCTTCATCGGCCCCAACGTCCGGGCCATCGAGGCGATGGGCGACAAGATCGAATCGAAGAAATTCGCTTCAAAGGCCAATGTGAGCGTGGTGCCCGGCTATCTCGGCGTGATCAAGGATGGCGAGGAAGCCGTCAAGATCGCCAATGAGATCGGCTATCCGGTAATGCTGAAGGCGTCAGCCGGCGGCGGCGGCAAGGGCATGCGCATCGCCTACAAGGCCGATGAGGTGGTCGAAGGCTTCACCCGCGCAAGGTCGGAGGCTGCGTCGTCCTTCGGCGACGATCGCGTCTTCATCGAGAAGTTCATCGTCAATCCGCGCCATATCGAAATTCAGGTGCTTGGTGACAATTACGGCAATGTCATTCATCTCAATGAGCGCGAATGTTCGATCCAGCGCCGCAATCAGAAGGTCATCGAGGAAGCGCCGTCGCCGCTGCTCGATGAAGCGACCCGTGCGGCGATGGGGGCGCAGGCCGTCGCTCTGGCCAAGGCGGTCGACTATAATTCCGCGGGCACGGTGGAGTTCGTCGCCGGTCAGGACAAGAGCTTCTACTTCCTTGAGATGAACACCCGTCTTCAGGTCGAGCATCCGGTGACGGAGCTCATAACCGGCATTGATCTCGTCGAGCAGATGATCCGCGTCGCCGCCGGCGAGCGGCTGCAGATCAAGCAGGAAGACGTCAAGATCAAGGGCTGGGCGGTCGAGAGCCGCATCTATGCCGAAGACCCGACGCGCAACTTCCTGCCCTCCATCGGTCGTCTCGTGAAATACCGCCCGCCGGAGGAAAAGCGCGCCGATGGAATCACCGTGCGCAACGACACCGGCGTGACGGAAGGCCGGGAAATCTCCATCCATTACGATCCAATGATCGCCAAGCTGGTGACGCATGGCCCTGACCGTCTCACCGCCATTCAGGCGCAGGCCGACGCGCTCGACCGCTTCGTGATCGACGGCATTCGCCATAATATTCCCTTCCTGTCCTCGCTGATGATGCATGAACGCTGGCGCTCGGCGCGCCTGTCGACGGGCTTTATCGCGGAGGAATATGAAGGCGGCTTCGTCGCGCAGGAGCCAACCGGAGATCTGGCGCATTTGCTGGCCGTGGTCGCGACGCTGGTCGACCACATTGGCAATGAGCGCAAACGCAAAATTTCCGGCCAGTTGCGCAATGGCGCGCCGGTGCAATTCGCGCGCGAACGCGTGTGCATGCTCGGCGATCAGCGCTTCGACGTGTCGCTGGAATCACAAGGTGAAGCGCTGATCGTTCGTTTCTCGGACGGCGATAACCGCGCGCATCGCGTGTCATCCGACTGGCGGCCGGGCGATCTGGTTTTCGAGGGCGACGTCGACGGCCACCAGGTCTTCGTGCAGACGCGACCGATCTTCAATGGCTTCGAGCTGTCGCATCAGGGCGTCAGCGTCGCGGCGCGAGTTTACACCGTCCGCGAGGCGGAGCTTGTGGCCTTGATGCCGAAGAAAAAGGATGCGGGCGTATCGAAGCATCTGCTCTGCCCGATGCCCGGCCTCGTCAAGACGATCGACGTGGCGGAAGGCCAGGAGGTCAAGGCCGGCGAGCCGCTGTGCATGGTCGAGGCGATGAAGATGGAGAACGTGCTTCGCGCCGAGCGCGACGTGACCGTCAAGAAAATCCTCGCCAAGGCGGGCGATAGCCTCGCCGTCGATGCGGTGATCATGGAGTTTGCTTAAGCGGTGCAGAGGCGCACATTGGCTAGAAGGCTTTTTTGCGCTAGGTTGCCGCCATGAGCAAACACGCCTCCGAGCTTTCTCTGGCGGAGCTCTCCCAGCTTGGCGCGGACGCGGCGGGGGAGGCGGCGGACGCGACCCTCGCCAGAGGTATGCCCGTTACGGGGCTGTTTCCGAATGAAAGCGGCGACCTGAAGCTCGCTCGCCGCTATGCGGACGGCTCGATCGAGTGGATTGTCGACGACCCCGGGACCGGCGAAGTTGCTTCTCGTTTCAAGGTCGCGGGCTAATCTTTGGCCGATCGGCCACGACTTGTTGTGATCGCTGGCCCCAACGGCTCGGGAAAGACTACGCTGACCCGCTATTTGCAAGCGCGAGGCGTCGAGTTTGGCGAATATATCAACCCGGATGACATCGCGGCGTCGCTGCAAGGTTCTTACGACGAGCGCGTGAGGGCGGCGCAGCAAATCGCCGACAAGCGGCGCGAAGACTGCATCGCGTCCGGACGGGATTTCGCCTTCGAAACGGTGATGTCGCATCCAAGCAAGATCGACATCATGCGCCGCGCGCGGGCGGCGGGTTTTCACGTGACGCTGTTTTTCGTGGGCACGGACGATCCTCGCATCAATATCGCGCGCGTCAACGCCCGTGTCGCGCTCGGCGGTCACTCCGTGCCGGAGGACCTCATCGTCGCGCGCTACCATCGCACAATGGAAGCGCTCATTGAGGTGGCATTGACGGCGGATCGGACGGTTGTGTTCGATAATAGCCGATGTGACGAAGTTAACGGGCTGCGAGCTATGTTGGAGCTTTGCTTCAACGAACAGAGGAGCAAAAGACAAGACAGCATCGTCGAGTTTAGCTTCGACAAGTTGAAGGGAGATAACTATCAGACGAAGGCGGCATTATTTCTTTCTCGAATTGTGAATCTGATTGAAATTCTACACATCCCTCAATGGATCACGCATCATCTCTTGGTTAAATTGTCTGTTCGGCAACTCGAACCCGGTCTTCTGCGGGGGGTCGTGCTTCGCGTGATTCCGCCTGAATGAAACCGCCATCAGCCGAACAACTCCCGATGTGGATTGCCTCGCCCTTTGACATCACGCGCCCCGCCCGGCATTACAGGGAAAACCCGCCCTTAGCCGGACAAAAGCCCGATCATGAGAGCCGAACGCTATAATTTCGCCATTGTGGAACCCAAGTGGCGGAAAATCTGGGACGACGCGCAGGTTTTCAAAGCCGGCGCCGCGCCCGAAAAACCCAAATATTACGTCCTGGAGATGTTCCCCTATCCTTCAGGACGCATCCACATGGGCCATGTGCGCAATTATTCGATGGGCGACGTCATCGCCCGCTTCATGCGCGCCAAGGGCGCCGACGTGCTGCATCCGATGGGCTGGGACGCCTTCGGCCTGCCGGCGGAAAACGCGGCGATGCAGGGCAAGCGCCATCCCGCCGAATGGACCTACGCCAATATCGCGGCCATGCGCGCCCAGCTCAAATCGCTTGGCCTTTCGCTCGACTGGTCGCGCGAGATCGCGACTTGCGATCCCGCCTATTACGGACGCCAGCAGCAGCTTTTCCTCGATTTTCTGCGCGCCGGCATTGTCGACCGCAAGCAGTCCAAGGTGAACTGGGATCCGGTGGATCACACCGTGCTCGCCAATGAGCAGGTGATCGACGGGCGCGGCTGGCGCTCGGGCGCCCTGGTCGAGCAGCGCGACCTCACGCAATGGTTCTTCAAGATCACCAATTATTCCGAGGAATTGCTGCAGGGGCTGGATACGCTCGACCGCTGGCCGGAAAAAGTGCGCCTGATGCAGCACAACTGGATCGGCCGCTCGGAGGGCCTGTTGCTGCGCTTCGCGCTGTCCGAGCCGCTTGGCGACGCGCGCGAAGTGGAGGTGTTCACCACCCGCCCGGATACGTTGTTCGTCGCGAAATTCGTCGCCGTGGCGGCGGATCATCCGCTGGCGCAGGCCGTCGCCGCGAGAAATCCCGGCGCTTTCGGCCTTTGTCGAGGAGTGCCACCAGATGGGCACCTCCGTCGCCGCGATCGAGACGGCGGAGAAGAAGGGTTTCGACACCGGCCTCACTGTCGTCCACCCCTTCGACGAGACTTGGCGGCTGCCGATCTATGTCGCGAATTTCGTGCTGATGGATTACGGCACGGGCGCGATTTTCGGCTGTCCGGCGCATGACCAGCGCGATCTGGATTTTTCCAACCGTTACGGCCTCGGCGCGACGCCCGTGGTTTGCCCGGAAGGCGGGGAACCCGCGAGCCTTGTCGTCACCGACACGGCCTTCGATGGCGAGGGAAGGCTGATCAATTCTCGCTTTCTCGACGGGCTGACCGTTGCGGAGGCCAAGGAGACGGTGGCGAGCCGGCTGGAGCAGACAACGCTCTTTGGCGCGCCTCAGGGCCGCCGCAAGGTCAATTACAAGCTGCGCGACTGGGGCGTATCGCGTCAGCGTTATTGGGGCTGTCCGATCCCGGTCATCCACTGCGAGGCCTGTGGCGTCGTCCCCGTGCCGACGGCCGACTTGCCCGTGATCCTGCCGGAGGATGTGACCTTCGACCATCCCGGCAATCCGCTCGACCGCCATCCGACATGGAAGCATGTCGCCTGTCCGACCTGCGGCAAGCCGGCTCGGCGCGAGACCGACACGATGGACACTTTCGTCGATTCGTCCTGGTATTACGCGCGCTTCACCGACCCGAACAACGCGACCGCCCCGGCTTCGAAGGAGGCGCTAAGGCGCTGGCTCCCGGTCGACCAATATATAGGCGGCATCGAGCACGCGATCCTGCATCTCCTCTATTCGCGCTTCTTCTCGCGGGCGATGCGCGATTCCGGCCACGGCGAACTGGCGGAGCCCTTCGCGGGACTCTTCACCCAGGGCATGGTTGTGCATGAGACCTACAAGGGCCCGGACGGCTGGGTTTCGCCGAACGACATTCGCATCGAGGCGGTCGACGGCGCCCGCAAGGCCTTTTTGATCGAGGACAATGCGGAAGTCGTCATCGGCGCCATCGAGAAAATGTCGAAGTCGAAGAAGAACACCGTCGACCCCGACGACATCATCGCCAGCTATGGCGCCGACACGGCGCGGTTGTTCGTGCTCTCCAACTCACCGCCAGACCGTGACGTGATATGGTCGGACGAAGGCGCGCAGGGCGCCTGGCGCTTCGTGCAGCGGCTGTGGCGGCTTACCGGCGAGGCGGGACATGTCGCGGCGCCTGCTGGCGCGCCGGCGCCGGCGACCTTCGGCGCGGAGGCGCTGAAACTTCGTCAGGCGACGCATCGCGCCATCGCGCAAGTCAGCGAGAATGTCGAGCGGCTGCGTTTCAACAGCGCCATCGCCCGCATCCGTGAGTTCGCCAATGAACTTACTACGGCGCTGGACAATGTGACCGAGGAGGGCGTCTCTCCCGACCTCGCCTTCGCGTTCCGCGAGGCGGCGGAAAGCCTGATTTTGCTCGTTGCTCCGATGACGCCGCATGTCGCCGAGGAATGTTGGGCCGACCTTGGCCACAAGGATCTGGTGGCGCAAGCGCCCTGGCCGGTCGCCGATCCTACCCTCGTGGCGCAAGAGCTGATAACCTTGCCGGTGCAGGTCAATGGCAAGAAACGCGCGGAGATTCTCGTCGCCCATGACGCCGACGAGGCGACGGTTCGCAACGAGGCGCTGGCGCAGGAAGGCGTGCAGCGCGCGCTGGAGGGCAAGCCGGTGAAGAAATTCATTCTCGTTCCCAAGAGGATCGTCAATGTCGTGGTTTGATCGGGGATTTCGCGGGGCCGCTTGTGTCGCCGTTGTTGCGCTCGCCGCGTCGACGCTGTCGGGCTGCATCCAGCCGATGTACGGCCCGCTGAGTTCAAACCCGCAACTTGTCGACGAGTTGCAGGCCATTGAGGTCGCGCCGATCAAGGAGCGGCTGGGGCATTATGTGCGCAATGAACTGATCTTCGCCTTCAACGGCACCGGATCGCAGGTATCGCCGCGCTACCGTCTCACTGTCGCTTTGAAGGAAACGGCGCGCACGCCCATCATCGACACCGTGACATCGCGCGCAACCTCGGCGACGGTTGTCGTCGACGCGGAATATAGGCTCGTGACGGTTCCGGGCGACAAGGAAGTGACGAAGGGGATAGCCTTCAATATCGCGAGCTATGACCGCTTCAGCAGCCGCCTGACCAATGTGCGCGCCGCGCGCGACGCCGAAACCCGCGACGCCAAGACCATCGCGGACGAAATCCGGACGAGAATTGCAACGGCGTTGTCGTCGCGCACGCCGAGCCCTTGAGCGGGGTAGTTGATATCGCGGCCCGTTGCTCTCGGCGCGAGCTTGCGTAGACAGAGGCGAGGGAAATGGTCGCGGTCAAGAAAGGCGATGCGGAACGCTTCGTCGACGCGCCGCCGGAGCATGTCTTCCTGTTTCTCGTGCATGGCTCGGACGCTGGGCTCGTGCGCGAGCGCGCCCTGCGTCTCGCCGCGCGCCGGGTCGACGATCGCCACGACCCCTTTCAGTTCGTCGAAATGAGCGGCGACGCAATCGCCGCTGATCCGCTCGCGCTGCTCGACGAAGCCAATACCATCCCGCTGTTTGGCGGGCGGCGGGCTCTGCTTGTCGAGACGGGAGCAAAGGCCGTCGCGCCGGCTGTCGAAATGCTCCTCGCCGCGCCGCCGAGGGATTGCAGCGTGATTCTGACCGCCGGGGCGCTGCGCAAGGACGCGCCGCTGCGCAAACTGGTCGAAGGCTCCAAAAACGGCGCTGGACTTGAGTGTTCGCCCGACAGTGACGCCGACGTGAACGCGCTCATCGATAGGACTCTTCGGGAAGCAGATCTCGCAGCATCTCCAGAGGCGCGCGCCCTGTTGCAGGCGGCCTTGGGCGAAGACCGGCTGATGAGCCGTTCCGAATTGCAAAAGCTCGCGCTTTTCATGCATGGCCGCACGCGCGTGGAGGCTGCGGATGTCATGGAGATCGTGGCGCATGCCTCGAACATCGCCGCCGACGTGGTGATACTTGAGGCTTTTGGCGGGCGGATGCAGGCCGCCGGCGCCGATTTCGACGACACGCTGGCGCAGGGAGGCGACGCCACGCTGCTGATCTCCAACGCCCTGCGCTACGCGCTGTCGCTGCATCGTGGCCGTGTCGGCGGCGGGGTGATGGCGGTCAAGCGCGGCGGCTTTTTCTCGGTGCCGGACGGGGTCATCGAGGCGCATCTGAAGCTGTGGCCGGCGCCGCGCCTTGCGGCGATGGTCGAAACCCTGCGGGCCGCGCAAAGCCGCGCACGCGCGCATGCGGATATGGCCCGTGTGGAGGCGGCGCGCGCCCTGATGAATATTGCGAGCGGGGCAGGGCGGAGCTAGTGATTAAAATCTGACCTTTGGAATCCTGTCTCCCTGTCGAAGGGGGCAGACGTGCGGGTCGGCGGTGAGCCGAAGAAGCTGACATCCGCAGGAAGGCGAAGAAGCGCGCGTATGCGCTGCGTATCGCGGCTTGCATGTCCATTTGACGAAAGGAGCGTGCCAAGCATCCTAACGATGTTAGTCGAACTGGGATTGCCGCTAATCGCGTCTATGGCGTTACGCGCAGGCGCACATCGCGGGTTTGAGCCAAGCCACGGAGCCCCGGTCTTGCCAAAAGCGCCAAAGTGGGGGAACCATTCATCTAGGCCGGCGCCCATCCGGCGAATACCATATTCTAGCCCGATTCATGTCCGACGAATTTCTCAAACTTCTTGCCGACCGGCCCGCCAGCGAGCGCGCCCTGCTAGATCTTTTGCGCGCGCCTATGAACAAGCGCATCGATTTAGGGGCCATCGCAGCAGCCGATTACGGATACGATTTTGAAAAGCATTACTCTCTCCTCGAGAGGATATTCGACACGGGCGATGTGCCAGCCACCCTTGACCAATGGCACCCGTTGGAGGTCCTACAACTCGTCAGCTATTCGTGTCCCGATGACCCCGAGTGGCGCCCAGGCAGTGAAGGCGAGCGCGGTCATCTACAACGCGCCTTCGCTTGCGCCGTGCTCTTGCGAAATCCCCGCGACCCTCTTTTCGATAGCGACCAGAATTCAACGCTCGCCGCCCTATTGGAAAGCTGTCTTTTTCTGGGCGATGAGTTTGTCTCGGCATTGCAGGCGTTTATCGTGATCCGCTTGAAGAACGGGCCAACGCCTCGCGACAATCCAGACGAGGCGAGCGGACGCGCCTTTTTTGCACTCGCGTTCGCGATTCTTTATTGCGCGGCGTGGCTTTCGATGAAAAATACCCGGACTGGGAAGCGACGCGTAGAGCAATACGACCAGGCAGATTTCCTTGCAAAGATGTTTGTCTGGCTCGTAGACCTTGGAGACCGCGCCGATGCAATGAATGTCCACGAAATGCTGAGACCGGGGTCACCCTGGCTGTTGAATTCGACCTGCTTCAACGGACGTCATGATGTATGGTGCAGCCTCGCTCATCATTACTTTCTGGACCGCAACGACGCTCTGCCCGCGCCTGTTCGCGACACAGCGCGGCTTCTCGCCGAGAGCCTGAAGATGGCGCAACACGACACATAGGCTTGAAAGGCAGATTGACCGCAGCGGTGGGTCATCACCAACGGCGCGAAGCCAGCTATCTTCGGCGTTCCGCTTTTCGCTCGTCAAGCGGAAGATTTTGCTCACGTAATTCTTGTTACTGCTCGCAATGCTTCGAATAGCCGCCATTGACGCTGCTTAGCCGGTCGCCTTCGGCTGTCCATCGCACCGTCCCGCTCTGCCTGCACCTGTCGCTTATGCTGGCGCCGCGTTCGTAGGAGGCTTCGTGGACGGGCGGATGCACGTCCTTGCGCATCTTGAAGCCTTCTTGAAGCAGTTCGGCGATCAGGGCGGATTCCGACGAGCCTTTGGGAAATCTCGCGTCAAGGCGCGCGACAAAAGCGTCCTGGCTGCCAGCCGCGCTGGAGTCGCCAAGGCCTTGCAGCAGTTCCGGCGCCGGCGGCGGCTCGGTGAACCACCAGAGTCTTGCGCCGAAGGCGCCGACAAGCGCCAGAAGCGCGAGGATTCCCAGCGCCATCGGCGTCGATTTGCGTCCTTCGCCACTGGCCATTGAATGGTCCCCGGGTCGCGCTGTCTCGGTTTTTTCTACGATAGACGAAGCGTCGAGCCAAGCTCACGCCGCGCTGGCGAGGCTCTCGAACAGGCCCCGCCCGTCGACGCCGCCGACCAGAGGATCAATCAGATTTTCCGGATGCGGCATCAGGCCGAGCACATTGCGCCCCGCCGAATAAATGCCGGCGATGTCGTTGCGCGAGCCGTTGGGATTCGCCGCGCCGCCAATGCGGCCGGATGCGTCGCAATAGCGGAAGGCGACCAGTCCGTCGCCTTCAAGGCGCTCGATGGTCGCGTCATCGCCCTCGTAATTGCCTTCGCCATGTGCGATCGCCACCTCGATCACCTGGTTCTTGCCGTATTGGCGGGTGAAGGCGGTGTCGTTCCTTTCGACTCGCAAATGCTGCATCTTGCAGACGAAGCGCAGATTGGCGTTGCGCATCAAGACGCCCGGCAGCAGGCCGCTCTCGCAAAGAATCTGGAAGCCATTGCAGACGCCCAGAACCAGACCTCCGCGCGCGGCGTGTTTGCGCACGGCATCCATGATGGCGGCGCGCCCGGCGATGGCGCCGCAGCGCAGATAGTCGCCGTAGGAGAAGCCTCCCGGCAGCACCACAAGGTCCGTTCCCGCGGGAAGCTCGTGGTCGTCGTGCCAGAGCATGTCCGGCCTGTGTCCCGTGGCCTGGGCGAGCGCGCGGGCCATATCGCCCTCGCGGTTGGAGCCGGGAAAGACGATGACGGCGGCTTTCATGGGGCGGCTCCGCTCAGATTTCGATGGAAAAATTTTCAATCACGGTATTTGCGAGAAGTTTCTCGCAAGCGGCGGTGAGTTCTCACGGGCCGCCGCCTTATCTTCGCCGGCAAGCTCGACGTCGAACACCTTGCCTTGGCGAACGCTAGCGACGCCGGGAACGCCGAGCGAGGCGAGCGCGCCCTCGATCGCCTTGCCCTGGGGATCGAGAACGCCGCTTTTCAGGGTGACGATAACACGGGCTTTCATGGGCATTTCCGCTGGGCTGAGGGCGTGATCCGGCATGGGTTAACGGCCCGCGCGGCAAAGCGCAAGGCTTGTGTCGCAAGGGGCCGGAACCGCGATTTGCAATACAAAAAGTCGCCACCGAATGGAGTTGGGGCGCGGGTCCCGCACAAGGGGTTTACCTTGGGTGAAGCCCGGTTAGGGTTAATATAACTTTTATCCAATACACGGCGCATCGTGTATTGGCGTTGATTACAAAGGCAATTAAAAAGGCGGAAAGCATTATTAAGATGAATTTTGGAGTTGGAGATGTTGGAGAGGCGCTCTTTGCCAAGAATCCGAAGCTACCTCGGCGGTTTCGTCGAGTTCAGCGAAAGCTCGACCTTCGAATGCGTGATCCGCAACATCAGTCATCACGGCGCGCGAATCGTCTGTGCGCAAAACGCGATTTTGCCCGTCAACGTGGTGTTGGAGATCACCAAGCGCGAGCAGCGATTGACCGCGCGGATCATCTGGCAGTCCCACAATGAATGCGGCGTAAGCTTTGTCTCCCGGGAAGGCGGCGCGGAAATCCTGCCTTTCCGGCTGCGCGGGAGGCCTCGCTAGGACGGCGCTAAGCTGAAGCTGTGGCTTGTTCGATCCGGAACGTCCCGTTCTGCTTTATACGGAAATTACCCTTGCCGCCGATAGTGTTTGCGGCGTCGCGCGTCACGCAGGAACATGCGGATCGCGCTCGTTCGGGAGTCGAATTCTCAAACGGCGCAAGGCGCGCATTGCTCGGAAAAATCGCGATATGCACCCGCCGCATTTGAAGGCGCGATCGCGGGGAAATCAGCCAGCATCGAGGTTGTTATTATTCCATTAGGCTTAGCCAAGTAACTTTTCCCCTGGCGCGGCCATGGCGATCCGTCGACGCTTGTCCGCTCCCTTGAGGATTTCACTCTTCCGTCCGGGGGGCGTCGGGTCGGATCTATTGCCCCGCAGCGCAGATGAAGATCAAACAATAAAATTTGAACGAATTAACGATGCGAATGGCAATGGTTTGGTTTTAGAAGTTTGAGCATGAGACGGGCGAAAGGGCTTGGTCGAAGGAGGTTCAGGTGCTCGGTTTTGAAATCTGGAAAAACGGCAAGAAGCTCGCAGTGGCCGGGCTGCAGGACAGCGGCGCCGTATCCTTCATGCTGACCTGGGTGGGAAAGGGCGCTGGGGCTTCGGCAAGAGCGCTTCAGGGCGCCGAGATCGATGGCTTGGACCTGCGCGTCGGCGGCATAGACACCTCGGATCCGGCTGGCGATCAGAGCATTGAGTGGATTGAGGACACGGCGCTGAGCATTGGCGACGACATTCAAATTCGCCTCGTCGCCGTCGGGAGCGCCAATTCGCCGATCCGCCGCGAACCGACCAAATCGTTGCTCGCGGGTGAGACAGGCCATCGTTTCGCGCCTTGCACGAAATGCGGTGGCGTGCGGCTGCATGAACCCGGCGCGGTTCCGGCCGACTTCTGAAGCGCCAGACCCGCAGACCCGTTTCTTGCGATGTAGCGCCCGGCGCGGCAACGGCCGGGATTTCGCCATTTGTAAAGCCGCTCCGGCGGCGCTAGATGTTCGGGATAGAAGCCGACCGCGGAGCGGTGTAGGGGAGACTTGCCCCGACACGAGCCCCATGCGCTGTCCCGGAGACATCCTTGCCTCAATCCATTACTCAAGCCCTTGAGGCTTTTTCACGCGGCGAGATCGTCGTCGTAACAGACGACGACGATCGAGAGAACGAGGGCGATCTTGTCATCGCGGCCTCGCTCTGCACGCCGGAGAAAATGGCGTTCATCATCCGTCATTGCTGCGGCATCGTCTGCGCTCCGCTGACGCTGGAGGAGGCCAGACGCCTGCACCTGGCGCCCATGGTCGCCCAGAACGACGCGCCGCTTGGCACGGCCTTCACGGTCTCCGTCGACGCCCGCCCCGGTCTGACCACGGGCATTTCCGCCGAGCAGCGTTGCAACACCGTGCGCGCGCTGGCCAACGGCAACATGGGCGCCGCCGATTTCGTGCGGCCCGGGCATGTGTTTCCCTTGATCGCCAAGGAGGGCGGCGTGCTCATGCGCTCCGGCCATACGGAGGCGGCGGTTGATCTTTGCCGTCTTTCGGGATTGCCGCCGGTCGGGGTCATTTGCGAACTCGCCAATGACGACGGCACGGTCATGGCTGGCGAGCAGATCACGCAATTCGCGCGGGAGCACAAGCTCACCGTCGTTTCGGTGGCGGATTTGATCGCCTATCGGCAGTCGCGCGAAAAGCTGGTGGAGCGGGTGGCGAGTTTCCCCGTTGCGACCATCGTGGGGGAGATGACCGGCCACGCCTATGTCACGCCGTTCGACAGCGTCCAGCATTTCGCCTTTGTCTTCGGTTCCGTCGGCGACGGGCGCGACATGCCCGCGCGGCTGCATCGCGCGGACATCCTCGGCGATGTGATGAGCGGCGCCGACACGATCAAGAAGACTCTCGCTCGCTTTGCGCGCGAGGGCAGGGGCGTGCTCGTCTATCTGCGGGACGGCGCCGCTGGCGTGCCGACGAATGTCGTGCGGCCCCAGGCCGAAAATGCCGAGGAAGACCGCAAGCGGCAATGGCTCGACGTGGGGCTGGGAGCCCAGATACTCAAGGATCTGGGGGTCTCGTCCATCCGCCTGCGCAGCACGACGCCAAAACCGCGCGCCTATGTGGGCCTGTCGGGGTTTGGGATCGAAATCACGGCGGTGGAGCCGGTGGACGAGCCGCCGACGCAGCTATCTCCATGAAAAAGCCCAACCGACGCCTTTCGCGCCGGTTGGGCTTTTAGACTGTCGCGGGCCCGTTTCCGGCCCGATCAGATCACGACGACCGGCGTGCCGATCTTGACGCGGTTGTAGAGGTCGATGGCGTCGATGTCGCGCATGCGGATGCAGCCTGACGACACACCCTGACCGATCTTCTCCGGCTCGTTGGTGCCGTGGATGCGGTAGAGCGAGTCCTTGCCATTCTGGAAGAGATACAGCGCGCGCGAGCCGAGCGGATTGTCCGGTCCGCCGGGCAGGCCGCCAGCGTCGGCCGTCGGCTGCAGGTGCGGCCAGCGCTCCAGCATGTCTTTTGGCGGCATCCAGCGGGGCCATTCCTGCATGCCGCCGACGGAGGCGCGACCGCTCCAGCCCATGGCGTCCTGTCCCGTCGCGACGCCGTAACGGATTGCCTTGCCGCCGGGCTGCACGAAATAGAGGAAGTGATTGTGCGAGTCGACGACGATGGTTCCCGGCGCTTCGCTGGTCTTGTATTCGACCTGATAGCGCTCGAAATCGGAGGGGATTTCCGCCTTGGGAGCCAGCGCCAAAAACTCAGCGTCGCGACCGCTCACCTTAGGGTCAGGCAAACGCACGCCGTTGCAGCCCGCTAACATGGCGAACGCCAAGGTCGCAACCGCCAAAGACTTGACCTGCATGAAAAGCTCCTCTCCGCCGCAAAAACTGATTAGCTTTCTGATTACCATAAACATACAGTCACGGATCACGAGGTACAGTAATTTTGTCCCCATGTGTCATTGGCGCCACAGTTCACAGGCTGAGTAAAATCCATGCAAACTGTGCGCAAATTGGCTTCTCGCTCGTGTCTTGGATGAACCCACCCTGTTTAGCACGAGCTCGGCTTCACGCTTTCATCGTCAGGTGCTGAAATCTTGCGCACGCAATTTGTCACTCATCCAAGCTCGCTCGATCACGACATGGGTTCCGGCCATCCTGAACAGCCGGATCGCCTGCGGGTTATCGAGGCTGCCTTGGCGCATGAGAGATTTTCGCGCCTGGACCGAGTCGTCGCGCCCCGCGCCGAGCGGGAGCAATTGAGACGCGTTCACCCTGAAAGCTATCTGCGTGCGCTTGACGAGGCTTCGCCCAGAGAGGGCTTCGCAGCCCTTGATTCCGATACGGTGATGAACCCCAAGACGCTTGAGGCTATGCAGTTCGCGGCTGGCGGCGCCATAGCCGCGGTGGACGCCGTGATGTCGGGCAAGTCGGACACCGCCTTCGTGGCGGTGCGGCCGCCTGGTCACCACGCTGGCGTCGCTTCGCCGATGGGGTTCTGCTTCCTCAACAATGTCGCCATCGCCGCGCGGCACGCCATGGCGGCTCATGGGGCCGAGCGCGTGGCGATCGTCGATTTTGACGTGCATCACGGCAATGGCACGCAGGAGATCTTCTGGGCCGACAAGAACGTGATGTTCTGCTCGACGCATCAGGCTCCGTTTTACCCGGGCACCGGCGGGACTCGCGAAACGGGAGAGTTCAACAATATCGTCAATGCGCCGATGTTCGCGGGTTCTGGAGGCGATGTTTTTCAGGAGGCGCTGGCCGATATGATCCTGCCGCGCATCGATGACTTCGCGCCGGACATTATCCTGATTTCAGCGGGCTTCGACGCGCATGAGCGCGATCCGCTGGGCGGGTTGCGGTTTACCGAGCGCGACTTCTCGGAGGCGACCAAGCGGCTGCTGGACCTCGCCGACAGGCGTTGCGGGCGACGAATCGTTTCGCTGCTTGAAGGCGGCTATGATCTGGACGCTCTGGCCGCGTCCGCGGCAGCTCATGTGCAGGCGCTGATGGGGGCTTGAATGGCTCCCGAAAAAGCAAAGCCGCGAATCCTTTGGATTCGCGGCTTTTGACATGAATGCGCCGATGCGGGCCTGACGGCCCGCCAATCTCAGCCCTGGCGGGCCTTGTAGCGCTTTTGCACCTTGTTGATGATGTAGACGCGGCCCTTACGGCGCACCAGCTGGTTGGCGCGATGGCGATTGCGCAGCGATTTCAGGGAGTTGCGGACTTTCATAGCTCTTCCTCGGCAAAACAACATCGGCCGGGGTAACGCCCAGCAGCTCGTGACGGGAGCCTATGCCCTAAAAAGAGACGCGGATCAAGGCAAAAGCGCCCGGAAGCAGTGCTGAATTTGCGCTCTCCCGCCTCGCCGAAGCCTCCGTTTGTGGGCTGGCGCGTTCAAGCGACGCTTCTTCCGCGCATGAATTTTCTCCACCCTGCGGCGCGGAGCTGGCAGGCGGGACATTCCCCGCAGCCGTAGCCCCAGTCGAAGCGCCTGCCGCGCTCGCCAAGGTAGCAGGTGTGCGTCTCCTCGACGATCAGCCGGGTCAGCGCCTCGCCGCCCAGTTCCTCGGCGAGGCGCCAGGTGGCGGCCTTGTCGATCCACATCAGGGGCGTATGGATGGTGAACTCCCGGTCCATGCCCAGCGAAAGGGCCGTCTGCGTCGCGCGAATGGTCGCGTCGCGGCAATCGGGATAGCCGGAAAAATCCGTTTCGCACATGCCGCCGACGAGATGGGAAATCCCTCGGCGGTAAGCGAGCGCGGCCGCGAAGGTCAGAAACAGGATATTGCGTCCAGGCACGAAAGTGTTTGGCAGGCCCGATGCGGCGAAGGCGATCTCGGTGTCGCGAGTCAGGGCGGTCTGCGAAATCTCGCCGAGCGCGGGAATGGCGATGGTGTGATCCTCTCCAAGGCGTTCGCTCCAGAGCGGCGACAGCGCTTGCAGACCGGCGCGCAGCGCGGCGCGTTGCTCAAGCTCTACTGCGTGGCGCTGTCCATAGTCGAAGCCGACGGTCTCGACCCGCGCGAAGCGCGACAGCGCCCAGGCAAGGCAGGTTGTCGAGTCCTGCCCCCCGGAGAAAAGCACCAGCGCCGCGTCGGCGGATGTGTTGGTCGTGTTGTCGCTCATGGCGTCGCGAGGCTGAAGAGGCTGCCCTGTCCTACTCCCGTGCGCGGGTGCGCGCCAGTCGTGTTTGGCGTCAAGCGCTGGCGAAGCGCGGAGCGGGTTTGGGCTGGTTGTTCGTCTCCATGCGTGGCAATGCGTTCATGACCCGCTGCGGCGGCAGAACCACGATGGCGTCGGTTCCTTCGCGAACCCTCGATTTCAGCACGAATTGTCCGCCATGCAGGTCTATGAGTTCCCTTCACGATGGGCAGTCCAAGGCCCGTGCCTTCCTCGGCGTTCTTTTGCGCCAGCGTGCCGCGGCCGAAGGATGACATCACGACGGCGATTTCGCTTTCGGGAATGCCGGGGCCCGTGTCCTTGATGGAGATATATTGACCGCCAGCGCTGGTCCAGCCGACCTTGATGGTGACCTGGCCGCCCTGCGGCGTGAACTTGATGGCGTTGGTGAGCAGGTTCAGCACGATCTGACGAATGGCGCGTTCATCGGCCCAGATGCGCGGCAAATTGGGCTCGATGAACTCCACCATCTTGATCTCGCGCTTTTGAGCGCGAATGGTGAGAAGATGGCGGCAATCCTGGGCCAGGCCGGAGAGAGACACGCTCTCTTCCTTCAATTCATAGCGACCCGCCTCCACACGCGAGAGATCCAGGATTTCATTGATCAGCATGAGCAGATGCTGGCCGCTGGAGTGAATGTCGTTCGCGTAATCCTTGTAGGAGGGATTGGTGTGGGGGCCATATAATTCGCCCTTCAGCACTTCCGAGAAGCCCAAAATCGCATTGAGCGGTGTGCGCAGTTCATGGCTCATCGTCGCCAGAAATCGCGACTTGGCGAGATTGGCTTCGTCGGAACGGCGGCGCGCTTCGTCCGAATTGGCCTTGGCCTGTTCCAGTTCGGCGATCAGCTCCGTTTTCTCGGAGCGGAAGAACATGCTCTCGAAGGACAATTGATGAAAGCGCTTGGCCAGCACGAAGAAGAACACCTGCGCGGCTCCGACCAGCGCCAGAACCGCCGTCGAACTGTCGTTGATCGAGCGGAAGCCCAAGCCGAACAGCGTCGCGGCGGAGATCGGCAGGATCGTCGCATACACCGCGAGCGGAATCGTCGCGGTGATCATGGTGTTGAAGGCCGTGGACAGCAGCAACATTACAATCACGAAAGTCTTGGCGTTGGGATCTGGAATTTGGTACATCAACGCGACAAGGCTCGCCCAGGCCGCGCCGTGGAGAAATTCAGCCAGAATGAACCTGGTGCTCCATTGCTTGACAGTGACCCGCGCATCCTCGACTTTTTTAAGCCCCTTTGCGACGCCGTAACAGAGAATGAGGCTCGACAAGGTCAGGATGGCCCAGATCAGAACTGCGTTGGACCTGATCCAGTAGAAACTCAGAAGAGTCACCATTGCGATGAGGATCGAACCGGAAAGCGCGGAACCCTCGCGCGCGTTCGCGTAAGCGCGCAGCAAGGCCAGATCGCAGCCGCGGTGGCCGGTGTCGGAGGTGGTGAGACGTTCGCGCGCGCTTTGCACCTTTGCGCCGCGCTTGCGCCGCGCGGATGCGGCTTTCGGGTCTATCCCCCGGCCGCGCTCGATCATTTCAGCTGTGACTTCACTCATGTCGGCTACGCACGCAAACAGAGAAACGCTCCAACAACGCCGCTGCCGGTCAACACTCCCGACGATGAAGAAAACCTTGCCGCGCGGCGCCGCAAGAACGACCTGTTTTATAATGGCCTGGAAACGTTAACGGGGGCCTCACAATTTGCCGAGAATTATCGTGAATGTCTGGTAAAGACCCCGCCTTCGCGGTCCTGAATGGCGCTGAGGCGGAAAGCCTCGACGCGCTGGTGGACGCAATTCGCGCCTGCCGCATTTGCGTCGCCAGGCCCTTGCGCGCGCCCCTTCCACACGCGCCGAACCCCGTGCTGCGCATCTCCAGCGGCGCGAGATTGCTCGTCGCGGGACAGGCGCCAGGCGCGCGGGTAAACCTTTCGGGCGCGCCGTTCGACGATCGATCCGGCGACCGACTGCGGGAATGGATGGGAGTGGATCGGGCCGTCTTTTACGACGAATCCCGAATCGCGATAGCCGCCATGGGTTTTTGTTTTCCGGGCTATGACGCGGCCGGCGGCGATTTGCCGCCGCGTCGAGAGTGCCGGCTGACCTGGCATGACGCCCTGTTCGCGAGGATGCCCGCGGTCGAAACCGTTCTTGCGATCGGCCGCCACGCCCAGGACTATCATTTCAAGCGGCTTGGCTTGCCAGTTATTGGCGGCGTCAGCGAAACCGTCGCCGCGTGGCGCGAATGTTCCTCAGCCACGCCGAGGGTTTTCCCCTTGCCCCATCCCTCGTGGCGGAACACCGGCTGGCTTAGACGCCACCCGTGGTTCGAGACGGAACTGTTGCCGGATCTTCGCCGCGAGGTCGCCCGGCTCCTCGGCTAAATCCCCGCGTCGATAATGTCGTGGACCTGATCCATCGCCTGGGAGGGTTCCGCCGCGCCTGCGTCGCCGACAATCCGCGCGGGCACGCCAGCCACGGTCTTGTGCGGCGGCACATTGTCAATCACCACCGATCCCGCCGCGATGAGCGCGCAGGCTCCGATCTCGATATTGCCGAAGATCTGCGCGCCCGCGCCGATCAACACGCCGCGCCGCACCTTGGGGTGGCGGTCGCCGCCGGCCTTGCCGCTCCCTCCCAGCGTCACGCCGTGCAGCATGGATACGTCGTCTTCGATGACCGCTGTCGCGCCGATGACGACGCCCGTCGCGTGATCGAGAAAGAATCCGCTCCCAATTCTCGCCGCTGGATGGATGTCGGTCTGGAAGACCTGCGCCGAAAGAGATTGCAGGCAAAGGGCGAAGTCGCTGCGGCCGCTGCGCCAGAGGGCATGCGCGAGACGATATGTCTGGATTGCGTGAAAGCCCTTGAAATAGAGCACGGGCTCAAGAAGCCGGTTGCAGGCCGGGTCACGATCCAGCACGGCGAGCAGGTCGGCTCGAATGGCGACGCCGATCGACGGATCGCGCGCGACATGTTCCTCGAACGCCTGCCTAATCGCGGAGTAGGGGGTCTCGGGCCGTTCGAGACGCTGCGCGATACGGTGAGCGACGACGCTTTCGAGACTGTCCTGAGCCAATGCCGCGGCGTAGATCAGTCCGCCAAGGTCGGGCTCCCGACGCAGGGCTTCTTCCGCCTCGCCCCGTAACCGGGCGAACATTGCGTCGACTGATTTTGTTGCGGTCATTTGGCTCTCTCGTGACGAGGACAATATAGCCTCCTGCGCCGCCTGACGCATCCCGTCGCTCCAGCGCGTCAAACGTCACGGGCGCGCGGCGAGAAACTCCAGCACCGCCTGCTTGTAAATCCGATCGCCGACCGCGCGATTATGGTCGCGCCCGGGAATGTCGACGATGCGCACATCGGGAATGAGCTTCGCCAAGGGATGCGGGTCGCCTGCCACCTCATCGCGGGTGCCGACGCAGACGAGGGTTGGCGGCTCCACCTTCGCCAGCGTGGCGGGATCGAATCCGCTCCCGGCGGCTCCGCGCGCGCAGGCGGCGAGCGCCTTCAGGTCGCTGCGCGTGGACTCGGCGAAGCCGCGAAATATCTTGAGGCCGTGGTCGTCTATGTCTTCGATCCGCTCGATCTCCATCGCCTCGGCAAGTCCGGACGGGAGCCCGTTCGGCGCCACAAGATTCGACCCGACGCCTCCAAGCACCAGGGAGCGCGTCCGATCCGGATTGAGGAGCGCAAAGACCGTCGCTATCCGGGCGCCCATGGAATAACCCATGACATCAGCGTGCTGAATGCCCAGATGGTCCAGAAGGCGGGCGACGTCCCCGGCCATCGCTTCAAGACTGTAAGCGGCTTGATCATATAGCTTCTGCGAACGTCCATGCCCTCTGTTGTCAAGCAGGATGACTTGCCGGCCATCTTCAGTAAGAGTTTTCACCCACTGGGTGAACAGCCAGTTCACCGCATGAGTGGACGCAAAACCGTGAATCAATATGATCGGCTCATTACGGTCCGCAGCTACTGGTTCAAAATCCAGATAGGCGATCGCCACTCCGTCCGACAGAAACTCTTCCATTTCGATTCCTTGTTACATTACATCTATTTAAAACAGATTTCGTGTCATGCAAGCAAAGTCCACATAGAATAGTTCCAAATTGTCTCAACGCGAAGATCCAGTTTGGGTTAAGTCACCGCTCCATGCGGCTTGATGTGCAATGCAAACACAAATAGCACTATAAGCACGATGCTCAATGCCGAGAGGATCGCGCCATGAATTTGATTTATCGCCGTCTGAGTCGTGCGTTCTGGTTCACCTTCGCCCTCATCTTCATCATCGAGAGCTGGCTTTGGGACCATGTGAAGGAGTGGCTTCGCATTCTGGCGCAAAAGCTTGGCGCGGAGCGGATCGAGGCCTGGATCGCCGACGCAATCAAGGAACTGTCGCCCCCGGCTACGCTGGGCGTCTTCGCGGTTCCCTTCGTCATGATTTTGCCGCTGAAGATTTACGCTGTCGAGGAGATCGCGCAAGGGCATGTCGGCTACGGAATCATGGTGATCTTCGCGGCCAAGACCCTGGGCCTCGGCGTTGTCGCCTTCCTGTTTGACGTTTGCCGGGACAAGCTTATGCAGATGCCCTGGTTCGCTAGGTTCTATGCGCTGGTGCTTCGCGTTAGGGCCTGGGCGTATGGTCTCCTCGCGCCAGTGCGCTTGCGTCTGCATGAAATTCTCGTCGCGACGCGGTTGCGTCTTTCCGCCTATATTGGCGTGGGGCGTTCCCAATTCCTGCGCAAACTGGAGCTGATCCGGGTCATGACACGGCGCCGTGGCGGCGCGTGAGCGGCTTGCTTGCGCTTGTCCTTGGCGCAGGGTTCGTCGTCGCCGGCGGTTTGACGGTCTTCGTGCTCGCGAATGGCGAAACGCGCCGCGCCCTGCGCCTCGCGATGGCGCGCAAGCATCGCTGGTTTGCGCCTCGGATCATCGTCGCGGGCGACAGTCTCGCTTCCGGCTGTTCGTTTCGGCCGCTATCGGGGCGGCCCTTTGGCGTTCTTTCCGTCGCTAAAGGCGGGGCCACATTGCGGGAAATCGCCGTTCAACTGGCTGATGTCCAGGCGATCGAGGCAAAATGGATCGTCATCGACGGCGGGCTCAATGATTTGCTGACGGATGACGCGGACATCGCGCAGATCGAGCGCGATTTTCGCCTTCTGCTGCGGCGGATCAATCCGGCGCGGAAGGCGATTTTTACCCTGATGCCCCAAGTCGCGGACTCCGCATGGGCGGCGCGCATCAACTCAGTCAACGAACGTGTCGCGGAACTATGCGCGCAGCGGGGCGTCGTCGCGCTTGATCTCAATCCCGAGCTTTCCCTCAATGGCGTCCGCCGCCCCGAAATGACGGACGACGGTCTGCATTTCACGTCGCGCGCCAATGCGGCATGGGTTGAGGCGACGCGGCGGTTAATGATCGAAACCAGCCCCTGATAGGGGGGTCAATCCGCGCGCGGATGGGCCAGCCTGTAAGCGTCGAGCAGCCGCGCCTTGTCGACCGCGGTGTATATCTGCGTCGTTGAGAGCGACGCGTGGCCGAGCAACTCCTGAATCGTGCGCAAATCGCCACCGCGTCCCAATAGATGCGTCGCGAAGGAATGACGCAGCGCATGCGGCGTCGCGCTGTCGGGCAGGCCAAGAGCGCCGCGCATTCTTTGCACCGCAAGCTGGATGATGCGTGGGGAGAGCGGACCGCCGCGCGCCCCGATGAACAAGGGTCCGCCAGAAAGTTCGTGTGGGCAAATGTCGATATAGGTTTCGATCAGACGGCGGACGGGTTCGATCACGGGAACGGTGCGGCTTTTGCCGCCCTTTCCCAGAATTGTCACCCGATCGGCGGTGCCGGTGGGAGCCTGGGCGTAGCCGATCGAAAGCGCCTCGGAGATGCGCAGGCCGGCGCCATATAGCAGCCCCAGAACGGCGGCGTCGCGGGCCAGTATCCAGGGCTCACGAGCTTCGCCCGCGCGCGAATCCTGGTCGACGAGATCCCGCGCGTCGGCAATTGTGAGCGCTTTGGGAAGGCTATGCGGGCGCTTGGGCGCGCGCAGGGCGCCGAACAGATCGGTTTTGGCCAGACCCCTCTTTTCGAGAAAGCGCAGGAAAGAGCGGATAGCGGCGAGAGAGCGCAGCAATGAGCGGTTTTCCAGCCCCTCATTGCGCCGCTTTGCAAGGAACGCCCTTAAATCTCCCGGCTCCAGCGCCTTCAGCGCCGCTGAGTTCAGCGGCGCGCCGCGATGTTCGGCGAGGAAGTCGAGGAAAAAGCGCGCGTCGCGTCCATAGGCGTCGATCGTGTGCCGGGACGAGCGGCGCTCGCCAGAGAGCCAAGCGAGCCAGCGAACCGCCTCCTCGCCAATCTCGGCGCTGGCGCGAAACGCCTTGGCGTCGGGAAGCGGCTTGGCAGGCGGGCCTGAGACTTTTGATTCGCGCATGGGCCCAAGATTACGCCAGAGCGTAAACAAAGGCCCGCTATCGAATTGCGCAGGGCCTTTTGCCGGTCTCGACGCCTATTTGCCGGATTTGAGCTCGGCCGTGGCGGTCACAAGCAATTCGTCCATCGTGCGGCGGATCTGGTGCTCCGACTGATCCACGCCGGCGGCGACGAAGTCCTTGAGAACGCGGGCGACGACGACGTTGGAGGCATTGGCGGAGGTTTCCGCCGCGACCAGCTCTTCGGCATAGGCCTGAGCTTCCGCATCATTCTTGCCTAGTTTCTTGGCAGCCCAAAGACCGAGCAGCTTGTTGCGGCGCGCTTCAGCGCGAAAATGCAGCTCCTCCTCATGGACGAAACTTTTTTCGAACGATTCCTCTCGCTTATCGAAGGTGCTCATAATTCCGTCCTCGGCTATCTCATGCATTTAGCGCGGCGCTGCCGCTGGCTGACGGCGCCTCCGCCCGGGGATATACGTTGATACGCGCCAAAATCCAATGGCGAAGGCGTATTTACTGTCCCGCCGGGCTCGTTGTGCGGCGCGGGGGATTGCTGTAGACTTCGCGAAAGGGTTGTCACAGGCGCGGGAAACCGCTACCACCGCGCCATCCGCGGCTGAACGGAACGCCGCTTCATGAATAGCGATTTTTGGCTGGCAGGAGCTTACCCTGCGCCAAAAAGCCGCTGCTGGAGCGCTAACTAAGGAGCCTCGGCCCCACCCATGGATTTTCTCAAGCCCCGGTTGATCCCCATGAACCGCCGTCGCCGCATATATGAAGGCAAGGCCAAAGTGCTCTATGAGGGGCCCGAGCCCGGAACCTTGATCCAGCATTTCAAGGACGACGCCACGGCCTTCAATGCAAAAAAGCATGAAGTGATCGACGGCAAGGGCGTGCTCAACAATCGGATCTCTGAATATGTGTTTCAGAATCTGAACGCCATTGGCGTGCCGACTCATTTCATTCGCCGACTCAACATGCGCGAGCAGTTGATCCGCGAAGTCGAGATCATCCCTCTGGAAGTCGTCGTCCGCAATGTCGCGGCGGGCTCGCTGGCGAAGCGCCTCGGCATGGAGGAGGGCACGCAGCTGCCGCGCTCCATAATCGAATTCTATTACAAGAACGACGCGCTCGACGATCCGATGGTTTCCGAGGAGCACATCACGGCCTTTGGCTGGGCGAGCCCGCAGGAGATCGACGACATCATGGCGCTGGCGATTCGCGTCAACGACTTCCTCTCCGGCCTGTTCCTCGGCGTCGGCATCCGCCTTGTCGACTTCAAGATGGAATGCGGCCGCCTCTGGGAAGGCGAGATGATGCGCATCGTCGTCGCCGACGAGATTTCTCCTGACTCCTGCCGCCTGTGGGACATCAAGTCCAACGACAAGCTCGACAAGGACAGGTTCCGCCGCGACATGGGCGGGCTGGTCGAGGCCTATACCGAGGTCGCGCGCCGTCTTGGCATCATGCAGGAGAATGAAACGCCGCGCTCCGGTGCGCCAAAGCTCGTCGAATAGGCGAGGCGCTTTGCAACAAGAATTCGACCCGCCCCGCAAGGGCGGGTTTTTTGTTGCGGACGCACCCGCCTCAAACTTCCATAAGCGCGCCGACATGAGCGACGACGGAGTTGGCGAGATCGTCGGGCTTGTAGCCGCCTTCCAGTAGCGAGACGACGCGGGAGCCGCAGCGGCGCGCGGCGATCTCCATGATGCGCAGGGTGACGTCGTGGAAATCGCTCTCTACAAGACGTAACCCGCCGAGCGGATCGTGCAGATGCGCGTCGAAGCCGGCGCAAAGGATGATGATGTCGGCGCCAAAGGCGTCCAGACGCGGCAGGATGCGCGCGTTGAACGCCTCGCGAAAGGCCTCGCTGCCGTCGCCCTTGACCAAAGGCGCGTTGACGATGTTGTCGAAGGCGCCGGTCTCGCTCGCGGCGCCCGTGCCGGGATAGAGCGGCATTTGATGCGTCGAGCAGTAGAGGACGTTCTTGTCGTCCCAGAAGATGCGCTGCACGCCATTGCCATGATGCACGTCGAAGTCGATGATCGCGATGCGCTCGGCGCCGCAGACGGACATGGCGTGACGAACCGCGATGGCCGCGTTGTTGAAAAAGCAGAAGCCCATCGCCACGCCGGGCAGGGCGTGATGACCGGGCGGACGCGTCGCGACAAAGGCGTTCTTCGCGCCGCCGCGCATTACGCTTTCCACCGCGAGAACGGCCCCGCCCGCCGCGCGGAGCGCAGCCTCATATGTGCCGGTGCTCATCACGACATCCGGAGCGAATTGAGCTAGGCCTTGCTTAGGCGTCGCGGCCTCGATTTTCGCGAGATATGCCGGCTCATGCACGCGAAGCAGCGCCTCTAGCGACGCGGCCGGCGCCTCGGCGCGCAAGGCTGCGCGGAATCGGTTGTCAGCGAGCGCCGACGCTACAGCGGCGAGGCGTTCCGGCCGATCCGGCTCGCCGGGGCCGGGGTCATGCGTCGGGGCGGATGGTGGCGCAACCAATAAGGTTGAAGGCGCGCTGGCGGCGCGGACGCGGAAAGGCGCGAGCGCGCAAAGGGCCAGCGCCTCGCGGCGGCTTGGCCCGCGCGTCATCCTACCTGTCCGCGATGGCGCAGGAACTGGTCCGCCAGCACGCAGGCCATCATCGCCTCGCCTACGGGAACGGCCCTGATGCCCACGCAAGGATCATGGCGCCCCTTCGTCGAGACGTCGGCGTCATGGCCGGCGCGGTCAATCGTGTGGCGCGGGGTCAGGATCGAGGATGTCGGCTTGACCGCGAAGCGCGCGACAATGGGCTGCCCGGTCGATATGCCGCCCAATACGCCGCCAGCGTTGTTGGACAAAAACACTGGAGCGCCATTGGGGCCTGAGCGCATCTCGTCGGCGTTTGCCTCCCCCGTCAGCTCGGCGGCGGCGAAGCCCGCGCCGATCTCGACGCCCTTGACCGCGTTGATCGACATCAGCGCGCTGGCGAGCTCCGAGTCGAGCTTGCCATAGATTGGCGCGCCCCAGCCCACCGGAACGCCAACGGCCTCAAGCTCGATCACCGCGCCGATGGAGGAACCGGCCTTGCGAATGTCGTCGAGATAATCCGCCCAGCGTTCGGCGGCTTGCCTGTCGGGGCAGAAGAAGGGGTTTTTCTCGACCTCCTCCCAATCGAATCGCGCGCGGTCGATCTTGTGCGGGCCGATCTGCACCATCGCCCCGCGAATTGAGACGCCCTCGATCACCTTGCGCGCCAAGCCGCCAGCGGCGACGCGCGCGGCGGTCTCGCGGGCCGAGGAGCGGCCGCCGCCGCGATAGTCCCGGATTCCGTATTTCGCGTCATAGACGTAATCGGCGTGGCCAGGGCGGTATTTCTGCGCGATCTCGCCATAGTCCTTGGAACGCTGGTCGGTGTTCTCGATCACCAGCGCGATTGGGGTTCCGGTCGTCACCTGCCGGCCCTGCTCGTCGTCGAACACGCCGGAAAGGATTTTGACCTCGTCCGCCTCGCGCCTTTGCGTGGTGAAGCGCGACTGGCCGGGTTTGCGCTTGTCGAGAAAGACCTGAATTTCAGCAGCAGTCAAAGGGATGCGCGGCGGACAGCCGTCTACGACGGCGCCCAGCGCCGGCCCGTGGCTCTCGCCAAAGGTGGTGACGCGGAAGAGATGGCCGAAACTGTTGTGGGACATGCCGGGACCGCGAGTTTTCAGGGCGTGCGCGTTTGTAGGGCGGCAAGCGGGCAGGGTCAAACCCCCCGGGTTGGAGGCTCGACCCCGGGGAAATTGCGGGAAAATCATTTCGCTTGACGACAAAGTTGCAGACCAAGCTGCAATTCGATGTGAGCCTGGGGTCAAGAACAGGCCGCGCCGGGCGCGACCTAGAAGAGAATCCAGCAAAGCAGAGCCGCGAGTTCGGCCTCCCTCGTCTTTATCCGAGCGGATTCAGGCGAGGGCAGATCGCGCATTCGTCACGACAATTGGAGAGAAACAATGACTGCGGACATAACAGCCTTGATCATGGGAGCGGCCTTCGCACTTGGATTTATCATGGTGGTTTTCGGCGGCGTCGGCTTCATGAAAAGCCATCTTGTGTTGCTGCAAACGCGCTCCAGGCTGGCTCAGAGCGTCGTTTTCGCGTCGGCCGGACTGATGTTCGTGCTTGGCATGACGGTGCATTTCACCGGGAGCACCAACACGGCGTTTCTGCGCGGCCAGCGTCAGCAGACTTCAGCCTGCGAGCTTGCGAGCGAAGCGGCGCATCCCAACGCGCGCGGCGGCTCTTCTGGCGTCATCGGCCGCGACATCATCGCCTGCATGAAGGGGGCGGGCTTCGAATGGACGCAAGAACTGGCGCAATGCAACGAGGTGCCCGTCGCGACGAATAGCTACTGCTATTTGCCGAGGACGCGCTTCGATCGCACGATCACGTTGGCGCAACTCGCCTTCGACTGATGATGCGCATTCGGGGATTTCCGGCCGCGAAAATTCGCGGCCGGAGCTTTTTCAAGAAGGCTAGCGGCGGAACCAGACGCCGGGGTTCCAGTTCCAGCCGTGATGTTCGTCGTGCCAGCCCCAGTGTCCGCCAACCCAGAAATGCTCGGGTGAGGGGCGCGGCGGCGGAGTCTCGACGATGACGGCGGGCATGGGAGGAACGGCGACGTCCACATAATGGCCGCCGACCCAGAACCAGTCGGCGCCTCGCCATACCCAATGGCCCGGAACCCAGTTAACGCCGGGATGAGGAGGGGGCGGCGCGCGCTCGACCATCGGAGCGGGCATGGGGCGCTCGTAAGCGAAGGGTTGAGCCTGCGCTATTCCCGCTCCGAGGGCGGCGACCAGAAGCGCCGAGGTCAATGACGCCGACATGAGGCGGCGAATACTGGATTGCATGATCTTTACTCCTTCAGGCAGTGCATGATTCGATTGCGACGAGAATTAAGGCGCAACCTTAGTGATGGTGGTCGTGGCGATGATAGTGTGCGCGATGATGATGGCGCTGATAATGATGGCGATGATGGCGCCCGTGCCGATAGTGGCGATGGCCGCGACCTTCATAATGGGCCTTCTCGATCAGCCCATGATCGCCGACCATCGTCCGCGCGACGGCTGCCTGCATGGGTGCGGCCCGCGCGGGGGCCGAAGTCGAATCTACGGCGACGAACAGTCCGGCGGCGGCGATCGCTGCAATCATAAGGCGCTTCATGTTGTTCTCCTGCTTTCCGCGAATTTCCTAGGGCGCTTGGCCGGCGCTTCCCGTCGTGGGTTGCGGCGCCGGCTGGGCGGAGGCGGGGATGTCAAAACCCCGCGACAAGCGAACAATCGCAGATTGGATTTGAATGCAGCTTGAAATGTCTGTTCATCAAGCGTTTATCTGGGACGTCGGGGTCTTTGGCCCCGCTAGGCGGACACGGCTCGGTTTTTAGCCGTGCGCGGTCTCCGCGCCGATCGCTGTCGCTGCGGCGGCGACGGGAGGTTTCTTCCGTTTCAGCTTGCTCATCAGCAGATAGATCACGGGCGTCGTATAAAGCGTGAGTATCTGGCTGAGCAGCAAACCGCCAACAATAGTGATGCCGAGAGGTCGGCGCATTTCCGCGCCGACGCCGCTTGCAAACGCGAGGGGCAGGGCGCCGAACAACGCGGCCAGCGTCGTCATCAGGATCGGACGAAAGCGCTCTCTTGCAGCCTCAAGCGCCGAGTCATGCACGCTCAGGCCCCGGTCGCGTTCGGCGTGAAGCGCGAAGTCGATGAGCATGATGCCGTTTTTCTTGACGATGCCGATGAGCAGCAGAATGCCGATGAAGGCGATGACCGTGAAGTCCGTGCCAAAGAGCTCCAGCGCCAGCAGAGCGCCAAGTCCCGCCGAGGGCAGCGTCGAAATTATGGTGATCGGATGAATGTAACTCTCATAGAGCACGCCGAGAATAATATACACGGAGAGCAGCGCCGCGATGAGGGTCAATCCCATGCCGCCGGAGCTCTTGCGGAAGTCCGCCGCGTCGCCGGCGAAGCCTGTATGCAGCGTTAGCGGCGGATTTATTTCCGCGACCGCCGCCTCGATGGCGTTGGTTCCCGTCTCCAGCGAGACGCCCAGGGCGAGATTGAAGCTGATCGTGACGGAAGGGAGAACGCCCTGGTGGTTAACGACGAGGGGCATATTGCCGCGCTCAATATGCGCCAGCGCCGTGAGCGGGACCTGCTGACCATTCGCGCTGGAGACATAAATGCCGGAAAGATCGCGTATATCCCGCTGGCGCGACTGTGGGACTTCGACGACGACGCGGTAATTGTTGCGCTGTGTGTAGATGATCGAGTCTTGCCGCTGCCCAAAGGCGCTGTTGAGCACGGCATCCAGCGTGGAGACTGCGACGCCCATCCGTGACGCGGCGTTGCGGTCGATGACGACATTGGCCTTCAGGCCGCCTCGTTGCTGATCCGAAGTGACGTCCGCGAGTTGCGGCAGGCTACTCAGCCGCTGCAGAATCTTCGGGAGCCAATCCGTCAGCTCTGGATAGGAAATGTCAGACAATGTGTATTGATATTGCGCCTTGCTCGTGCGACCGCCCGTTCGCAAGTCCTGCGACGGCTGCAGGAACACGCCCAGGCCGGGGATTTTGGCGAATTCCGGCCGCAAGCGGTCCATGACCTGGAAGCTGGATGACTTGCGCTGATCGGACGGCTTTAGCGCCACATAGAGCCGTCCCTGATTGGATGAAAAGGCCTGGCTGCCGGACGAACCGATGAACGAGCCGACGTTGAGCACATCGGGATCCTTGGAGAGCACGTCCATCGCCATCTTCTGGAGCCGCACCATCTCCGCGAAGGACACGTCAGCGGAGGCTTCTGTCGTGCCGTTCAGGAGACCGATGTCGTCCTGCGGCATATTTCCTTTCGGGATGGTCTGGTAGAGATGCACGGTCCAGCCGGCCGTCACGACGATGACAACAAGCGAGAGCCATGGATGATCGATGACCTTGCGCAGGCTACGAATATAAAGATCAATGATCCTTGCGAGCTCATTCTCGAAAAAGAGATCGAACCAGTTTTGCTTCTTGTGGTCCTGCGCGGGCAGCCAAGCGCAAAGCATTGGCGTCACTGTCAGCGAGATCACCATTGAAATCAGGATTGCGAAAGTCAGCGTGTATGAGAATTCGCGCACCAGTCTCCCGACAATGCCCGGCATGAACAACAAGGGAATGAACACTGCGATCAGCGAGAGGCTGATGGACACCACGGTGAAGGAGATCTGCTTGGCGCCGAGCAGCGCCGCGTCCATCCTGCCCATGCCCTTTTCGATGTTGGATTCGACATTTTCGATCATCACGATGGCGTCGTCGACGACGAAGCCGACGGAAATGGTGAGCGCCATGAGCGAAAGATTGTCGATGGAAAAGCCCGCCGCCCACATGGCTGCGGAGGAGCCGACCAAAGAGAGCGGCACGGTCACGCCTGCTGCGACGACAGGCGAGAAGCGGCGCAGGAACACGAATACGACGGCCATAACGAGACAAACGGAAATGAAGAGCGTGCGCTGGATGTCGGCGACGCTGGCGCGAATTGTTTGGGTGCGATCTGAAAGAACGGAAACATTGATCCCCTGCGGGATCCATTGTTGCAATTTTGGCAGCAGCCCCTTGATGGTGTCGACCGTCTCGATGACATTGGCGCCGGGCTGCTTGAAGATGAGCAGGATGACCGCCGGCTTGCCGTTGAACCAACCCGCCGCCATGCGATTTCGAATGCTGCGTTCGACGGTCGCCACATCGCCAAGCTTCACTACCGCGCCATTTTTCGATGCAACGACGATGCCGCGGTAGTCTTCCGGCGTGTTGAGCTGATCGTCGGTCGCGATGGTGACGCCCTGTCCGTCGCCATTGAACGCCCCCGTCGGGGATTGCACATTGGCGCTCACGACGGCGTTCGCTATTTGATTGAGTCCGACCTGCATCGAAGCCAGCCGCGCTGGATCGACCTGAACGCGGATCGCCGGCTGTTCCGCGCCGGCGACGACGACATTGCCGACGCCGGACACTTGTGAAATGCGCTGAGCGATAACGGTGTCGGTTGCGTCAAAAACAGCGCTCGTCGGCATGGACTCGGACGTAAGCGCGAGGACGAGAACCGGCGCTCCCGAGGAGTTGGCTTTTCGGAAGGTCGGAAGGGTGGTGAGGTCCGTAGGCAAGTCCGTCGCGGCGGCGTTAATCGCCGCTTGCACGTCCCGCGCGGCTGAATCGATATTCCGGTTGAGATCGAATTGCGCGATGATCTGCGTCGCGCCGAGAGTGCTCGTCGATGTCAGTTCGTTGAGGCTCGATATATTAGCCAGTCGCCGCTCCAACGGCGCGGCGACCGATGCAGCCATGGTCTGAGGATCGGCGCCGGGGCGCCCAGCCGAAATGCCGATAATCGGGAAATCTATCGCCGGCAGGCTTGCGACCGGCAAAAAGAAATACGCCACCCCACCCACCAGAAACAGCGCAATGGCGAGCAGCGTCGTCCCGACCGGTCTGCCGATAAAGGGAGCGGAAATGCTCATTCCGCCGCCTCTCGTTCCAGTCTCGGCATTTCGACGCCGGAGGAGGCGGGCGGCTCGGCGGGATGCCCCGCCTTGCCGGACAGGCGTGTGCGCAGACGCTCGACCGCGAGATAAATCACGGGTGTCGTGTAGAGCGTGAGCAATTGCGACAGCAGCAAGCCGCCAATGATGGAAACGCCCAGCGGCAGCCGCAATTCGCTGCCGGCGCCGTGCGATAGCGCAAGCGGCAGCGCGCCAAGCAGGGCCGCGAGCGTCGTCATCATGATCGGGCGGAAGCGCAAATGGCACGCGCGAACGATGGATTCTTCTGGCGAAGCCCCTTCTAGGCGCTCAATATCCAGCGCGAAATCGATCATCATGATCGCGTTTTTCTTGACGATGCCCATGAGCAGCACGATGCCGATCAAGGCCACGATCGACATGTCCAGGCGGAACAAGAGCAACGCCAGAAGAGCGCCAACGCCCGCCGACGGCAAGGTCGTAAGCACGGTGAAGGGATGCACGAAACTCTCGTAAAGAACGCCCAACACGACATAGATCGCGATTACCGCGGCGAGTATCAGATATGGCTCGCTTGCAAGCGATTTACGGAACTCCGCGGCGTCGCCGGAGAACATCCCGAGTATCGTGGAGGGCATGCCGATTTCGTGTTCGATTCGCGCGATGACGTCCAGGGCGTCGCCAAGAGAGGCATCCTTGGCGAGATCGAAACTGATTGTCGCCGCCGGAAATTGCTCCTGATGCGCGACAGAGAGCGGCGCGCTTACAGTGTCGATATGAACGAAGGTTCCCAGCGGCGCCTGCGCGCCCCCGCCAGGCGCGCCGACATAAAGCTTCTCCAGCGCTTTCGGGTCGCGCTGATACTGCTCCGAGGCTTCGAGTATGACGCGATACTGATTTGATTGCGTATAAATCGTTGAAATCTGCCGCTGGCTGAATGCGTCATTGAGAATGTCGTCGACATTCTGCATCGAGATGCCCAGCCGGCCCATGTTCTCCCGGTCGATCTTCACGAAGCTGCGCAATCCGCCCGTCTGCGTCTCGGAGGCGACGTTGCGCAGAGCCGACTCCTTGCGCATCGCGTCCAGCAAAGCGCCCGACCATTTGGAAAGTTCGCCGCTATCTGCGGTGGTCATCGTATATTGGTATTGAGAGCGGCTGGCCTTGGTGGTGATCTGGATGTCCTGAACCGGCTCAATATACAGGGTGGCCCCGGGAATCCTCTCGGCAGCTTTCTTAAGGCGATCCGCGACGTCGTCCGCGCTGACGCTTCGGTCGTCGCGGCTGCGCAGCGTGATCGAGAAATGACCGACATTGGTTGTGGGGTTGAGTGGGCCGACGCCGAGGACCGAGGCGACGCCAGTCACCTCCTTGTCATTTTCAAACACTTTGCCGACTTCGGCCTGCAACCGCGTCATGCCGTCGAAGGAAATGTCGGGCGCGGCCTCCAGAACCGCTGTAAGCAGGCTCGTGTCCTGACGCGGCAGGAATCCCTTGGGCATGATCACGTAAAGGGCGATGGTGAGAGCCAGCGTCCCTGCCGTGAGAACAAGCATGAAGCGCTGGTGCTTCAGCGCCCAGTCCAGTGTCGACGCATAGAGGCGATCAAGCCAGGAGAGCTGTTCATTGGCGTGTTCGTCTCCATGCCCCTTGGCGGAGGATATGCGGAGCAATTGCCCGCAAAGCATCGGCGTCAAGGTGAGCGAAACAATCGCCGAGACGATGACGGCCATCGACAATGTGAGCGCGAACTCGCGAAACATGCGCCCGACAATGCCGGTCATGAAGAGGAGGGGAATGAACACGGCGATCAGCGAAACCGTGAGCGAGACCACCGTGAAGCCGATCTCGCGCGCGCCGTCCAGCGCCGCCTCGATGGGCGCGCTTTCCCTTTTCGATGTTGCGGACGATGTTCTCGATCATCACGATGGCGTCGTCCACGACGAAGCCCGTGCCGATCGTGAGCGCCATCAGCGAAAGATTGTCGAGCGAGAAACCCGCCGCCCACATGGTCGCGAAGGTCGCGACTATCGACAATGGCAGGCTTATGCCCGCGATGATGGTGGCGCGGACATTGCGCAGAAAGAGCAAGACCACCATGACCACCAGCGCGATGGCGATCACCAGCGTGAATTCGACGTCGGCAATCGATGCGCGGATCGTGTCGGTACGGTCATTTACAATGTCTAGCGCCATGCCCTTGGGGAGCATGGCGCGCAGTTGAGGCAGCTCCTTCTTGAGCAGCTCCACTGTATTGATGATATTGGCGCCGGGCTGTCGCACGACGTCGAGAATGACCGCCGGTTGCCCATTATACCATCCCCCGACTCTGGCGTTTTCCAGGCCATCTATGACCGTGGCGACGTCGCGCAGCATGATTGGCCGCCCGTTGCTCCACTGGACGACAATGTCCTTGTATTGTTTTGCGACCATCAGCTGGTCGTTGGCGTCGAGCGTATAGGACTGCCTTGCGCCGTCGATCGAGCCCTTGGCGCCGGCGTAGTTCGCGGCGGCTATGGCGAGGCGGAGATCGTCCATGCTGAGGCGATTGGAGGCAAGCCGGGCAAGATCGGCCTGGATGCGTATGGCGGGGCGCACGCCGCCCTCCACCATGACGCGGCCGACGCCCGAAACCTCGGAGAGCCTTGGCGCGATCTGCGTGTCCGCGAAGTCGCTCATTTCCCGCAACGTCGAGGTTTGCGAGCGGAGCGTAAGCGTAACGATTGGCGTGTCCGCCGGATTGACCTTTGAATATACGGGTGGATAGGGCAGGTTGCGCGGCAGCGTGGAAGCGGCTGCGTTGATCGCCGATTGCACGTCCTGCGCGGCGGCGTCAATGTCGCGGTCGAGATCGAATTGCAGTGTGATCTGAGAAAAGCCGAACGCGCTTTGCGACGACATTGTCGCCAAGGACGGAATCTGCCCAAACTGCCGCTCAAGGGACGCTGTCACCAGGGAGGCGATCGTGTCGGGATTGGCGCCTGGAAGCTGCGTCGTCACCTGAATGGTTGGAAAGTCCACCTGAGGCAATGGAGAGACGGAAAGGCGCATAAAGCCCATCACGCCGGCGAGAAGCACGGCGAAACCAAGCAGCGTCGTCGCTACCGGCCGTTTTATGAAGGGCGCCGAAATATTCATTTCTTGTGCGTCACTTCTGTTGCGCCCCCGCGGGCGGTGTTCCTCTCGTTTGCGTCATGGCAGGAGGGGTTGCGCCGCTTGGCGGAGCCGCGCGACCGCCTCGATCGCGCGGGAGGCGCTGCTCTCCCCCGCCGAAGGATTTCGCGTCGCCCCAAGACCTCGTATCGCCGTCTTGAGTCGGCGTTCCTTTGGACTCACTTTCCTTAGGTTTCACGATGCGCACTTTGGCGCCATTGGAAAGTCGGGCAAATCCGCTGGTGACGATCTTGTCCCCCGCCGCCAGCCCCTGCTTGACGACCGCGATATTCTCATCCTGCTGTCCAGTCGTGATCGATCTCAAGACGGCCGCGCCGCCCTCGCTAATCATATAGACGAAGGCCCCAGTCGGACCTCGCTGGATGGCCGGGCTCGGCACGACAACCGCATCCTTGATCGTATCCACAGTCAACCGCACATTCACAAATTGTCCAGGCCATAGATGCAGCGCGGGGTTGGCGAAGATCGCCCTTATGCGCGCCGTTCCCGTGGTCTGGTCGATTTCGTTGTCGACAACGGAAACCTGCCCGACCTCGATCACGCTAGCATTGTCCGGGCCAAGCGCGCTGACGCTGGCCGCGCCGTTTTCCTGAGCGCGCTGGACTGCGGGCAAGGCCTGTTGCGGAATGGTGAAGATCACATAGATCGGTTTCAGCTGTGTGATGATGAGAATGCCGGTCAGATCCGATGCGTGCAGGATATTGCCCACATCGACGAGGCGAATGCCCGTGCGTCCATCGATCGGCGATTTGATGACCGTGTAACCCAGCGTCGTCTTGGCGCTGTCGATCGTGGCCTGATCCGCGCGCACCTGCGCCTCAAGCTGGGCCACCAGCCATTTCTGTGTTTCGGTACTGCTGTTGCGAGCCGTAGTTGCCGATGGTTAGCTTCTTGTATCGGACAAGGTCAATGCGGGCATTCGCGAGATTAGCTTCGTCCTGCGCCTTTTTTGCGACGGCCTGATCATATTGCGCCTGGTAAAGATCCGGCTCAATCAGCGCTACGACGTCGCCCTTCTTGACGTCTTCGCCTTCATTGAAGGGAAGCTTCACCAGTCGACCGTCGACCTGCGTGCGGATCGTCGCCGTATTCAACGCCTGCACGGTCCCCACCGCGTCGATGGTGACCGGCACATCGGCGAGGCGCGCGACGCCTTCCGTTACTGGCACCTCCGGGACGTCGGACCCTTGAAGATTGCCGATGTTCAGCGTTGCGGCCGGCGGGGTGGAACTACTCCCGGACCACCAGCGCCATCCGGCCGCGACCACGAACGCAAGGGCGATCACTCCGCCTGCGATTGCGATGCGACTTTTAGGAAGTTTCATGGCCAGGGGCCCTTGTCCGCTGAATAGGCTTCGTCGGCGCGGGCGATTTCCGCCTCGCGAGTCGTCGGCTCCCAGCCGCCGCCGAGCGCCTGATAGAAACTTGTCATCGCCTGGAAATTTGCCAGTCGAACCTGCTCAAGCGTGGCCTGAGCCTGGAAGTAATTGGTTTCCGTCGTCGACAGCGTGACGATGTCGATCGTGCCTTCTCGCAGCCTGGCTTGGGCGGCGGTCAACGCGCGCTTGGACGCCTCAACGGCGTCATTCTGCAATTTTAGCTGGCGCGAGGTTTCCGCGATAGCGATCAGCGCGTTTTCGGTGTCGGAGAGCGCGGTCACCACCTGCTTCTTATAGTCCGCGGAGAGCTCGGCATATTTGCCCTGCTGCAACTGGTATTGGCCCTGCAAATTATAGCCGTCGAAGAGAGGCTGCGCTGCGTTGGCGAGTATCTGCCAGGCGACGGCTTCCGGCCGACCCAGGTTTTTGAAGATGATGCTCTGCACGCCATATTGCCCGGTAAGCGTGATCGAAGGGAAAAACGCGGCGCGCGCCTGCAATACCGAGAATTCTTGCGACGCGAGCCTGGCCTCCGCCTCCGCCACGTCAGGCCGGCGAAGCAGCACTTCCGAGGGCAGACCGGGTTCGATCCTTGGATAGCGCAATTGCTTCAGCGTGGAACCGCTGATCTTGAAACTCTCCGGCGTCTGGCCCAGAAGCACCGCGAGCAGGTTGCGTTGCTGCCGGTTGGTTTGTTCCAGGGGCGGGATCGAGGCCAGCTGGTTGTCGAGAACGGTGGCCTGCTGCGCTTCGTCCAGTATCGTGGCTGTGCCGACTTCCAGCCGCGCCTTGATCGCCTTGTAGACTTCCGAGGCGATCTTGACGTTTTCATGCGCTATGCGCAGTTGATCCTGCGCATTCATGACCTGGAAATAGGAATTTAGCACAGACGCGATCGTTGCGATTTCGACGACATTGCGATCAAACCGGCTGGCGTTGGCGAGCAGGCGCGAGGCCTTCGACGCGTCTTCGTTCTTGCCCCAGAAATCAATCTCGTAACTGGCGTTCAGGCCCAGCCTGGCAAGGTTTGTGCGGTTCGCGCTGAAATCGCCCTGGTTTTGGACCAGCGCGGCGCCCTGTTGATTTCCAGCGGCCGACAGAAGCTGTGCAGCCGGATTTTTGTTTGGCGACGCGTACGTAAAAGTTCCGGGAACCTGAGTGCGTTGTACGGAGTTGTTCATCGTCAGGGCCGGCCACAAGGCCGAGCTAGCCACGCGCGCATTCGCATCGGCTTGGGCGATCCGCGCAACGGCCGCCGCGATGTCGTAATTGTTCTCCAGCGCCTGATCGATGACGCTCGTAAGCTCCCTGGAGCCGAATCTGGCGGCGAAGTCATGCGCCGAGCCGATGCCGGGCGCGGCTGCGGGCTTCGCAGCGCGGAATCGTTCCGGGGCCGGCGTGCTTACCTCCGGCTTTTCCCAGTCGAGATCGCAGCCATAGAGGCACGCAGCCGCGGCCATGACAGCCAAATAACCGGATGGCTTCGATAGTCGGGACGAAAATTGCACTATTCGTTTCCGCTTTCTACAAATGGAATCAGCGTTTGCAGCACATATTCCGACGGTTTAACTAGACTATAAATGCTGGCCTGCAAAGGTGAAAGGTCGGGCTTGCGAGCTTGGGGCCGTGGATGAACCTTTCGGTAAAAACCACCGGAAACAGCGGCCAAGCCGGACTTCGACCGGGGCAAAACCAGCCGTTGCTGTCCAAAATATGCCAGGATCATGACATTCTCGCCCCGTGCTCCCGCGATGATGGGGGCCAGCTGGTCCGGGGATGTAGGATTGCAATTTTCAGGTCCTTCGCAAGACGCTGGAATCACAGAGGTGTTACCAAGCGTAGCGTTATCCGCAGCTACCCTTGTGGTCAAACCCGCAAGGCCGGGCAACAACGTCACCGCTCGACGCATTGAGATTGGCCGCGACGTCTGGGGAGCCTTGGCGGGGGGCGGTGTCTCCCGCCGCGTCCATAACCGCCCGGTCATGCGCGCCCACACATCTAGCCAGCGAGATGTGGCGCATCTTTGTCTGTTTCACTGGCAGTATTTCTGAATTGTTTCAACGGCGACCGTCGAGAGCGGGGAAAGCAGGGACTCAAACGGCCAGTCGCGCGCTTCAGCGGAACCAAACGAAAACAATGGAGAAGCCAAGGGCCAAGACCAGGCCAATAATGACACTGCGCAAGAAGCCGCCTTCGAACTCTTCCATATTTCCCACGCCTCCGGTTTGGGTTGTCGTCGACCCCCCTGCCTCGGGGGGCAAACGAACAATTCGACGGTCCGGACAGCCGGAACCTCGGTTCTCAGCGCGCTTGCTCTCCCCCGCAGGGTGCTTGCAGGCCAACCAGCCTTGGCGCGCAGGATAGCACAGCGTCAAAAGCGGGCAATCCTCACTGTTCTGTAGGGTCGATGACGATATGCACCCAAATACCTGGCGGCCGTCACAAATAGGTCACGCGATTATAATCACAAGCTAAGTTGAAATAAACTTCGTCCTGATTCTATGCGCGGCGTGTTCCCTTCGCTCCAAGCGCCGTCTCTCCTGCCGACAACGCCTCAAGGAACAACCCTGCAATGAACTTTTTCCAGCGCTTCACCTTTTTGTTCTCGGCTCCCATTTTCGACGCCGACGATCTGGAGGGCATGCGGGTCAAGGAGATCATCGAGTCGATTGAGCGGATGGGCTTCCAGGTGGTGAAGGCTCGGCGTCTGGAGGACGCCGAGCTTGCCGTGCAGACGGACGCGGCCATCGGATGCATGGTGGTCGACTGGGGCAAGAAGGGGCTGGAAGGCAAGGCGGCGTCGCTCATCAACATGATGCGTTCGCGCGGCCTGGACATGCCGATCGTCATTCTCGTGCGTCGCAAACGCTTCGAGGACATTCCGGTCGAGGTGCTCGACTTCATTGATGGATATGTTTTCCTGGCCGAGGAGACGCCCCAGTTCATAGCCAAGAACCTGGTGAGCCGCCTCAAGCAGTACGCAGAGACTCTGAAGACGCCGTTTTTCGGCGCGCTCGTCGACTATGCGGAAGAGGGCAATCAGCTGTGGACCTGTCCGGGCCACAATGGCGGCATCTTCTACAGCCGCAGTCCAATCGGCCGCATTTTCATGGAGCATCTCGGCGAAGCCATATTTCGCGACGATCTGGACAATTCGATTCTGGAGCTTGGCGACCTCCTGACCCATGAGGGACCGGCGCTGGCGGCGCAAAAGGAAGCGGCGGCGATCTTCGGCGCCGAAAAAACCTATTTCGTTCTCAACGGCACCTCCTCCTCGAACAAGATCGTTTTGTCCAATCTGATCGCCGAGGATGATCTCGTTCTCTTTGATCGCAACAACCACAAGGCCGCGCATCATGGCGCCCTGCTTCTTGGCGGCGGAGTGCCGATTTTCCTGCCGACCGACCGCAACGCCTACGGACTTATCGGGCCCATTCGCTTCGACGCTTTCGATGAAACGGCCATAAGAGAGCGCATTCGCGTCAATCCGCTGGTTCAGGACAAGGAGGCGTGGCGCAAGGAGCGGCCGTTCCGCGCCGCGGTCATCGAGCAATGCACATATGACGGCACGATCTACGACGCGCAAACCATCGTCGAGCGCATCGGCCATCTATGCGATTACATTCTGTTCGACGAAGCCTGGGCCGGCTTCATGAAATTTCATCCGCTCTATGAGCGCCGCTTCGCCATGGGGCTCAAGAATCTGGGGCCGGAATCCCCGGGCGTGGTCGCTACGCAATCGACGCACAAGCAACTCGCCAGCTTCTCTCAGGCGTCGCAGATTCATGTGCGTGATCGTCATATCACGGGCCAGAAGCGCCGCGTCGAGCACAAGCGCTTCAATGAAGGCTTCATGCTGCACGCCTCGACCTCGCCTTTTTATCCGTTGTTCGCGTCGCTCGACGTCGGCGCGCAAATGATGAAGGGAAGGTCCGGCGAAGTCCTCTGGGACGATACGGTCCGGCTTGGCATTGAATTGCGAAAGAAGCTGCGCGCCGTGCGCCGCGAATTCGAGGAGAAGGAACGCGATCCCGCGCGCCGCTGGTTCTTCGATCCTTTCGTTCCGGATCGCGTCTCCATCCCCGACGTGGCGCGCGAAGGCGCCACCCATGATGTCGCCTGGGAGAGCCTGCCAACCGACCAGCTGGCGCGCCACGTGAAATATTGGGAGCTGTCTCCGGGTGCCGCCTGGCATGGTTTCAACTATGTCGAAAAAGGTTTCGCTATTACTGATCCGTGCAAGCTTACGCTGCTCACGCCAGGGTTTGACCGAAAGACCGGCGCCTATGAAGCGCATGGCGTGCCGGCGCCGATCGTCGCACAATATCTGCGTGAAAATCGCGTCGTTCCGGAAAAGAACGATCTCAACTCCCTGCTGTTTCTGCTCACGCCTGGCGTCGAATCCAGCAAGGCGGGAACGCTGGTCAGCGCGCTGGTTGCGTTCAAGCGTCTTCATGACGAAAATGCATTGCTTGATGACGTCATGCCCGAATTCGTCGCGAAACGTCCCAAGCGATACAAGGGCGTTCGCATGCGCGACCTTTGCGGCGACATGCATGGCTTCTTCCGCAACGCCAATGTCAGCGCCCTGCAGAAGGCACAGTTCTCGTCGGACCATTTGCCGGAGATGGTGATGACGCCGCGCGCCGCTTCCCGCCATCTGGTGCGAAACAACGTCGACTATCTGCCGATAGACCAGATCGAGGGTCGGATAGCGACGACGCTGTTTGTGATATATCCGCCTGGCATTGCGACGATTGTCGCAGGCGAGCGGCTTTGCGCGAAGGCGCGGCCCATGATCGATTATCTCAAGACTTTCGAGCGCAGCGCCAATATTTTCCCTGGGTTTGAAGCTGAAATTCAGGGGCTTTACAGGGAAACGGACGACAATGGCGTGGTCCGTTTCTACACTTATGTCGTGAGTGAGTAGGGCGGGGGCGGCATGGCTCTGGATGAACCCGCGAGCAGCATCGTCCCGGCGTCGCCGATATTCGTGCGCGCGTCCCGCGACACGGATGTCGACGCCATGCTTGCGATCTATCTGCACCATATTCGCCATGGCGTCGATCCGTCGCAACATGAGTACATCGAGACGCCGGACGCCGAGGATATCAAGCGGCGGCGCAAGAACATGCAAAAGCACAAGCTGCCGCATCTCGTCGCGGACATGGGCGGAGCGGTGGTGGGCTACGCCTACGCGGTCCCTTTCCGCAAGCGGCCGGCCTATCGTCATGTGGTGAAGCATTCGATCTATGTGCATCACGAGCATATGCACTCCGGCATCGGGAGATTGTTGCTGCCGGCGTTGGTGGATGCTTGCGCTGCGTCGGGTTACCGCCAGATGATCGGCTACATCGACGCCGCAAATCGAGCGTCTTTGCAGCTGCACGAGGCGTTCGGCTTCCGTCAGGTGGGTTATTTACCCGCAATAGGCTTCAAATTCGGTCAATGGACGGACACCATATTGGTGCAGAGGTCGCTTGGCGCAGGCGCGACCTCGGCTCCCGACAGCGTGTTGTAAAGGCAGCCGCGCCTTCGGCGACACGCTGGCCAGCCGCGAGAATGGTCAGTTGGCGTGAAAACGCGACGAGAGCCAGCCGGTTATTTATTCTTTGCGTTCTGCGACTCGAAGCCGGAAATGACGTCGAACAATTCTTCATCGATTCCGCTCTGGCGAACACGGTGAAATGCGCCATGGAGATCGACCAGCATTTCGTCGATGTTTTTTTCGGCGCGCTGCATTGCGGCCAAGCGGCTCGCATTCTCGCTCGCCAGCAATTCCGCGCAGGCCCTGAACAGTGAAACGAAGAGATATTCTCGAATGAGAACTGGCAGGGTGGCGCTGACGCCGCCTATCGCCTCGGGGAGATTTCCCGTCGGCCAGCGGCGTTTGGCGAGCTCTCCGCGCCAGCTTTCGTCCAGCGGCAGGAGTCGTTGAGTGACGGGGAAGTAGCTTGCCCCGGCGGCGGGGCGATTATGGAACAGGAGCAGTTCGGTGACCGCACCATGATCTTGCGCCTGCTCGGTAGCAGTGAGCACCTGACCGACGAGTTGGGAAATGGCTTTTACGGAATTGGGCACCAGGAAGAGCCCTGTCGGCGACAATCCAAGATCCTGAAGACGGGCGTGCGCCCGCTCGCCTACCGCCCAGACAATCGGCTTTTCAGGGAGGTCGGAAAGAGTCGTCGAAGCGTATTCCGTGACCGCGTCGTTAAAGCGGCCGACCAGACCCTGATCCGAGCCGAACACAACCGCGCCGACAACGGGCCTGGCGCTTTGCCGTTGCGGCGGCGTGGCGACGAACCCACTCTTCTGGAAACAGACGCCGAGGCCCATTTCCACGCTGCGATAATAGTCGCCCAGCGCGCTTACCGCTTTCTCATATTGACCAATGTTCGAGGCGGCCAGCGCCTTCATCGTGCGCACAACGCCTTCCAGATCGCCGGCGCTGGCGATCTTGCGTCGCAGGCTCTCCGTCGTTTCGCTCACGGTCTGTCCTTGGTCGGCGCAATCATGCTGTTGCTGGAGACAAGACGGATCGTCGCGGTCATGCCTGGCTTAAGCGAGAGGTCGCTGTTGGAGGCGGTAATCACCAGCGCATATACCTTTGCCTCTCCGACGGTCGGCGGCGTGGCGTCCATTTGAGTGACCTGGCCACTAAAGGAGCGGTTCGGATATGCGTCGACAGTGAATTGCACTTCAGCGCCGGGCGCGATGCCCCCAATGTCCTTGGCGTCAACACTGGCCTCGATGCGCACTGCCGTGAGGCTGGCTGCGATCAGGAACAGCGGTTGCGTGGCGTTCGGCGCGACGGTCTGGCCTGTTTGCAGATCCTGCGCGACGATTATGCCGTCAATCGGAGCAAGGATGTCGGTTTCATCAAGCTCGGCTTTGGCCGCGCCCAGCGCGGCCTCGCTCTTTGCTGCGGCAGCCTTCGCGATCTCCTCGCGTTCCCGCGCCTGTTCAACGGCCATGTGCGCCGCCTCAATCTGCGCGTAAGCAACTGCTCGCCGCTTAGCTCTGGCGTCAAGGCGCGCAACATTCGCTTTGGCCTGGTTCAACTCGTCCGCCTGTTTCTGCAATTGCTCGTTCGCCGCCTTCATCTCGGTCGCGCGTCGATTGAGGATCGCCTGATATGGCGCGGGGTCGAGTTTCGCGCATATCTGACCGGCTTTCACTTGCATTCCAACCACGCAATTGAGGGTCTGGATGACGCCGGGGACGCGCGCTTCAACTGGTGTGGCTCCAACCGCGGCGACGTGGCCGGAGGCCGTTGGCGCGGGAGCGGCGGCGTCGGGTTTGGCCGGCTCGCGCCGCGTCTCTAAAAATCCGATCAGGCCGGCTATGGCGGCGAGAATGATGACGAAACTGAGCCAGAAGCCAAAGGGCTTTGTCGTCGCGGGAATGCGCTGGATCGTCGCGGGAGGTTGGATGGCTTCCGGTTCAGGCTTGGCTGCCGGCGGAAGCGCCGTACCGGAGTTGATATCCGGCTTCACGTCGCTCGCTGTCCCGGCTTTCCCGCTTGGACTGGATTGAAGCTGCGTGAGCGCCTGCCGCGCCATGTCGAGAACGCTTTTTCGGACCTCCTCGCTTAGCTTCTCTGATTTTTCCAAGGCGTTGCGGAGGCCCTCCGGCATTCTGGACGCCGCCTCGACGACGAGGCGCTCCGCCTCCGCCATTCGTTCGATCGGGATCGAATTGAACAGGCCTGCAGCCAACGTCAAGAGCATCGCGATTTGTTCGGGCACGGACTCGGGGGCGAACTCGGTTTGCTTGAGACAGGCGCGGATGCGCTGTCCATGTTCGATGATCTTGCGCGTATCCTCATCCAGACGGGCGCCGAAGCGGGCGAAGGTTTCGAGTTCCTCGAACTGCGCATAGGAAAGCTTGAGGTCGCCAGCGGAGTCGCGATAGACGCCACGCTGCGCCTTGCCGCCAACGCGCGAAACGGATTTGCCAACGTCAATCGCAGGGAGCACGCCAAGTTCGAACAGGGACGGCGAAAGGTAGATCTGGCCGTCCGTGATGGAAATCAGGTTCGTCGGAATATAGGCGGAAAGGTTCTGGGCCTCTGTCTCGACGATCGGCAAAGCGGTGAGCGAACCGCCGCCGAGTTCCGCGCGCAGCCGGGTTGAGCGTTCAAGCAGGCGCGAGTGAATATAGAAAATGTCGCCCGGAAACGCTTCGCGACCGGGCGGGCGACGCAGAAGCAGTGAAAGTTCGCGATAGGCCTCGGCGTGCTGGGTGAGGTCGTCATAGACGATCAGCACGTCGCGTCCCGCCTGCATGAAATATTCGGCGATGCTGGTCGCGGCGTAGGGCGCGATATAGGCGAGGCCGGGCGGATCATTACCGTGGGTGACGACGACCACCGTATGGTCCATCGCGCCTTTTTCCTTCAATGTCGCGACGGCCTTGGCCACGACGGAGGCGCGTTGGCCAATCGCGCAATAGACGCAAATGACGTTTTGGCCGAGTTGATTGAGAATTGTGTCCAGCGCGATCGCGGTCTTGCCGATCTGTCGATCTCCCAGGATCAATTCGCGCTGGCCGCGCCCTATGGGGACGAGTGCGTCAATGACCTTGATTCCGGTCTGCAACGGCTCCACGACAGGGGCGCGGTCCATGATCGGCGCTGCGGGCCGCTCGATGGGCAGGCGCTGAATTGCATTCACCGGTCCGCCGTCGTCGATTGGGCGGCCGAGCGGGTCGATCACGCGGCCGAGCAAGGCGTCACCCACAGCGACGTCCATGACCCTTCCCGTGCGCTCCACTTCATCGCCTGCTTGCAAGCGCTCATATTCGCCGAGCAAGACGACGCCCACTTCGTCTTCGTCAACGTTGAACGCTATGCCGAGCAGGTCGCCAGGGAATTTCACCAATTCCTCAAAACCGACGCCCGGCAGCCCCGAGACTTTCGCGATGCCCGTGGCGACGCTGGCGACGACGCCGATTTCGCGCGTGCGCAGTTCCGGTGCGAACGAGCGCCGGGCTTCGTCCAAACCGGCGAAGGCCTCGTCCACAGCCTTTTGGAAACCATCAGGCGCCATCGTCAAGGGCCCCGGCTTTTGGTCGTGTCGCTCCGTTGCAGGAGCGCCGTCGCATCTTGCTCCAGCGTCGCCAGATAGTCAGAGATAGACCAGCCCGCCTTTTGTCCGTTCGCCGCAAGTTCGATTCCCGCGATCAGATCCGGCGCTGTTTCGAAGCGCAGCGACGCGCTGGTTGAGAACTCTTCGTTGATCGCGCTTTGTATGTTGCGCCGCTGTTCCTCCGGAAGCTCGAAAGCGCTTCGGATCAACGGAGTTTCCGGACCGCTCCGAATTGCGGCGGCGAGGGTCGCCTTGGCGGGCGCCGCCAGGTCTCGCAGCCGACAAACGAACGTCTCGGCGATGCTCTCTTCCAGAGATGTCGAAGCTAGATCAGTCAGCGCCTTTCTCGTGATCGCGAAAACTTCCGCCTGTGTGCGGTCGCGGATTGTGCGACCAAGAGTGCTGGCCTCGATTTTCGCCGCTTCCGCGCGCTGGGCGCTCAATGCGTCCGCCGCGCTCCGGGCCTCGTTCAGAAGCCGCTCGCGCTCAGCCTGCGCTTCCGTCTCGGCCTGCTTGAGGAGCGTTGCGCGCGTCATGTCGAGGGCTTCATTCTTGCGCAGGAATTCGTCGCGCTCTTTGACGGCTTGCGCCTCCTTCGCCTCGGCGTCGGAGAGCTGCGCGCTGATTCGCTTCTCGCGCGCGTCGATGGCGTCGAGGATCGGCTTGTAGAGAAAGCGCTTCAGCAACCACACCAGGACGATGAAATTGACCGCCTGCGCGCCGACGGTGAACCAGTCGATGAGCATGGATTATTTACCGGGCGCTTCCGCGATGACATGGGTCCAGAATGGATTGGCGAATATAAGGATCATCGAGACGACGAAGCAGTAGATCGCGATGGATTCGATCATCGCCAGTCCGACGAACAGCGTGCGCGTGATCGTCGTCGCGGCGTCGGGCTGTTGAGCAAGGGAACTCAGCGCCGTCGCGACCGCGCGGCCTTCCCCAAGCGCGGGGCCGATGCTGCCGAGAGCGATCGTCAGGCCGGCGGTGACGATCGAAGCTATGGCTATCAGTGTCGCGCTATCCATTGTGCGGCCTCAATCTTTCGTGGGTTAAGCTTCATCGGACGCTCCGCTTGGCGACTCGCGGTCGCTCGTGGCCGCCGCGATGTAAACCGCAGCGAGCATCGAGAAAATATAAGCCTGGACCATGCCGGTGAGCAGACCAAGCGCGCTCATGACGATCGGGAATATGAACGGCGTCACCGTGAGCAGAATGGCGAGGATCATCGATCCGCTCATCATGTTGCCGAACAGACGCACGGCCAGAGCCAGCGTTCGCGAAAGTTCGCTGATAATGTTGAAGGGCAGCATGATTATCGTTGGCTCCGCATAGGTCTTCAGATAGCGGAGCAGCCCTTGGTCCGCTATCCCGTAAAGCGGTACGGCGACAAAAACGGACAGCGCCAGCGCGGCGGTGGTCGACAAAGATCCCGTCGGCGGATCGTAGCCCGGAATGATCGTGAAGAGATTGGCCGTTGCGACGAATAGAAACAGCGTTCCCAAAAAGCCAAGATATTTCCTTGGGCGGCGGAGACCGACGTCCGCGATCTGACTCTCGATGCCCGTTGTCACTATTTCCAGCAGATTTTGCCACCTGGACCGATGCAGCCCCAAGGAAAGCCTGCGCGTGACCAGCATCGAGCCGACCGTCAGCGTGAGCATCAGTCCCCAAGTATAGACGATGGTGGCGTTGAGCTTGAAAACGCCGCTCTGCCAGAAGATGACTTCGTCGGAGCTAAGACGCACGGCTGGTTTCCCCCGCGCCGCTTGCATCCAGCTCCGTCATTCTCGTCATGATGACGCGCGCCGCCGTAAAGCCGACAAGGCAGGCCAGAAGCCTCTCCCAGTGACCGCCCGAGACAACATAAAATCCAAGAAGGGCGACGCTCATGCGCAGCAACAGGCTGCTCATGAACAAAAGCGCTGGCCGCTGTGACGAAACCCCTTTGCGCACGGTGAGCCAGAGGCCGCCGAAAAAGGCCGCGCCCAGCGCCGCGCCAGCGGCAGTCGAGGCGGCGAGAAACAAGATTTCACACATCGTCATTCTCCTGCTGCTCCCGCAACTGCCTTTGTTCCTCGGCGACCCAGCGCCAAGCCGTCCAGCAGCCAAGGATCAGCCCTAGAATGAGAAGCGTCAATGTCCATGAGTGGGGGCCCGGATAACGCCGGTCCAGCCACAATCCCAAACCCGCGCCCAGCACTGTCGGCGTCGCCACCGACCATCCAATCAGTCCCATCATGCCGAGGCCATACCAGACGCCATGCAGGGGGCTTCGTCGCGCTTTCAGCTTTCGCCGCGCCTTTGCCCCGATCTCCTCGGCCAGGGGCGATTGTCGCCCCGAGGGCTGGCCTCCAGCGTCATCTTCCATGTCTGAACGCCACCATGCGCTGCATCAATTCGGTCTCCATCTTGACGAGCGTCACCCTTACAGCCTGTTCCTGTTCGCCGAGCGACAGAAACTCGCGCTCCACCGCGGCGCGCAACGCGCCAAGGTCCGTTCCGGGAATGGCGTTTCTCACCGACACGGTTACGTCCGCGCCGGCCTTGACCAGCACGCCTTCATCCACGGCAAGGCATGTTTCGCCCTTGCCCGCCGATTTATAGATCAGAATGCCTGGGATGAGAGCCGCCACGCAGTCGAGCCGGTGTGGCAGGAGTTCGAAGGAACCGCCCCGAGTCTCCGCTACTATGCGCGAGACATCGCTTGCTTCAGCGAAGACCTGGAAAGGCAAAAGAATCCTCAGTCTCACCAATTCACGAGCCATAATAACTCTTCGCGCTAGACTTTGTCCAAAGCCCTGGATTGGCGCCGCTGGCTGGCCGCGCCTTTTTCTTCGCCTCGTCGATGACGCCAATCATATAGAGCGCGCTTTCGGGATAGTCCTTGAATTCATCCCGCAGGATTTGTTCGCAGCCGTTCAGAGACTGCTCAAGGCTGACGAATTTGCCTTCAAGTCCCGTGAACTGCGTCGTCGTGAAGAACGGCTGCGTCAGGAAGCGTTCCAGTCGGCGGGCTCTCGCGACAACATTGCGGTCGTCCCGCGAAAGCTGCTCCAGGCCGAGCATGGCGATAATGTCCTTTAGCTGCTCATATTGCGCCAGCGTGCGCCGGATTTCCTGCGCAAGTTCGTAATGGCGCTGACCGACGACTCCGGGCGTCGCCATTTTTGAGCTCGATTGCAACGGGTCGATAGCTGGAAACAATCCCTCGCTGGCCCTCTTGCGCGAGAGCACGATGGACGCCGAAAGATGCGAGAATGTGTGCACGGCCGCTGGATCGGTGAAATCATCCGCCGGGACATATACCGCCTGAATGGAGGTGATCGCGCCGTTCTCGGTATTGGCGATGCGCTCCTCCAGTTGCGACAGTTCCGTGCCCATGGTCGGCTGATAACCCAAGCGCGACGGCATTTGACCCATCAGGCCCGACACTTCCATGCCGGCCTGAATGAAGCGGAAAATATTGTCGATGAGCAACAGGACATCGCGATGTTCGTCGTCGCGGAAATATTCCGCCATGGTCAGCGCCGCATGAGCGACCCGGAAGCGCGCGCCGGGCGGATCGTTCATCTGACCAAACACCATCACCATATTCGCCAGCACGTCCGCGGCCTTCATGTCGCGATACAGCTCTTCTCCTTCCCGGCATCTTTCGCCAACGCCGCAAAAAATGCTCACGCCTTCGTGTTGTTTCACAAGATTGTGAATCATCTCCGTGAGCAACACGGTCTTGCCCACGCCCGCCCCGCCAAACAGACCTGCTTTTCCTCCGCGCTCCAGCGGCATCAGCACGTCGATGACCTTGATTCCGGTTTCGAAAACCTCGGACTTGGTGGACCGATGCATCAATGAGGGCGGCGCCTGATGCACGGAGCGCCAATCGACCTGCGATAATGGAGTTCCGCGATCTATGACATTGCCGAAGACATCGAACATGCGCGACAGAATGCCCTTTCCCACCGGCGTTTTCAGGGGGCCTCCCGTATTCTCCACCGCCATCCCGCGCGCGAGACCCTGCGTCGGCGTCAGCGCAATTCCGCGCACGTGGCGCGCATCCAGTTGCGTGAGAACCTCAATGACGATGCGTACCTTCTCACCCGCCAGCAGGATCGAGTATATTGAGGGGAGATTTTCATCGAACCTTACGTCGACGACGCTGCCGCGCACAGCCGCTACTACTCCGGGAGGCTGAGCGTTCGAGGCTTTTTGTTCAAGCATGTCATGACGCCTGACGTTTTCTGGAAACCAGGCATTTGAGGGCGGCGGAAGCCTTGCCTCGCCGGCTATGATGCTATCCTTATTCTCCAGCGTCAATGTCGCGGAAAATTGGCCGCCTCTGAGCCGCGGAGCGGGGTTGCAATTTCTTCCTGCGGAAGGGCGGCTTTGTCCCCAGATCGGCGTGCAGCACGGTCGGACGCGACGTCATCTTGTATTTCGCGCGTTGAAAGCTGATGACTCGTCTCGGTCACGCGTCGGACCGTCGCCTTTTGCAATAAATGGCTGAAGATTTATACGCGACCGTCATCTCGATTCTGGGATTGCCGCGAGGTGGCGAGCCATGATTTCAACATCCGACCCGCGCCCCGCCGTTCCGTCTCAGAGCTGCGATTGCGCGCCATGCGCATGGCGCGAGGCAATCTCCTTCAGGGCATCGGCGTATGTGTCGCAGATGATCTTCATCGCGATACGTCCGCTTGGCGTGTTGTCGTCGAAGCTCTCCACGGGCACAAGCTCGCCATTTCCCTCGTCGTAGACAACAACGATCGGTTCAAGAGGAATGGGCTTCCTGAATCCTTGATCCTGCGCCAGCGCGGCGATTTGTTTCCGATCCACGAGACGGATGGAATATCGGTTGGGAACTCCCGCTTCGCTCAACTGAAAGGCAAGCTTGCTGGCCATTTGTGGCCCTCCTCGTAACACGCACATTAGGCCGTGAGGCATTTGGTAATGCGGATCGCAATCGCATGCTGAAGTCGCCGCGCCGATGGCAAGTGGATATATTCATTCCGCGTAAGGTATCCATTTGAAATGCTGCGCCGCCATATAAGGAAGTCATAAGGATCATGGGGCGCTCCGCTCGTCGGCGGCGCCAGCGCTATTTATAAAAGGCTGACAAATATATCGCTTCTACGTCTGGTTGCTTCGCTGCCGCCGGGCTTCCCGTGCAAGGCGGTGCGGCATAGCTGGATGTGGATTCATTGGCAACGCATGTGATCGTCAGTCGCCGGGGCTTGGGGGAGATTACCCGCTCCATCGGCTTCAACTCTCGAAATGAATGTAAATGCGGGGATGGAGTTCTCTCCATCCTCGCATCGCCTCTCCAGACTCTTTGGCTTAGCCCCAAGCCGTCAGTTGGAAAACAGGGCTACTTCGCCTTTTCCAAATGCTCCAGGGCCGCCTTCGCATGCTGGGTCGCGACATCCGCATGGCCCTGCTTGCCGTGATCAATCGCTTCCTTCAGATGCGTAATTCCCTCTTCAATGTGAGGGTTCGCCTTGACCTTCTCGCCCGCTTCGGCATGGCCAAGAGCGGCTTCCGCATGCGTGACGAGGACGGCGGCATGACCCGCCTCGCCATGCTTTATCGCCTCTTTCGTATGGCCTATGGCGGCAATCACATGCTCCTCGGCCAAGCCGGCGTCGAAGTGGACCAGGGCTTGTTCCGCGTGTTTGGTCGCGACCTCGGCATGCCCTTGCCTGCCGTGTTCGATCGCGGCGTTGAGATGAACGACGCCTTCCTTGACGTGCTTGTTCTTCTCGGCGGCCTCGAACTCCCCTGGCGTGCTTCAGCGCGGCTTCGGCGTGAGTAACCAGCAAATCCGCATGGCCTAGCCTGCCATGTTCGATCGCCTCCTGAGTGTGGTTGATCGTTGCGATCAGATGTCCTATAGGGCCGACATGATGGCGATGTATCGGCGGAGGCGGCTGATCGGGAGCAAAGGCCAGAGCCAGCCGTTCAACGCCAGCGGTTACGCCGACGCCTGTACCCTTCCTCCACATTGAAGGGCTGCAGCGAGACCGTGTTGTTGGATCCGCCTACAAGTATGGCGCCGCCGCCGCCGACACCCACCTTAACGGTTGCTTCCGGTCCGACATAATCTCCAGCAAGCGCGCCTGGGCCCAATGTTCGAGTGGCGGCAAGCACCACCCAGACGAGTTCGCCCGGACCGTTGATGGTCAGATTGGCGCCGATCTTGGTTAGCCGGCCCGTGTAATGCAAGGGCGTGGCGCCTTCGGCGTCATCCTGATAGGCGCAATCAAGCGCCTGGTTCTCGACGATGACTGTAGCGCCGTTCCCCGAAAGATGACATTCGAGCAGACCGACCCGCTCAGCCGCGAATGAAGTCGCGGGAGCCAACATCGCAATCACCGCTCCCGCGCATAATGTCCGTCTGAAATCACGCTTCTGCTGCATATTGAACATCTCCTCGTTTCCCTTTCAGGGGCTTGCGTCCACTGGCCTTGAGCGCAAAGCTCCGCCGTGCCGCTCTGGGCACGCTTGAGCTATGTGCTTTGAACGCAGGTTCAATTTGGCGCGCGACAATTTAACTCATGAGGAGTTGGCGCAGGTTCGATGGCGAAAATTGCACGTCAAATGACATTGGGGCGACTACCGCGCGAAATTCGCCGTCCTAAATTGGAGAGCAAGCCTCCACTTCCTCTACTGGCCCGGCCTTCTGGCCGGGCACTTTTTTTGTGAGGCGCAAGCCCGACGCATCATTCGCCACTGCTTCCGGAATGATGGAGAGGCTGCACGCCTTCGGCATTGCCGTCTTTATTGACGCTCAATAATATCTGCGGTGGACAACGACGCCGCGACGGTAGTAGGGCGCGTGATAGTAGCCGCGATGGCCGACAACCGCTCCATGTGGCCCGGCGCATCCCCCCCGGTAGGGCCCCCGGGCGCAGACAATCGCGTTGGCGTCGGCGGTGAAGGCGGCGAGTTCCAGCAAAAGCGAGGATGGCGACAGTTAAAGATTTCATCATGAAGCAGTCTCCTTGAGGTTCTTCGCGCCGCCCGTTCCATGGACGAACTCGATAAAAAGGCTAGGGCGCATCGCAGCCGGAGTTCCATGCCGAAATCCTCGAGACCGGGAATCATCATTAGGTGTGAGTTATTGGAACAGTTAAGGATTTTGCCCCGGAGCAGGTGAAATGCGCGTGTCTCTTGTTGGAAAGTAGGCGAAAAGCGGGGAATGACAGGCTGATCGAATTTTCTCGACTATTCATCGCGCCGATTTGGTTCGGCATCATTCACAATGGTCTTCTCGACATCGCCGATCTTTTCGAAGCCCATCGGTATGCGATCTTTGATCAAAAAAGGATTTGAAGTATCGGGTCACTGATCCACCGGCCTTCTCGCCCTTTAGGCGCCGTCAGTGGGGCGGCCTGTTAGGCGGTTAGGCGATGTGACGCGACGCGCTCTCGAGCACGCCGCGCAATTTTCCAGACGGGCGAGCACGATCTGCCCGTCTCTATTTCCGCTCTCGCTTTTACCAATACCGGCGATGCCAACGATAATAGCGATGATAATAATGCGGACGATAATAATAACGATGATAATAGTGCGGGCGATAATAATAACGATGGTAATAGGGCCTGTGATAATAGCGATACCAGGTCTTTTCGACAGGGCTCATTGTTTCAGTCTGCCCAACGCCCGGATCAAGTCTCGGCATTGCTCTTGCTGGTGAGAGCGGTAGCGCCATCATGGCCCCGAGCAACGCTACCGCGAAGAGAACGGCTTTTATTTTCATTGGACTCTCGCTTTCTCAAATCTGCGTCGGCAATTTGCAAATGCGGCAGATACGCACGCCGATCGAGGCGCCATTTCAAAAACTAGGGTCCGCGCATTGAAACGGCAAGACATCTGCGTTGTCCAATGTCATTATCCTTTACGGGTAAGACTCGCATGACAAGCGAGCGGCTTTGGCTGAGCCGATCGGCTGGAGCTACGGTTGGGAGGGCTGACCACTCATGGGGCTCGGCGCTGTCCCTGTGCTTGGCGATGGTTTTCCGATTTTCCAGCGCGTTCGATGGAGCGCCATCCATGAGGAAACCGCAGCTTGCCGACGATATCGCCGGGGGCGACAATCCCCAAGGTCGCGCGCCCGCACCCGAAGGTCCGTGAGTTGCGGAAGGACAACGAGGGCGCGGCTAAACAGGAGCTCACCCGCTTTGGCGCCACCGGCTCCCAAGGACGGGACCGCATGGAACGCGTCGTGGTCTCTGACTTGCCTATTATGCCAAGCCGTTGCAAAATTGGTCCGCAACAAAAGGAAATCCGGCGAACATCGGATAAAAGCATCCCCGGATGTCTTGATTGACTTGAAAAGAGACGACGTAGCCAGCTTGCCGATGAGCGGAGTGTGTCATGATAATTGTGCATCACTTGCGCAATGTTGGTTATCGTCCGAAGGGGATCGTTCATGTGGGCGCGCACTTCGGACAGGAACGTGAAGGATATAAGTCGCTGAACCCCGAACTGATCGTTTGGGTAGAGGCGTGATCCGGAGACTTTCGCTGGTTTGCAGAGAGCGGTGACGCCTGAAGAGCGCGAAGCTACGCCAAGGCAGATTCTATTGAATGCGCTGATTTCCGATAAGGATGGCGACATTGTTCCGTTTCATCGCTTCAGCAACTACGGTGTGTCATCAAGCATGTTTTCAGCTACGCCGTTGTTGAATGAGGCATGGCCGGACGTCAAGGAAACGGGCGAAATTATCGAATTGACGAGTCGCCGGATTGACAGCCTTTTTCCGGAGCAAGGCATTTTTCCGCAGAATGTGGATGTCATGATTTTTGATGTCCAGGGTGCGGAGCTGACGGCCTTGCAGGGTAGCGGAAAATATCTGGAGAACACTCAATTTGTCGAAGTTGAGGTCTCGAAGCAATCAATTTACGAAGGCGCGCCCCTTGAACCCGAAGTGAGTGATTTTCTCAGGAATGCGGGGTTTGAACGCATTACTACCGACATTCCCTGGCATGGAGATGTCGTATACGGTCGGCACGGCGCTCAGGGTTCGTCAGGGCAGTGAACCGGTATTCGCCAGATGCTCTCGAACCGGGTTGAAACGTTCGCCAGCGGGCGTTTTTCAAGACGGAGCCATGACTAGAACTGGCTCGGTTTGTTTGAACAATCTGGGCGCGGTTCGCAAGCAAACTCGGGCGCTGTGGCGGCTGCGCCAGCTTTCCGCGCGGGCGCCGGAGTCGAACAGCTTCGCAATCTAAGCCAGTAGAGGCGTTGTTCGCGGTCCACTCACAAGATCGCCGCCTCTTTTGGACCGTCGTCGCCGCGCTACGTCGGCGGCTTGGCGAAGTTCCATGGTGAGGCGTTACGCGGCCTTGAGCAACTCGACGGCAGGCGTCTGCTGCATGGCCTGCACAGCCTTGGCGATCGCCTCGATGGAGGCCATCGACTGGCGATTTAGCATTTCGCGCCGGAATTCGATCTTGAAGGCGCGCTCGACGGCGACAAGCAGGCGGATCGCGTCGAAGGAGGTCAGCCCGAGGCTGTAGAGGTCGGCGCGGGGCGTGAGGTTGGCCGCCGGAATGGCGAGGCTGGCTTCCTGATCAATGAGACGCTGGATGGTGACGATCATTTTATTTCCCCTGCCGCTTCTGAGTTCCGATCGTGAGAAACTAGCGGCGGGGCTCGACAGGGTTTGTGCGCGGTCGCACATTGCAAGATCGGGCGGGGCTTCGCGCCCCCACTTCGGCCCATGGGCCTCGGGCTCCTTTGGGGTGCTGGCCGTCTATCTGGGGCGCCGTCAACGCAAGGTCATGCGTCGCCCAGTTCGAGGGTGAGGCATTTCGCGGCGCCGCCCGCGTGGATGAATTCCGGGAGCGGACAGATCGTCGGCTCGAACCCTCTGGCGCGCAGTCGGCTCTGAAGCAAGCCCGACGCATTGTTCATGAATATGCGCCTGCCGAGTTCGACAGCATTGCAGGCGAAATGAAGCGCATCCTCGGGACCAACCTCGATGCGTTTTTCGGGCTCCACGATCGCGGCGATGCGCTCCAGCGAGGCGGCGTCGAATGCGGGCGCGTAATACATCAGATAGCCTCCCGAAAGCGGGCAAAAACATGTGTCGAGATGGTAGAAGCGGGGGTCGACGAGGCGCAGGGGCGCAGTCTTTCTACCGAAGACGTTTTCAAGCAGGGCTGGAGCCCCGGCGTCGGTGCGAAACCCATATCCGCACCAGAGCAAAGGCCTGGCCCGATCCAGGAGAGCGTCGCCCGCTCCCTCGAAGCAAATGTCGTCCGGCCAGGGCGCAATGGCGAGACCATGGCGCTCGAACCAAAGCTTGAAGAGAGGCTCCTCGCCACGGCGCTCCGTCGAGCGAAAGCGCGACACGACCACCGTTTCATCAATCACAAGGCCGGCGTTCGCCGTAAACACCATGTCGGGCAAGCCCGCTTGCGGAGCGATGAGTTCAATCGCCGCCACGGACGACAGAAAATCATGGAGCGCTCTCCACTGGCGGGTCGCGAGAGAATGGTTTGTGCGCCCCACCTGCTGCTCCATCCACGGGTTGATGACGTAATCAACTTGAAAATGATCCGGATTGCACATGAGCAGACGCTTGCGGCTGCGCGAGGCGTTCCGCTGGGCGGTTGATTCCATCTCCACCTTCACGATCTCCGGTCCCCAAAAGCAGAATCAATAACAAAGTCGGCGTGGTTTGTTTAAGTCGATGAATTGGAGCGCGGCCAGGAGGCTATTATACAGCAGGTTTGGAGCATCAAAGACGGTATAGCCACTGGGTCCGATGCGCCAAAGGGCTCCAACACCGCCGAAGGCAAAACACGAATTGCCGAGGCTCAACGTCGACGCTCGGCGAAGCTTCCTGGGCTGAAGGGATGCGAATGAAGGCTGTTTCACGCGTGCGAACAATCTAACCACGCTCAAATCACGCACGCCGATCTCGTCACGCCATCCGCGGAGTTTTTCGACGCGCCATAAATTTAGGGACATATTTTCGGTTGTAAGTCACTTTTAAGTAACTCTGCGTAAAGTTTATAATAGAACTATACTTGCTTCGAAAAGCGCTTTGATTCTGCACGCCGTCTTGCTCTCAACCATAGTGCGATGGACGACCGTTTCGACGCCAATTCTGTGTCAAGCGCCAGTAATTAAAGCGGTAGCTCGAAGGGAGGGGGCAGGATGGCGAATCACGAAGGGCCGGGAAGGGGGCGTTGGCCGTATGCGGCGGCGATGCTTTTGGCGTCCATCAACGGAGCAATTGCGTCGGAGAGTGACGCGCCCTTCGCCAATGTGCCATGGGCTCAGGTAAAGCCGCCTCGTCCCGGTTTGCCTCAGTTTATCGACCCGCCTTCTGGGCAAGGGAAGCCCAATTATTTCCATTCCAACATCAAGATCGCGATTCCCGCAGGCGGCTACCCGAAGGGCGTGAGGCCGCAAATCGGAACTCCCTCCAGCGGGTATCTGTTCGAAACCCCGGCCTCCATAGCCTGCATTTATCGTCTTCTACCCGGCGCCTCGGGGTGCAATCCTAACGTCGTGACGGCGGTCCCCCGGGGCGGTTCGAGGGCGATCGCCGTTGTCGACGCCTTCGATTACCCGACCGCGGAAGCCGACTTAAACGTCTACATCGCCCAGTTCGGCCTGCCCGGGGCGAACTTCCGGGTGATTTACGGAACCGGCAATCCCGCCAACGGCTGCCCCGCCGCGCGGACCGGCGTCGCGCCGCCCGCTGCCGGCACTAGCGGCTGGGATCAGGAGGCGTCCTTGGATGTGCAAATGGCGCATGCAATGGCGCCGAACGCCACGCTTTTTCTGGTCGCTTCGCGCGTCGGATGCGAAGTCGGCGAATGGCGATCCTGCCAAGGCGCATGAGTCGCCGACTTTATGATGCACAGCTCCAGGCCAGCAGCGCGCAAGACGTCGCGAAGCTGAGCGATATGTACGCCCTGCGCCATATCGAGGATGTGCGCCAATTCCGTAGAAGAGACGCCCGCGCCCTTGAGGATCGTCTCAAGCTTGAGGCCGCTCTCCTTGGCGCGCTGGGTAATCGTCGTGATTATGTCAGCGCCAGAAAGAACCTCACAAAATTTTCTCATCGCGGCCATAGTATTTGATCCTTGTTTTCAAGGTTAGTTGCAGCTTCAAACTCCCAAGGAGTTTGAAGTGATTTGCGAGATATGTCAACGCATTGGAGTGTAGTTTGCGTGTAAATCCGTAAATATATTTGGTGACTGGACAAAAGTATTATACCGTTGCTTGGGCTGGTGTAATTTAATTATACCCAGCGCTGGACCGTCAACCGGATATGCCGGCATGACGGGGTGCGGGCAGGCCGGAATGTTTGACGAGTTGATAAAATTTTGGCTGACATGGGTGTTTTGGAAGGGTCTGGCGCGCCCCTAGACGAGGAACGCTGAGGTCCGACGTCGGTTTTCCCCTGCCGGGTGGGGGACCGGCCATCGCGTCCCCACAATCGACCCCCCCCACCCCTCCGCGAATTGCACGATACTATGAGACTGACGCGAGCTGTTGAAACGCGGGAAGGTCAGCGCCTAAGCGGCTAGGTCGACGGGCTCAAGGAGGGCCAGCGAGGGCACAGCGGCGTCATCAGCTGCGCGAACCAGCGAGCGAGGCTTCCCATTGCTGGAGCCTATCAGCGCCCGCGTCTGACGCGGTAATGAGTCGTCGTCGGCAATGATGGCCAAACGCAGCCCCAAGGCCGCCAGTAGGTTGGGCAGGGAGATATGGCCGATCGGTTTCAGCCCACAGGCGATCTTTGAGCAGTGGCCATCAGCCAAGCCTGCAATCGTGTCGACGTCTCGGGACGCGATCCCGAGGGAATACCGACGCTGTTCCAGCAAGGCGACGATTTCGGCGGGCGACGTGGCATATCCGAGAACATTCATGCAGGAGCCCTTCGCGAATATCCACGCGCAATTTACGTGAAATAGAGGCGAAGGGCAAGCCGGGGGTGCGCGGCATGGGCAAATCGAGGGGCGAGAATTCGCCCACGTTCACCCACGTATATCGGGCATAAGTTGGGCACGCGCCGGATTTGGGCACGAAAATAAGCCGCAACATCTTGATTTCATTGGCGCGCCCAAGGGGATTCGAACCCCTGTTTTCGCCGTGAAAGGGCGACGTCCTAGGCCTCTAGACGATGGGCGCGGTCGAGTTGCCGATCCTGTCGGCGAAGCGGGCTGATCTATAAAGCGGCGGGGGAGGGATGACAAGCGCCTCGCCGCCCGGGTTTGCGCATCTTGTGAAAAATGCCCTAAACCCTCGGGCGACGCCCCGTCGCTGGCGACGGGGGCTCCAAAAAGCGGCTCATGCTCACCATCAGCGATCTCACCTACCGGCTCGGCGACCGGCTCCTGTTCGACAAGGCGGGCGTCGCTCTGCCGACGCGTGGCCGCGCCGGCTTTGTCGGGCGCAACGGCGCCGGCAAGACCACGTTGTTCCGGCTGATCGCCGGGGAAATCGCGCCCGAGAGCGGAACCATTTCCGTGCCCGCGCGGTCAAGGCTCGGCCGGGTCGAGCAGGAAGCGCCCGGCGGGCCGACGAAGCTCATCGACTTCGTGCTCGCGGCCGATCTGGAACGCGCCTCGCTGCTGGAGCGCGCCCATACCGAGGCCGATCCGCATGAGATCGCGGAAATCCAGACGCGGCTCGCCGACATCGAGGCCCATGCCGCCCCGGCGCGCGCGGGCGCCATTCTGCATGGCCTGGGTTTTGATTCCGAGGCTCAGCAGCGCCCGCTTTCGGAATTCTCCGGCGGCTGGCGCATGCGCGTCGCGCTCGCCGCCGTGCTGTTCTCCAAGCCCGACCTGCTGCTGCTCGACGAGCCGACCAATTATCTCGATCTCGAAGGCACGCTGTGGCTGGTCGACTATCTCGCCCGCTATCCATCCGCCGTCATCGTCATCAGCCATGACCGCGATTTGCTGGACGACGTCGCGACGCATATTCTGCATCTGGAGCGCGGCAAGTTGCAGCTCTATCGCGGCAACTACTCATCCTTTGAAAAGCAACGCGCGCGAGGCGCAGGAGCTCGCCGCCAAGGCGGGCAAGAAGCAGGAGGAGCAGCGCAAGCATCTGCAGGCTTTCGTCGACCGTTTCCGCGCCAAGGCCACCAAGGCGCGCCAGGCGCAGTCGCGCATGAAGCTGCTGGCGAAAATGCAGGATGTCGTCGCCATCGTCGACGACGCGGTGCTGCCGATACATCTGCCTTCGCCGCCAAAGCCGCTGTCGCCGCCGATCATCTCGCTGGAGAACGCCAGCGTCGGCTATGGCGAGCGCGTCGTGCTGTCGCGAATGACGCTGAGCCTTTCGGAAGACGATCGCATCGGCCTGCTCGGCGCGAATGGCAATGGCAAATCCACCTTCGCCAAGCTGCTCGGCGGAAGGCTGGAGGCGCTTTCGGGCAAGGCGATCCGCGCGGCGAAACTGGAAGTCGGATTCTTCGCGCAGCATCAGGTCGAGGACCTCAATCTCAACGACACGCCTTACCTTGTGTTCTCGCGGCTGATGCCGGACGCGCCAGAGGCGCGCGTGCGTTCGGCGGCGGCGCGCTGCGGCTTTTCCGGCGCGCGCGCGGACACGAAGGTCGAGCGGCTTTCGGGCGGCGAGAAGGCGCGGCTGCTGCTCGGCGTCGCCTCCTTCCACGCGCCGCATCTCCTGATCCTCGACGAGCCGACGAACCATCTCGACATCGACAGTCGCGCCGCGCTCATCACCGCGATCAATGAATATGAAGGCGCCGTGGTGCTGGTCTCGCATGACCGCTATCTGCTGGAGGCCTGCGCCGATCGTCTGTGGGTGGTCGCAGGACGGGCGCGTGCGCAACTTTGATGGCGACATGGATGATTACGCGCGTTCGGTGTTGTCGAAATCGCGCGAGCAAGAGCGCGCCGCGCCCGCTCCCGCGCAGGAGAAGCCCGAGAAGGCGCCAGCGGCAAAACCCCGGCGCGACGCGGGCTTCATGCGCCGCCAGCTCGCGGCCGCCGAGGAGAAGGTGAACAAATACACAGAGCTGCTCGCGCGCGTCGACGCGGCGCTATCGGACCCGAACGCCTTCGCGCGGAATCCGCAGGAAGCCGCCCGCCTCGCCACCCAACGCGAGGAGCTCGCCAAGGCGCTGGCCGGGGCGGAGGAGCAATGGCTGGAGCTTGCGGCGGAGGGGGAGGG
>CAWJEI010000012.1:62500-216183 GCA_963841875.1 uncultured Alphaproteobacteria bacterium | reverse complement strand
CGTCATCGCCGAAAGCGCCGCCTTCACGTGACGGGTCTCCAGCAGAACCGTCTCGAAACCGCCATTAGTCAGGCCGGCGTGAAGCCACTGAGACAGCGGCCCCGCCTCCAGCCCGATCCGCTCGATCGCAAGTCCTGTCTTGCGCATGAAGGCGACAATCGCGTCGGGATGGCTTTCGACCTTCCCCTCGAGCGCGATTTTACCCGCCGCGTCCACAATGCAGACGCTCGAAAGTTCCAATGACACGTCGATTCCGGCGTAATGTACCATGACTTGTCCTCCGACCCCCTGTGTTCAGGGTCGGCCTCAACCGCGACCCCGCTCATCTTGACACGGGGGACAAGCCACCGCCCTTCGCCATCAGGCTCGGGACGGGGCCATTACGGCATCTAGATCATTAGGGCCGGCCGTGATTGTGAAAAGTAAGTAAATAAAACTTAATGGTTTTTTCCTAGCATCTCCAAAACCGGAAAACTCAACTTTGGTTTGATGGATTGGCAAAACGAAAATGAGCAAGCATCCAAAGAGCGAATTCGTCGGCTACAGGCCCCTTTTCACACTTACTGACGGTCGGCGTTTTCAGCGCGTGGAGATCAGTCTGTCCGGGCGCTTCATGCTGGAGTTGCGCCTCGAATATCCCTGCCATACGGTAGACATCTCGCTGGGCGGAATGCGGTTGTCCGCGGCGGTCAAGCCAAGGATTGGAGAAAAGATCATCCTCTATATCGACGCCCTGGGCCGATTTGAAGGAGAGGCTGTGCGCCAGGTTCCAGACGGATTTGCGGTGACGATCAAGAACTCCGTCGACCAAGCGTGACATGCTTGCGGACAAACTTACGTGGTTCGCGAATCGGATCAGCCTCGACTTGTCCGAAGAGAGACGACACCACCGCATCGCGCCATTCATGCAGCGCGCCATGCTGCGACTGCCTGACGGTCATGAGCTGATCGTCAAGATTTCGCAATTTCTCCACGTCAGGCATCGCGATCGAAACCAATATTCGTCCGGAGATAGGAACAAAAGTCGTCGTTGGAGATACGCCGATCATCGTACTGCGTTATTTTGAAGGAGGGTTCGCGGGCGAGTTTGTCACGCCTTTCGCCGCCGGCGAGATTCACGAGGCGACGAAACTGTAACTGACAGGGTTAGCCCAAAAATAAATCACAGGTTTAAAACGCGGGACGTCTCTTCTCACCACCTGCGCTACAGGGGTAGACGCGCGAGGCGCATTGACCAGTCCTCATCTTAAGGCCGATAGATTGTCGAGCAGCGGACCAGTGCGGCAACGGCCAAATCCCCCGCGTCACGCCCTTGGAGGCGCAAGCGGTGGAGTGACGCCTGAAACGCGTTGGAGTGCAGCCGTTGCCGGGGTCTCGTCGTAAATCCAAGCCTTAGCAAGCTCCCAGGCGACAGCCATGATGATAGGGCCTGCGAACAATCCCGCGACGCCATGCGCGATGATTCCCCCGATGACCCCGACGAAAATCACAATAGTGGGTGTCGTCAGGCCATGCGCCAGAACGAAGGGCTTCATGAGCGCCTCTATGAGATAAACCGCTGTCATGCATATGGTGAGTCCGATCGCGGCGGGAGCCGGCAACGTCATCCAGCTCCATACTACAAGCGGAATAGCGATCAACGCCGGGCCGAGCTGGACTATTCCCAGCACCAAAATGCCGAGCGTAAGCAGGCTGGCGAAGGGAACGCCCACGAGCCACATGCCGAGACCGCCGATCACCGCCTGCAATAATGAAATTCCTATGACGCCACGCGACACAGCACGGATCGTCGCCCCGGACAGTGCGACAAATCGTTCGCCGTAGGCCGGATCGATCCTGTGCGCCAGCATATTGACGGCCGCGACAAGTCGCGAACCGGAAGACAGCAGGAAGCCCATGATCACGACGGAGACAATGAACTTGATGGTTCCCGCGCCAGCGCTGCTTGCGGCTTCTAATAGAACCTCCCCCGCCGGCTTTAGCTGTGGCAAAATATGCGCTACCGCTGTGCGCAAATTGGTGGAGGCGAGCTGCCAGAAGTCGAAGAGAGGCTGGCCGATAAGCGGCCATTGCAGGACGGTCGTGGACGGCGGCGGAATCGTCAGGCCGCCAGTTTCGACGCGTTGTATGAATTCTCGCGAACCTTCCAGCAATCCAAGTCCGAGCCATGTCGTGGGGCCCAACAGGATAAGAAGCCCTCCGATTGTCAGCACCGCCGAGGCGATCCCGCCTCTACCGCCGAGGACCGTCCTCAATCGGTCGAAGACCGGATAAAGCGCGACCGCCAGAACCACGCTCCAAACTATGATGGGAATGAAAGGCTTCACGAGCACAAATGTCCAGTAGACAAGGAAGCCGACGAAGGTCAAATGGATGGCTACCTCGACAAATGTCGCGTTGAGCCGACGCAGCGTGCTCGAATCTTTATCGTCTTCGCTCATTTCCCGCTTCCCGGATTATCGCCGCCCCGACGCCCAGACCATCTTCAGAATTGCTGTTGACGACTTTAATCCATCAATCATTGCCGGGCCAGATATGCAGCTGAAAAACGACCGAATGGAGAACTGTGGAATGGAAACGCGTGCTGACCAGGTATTTCTCCATTGCCCACAGAGGCTTGCGGCCATATGAGCGAGCATGTCGACGCGACGCGCCTGCGAGGGCAGCATCCGTGCGGGGAGGTTCTCTCGGCGTTCCTCCGCTTGGGCATGACGAGCTTTGGCGGACCAGTTGCACATTTATCCTATTTCCGCGCCGAATTTGTCGAACGCCGCAAATGGCTCGACGATGAGGCCTACGCGGACATAATCGCCCTCTGTCAGTTGCTGCCTGGCCCCGCCAGCAGTCAGGTCGGCATGATCCTCGGCATGCTGCGTGCTGGCGTCGCAGGCGCATTTGCGGCATGGATCGGCTTCACAATGCCCTCGGCCCTGGCGCTCATCGCATTCGCCTATGGCCTTGACGCTCTTGGCGACCTATCTCATGCCGCTTGGCTGCACGGCTTGAAGATCATCGCAGTCGCCGTTGTGGCGCAGGCGGTGTTGGGCATGGCGCGCAATCTTTGCCCTGATCGTGAAAGGGCGACGTTAGCGGTCGGCGCGACCCTGATAACTTTATGGCTTCCTTCAGCAAGCGGTCAGCTCGGCGTGATTTTGGCGGGAGGCGTCATTGGATGGCTCTTCTTGCCCGGTGCGGATAACGGAAAGTCGACGCTGCCCGTTATTCCGGTGAGTCACGCAACCGCGATTTCCTCTTTGATACTCTTCATCACTTTGCTTCTTGGACTTCCTTTTATCGCGTCCGCGACTTCCAATCATTCAATCGAACTTGTCAGCCGCTTTTATCGCGCGGGATCTCTTGTCTTCGGTGGAGGTCATGTTGTGCTTCCATTGCTGCAACAAGCGGTCGTTCCACCTGGCTGGATCGATAATGATGCATTTCTTGCCGGTTACGGCGCCGCGCAGGCTGTTCCCGGGCCACTATTCACATTCGCCGCCTATCTTGGAGCCGCAATGAAAGCGGCGCCAAACGGCTGGACTGGTGGATTAATCTGCTTAGTCGCGATCTACCTCCCTTCTTTCCTGCTTCTAATTGGCGCATTGCCGTTTTGGAGTCTGCTCCGTCATCGCAGCGAAGTGCGCGCGGCCCTGAAGGGCGTCAATGCCGTTGTCGTCGGGCTGTTGTTGGGAGCGCTATACACGCCAGTCTGGACGAGCTCAATTTTCACTGCCAAAGACTTTGGACTGGCTACGTTGGCGTTCTTGCTTCTCGTGTTTTGGAAGGCGCCGCCTTTATTGATGGTTATCCTTGGCGCCATCGGCGCGACGGCGCTCCATATGTAACCGTCACGATCCAAACGCCTGACGCTATGGGGTTACAGGCAAGAGCGCTCACAGACGAGGAGAAAGCCCCATGACCTCGAGCGTATCTGGCGGCGCGAGGGGCTGAAAGTTCCCGCCAAACAAACGAAACGTGGCAGACTCTGGTTCGCCAACGGCTTATACGTTCGCTTGCGGGCGGAACGCCGCAATCAAGTCTGCTCCTATGACTTTGCCAATCGTGCACTAACATTGAGCTTGGATCACCCGCTGAGCGCTGATCATGCGCTCTGCTCATCCGTCACAAACCTATTGGTGTGATGTATATCCTAACCGCTGATGTAGCGTTTGATCAGGGGCTTGTACTGGCGCGGATCGAAGCCCTTGCGCTGCCTTTTAATGCGGCTTGCACGCCAACCTCTCAATCGTCGTTGGCAAAAATGCCGGAGCGACAGAGATTATGAATTCTATGCTTACTGTATTATCAAGTCGGCCTGCAACGCACCAGCGTTCTTGATGGCTTGCAGTATTGAGATAATTCCGGTGGGCTTGAGGCCGATTTGGTTGAGCCCACGTACCAACGTCTTCAGATTTGGACCAGACAGAGTCGCGACCTTTGCCGTCTGTTCGTTCGCCGATACCGCGGTTCGCGACGTGACAGTCGTCTGCCCGTTCGAACGTGGAGCGGGTTGTGATGTTTCCGGAGTTTCCGTTACTCGTATAGTGAGTCCGCCGTGGGTCACGGCGACCGGAGAAATCTGCACATCTTGCCCAATTACAACCGTTCCAGTGCGCTCGTCGATGACCACACGCGCGGGAGCGTTAGGCCGCACGCGCAATTCCCGGATTTCGGCCAGTAATCTTGTCGGCGACACCTGGGCAGGGACGGATAACGCCACTCCGGCGCTGTCTCGCTCGTGAGCAAGGCTGAACTCATACTGCCGACGGGTAAATCGATTGATTGCGTCCGTGACCTGGACGGAAGTAGCGAAATCCGGATTGCGTAGCTCCAGAACAATGATCCCCGGCTCTCCCGTAGGCCTCGGCGGCTCCCTCTCAATTGTCGCGCCATTGGGTATGCGCCCCACTGTTGCGACGCCATGCGTTAGCGTCTCATTCTGCCCGGTAGCGCTGTAACCAGACACGGCAATGGGCCCTTGCGCAATGGCGTAAACCGCGCCGTCAACTCCGGTTAGTGAAGTTATCACGAGGGTTCCGCCCATCAATGAGGTCGCGTCCCCCAATGACGACACCGTCACATCCAGCGTGCTTCCCCATCCACCGAAGGGGGCAATGAAGCAGTCACAATGACTGCGGCAATATTACGAGTACGCATTGAATTCGAGCGAATATTAACGCCGACGCGATCAAGCATCGACATCGCCGCCTGTTCGGTGAACGGCGAATTACGCAACGTATCGCCCGTGCCCTGCAGACCGATGACAATTCCATAGCCCAGCAACTGATATTCCCTTGCACCCTTTACGCTGGTGATATCCTTTATACGGACGGATGCAACAGCCGAACCGCAAAGAACATACATTATGCCGAATATGCAGAGACGCCGCATCATCCCTCGCTGACCTGAACCGAGCCATCGCCGAGAATGCGTCCCGATACTATTAGCCCGCTGTCCTGATTCCGCACGCGGATGAGATCTCCTAAACCACCGGCTTGCATCGCCATGCCATAGGCGGTGATTTCAAGGCCGCCTTCCAGAAAGATAATCTTGACCGACGTCCCTATGAAAACAACCTTTGCGTTGTCGACCGCCGTGACTGGAATTGGTCTACCCGGCAATAAAGTACGGCGGGCCACCTTTCCAATGAGCGCTTTCCGGCTTTCCAGCGCCATCCCCTCCGGGGCCTCCTCGGATGTGAATTGTCGTTCTTCGATCAGGTTGTCGTCGATGCGATCTCCCGGATAAATCGTCACGCGCGGCGCCGCAAGCATGCGCTCCCCGGCGCGCGATGAATCGCAAAGGATCAGCTGCAGCGACATAAATCCAAGAAGCGATCCGAGCGCAGTCCTTCTGCTGTCGAACAAGCTCATCGCTCACCTGATGCCTTTAGATACCGTACCCGCCATATCGTCCGCGGCTTGAATGACTTTCGAATTCAGCTCGAAGGCTCTCTGCGCCGCGATAAGGTTCACGAGCTCTGTCGTGGGATCGACGTTGGAGCTCTCCAGATAACCCTGACTTATCGTTGCGAATCCAGGGTCGCCGGGAACGCCATTGACCGGGGTTCCGGAAGCTGCTGTCTGGCTGAACAGATTGCCGCCAAGCGGCTGAAGCCCCGGATCGTTCGCAAACATCGAGATTGTCAGCTGACCTAGCTGCTGGGCGTTGGTTTGCCCCGGAATTGTCGCGGATACGACTCCCGACTGACTTATTGTCACATTTACCGCATTATTTGGAATCGTGATCGTGGGATTGAGTAGATAGCCATCCGCCGTCGCCAGTTGCCCATTGGCATTTGTGCTGAATGAACCTGCTCGGGTATATAGCGTCTCACCGTTGGCTCCGGATATCTGGAACCACCCAAGTCCGTTCAGAGCGAGATCGAATGTGTTGCCCGTTTGCGTCAGGGCGCCCTGGATCTCCAAGGGGCGAATAGCTGCAGTACGAACCCCTAACCCAATTTGCGTGCCCTGAGGAATCGTAGCGTCTCGTCCGCGATTCGAGGTGCCTTGCAGTCTTTCGGCTTGGTACAACAGATCGGTGAATTCCGCGCGCGACTTCTTGAAACCTGTCGTGTTTATATTAGCTATGTTGTTTGAAATGACCTCAAGATTTGTCTGCTGCGCGCTCATGCCAGTCGCCGCTATTGCCAGGGCTCTCATCGTTCGCTCCTCAAATCGTCATTTTTGTAATGTCTTGATAGGCGCCTACAGCCTTGTCGCGCAGAGCGATCGTCGTTTGCAGCGCGCGCTCGGCGGACATTACTTGCTCTACAACCGTCTGAGGCGAGGCGTTTCCGTACACGCCCGAGATAGCGCCAGCCTCTGCGGATTTTAAAGTGTTGATGGCCCCAGTCGCCACATTCTCAAATACCTGCGTGAACGAAACTTGGGGTGGCTTCGCGACGCCGGCCGGCGTCGCCCCACCCGCCATGGCGCCTGCGTTACCGACGCCGATTGAGGTTAAGGATGATATTGCAGTGGATGGGAGAAGTATCATGATGTTCCTTTCAGGAGGTCGATCGTCATATTCATTAAGTCACGCGATTGCTTCATGACCTGAAGATCCGCCTCGTAGGCGCGGTTCGCTTCTCGCATATCGGCGAGCTCAACGAGCAGATTGACGTTTGGAAGTTTCACATCCCCATTGGCGTGGGCTGCGGGATTTCCTGGGTCGCGCTCTATATTGAAGGGCGTGGCGTCCACACCAATTGAGCTCACTTTGACGACCCGCACACCTGATGTGCGCTCCAACTCGTTCCCAAAGGAAATCGTCTTGCGCTGATAGGGGTCCGATCCCGCCGCCTTACCGGTGGATTGAGCGTTGGCGATATTCTCGGAAACGACACGAAGACGCGCGGACTGCGCTTCAAGTCCGGATCCGGCGATCCTCAATGCTGCGCTGAGAGCGTCCATGCTCATCCTTTGAGACTGCTTATCCACATCCCGTGAAAAGCTTTCATTATGCTTGCGTTGAGCGAGTAAGCAGTCCGAACGTCTCCAGCCTTGATCATTTCGGATTCAAGAGAAACAGAATTGCCTGATTGAGTTGTTTCCCATGCTTCGCCCGACATCTGATTGACCGACAGTTCTCCTTCAGTTGCAGACGAGAGGTGCAAGGCGCCGGTTGCGACCATGCCCAACTCCCCTGATTCAGGCGCCGAAACGAACGGTTTCAGATCAAGAGTTTTGAACCCTGGAGTATTGGCATTCGCAACGTTCCGCGCGATAACTTCCTGGCGTGTCGAGAGCCAGCTTCGCTGCTGATTGATCAGACCAAATAGATAAACTGGTTCCATCGAAAGTCCCGGGTTCTCGTTTCCGACAAGTTACGCAAACCGCCTTGCCTCAAACTTGATAACGTATGACGCACACCTCAAAATTAGCGAGGCATTTCATCCTTCGAAACGAATACGAGGTTCTTGACCAGAGTTTCCTTTACGGCGTCCGAGCCGATCCGCTCATTGACTCTTGCCGTTATTCGCTTCGTCAGCGCGTCAACATCAATCTTTTTGACATGTTGGAAGTCAATCTCGTTATCAGAGTAGATGATCCGGAAGGCCTCATCCATAAAATAGGCCTCTGGGTCAAGCCCTCCTACGAGCGGCTTTGATGGATCGAGGGAAAACGCGAATTCCGCGGACACGTATCCTTTCAACTCACCTCCAGATATTACAGGGGCGGTTAGCGGCTTGACCTTTCTGACCTCCACTTTTTCTGATTGCACAACATTTGTTCGGGCTGGAGCCATATTCAATTTCCAATAGGCGCCGCCATAGGTTGAAGCTAGAGCCACCGCTCCAACCCAAAGGCCTATCAGCAGGGTCCGAAGCATTCTTGGCCTATCTCGAACGCAAGCCAGACGGCGTGGTTGAATATGTGCCGTCGGAATCTTCGGATTGAATGCTCCAGATGACTATCTTCGACATCTCTATCATTGCACTCAAATGAACCCCAAGAAGCCGGGAGTTTTCGGATAGCCTATCGTTCACAGCCCTCAACCTGGCGCCGACGCCAGGCGAAACATGCTTAGGGAGCGTTCGCGACAAACGCATAAATTCCAACAGAAGCAGGGCCTTTTTCTGGTTCAAATTCATAAAATCAATCGCGGAACAAGCTCTCAGCAACCCGGTTTCCTGATCAAGAAGATATTCGAGCCGGTCTAGACAGCGCGCAAGCGCCGCTTCTGAGCGCTGCGCATCCTCTCCCGCGTTTTGGATGTCAATCGGAGTATTCCTCTGTCGATGCTGCATTTTCAACCTACCGGGAAACCAATTCCATAATGTGCGCTTCTGAATACATAGAACGCGAGCCGTGCCGAACAGATACAACTCGTTTGCGTTCTCTATCGAACCGCGCCATGCTGTGACGAATCCTTAATATGGACGTCCACAAGTTTCTGAATGCCGACGCCGCCGGATCTCGCGATTTGATTTGCTAATTGCTCAGCCATCATTGAACGTCAAATTCCGCCGCCGGCGCCCTGTCCAAAATACGCGGCGCCTTCCTTAGGACCCGTCAGGAAATAGCTGAATCGGTTTTTCGAGGGAAGAGATATTGGATTCCCGGCGATCGCGCGGCGTCGTAGCGTTGGGGGATGATTGACGAAAATTCGCTCCAGGAGCGCAAGGCGTCGATGCTGCCGCATCTCGATGAACGCCAGCGGCGTCTGTTCGCCGCTGCGGAAGCCAGGGCTGCGGGCCATGGTGGTATAGCGGCAGTGGCGCGTGTTACGCGCATCGCCGCGAGCACGATCGGGCGCGGCCTGAAAGATCTCGAGGCGCCGGAGACGCTGCCGCAGGGGCGCGTTCGCCGTCCGGGAGGTGGGCGGAAATCGCTGTCCGAGACGGACAGCCGATTGCTCCACGATCTGAACGTGCTTGTCGAGCCCGACGCGCGCGGCGATCCTATGTCGCCGCTGCGCTGGACGTGCAAGAGCCTGCGTCGTCTGGCCTCCGAACTGAACAAGCTCGGGCACAAAATCAGCCATACGGTCGTCGGCGAATTGTTGAAGGCGCAGAAGTTCAGTCTGCAAGCTAATCGCAAGACCAAGGAAGGCGCCGACAATCCCGACCGCGATGCTCAGTTCGGATTCATCAACGCGGCGGTCGAGACGGCCTTGGCCGAGAACCAGCCGGTGATCTCCGTCGACACGAAGAAGAAGGAACTCGTTGGCGAGTTCAAGAACGCCGGTCGCGAATGGCGACCTCAGGGCTCGCCAGAAGAAGTGCGTGTGCACGACTTTCTGATCGCGGAACTTGGCCGCGTCGTGCCCTATGGAGTTTATGATCTTGCCGCCAACACGGGCTGGGTGAATGTCGGGATCGACAACGATACAGCGGCATTCGCCGTGCAGACTATTCGCCGCTGGTGGCAGGACATGGGCCGCGCTCGCTATCCTCTGGCAAGGCGTCTGCTCATTACCGCTGATGGCGGCGGCAGCAATGGTTCACGCGTGCGTCTTTGGAAACGCGAGTTGCAAAAGCTCGCCGATGAACTCGGCATGACGATCGAGGTTCATCACCTTCCGCCGGGAACGAGCAAATGGAACAAGATCGAGCACCGTCTGTTCTCATTCATCACGCAGAACTGGCGCGCCAAACCCCTGGTCAGCTATCGCGTGATCGTTGATCTGATCGCCGCCACAACCACAAAAACCGGCTTGCAGGTCCACTGCGAACTCGATGACAACAGTTATCCCAAAGGCATCGTCGTCTCGGAAGCCGAAATGGCAAGCATCAACATCAAACGCGCCGATTTCCACGGCGAATGGAATTACGCAATCGCTCCATCGGACCAACTATGCGAAGCGATTGTTTCCTGACGGGGCCTTAGGCAGCATGGTTTCAATAAAGGCTTTAAGAATAAACGATTCGAATTTGAGCGCCGGCGTTGAATCGTGTCGATTGGCGCCCTGCGAAGTTGGGCTCGACGCCGCTGGGTTGCTCCCGTGCGCCTCTGAATGGGCGATGGATCGCGCTGCATCTTCCGTCGAGCCGGGAAATGAATATCCACTGTGTGCATCGATCATGTCGCGGAAGTCGGCGTTGCGATCCGAGGCGGCCACATCCCTCAATCGCTCTCGCGCGGCGCCGACATTCCTTGGATCGGCCGCGTCCGGAACGCTGCGGACGATTTCGTCTAGCGGTAACAGAGTCATTGGTTTGCTCCCATATGGATCTTAAATTTGCCTGTAAAGGCTTACCCGACGCTGACGAGCGTCCGGATAACCATAAGGTCTACTAGTGGTCCGAGTCACTGGAACTGCGGGTATAGCCATTTTAGTTTAATACGGGCGTCGTGGGTTGTGAATTGCCAGTCGGCCTTGACGTGACGGTTGTTGCGATTGTCCTGCCAAGCGGCGACCTCCTGGGTCAGCGTCGTCTTATCAGGAATGCGGCGATCCCGACATTGGGTTGCGAGAACAGCGAGTTCGGATTCCGCCATGTCGAGCCAACTTCCATGCTTTGGCGTGTAGTGCCACTCGAACCGTTCCGTTAGCCGTCGCGCTTCGGCGGCGGGGAAGGCCGCGTAAAGCGAGGCCGGCGTATGCGTCGAGAGATTATCCTGCACCAGCACGATCTTCGCCGCGCCGGGAAAATGGGTGTCGGACAAATCCTTGAGCGTATGGGCGTAATCGACGGCTGCGTGACGGTCGGTGACTTTGACGCAGCGCCAGCCTTCCAGCGGCGCGAACATCATGAACAAATTGGCGACGCCGTTGCGTTCGTATTCGTAGTCGTGACGCGCCTTGCGTCCGGGCGCGGCTGGAATGGGCGCGCGCGTCTCGACGATCATTTGCTTGGAGGTCTCGTCCAGACATACTACCGGGCGCAACGGATCATGTGGTCGTTGATAGACTTCCAGCACGTCTTCCATATTGGCGACGAAGCCCGCGCTGGCCTGCGGCGCGATCACCCATTGCTGTTTGAGATGCGGCTTGAGAATGTTTTTTTGAGCGTGCGTCCGATCGTATTGTCGCTGGCTTTTTCGACAATCTTCAATTCGACGACTTTCTCTTCGAGCAGGCTCAGCGTCCATCTGGCGTAGCCCGCCGGAGCCGGCCCGCAGGCCAGCGCGATCAGCTTGGCTTCCGCTGCGCCGTCGAAGATCCGTGACCGCGCGGAGTTCGGATTGTATTTCCGGGTCAGCACCGCCTCGAACCCTTCCTCCACCAATTGCCGTCGCGTCCGCTCGACGTTGGCGACGCTGGTGTCGAGAGCCTCGGCAATCTTGCCGTCGCTCCAGCCTTCGCCAGCTTCCGAAACATCCGCCTTCAGCAGGATGCGCGCCTTCGTCAGCAATTGCGCCGAGCGCTTTCCAGAGTGGATGAAGTCCCAAAGTTGCTCGCGCTCCTCCGCGCTTAGCCGGACAACGTATTTCTTGACGGCTATATCTTTCCCAACCACGAATCACCTCCATCGCTGCTCCGCAGCGACAGAGATTCACAACTCGCCGTCAAAAGCAATGACGGGGACCACTAGTTCGTGGTATTCATGCATCGTCTGTTCGATGGCCGACTCTACCTTGGCTTCATTCGCCAGGCGCTCCAATTGTTTGATTCGTCTTGCTCGCTCGACCAAGTCGTTTCGCTGTAACGTCAGACGTTCGGCCTCTTCATCACGGGCCCCTGATGTATAGAGCCGGCCTCGCAAATTTGGACATTAGCTTTAGTGGATTTTCTGCCTGACAGCGGCGAGGATTATCGCCGCGAATCGGGAGCTACGATGACGAAACGCACACGTCGGAACCACGCGCCGTCCTTCAAGGCGAAGGTGGCCTTGTCGGCGCTGAAGGGCGAGAAGACGCTGGCCGAGTTGGCTCAGCAGTTCGATGTCCATCCGAACCAGATCACGCAATGGAAAGGGCAGCTTCTCGAGGGAGCGGCGGGCGTGTTTGGCCAGGAGAAGGGCGAGGCCGGTGCGCCGGTGGTGGACTTGAAGGCTCTGCACGCCAAGATCGGCGAGTTGACGGTGGAGAACGATTTTTTAGAAGGCGCGCTCACCAAAGCCGGCATGCTGAGCGCAAAGCGATGATCGACCGCACGCACGATCTTTCAATTTCCGGGCAGGCGAAGGCTTTGAACATCAGCCGGGGCGCCGCTTATTACAATCCTCGGCCAGTCTCAGCCGAGGATTTGGCGATTATGCGGCGGCTCGACGAACTGCATCTCGAGCACCCGTTCATGGGCGCAAGGATGCTACGCGACATGCTGAACCGCGAAGGCGTTTCGATTGGCCGTCGCCATGTCGCGACGCTGATGAAACGCATGGGAATCGAGGCGATTTATCGCCGGCCAAATACAAGCAAACCGGCGCCGGGGCACAAGGTTTATCCCTATCTTCTGCGCAAACTGAAGATCGACAAGCCCAACCATGTCTGGGCGATGGACATCACCTACATCCCGATGGCGCGCGGTTTCGTCTATCTCGCGGCGGTCATCGACTGGGCGAGCCGGCGGATTCTCTCGCATCGCGTGTCGATTACGATGGGGGCGGATTTTTGTGTCGAGGCGCTGGAGGAAGCCCTCGCCAAATATGGCAAGCCGGAAATATTCAACACGGATCAGGGCAGTCAGTTCACCGGCGAGGCCTTCACCGGCGTGCTGCTCGGGAATGAGATAGCGATCAGCATGGACGGCAAAGGCTCCTGGCGCGACAATGTGTTCGTTGAACGGCTATGGCGCAGCGTGAAATACGAGGAGGTGTATCTGCACGCCTACGGCAGCGTCTTCGAAGTGCGCGCCTCGCTTGATCGATATCTGGACTTCTATAACCGGCGGCGCCCGCATTCGAGCCTTGACGCGAGAACGCCGGATGAGGCCTACTTCGCCTTGCCGACGATCGCGGCGGCGGCATGAAGCCCTCGCGCGCGATTTTGATGCAGCTCTGGTCGGGCTACGCCCTCCCGCCGCCGCATCAAAATCGCGAAGCCCCGCAGTCAGCATAACCCGGCAGGAATCCACTTAAATTCCGCGGGGCGCTGTTCAGACAACCGGGACCAGCTCTGCCGCAGTGGTCCGCGTTTTTAACCAGACGAGCCTGGTGACCTTTTAGGCGATGTTGGAAAGGCAGATCTTCACCCTCGCCCATGCACGCCAATGGAGCGGAAATCCTCTCCTCCGCGGCTCTCTGGTTGCGAAATTTGCTCGGAGGAACGCAGCGGGGCGAAGGATGGCGCGTAAATGCTTAGTCCATCTCACTCAGTGCGCCCCGACAGCGCGCGTCGCTGGTGGAGGAAGGTTTCACCGAGAGAGTTGTCGATTGATCCGGTAGCTGACGAGTGGCTTGGGCGAGCATATAGCAGCGGCCGCCGTCGACTTTGGTCTCGCCGATCACCTCGCCAAAGGAAAGCCGCCTGCAAACTTTAAAGCATTTTGGGCGCTCCGACATGGCTCGGGACAGCTGCCACATATCGATGCAATCCCGCGCGCGGCGGCGAGTGAATGAGTCAACGCGAGCAGACTTCGTCCGCGAGCTCTTCTCCTTGGCCTGAAACAACATTCTGGCTTTGCGCGGAACTAATCTTTAACTTAAGCGTTATCGGCGAAACGCTTCAACCACGCGGTTCTGATTGGCGGGCTGGCGCATGCGGGCGCGGCATTCCACAATGCTCGTATAACCGGTGGCGGAAGATTGCGCATATTGTTCCTGCTGGTGGGGGCTAAACAATGCAAATTCAGTCAAAGGGCAATTGGCCTTCTCTTAGAGCCTGACCTGAAATTGGTTGAGCGGCCTCGCGGCAGTTGATTCCCTGGGTTTGCAACAACTTGGGGAGATTCGCGATGCCTTGGAACGAGGCCGATCGAGTGAAGTATGAGGTCATCCGGGACCGTTATTCAACCGATATGTCGGATGTGGAGTTCGAATTGATTTTGCCTTTGCTTCCGGCGCCAAAGAAGCTGGGACGTAAGCCAACCGACTTTCGCGTCGTCCTGAACGCGGTATTCTACATGATCCGGGTTGGCTGTCCGTGGCGGCTGTTGCCGAAGGATTTTCCGCCGTTTACGACCGTTCAAAACCGATTTTACGCGTGGCGGGACAGCGGACTATGGCCCCAAATCATTAGTGTGTTCGTGATGGCCGCGCGTGAGGCCGAGGGCCGCGAACCCGCGCCGACGGCGGTTGTTGTCGATAGCCAGTCCGTCAAGACAACGGAAGCCGGCGGGCCGCGTGGCTTTGACGCCGGCAAGAGTGCGCCTCGATGGCGCGTATCACCAGTGGAGGAAGGTTCCACCCAGAGAGTTGTCGATTGATCTGGTAGCTGACGAGCGGTTGGGCTGGGTGACTAGCCGGGCCGAAGCCTCGTGACAAAGGCCGCCATGGGCGGCTGAGCGATCCGACGGGCCGTAACGCGAGTGAAGTCCGAGCAGGCCTCGAAAGAGTCGATGCAGACGCCGACCCGTCTTTTGCCCGGGGAAGGCCGCGCAGACAGGGAAGCAATCGACGCAAGCGCCTGTCTGGTCTGCCGGGGTATTGGACACGGCACGTCGGAAGGGTGATGCGGGCAACGAGGGAGACCCGTTCGGTCGGAGGTCACGGCTTCAACGCTGCTTCTGGCGGCGGACCGGACGGGAGTCGGACAGGGCCATAGGACCTGTCGAAGCCGGGTAATTCCGGGGGAGGGAAGGGCCCTGACTTCTGGCATGCTTTCGAAGATGGCGAGGAGAGGGTGATTGGCGATGAGCCTTGAAACGCCCGACAAGATCAGGACCCTTCAGAGAAAGCTCTATTGCAAAGCGAAGGCGGAGCCCGCTTTCCGCTTCTATCTGCTCTATGACAAAATCTGCCGCGAGGACATTCTTCTTCACGCCTATGAACGCTCCCGCGACAATGCGGGCGCGCCGGGCATGGACGGGATAACCTTCAAGCAAATCGAGGCGTCGGGCGTGGAAGCGTGGCTCGCGGGCCTGCGTGAGGAACTCGTTTCGAAGACGTATCGGCCTGATCCGGTGCGGCGGGCGGCGATCCCGAAGCCCGGGGGCGGAGAACGCCCGCTTGGCATCCCGACGATAAGGGACCGGGTTGTCCAGACCGCCGCCAAGATCGTGCTCGAGCCGATCTTTGAGGCGGACTTCGAGGACAGCGCCTATGGCTATCGCCCGCGCCGCAGCGCGGTCGATGCAGTCAAGGAAACGCACCGGCTGGTCTGCCGGGGCTACACCGACGTTGTTGACGCTGATTTGTCGAAATACTTCGACACGATCCCACATTCGGACCTCCTCAAATCGGTGGCCCGACGCGTCGTTGACCGGCACGTGCTGTGGCTGCTCAAGCTATGGCTGAAAGCGCCGGTCGAGGAACGGGACGGCGACGGGAAGCGGCGCATGAGTGGCGGTAAGAGCAGCGTGCGCGGCACGCCACAGGGCGGGGTCGTTAGCCCATTGCTCTCCGTCATCTACATGAACCGCTTCCTGAAGCATTGGCGTCTCAGCGGCCGTGGCGAGGCCTTCCGCGCGCATATCGTCAATTACGCCGACGACTTCGTCATCCTCAGCCGCGGACATGCGGAGGAGGCCTTGGCGTGGACGAAGGCGGTGATGACGAAGCTCGGGCTGACGATCAACGAGGCGAAGAGTTCGTTGAAAGACGCTCGACGGGAGAGCTTTGACTTCCTCGGCTACACCATCGGCCCCCGCCATCTTCCAAAGGGGGGACGACGGTATCTTGGCGCGAGTCCATCGAAGAAGAGCATATTGCGGGTCAAGACGAAAGTCAGCGAGCTGCTGAGGCCGAATAACAAGGGCGCGTGGCCGATCGTGCGCAACAAGCTGAACCAGCTTCTGGTCGGCTGGTCTGCGTACTTCGGCTATGGCTCCCTGGCTTCAGCCTATGAAGCCGTTGATCGGCACGTCTACGATCGTGTGATGTGCTTCCTGTGCAGACGACACAAGGCGCAAGGGCGCAGCATGCGCCGATTCCCGCGGGATCACGTCCACGGCGAATTGGGAGTACTGTGTCTTCGGCGTGGGCGCCAAGTATCGACGACGAGTGCTTTGCGATGAAGCTGGTCGGAAAGCCGGATGCGGGAAATCCGCACGTCCGGTTTGATGAGCGGGGAAGGGAAACGGAGCGCATTCCAACGCGTCACCGCGCCCTTCCTCGACTCTACAAATCAAGGGCCGCAAACGACATGTCGCCGTCGATACGCTCGGTCTGCCGATAGAATGTCAGGTCACCGCCGCCAGCGTTCAGGATCGTGACGCCCTCGCGCCGCTGCTCGGCGCGGTGCATCGTAAAAGCCCGTGGGTGACCATGTCCTTTGTCGATGGCGGCTATCAGGGCGACGAGGCGCAACGGGCGGCTTTCGAGACCAGCCGCATTTCCATCACGGTCGTCAAACGCTCGGACAAACAAGTCACGGGCTTCATCGTCCTGCCGAAAAGATGGGTCGTGAACCGCCGTACAATATCGCTAACATTGCCGATTTCGAATGGTCGTCGCGCGTTCTCCGGGTGGTTGGAAGAGGCCGGTTTTGCCGACTGGAGGCCAATCAGCGCGATGGAGCGAGTTGATTTGTCGCAGGCGATTTCGAACCAATAGGGAGTTTGATGAGCGCTCGGCGGCGAGTGACGCCGGCAGCCGGTGGAGGCGCTCATGGTCCGGCGCACGGATCGTCCTCTGTTACAAGTGCGCGTATCGTTCGAGACGACGAGGTTCAGTCAACAGCATCTGATCGAGATTTACGGCCGCCTTGTGCCGACGCTGCGGCGCAGGAATCAGCGACCGGCGAGCGACGGTGCTCCACAACCCAAGACGCAAGCGACAGCGGGATCGGGGGGTAGGCCATGATTGCGGGACGGATCGCACTCTATGCTCGCGTTTCCAGTGAAGCTCAGGCACGGGATAACACCATCGCCAGTCAAGTCGCGTCGTTGCGCGAGCGCATCGCCGGCGATGGTTATCTACTCGAACCGGATGACTGTTACGTGGATGAGGGTTACAGCGGATCAATTCTCCTACGCCCAGCTCTCGAGAGGCTTCGCGACGCGGCGGCGAGCGGAGACATTGAGCGCGTTTATATCCATGCTCCCGACCGGCTTGCCCGTCGTTACGCCCATCAGGCGCTGATCATCGATGAACTTCGCCGCGCCGGCGTCGAGATCGTTTTCTTGAACCGGCCGATCGGCGACACGGCGGAAGACGGTCTCCTGCTTCAGGTTCAGGGCGTCATCGCCGAATACGAGCGCGCCAAGATTTTGGAGCGCAGCCGTCGAGGCCGTCGACACGCCGCGCGCTCTGGCTCGGTCAGCGCGCTCACCGGGGCGCCATACGGTTATCGCTACGTCAACCGCGCCGAAGGCGGCGGGATGGCGCGTTTCGAGGTTGTGGAGGAAGAAGCGCGCATCGTACGGTCCATTTTCGCCTGGGTTGGCTTCGATCGTCTGAGCCTGCGCGAAGTCTGTCGTCGCTTGCGGCAAATGGGCTGCCAAACCCGAGGAGGATCAATGCATTGGTACGCTTCCACCATTCGCGGCATGCTGGATAATCCCGCCTATGTCGGGCGCGCGGCGTTCGGGCGCGCCCACTATCTGCCGCCGCGTCCGCGACTGCGGCCCCTGCGCGGGCGCACAAAACCTGCGCCGCATCAAGTCTCGCGTGTTCCCACGCCTTGCGACGAGTGGATCGAAATCCCTGTGGCGGCCATTGTGGACCAGGCGGTGTTCGAGGCCGCTCGCACACAACTCGACGAAAACAAGAAGCGAAAGCGCAATCGCGAGAACGGCCATGTATGGCTGCTACAAGGCCTGACGGTCTGTCGACGTTGTGGTTACGCCTACTATGGAAAGGCGGCGCCGCGCACGCGCGGCTATGATCCCGCGAATCTATTGCGGTATTACCGCTGCACCGGCGCAGATGGCTACCGGTTCGAAGGCGAAGCCGTATGCTGCAACACGCCTGTTCGCGCCGACCAACTAGAACGGGTTGTTTGGGAGCGGGTCGAAGCTCTCCTGGAGGAACCGGAGCGCGTGGCCGACGAATACAGGCGCCGCATCGCCCAGGTCGCCGACAGCGCCGCCGCGCCGGAGGAAATCACCCGGCTCGACAAGCAAATGGCCGCCTTGCGGCGCGGGATCGGCCGGCTCATCGACAGCTATGCGGACGGGTTCGTCGAGAAAGACGAATTTGAACCACGGGTTACGAGTATGAAGCGGCGGTTGTCGCATCTTCAAGAGCGCCACGAAGCCGCCGTTCGAGCCGCTGAAAGTGAACGCGACCCTTGCCTCGTCATCAGTCGTTTGGAAGACTTCGCCGCGAAAGTATCAGAGGGATTGGCCAAGCTCGATCGGTCCAGACAACGCGAAATCATTCGTGCCCTCGTCCGCCGCATCGAGGTCGACGGCGCCGCGATCGAGATCATATTCCGAGTTCCACCAACAAACGCGCCGGGCAGCCCCGCCTCGCCTGAGCATTCTCGCGCGACCTGGCAACAATGTACAGCGGTTCGTCGAAAGAACACTGGGATGGATCAATCGCGCGCGACGCCTGTCGAAAGATTTCGAGGCGACAATCGAATCCTCGCTCGCATGGCTGCAACTGGCCCTTGCTTTCCTACTCATGCGAAGGATAGCCAGAGCGAAAAGCGCCTCCGCTTGAAGTTCGAGTCGGGCTCTTAGATGCAAGCAGAACAAATTAAGACTAAATCCTCGACAGGCTGTATGCGCGACCGCTGTAGCGGCGATAATTAGTTCGAGCGCATGGGCGGCGCAGTTTGGGGGCGTCCTGAACGCAAAAATAACGGTAAATTTTGCGGAGGCGCCGCCAGCCGGATCTAGCGTTAATTGCAACCTTTCGTTGATAAGCGACGATGTTAATCACCCGTCCGAAAACGCTTATACAAGTGCGAATGTGAATGGGTCCCAGGCGATCTGCACTATGGTCGTTCATTATTTGTGGAACGTCGCAGCCACATCGCAGGGGACTCTTGCTTACGGTGTATCCGGGCCGTCGCAATCCAGCTCTGGCATTTATATAACAGGGCCAATGCCGCCTAATGGGACCAACCTGTCAGTAAATATTGTGGTCCAGCAGTAGCAAGAATTGCCCTGCGCATTATGCAGGCGCCGAGTTGGCGACGCGGAAGCCAAGTGCTCGATGGCGATTCAAGAGACTGATTTCGTCAAGATGCGAAAAGTTAGGCCACAAAATCGGGGCTGATTGATGATGAGTGTAGCTACTCGCGCCGTCCTGCTCTTGGCGACAGCGATATTCTCCTGGCCGCAGCTTTGTCAGGCTGACGATAAGGCTCCAACGTACCAGATTGCCTCCTACGGCGAGCTTTTGTTGAAGAGATACACTTCGAATCCCATAGTTGCATATGCCGAGTATAACATAATTGGTTGCACGGCTGTGCCCCCAGGCAGTTTCACTCTCGACACTCAGCCACAAAACGGCGAAGTTACCTTCGGCACGGTGACTGTCACGATAGGCGGCTCCAGCGCCTGCGCAGGGCTGCAGGTTAACGCTTCCGCTCTCTTTTACAAACGGACGGCGCATAATAATCATTCCGCTCCCGGCGGGCCTCCCGGTGGCGCTGCGGATTACTTTCACGGCAATTGGCATTCGTCGGACGGCATTTACAATCCCTATTTGACCGGCCGTCCTACGGTGCCCATTGTACGTCCAGTGGGCGAGAAGACGGAGTTTACTGGCTGGGATCAGGCAAGGGGCTTGTGGAAGCAGACCCTCACGCCGCCCTCTGATGATCCCAATTTCGATTTTTCTGGTGAGTTTGTTCGGGAGACGCATGCCGCCGGCACGACCGACACGGACTCCTGCTTTGACGGCACGTTCGGGATGGCCACCCTTTCCGCCACCCAACCCTGGACGGTCCAATCAGGAAATACATGGGGGCCCGACGGCGTTGGCTATGGGACCAATGATAATGCATGCTCCGTGGAATATTACCGATGCGTCAAGAAAACTCCTTGCGGCTTTGCGCTCAACCAGCAAATGCAGATAAGTTCGCCTGCCGACAATGGAACGTTCATGAATTATGGCCCTGTTAACGTTCTTAAGGGGGGCATCGAAGGCTATACTGTGCCGATCTTCCAAACCGGGGTGGGCAACGTAACCTCCTCAAGAGCCTCGCAGGGGCCACGACAGACCTGGTATCCGAGTTTTCCGCTCTCCTGCACAAGCCGTGGCGTGTCGCTGTCGAAGTGCTGATGCGTAGTGCGGCGGATGATCTGTCTGCCGCCGCGCCGCCTCACCTTTGTACCGCGAGTCAGCCTCAGCCGGGAACCGAACTTCTCGAAGGGCTGATCCACCAGACGCCCGCCAGCATCGCGACAACAATGACTCCGGGGATCACGGAGAGCCATGTTCCCGAGGCCGCCATGGCGCCGACGCCCGCCCATCCGTTCGAGGACAGCGCCTCGGCGAATGTCGCGACGCGCGACGAGGTTTGGCGTCTACGAAAATGACTGCGCTTGGCCTGGGCGCGAAACCAATATTGAATCGCTGTAGCCGAACCTGCCGCCACCGTGACTCCAACGAGAGAGACCATCGCGGCGAAAGGCGCGATGGCTGCGAGCAACAGGACCAGGGGGACGAAAACAATGGCGACCCCGGACAACACCGCTTCGGTCTTGGCGCGCAGGACATTGTTGCTAGGAACCGGCGCCGTGGCGATGAGTTCTGGGGCGTCTTCCCCGGACACCGCGAGCCAGGCCAGGCCGCCGCCCAACTGCCCGGCCGCCATGATCAGTATCGGCGACAGGAAAGTCGCGACGCCGCCATCGCTGAAGAAACTGCGCCAGAGGAGGAAGGCGGCGGGCAACAGGTAGAGCAGTTGCATCAGCGTTTGCGACATCAGCCAGGGATCGCGAATCAGCAGGGACCACTCTTTCCGGCGCAGCGCTTGCGCGGGTGTGGCGCCGCGAAAGCGCGCCTCTCTCCGACTCTTTTTCCTGACGCCATGCGGCACGCTGCCGGCCGCTAGAGCCAGCTGGCCAAAACGCGGCGCGAAAAAGCCGATAGCCGCCGCCAGGGCTGCCGTTCCCAGTCCTATGAGAAAAGCGAGCGCCGAGGGCTCGCCGATAACGGCGCGGGCCGGCCATAGAACCGGGTCGTCGGGGTCAAGCGCCAGCTTGTCCAGCACGGCGAAGCGGGGAACGGTCATCGTGCCGAACGATACGATCGCGGCGAACTGAAGACCGATGGCGAAGGCCGCGCCGATCAATGCGGCGATGACTTGCGAGATGGAGCGCGTGCGCTTCGCGCCAATGACGCTGAAGAGCGCGCCTGCGATCAATATTGCGACGGCGACCGCGAGCGCCGACAGGGCCATCACCACCGGGTAGGCGCATAGCCAGCGCATGCCGCCAAGCCAGGCCTGCACGTTGATGAACGGCGCGGCGAACAGCAGGAACATGGACAAATTGGTCGCGGCTATCGCGGCTATCCGCACCGCGAACAGGCGTGAAGTCGTGGCCGGGGAAGTCAGGATCAATTCCAGATCGCCGCGCGCGTAAAAGGCGCGCGTCACCGATTCCATCGCTTGCGACAGCATGGCGGAGAAGGCCAGAGCCAGCATCGCCGTGATGATCACGCGTTCGTGGGTGTCGTTCTCGCCGCCGAGGCGCATCGAATGCGACAGAACCAGATAGGCGAAGCCATGCGCGAAGAGGAAAAATCCGAGAAAGCCAAAGCCCGCAGCGCCGCCGCGTCGGCGCTTCCCGCGCGTCATCAGCCAGGCCCAGTCGCGCCAGGCCAGCCGCGCTTCATGCGATGCAAACCAGCCAAAGGAGCCGGGCGCGCTCATGCCGCGATCCTGTCTTGCGCGACGAGCGCAAGGAAGGTGTCCTCGAGACTGGCGTCGCCGGAGCCGGCGCGAAGCCGCAGTTCGTCGAGTCGGCCATCGGCGATGAGTTTGCCATTGGACATGACGCCGATGCGATCGGCCATGCGCTCGGCGACCTCCAGAATATGCGTCGTCATGATCACCGAGCAGCCCTCTCGCACGCGCTCGCGCAGGACGTCCTTGACAATGCGCGAAGACCCCGCGTCGAGGCCGGTGAAGGGTTCATCAAGGATGATGAATTTGGGGTCGTGCACGAGCGCGCCGGCGAGGGCCAGTTTTTGCCGCATGCCCTTGGAGAAGCCCCCGCAACGCTCATCGGCGTGGGGAGAAAGCCCGAGCCAGGACAGCAACTCGCTCGCCCGCGCCTCGGCGAGTTTCGTGTCGACGCCCCACAGCCCCGCGACGAAGCCGAGATATTCCATCGGCGTTAACTGATCGTAGAGCATCGGCTCGTCCGAAACCCAGGCCATGATGCGCTTGGCGCCGATGGGATCGGCCAGAGCGTCGACGCCAAAGATTGAGATTGATCCACGATCGGGCGGAAGCAGGCCGGCGACCATGCGCATGGTGGTCGTCTTGCCTGCGCCGTTGGGGCCGAGCAACGTATAGAATTCTCCAGCGGGGACGCACAGATCAAGCCCATCCACCGCCGGGCGGTCAAAGGATTTGGCGAGCCCGCGAATTCTTAGGGCGAGAGGCGAAGATTTATCGTTCATGCCGGCTCCGCCGATACGCCGCGCCAGCGCGCGGCTTGATGATGCGTTTGTTGGAAATCAAAGGACACGCATTGCGTATATTTTGCGTAAACGCTGCCGATTGGCTGGCGTCGTCGGCGATCCATAGCTCGCCAATTCCGTCGCCGGTTGTTTCATTGTGGCGCGCCTCGCGGAGCCGGCCGGGGCGGCGCCGCGGCATGAGGCGCGGCCAGCGGTCTCAAGGGTCTCACGACCGACCTGCAAGCACAGCCGATCGCCTAATCGATGCGCTCTGCGATCCAGATGACGTGCCGCGCACCGCCGCGATTTCCATTGGCTCGCGTCTTGATCTCATCCACGCGGAACCCAGCCCTGCGAAGGCGCGATGCGAAATTTCGATCCGGACCCGATGACCACACGGCCAATACGCCGCCGGGGCGCAACGCCAATCGGGCGGACGTCAATCCCTGGGCGTCATAAAGTCTGTCATTCGCTTTACGAGTAAGGCCCTCCGGGCCGTTATCGACGTCGAGAATGATCGCGTCATAAGTCGAGCGGCTGGAGCGGATCAGGTGTCCGACGTCCGCTTCCTCTATCGCAACGCGGTGGTCTTTTAGGCTCGCGCCGAAAACTTCCGCCATCGGACCGCGAGCCCAGCGCACGACCGCCGGAATGAATTCGGCGACAACGATCCGCGCCCTCTCATCAAGGACGGCAAGCGCGGCGCGCAGCGTGAAGCCCATCCCCAGACCTCCAATGAGGATGCGCGGCTGCGAACAGGCACTAATTCGCTCGCAAGAAAGAATGGCGAGCGCCTCCTCCGAGCCGCTAAGGCGACTGTTCATCAGTTCGATATTTCCAAGCATGATCGAAAATTCAGAACCGCGACGTTTGAGCCGGAGTTCGCCATCGCCGCCAATAATTTGCACGGTGTCGAGCAAGGTCCAGGGAATCACTGCTCACCCTTCGTTTTGTCGGCAAGCGCTTAATGTGACGACATGCGCTGGGCTGATTGCGGCGGAACGGATGGTCTTCTGATCGGCGTTCATCGACTGGACCGGGGGCGAATTTAGTGCATCGCCGACTTCTGGACCAGCGCGGGCGGTGAAGAGGAACTCTTTGGCGCGGTTCCGAGGAGTCCTCCCCCCCTTAGAGGCAAACGGCCGCGCGCCAGTTTGCTTAACCTCAAGCCAGATTGGGCCGACGATGGCCAGGTTCGTCTTTCAACAAGGAATGTCGATATATGTCCGCTTATCGTCCGTGAACAACATTCTGCATAGATATCAGTTATTTGTATTTTCATCGAGATGCCGGGAGCCTATGCTTGGTCCAGGATGCGTTGCAGAAATTTTCCGGGTGATGAAATCTAAACCTCGACAGGAAAGCTATTTTGTGGATGTTGTGACGGTCGATATTCTATTGCCGCTGCGCAGAACCAAGCCGCTTGTCACCCGGCGCCTCAGTAGGGTCGGTGGATAGCCGGTTTATTGGACGCCGGCTCACGCGTTGGAATAACTCTATGAGTAGACGCCCATTCTTCTTTCGAGCGCCCTTCGGCGTGGTCGTGCTGTTAATTCTGGGGGCGCCTTCACTCGCACAAGAGAGAATTGGCGGTGCCGCAGCTATTCAAAATGACGTGCGTGGCGCGGTCTCGGAGGGCGTCACGAAGCTCAACGTAGGCGACGGCGTTTACGCGAATGAGGTGATTACGACCGCGGCGGACAGTTCGGGACGATTCACTTTCAAAGATCGCACCGACGTGCAAATTGGTCCGGTTTCCCGCGTAAAGCTGGACGATTTCGTCTATTCCGGGGAGCGGCCCGCGGTCTTCAGCGCTACGAAGGGCGTATTTCGTTTCATCAGCGCGCCCGCCGCTCATGGAGCTTATGAAGTTCATACGCCGACGGCAACGATTGGCGTAAGAGGAACGTCATTTGGCGTGCGCGCGGTGTCGGGACGCACCGACGCTGTCCTCTATGGCGGCGTAATTGAAGTGTGTCAGGCTTCCGGGGGTAAATGCCGGACCCTGGACTCTCCCTGTACCTTTGTGAGCGTCACCAACCGAGGCGTCACCGACCCCAGGAAATTAGGATCGAAGGACTGGAGCTTCGACAATAGCTGCAAGCTCCCGCGCCGCAGCGACAATCGTCCCGGCGATCCCGGAACTCCATTGCCAGGCGATGCGCCGCCCGCACAGCCGCCTTTGCAATGGACGGGCTTCCACATTGGCGTCACGGGCGGGTCGTCAATCGGCAGCACCAAATTCGCCGACCCGATTCCACTCGATGGCGCGGCGTTCTCTGGCGGTCTGACACTCGGTTACAACTGGCAGGCGACGCCGAATATCCTTGTGGGCTTCGAAAGCGATTTTGGTTTTCGCGGCGGAATAGGGGGCGGCTCCAATGGCGTCGCGGTCGCTTCGGGATCTGGAAGCGGCTATTTGGGCACATATCGCGCTGTGCTGGGATATGCATGGAATAATATTATGGCATATGGCTCCGGCGGATTGGCCTACGGCAACGTCGTCGCTCCCAACAGTTATGTCGGGCAAGGCGTGGTTGGCAATTTCGGAACGCGCGTCAATGCCGACAATGCGCCCCTTCCTGGCTGGGCGATTGGCGGCGGCCTTGAATATGCGATCAATGATAATTGGTCGGTCAAGGCGGAATATCTATACGTTCGTCTGGCGCACGATAATCCTCAATATCAGACCGACTTCGCGGCCTTTTATCCCGCGTCCGTCTGCAATGAGAGCGCTTTGCACGTAATCCGCGCGGGCGTGAATTATCATTTCAACTGGAGTCCGCCCCCACAGTCATTCGGCCAATGATGCGGGCCGCATTGGGAGAACCCTTAGATGAGCGCCCTCGAAGGAATTCCGTTCTTCCAAGGGATCAAATCATCCGAGGCCGAGGCCTACGCCAAACATTGCGTATGGAAGCGGTTCATGGAGCACGAACTTGTTCTTGATTTTGACGACCAGTCCGTGGACGTCTACTTCATATTGTCTGGCGAAGTGCGGGTGCTGATCCGCACCGCCGCCGGCAAGGAAATGATTCTTGGCGACATTGGTCAAGGATTGTTCTTCGGTGAGATGGCCGCCATAGACGGAACCAAGCGTTCGGCGAATGTGACGGCGCTCACGAACACGGAATTATGCATCGTTCCGGCTTCCATCTTCAAGAGCATCGTATCGGAGACGCCCGCAATTTGTGACAGGCTGCTTCGATTGCTGACGGGTCGGATTCGTGAATTGAATTCGCGTCTGTTTGAGCGGTCCGTGCTTGACTTAAGACATCGGCTTTACGCCGAACTGCTCCGGCTTGCCGCTCCCCGGCACGGAATGGCGGGGCAATCCATCATATCGCCGCCGCCAATACGGCATGATCTCGCCGCGCGCATCGGTTGCCGGCGCGAGCAGGTCAGCCGTGAATTGACTGCGATGATTGAGGAAGGCCTCGCGGAAAAGACGCGCGGCGGTCTCGTGCTTCTGCAACCCTCCGTGCTTGAGAAGCGCGTTTCCAGCGCGTTCAATCGCGCCGGTTGACGCAAGGACGCGGCGCTATCATGTGCGGCGGAGCACAAAGCTTAAACCAAAAAAATGTCACAGTCCCGGAAGTCGCAGGAAGAGAGCGGCCAAGCGCTGAAAATGTGAGCTTGTTGGTCCGGGGGGTTGCATGACTGTCAACTTGATCGCCCTTTCCCGTTGCGCCGCTATTTCCGGTCTCCGTGCGCATGAAATGATCGTCGGTGCGACTCCATCGGTGAAGCATTCTCCGCTCCTTGCAGCTTATCGGTTGAAACTGGCGAAGGGACGGGACGCAGTGCGCGGAATGATCGTCGCCGACATCCGCGACTCCGTGGAGCTTGGAGAAATCGATTTCGCGGCGGACTTGCTGGTGGTTCTCCGGCAGTTTCTCACGATGTGCGAAACGGCTGATGCCCGAGGCGTCGTGGAAGGGCTCCGAGTGGTCGGGGAACGAGGCGGCGACTTCGATCCGCCCTCCAAATCGGAGGCGCGAATATGTTCGCGCCGTGCCCGGGCAGCGCCTCGGCCAAGACCGCGAAAGCTGCTTCCGAAGAGGCGCGCACAAGGCCATAATATCTTTTTTCTGGAAGACTATCGGAGATTCTCCGCTCTGCCCGCCTGCCGACCAGCCGCCTGTCACGCGGGACCGGAGGATCGTCCGCTTGACGGCGCGTAGCGCGCGGTCATGATGAGAAGCGCTCGCGAATTTTCGTCCTTCATCAGGTTTGAAGCGCCGCCATGGAGACCAAAACATGAGTCACGGAACGCTCGAAAAGGCGGAAGCGCTTTCCGCCGTATATCAATATGTAGCGAGCCGGCTCGAATCCGTTGACCAGAGATGTTCAGTATTGATGGTTTTGTCCGGAAGCTTCGTCAGTTACTTGCTCACGACTCAAGGCGGCATGGCGCTCAACAATGCGGATTTGATGATTTACCTGCTTCATCGTGCGCCGCTCGCGATAGCCGTGTGCGCGTTCGTTGCATTCTATATGTCGCAATCAGTGAGAATAAAAAATAATGGAGACATCATAAGCGCAATAGTATTTTCGAATGAAAGTCTGGAGCTGGTGACGCAACGATTCTGTTCCGCCACGGGAGACGAGATATTCGCTGAAATAATATCCAATCAGCGATTGATCGGCAATATTTTGATTAAGAAGGGGAAGTTTTATCACGCCGGCGCCTTCTTGTTTGGCTTGTCAGCTGTGGTTTTCGCGCTTCAGAGATAAGCGGATCTGAGCTTGCGCTACATCCGCTCTGCGAGCGAGCAAAAAAGTCGTTCATCAGGCGATCGGAGATGCGGATGTGGAAGCGTCGACATGCCTATCTGATTTCCTTTGTCGTGGCCGGGATCGCAATTCTTCCATGGGGATTATTGCAGCCTCGTTTGCTTGAAGACGCGCGAAATTTCGTTTTTGACTCATTCCAACGCTTGGCGCCGCGCATATATGATCGCGATACGCCGGTGCGCGTTGTTGGCGTCGACGAGGAAAGCCTTGCAGCCTTGGGCCAATGGCCCTGGCCGAGAACACGCCTGGTCGAGCTTGTGACCAGGCTCCGCGATCTCGGAGCGGCGGCGATCGCCTTTGATTTTATTTTTGCGGAACCTGATCGTTCAAGTTTCGAGAACGTCTTGCAATCCATTCCCGATGGGAGGCCGCGAGATGAATTGATAAGGAACTTGGCGCATGTCGAAACGAATGACCAGAGCTTCGCACGCGCTATCGGCGCCGCGCCCGTTGTTCTTGGCGTTACGCTAACGAGCTCAGAGGGGGCGCAGCCGCCGCAAAAGGCGGGCTTCGTAATGGCAGGAGACGATGCGAAGCCGTTTCTGACGCGATTTTTCGGAGTTGTCGCGCCAATTCCGCTTGTGGCCGAGGCTGCAAAAGGCTTGGGAGCGACAAATTGGATACCCGACCATGATCAGATCGTGCGGAGAGTTCCGCTACTTTGCATTGCTTCGACTTACATCGCGCCATCGCTTGCGCTCGAAGCGTTGCGGATCGCGCAGGGCGAAACAACCTTTATCCTGCGTTCGTCGAACGCAAGCGGACAGACCGCATTTGGACGTCAGACCGGCGTCAATGCGGTCAAGGTTGGCGCTTTTGAGATCGCCACGGGCGCCGCCGCCGAGGTTAGGCCGAGATATGCCGGGATGAACCCGGCGCGCGATATTTCCGCCGTCAAAGTGCTGCGATCGCGAGTTCGATCGCGCGGAGATCGAGGGCCGCGTCATTTTCGTGGGCGCGCTTGCGGCGGGGTTGGGAGACGTCCGCGCGACGCCTCTGGAAGCGTCGGTTCCCGGCGTGGAGATTCACGCGCAGATATTGGAATCCATCGCTTCCGGCAGCCTCTTGTTCCGTCCGGATTGGGCCCCGGGCCTTGAGTTTGTCGTGGCCTTTGTTTCGTTCGTCTCCATCATGACCTTGTTGTTCATGACGCCGCAACTCTTCTCGATATTTGTCGGCGTGATCGGCGTCGCTGCTCTTTTTTGCGGATCCTTTTATTTGTTCGATCGGGAGGGACTGCTGCTTGACCCCGCCTATCCGAGCGCGACGATCGTGGTCGGCTATCTCGTCGGAGCGCTCACCCTTTGGAGGCTCGAACAGAACGCGAAGCAGCATGTGCAGCGGGTATTTGGAAAATTCGTCGCTCCCGCCGTCGTTGATCGCCTAATGAAAAATCCAGAACGTTTGGTTCTTGGCGGAGAGATGCGCGAATTGACCGTCCTGTTTTCCGACTTGCGCGGCTTTTCCGCTCTTTCAGAAGGCATGAGTGCGCGCGAGCTCACACAATTCATGAATGACTATCTCACTCCAATGACCGACGCGATTTTGGAATGCGATGGAACGATCGACAAATATATGGGAGACGCCATTCTGGCCTTCTGGAACGCCCCTCTGGACGTGCCCGAACACCCGCGTAGGGCAGTGATGGCGGCGTTGCGGATGCGGTCTTCGCTCGATGAGTTCAATCGCGCCCGGGCTGCGGACGCTCGCAAGGCGGAGCGCCCTCACCAGGAGGTTCGCATGGGGCTCGGGCTTGATCTCGGCGCGTGCAGCGTCGGCAATATGGGATCGATAAGGCGTTTCGACTATTCCATTGTCGGCGACATTGTGAATATCGCGTCGCGACTGGACGGCGCATGTAAGATGTTCAATACGGACATCATCGCTTCCGGCGCGGTGCGGGACGCTGCGCCCGAATTCGCGTGGCTGGGACTTGGAGAAGTGATTGTCCTGGGGCGCAGCACGCCCACTTCCATCGCGACGCTCATTGGCGACGCCGACTACGGAAGGGGCGCCGAGTTCATGGAATGGCGACAGGCCCATGAAGCGATGCTCTTGCATTACGCGGGAATGCGTTTTGATCAAGCGGCGAAGATCGCTTCGGATCTGGCGAAAACCGCGCCGTCAAAAATGCGCGCTCTCTATATTGGTATGGAGGCGCGGTTTTCCGCTTTGGGCGAGGCGCGATCGCCGGGACCGTGGTCCCCGATATGGGTTCTCGGTCAGAAGTAGGCGTCTTCGAGCGCATTCTCGTCAAAAGCAGGGGCGTAATTGCCGGCGTAATCAAAAAAGGCGGAGAGCCGATCTGCAGACCCATCGTGGCGCATGACCCTGGACCCCATACCCTTCGTCTATGTCGACCACGACCTGATGACATGCAGTTCGGTCGGCCTCGGCGGGCGTGAAGCGCGAGGGGCGGGCGCCTCGCCATCGGAGTAGATGCCGTTGGCGCCTGGGAAGGCGCCGAACTCATGGTCGAAGGAGTTGTTTCCGTTAAACATAACAAAGGCGTATTTTACGCGGTTGCGTAGCGCCTGAATCAATTGCGCCTGTGTCGTGGCGTCATAGAGCTTCGCGTTGAAGTTCTTGAAATAGGGGCGATGTCAGGCGTCGAATTGGGCAGCGCTTGACGAGAGGCTTGGTCTGGCCCGTGAATTCGCTGTTCAGCAGCGCGAGTTTCTGTTCTGCGAAGGCGGGATTTGGCGCGGTAGCCACGGCAATCGCGGAAACCAGTGTTTTCGTCAACAAGCGTCGCATGCCTCAAGCCTCCTCACCCGAATAGGGTCCCGCTGACACAAGGAGGCATTTTTCGGTTTGACGAAGAATTCATGACTAGTTGGTCACATGCCGGCCATATGGAGACTTTGTTGATTATTAATTGGCTAGGGCGTATCCGGACTTCCTCGCGATTATTGGTTATTAGTGGTTCAGATTGACGTAAATGCCTAACTTCACTTCGATTTATCTGATGAAACCGCAGACCGCGATTGATAGCTGACGGCAGAGCGGGCGCGAAGGGGGCGCGCCTCGACCCCAACTGAAAAGGAGCCACAAATTCTTGACACGAATGAAGCGCGCCGCTTATAGCTGTAGCGCTTTTCTGGGACCGCTCCTTGCGGGACGCCAGGGCGGAGTAGCTCAGTCGGCTAGAGCAGAGGAATCATAATCCTCGTGTCGGGGGTTCGAGTCCCTCCTCCGCTACCACTCCTCCGCGCTCTCATGGCGCCCTGGGGCTTCTCCCCTTTGCGGGAATTCCCATCGAGGATCGTGCCACCCATGCGGACTCGACGCCGAAGGCCTCCTGGCGCTCTGAATACGAGAGCGCGTCACGAACCTGCCATCGCACTGGAACATTGAGCGATCTCGTTCCAGGCTCAATTCCAACGCCGGACGAGCAAGCTAAAGAGAAGGACCTGCGCCGTTAGCGCGCCGAAATTGGTCCACCAATCGATGAAGACCGAACAGGGCCCGCTCGGACCCGCGCAACTGAATGACTTTGCGAAAGGGCTGTCGGCGACAGCGCCGAGTTGCAGGCCCAGCCGGAAAGACAGAATGCGCATTGGCCGCCGCGAAAAGCTCACGAGCGACCGCAACCGCTCCGTTACGCCATTATCGTCATAGGCGCTCAAATATAGCGTGAGCACGATTAGCGAAGCGACAACGGCCTCGATCGAATAGACGAGCCATAGCCTGTGCGCGAGGTTGCCGCGCGAGGCTTTCAAATTGTTCATCGCTCCTTCCTTTCCGAAGCATTGAATCCAATTGTCATGGATCGAGGAGGCTTTCCAACGCTGGCGATTGTTCCGCAGCAATAGAAATAAGCCGTCCACCTCCAGATTTCTCGATTGAAATGCGCGCCCGCCACCTGGTTCCGACTGTTGCTATGAGGCAAGTATGTGCATTTGAATGTCGCCGGAATAAATCCCCAGTTTCATCATTAAGAGATTAGGATTCATAATGATTACTGTCACCTACAGGTTCAGCGACGGTGATGCCGGAGGTAAAACTTAGGTCGGCATAGCCAATTATTTGCCTGTTACATAGGCGTGATGCCTGTGTGGGCGGCTAATACGTATAAGGAAACTGTTATTGGATATTAGAAAACGCAAATTGAGCGTGGTCGGAGGCATTCATAACATTACGCGAACATTAGATTTCGCTTGAAGAATGCTCCCAGTGGCTGGTCTTCAAATTCCTGGACCCATCGACATGCGCATCCTCGTGGTTGAAGACGAGCGCCACACCCAACGCTTCTTGCGACACTCTCTGAAAGCCTGCGGCCATGAGGTTGTCGAAGCAGAGACTGGCGTGGAGGCCATTAACTGCTTTGCCGAATTTGCGGCGGATTTTATTCTGCTCGATCTTGGCCTGCCCGACATGGACGGCAAGGGGGTAATTTGCAGGGTGCGTCAGCGATCCGCCGTTCCGATCATCGTGATTTCAGCGCGGGAAGACGAGCACGAAAAAGTCATGGCGCTTGATCTCGGGGCGAATGATTTTATCGAAAAGCCGTTTGTCATAGGGGAATTGTTGGCGCGCATCCGTAAAGTGCTGCGCACCTCGTCTCCGAACAGGATGATCCATGCGGGCGCCCTCGCCATCGACACCGACGAGCGGTCGGTTCAGATCAACGGCGAAGCAGTGAAACTTACGCGAAAGGAATATGAGCTCCTCGTCGCGCTCGGACGGCAGCGTGGACAGGCCGTCGACTATGATACAGTGCTGAAGGCTGTCTTCGGCGTGGTTCGCAGGTCCGATCTGGGGCATTTGCGGGTGATAATCCGGCAGTTGCGCCTCAAGATCGAGGAAGACCCTTCAAATCCCAGATTCGTTCAGACAGTTCTCGGAGTGGGTTACGCTTTTCCCGAAGCAAACGTCTGATCAAAGCTGTCTACATCCCAAAATGTCGCCGCGTCGCCCATATCGCGCGACCATGTTTCTGCCGCGCTTCTTCCATAACCCAACTGTTGCCGACCGGAAGTGACGCGCTGACTGCGTAGCGGCGCGACGCTCCCGCGTCATTCGGCGGAAATCACCTGTGAACTATTGGATTTTCATAGGTTTGAGCGCGAGAACGAACTCGCGTGAGCAAGAGATTAATCCTTAGCCTATCATAAATGACTCTATGAGCGAGGATTACCGATCGAGATCATGTTGAGAAGAGTTGACTATCATTGGGCTCTAAAGCCGTCCGCGCGCCGGCAAGACTCTCAAATAAGTATATGTTATTATTAGATCAAACTAAGCATGTGTCTTTATGGATACAGTCTCGGAAATTCGCGAGTCGACCATAAGAGCTGCCTTCTAGCCGTATAAGATCTCGATATAAGCAGATTAGGATTTTCAAAAATCCGTATATCAAAAGCCGAAGGCTGCAGCGAGTTAGTAGCGTGCGCGAGCGAAAGGCAGATCTCCACGGCAACGCTTTCGCCGATTTGACGAAGGCACGATAAGCCACTGAGCAGTCTTTGATTTCGTGGAAATTGCGACTTGTGTTCGACGCCGTTGACACTCGCGCGAATCTGGCATGACCATGTCGCGCTTGAATTCAGAATCCCTCCGCTCGCCCCTGCTTTAAGCAATGCTGACGTAACGCGACGCTTTCGCGCGTTATGTTTCGTATTTGGAGCGCAATGAAATCATAATGGAGCGCAAGCCTAGGCGAAGGCAGTTTCATTTGGACGCGAGAAGAAATCGAATCGCATCTAAATGAAGGGGAGCTTTCATGCCAAAAAGGGCAATATCTTGGATCGCGCTACTGGCCGCGCTGCCGGGCGTCGCGATCGCGGCGGACCTGCCAAGCCGCAAGGGTCCGATCGCGCCGCCGCCGCTCATGTTCACCTGGGACGGCGTTTATGTCGGCTCATCGTTTGGCTACAACTTCGGCACGCTGAATGAGTTGGCGCTCGATCCTTACCCGGCCGGCGTCTCGCCGCTCACGGGGCCAGCCGGTTATCAGCAGTCCTATTCGCCGCGCGGCGTGCTGACGGACTTCCACGTCGGCTATCTCAAGCAATATGGCCACCTCGTGGTCGGCGGCGAAGCGGATGTCGGCTACTCGCCCTCCAACACCTCCAAGACCAACGTCAATGGTCTGGCTGCGGCCATGCCGGGCGGAGCTGCGGCTTTCGGTGGCGGGGCGCCCTTCGCCGTGCCTGCCGGCGCAGCGCCTTTCCAGACCTCCCTTCAGGACGCTGCGCGGATTTCGGTGATCGGCAAGGCCGGTTACGCGGACGACCGTTCGCTCTATTACCTCCTCGGCGGTCTGGCGATCGGCAACTCGGCGATCCAGCACAATTTCTGGGGAATGCCCGCCGCTTACGTGGCGAACTCCTACGGGACGATCATTCCCAACAACGACATCAGCAATTACGAGCGCTTCGGCTGGACCGTCGGCGCCGGCATGGAATACGCGTTCACCGATCACTGGTCTGCGAATGTCGAATTCCGCCACACCGATCTCGGCACGGGAACCTACACCTCGACCGGCAACCAATATTCCGGTCTCAACATCCCCGGCAGTGGCGCCGGCGGCGGCATTTACGGCCTGACCTACAAATTCCACGAGACGGAAAACAACATCCGCCTCGGCATCAACTATCATATCGGCGCGCCGGAAGCGCCCATCGTCGCTGCGCTTGCGCCGAAGGGTCCGACCGTCAAGGCCGCCGCTCCGCCGCCTCCGCCTCCGCCGGCTCCGACCTTCCTCGGCCGTCTCTATCACGCCTATGCCGACGAATGGGGCATGGGTCCGCCGCCGGACGTTCCGGGCGCGCCGCCCAGCCGCCGCGCTTACTTCCCGCCGGCTCCCGAGACTTCCGGCCCCTATCCCTTCACCGAATGGCCCTTCGGCGGCGCCAACGGCGTCGGCATAACGACGCCCAATTCGGTCGACAGCCCGCTGATGAAGGCGCTGAGCCCTACAGCCGTAGGCAAGGTCCTCGAAGACAACCACATCCAGATCTACGGCTGGGTGAACCCTGGCTTCAACGTCAGCAACACCCATACGCTGCCGGGCCAGATCACTGGCGGCAACAACCCGGCGGCTTACTCCTATCAGCCCAACGTGATCCAACTCGATCAGGTCGTGACGATCTTCGAGCGTCTGCCTGACACGATGCAGAAGGATCACTGGGACTGGGGTTTCCGCTTCTCCCCGCTGTTCGGCGAAACCTATCGCTACACCACCGCGAGCGGCATCTTCAGCGATCAGTTGCAGAAGTGGAACAAGTTCGTCGGCTATGACGCGCCAATGATCTACGGCGAACTCTATGTCCCGGGCGTCATGGAAGGCCTGCTGCTGCGTCTTGGACGCTATATTTCGGTGCCCGACATCGAAGCGCAGCTGGCGCCGAACAACTATATGTATTCGCACTCGATGACCTACGGCTACGACAACTACACCAATCAGGGCCTCGTCGCTTCGCTCCAGCTGACCAAGAACTGGATGGTGCAGGGAGCCATCGCGATTGGCACGGACTCCTCGCTGTGGAATGCGCGCAACGCGAGTTATAATCCACTTTATGCAGGGCAGCCCTATAGCTTGCTGCCGGGCGTGTTCACGACGGTGCCGGCGGGTTATCTGGTGGCGGGTCAGGCGGGCTACTCCGGCCAGGTTGATCCAGGCATCCGGCCCAGCTTTACGGGATGCGTTCGCTACCAGTCGGATGACGCCTATAACGCCATCTACTCCTGCGGCAACGCGATCAACAGCGGAACTTACGGCTACAACAACCTCCAGCAATATACGACCACGCTCTACCACAAGTTCAACGAGGATTGGCATATCTCCATCGAAGGCTGGAATATGCATCAGAACGCCACGCCAAACTCGATATCTCCGTGGTATGGCGTGAGCCCGGACATGTTCCTCAACCAGAACAACGTGTTCCCGGTGGCGACCTGCGCCGGCAACCTGAAGCCGACCTGTACTTCAAGTGAATGGTCGGTGCTGACCTACCTGAACTGGAAGTTCTCGCCGGTCGACAACATCTCCTGGCGCGCTGAATATTTCAACGACATCACCGGTCAGCGCACGGGCTTCAAGACAAGCTACTTCAACTACGCGATGGGCTGGCAGCATTGGCTGACCCCGACCATCACGATCCGTCCTGAAGTCGCTTTCTACAATTCCCTGAAGACCCCGGCGTTCTCGAACGGCACCCAGAGCCACGCCACGATCTTCTCCGCCGACTTGATCTGGCACTACTAACCAGACCACACGGCCAAACAGACGAAGCGGCGGCATGCAAAACATGCCGCCGCTTTTTTCATTTCAAAGCGTTCCCTTGAGAAGAGTATGACGCGCGCGTCTAAAATGGTTCCGGCGAGTAGGCGCAAATGCTATGGACTGACGGATGAGGTTTCACGTTGGCGAGGCGCCTGAATCGCGGAGCTCTCGTACAGTGAGGAGCTAATCGGGAGGGACGAGCGCAATCATGCGGGCAATGACGCTGCTGCGGCCTGGAACGCCGCTCGTGATGGAGGAGCGCGCGCTGCAAGCGCCCGGTCCGAATGATCTGCGCCTGCGAGTTCTCGCCTGCGGCGTCTGCCGAACCGATCTGCATGTCGTCGACGGCGAGCTTCCGCATCCGGCTTCGCCCGTCGTTCCCGGCCACGAGATCGTCGGCACTGTAGAGGCCATCGGCGCCGCCGTGCGAGGTTTTTCGCTGGGGCAAAGGGTTGGCGTTCCATGGCTCGGCAAGACCTGCGGCTGCTGCTCCTATTGCGTCGGCAATCGCGAGAATTTGTGCGACGATCCCCTGTTCACCGGCTATACGCGCGACGGAGGCTACGCGACCCACGTCGTCGCGGACGCGTCATTTTGTTTTGCCCTGCCCGAATCGGAGGATCCCGCCGCGCAAGCCCCTTTGCTTTGCGCGGGCCTCATAGGATGGCGTTCGCTGAAAATGACCGGCGACGCTCGCGCGATAGGCATCTATGGCTTCGGCGCAGCGGCGCATATCATTGCGCAGGTCGCCCAAGCGCAAGGTCGACGCATTTACGCCTTCGTGCGTCCGGGAGACGGCGCCGCGCATGATTTCGCCTTGTCGCTCGGAGCGGTTTGGGCGGGCGGCTCGGATGAGCGTCCGCCAGAGCTTCTCGACGCCGCCATTATCTTCGCGCCGGTCGGCGGCCTGGTGCCGCTCGCGCTTGCCGCCGTGCGCAAAGGCGGCGTCGTGGTTTGCGGCGGCATCCACATGAGCGACATCCCGTCCTTTCCTTATTCATTGCTTTGGGAGGAGCGCAAAATCGTGTCCGTCGCCAATCTGACGCGAGCGGACGCACGGGAGTTCCTTGCGCTGTCGCGGCAGATAGGCATTGAGACGCATGTCGTGCGCTACCCGCTCGCCGAAGCGAACCGGGCGCTTTCGGATTTACGCGAAGGACGGCTGCAGGGCGCTGCGGTGCTTATTCCCTAGCGGGTGCCCTGTCGCCGCTTTGCCGCCGCGCTCTTGAGGAGATTGCGGGACGTTGTCAGATCGACGGCGCAATGATCATGCGCATGCGCCGATGCTCTGCTCGAATGCGACTTCGGCGCGCAGGCTCTCCAGATCGCGGAAGAGCGTCGCAACAGCGAGTTTGCGTTCGCCTTTGAAGTAAGTCACGGAGCAGTCGCCAGCCGACGGGTCGCCGGAGAGTTCCGTGCGGTCCCACGCGGAGGCATGGCCCACATAGGAAATAGCCGCGTCGTAATGCTGGCTCCAGAAGAAGGGAACGGCGTCGAAGCGCTCTTTTCTTCCCAGCATGTTGCGCGCGGCGGTACGTCCTTGCCGCTCCGCGACGACCCAGTGCTCCACGCGAATCCGTTCGCCGGTCAACGGGTCTGGCCAGCGGGCGATGTCGCCAGCTGCGAAAATGCCTGGCGCGCTTGTCTGCAGATATTCGTCGACGAGCACGCCCTTGTCTGTCGCAAGCCCGGCTTGTTCGGCGATGGAGACGACCGGGCGGACCCCGACGCCGACGACAACCAGATCGGCGCCAATGCGTTTTCCGCTTGCCAGAACTATGCTGCTCGCCTCGATAGATGTCACTGTTTCCTGGAGATGGAAGGCCACGCCGCGAGCTTCGTGCAGAGATTGAACGAAGCGACCGAGGTCTGGCCCAAGGATGCGTTCCATTGGCAGCGCTTCCGGCGCGATCGCATGGACTTCGAGGCCTCGCGTTCGCAACGCCGCCGCGACTTCCAGTCCGATGAAGCTCGCGCCAATCACGGCGACGCCTCTTGCCTTTTCCGCCGCCGCGATCAGTGCGTCGCTATCCGCGAGAGTGCGAAGATAGTGCACATGGGGTCTCTCGATCCCCGGCGTCGGTAGCCGCACTGGTTCCGCGCCGGTAGCGAGCAGCGCCGCATCAAAGTTGAAACTCGTTCCGTCATCCAGCTCAACTCGTCGTTCGATCGGGTCCAGTATTTCGACGCGGCGCCCTAGTTTCAGATTGATGCGCCGGGACGAGAAATAATCCGAAGCGCGCAGCGGCAGCCATTCAGGAGGCGCCGCGCCGGCAAGATAATCCTTGGAAAGATTGGGCCGATCATAGGGCGGAGAGGGGTCCGCGCCGATCAGCGTGATCTCTCCGTCATAGCCCTCTGCCCGCAGTGTATGCGCCGCCGAGAATCCTGCTGCGCCAGCTCCCACGATGACGATTGACTTTGGCGCCTCGGCGCTTGAAGAAATAGCCAAGCGTTCCGGCGCTGCTTTCTTCTCGCGCGCGTAGACTTTGCCGTCCACCGCCTCCGTGCGCCATACGGGCAGGGCGTCGAAGGCTGGAGCCCGCGAGGCGCGGCCGCTTCGAATGTCGAAGCAGGCGTGATGCCATGGGCAACGAATGGAGTCGCCGACCAACAAGCCTTCCGATAAGGGACCGTGATAGTGGCTGCATTCGGCGCCGAAGACGAAAAAATCAGCGCCGCGCCGAGCCATCACGGCGGGTTCGGGGCCGACCCGCCCTCTCAGAAGCTCCCCATCCGCGAGTGCTGCGCAGTCGACGCCAAGCGAAAAATCGGGACGCGGATCACTTCCATTCGTTGAACTCATGCTTTTGCTCTCGGATTAGTCGGCAATGAATGATGGCGCCCGAACCCCTGCGTCGCGCTTCAGCAATCCGCCAGGAGATCACACCTTTACCTCGTGTCTACCTAATGCGTTTCATGCGGATTTGAAGAGTCTTCCCGCCGGATTCCGCCATCTGGCCCCGCCTCGAGCTTAAGCGACAAATTGGCAACGTTCCGCGTGAATCTTCATCCAGCGCGGGGCCCGATGCCGAAAGATTCTTGATTTATCCATCTATTGGCGGGACGCTTCGTAATCGCTTGTTAAAGCCTGTTACCGGCGAACGCGAACAAGGAGAGCGCGCCCATGACCATGAGGAAGCTTCTTCGAAAGAGAAACGCCTTCAGGCAGTTGCTGCAAAACCTCGAAACGCGTCCCTTGTGCGCAGACGGACAACCTTTGTCCGGCGGATGGTTGAGTCAGCCGCGTCCTGGTCTCGCTCGCGCTGCCTCAGGCGCATCTGGTCGTCCTTGTCCGGGAGAACGCCGTTAGATCATCGTCGCCAGCTGACAAAATATATAGAGCGGACCACAAATTCCGTGTGATCCGATGTCAGCGGAAGCGACCCGATCTACCAGTTCAGCCGCCTGCGAACGGGCCCGTTAAATCGCCGAATTGACGCACGAAAATAACCGCAAGCATGACCATGCCGATCGCCACGAGAAGGGGTAACGCCAGTCCGCCGCCATGATAGGTTCGCCCCGACATCTTCATTCTCCGAACTTGGGCGTGAGACCCTGATGCGACGCGATATTTGCGCCATCATTCCACGTATGGCCTAACCGCGTACAATCAAGCTAATCGCTTGCATTGACGGGGCTTTGTATTCAACTTGCGCCAGAATTCGAAAAAATCGTATTGTTTCGCCAAGGAAGGCCGCTAGATCTTACCGCAGGAATATGCGCCAGGCAGGATCTTGGCTCCGCGCCGTCTTTACGGGTGTGGCCCGATTTGGGCTATGTTCGTTGACGCGAATCGCATATTGCGACCGTCGCTTTTCAAAAGCGCGACGCGTTGCGAAAGGGATGAAAAGCCAATGTCCGACAGCCTACGCCGTATCGCCGCCGCCGGACTTGTCGCAGCACTTTGCGGGCTGACGGCAACCGCGCGGGCGCAATATGCATATCCTTACCCCTATGGGGTCGTTGCCCCCCCTCCCGTGGTCGTCGCGCCAGCCGCACCAGTCGCGGCCTATCCTTATCTTTTCGGCGGCCGCCATTTCTGCTGGTACGATTCCGCCTGGAACGGGCCCGGGTGGTATTGGTGTGGATATGCTTTCCGCTCGGGCTACGGTTGGGGCGGCGCCTATGGCTGGAACGGTTGGGCGCGCGGGGGATCTGGCGGTCGGGCTGGATATTACGGACGCGGCGGCGGTCACTACCATCATTAGTCGCGGCTGCGCCCGGCTTTGGGTTCAGCCTCGATCATGGCGCGGCGCTGGTTCGCTAAGAAGCCGAGCTTGCGCAGCACGACGGGCATGGTCAATCCCTGCACGGTCACCGAGAAGGCGACGACGGCGAAGGTGACGACCAGAATGTCGTTGCGCAATGGGAGCGTATCGGGAAGAGAAAGCGCCAGCGCGAGCGAGAGAGCGCCGCGCAATCCTCCCCACCAGAGGACGTTTTGTTCCTTGAATGTAATCGCCCAGCGTGTTGGCGACAGCAAGAGACTAAGCGGATAAACCGTCAGCGCGCGTCCGGCGAGCACGATGCCCGCCGACGCAAGCAACATCCCTATTCCATATGAGCGAAATGGCAGTTCGGCGGTGTCGACGCCGATCAGCAGAAAAACCAGGGAGTTTGCAAGGAAAGCCGCAAACTCCCAGAACGAGACGATGAATTCGCGCCCACGCACCGTGAGGAACGCGCTTGTTCCCGCTGCCGAGACACCGAGATTTCCAATCAGCAGTCCCGCCATCACCGTCGCCAGCACGCCGGAGCAATGGAAATATTCCGCGGTCAAAAACGAGCCAAAGGCCACTACGGTGGTCAGCGCGGCTTCAATCAAATGTTCCGATATTCGACCAGCCACCAGAATCGCCGCGCCCCCGAATAGCGCGCCGATGGCCACGCCTCCGAGAACAACGCGCAGAAGCGTGAAAGCGGTGCCAAGCCCGGTCCAGCCTTCGCCGCCCGTTTGGGCCCATTCCAGGCTCAGGCCAAAAAGAACAGCCGCGGCGCCATCATTCAACAGGCTTTCGGTTTCGATCAGGAGATGCAGGCGCCCCTCCATCTTGTTGTCCTTGAACATGGCGATGATCGCGACCGGATCGGTCGCCGCGATCAGCGCGCCGAAAACCAGCGCGGAGGCCATCGGCCAATGCATGATCGTCGTCATGGCTGCGGCGACAGCGCCAGTCGCCAGTGCGCAGCCAAGCGTCGAGAAAAGCAGAATTGGAAAGAGATCGCGTCGCAGTTCGCGCCAATGTATCGCCAGCGCCGCCTCGAAGAGCAGCGGCGGCAATATGAGATCGAATATCAGGTCGTGGCTGAGATGCTGCCCGACGTCCACATGCACGAAGGTCAGCGCGGCGCCGACGAGCACAAGACCAACCGTATAAGGCAGCCTGAACCTTCGTGCGACGATAGCCACCGTCATCGCTATCGCGAGCAGGGCGATAATCTGCCTGAGGCCTTCATCCATATTGGTGTTCACTCCCTATCTGCTGGCGCGTGCGATGACGGCGCGGCTAAAACGCGCATCTCACGCTGTGCGTCAAACTCGATCTTAGCTGATTGGGTGCGCGCCGCGACAGGCGGGGAGGATTCTGATTTTACTCAAAGTGGGCTCGAGTGCGGACTGTCGTCGAATCGTCCCACCATTGAGATCAGAAAAAAAGCCCCGGTCTGCGCCGGGGCTTTCCAGATGAAACGATTACCAGCGCCTCCAGCGCCGATAGCCATAATAGCGCCGTGGGCCATAATATCCATAGACGCCATAAGGACGGTAATAATTCGGCCGCCACCAGCAGCGGTACGGGCCGCATACCCAGCGTGCCTGCTCCACATTTGCAGTCGCTCCCGCGACATCGCTTACACTCCGGTCCAGCGCTGGCATCGCGGACGCGCCGCCCCCGCTCAACGTCAGCGCCCCAACTATGAGACCGGCCGCGAGGGTTATTTTTGCAAAGGCATTATTCATCACAGCGCTCCTTCTTTTCAGGTTGAATCTACGGCCATGAGATTGTCCTCACGCGCCTGAACTCAATCTGAATAAACCGCTATTCCAGACATTTGGCGCCGGCCGGATTGCCATAAAGGCGCTCAGGCGCGGCATGGAAATGTCGGCCTGACTCCTGATCGCGTCAACGACATTTGCACTTCGTCGCCGCCCGTTTCGCGTCTTAAGGATAATGTCGCCAGTCATAGCTGCCGCGAATGCCGATGCGCCTGCAATGCCGAGCCGAGGCGCTCCTTTCCTGTCCAGATGCAAGTCCAGGCGGATCTGTATATTGTCGTTATGGGGACCGTTCCGGAAATGCCTCGCAGGCTATGTGGCGGCGCCGCGACGTCGCGCTCTTTTACTGTGTGGAGGGCGTCAATCGGCCCGATGAAGAATGTAAACAGGAACGATCTTATGACTTCATCCAAATTTCGTGTGATTGTCGCCGTCTCCACTTATGTGGCGTCTCAGGGCGCCGCCATCTCTCAGGACGTCGCCGGAGTCTGGCTACGCGATAATGGTCGCTCGCAAGTTCGCATATATAGTTGTGGAGACGTCCTCTGTGGTTCGATCGCGTGGCTCAAGGATCCGTCCGGTCCGGGCAGGATCGGACAGCGCGTCTTTTTCGATATGACCCCGCAGGGCGACGGGAAATGGAAGGGCAAAGCCTTCAACCCGGAAGACAGCAAGACCTATACCGGCATGATGTCATTGTCTGGAAATTCCCTGACTACCGCCGGTTGCGTGTTCGGTGGGCTTATCTGCAAATCCGCGAAATGGTCGCGTGTTCACTGAATGATGTCAGGAAACCGCGGTCGCTGGCCGGAGAAAGGGGAGACCGAAAACCGATTGGGGATACGCAAGCAATATGTCAAAGGGTTTGGGTTCGCTGATCAGAAAGCCTTGAACCTAGTTGCAGCCCAGACCTTGCAGTCGATGCCGTTGAGCTTGGAACTCAACGCCTTCCACGATGGTCTGGACGCCAAGTTCTTGAACCAGATTAATCGTGCATCGAATCATTCTGGCGGAAACCTGCGCTCAGCCAGATCGCGGATGAGGGATTGATCGATCTTGATGCGATTGTTGGGAAAAGTTCCGAGATAGAGACGAACTCGAATAGCCCCTGCCAAAAGCATCAAGCTCCAGATGGGCGCCCAATTTCCCGATGTCACGCAAACATTCCATATCTCGTTTGTCATCGGCGATAAGTTGGGTTGCCGCAATTTCAAGGGCGAGCTGACGCGGCGTTAGCCTCTATTCCCGGAGGATTTCGCTGAGCTGGCTTGTGAGATCAGGCACGGTGCGATAGGCCGCGGCAGATTGACACTTGCTCTGGTGTCTTTTGTGAACCCCAAGCCCGCGTACGGGCCGTTTTGATCAGGTTCTGCTGGATAGGCCTTTCCTTAGCTTTTCATAGTCAAGCTCGTTTTCCCATCGCGCAATGACAATGGCCGCGACGCCATTGCCGCAGAGGTTTGTCAGCGCTCTGCATTCGCTCATGAATTTGTCGACCCCGAGCAGCAGCGCCATCCCCGGCGTCAGCCGGGGATCCACGGCGGCAAGCGTTGCGGCGAGCGTCACGAAACCGGCTCCTGTGACGCCAGACGCTCCCTTGGATGTCAACATGGCCACGCCGATTATCGTGGCCTGTTGCCCCAGGGACAGTTCGACGCCAAGCGCTTGTGCGATGAAAACTGTCGCGAGCGTCATGTAAATATTGGTGCCATCCAGATTGAAGGAGTAGCCTGTTGGAACGACAAGTTTGACGATCGATGGCGCGCAGCCAAGCCGCTCCAGTTTTTCCATCAGTCTGGGCAGGGCGGTTTCGGAAGATGACGTGCCGAGAACGATCAGGATCTCGTCCTTGATGAAGGCGAGGAAATGCAAAATGTTGAAGCCGACGAATCGTGCGACGGCGCCGAGGCCGAAAAGGATGAACAGCAGCGACGTCAAATAGAAGGATCCCACCAGCCAACCCAGCGGAACTAGTGCGGCCAGACCGAACTTTCCGACTGTATAGGCCATCGCTCCGAAGGCGCCGATCGGAGCCGCATACATGACGAGACCAATGACGCCGAACATGGCGTGACCGATATCGTCGACAAAACCGCGCAGCGCCGTTCCTCTTTCTCCCATGCTCGTCAAAGCGAAGCCAAAGAGGATCGCAAAGAGCAGTACCTGCAGGATATTGCCTTCGGCGAAGGCCATCACGACACTGTTGGGAATGATCTGGAGCAGCGAGTCGACGATCCCATGATGCTGCGAGGCTTTCTGGACATAGGCCGTTACCGCGGCTGCATCAGGTTTGCCGGGAAAACCTGCCCCAGGCCTGACCAATAATCCAACCAGCAGTCCCAATGCCAAAGCGAAGGTTGATGCGACTTCAAAATAGACCATGGCCTTGAGGCCTACCCGGCCGACCTTTTTGACGTCGCCAATGCTCGCTATGCCGGATGCGACGGTGCTGAAGATGATTGGCGCGATCGCCATCTTGATTAGCTTGATGAAGCCGTCGCCGAGCGCTTTCACCCAGTCTTCGGTTGCGGAAGTTGGAAACCACGCGCCAAACACCGCTCCGAGGACTATAGCGATGAGCACTTGTAGGTATAAGGATCGATATGCCGGCCTCCTGGGAGGGGCCAGAGGCTCGGGCGCGTCGGCTTTCAGGGCGCTCATCTGGTCGGGCTTTCCTTGTGGGTTCTTTATTATCGGCGTCCGCTTTGAATTCCGGCGCACGCTTTGGTTGCGCTGCTCCATATCTTGGCCGCAGCTCTTTTAGCATTAAAATCAAAGGCTGCTTCGCCTCGCTTGTGTCGACGGGCGGGAGATTCGACGAAATTGAACCTAAGCAACTAGCTTGCCCGGAGGACGGAGTTTCTTCGTCCATACGACGAGTGAGCGGCGCTGCGACGATATAGTGCACCCTTAAGGGTCGTGGATGCGGAGAAAAGCTGTAGACTTAAATTCTTATAATGATTAGAACATCTTAATAATCGCATGTAAACATGAGATCGACAAATAAAATTGGCTCTTGGCGCTATAGCCGTAAGGTGCGATGGTGAGCTAGTTTACACAAAATGAGATTTGAATGACTTAAGCTTTCACCCCGACGATACTCGTTATTGACGATTCCGTTGAAGATCTCGACGCGCTTGCGGCGCTGCTGCAGCCCAGCTATCGCGTGCTCGTCGCCCGGAGCGGCGAAGCCGGGTTGCAAATTGCGGAAAGATCGCCGGAACCGGACCTCATCCTGCTTGATGTGTTGATGCCGGGCATGGACGGTTACGACGTCCTCGCGCATTTGCGCCAGAAGAGCTCATCTCAAAGTCCGGTCATCTTTCTCACCGCGCTGGGCGAGCCGGACGACGAGGAACGCGGACTCGAGGCGGGAGCCGCCGATTACGTCTCCAAACCAATCAAGCCAGCCGTATTGCTTGCGCGAGTGCGCAACCAAATTGAAATTAAGCACGCCCGAGATTGGCTCAAGGATCAGAACGCGGCGCTTGAGCTGGAAGTTTCGCACCGCATGACCGAAAACGATCTGACCCAACTTGTCAGTATACGTGCGCTAGCGCATTTGGCCGAGATGCGGGACACGGAAACAGGGAATCATATTCTCCGCACGCAGCATTATGTGCAGCTTCTGGCGAATCTTCTTCGGGAGCATCCGCGCTTCTCGAAGATCTTGACCAATCGCTACATCGATTTGCTCACGCACTCCGCGCCTTTGCACGACATCGGCAAGGTCGGCATTCCAGATCAAATATTACTCAAACCCGGAAAACTCACGGATGATGAGTGGGTCGTAATGAAGGCGCATGCGAAGCTGGGGAGCGACGCTATTGAGCGCGCTGAACGCGATATTGCGCAACCCGTCGAGTTTCTTTCCCTCGCTAAGGAAATTGCCCACTGGCACCATGAGAAATGGGATGGGCGAGGTTACCCGGACGGCCTTGCAGGCGAGGCGATACCGCTTTCAGCGAGATTGATGGCAGTAGCCGATGTTTTCGACGCGCTCATCTCCCGGCGTGTATATAAAGATCGTCTGCCGCTTGATGAAGCCCGCAGGATTATCGCCGAGGGACGCGGGACGCATTTTGACCCCGAACTTGTCGACGTGTTTCTCGCAAACTTTCAGGACTTCGTCGCCATAGCGGAGCGATATGGCGATTGACGTGTTGGTTCTCATAAATCAGCGTTGAGCTTAGTCGCGGTGGCGGGCGCGTGATGGTCGGCCTCTCCACAGGCGAATTTGTAAGACAAAGCGCCCTGCATCGGCTTAACCCGCTTTTGACCCAGCGAGGGACCGAAAATGAACCTGCGTCTCGTGATCGCCGCGCTACTGCCATTGGCGGCGCTTGCGCTTCAATGGTTGTTTTGGCCTTGGGTCACGCCGTTCGTCTGGTTCTTTTTCTTTCCGGTCATTTTTCTTGGCGCACACATAGGCGGCTTTAAAGGCGGCTTGATCAGCACCGCGCTCAGCATTTGCATCGTGTGGTACTTCTTCATGCCCCCGCAATTCTCGATCGCAAAAGAGAGCCCCTCATCTATTGCGTCTGTCATGCTGTTCGCCATAATGGGCTACGCGATCAGCCAGTCTCAGGAAAACCTCCAACGAGCGCAGGCGAATAGCGAGAGCCAATTTGAGACAGCATTCGAGGGCACAGGGGTAGGAGTCGCTCTGGTCGGGCTCCGGGGCGACTTCCTGCGTGTCAATCACAAGCTGTGCGAAATTCTGGGCTACAGCCGTGAGGAACTGCTGACAAAGACCTTTATAGAAGTCACTCACCCGGATGATCTCGCATTAAGCCTTGACACGAGGCGTCACGCCGTGGCGGGCGCGGTTCAGATATCTCCAATTGAGAAGCGTTATATTCGCAAAAATGGCAACGTTGTTCTGGTGCAACGTGAATTTGGCGTTCGCTAAGCAGGCGGGTAGTTCCCAAGATCATGTGATCGCCTCGGTAGAAGATATCCAGGCGCGCAAGGAAGCTGAAGCTGCCCTTGTGGAGAGCACCGCGATGCTCAAGGACGCGCAACGTCTGGCGGGGCTCGGCCATTGGACATGGGATGCGCAGACCAGCCGCGCATTTTGGTCCGATGAAATATACAAGATTTGCGAGCGTAATCCTGAATTGGGTCCAGCGTCCTATCCGGACGAACAGCGCGCGTTGTTCGCTCCGCAGAGTTGGGATCGCATCTTTGGCGCTGTTGAAAAATGTTGGCGGGCTGGCATCCCTTATGAATGCGACGGCGAAGTCATCCGGCCGGACGGCGTGCGCCGATGGGTCACTTTCAGAGGTGAAGCTAGCCGAGACGAGACTGGCCGTATCATCAAGCTTCATGGAACCATCCAGGATATCACCGATCGCAAGCAGATAGAGCAAATTCTGTCTGAAAGGGAGGCGCAACTTCATCTCTTCATTGAGCACGCGCCGGCCGCGCTTGCTATGTTTGATCTTGAAATGCGTTACCTCGCGGTCAGCCAACGCTGGAAAGACGATTATGCTCTCGGCAATCAGGACATAATCGGGAGATCACATTACGAAATATTCTCCAATATCCCGGACAGATGGAAGGAGGTCCACAAGCTTGGCCTTACGGGTAAAGTGGTTCGCGAAAGCGAGGATCTCTTCTTAAGACACGATGGCGTCGCGCAGTGGTTGCGCTGGGAGGTAAGGCCCTGGCGGACTAGCGATGGCGACATCGGAGGCATTGTAATCTTCGCGGAAGACATAACGGAAATCCAACGCGCCAAGGAGGAGGTCCTACGCGCTAACGCGGATCTCGAACGGCGCGTGGCCGAACGCACAGTTGAACTCACCGAAGCACGAAGGCGAGCCGAGGCGGCGAGTGAGGCGAAGAGTTCATTCCTCGCAAATATGAGTCACGAAATTCGCACGCCCATGAACGCAATTCTGGGAATCACGCATTTCCTGCAACGGGAGGCGACGTCACAGCAACAGGCGCAGCGCCTGGCGCATATCGCCAGTGCAGGCCGGCATTTGCTCTCGCTGATCACGGACATCCTCGACCTTTCCAAAATTAAATCGGGCCGCCTCAGACTTGAGCAGCATGATTTCAATCTTGGCCAGCTGCTCGACGAGTTGAACTCCCTCATTGGCGGGGCGGCCCGCGCCAAGGGCTTACGCTTGATCGTGGATGTGGACCACACGCCGGCTAATCTGTACGGAGATATAACCCGCCTGCGCCAGGTTCTGCTGAACTATATGAACAATGCAGTCAAATTCACAGAACGTGGCACGATTACATTGCGGGCGTTGCTTCTGGAGGAGCAGCCGGATGATAAACTCAAGGTGAAATTCGAGGTTCAGGACACCGGCATAGGCATTGATTCAAAAATTCAAGAAAAATTATTCGAACCTTTCGAGCAGGCCGATGCTTCGACAACGCGCAAATATGGGGGAACGGGTCTTGGGCTCGCCATCAATCGGCGTCTTGCCGGTCTTATGGGCGGCGCCGTTGGAGTTGAAAGTGAACCTGGCGTTGGCAGCACTTTCTGGTTTACCGCCGCACTTTCACGAAGCAAGAGCGGTGGCGCTCGCATTTCAGACGCAGAGTCGCTCAAAGAGCATGAACAACGGCGCTTCACTCCAGGCGTTCGCATCCTGCTGGTCGAGGACAACGACATCAATCGCGAGGTGGCGACGGAACATCTGCTCTCGTTGGGTCTGATCATTGACACAGCGCAGGACGGCATAGAAGCTGTCGCTAAGGCCCGCGCGACCAACTATGACCTTATTCTCATGGACCTCCAAATGCCGAGAATGGATGGCGTCGACGCGACGCGCAAGTTGCTCGCCGCGCCAGATTGGAGGCGTGTCCCGATCATCGCGATGACGGCCAACGTCCTTGAGGAAGACCGTCGCGCCTGCGAAGCCGCAGGGATGAGCGATTTCATAGCGAAGCCAGTCGATCACGATCAGTTGTGTCGCGTTTTGCAGCGCTGGGCGCCGATCGATGTCCTTGGTTCACGCGATAGCCATTTCGAGGGCAAGCCTCCTTCAGACGCCTTGATTGCGTTTCCCGAGCTGGCCGCGAGATTGATCCCGACGGCCCTTGTTCATTTGAAAGATTACCCGCGCAACCTACGTCGCTTTGCGCAGCGTCATGGGAATGACGTAAAAGCTCTGCGCGCGCGGTTAATTGAGGGCAATCGAAGCGAAGCACGACACCTCGCGCATGCTTTGAACGGCGCGGCTGGAAGTCTCGGGGCGAATCGGCTGCGTCTTCTAGCTTCTGAAATAGAGAGTGGAATCCGCAAGGGATTGCAGGCCGACGAGATCATGGATCTCATGGGCGACGCCAATCATGAATTGCAACTGCTGACAGTCGCGATTCTCGAGGCATTTCCCGAGCCTGAAAGCAGCCACATCTCTGGTGAAGCGGACTGGATTCTGGCTCGCGAGGAGTTAAAGCAACTGGAGGGGCTGCTTCGCGAAGGGAACGCCGCCAGCAATGGCTTGTACCGCAACCGCCAGTCACATCTAAGATTGGCTTTGGGGGCTGATGGCGCCGAGTTTGAGGCTCGCGTTGAGAATTATCTCTATGCCGAGGCGCTTGAGACTTTGCAGAAGGCGCGGGCGGATAATCCGAGGCTCGCTTCCGACGCCAACCAACCCAAGGCATGAAGGGTTCAGCCGTGGCGAGTGAGTTTCGCGCCTCCACGCTTCCAATTTCATTAGCGATCAAGCCGCATACCGAATTTCATCTGGGTTGCTTCGGAAGCCCTAACCGCGTCTTGAGCGTCTGCACAATGACCGGGATGTCCATTGGCTTGAGAAAGACGCCCGAGACGCCAAGTTCACGCAGACCGATCGCTCCCGCAAGCGCCTCCGCGGCAGTGCTGACAATATATACAGGCGGATGATTGCCTGCCCCGTTAAGCCGGGCGGCCTCTGAAATGCCGCCCACGTCATGCTCCTCCATCAGGTCGAATAGCACGGCGTCCGGCTGCACGCGCGAGACCGTGCGTTCGCCTTCGAAGCTGTTCGCAGCTTCGCCGACGGTGAATTCCGCTGCTTCGAGCGCGTTGCGCAAGATGGCGCGGGCATGCGGATCGGCGTCGACGAGGAGGATTATCTTACGCCTTTCGCCCATGCCTATGTTCATCGTGGGGTGCCCATGCGTTCGCTTATGTTGTGCGCCAGCAGCGCGACCGCCAGGTCAAGATTGGCTCTGGCGCGTTGCGAAAGGCCTTCGCTAAAATCGAATTCATAGCCTCGGACGCCAAGGAGCCAAGCCTCTGGCGCCCGCCCAAAATAGAGCATAGCAAGGGCGAGAAGAGTTGCTGGGTCCAAATTATGGCTGTCAAATTCAATTGTCTCCTTCGCCGCCAGGCGCCGAAGCTCGAATGGCTCTGGGCCAGTCCTTGTCGCGTCGACAAACCAAATGATATCATGCGCAGTTATGTCGAGAGCATCTTCGATGGAAAGTTGATAGGGATCAACGACGGCGACGCCCGACCATTCCATCTGGGCAATTCTGGCCGCGGCCGCCGGACCAAGTCCGTCATCCCGACGCCCCGGATTGCCATAGCCCAGCAACAGCTGCTTCGGCGGCTCCCTGGAGATGGCTTCGCTCATTGTTTTGTCCGCTGCGCAAGGACGGAGCCTTGCGCGTCTTCAACCGTGACGACCAGCGGCATTTGTCCCAGCGCATGAGTGGCGCATGACAGGCAAGGGTCATATGCCCGGATCGCAACCTCAACGTGATTTAGCAGCGCCTCGGTGATGTCGTGTCCCGAAAGGTAGTCTCTCGCGACGCTGCGCACCGCGCGGTTGAGCGCCTCATTGTTGCTGGTAGTCGAGACAATAAGATTTGCCCGTGTCACCTGATCGTTGCCGTCAACTTCATAATGGTGAATCAGTGTTCCGCGCGGAGCCTCGATACAGGATATGCCCACGCCACGCCGCGTCGTCCCATTGACGAGCAAATCCGTGCCCTGCAAATCGTCGTCGAACAAGAACTCACGAATTTTCTCGGCGCTATGGATCAGGCATATCAGTCGCGCCCAATGGTAGGCGAGCGTGGAGTGGACAGGCCGCCCGGCTCCTGAAGCCATGAAAATTCGACGCTCGGCCTCAGCAAGCGGCGTGTCGACCGACGCCGCACAATTGATCTGTGCAAGAGGCCCCACCCTATACCATCCGTGCTCCCTGCCCAGCGATCGGATATGCGGGAACTTCATGTAGGTCCATGAGCGGACTTCCTCGATCAGCTGGTCCTGATAGGAAGAGGGCGCAACGCCGTCGAATATGATCTGTCCATTGGAGTCAATGGCGCGCAATACGCCGTCATACAAATCCATGACTCCATCCGCGCGGACAAGGCTCATGTAACTGGATTCGAAATATGCAAAATCACGATGTTGCGCCTCCCTTTCGCTTATGGCCTCCTTTAGCCTCTCTAGAGCCTGCATGCACCATGAGAGAATTTGATCGACGTCCTTACGCAAGGAGTCTCGACTCTCGATGTCGAGATTCTGATTGACGCCGCCGGGGATCGCACTGGTCGGATGAATTTTCTTGCCGCCCGTCGCCTTTATGACTTCCTGGCCAAATTTCCGGATGAATATCGCCCATTTTCCTATCTCGGGATAGCGCTCAAGCACGGCGACAATGTTGCGCCGTTCGACCGGCGCGGAGAAACCAAAGAGCAGATCGGGTGAAGAGAGATGGAAAATGTGCAGGGCGTTTGATTGCAGCAATTGTCCATAATGCATCAGACGACGCAGCTTCTCCGCCGTCGGGGTAATTGCGTCGACGCCCGCGATCTGATCCATCGCCTTCGCCGCTGCAAGGTGGTGACTGACCGGGCATATGCCGCAGAGGCGCTGGATGATGACGGGCACCTCCCAATATGGTCGTCCCTGAATGAAGCGTTCGAATCCACGAAACTCGACGACATGGAAGCGCGCGTCCTCTACCTCGCCGGCGTCATTGAGTCGGATTGTCACCTTGCCGTGACCCTCCACTCTGGTGACGGGGTCGATAACGATCTTCCGTGGTACTTGTTTTGTCTCGACGACGCTCATGCTGTTTTCCTCGAGATGGCGCGATCAAACAAACGAAATCAATCATATTTCAGCAAGTGATAGGGCAGCGTTGGCTCCTGCCCCGTCAGCAGCGCCTTGAGAAACGTCCAGATTGCATCCGCGGATGGCGGGCAGCCGGGAAGAAAATAATCGATTTTGACGATTTCATGCGACGGGTAAACCTTGTCGAGCAACAGCGGAAGATCCACGTCGCCAGGAATGACGCCGTCGCCATCCACCGTCGGGCCATTGAGATAGGCTTCCTCAAGACATTCGCGCAGGCTCATCAGATTGCGCATCGCGGGCACGCCGCCGGTGAGAGCGCAGGCGCCGACGGAAACCAGTATGCGGCAGTTCTTTCGGAACTCTTTTAACACGTGAACATTATGCTCGTTGGCGCAGCCGCCTTCGATCAACCCAATGTCCACGGGTTGGTCGAATCCCTTTTTGTCGTCGAGCGGCGACTTGTCGAAATCAATCAGGTCGATGAGTTCAACCAGACGTTCGTCGAGATCGAGCAGTGACATATGGCATCCGAAGCATCCCGCCAGGGAGCATGTAGCCAGTCTCGGTTTCGTCATGGCGCCGCTCCTCGCTTGGCAATATCCGGTCGACTTCGGTCTCAGTCCTTGGCGCCGGTGCGCCGCGCCTCGATATCGGCGCCTATTGGCGTTTCATCGAAAGGTCGTTTCCCGACAGGCGTTCGATAGCCCGTCCGTTTTATGACGATGCACCCGACAGGGCAAACCTCGGCGGCCTTATCAATCGCCGACAGCGTGGTTTCGCTGAGGCCGGCGTTTGAGTCGACGTCAAGTTGCATGCCGATTCCACGACCATGGAAGCCAAATACCGATTTTCCGTCGACGTCACGTGACGCGCGTATGCAGCGGGAGCATAGCACGCAGGTATTGCGATCAATGAAAACATCCGGATGCGTCGCGTCCAGCTCGCGTCTTTGCCATTGATAGGGGAGTGAGGGTGAGGTTATACCGAGCCTGTATGCGAGCGCCTGCAATTCGCAATCGCCACTTCGCTCGCATGTGGGGCAGAAGTGATTGCCCTCCACGAAAAGCATTTCAAGGACGGCTCTGCGGTCGTCGTTCAGCTCATCATTGTTACTGATCACAACCATTCCGCTGGCGGCCGGCATGGTGCAGGCGCTGGCGCGTCTCCCGTCGATATTGCAGACACAAAGTCGACAATGCCCTGCCGGCTTCAGATCCGGGTGGTGGCAAAGTCGCGGAATATAGACGCCCGCCGAGTCGCAGGCGCTCAAAATCGTCTGTCCTGTCTTCGCTCTGACGATGACGCCGTCGACGGTGAATATGACCTCTTCCTGCCGCATGCTATTCCTCCGCCGCGAGGGATTCTCGTCCCTGAACCTCAACTGCCGCCCTCAAGGTCTCGGAAAGCGAGAAGCGGGGCAAGAATTCATCGCTCTTCAGAAGCGCTTCATAGGCTTCGGGGAAATTACGCATGGTGCTCAGAATTGGATTTGGCGCCGTTTGACCGAGGCCGCAGCGGCTGGAGCGCATGACCGTGCCCGCAAATCCTTCCATGAATGCGATGTCGGACAGCGTGCCTCTGCCGTGGAGAATCTTCTCCAGAGTCTGTTTTAGAATCGTCGTTCCCACGCGACATGGCGTGCACCACCCACAGGATTCTTCGACGAAGAAGCGCGTGAATTGCAGCGCCGTTTCCACAACGTCGCGGTTCTGCCCAAACACCATGATGGACCCGCCGGTCGAAAGGTCTTCGTATGCAATGCGACGTCCATAATCCTTCGGCCCTATGCACTGCCCCGACGGACCGCCGACTTGCACGAATTTCGCCTCCGGCGCGCCGACCATATCGAGCAGTTCATTGACCGTCACGCCGAAGGGCAATTCGTACACGCCGGGCCGAGGGCAATCGCCGGAAACGCTGAGCAGTTTCACCCCGGTCAACTCCGTCGTGCCGAAGCTCGCAAAAAACGCTGCGCCATGCTCCATGATGCGGGCGACGCAGGCAAAGGTCTCGACATTGTCGACGGCGGTCGGCTGACCGAGATAGCCGCGGTCAGTGGGAAAGGGGGGGCGATCGCGCGGGGATCCCCGTTTTCCCTCAAGCGACTCGATAAGCGCGGATTCTTCGCCGCAAATGTAAGCGCCGGCGCCAAGTTGAATGCGAATGTCGAAGTTGAATCCCCTGACGCCGCAAATATTCTCGCCGAGGCGGCCAACGTCGCGCAGCTCCTTTAGCGCCTGCGACAATGGATCGTGAAGATAGGCGTATTCTCCCCGCAAATATATGACGCCCTGCGTTGCTCCGAGGGCATGGGCGGCGATGGTCATGCCATCGAAGACAAGATGGGGCGCGAGCGACAGCAGAACCCTGTCCTTGAAGGTTCCAGGCTCGCCTTCATCAGCGTTGCAAACGACGTAATGCTTTTCCGCAACGGATTGGCGGCATAGCCGCCACTTCAGACCCGTCGGAAAGCCCGCGCCGCCGCGCCCGCGTAACTTGGACCTGGTAACTTCTTTGATGACCTCTTCGGGCGAAAGCCGGAGCACCGTGGCCAACGCCGCCGCGCATTCGCCGCCACGGAATAAAATTGGGCCGGAACGAACCAGATTCGTCGCCACCCTGGCCTGTGGAAGCTCGGCGCCGTCAGCGTCGGCGCCAGGAAACAGGGGCAGACTGTTGCCCTTATCGCGATTGCGACGTAGCGCGTCGATGATTGGTCCTGCATCGGCGGGCGTCAGCTCTGTGACGACGCCGCCGTTGATAAGCGCGGATGGCTCCTGGTCCGCCATGCCAAGATCGGCTGCCCAGTCCAGAGTGAACTCGCCATCGGCGGAGGTATTGCCGACTTCAGCGCCCGTAACTTCGGCAAACGCCTTGACGACTTCACCCGCGCCTTTCATGAGCGCGACGGGAGTTCCCGAAAAGCGAATGTGGAAGCGACCCTTCGGCTCACGGTTGAGGAAGGCGTAAAAGGAGACCATGTCCTTGATCTCGACGGCATGAACGCCGAGGCACTCAGCTATCGAAAGTATCGCCGCTTCATCAAGACAGCCGAGCCGTCGATGCGCTTCCTGGACAATGTCCATAAGCCGCGTGCGATCCGCGCCAAACATCCTCACTGCTCTGTCGACATCGGACGCGTAGGGCTCGTCGTTGCGGTCATCAGCCATATGTTGCGCCCCCAACGCATAGCATCGTGGAATTTCCCGTATATTGCCGCTTGCGTTTGACTTGCGCAATGCGGTCATCCTTCACGGTCGGATGTTGATTTTTCTGGCGCCTCTCGCGGTCGGCAAAGCGCGGAGCCGCCTTCTCGCTGGTCAGCTCCTTCTGTGACATCATCATGACTCTGATGTTTTTTCCTCGCGCGGCTCTTTGCCTCACTTGCGAAGTCAGGCCAGGTAGCCATCTAAAACCATGCCCGGAAAGGGTTATTTGTGGGCGGAGGGAGCGTGATAGCCTTGATTCCGCTCAGGGAAAATCTGTCAAGAAGGGGGGCGCGCGGCTGGCGCCTTTAGGTTCTTGCAAACATCAGGAGACGAATATGACGGAAAAGGAAACCAAGGTTCCCGTGAAAACGGGGTCGGCCGCTCCGTCGTCCTACGCTGATCTGCTGGAATGGCATCCGTTCGGGCATCTCAGGCGTCAAATAAACCATCTCTTCAATGATCTGCCGTCGTGGAAGAAGCCCGCCGATTTTGAACCGTTCGAGCGCTTTTTCTCGGGCGTGGCGGCGATCCCGGCCGTCGATCTTGTCGAACGGGAAAAGGAATATGCGATCACTGCGGAGCTTCCCGGCCTGGACGACAAGAATGTCGAGATAAAGCTGTCCAACGGAACCCTAACGATCAGTGGCGAAAAGAAGGACGAAAGAGAGGAAAAGGAGAAGGACTATTATTTCTCCGAGAGACGCTACGGCTCTTTCAAGCGAGCGTTTCGGGTGCCGGACGGCGTGGACGCCGATAAGATCGAGGCCGCCTTCGACAAGGGCGTGTTGACTATACGGCTTCCGAAAACCGCTGAGGCGCAGAAGGCCGAGAAAAAGATCGACATCAAATCGAAATAGCGGACACGTCGGTTTCCTTTAATAGGATCGCCGGCTGCCTAACGGGGAAGCCAAGCGTCGGTGAGCGCCAGCAAATGCTGCGCGCTCGCCGATGGCGTTTGTCGGCCAGATCTCTATTCATTCGTGCCTATTGGATAGCCGGTCGTGCGTTTTCACTCCAGCATGAGCGTGAGCGTCGAATTGTCGCCTTCCAATTTCAGAAAGCGTCGTACATTTTGCTTCCTGCTATTCGATAGCCTGTCCCGATTGCGGAGCGCGTAACCGTTGCGCTTTCGCCTTTTTGGCGTTGGAGCCGCAAGAGACCGAGCTGTCAATCCAATGACGGAAGGAAGCGATGCCGTGTCCAACAGATGCATTCGTTTTTTCTCCGAAATAGGCATTGATGACGTGCCCTTGGTTGGAGGCAAGAACGCCTCCCTTGGCGAGATGTTCCAGGAATTAACTCCTGCGGGAATCTCCATTCCCAACGGTTTTGCAATAACGTCCGAAGCCTACCGATATGCTCTCGAGTGTGCGGGTGTGTGGTCTGCCTTGCGGGAAACACTCAATGGACTCGATGTTTCGGACCTCGCTGATCTGGCGCGCCGCGCCGCAAGGGCCAGAGAGATCGTCTACGGCACGGTTTTGCCGCCCGATCTCGACACACAAATTCGTGATGCTCTCGGGCAATTGACGAAGCAATATGGGCCAGAACTGTCGGTTGCCGTGCGGTCATCGGCGACCGCCGAGGATTTGCCGAACGCCAGTTTTGCCGGACAACATGAGAGCTACCTCAATGTGCGTGGCGAGGCGAGCGTCCTTGACGCCGTGCGGCGGTGCTTTGCGAGCCTGTTCACGGATCGTGCGATCCGCTATCGCGTCGACAACGGGTTCGATCACTTTAAGGTGTTCAACTCGGTCGGCGTCATGAAAATGGTTCGATCGGATCTGGCGGCGTCGGGCGTAATCTTCACGATCGACACGGAAACCGGCTTTGAAGACGTCGTCTTCATTACTGGCGCGCTCGGTCTTGGCGAGAATGTCGTTCAGGGCGCTGTTGATCCCGACGAGTTCTATGTATTCAAGACCACCTATCGGCAGGGTAAAGCGGCTGTTCTCAAGCGTACGCTCGGAGGGAAAAAGATCAAGATGATCTTTTCCGACGGCGCGCTGGCGACAACGCGCAATATTCCCACGGACAACAAGGAGCGGGAGAGATTCTGCCTTTCGGACGCCGAGGTTCTTACCCTGGCTGGGCAGGCGATCATGATTGAGGAGCATTACAGCGCAAAAGCTGGCGTCGCCCGACCGATGGATGTGGAGTGGGCGAAGGATGGCGTGGATGGGCGTCTCTATATCGTGCAGGCTCGTCCTGAAACGGTGGCGTCGCAACGCAACCGGAATTTCATCGAGGAATATCGCATCACGTCGCACGGTGACGTCCGGATCGAAGGTCGCGCGGTCGGCGCGAAGATCGCATTCGGCAAAGCCCGCGTCATCGAGCATCTGAGCGAAATAGCGCAATTCATCCCGGGCGAGATTCTCGTCGCCGATACGACTTCCCCTGATTGGGGAACGATCATGAAATCGGCCGCCGGTATCGTCACCAATCGGGGCGGACGAACATGCCATGCCGCGATTGTCGCGCGGGAGCTCGGCATTCCAGCGATCGTCGGAACCGACTCGGCGACTCGCGTCATCCATACGGGCGAGCTTATTTCCGTTTGCTGTTCCGAGGGCGACGTCGGCAAGGTTTACGAGGGCCAGATAGAATTTTCGGTCGAAAAGACGGATCTGTCGAACCTGCCGAGGCCCGCGACGCATGTGATGATGAACGTCGGAAATCCGGAAGTCGCCTTTTCAATGTCGGCGTTGCCCAATGACGGCGTTGGTCTTGCCCGCATGGAGTTCATCATCACGGAAAGCATCAAGGCGCATCCAATGGCGCTTATTCATCCGGAAAAAGTCGCGGATGACGGCGAGCGCGCCCAGATCCTGCGGTTGACGGAGCATTACGCTTACCCATCGGATTTCTTTGTGCAACGGCTTTCCGAAGGCGTGGCGACGATCGCTGCGGCCTTTTATCCCAAGCCCGTGATCGTGCGCATGTCGGATTTCAAGACCAATGAATATGCGTCACTGCTCGGCGGGCGCGCCTTCGAAGCGACGGAAGCAAATCCCATGATTGGCTTTCGCGGCGCTTCCAGATATGCGCATCCTGCCTATCGTGAAGGCTTCGCGCTTGAATGTGCGGCCATGAAGCGGGTGCGCGATGAAATGGGTCTGGTGAATGTGAAGCTGATGATTTCATTTTGTCGCCGCGTCGAGGAGGCCAAGCGTGTCATCACACTGATGGGTGAGCTTGGACTCGAGCGAGGCAAGGATGATCTGGAAATATATGTGATGTGCGAGATACCTAACAATGTGGTGCTGATCGACGAGTTCTCGAAGCATTTTGATGGATTCTCCATCGGCTCGAATGATCTTACCCAGCTTACGCTAGGCGTCGATCGAGATTCAGAAATCGTCGCCTTCGATTTCGATGAACGTGACGCGGGGGTGAAGAAAATGATCAGCCTCGCGGTGGAGGGCGCGCACCGCAATGGACGCCATTGTGGCATTTGCGGCCAGGCGCCGTCTGACTATCCTGAGATGGCGGAATTCCTGGTTCGCCTTGGGATAGATTCAATCAGCCTGAATCCTGACACGGTAATGCGCACAACGATGCAACTGCTGCAGTTAGAGCGGTCGCTCGGCCGGAAACCTCGATCTCAAATATGACGGCGACAGGTTTGCCGAGATTGAAACCAGCGAGACTTACGCCTTGAGAACATAAGTTCCTGGTGCGTCGCAGAGAGCCGAGCCCATGGAGGGAGGCGAAACAGGCTCGCCTGACCTCGCCGCCAGCCACGCCGCCCATTCCGGCCACCATGACCCGTCCTTATGTGGCGTGTTTCTGATCCACTCGTCCGGATCGGAATATCGGTCTTCCAAGCCTTTTGTCTTGACCTGGTAGCTCGCTCGCTTTCGTCCCGGTTCCGACACGATGCCGGCATTGTGTCCGCCCGAGGTCAGGAGATAGGTAACCTCCGTGTCCGTGAGCAAATGTATTTTATGCGTCGATTTCCAGGGCGCGACATGATCCTTCTGCGCGCCCACTGCGAAGATGGGCGCGCGAATATCATGCAGTGCGACGGCCCGGCCATCAGCATGAAGACGTCCTTCCGCCAAGTCGTTATTAAGAAACAGGCGTCGCAAATACTCCGAGTGCATCCTGTATGGCATGCGCGTCGCGTCGGCGTTCCAGGCCATGAGATCGCTCATGCCCTCGCGCTCGCCCATCAGGTATGCCTTCTGCGCATAGGACCATATAAGGTCGTTGGAGCGCAGGAGTTGGAAGGCGCCCGCCATTTGCTTCGTGTCGAGAAAGCCTTGCTCCCACATCAGGTCTTCGAGAAAGTGAAGCTGGCTTTCATTGATGAATAGCATCAGTTCGCCGGCTTCAGTGAAGTCCGTTTGCGCAGCGAGCAAAGTCAGCGACTGCAATCTCTGATCATTGTCACGCGCCATTGCAGCCGCGGCGATCGAGAGAAGCGTGCCGCCGAGGCAATAGCCGATCGCATGCGTCTTGCATTGTGGCAAAGCGGTTTCGATAGCGTCGAGTGCGGCCATGACGCCAAGTTCGCGATAGTCCTCCATTCCAAGATCCCGGTCATTCTGATTCGGGTTCTTCCATGAAATCATGAATACCGTGAACCCTTGTTGCGTCAGATATCTGACCATCGAATTATGCGGCGATAGATCGAGAATGTAATATTTCATGATCCAGGCCGGCACGATGAGCACCGGTTCCGGTCGCACCTTGTCCGTTGCGGGCGAGTACTCGATCAGCTCGATCAGACGGTTGCGAAAGATCACCTTTCCGGGAGTTGCCGCGACCACCTCTCCTAAGGTGAATGCGTCGGCGCCCACCGGCTTTCTGCCGCTCGCAGAGCGCTCCAGATCCTCCAGGAAATTCTCGAATCCGCGAACGAGATTGGCGCCTCCCTGTTCCAACGTACGCTGCTGCGCTTCCGGATTGGTGGCCAGATAATTTGAGGGCGAGAAAATATCGAGCAATTGCCTCGAAACAAAGTCTACGATGTTTTCGTGCCGCTTGGTGACGCCGCCGACGTCCGTGGTCGCATCGTGCCATAATTGCTGATTGAGCAGGAAACCTTGATAAAGCAGGTTATAGGGCCAGTGGCGCCAAGCGTCGTTGAGGAACCTCTTGTCCTGAGGAAGAGGTTCGATGCAGGGCGCCGCGTCGCCATCACGCCATGCATTGCGCGCCGCGTAATTGGTAAATCGCGCCGCCTTTCGCATCGCCTTGTCGGCAAGTTGCAACTGCTTTCCGGGCGACGCGGCAAGATGCGCAGCCCAATCCCAATAAGCGGCGGCCAAGGCTGCGGGGGAGACGCCGCTGGTGAAGCGTGCTAGTCCCGCATGCAGCATTCTGTCGAGAATGTCGCCGAACGCCTTCGATGCATATGAATTGTCCGTGGCCGCTCTTTCCGCCGTTGCGGATAAGATCAGTGCGGGCGCCGATATTGACCGCGGCGTTTTGCTGGCGGACACGAGCATGCGGTCTTGCAGGGACTCTTTCACCGCAGCGTGTGCTTGCGTCGACTTGGAGGAATTTTGAATGCCGCCGCTTTTCATATTCAACGCCTATTGCCCAGAGGTTAGTGACCTATCGTGACATTACGGTGACATTGTTGCGGGCCATGAAGATTAAGCCCTATCTTGAGCGTACAAGCGCCGCTCTCTCCACGCTCTGCATATCTAGTGATGCGCTGACGCCTTGAACGCCATAGTCGAAGCTTGCGTCACTTGGCCGCGCGCACAGCGTTGAATATTGGGCGGAAAACTCTGTGAGACTAAATATAGACTGAACCGGGAGTTCGATCGCCTTCTCGTGCTCCTGCGTCGACTTGTTGGCGCGATCACGACCCTGACCCAGGTCACGGTCGGCTATGGCTGCTGAATTTATGGAGTTCGAGGCATAGAGAAAGACTTTACAAAGCGGCGCTACAACGGGGCGATGATTTCATGGCGACGGTTCGGGCCTTTACGCCCGGGAGCGACGAATTGTCCGAGCAGTTCAGTCGGGAAGACGGCGTTCAGACCTCGGCAAGGAGTCCGGCGTGGAGCTATGCATGCTTCATAACCGCGGCCGCAAGCAGGTCGGCGGCGTGTCGTTCGATCGGCGAATGATCTGGCGACGCCAGCGTTCCTAAGATGGAAGTGAGACTGATGACCAAATTCGGCCTCGTCGCGGATATCGGCGGCACAAACGCGCGCTTCGCTCTTGTGGAGCTGGGCGGGTCACTCGCGCACTCTTGGCGCTGCGGAGTGAATGAGTATCGTTCATTGGCCGAGGCGACCGAGGCCTATCTGTCCCGAACATGCGTCGACAGGCCCGCCAGAGCGGCGCTGGCGGTCGCCGCGCCAATTACTGGAGATCAGGTGACGCTGACCAATCACCCTTGGTCCTTCTCGATCGATGCGCTGCGCAAAGAACTGGGGCTGGAAGAGCTGCGCGTGATCAATGATTTTGTCGCCAACGCCCTTTCCATTCCTCATCTCGACGAAGCCAGTCGCAAGCAAATTGGCGCCGGATCGCCGGTCGCCGGTTGCCCTATCGGCGTCATCGGTCCCGGCAGCGGCCTTGGCGTGAGCGGATTAATTCCAACAAAGGACGGCGTGACGCCGATCGAAGGGGAGGGCGGTCACGTCACCATGGCGCCGTATGACGCGAGGGAAAGCGCCGTTATCAATCATCTGCGCGAACGCTATGAGCACGTCTCCGCGGAACGCCTTCTTTCCGGACCAGGGCTCGTCAACATCTATGAAGCGCTTTGCGCATTGTCCGAGGCGCCGGGCTCGTCCTACGCGCCGGCTCAGATCGCGGATCCAGCGATCTGGGGCGTCGACCCCTGCACGGAGCAGGCCGTTGCCCTGTTCTGCGCAATGCTTGGGGGTGCCGCCGGCAATCTCGCCTTGACGCTTGGCGCGCGGGGGGGCGTCTATATCGCTGGAGGCATAGCGCCGCAGATGCTGACATATCTCGAACGATCACAGTTTCGGACACGCTTCGCCAGCAAGGGACGCTTCCACGGCTATCTCGATAAAATTCCCACCTATGTGATTACGCATCCCACACCCGCGCTCATCGGGGCGGGCGCATTATTGAGTTGACGCGAGCCGCCTTAGGATCCCCAGTCTAGGGATGTTCCGCGTTGGTGGCGGTGGTTGCTTTCACAGCGTCCCGTATCGGCGCAAGATCTTCGTCCCCGAATGTTTCCTTCTCCAGCAGGCGCAGGGAGGATTCCTGGTGTATCGCCATACAGTTCTTCAATATGGCTGTCGCGCGGTCGAACGCCTGTTGCACCAGGCCGCGCACCGCCATGTCGATTTGGGCGCTGGTCTCCTCGCTAGCCTCCGGCTGTTGCGGTCCGAATCCCGGCATGTCGAGATAGCGCGGGCGGTCGGACACATAGGTCGCCTGCCCGATTTCGGCCTCCATACCATAGCGCGTGACCATCGCGCGGGCCATTTCGGTCGCGCGCTGCAAATCGTCGGCGGCGCCAGTTGTCGCTTCCTTGAAGATCGCCACCTCGGCTGCGCGCCCGCCGAGCAGAACCGTTATCCGGTTCAGCAATTCGCTCCTCGTCATTAAATAACGATCCTCGGTCGGCATCTGCATCGTATAGCCCAGAGCGCCAATGCCTCTGGGTATGATCGAGACCTTCTTGATCGGGTCCATGCCAGGCAACGCCATCGCGACGATTGCATGCCCCATCTCATGGAAGGCCACGATGCGCCGCTCCTTGGCGTTGATGAGCCGCTTGCGCTTCTCTGGCCCGGCGATGACGCGCTCGACGGCGGCGGTGAAATCCTCAAGCGAAACGGATTGCGCCTTCCGGCGCGTCGCCAGCATCGCCGCCTCATTGACGAGATTGGCGAGATCCGCGCCGGTGAATCCCGGCGTCAGGGCCGCGATCTGCGCGGGGTCGGCGTCGGCGTTCAGCTTTATTTTTTTCAGATGCACCTCGAGGATCGCCGCGCGGCCGTTCTTGTCGGGCCGGTCGACGGAAATCTGGCGGTCGAAGCGGCCGGCGCGCAGGAGGGCGGGATCCAGAACCTCCGGGCGATTGGTCGCCGCCAGAAGAACGACGCCGATCGTCGGGTCGAAGCCGTCGAGTTCGCTGAGGAGCTGATTGAGGGTTTGCTCCTTTTCGTCCGCCCCGCCAAATCCTGCAAAGCCCCGCGCGCGGCCAAGCGCGTCAAGCTCGTCGATGAAGATGATGCAGGGCGCACTGGTTCTCGCCTGAGCAAAGAGATCGCGCACGCGCGCCGCGCCCACGCCCACGAACATTTCGACAAATTCGGAGCCGTTGATTGAAAAGAACGGGACTCCGGCCTCGCCCGCCACCGCGCGCGCCAGAAGGGTTTTGCCAGTTCCGGGCGGACCGACGAGAAGAATGCCTTTTGGCATGCGCGCGCCAAGGCGACTGTGACTTGCGGGCTCCTTCAGAAATGCGACGATCTCCTGGAGCTCCTCTTTCGCCTCGTCGACGCCCGCGACATCGGCGAAGCCGACCTTGATGTCCTTCTCTACAAAGACCTTCGCCTTGCTCTGACCGATCGACATGAGGGAGCCGATCCCGCCGCTGGCGCGTCTCGCGAACAGGCTCCAGATGAAGTAGAAGATCGCCATCGGGACGATCCAGGAGAGCAGGCCTGTGAGCCAGCCCTGTTGGGCGACGCCAGAAAATTTCACCTTGGCGGTTTCCAGTTCCTGCGCGATCGTCGGATCGACGCGGACGGCGACAAGTTCCTTGCGTCCGTCCTTCAGCGGCTCCTTCAGCGTCGCGCGCACATACTGGTCCGAGACTTCAACCTCGCTGATCTTGTCGTCCAGAAGGAACTTCGCGTACTCGCTATAGGGAACGACCTCCGTTTGTCGATAGCCCGTCCACAGCTGCTGCAGCGTTAGAGCCGCCAGAATGAAGAGCAGCAATGAAAGGATGTTCCCGAACCAGCTTTTGTCCATCGTTGGCGTCCCGTTTCGCCGTAACAGGATACATCGTATCCGTCGCTTTGGAACATCCGCTTCACCTGCGGGGAATCTTCAATGAATTCACCGATGCGCTCTAGCAGCGCCTTGCAAGACGGGCGGAGATAATCAATGCGGCTGTGCTATGTATTTTGCAGAAGGCTCCGTCCGTCTCGCAAATGATGAATCTTGATGACCGCCGATATTCGTGTCGCGACTTTCAATCTTGAAAACCTTGATTGGTCGGCCGCGCGCGACGAGCAGTTCAAGCGCCGCGTCGCGGCATTGAAGCCCATATTGCATGACCTTCGTCCCGATATTCTGTGCCTTCAGGAAATCGGAGCCCAGAAGGCGACCGCCCACGCCCAGCGCAGCTTCATTGCGCTCGACAGGCTTCTGGCCGGAGGCCCTTTCGAGGCCTATTCGCGCGCGACGAGCACAAGGCCCGGAAGCGTCTTGCCTGCCGACGTACACAATCTCGCAATATTGAGCCGCTGGCCGATCTGTGAGCAACGACAAATTCATCACGACATCGTGCCAAAATTGCGCTGGACGCCCCTACATCTGAGCGGCGCGGAGTCTGGTTCCCTCGAAATTACCTTTGATAGGCCGCTGCTATATGTCCGGGTTTGCCCGCCGGGGCGCGCACCCCTACATTTGATAAATCTTCACTTGCGAGCTCCACGCCCTGTCCCGCTGCCCAGTCTGGGTCCCTCAAGCCGGGCCTTCGCCGAAGGACAGTTTCTCGCCGCGCAGAAAAGTAATGGTCAGGCTTTGGAGGCGCGGCTTTTCGCCGAAAGCCTGTTCAATTGCGAGCCGGGCGCCCGCATCGCCATATGCGGGGACTTCAACGCCGACGAGCATGAGGCGCCAATGCGAATCCTGCTCGGCGACCATAGGGACGACGCGCGCCTGCTGCGGCAGCTCGAAGCGCGCCTTCCGCCGGAGCGACGTTACAGCGTCATTCACGCGGGCCGGCCGACGCTGATCGACCATATTCTCGCCTCGCGCTCGCTTGCATTGGATTGCATACATGTTGAAATCCTGAACCAGGGCCTTCAAGACGAGGTTTTCGCTTCCGAGCCGATCGAGGGTTCGTTGCATGCGCCGGTGGTCGCATCTTTCCGGACCGCTTGCTTTGGAGCGGCGACCGATTAGATGACTCGGCGACAGTCCAATATGCTTGACGATCCATCTTCATATCCGGCGTAGCGCCGCGGGGGCGATCGCGCTTAGTATGCGTAATCAAGGTCGTCGCGCCGTTCGCGTCCATTCCCGCCATCTGGCGGCCTCTTTCTGTCGCCATAGTCTATCCGCCCGGCCAGTGTCGGGCGGCGCGTTATCCGCTCCCCAAACACAGGCTGAATATATTGACGTCTTTCAATGACAGAGTCGCCGAGTTCATCGCCGACCGCTATCCTCAGGACGACGCTCCCGTAGAGCTGCTTTGCATGGATCATAACGGGACATATCTGTTGCCCTTCCCGTGCCGGCGGGCGGCTGACGGCTGGCGCAATGTCGTCACGGGGGAGCGAATTGAAGCGGATGTGGCCGGGTGGCGGAGCCGCGAGCCATAGCCCGAGATAAGGCGAGGGCTAGGCCGCTATGCGCCTCGTCATTGTATTTGCCCGCATATCTTGGCCAGGGCCGCTGCCGGATCGGCGTCTCAAAGGTCTTGCGGGAACCGCCAATAGGCGCCATGTTAGGGCGACATGACCGACGCACATGAAACCAAATTGGTCGAAGCGCTGAGGAAGGTTGACGTCCATGGCGACGTCGCTCCCGCTCACGTCCAAGATCCCATGACCATGGTGCTGCGCCAGACGGCGATTCAAGCCGACCTCATGCGTTGGGATGACAGCCGCGGCCATTACGTGCTTACGGGCACTGGCCGAATTCGCATCACGGCGCGCAACCGCGCCCCGGGTTCCGTCCTGCGCTTCAGAAAGCGGGAGGAACTCGAAGAGGGCGCCAAACTCAAATCGCAGCGTAAAGTCGACTGACCTATTTATGAGCGCGCGCTTTTTGGATGGCGTTTCGGTTTTGGGCGCGCTTGAGGGGCGGCATCGCCTTTGGGGCTTCCGGGAAATTCCTGCAATCGGTCAATCTTCACGGGCTCGCCGCCAGGTCGACGCATATTGGCGCTGAACTGCGCCGCAACGGCCTCCGCGACCTCGAATTGCGTCTCGTGATCGAAGATGCGGATCACGCCGATATCCTGCCTCGTGATATTGCCCTTGCGGCACAGCATGGGGAGCAGCCACTTGGGATCGGCGTTCTTCTTGCGGCCGATGTCGAGACGGAACCACGCCGCCCCCTCTGGAAAGCGCGCGGCGGAGGTCTTCGGGGTTCTTGTCGGCGCCTGGCGCCCGGGAGCGTCCCGGGGTTCCCGCAGCTCCGGGCCGACGCCCGGGTCGACCACGTCTTCTATGGCGGGGAGGCGCGAGCGATAGAGCTTGACCAAAGCCGCTCCCAACTGCTCGGCGCTTCTCTCCGCCAGCAGCAAACGGGCCATTTCGATCTCGTCGTCAGAGGGCGCTTCCGTCAATAAGGGGTCGTGGAGCAGGCGTTCCTGATCCAGCTTGACGATCTCCTCCGCCGTCGGAGGGCCGCTCCATCGTGCGCGCACCCCGGCGTCCCGCAGCAACATCTCCGCCCGCCGGCGGCGCGCCGGGGGAACCAGCAAGGCGCTGACGCCCTTGCGTCCGGCGCGTCCGGTCCGACCGCTGCGATGTTGCAAGGTCTCGGCGTCATTCGGCAGTTCGGCGTGGACCACAAGACCAAGATTGGGCAGATCAATGCCGCGCGCCGCGACGTCGGTCGCGACGCAGACTCGCGCGCGTCCATCGCGCAGCGCCTGCATCGACTGGTTGCGCTCATGCTGGCTGAGTTCGCCGGAAAGCAGCACGGCCGAAAAGCCCCGCTCCAGCAGGATCGCCTGCAGATGGCGCACGGCTTCACGCGTGTTGCAGAAGACGATCGCCGTGGGCGCTTCGACGAAGCGAAGCAGATTGACGACGGCGTGCTCTGTTTCCTTCGGCGCCACCCGGATGGCTCGATATTCGATGTCGGCATGGCCCTGCGCGCCCCCCACGACCTCGATGCGCAAGGCGTCGCGCTGGTAGCGTTTGGCGAGAGCGGCGATGCCCTTGGGCATTGTCGCGGAAAACAGCAGCGTGCGCCGTTCTTTGGGCGTCGTCTCCAGAATGAATTCGAGGTCTTCGCGAAAGCCAAGATCCAGCATCTCGTCGGCTTCGTCGAGCACGACAGCCTTGAGCCCAGATGTGTTGAACCCGTTGCGTTCGATATGATCGCGTAGCCGCCCCGGCGTGCCGACGACGATATGCGCGCCTTCGCTGAGTTTCCGCCGCTCGAGCCTGGAATCCATTCCGCCGACGCAGGAGACAATCCGCGCCCCCGCATATTGATACAGCCACTCCAGCTCCCGCTGCACCTGCAACGCGAGTTCCCGCGTTGGCGCGATGATCAGCGCAAGCGGCGTGGCGGCTGGCGCGAGCGTTGTGGACTTTGACATGAGGGTTTCGGCGATGGCGAGGCCATAGGCCACCGTCTTGCCGGAGCCGGTTTGCGCCGAGACGAGAATATCCCTCCCTTCCGCATCTGGCGTAAGCACGGCCGACTGGACGGGGGTAGGATCATTGTAGTTGCGCTCGTCGAGCGCACGGGCCAGCGCCGGGCTGGTGGCGAAAAATGTCACTTGGAGTTTTGCCTGCTGAGAGGTTCGAGGCGTAAGAAAAGACGTTAGAACAGTTGCGCCCCTAACGCCATCCGTACCGGGGCCTCATTGTTCGATTGCGAAGGAATAGGTCCGCTTGATCTCGATCCAGCGTTGCGCATCCCTTATGTTGTCAGCGAGCGCATGGCCCTTGGGGGTAAGCTTCCGGAATAGCCATGCGTCGTAATAAACGCCAGGTCCATCGATAAATCCTTGCTCTAGCAGCAGGTCCAGATGCGCGCCGATGGTCTCGCGCGATTGTCCCAGAGCCTGCGCCATCTCGTTCATCTCCAGGAACACCGGTTCGGGCGGCGAGCGCTCGACGGGCTCCAGAGCCAGCATAAGATCTCTGAGAAGGTCGACATCGCGGAGCATTAGACGCAGCTTGGCGCATAACGGGGGCGCAGATCAAGTGATCCGCTTTCCCAGGAGGTTCAGCGCGCGTCATTTCTCCTGCGGCAGAAGCGCAAGAAGATCCGCCATTTTAGACGCCGCGGAGGGGTTCATCATGCCTACGACGTGATACCCCGCGTCAACATGCAGCACCTCTCCAGACACGCCGCGCGACATCGGCGACAAGAGATAGACGGCGGATTTGCCGACCTCCTCGATCGTCACGACGCGGCGCAGGGGCGAGTTATACTCGTTCCAGCGCAGAATATAGCGGAAGTCGCCGATTCCCGACGCCGCCAGCGTTTTGATTGGGCCAGCGGAAATCGCATTGACGCGAATATTCTTCACGCCGAGGTCGGCGGCGAGATAGCGCACCGAGGCTTCCAGAGCCGCCTTGGCGACGCCCATGACATTGTAGTGCGGCATCCATTTTTCGGCGCCGTAATAGGTCAGCGTGAGCAGCGAACCGCCATCCGTCATCAATTTTTCGGCGCGCTGCGCGATGGCGGTGAACGAGAAGCATGAGATCGCCAGCGACTGGTTGAAGTTCTCCAAAGTCGTATCGACATATCGGCCGTCGAGTTGATCCTTGTCGGAGAAGGCGAGGCAATGCACGACGAAATCGAGCTTTCCCCAGAGCTTCTCGACCTCGGCGAACACCGCGTCGATTGTCTCGCTTTCCGACACATCGCAGCGTCCGACGACAGTCGCGCCAAGCTCGGCCGCCAAGGGGCGCACACGCTTTTCGAGCGCCTCGACCTGATAGGTGAGCGCCAATTCCGCTCCTGCATCGCTCGCTGCCTTGGCTATGCCCCAGGCGATCGAACGATTATTGGCGACGCCCAGGATAAGGCCCTTCTTGCCTTTGAGCACGCCCTTGAAGGAGGCAGGGGTCGTTGGCGATCCTTGTTCAGTCATTTAAAATTCCGTTATTTGCAGATCTAGGCCGGCCGCATGACGAATGGGCCGTTTAGCGCGCTTTGATCAGGAAGGAAACCCCGAAAGCTGGCCGGCCTGCGGAGGGGGTTGTCAGCCCATCAGCTTGATTACGACGAGAAAGGCGCCAAACAACACGGCTGAAACCACTGTCGTGAGCGCGGCCTTTTTCAATAGCATTGGCGCTACCGGGGCTCCGGGATCCGACCCCTCGGGCGTGTCGCCTTCTTCGTGCAGCGAGCGCACGCCCAGCGGCAGGATGGCGAAAAGCACGATCCACCACATGGTGAAATAGACCGCCACCGCCACAGAGGTTTGAATTGGCATGGGGTCGCCTTCCTCTGAAGGTCACGCCTGTTCGAGTTCGACCAGCGTGCCGCAAAAGTCCTTGGGGTGCAGGAACAAAACGGGCTTGCCATGCGCCCCGATCTTTGGCGAGCCGTCGCCAAGCACCCTGGCGCCTTCGCTCTTCAAGTGGTCGCGCGCCTTGATGATGTCATCAACTTCGTAACATACGTGATGAATCCCGCCTGCCGGGTTTTTCTCGACAAAGCCGGCGATGGGCGACGCTTCCCCATAGGGCTCCAGCAATTCGATCTTGGTGTTTGGCAATTCGACGAAAACGACTCTCACCCCGTGCTCCGCGACGATCTCCGGCGTGGTGACTTTCGCGCCGAGCGTCGAGGCGTAGACTTTCGAGGCCTTTTCGATATCCGCGACAGCGATGGCGACGTGATTAAGACGTCCGATCATTTTTCCGCAGCTCCTTCTGGGCGATGGCTCGGCGAGCTTTAGGGGAAAAACCGCCTCGCCGAAAGGCCCCTCGAAGGGAGCCCGGCTCACGGCGACCCATGAAACCGGTCAACATCGGCGAAAAGCGCCGATTTCAGGAATCCATTGCGCGCAACGCAGCCAATTGGTCCGCGACACAAGAAAACGCGCCGCTGCATCTCATTGAGAGCGACAGGAGCGCGTCCTTTTCGCGAAATAAAATAGTCGCTGGGCAGTTAGTTGCTGACGGGAGGAAGCGCCCCAGCAATGTTCATGGCATTGGTGTTCGAGCTGCCGGCGCAGGCCGGATGGCCCCAGCCCGAAGCGCTCACGCCATTGGTGATGTCAAAGACAATGTTGTCCGGATGCGCCGTATCGCCCGATACGCCCGCGATCGTGCCGAGGTGATCCAGCCCCAAATTGTGACGCAAATGCCAGGCGATAAGGTGGTCGGTACAGAAAGTGTCGCCGCTGACGCCGAGACCGCCAATCTTGACGCCGCCCGCAGTATAGAGCGCAAGACCGCCACCGAAGACATTTATGCCGCCAATCACCTGTCCGATCATGGGATCGTTGGCCGTGCCGTAGTTCGCGGTGGTTGTGGGGCCGGTGTTGGTGCCGACTCCACCGCTGATCGTAAGAGTGTCGCCGTAAGCTCTATCCGCGGCGACGGGATTGCTCGCCTGCAAGCCGAACAGGCTGCCGCCAGGCTGGACCGCCGAATAGAGATTCGCGGTCGAAAGCGCCAGAGCTCCCCTGGACAGCTTTGTTCCTGAACCCGAATTCGAGGTCGGGCCGAGGCTGAGCGTGGCCGCAGTGAAAGCCTTCTGAGCGGAAATCACGCGGCTGGCCAGCCACTGCCCCTGAATTGCGTCGCCGCTGGAGTTGGCCACGTAGCAGACGGTGCCATCAGCGGCGACCAATGTCGCCCACATATTAAGACCAAGACCAAGATTTCCTTGAACCTGACCAATGGCTGTCTTGAGCGCGGATGTAATAGCGCCGAGTGCGTTGGGACTAAAAGTTGGGCAGCCGTTGGCGGGCACGCTGCTGTTCGCCAGCGCCCCAGTGGAAAACACGCCAACCGCAGCGCCTACCATAAGCAATCGCTTTAACATCGCTTTTCAGGGGAATCGCATTTGAACTTTTGAGTGACGCGATGTCGGCTTTGATTGAAATGGATTTACCCTGACGCGACGATTCGCGCCGGGGAGGATGTTTTGAAGAAGTTTATCGCCTGCTGGGACGGGGTGGACGATCCGCGCACGGGGAACGCGGCGCTGCACGACTTTCACGAGATGTTGGTCATCGCGCTATGCGCGGTTCTGTGCGGGAGCCAGGGCTCAGTGGACATGGGGCTGTTCGCCCAAGCGAAAGAATTATTTTTGCGCGGATTTCTCAAGCTCGAGAACGGCGTGCCGAGCCACGACACGTTCAGCCGGCTTTTTCGCATGCTCGATCCGGAGCAGTTCCGGGCGGCGTTTTCGCGGTTCATGGAAGGGTTTTCCAAGCAATGCGAAGGCGTCGTGGCCATAGACGGCAAGGTTCTGCGCCGTTCCTTCGACAAGGCGAGCGGCAAGTCGCCGTTGCACATGGTCAGCGCCTGGGGCTGCGAACAGCGCCTGGTGCTGGCGCAGATCGCCACGGACGCCAAGTCGAACGAAATCACCGCTGTGCCAAAACTCGTAGAAATGCTGACGTTAAAGGGGACAATCGTGACGGCGGATGCGCTCAACTGCCAGCGCGCTATCGCCCAGCAGATCGTCGATCAGGGTGGCGTCTATGCTCTGGCTTTGAAGGGCAATCAGGAAACGTTGCATCGCGACGTCGTGCTGTTTCTCGACGATCCCGCCAGCGAGATCACCAAAGCTGCGCCGCTCGTCGATGCGGATCACGGCCGCATCGAGACGCGGACGGCGACGGTTTCGACGGATGTCGCGCGGCTGCTGGAAACACATCAATGGCCAGGGCTGAAAGCCGTGGGCAAGGTGGAGCGCACTCGGGAAATCGGCGGAAAAGTCTCTTGTGAAACCGCTTATTACCTGCTCAGCGCGCCGCTGTCGCCCGAACGCCTCAATGAGGTTGCGCGCGCCCATTGGGGCGTCGAAAACCAGCTCCACTGGCGGCTCGATGTCGTCATGAACGAGGATCAGGACAGAAGTCGCCTGGGAAACGCCCCGCATAATCTCGCCGTCCTGCGCCATATGGCCTTGAACCTCATGCAAAAAGACAGCGAAAAGGGATCGCTGCGTGGAAAAATCAAAAAAGCGGGATGGGACGAAGCCTATCTCGCAAGATTGCTCACACCGTTTTGAAATGCGATTGCCCTGCATCGCTTTTCCTCTTGATTTCGCGTTCATCCCCCCAGGACCATCCTGAAAAAATGAGGGCGGCGAATAATACAGTTTTTGCGGAAAGTTGAAGCCATGCAGGGCCTTGGCAGGCAAAAAACTGTGCCAAACTCCTGGACTGACGCCATGGGACACAGGCGCGTCGTCGGTGATCTTTCCCAAGCAAAGCGAGTGTTCCCTGATTTTTCAGGCTTTTGCGACGACGTGAGTCAAGCGGTTCAGCCAGACTTTTCAATACAAGGCAGGTGAAGCATAAGGCACGTGAAGCGCTCGGCTTTTCGCCGTCAATATCCGCTTTGAACGTCGCCGCCTTGAGCGGTCAATGACGATTCGCGATGAAGCGGCGGCGCCGCAGCTACCCCCGCCGGATGATTCGCGCCGCGAAAAATCCGTCCACACCGGCGAGGCGCGGATCGGGATTTGGGAGCATCTGTGGCATGGTGCGAAGGTCGCCGTCGGGATTGACGAATTCCGGCGGAATGCCTTCCCGCTCAGGGTCTATGGAATCTCGTTTGAAATCTGGATTGCGGCGCAGGAAGGCGGCGATCTGCTGTTCGCCCTCCTCAGGCTCCAGCGAGCATGTGCAGTAGACAATTCTGCCGTGGGGGCGAGTCAGCGTCGCCGCCCGGTCCAGCATCTTGGTCTGCAGCGAGGCCAGCCCATCTATATCGCCGGGTTTCTTGGTCCATGGGACGTCAGGGTGGCGGCGAATCGTGCCGGTGGAGGAGCAGGGCGCATCCAGCAGAATGGCGTCAAAGGGCGTCGCGGAATAGCTTGTCGCGTCCGCAACAGCGATGTCGGCGTGCAATTGCAGACGGCTTAGATTTGCGGCAAGCAATTTGAGCCGCTCGGCTGAGCGATCGAGCGCCGTGACGTGAGCGCCGGCTTGCGCCAGTTGCGCGGTCTTGCCGCCCGGCGCCGCGCACATGTCGAGAATGCGCTCCTCTGATTTCGCGCGCAGCAGCCGCGCCGGCAAGGCTGCGGCCGCGTCCTGCACCCACCATTCCCCTTCTCCGTAGCCGTCGAGTTCGGCGATTGGCACGCGACTCTGAAGCCGCACCGACCCCGTGGGCAGCACGACGCCGTCAAGTCGCTTGGCCCAGCCCGCCGCGTCGGATTTGACGGAGAGATCAAGCGGCGGCTCCAGCATGTGCATCGCGGCGACGGCTTTGGCCGCGGACTCGCCATAGGCCTTTCGCCAACGCTGCGCGAGCCAGGGCGGCGTGTCGAATTCCCCGCCCGCCGCGAGCTCCAGAAATTCCTCCCGGCGTCGTTGGAGATTCCGCAGCACCCCGTTCACGAGTTCCTGCAAATCCCGAGCTTTTGGGCTCCAGCCTGACCGCGCGCACAGCGAGGTCCACGGCGGCATGGTCGGCGGAATCGAGAAATAAAATCTGGGCCGCTGCGGCGATCAATGGCCATTCAAGCCGCACCGCTTGGCGTGGCAGGCCCTTTTCCAGCAGAATGGCCAATGCTCGACGGATGACGCCAAGCCTGCGCAGCGCCACCGTGGCGATGGAGCGGACCAACGCGATGTCGCGCGCGCCAAGGCCTGTAAGTCGCGCCGGCACCGCGAGCGGTGAAAAACAGTCGTCGAGCCGGTGCCCGCCTTGCACCACGTCCGCGATGATGTGCGCCGCAGCGAGTCGAACTGGCAGGCCAGGTATTTTCAGAGCCTCGGCCTCCCTCGCCGCTTCCGCGGGAATGAAGCCCTGACGATTCCCTGTCCGAACGGCTGGTTTGGCCTTTCTGGAGTATGGTTTAAGATCATCCGTCACGAAACAACCCGCCTCCAGGCCCTTTGACCACGAATTCATATCACAGCCGCGACGAGCGCGGGCGAGGAAAGCCTTAGCGATGACAAATCTGCCGGCCGCCGATCCCGAGACTGGGGAAAATCCTGTGTCTTCAGAGGAGGTTGCGGTCCCGAGAGAAATCCCCCCCGCGGCGCGCCGCGCCCTCAAGGAGGCCGCCGAGCGGCATCTGAGCCGGTCCACTCACTCTCTGCCGGAGGAAGTCGGCGGGCGCGGGGGGCAGGACCCCGCGCGCTATGGGGACTGGGAGGTCAAGGGGCTCGCGAGCGATTTTTGAATCTCAGGCCACGCCTTGGCCTCGCAAGAAATCGAGCATCCGGCTCCAGCCGTTTTCCGCGGGACCAGCGCGGTAGCTTTCACGGTAGTCGGCGAAGAACGCGTGTGGAGCGTCGTCGTAGACGATGAGCTCCGCTGGCGCCTTCGCCGCGAGCAGCAGGGCGCGCATTTCTTTAACCTGATCGAGAGGAATTGAGGGGTCCGCGCCGCCATAAAGCCCGAGTGATGGAACTTTGAGTTCCTTTGCGATGTCGAGCGGCCATCGCGGCTGATTTTGCGTCCTTTCGCCGTCGAGCCGCCCGTAACAGGGGATGGCGGCGCGAAGCTGCTGATTATGGGCGGCATAGAGCCACGCCATCCGCCCGCCCCAGCAAAAGCCCACAACGGCCGCGCGCGACGCGTCGCCGCCGCATTCTGCCGCGAAAGCCAAAGCTGAGTCCAAGTCGCTCATCGCCTCGGCGTCCGGCGCCTTGGCCACAATTTCACGGATCGCGGGAATGTCGGCCGCCGTCAATGGATCACCCACGCGAAAAAAATAATCGGGCGCGATCGCGAGATAACCCCGCGCCGCGAAACGGCGCGCAATATCCTTTATATGCTCGTGGAGGCCGAAGATTTCCTGCGCGACGAGAATTATAGGCAGGTCGCTTTTCTTCTCAGGCCTTGCGAGATACGCCGGCATTTCTCCGTGGCGCGTTGGAATGCGTACATCTAGAGCCTCAAGCCCTTGCGCTGACGTGATAATCCGTTGCCCGGATATTGCATCCACCGCTCGGGCGAATGATGAGGGCGGGAGAGACTGCGCCATGCCTTATGCTCCTAACTTAATAAATTGCCCCTTTTTATGGTCTTGGATCGTGCGAAACGAGAACGGTTCGGGCGAACTCGGCTTCTCAAGCTTGAAAAAGAAGCGTATATCGCGCCGCCGAAACTCGGGCGTCGCCCTTGGGCTGGCTCCAGTCCGTGCGACGACCGCGACGGAGCTAGGCGCCATTTAGCGAGAATTTGCGCCAATCTGGCGTTTGGGAAAGCACTCTGCCGCTTCTACACAAAATACGGGACATGTCCAAAGGACGGCAAGCGCGCTCCGTTGCTCCGCGTGCGTCGCCCCCTGACGGCGCGGAATGGCGGACTTCGTTCGTCGAGCGTTCACAGTAAGGATCGCCAAATGAGCGAGAATCCAGTTGCTGGCGATTTGGGTTCCAACGCGGCGTCGGAGCCAAAAGCGCCCATCGCCGAGGCGCCGGCGCCTCACCATGGCGGAGGCGCGCTTCCAGCATTGCTGGTCGGGTCCATTGGCGTCGTATACGGCGACATCGGGACCAGCCCGTTATACGCGCTTCGTGAGTCGCTATCCCACGCCGCGAAAGCCGATTTGCTTACGCAAGAAGCGGTGATCGGCGCGACGTCGCTGCTGGTCTACGCTCTTATTTTTACCGTCACGGCCAAGTATGTGCTGTTTCTCATGTTCGCCGATAACCGCGGCGAGGGCGGCATTCTATCGCTGATGGCGCTCGCGCAATCGGCGTTGGGCCGGCGAGCGCATGCGGTGTTCCTGCTCGGCGTGGCCGGGGCTGCGCTGTTTTCAGGCGACGCCATCATCACGCCTGCTATTTCGGTGCTCTCGGCGGTGGAAGGGCTCGATCTCGTCACTCACAGCTTCAATGAATATGTGATCCCGATCACCGTCGCGATCCTTGTTTCGCTGTTCTGGGTGCAAAGTCACGGCACCGCGAAGGTCGCCGCCTTTTTTGGCCCGATCATGGTCGTCTTCTTCCTGACGATCGGGTTTCTTGGCGCGATCCATATTCCCGACGCGCCTCAGGTGCTCCAGGCCTTTAACCCTTCGGTGGGCGTCGGCTTCCTGATCCACCATGGCTGGATCGGATTTGCGGTGCTCGGCTCGGTGTTCCTGGGCGTGACAGGAGCCGAGGCGCTTTACGCCGATATGGGTCACTTCGGGCGTTTCCCGATCCAGATCGCGTGGACCTTCTTCGTGCTGCCTGCGTTGCTGCTCAATTATCTGGGGCAGGGAGCGCTGATCCTCTCGAGGCCCGAAGCGATCGACAATCCTTTCTTTCTGCTGGCGCCAGCCTGGGGACTTTTGCCGCTGGTCATTCTTTCCACGGTCGCGACGGTCATCGCCAGCCAGGCCGTTGTGACGGGAGCCTTTTCCTTGGTGCGGCAGGCGATACAACTCGGCCTGCTGCCGCGTCTGGAAATCACCCATACTTCAGAGATGCAGGAGGGCCAGATTTACATTGGGCGAGTCAATCGGCTGCTGCTCATCGGCGTCTTGATCCTTGTCATCCTGTTCAAGAATTCTTCGGCTCTGGCGTCCGCCTATGGCATAGCGGTTACGGGCACAATGGTGACGACGACCGCGCTGGCGTTCGTCGTGGTGTGGAAGAAATGGCGTTGGCCGTTGTGGGCCTCCCTGCTGCTCATCGCGGGGTTCCTGTCGGTGGATCTCGCATTTCTCGCCGCCAATCTGATGAAAGTCGTGGATGGCGGATGGGTGCCGCTGCTTCTCGGCGCCTGCTCGATGGTGGTGATGTGGACCTGGGTGCGCGGCACGCATCTGCTGGCCGAAAAGACCCACCGCGACTTCGATTCCGATCATGGATTTGATCGGGATGCTGCAAAGATCGAAGCCGACCCGTGTTCCAGGCACAGCCATTTTCCTGACCAGCGACCCTAATGTCGCGCCCACGGCGCTGATGCACAATCTCAAGCACAACAAGGTGTTGCATGAACGTGTGCTCGTGATTTGCGTCATCACCGAGGATTTGCCTCGCGTTCCGCCCGAGAAGCGTTTCGAAATCGAAAAGCTGTCGGACGATTTCAGTCGTGCGACGCTGCATTACGGCTTCATGGAGAGCCCACGCGTGCCTGCGGCGCTGGCCGCCATGCGCAAGGCGGGCCTGAAATACGATATCATGACCACGTTGTTCTTCCTGGGAAGGCGCTCAATTGTGGGAAGCCCCACGTCCGAAATGCCCGCCTGGCAGGACAAGCTCTATATCGCGCTGACGCGGCAATCGGCCAACGCCACGGACTTTTTCTCCATTCCCTCGGACCGCGTGGTGGAACTGGGCGCGCGGGTGACCATTTGACGCTGGACGCGAGGCGGACGCCGAAAGAAGTGGACGCGGCGCGGGCTAGAGATTAAGCAGCGGCGCAGAGGCGCACGTCTGTTTTCGGTCGGCGCGCCGGTCAGGTTGAAGGACAAGCAAAAGCCAATGCCCACCCGCATCGACGCCCGGTTCAAAGCCCTTCGCGCCGAAGGGCGCGCCGCTCTCGTCACTTTTGTGATGGCTGGCGACCCTGATCTTGCAACTTCTCTGGAAATTCTTAAAGGCCTGCCTGCCGCAGGCGCGGATGTTATCGAAGTTGGCATGCCATTTACCGACCCAATGGCCGATGGCCCCGCCATCCAGGCGGCGGGACTTCGAGCGCTGAAGGCGGGGATGACGCTGAAAAAGACCTTAAAGCTCGTCTCCGATTTTCGCGCGAGCGATCAGACAACCCCGATTGTGCTGATGGGCTATTACAACCCGATCTATGTTTTTGGCGTCGAAGCCTTTCTCGCTGCGGCTCTGGACGCGGGGGTCGATGGGTTGATCGTCGTCGACCTTCCGCCAGAAGAAGACGCGGAGCTTTGCCTCCCAGCGAGGGCGGCGGGACTGAATTTCATTCGCCTCGCCACGCCGACGACCGATGACAGGCGCCTACCCAAGGTCCTCGAAAACACCAGCGGCTTCGTGTATTATGTCTCGTTGACCGGTATCACTGGAGCCGCTCTGGCGGACTATTCTGGCGTCGCCGCCGCAGTGAAGCGCATCAAAGGCCATACGGATTTGCCGATCGCGGTGGGTTTTGGGGTCAAAAACGCCGAAAACGCGAAAGTTATCGCTGCGACCGCCGATGGCGTCGTGGTAGGTTCGGCGCTGGTCAGCGCGCTCAAGGACTCGCTCACAGCTGAGAATGGCGCGGGACCAGACACCGTCCGGGCGGTGACTTCGCTCGTCGCCGAGATTTCTGGAGGCGTGCGCCGCGCCCGCGGGCCAGCGAACGCCTCGCCGATTAGGAAATTGTTCGGGGCTCTCGCCAAGGTGTGGTCATGAACTGGTATTCGAATGTCGTCCCGCCGAAGATCAAAGCCATTCTGAAGCGCGAGGCGCCCGAGAACCTTTGGGTGAAATGTCCCGAGAGCGGCCAGCTGGTTTTCCATAAGGACATCGAAGCCAATCTCTATGTCGTGCCGAATTCCGGCTTCCACATGCGTTTTCCTGTCGAGGCGCGTTTGGCGAGCCTGTTCGATGATGGCGAGTGCGAGCTGATGGCGACGCCGGAGCCGCCCACGGACCCATTAAAGTTCAGAGATATCAAGCGATATGTCGACAAGCTCAAGGAGTATCGGGTCAAGACCGGGCGGCCAGACGCGGTGACTGTCGCCATTGGCAAGCTGCAGGATCTACCCATAACCGTGGCCGTGCAGGATTTCGATTTTCTGGGCGGTTCGCTGGGCATGGCGGCTGGCGAGGCGATAATCGCCGGCGCAACCTACGCGCTGGAGAAACGCACGCCCTTCATCATCTTCACCGCATCCGGCGGCGCGCGCATGCAGGAGGGGATGTTTTCCCTGATGCAGATGCCGCGCACCACAATCGCGATTCAGCGGCTGCGCAAGGCCCGCCTGCCCTATATTGTCGTGTTGACCAATCCGACGACGGGGGGCGTAACGGCTTCTTACGCCATGCTGGGCGACATTCAGATCGCCGAGCCGGGCGCGATCATCGGCTTCGCGGGCGCTCGCGTGATCGAGCAAACCATCCGTGAAAAGCTGCCCGAAGGATTTCCAGCGGGCGGAATATTTGAGGGATCACGGAATGGTGGACATGGTCGTGCCACGAGCCGAGATGCGCGATACGCTGGCGCGGCTTTGCGGCATGCTGACCAAGGCGCCGGCGCCTCGCCGGTCCGTTGCGGCCTGAGCAGGGATCGCGCCTTATGGATCAGCATGACGCGATCCTGTCGCGACTGCTCGAGCTTCATCCCAAGAAGATCGACCTTTCGCTAGGGCGCATAGAAAGATTGCTTGACGCGCTCGGCCGTCCCGACCTTCGCTTGCCGCCTATCATTCACGTCGCCGGCACCAACGGAAAGGGCTCGACCCTGGCGTTTCTGCGCGCAATGCTGGAGGCCTCCGGCGCGCGCGTTCACGCCTATACCTCGCCGCATCTCCTGCGCTTCAACGAGCGAATCCGCCTCGCTGCTCCGCGCGGCGGCAAATTGGTCGACGACGAGGCGCTCACGCAAGTCCTGGAGCTTTGCGAGCGGGTCAATGGCGCGCAGCCGGTGACTTTTTTTGAAATAACCACGGCCGCGGCGTTTCAGCTTTTCGCGACGGAGCCTGCCGATTGGTTGCTGCTCGAGACCGGACTGGGCGGCCGTTACGATGCGACCAATGTGATCGCCGCGCCAAAGGCGACGATCATCACTTCGATTTCGCTCGACCATCAGGAGTTTCTGGGCGAAACGGTCGAAAAGATCGCTTACGAGAAGGCCGGCATTTTCAAGCGGGGCGCTCCCGCGATTATAGGTTTCCAGTCGGACGCGGTGAAAAAGGTGCTGGAGCGGGAAGCGGGGCGCGTTGGCGCTCCGCTTGTCATCGCCGGTGAGGATTATCACATTCTCGAGGAAAATGGCCGACTGGTGTTCGAGGACGAGCGCGGCCTGCTAGATCTGCCGACGCCACGTCTGCCCGGCCGCCATCAGCATCAGAACGCAGCGGGCGCAATCGCGGCCCTGCGCGCTGTGGCGCCGGAACTTCCAATCAGCGCGCTGGAAGCGGGACTGACAAGCGCCGAGTGGCCGGCGCGGCTCCAGCGTCTCGCGCGAGGCCATGTCATAGATTTGGCTCCGCCCGGTTCCGAGGTCTGGATCGACGGGGGCCACAATGAGGACGGCGGGCGGGTGCTGGCCGAGGCCATGGCCGAATTCGAGGAAAAAAACCCGCGTCCGCTCGCCTTGATCTGCGGGGCTCAAACCACGAAGGACGTCGGTGCCTTGCTTAGGCATTTCGTCGGCCTTGCACGGACGATGGTCGCCGTGCCGGTGGAGGGCGAGCACAAAAGCTGGGCTCCTGAAGACGTCGCCACTTCCGCGAGGGCGCAGGGTATGGAGGCGCGGTCGGCGGCCAACGTGGAGGATGCGCTTGCACAGATCCGGCAAATGAGTTTCTCACAGCCGCCGCGAATTCTAATTGCGGGTTCACTCTATCTGGCGGCGACCGTGCTTGCGCTCAATGGTTCGCGGATCGAATGAACAGGGCGGCGCTTGAACCCTCGTCGAGGAGATTGAGCGCAGCCGACGATTTTATTGTATGAGCTTGCACGGAAAATCCTCCCGCGCTGGCTTCAGGAGTTCCGAGCCATGACCTTGATGTTGACCAGCGTCCTCTCTCTCGCCGAGGCGGAGACCGCCTTGGAGAGGGGCGCTGACATCATCGACTGCAAGGATCCGGCGCGAGGCGCTTTGGGAGCATTGCCGCTTGGCGAGGTTGCGCGGATTGTCGCCGCCCTCAAAGGTCGCCGCCCCGTCAGCACCGTGGTCGAATTGCCTCACGACGTTTCGCATGCGCGCGCCGCCATCGAGGCGGCCGCCGCGACCGGCGTCGAATTCGTCAAATTCGCCTTGCCATTGACCCCTGACGCACAGGAGATCATCGACGAACTTGCTCCGCTGGCTGCGCGGCTGCGCCTCGTCGCCGTGCTCTTCGCCGATCTCGGGCCGGATTTTTCAGTTCTGCGCAGCCTCGCGGAAGCAGGCTTCGCCGGCGCCATGCTCGACACTGCGCAAAAGACCAAGGGCCGTCTGCTCGACGCGATGAATGTTGGCGCGCTCGCCGATTTTGTCGGGCGATGTCGCGCGCTGAAATTGTCCGCAGGGCTCGCCGGCTCGCTGGAGGCGCCGGACGTGCCGCGTTTGCTGGTGATGGCGCCAGACGTTCTGGGCTTTCGTGGCGCCTTGTGCGCAGGCGGTGAACGCCGCAACACTCTGTCGCCCGGCGGGGTGACGCTGATCCGGGATCTGATCCCTCGCGCTTCCGCGCCGAGTGAGTCCAAACCGCGAGAGAATGACGAAATCGACCACGTATTCGTTCGCGATCTGGTGATGCCGATGGAGATCGGCGCCTATGGCTTTGAGCGTGGCCACACCCAGCGCGTGCGCTTTGGCGTCGATGTCGAGGTATCGCGCACGACGGGGCCGGACGACATGCGCATGGTGTTTTCCTATGACGTCATCATGGACGCAATAAAGATCATTCTTGCCTCGGGGCACATAGAATTGGTCGAAACCATCGCCGAACGCCTCGCGGACAGCGTATTGCTGCATGAGCGCGTACGCGCCATCAACGTTGAGGTCGAAAAGCTCGACGTGGCGCCGCCAGCCTCGGTTGGAGTGCGCATTCGTCGCGAGCGTGCTCGCGTTTTGTCCGGGAACACCGCTTTCGCCAGCGCGGTCGCGACAGCCTCCTCAGCGTCATGACCAATATCGCTGCCCCGAATCAAGTGATCGTGGTCAAACTCGGCGGCAGCCTGTGGCGTTCGCCCGATCTTGGGTTGTGGGTGGCGGCACTGCAAAAGGCGTCCAAGCCCGTTACACTCGTTCCGGGCGGCGGACCCTTCGCCGACGCTGTACGAAGCGCGCAAATCGTAATGGGTTTCTCTGATGCGGCCGGGCACAAGATGGCTATGCTCGGGATGGAGCAATACGCCTTGGCGCTCTTAGATGGATTTACCGGACTTGTTTGCGTGACGACGCCGCAAGAAGCTGGGACTGTTCACGCGCAGGGAAGAATCGCCTTGTGGCGGCCCTCGCCCATGGTCAATGATTCGGACATCGATCAGAACTGGAATGTCACCTCCGACAGTCTCGCCGCCTGGTATGCGCACCAGAGCGGCGCCAAAACCTTGTTGCTGGTCAAGAGCGTCGACGCCGAGACGGCGCCCGACTTGCACGGACTCGTAGACGCCTGCTTGCCGTCCTTTTCGAAAGGGCTCGATGCCTACATTGCGGGGCCTAAAACGCTTGCATCCGCGCCTGAAATCTTTGCGCGCGGCGGCGTTCCCGGCGCTCGCGTCAACTTTGCTCTCTCGCCACGAAAGATCGCATCATGAAAAAAGTTCCGACGCCGCGCTGGGGTTGGGCGTTGACGGGATCCGGTCATTTTTTCACCGAATGCCTCGACATGATCCGCACGCTGGATCATGTCGACCTCTTTGTCAGCAAGGCCGCCGCTGAAGTCGTGCGCATGTACAAGCATGATCTCGCGTTGCCCGCCAATGTGCGGATATTCAAGGACACCACGGCGAGCGCAGCGCCGGTCGGAAACTTCTATTACGGCGTCTATCACACGCTGATCGTCGCCCCCGCCACATCCAACACCGTCGCCAAATGCGTCTTCGGCATTTCCGACAATCTGGCGACAAATGTTTTCGCGCAGGCGGGAAAATGTCGTGTCCCAACCATCGTCTTTGCTTGCGATACTGCGCCCGAGTTGGAGACGCGGGCGCCCAAGGGCATGGTGAAGGTCTATCCGCGCCGCATCGACCTCGAAAACACCGATCAACTCAAGGATTTTGAAGCGACGCAGGTGGTGGAGAGTTCTGGCGGCGCTCGGCGAGGCGGTCGAGCGACGTCGGCGCGAGCTTGCCGTCAATGTCTGAACGGCTGCTGTTTCTCACCGGCCATCTCGCCTTGCCCCGTCTGGAGCGGATGCTGGCGGGCTTTGGCGATACGGCGAGGGGCTGGCGAATTCACGACATCGGGGTGAAGGTTGCGGCGCTGATGACGCAGGAAATCATTCTGCGCCGGTTGCCGCGGCCGGTCGAGGCGGAGAGAGTTATCCTGCCTGGTCGCTGCCGCGCCGATCTCGCGGCGTTGACGAAGGAGTTCGGCGTTCCATTCGAGCGCGGGCCGGAGGAAATCGCCGATCTACCTGTCTATTTGGGGCGCGGGGGCAATGAGCCCGATCTCTCGCGCTTCGACATGCGCATCTTCGCGGAGATTGTCGACGCCTCGACGATGAGCGTCGCGCAAGTCGTCGCGCGCGCAAGAGCGCTCTCGGCGGCAGGCGCGGATGTGATTGACCTCGGTTGCCTTCCAGACACGCCCTTCGCGCATATGGAGGAGACGATCGTGGCGTTGCACGCTGAAGGCCTGAAGGTCAGCGTCGACTCCGCCGATCTCGCCGAACTGGAGCGCGCGTCGCATGCGGGCGCCGATCATTTGCTCAGTCTTGACGAGCATAGCCTCGATATTCTGACAGAGGGCTCCCGACTGGTTCCCATTCTGGTGCCGGCGCCGCATGGCGATCTGGATTCGCTGCAGCGGGCCGCCGCCAAGGCGCGGGCGCGCGGCATTGATTTCATTCTCGATCCAATTCTGGATCCCATTCATTTTGGCTTCGCTGACTCCATTGCACGCTACGTCGAAACGCGGCGGCGGGAGCCCGACGCCGAAATCATGATGGGCACCGGCAATCTGACTGAGCTCACCGACGCCGATTCCTCGGGCGTTACAGCCATGTTGCTGGGGCTCTGTTCCGAGTTGAACATTCGTCATATTCTCACCGTGCAGGTTAGCCCGCATACGCGGCGCACGGTTCAGGAGCATGACGCCGCGCGAAGGATGATGTTCGCGGCCAAGGCGGATCGCGCGCTGCCAAAAGGCTATTCAGACGCCCTGTTGCAAATCCATGACAAACGCCCCTTTGCCGCGACGCCTGCGGAAATCGCCGAGCTTGCCCGCGATCTGCGCGACTCGAATTTCCGCATTGAAGTCGCGGAGGACGGCGTGCATGTTTACGCCAAGGATTTTCATCGCGTGGCTCCAGACGCCATGTCGCTATTCGCCTCGCTTGGCGTCGAGAAGGACGGCGCGCATGCCTTTTATCTTGGAACAGAATTGATGAAGGCCGAGACGGCATTTCGGCTCGGCAAGCGCTATCGTCAGGATGAGCCGCTGGACTTTGGCGCCGCCATCGACCAAAGCGTTGAAGGCGCGGCCCGATTCAAGGAGATCGGCCATACATTGCGCAAAACTAGCGAGAAGCCCGATGCCGCTGATACGTGAATGTATCGTGACCACGCTGAACATGGCGGGCGAAGCACATCTTGCGCCACTGGGCTTGATCGAGGAAGGCGATCATTGGATCATCGCGCCCTTCCGCCCTTCGACGACGCTCACGAATCTGGAAGCGACGCGACAGGCGACAGCGAGCTTCATTGACGATGCGGAAATATTCGCCGGCTTCGTCACGGGCCAACGAAATTGGCCTCTGGCTAAAATCGATTCCTGGCCAGCGCCGCGCCTCGCCGCCGCGCTTGCGCATGCGGAACTTGAAGTTGTCCGCGTCGCCGCCGACGAACAGCGCCCGCGTTTCTTTTGCGCCGTGCGTCGCATTGTATCGCATCGCCCGTTTCTCGGCATGAACCGTGCGAAGGCGGCAGTGCTGGAGGCGGCGATTCTCGCGACGCGGGTGCACATGCTGCCGCGCGAGAAGATCGTCAGTGAAATCGCTTATCTACAAATCGCCATCGACAAGACAGCGGGAGCAGCCGAGCGCGCTGCGTGGGATCGCGTGATGGAGAAAATAAAGGGGCATTTAGGCGCGTCGGGCGAGAGCTAACTTAGTCGAGGTCTAGTTACTTCCTGCCAAACAATTTCTCGATATCCGACAGTTTCAGCTCCACATAGGTTGGCCGTCCATGATTGCACTGGCCGGCGCCCGGGGTCGTCTCCATCTCGCGCAGCAACGCGTTCATTTCCTGCGGCGCGAGGCGTCGGCCCGCGCGCACGGAATGATGACAGGCGCAGGTCGCCAGCACATGATCGAGACGGCGGGAAAGTCCGCGCGCGTCGCCCTCTTCGGTGAGTAAATCCGCGATGTCGGCGACGAGGCGGCCCGCGTCAATCTCTCCGAGCATCGCAGGCGTCTCCCGCACCAGCATCGCGCCCATGCCAAAGGGCTCCAGCACGAGCCCGAGTTCAGCGAGCTCCCCGATAGCCGGCTCCAGCGCGTTCATCTGTGTGCTGTCCAATTCGACAACGCTTGGAATCAGCAGAATTTGCCGCGCGACGCCGGTCGCTTCACGCTGGCGCTTCAATTTTTCATAGACAAGACGTTCATGCGCGGCGTGCTGATCGACAATCACCAGTCCATCGCGGGTCTGCGCGATGATATAGGTCTCGTGAATCTGAGCCCGCGCCGCGCCGAGTGGCGCATCGACGTCCTGCGGCTCGGCGGCCTCAAATTGCGCGCGCGTGTCGGCTGCAGGCGGCCCTGGCGTGAAATGCGCCTGCGTGCTCTCCGCGAATCCAGTTGGCGCGCTGGGAGACTGTCGTACGTCCCAGTTTGCCGCCGGCGCCGGCCGCCAGTTTTGCGGCGCCGCGTTGCGCGCTGCGATCATGTCGAGCGCCCTGCTTGCATTGCTGTCCGAGCCGCGATGCAGCGCCGCCGACAGCGCCTGCTTTATCGCACCTACGACCAGGCCGCGCACGAGTCCAGCATCACGAAAGCGTACTTCGGCCTTTGCAGGGTGAACATTGACGTCGACGGCGGCGTAGTCGCATTCGAGGAACAGCACGAGCGCCGGATGCCGATCATGAGACAGAAAGTCCAGATACGCGGCGCGGATGGCGCCCGAGAAAAGCTTGTCGCGCACCGGGCGGCCGTTGACATAGACATATTGCAACTGCGCATTGGCGCGATTGTAGGTCGGGAGTCCGGCAAGTCCGGTAAGGCGGAAATCCTCGCGCGCGGCGTCGATCGCTGTGGCGTTCGCGACAAATTCCTCGCCAAGCACTTGCGCGATCCGCCGAGCGGATCCGCTCTCGTTCGCGTCGCAGCCGGGATAGTCGAATAGCGCGCCGTTGTTGGTCGCTAGACTGAAGCGCACGCGCGGATGCGCCATCGCGAGGCGTTTGACGACATCGGCGATCGCCGCCGTCTCGGTGCGGTCGGTCTTGAGAAATTTCAGGCGCGCGGGGGTGGCGGCGAAAAGATCGCGGGCCTCGATCCGGGTGCCTTGCGGCCAGTTGCTTGCTCTTAACCCTCGCTTTTCGCCCGCCTCGACTCGGATGGAGAGGCCATGCGCCGCGCCCTCCGCGCGAGTGTCGATGGAGAGATCGCAGACGGCTGCGATGGAGGGCAGGGCTTCGCCGCGAAAACCGAGCGTAGCGATGTTCGTGAGATCGCCGTCGGGAATTTTCGAGGTGGCGTGACGCTCGATCGCGAGGGTGAGATCGTTTTCGTCCATGCCGCGCCCATCGTCTATGACGCGGAGGAGTTTGCGACCGCCGTCCTCGATCGCCACGTCGATGCGCCTTGCGCCGGCGTCGAGCGCATTTTCGACCAGTTCCTTGACAGCAGAGCCCGGCCTCTCGACCACTTCGCCAGCGGCGATGCGGTCGACGAGAATTGGGTCGAGACGGCGGACTGGCATGAGCGATTCTCTTTTGAAGACGTCGCCAGTATATAGAGGACGCGTCCAAAATGGATGCCAAAAGCAGGAGGCAGGCTTTTCGCTGGCTGTCAAAATTGTGGGCCGTTCCTGACGCATTGAACGTCAACACCAAAATGACAAACTGCAGGCGTTAAATGTCGCCTATCCGACGCATTTGCGCAGTGCAATCGAGAGCCATCATGGAACTGTTTTTCGCCTTCTCCGAACGCCATCCCGTAGCTGTTGGAATTGGCGTTTTCATTTTGCTGCTGCTGCTTTTCAGCATACGCATCGCCAATCAATATGAGCGCGCCGTCGTGTTTTTTCTCGGACGCTATGTGCGCACTTCTGGACCGGGGCTTTATTTTCTGACGCCACTGGTCGAATGGCAAAGCACTGTCGACATTCGCACCACGACGACCTCGGTCGAGCAGCAGGAGACCATCACCCGGGACAATGTGCCGATCAAGATCAACGCCGTCATCTGGCGCCGCGTCGTCGACCCGGCGCGTTCGCTGATCGAGGTCACCGATGTAGGAGATGCGGTGACGCAGGTGGCGATTACCGCGCTGCGCGGCATCATCGGCCAGCATTCACTCGACGAGGTGCTCAAGGCGCAGGACGCTATCTCCGAGGCGTTGCAGGCGACCATCGACAAGGTCACGGAGCCTTGGGGCGTCAAGGTCGAGCGCGTGCAGATGAAGAATGTGGAAATTCCGGAAACCATGCAGCGCGCAATGGCTCAGGAGGCCGAGGCCCTGCGCGAAAAGCGCGCGCGCCAGATCAAGGCGGAAGCGGAGCTGGAGGCGGCGGGGCTGTTGAAGCAGGCGGCCGAGACGATCATGGAGAGCCCCGCCGGTCTCGAACTGCGTCGAATGCAGATGATCACGGAAGTCGGCGCCGAACAGAACACCATGACCATCATCATGATGCCAAGCGAATTCGTGGAGATGGCCCGGGCGATTGGCGCGCGAGGGGAAGAGAAGAAAAGCTGATCGCGGCGCATGCGAGCGGTCGACAGGCGTCCGCGGCGTCACCATGAAGCGACGCGCGCGTTGACGCCTCGTCAGGCCGTTCCGGCGCCATGACCTCGGAGGGCGTTCGATCAGGCGACGCGCGCGGTGTCAAAAGATTCACTCTGCATGGCGATGTCCAGCTTGGCGCCGTCGCTGGTGATTTCGATGATGGGGCAAGCATCGGAAGGTAGAGCGGCCAAGGCTGCCTCGCATGGACTTGAGAGCAGGGCGCAAGACAACAATGAGCCATTGGTCAACAGCCCGGATCGCGCGAGATCTGGAAGTATCGCCATTGGCGCGACAAGACGCGCCGGACCGATGCCGTCCAGCAGTCGCAAAAAAACGTCTGCTTTGAATGGCGCCAGAAAATGCAACTCGGCGCCTGATAGGAGCGCCGCCAGCGGCCCCGCGATCAACCCGCCGAACGATCCAGGCGAGACGAGCGAGATGATCGGCGCCGCGCCGGCTCGCCGCGTCTTGCGCACGAGATCGAGCCCGTGCCCGAGCAGCGCTCCTTGCGTGAGAAATGACGGCGCGCCAGATGCGCCTACGGCGCCAATCATGCTGCGTTCGCCCGGCGTCCAGCCTGCTGATATCGGCGCGGGCGTCACGGGGGTTGCCCGCAGCGCCGAGAGCGAGAAATCCACTGCGCCGTCAACGGGCTCGGGCGACAGAGCGCCCAGCAGACGAATTGAGGCGGTTTGCGCGGCTACCGCGAGCAGAGTCTCCTCGAAATCAAGCCTTTCAAAGCGGGCCGGCGCTATCAAGGCTTCCGCTCCGGTCGCGTGCGCCGCGGCGACCAGAGCCTGGTGTGAAAGACGCAGCGGCGCAAGCACGGCCTCGAAGCCGGAGGCGATGATCGCCGTAATGGCGATGATCGCCTCCGCGCGCGCCGGGCAGCATAAAAGGATGCGCGCTCCCGGCGTGAGATCGAATTCGCGCAAACGCGCAACAAAGGCGCCGATGGCAAGATCGAGCTCCGCATATTTCACGCTGTCGCCGTCTCTCTCGCCATGAGAGCAGATGGCCAAGTTTTCAGGGCGTAATCGCGCCGACCCGGCGACAAGGGCGTCGAGGCCGAACATGGTGAGGGGATGCGCACGGGCGAGGGCCTGATCCGAGAGCGCGGAATTTATGGTCTCGCCGTCTTGCATCAAGGCGTCTCTTTCCACCAGCTGTCCAAGGTCGGGCCGAAAATTGGCGTCGAATAGCGTGGATTATGGTCTGGCCGTTTCAACTCGCGCGTGTGAGCGATCCATTGATTCGGTGCGTGATAGAATGGCACGATATAAAAGCCCGAAAGCAACACACGATCAAAGGCGCGGACGGCGGTGACGAAGTCCTCATGGCTCTTGGCCTTTAGCAGCGCGGCGATGAGCGCATCGATAGCGGGAGAAGACGCGCCGGCGAGATTGTATGACGCTTCCTGCGATGCGCTGGCGGAGCCCCAGCGCATGCGCTGCTCATTGCCCGGGGAAGCCGAGGCAATCCATTGTCCGGGCATCATGTCGAAGTCGAACTTCTGCCGACGGCGTTGGTATTGCACCTCGTCGACCAGCCTCACGCGCGCATCCACGCCGATACGCCTGAGCGACGCTGAATAATTGAGCGCAAGACGCTCTTCGCTGCGATCCTTGACCATGATCTCGAAGGAGACCGGAACGCCATCCTTCGTCAGTGTGTCGCCCTCCAGCCGGTAGCCGGCTTGGGCCAGCAGTGCGAGGGCCTTGCGAGCCATTTCGCGATCGCGCCCCGTGCCGTCATTGATCGGCGGGAGCCATCGACCATCGAGAATGTCCTCGCGCACGGAGCCAGGAAAGGGCGCGAGCAGCGCGCGTTCGGCTGCGCTCGCGGGATGGCCGGCGGACGAAAGCTCCGACTGGTCGAAAAAGCTCTTGGTGCGCGTATAGAGGCCGGAATAAAGATTCGCGTTGATCCATTCAAAATCGAACATCATGCCGAATGCTTCGCGCAGCCGGATGTCCTGAAAGACCGGGCGGCGGAGGTTGAACGCGAAGCCCTCCATGCCCTTAGGGCTCTCATTGTGAAGCCCTTCCCTGACGATTCTTCCTTCTCGAGCGGCAGGAAAGTCATAGCCTCCGGCCCAGCGCGCAGTGCTGGTTTCATCGCGGTAGTCGATCAGTCCTGCCTTGAACGCCTCGAACAGCGCGTTGCCGTCTCGAAAATAGTCGATGTCGATTTGATCAAAATTATAAAGTCCTCGCTGGCTGGGCACGTCCCTTCCCCAATATTTGGGATCGCGCCGCAGGACGAGGCGCGCGCCAGCCTTCGCCTCCTCGACAATGTAGGGACCGGAGCCGATCGGTTTGGCGAGAGTCGCGTCCTGGAAATGTTCGACGTCGGTCGCATGTTTGGGAAGCACAGGCATCAGCGCGAGAATTAGCGGCAACTCACGGTCGGCAGCGCCGGAAATATCGTAATGCACGGTCTCCGAATCGGGCGCCTCAATCGATTTGACGAGGCTGTAAGCGATGCGCTGTTGCGGCCGACCTTTGGTTTTTAGGAGATCGAAAGTAAACAGAACGTCGGCCGAGGTTATGGGCGCGCCATCGGAAAAATGCGCGGCGGGATCTAGGTGGAAGGTGACCTGGGTGCGCGCCGAGTTGATTTCGATGGACCGGGCGATAAGGCCATAAAAGGTGAAAGGCTCGTCCAGCGAGCGCGCCATCAGGGTCTGGAAAACATTGCCGGAGAGACCCTGCGCCGTCGAGCCAGCCTTGAGATTGAAAGGGTTCAGGCTGTCGAAGGTTCCCGCCAGACCGACGTGCAGGCGTCCACCCTTCTTCGCGTCAGGGTTCGCATAGGGAAAATGGTCGAAATCGGGTGGAAGCGCCGGAGTCCCGTGCATGGCGATCCCGTGACTGGGCTCCGCGGCAGTTTCCGAGTGCGCTGGCGTCGCCGACGGTTCCGCGCGTGCGGCCGTCAGGCCCAGGAGCGCGAAGCCCGCGGCCAATATCGCAAAAAAGCCGCGCCTGTGCGCGAAGACGCAGGGGCGAATCATTTGTCTCGTCATCCATCGACCATATGCCAACCCGTGGCCGTATAAAGCAGGAGGCGCCCGCCGGGGCGGCAATTTTCCCCGACTCTGGAGCTGTGGCGACGTTCTTTGGGCGAATTTCGATCAAAGCCGTCAGGTTTGACGCCTGACGTCTGGAATTTGCCGCGCCGAACATGTATGAGCGAGGCCGTAGACTTAATCTCCGGCCCGTGACGGAGAGTGAAGCTTGAGCGCGCGTAGCAATTCTCCTGCCCGTTTTTCAGGGGAACTCTCGACGAGCAACGCTCCTAGAAGGTTTCCCGGCGCTTTGGTTTCGGGTGCGCCGGGTGGAAAAATTTGGACGCTATCCGCGATTTTGCGACGCCCTGTCGCGTGTCTCGGAAGCAGGTGATGCAGTTAAGACACTCGAAAGGACTTCCGATGTCGAAGAATTCTATGCGGTTCGGCGCGTTCGCCGCGGTTATGTTCGCGGGCGGGGCGGCTCTCGCGCAGCAGGCGCAGGCCCCCGCCGCCGGAGCGCAACAACAGCCGCCGCAGCAGCAACAACCTCAGGGACCGGTTAAGGCCGATCTTGTTCCGGTTCAGCAGGATTGGACAAAGGTTTGTGGCGGCGATCCGCAATCCCATAAGGAGGTCTGCTACACGACCCGCGACTTCGGCATCCAGGCGGACCAGCCGATTCTGGCCCTCGCTGTCTATGATCCCAAGGGCGTGGATTTGAAGGTCGTGCGTCTGCTGCTGCCGCCGGGACTATTGCTGAAGCCGGGGTTCCGTTTCGCAGTCGACAAGAATCCGCAGGAGACAGGCGCGTTCGAGATCTGCTTCCCCAACGGCTGCTTCGCGGAAGCCAAAGTGAAGCCCTCAGTCGTCGACGAGATGAAAAAGGGCGACAAGCTGACGGTCATCGTGAAGAATCAGGTCAACAATGAAGTTACCTTCGTTCTGCCGCTGACAGGGTTCGGAAAGGCCTTCGATGGTCCGGCCGTCGATCCCAAGGTCCTGGAAGAGCAGCAGAAGAAGCTTCAGGAAGAGCTGCAGAAGAAGGCCGAGGACGAGCGCAAGAAATTGGAGAGCAAGGGTGGCGCGAGCGCTCCTGCCGCAGCTCCTGCCGGCAAGGCTCCCGCCGGAAAGTAATCCGACGGCGCGGTCGTCACTGCAATTGACAAGAATGCCCGCGTTCGTCGCGGGCATTTTCATATGGGTGGGTGCGGGACGGGCGGGCGGCGACAGCGGCCCCGGACCCGTTCTGTCGGGATCTCGCGCCGTGGCGGGGAGGTAAGATGATCTAGTGGAGGTTCGCCGTTTTTACCCGGTAAACGCCATCATCGGCGCGAACAAAGGTCTCGTCCACCTGCGGATGACGCACGGGGTCGCCTGAAGTGTCCGCGACAAGGTTCTGCTCCGAGACATAGGCGACATATTCTGTTTCGGCGTTTTCCGCGAACAGATGGTAGAAGGGCTGATCCTTGTGTGGCCGCACCTCTTCGGGAATCGACAGCCACCACTCCTCCGTGTTCGAGAATACGGGGTCGACATCGTAGATCACGCCGCGAAACGGATAGCGGCGGTGCTTGACGACCTGACCTATCGCGAACTTTGCGAAACTCTGTCTTGGCATGTTCCCCACGCCGGCTGATCTACGCTTACTATGGGAATTGGTAGCGCGAGGCGCTTGACCCGTCAACGCCAGGTAGGCGCGCCCGAGCCCGCTTTGCTGCCTGCCCCACGCTTTCTAGGCGCGACCTCATCATGAAACGCCTTGCATTTGGGAACGCGATACAGCGTCGATCTTTCATTGGCGGTTCGCGCCCGGCTTCCATAAAACGTCGCCTTTCTCGCGGTTTACATAGCGCGAGGCCACAAAAAGAAAGTCCGACAGCCGATTGACGTAGCGTATCGCAGTGGGCTCCACATGTTCCCCAGGCGTATTGGCGAGCGTGACCATCACGCGCTCCGCGCGCCGGGTTATGGTCCGCGCCAGATGCAGATGCGCGGCGGCGGCGGCGCCGCCAGGCAGGACAAAGGATTTGAGCGGCGCCAGTTCGCCGTTCAACATGTCGATTTCCTGCTCCAGGCGATCAATCTGCGGTTGGATGATGGAGAGCCGCATTGACGGGTCCGGCGCCGGTTTCTGCGGGTCTAGCGGCGTTGCGAGCTCCGCGCCCAGATCGAAGAGGTCATTCTGAATGCGCTCCAGCATGGCGTCGAGGGCGCGGTCACGCGCTTCGACAGCCAGTCGTGCGACGCCGATCGCCGCATTGGCTTCGTCGACGGCCCCATAGGCTTCGATCCGGATGTCATCCTTCCGCCGCCGTTCGCCGTCCGCAAGGGACGTGGCTCCCGCGTCGCCTCCGCGCGTATAGATTTTGTCGAGCCGCACCATGCCTGTTTTTCCCGTGCCGATGGAGGCGAACGTCATCAATGACGGAAAAGGAGAATCGTCATGATGATCAAGAGCGCCACGAATTGAAGCCCGACCCGCCACCGCATTAGCGTTTGGGATAGCGCGGGGTTTCTGCCGCGAAACATGTTCACTACCCCGGCTACCAGCACTAACGCCACGGCCGCAAGAGCGCAAATAAGAAGGATATTGGAAAATTGCTGCATTGCGGGCGCCTTCAGTGACGGGACATTCCCGCACGTGAGTAAGGTGCGAACGTCGCGCCTGCAAGGCCGAAAGCGGGAAGGGCCGGCTCATCCTGGGAGCGCTGGAAACGAGAAGCCTGGGCGCCGCTCTCCAGGCGTAAGGCGCTTATTGAATGTCCTCTTTCAGCGCCGGTCGGTCTGCATCAGGACGTCATGCAAGCGAGCCTTGATCGTGCGCCAATTAGGCGCCGGAAGGCGCTCCTCGCGGCAACGGCGGCCGATTTCCTGAACAAGCTCGCTGAACTTTGGCCTCAACGGACGCAGGTAAAATGAACGGATGGCGTCATGGATCAGGAACTCACGCTTCGGATCTAGAACTCTTGCGCCTTTCGGGCGCCCAACGGGCCGGGTTGACGGCGCAATTACCGCGCCGCAAGTTCGAAATGTCTTGATCATCCGATAAGCGGTGGCGCGACTGACCCCCAAATCTTTCTTCAACTCCTCAATGGCCTCCTGCGACAGTTTTCCGTCGCTTCGACCGAGAAGCGCGCGAACCGCGGCTTCCCGCTTTTGTTGGAGCTGGAGGCGAGGATTGTTGACTTCGTTGTCGCGCATCATTTTTATTACTTGTCTAGCCTGTATGGTTGTTTGGTCTAAGCTTTGGGGCGTTAGTTGAATTACAAAATTCCGACGCCAATGGCGCCCCCAATCCAGCATGAACGCTTGAGCCCTTATGTCAGTTTCTCTCATGATTTCAATATGAAATACAATGATGATTTTTGGGCTGTGGAAGCCTGCCTGCACGGCAAGCGCGGACAGGGTTCTCAGAGGCGCTCCCCGTCATTCAAGCGATTGCGCCGCACAATTCCTTGTAATTGATGGAAGTTTTATTGCCGACTAATGGTTAGAATAGTTCGAAACTGAGAGTTTGCTACAATTGAGACCGCTTAATACATAGGCTGCTACATTTTGTCGCGCCCTTTGCGCCGCCGAGACATGTGCTGCGGGGAGCTAATTCTTGAAGGTCATTCTCGGCGGCGCAAAAAAAGCCCCGGCGCCGTCTGCAGCCCCGGGGCGTTCTGGATTTCATTCTTTTCTGGCGGGGTAAATTCCCATGCGCTCAGAGGTTGAGAGATCTGTTCACGGTCAGGATGAAGATCTCGAAAAGAAAAATGATGAAGCCTACCTAGGTCGCCATCCATCCGAGTTCACTCACCTTGTGCAACGCCATGTTTTTTTCCTCCCGATTTTAATTTTCGCGACCTTGGCGCGATGAGCGAGCAGACTCGGCGCGCCACGAATGTTGCGTCAGACCAGTTTGGACGAGAAAAATTGTTTTTATATGCGGAGAAGTTTAGATATACATAGTAAAAATATTAATATAAATATATAAATAGTCTTATTATTATATTATGTCCATAAGAGCTGGTGTAAGCTTAATAGTTGTGTTTAATTTGGATAAATATATCAATTTATAAATTATATAAGATTAAAAAGTGCGGTTTTAGCTACGCATTGTCGTGCTTTAAAAGGTATAAGTTTCTGACATGTCGCCAATTAGCCGTGCTAACGTCGAGAAACTGCGTGAGCAGGTATTGAGTTACTTGGAAAATGGCGTGGAATATTTTGTCCATTTGGGCTTCCCATGTCCGCGCTGGCGGATTGCGTATCGTTGCGGAGCAAAACTCCAACAGGGCTAGAAAGCCCCATGCCCGCGATTTGGGAATGACGAACGTCGATCAGGGCGTCTGCGCGCGCCCCGGGGAGCAACTTTGAAGGAGGAATGCACATGAGTTTGGCGACAGAGAAAGCGGCCGCCGCAAAGGCCGAAAAAGCCGACGCAATCGTCAATTTCAGGCCGACATATATCGCCCTGTTCTGCCTTGGCATGTTTACGTCGGCATTCGTATCTATGAACAATATTTCGGCTGGAAGGCGGGCCTCGACTCCTTCGCGCCGGAATTTCAGACCTATTGGCTCAACATCATGTGGACCGAATTGCCGCTCGAGTTCATCGCCTTCTGCGGCATTGGCGGCTATCTTTGGAAAACCCGCGACCGCAACATCGAAGCCGTCGCGCCTCGGGAGGAAATGCGCCGCCTCATGACTCTGATCGGCTGGCTGCTCATCTTCGCCTTCACCCTTTACTGGGGCGCGAGCTACTTCACGGAGCAGGACGGTACTCGGCACCAGACCGTCATTCGCGACACGGACTTCACGCCCAGCCATATCCTGGAGTTCTACCTGAGCTATCCGATCTATATCATCGCTGGATGGGGCGCCTTCATGTATGAGCGCACCCGCATCCCATGTTCGCCAAGAACATTGCGGTCGCTTTCCCACTGTTCTTCGCCGGGCCGTTCATGATCTTCCCGAACGTCGGTCTGAACGAGTGGGGGCACACCTTCTGGTTCATGGGAGAACTCTTCACGCCGCCGCTGCAACGGGGCTTCGTGTTCTTCGGCTGGCGGGTTGCGGCCGGCAAGGGCAATGAAATCATCACCGCCAAGAACAAGCGCTTCGGCGGCATTTGGCTGGCTGGTTCGCTGCTGGCGCTGTTGTTCTTCTACGCGAGTGCGAACAAGTAATATCCGCGCACCTTGCCGATGCAGGCTGGTTTGCTCACGGGCATCCCGTCGATCGACGAACCACTGCCTACCGTCACATCTCAATACGGCGGCGGCAGCTACAAAGTGCCGGGTCGAGAACTGTCCATCAAGCTGAACATCAACAACCACGGGACCGAGCCGCTGAAGATCGGCGAGTTCACCACGGCTGGCCTGCGCTTCCTCAATCCGGAAGTGTTCACCACCCGTCCGATGTTCCCCGTTTACCTGCTGGCCGATCGCGGCCTGTCGGTCAGTGATCCTGCGCCGATAGCGCCCGGCGAGACTCGCGACCTGATTGTCACGGTGCAGGACGCGCGTTTCGACATCGAGCGTCTGTCCGACCTCGCTTACGATAAGGATAGCCAGTTCAGCGAACCGCTGTTCCTGTTCAGCCCATCGGGCAAGCGCGAAAAGCTGGAAATCGGCGGCCCGGTCATTCCGCGCTTCCAGGCCGGCGCGAGCCTCTAAACAAATCAGAGTTTCACGCGGTTCTCTCTTTCTTCTCCGCGTGTTGGTGTGAGACTTGCCCGCCCGGGTTCCGCCCGGGCGGTTATTTTTGCAAATTGCATGCAAATTGGCGCAAAAAGCCAGAAGCGGGTAGCCTTCCTTCGCGGCTGAAGCGGAGGGGTGAGCGTACGCAATGTGGCGGGAACAACTGGACGTATTTTGGGACGGCGATCGCTCCTTGCTGCTATGTTTTTTCGAGACAGGCGAGCCGGGTGGGGCAAAAATCCCGCGCCCGGACCTCACGATCGTCTCAGCCGGCGATCCTGAGTTCTCGGGCGAGACGGCCTTCGTCGACAGGCTCGACGCGGCGCGCTGGCGCGCCGGCGCCTGCCTCGTTGTCGCGCCACCGGGCCAAAGGCATTTCGCATTGCTCGCGCCGGATGGCGCGGAGCTGCGGCTTTGCCTGGAGACGGACCCGGGGGACGTCGGCGACTGGAGGCTGACGCTTACGTTGCTTGCCGACAATGCGAGCGCCGCGCCAGCGGCGCTGCGTGTCGCATCCTTCTCGGGCCGCGAGGATTTTGAGCGATTTGCCCGGGAGCAGTTCGCATTGGCCGGTTCGCGACTTGTCTGGGCTTGCGCGCAAAAGCGCCTGTTCGGGCAAGGAGACGGTTCGGCGCGTCTGCTGCACCTGTGGCCGGTCGCGCAAATGTTTCCGGCCAGTCGCGCGCGCCTCTCCATCGAGGCCCTGGAATTTTCCACAGAGAGCGTCGAGGATAGTCGAGAGGCGCCCTTCGCGATCATGGATCAATGGCTGCGGGAAGGCGGCGCGCCCCGCGCCGGGCTGCGCTTGCGCTTTTCCGACTCGCTTGAAGAAAGCGCCCATCTCCTCAGCCGCATCAGCGTGTTTATGGCGATGCGCCAGCGTCGTCGCCTGCGGGACTGGATGCGCGAGCAGCGGGAGGCGGGCGAGCCCGTTATCGAACCAATTCTGTTCGACGACATTCGGCAGGCCACAGGCATGTCGGACGAACATCCCGACGCGGTAAGGTCGCCAGAGCCTATCGTCGTTTTCAACCTGCTGAAATTGCTGACGGCTTCGGAGGAAACTTCCTTCGATGGCGTTGCGGTCAGGAGGCTCGCTGCCAACGCGGCTGTAAGCTCCGGCGGCGGCGCGGTTCTGGAGCTTGATTTTTATGGCGCGGCGCTTGGCGACGAGATCGGCCTCGTGAGCGCAGGCGCGGAGACGGGTGAATTCCTTGCGCGCTCCCGCGATCCGGGCGGCGCCTCGAACATCCGGTTGTTTCGCCTGGAAGGGGATGGCGTCAATCCCCGCCGCATTGACGCCGGGGATACGCTGGTTGAAGAAATACTGTCCTATGCGTCGGATGGAGACGGTGCGCCTGCGGGAGCGATGAGCCGCGCCGTGGTCGAGCGGGCCGCAGGTCTGCATGCGCGCCGCGAAAAGCTTCTGCACGCTCTCAACGCCGCGCTGAAGCGGCTGGACTATCCCAGCGGCTTCGACGTTTTCGGCGTGTGGGAGCCGCTTGAGCCGTTGTTGGCCTCGAATTTCGTGTCGCTGCTCAAGGAGGCGGACCCGGCGGGCCGCGCGCTTGCCGCCCGTCTGGGCGGCTACAAGGCCTATCGCATCGACCCGTCGCTGCTCTCCGCGCTCGTGCTGCGACCGCTATGGGGTGAAGGACTTACTGGCCCGCTGCGCGTCGAGGCGCAGGCGCCGCTGGTCTATCGCTTCGCGCAGGCCTGCGGCGTCCCCGGCATGGTTGCGCCACAGGCCTCCGTCCACGATCAGGCCCGTATCTTCGACATGTTGATGGAGACACGCGATCCCGCCAGCTTGCGGGCGGCGCATCTCCAGCTCGACGGTCAGGCGGGAGCAGATCCGTCATTGGTCGCGGCGGCCTTGCAAGACGTCGGCGCCATCGAACAGGCCGCTGCATTTTATGAAGAACATGGTCCGGTGGAGCACGCCGAGGCGCTTCGTCGCTATCTCGGTGCGCGCGTCAGCAACGTCTTCACGCCGCTGGGGCAGGCTGCTCCGCTAGTTGCGGTGATCGGACAGGCCCTTGAAGCGATTGCACAAGCTGAACGCGAACGCCTGGAACCGCCGCCTCCGCCGCAAGAGCCGCCTCCGCCCAAGCCAAAGGGACTGTTCGCTGCGATCAGGGGCTTGTTTGGCGGCTGAAAAAATTAAGCCGCGCCTTTCCAGGCGCGGCCTTTCCCGGCTGCAGGCGGTCTTGAGGCCTAGTGTCCCATTCCGCCCATTCCACCGCCTCCGGCGCCATGATCCATTCCGCCCATCATGCCGCCGCCGCCCATTTTGCCCATGCCGATTTCCATGACCTGGGTGAACACGTGGTCCGCGGTCTTTTTCTGTTCGTCGTTCAGGGTCGCGTAAAGCGGCTCAATCGCGGCCTTGAGTCCGCGCAGCGAGTCGAGATGGTCGCTCATGTGACGCTCCATCATCGTCAGATGCCCCAGCACGCCATGGTGCATGGAGTGGTCGCCGCCGCCAGCCGCCGCCGCTTCATTCGCCGCGCAGACTTTCGCGGTCTTTTGCGTCGAAGCGCGAAAAGCGTCGGCGAATGTGTTCCATGCGGCCTGTTGCTGGTCGGTGAGTTTCAATTCGGCCTTGAGATAGGCGAGCCGTCCGTCAACATGCTCCGTGACGCCGCAGAGCATCTTTTGCATCATGCCGCCGCCCATCCCTCCGCCGCCGTGGCTTATGCCGGCCATGCCGCCGCCGCCAGCGCCGTGATCCATTCCTCCCATGCCTCCCATTCCCCCCATGCCTTTCATGTCATGGCCCATGGCGCCATGATCCATGGGCGCGCCCGGCGTCGGCGGCGCTGGAGGAGGATTCTGGGCGAACGCGCCTGCGGCGAGAAGGGCAAACGCCGCCGTGGCGGCGACGCGGGTAAGGGAATTATGCTGGCGAGAGGATCTATTGGTCATTTAGCTTCTCCCTTGGGCGCGCTATTGATCGCGCGACATTTTTAGTTCTGGCCTAAAGCGGCAAATGAGCCGAGACGTATATTTGATCTAGTCCACAGATTTACTCAGTAAACTGGATTTCAGGTCAGTACCCGCCAACGAAACATTCCCCATGGTCAGTTCGATTTCTTTCGAACATATCCAAACTAGTATGAATTGTGATTTTTGTCCGCGATTTTGTCTCGCTGCTTGCCGTCCAAATCGCCGCAGGCTCATCATTGGATGCAATGGGGCGTTATTCTTTGCGCGGCCTATTGCAAGACCTTGCCAAGCGATCGAACCGAATCCCATCGTCGGTTTTGGAAATCCATATCTGCCGTGCGCAGCGCACAAGATCGGACAGAGGGACTGGCCCGCAGCGCGAAGTCTTCACGCCTTCTTTTTCTCGGCAATGCTCACCAGCGTGCGCAAAATATCGCGCGTTCCTTCCAGACGTTCTTGCGGCGTGTCGAAGTCGCGCACGAAGACGATCTTCATGTCTGGCCGCACCTTGGCGTAAGAGCGCTCCTGCGAGACGAAGCGCACAAGGCCGGCGGGATCTGCGAAGAGATTGTCGCGGAAGGCGATGATGACGCCCTTCGGCCCGGCGTCGACCTTCTCGACATGGGCGCGGCGGCAGAGCGCCTTGATCGCGACGATCTTCAGCAGCTGCTCGACTTCCGGCGGCGTCGGGCCGAAACGGTCGACCATCTCCGCCGCGAAGCTCTCGATGTCCTGCTCGGTTTCCAGAGTTGAAAGGCGCCGGTAGAGTTGCAGGCGCAGGCTGAGGTCGGCGACGTAGTCCTCTGGGATCGTGACCGGCGCGCCGAGCGCGATGGTCGGCGACCAGACTTCTTCCTCGGGCTCGTCGACGCCCGCTTTCAGCAACTCGATCGCGTCGTGCAGCATCTGCTGATAAAGCTCGTAGCCGACTTCCTTGATATGGCCCGACTGCTCGTCGCCAAGCAAATTTCCGGCGCCGCGTATGTCGAGATCATGCGTCGCGAGCTGGAAGCCGGCGCCGAGCGTGTCGAGCGATTGCAGGACGTCCAGCCGCTTCTGCGCCTGCGGCGTGATGGTGCGGTTGGCTGGCGTCGTGAACAGCGCATAGGCCCGCGTCTTGCCGCGTCCGACGCGTCCGCGCAGCTGATAGAGCTGCGCCAGCCCGAACATGTCCGCGCGCCAGACGATCAGCGTATTGGCGGTGGGAATGTCGAGGCCGGATTCGACGATCGTCGTCGAAAGCAGAATGTCATAGCCACCGTCGTAGAAGGCCGACATTTTTTCTTCGAGTTCGGTTGGCGGCATTTGCCCATGCGCCGTGACGAATTTTGCCTCGGGCAGATTCTCGCGCAAAAAGGCTGCGGCTTCGTCGAGATCCTCGATGCGCGGGCAAACGAAAAAGGCCTGCCCGCCGCGATAGCGTTCGCGCAGAAGGGCCTCGCGCACGATGAGCGGATCGAAGGGCGAGACAAAACTGCGCACCGCAAGTCGGTCGACCGGCGGCGTCGCGATCAGCGAAAGCTCGCGCACGCCGGTCATGGCGAGCTGCAATGTGCGCGGGATTGGCGTAGCCGAGAGGGTGAGCACATGCACCTCGGCGCGCAATTCCTTCAGCCGCTCCTTATGGCCGACGCCGAAATGCTGCTCCTCGTCGACGATGACGAGGCCCAGGTCCTTGAAATTCACGCCCTTGCCGAGAATGGCGTGCGTGCCGATCAGAATATCGACGCTGCCCTCGCCAAGCTGCTGTTTGGTTTCGCGCGTCTCGGCCGCCCCGACCATGCGCGAGAGCCGCCCAATGCGAACCGGCAGGCCCGAAAAGCGCTCGGTAAAGTTTTTGTAGTGCTGCCGCGCGAGCAGCGTCGTCGGCGCAACGACGGCGACTTGCTTGCCGTTGATCGCCGTGCAAAAGGCGGCGCGCAACGCGACCTCCGTTTTGCCGAAGCCCACATCGCCGCACACCAGCCGGTCCATCGGCCGGCCGGAGGCGAGATCGTCCAGCACGGCCTCAATGGCGCCGGCTTGATCCTCGGTCTCGTCATAGGGAAAACGCGCGCAAAACTCGTCGTAAAGACCCTCGGGCGCAACGAGCTTCGGCGCCTGTTTCAACATGCGCTGCGCAGCAATCGCGATCAGGCCCTTGGCCATTTCGCGGATGCGGTTCTTCATGCGCGCCTTGCGGCCCTGCCAGCCGGCGCCGCCAAGACGATCGAGCGCGACTTCGGTGTCCTCGGAGCCGTAGCGCGTCAGCAGTTCGATGTTTTCGACGGGTAGAAAAAGCTTGTCGCCGCCCGCGTAATGGATTTCCAGACAGTCGTGCGGGGCCCCGGCTGCGGTGATCGATTCAAGGCCGATGAAGCGGCCGATGCCGTGATCGACATGAACCACGAGATCGCCTGCCGACAATGCGCCAATTTCTCCAAGAAGATTTTCGGCCCGCTTCGCCTTGCGGCGGCGGCGCACCAGCCGGTCGCCGAGAATGTCCTGTTCGCCGATGACGGCGAGACTCTCCGTCTCGAAACCATGCTCCACGCCGAGCACTGCGAGCGAAATCGCGCCCTTTCCGAGCGCCAGAGCGGCGGGCAAGGCGGAGACAAGCGCGGGGAGCTTCAGGCCGTGTTCCGTCAGCACATGGCCTAGGCGCTCGCGCGAGCCGTCGGACCATGCGGCGACAATGACCGTCTTGTCCGCTTCAGCCAGCGCCTTGATGTGAGCGACGGCGGCTTCGAATATGTTGACGTCCTGCTGATTGCGTTCGGGAGCGAAGTCGCGCCCCGGCCGCGCCGCGAAGTCGATGCTGGCGACCTCGCCTTCCGTTGGCGCGAAAGGCGAAAAATGCGCCTGCGCCCGCGCTTCGAGCTGCAGACCCCAGTCTTCCTGCGTGAGATAAAGCTCGTGCGGCTCCAATGGCTTGTAGTTGGAGCGAGCGTGATCGAGATCATAAGCGGTCTTGCGCGCGTCGTAATAGTCGGCGATCTGCGCGAGCCGCTCATTGGCGGCGCCTTCGCTATGCGCGTCGAGCAACAACGGCGCATCGCCGAAATAGTCGAACAAAGTATCGAGATGGTCGTAGAACAGCGGCAGCCAATGTTCGGCGCCCGGATGGCGGCGGCCCTCGCTGATTGTCTCGTAGAGCGCGTCGCCCCGCGTCTCGCCGCCAAAGCGCGTGGTATATCCCTGCCGGAAGCGCCGCATGGTCTCGCTGACGAGTTGCAGTTCGCTCATCGGAACGAGGTCGAGCGCGCGCAATTGCCCGGTGGTGCGCTGGGTTTCAGGGTCGAAAGCACGGATCGACTCCAGCGTGTTGCCAAAAAAGTCGAGCCGGATGGGCGCTGGCATGCTTGGCGCGAAAAGATCGACGATGCCCCCGCGCTGCGCATATTCGCCCGGCTCGCGCACCGTGCTGGAGCGCAAGAAGCCGTTGTTCTCCAGCCATCGCGTCAGGAGGTCCATCTCGACGACGTTTCCCGGCGCGGCGGAAAAAGTGTCGGCGGCGATTTTGGCGCGCGGCGGGACGCGCTGGAGCAGGCAATCGACGGTGGTGACGATGACGCGCGGCTGCTCCGCCGAGGATTTGGAGCGCGCGAGACGCGCCAGCGCGGTCATGCGGCGCGAAGCGACGGCGGCGTTGGGCGAGACCCGGTCATAGGGCTGGCAATCCCAGCCGGGAATGTCCAGAACCTCCACAAAAGGAGCCGCGAAGCGCAGCGCCTCGCGAAACTGCGCCGAGCGTGAAGCATCGCGCGCGACATGGACGAAAACGGCGGCCTTGCCGTCGGCGCCGGGGGCCAGGGCGCGGGCGAGATCGCCGGCGACAAAGGCGTCAAAACCCTCCGGCGTGTGGGCGAAAAGAAGTCTTTCCCCCGCCTCCAGACGCGAAAGGGCGGTTTTCAACGCGCCCGCCACGGCTTGCGCGCGCATGTCGGTGCGTTGTTTCAAGAGATCGGATCCTTGCTGGCGTGAAACGCCGCGATCTTGTGAAACAAGGGGGTGTCATATGCAGCCGGGGCCTGGCCGCTGCTGAACCAGCGGAAGGCCTCGTCGTCGTCCGCGTCGAGCAGAGCTTCGAAGTGCGCCAAATCCTGCGCGTCCAGCGTCTCGATGCGCGCGTCGACGAAGCCGCCCAGAATGATGTCCATCTCGCGCATCCCTCGCCGCCAGGCGCGAACGCGGATGCGGCGGCGAATGATGTCGAGTTCGTTGAGGGTTGGCGTTTCTGGGTGTGAAGAGGCGCTGTCGCCGGTCATGAGTTCTTCTGCGCGGGGTGGATGATGGCGGGTCCGGGCCGTGGGCCTGACATAGTGCCTTCGCGCCGCCTTAGTCCAGCAGGGCGCGGAATAAAAAGTGGAACGCGGCCTGGTCCGCTGGACGGAGGTCCAAACCGTCCTCAAGGTGTTGACTTCGCCGGACGCATGTCCTATTCGGCGCTTCTCGCACGCATCGCGTCGTTGCGGGGGAGTAGCTCAGTTGGTTAGAGCGCCGGCCTGTCACGCCGGAGGTCGCGGGTTCAAGTCCCGTCTCTCTCGCCATTTTCAATTCATCCATAACCAGATGGCCTCGCGCGACGGATCGACGCACGCGAACGGTTGTCCGTTGCGCTTATGATGAGACAGGCTAACAATCGCCCCATAGTTTCCCTGAACCCTCAAGGCGGCGCCGAGCGTCAGCCGTGAACGGGTCGCCGAGCACAGAAAGAAGAAGAAAATGAGCCACGTCGCCCATGAACTGCACGAGGAATTTCCGGAAAAGGCCGAGGCCATCAAGGAGCTGAAGGGCGTCAACGCCCATTTCGCGAAGATCGCCGACGCCTATCACGAGCTCAACCGCGCCATCCATCGCATGGAGGCCAATGTCGAGCCGGTCGCCGACGAGACCCTCGAAGGCCTGAAGAGGCAGCGGCTGACGTTGAAGGACGAAATCGCGCAGTTTCTGACGATCGCGTAACGTTCGTCGCTTCCCTCTCCTCGCGGGAGGCGCGTTCTTGCCGGGCTCGATCAGCTTGAGCGAGCCTCTCGCGCCAGCGCCACAAGCATTTCGCGCAAACCGTCCGGCGTCGTCACCCGCTGCGGAAAGACTATGCGGGCGCAGGCGTCGCCCGCAATGAGGTCGAGTCCTTCGGGATCGAGGCTGCAGGCCCGCCAATTGGCCTCCGCGGCGCCGCCCAGCTTTTGCGCGATCAGCGCCAAAGCGCCGGCATGATCGGCGTTGAGGTGAGCAAGAGCGTCCTCTTCGGCCGCTATCAGGCTTTCGGCGCCGTCCAGCGGCGTCAGCAGTCCCTTTGGGCCGAAATCCGCAGCGCGTGCGAAGCCCCCATTGAGATGGACATTCGTCACTTCGGCGCGCCAGAAGGAGAAATCGGGAAAATCCGCATAAAGCGCCGCCTTGGGGTTTCGGCGCAGGTAGCGGCCCCTCAGTGAGGGGTCTGCGCGGCGCTCCGCCGTCGCGACAAGCGTGAGGCGGGGGTGCGCCAGCGGATCGCCGCGCCCGTTCTGTGCGAGGAGCAGGGACAGGCGCGGATCGCGTTCCAGATTGCGTGTATGCAGCGCCAGACGGGACATCAGCAAAATCGGACTGCCGTCGTGATCGGTGGCGATAGCCGTCAGAGTGACGAATGGCGCGCCCTCTTCGCTCAATGTGCCGACGGCGCCAGTGCGGATCGTGCGCAGCAGGCGTTTGGACTCGCCCGCAGGGTCAAAAGAGGGATCCTGTCCGGGACCGGGGCGGGGCGTTTCATCGGCGGTTTTCATTAACCCGATTGTCTCCATTCTGGCGCCGGGCGCCGGGCGCGCCAGGAAAGCGTGCTTTATGACGAATATGAGTATATAAGGGCGAAGCGGGCGGCGACGCAGCCGTTTCGCGGCGAATTGGCGCGAAAAAGGCGCCAGGTGATAATTCGGCCAGCTTGGCCCAGGGTTTGTGCGGCAGCGCTCCAGCTGGAACAGAACCGGCTGCATAGGCTCATTTTATTGCGGAAGCCGGAGCCATAGCGCCAGCGTAACAGCGTCCGCGCGGACATGGAACCTTCAGATCAGGTTCATGTCGCCAAGGCCATGATCTATTGAAGATCATACTGGCCGTAAACAGCAAAGGTTGACAATGCCGACCATCGCTCTCGTCGACGACGATCGCAACATTCTCACCTCCGTTTCCATTGCTCTGGAAGGGGAAGGCTATCGCGTCCAGACCTATACCGACGGCGCCGCCGCGCTGGACGGCCTGCGCGCAAATCCGCCGGACCTCGCCATTTTCGACATCAAGATGCCGCGCATGGACGGGATGGAGCTTTTGCGCCGGTTGCGTCAGAAATCCGATCTGCCGGTGATTTTCCTCACCTCGAAGGACGAGGAGATCGACGAATTGTTCGGTCTCAAAATGGGCGCCGACGATTTCATCCATAAGCCGTTCTCGCAGCGCCTGCTGGTCGAGCGGGTCAAGGCGATATTGCGCCGCTCCAATCCCAAGGAAGCGGCGGCGCAAAAAGAATCCGAAGCCGAAGATTCTGGAGCGGGGGGCCTTGTCGATGGATCCGGAGCGTCACGCCTGCACCTGGCGCGGCGACCCCGTGGTCTTGACCGTGACTGAGTTTCTCATTCTTCAGGCGCTGGCGCAGCGTCCCGGCGTGGTGAAAAGCCGCAATGCGCTCATGGACGCGGCCTATGACGATCAGGTCTATGTCGACGACCGCACCATCGATAGCCATATCAAGCGGCTGAGGAAGAAATTCAAAGTTGTCGACGACGACTTCGAAATGATCGAAACGCTGTATGGCGTCGGCTATCGCTTCAAGGAAGCGTGAGTTGCGCAGACGCGGGACGAGCGCGAGGGGGCGATGAGCGCGCAGGCGCGCGAAAGGGCGCAAACGCAAGCTTCGGGGCGGCAGAGCCGCGCCGGACGGGTGGCGTCGTTGCGGATGCTGCGCCTCCTGCGGGCCGCGCAGGCCCGAGTTTCATCCTCGTTAACCCGACGCATTGTCGTGCTGAATCTCGGTGGGCTGGTCGCGCTGCTGGGCGGGTTTCTCTATCTGAACCAGTTCCGCGAGGGACTGATCGACGCCCGCGTGCAAAGCTTGCAGACCCAGGGTGAAATCATCGCCGCTGCGGTGGCCGCTTCGGCGACGATTGATACGGATGCGATCACCATCGACCCGGAAAAGCTTTTGAAGCTCGCGCCCGGCGAGAGTTACAGCGCCGCCGCTAGCGGTCAGGCGGCGACCGAGTTTTCGCTCAATCCCGAACGCGTCGGGCCTTTGCTGCGCTATCTGGTTCCGCCAACGCGCGCGCGCGCGCGGATCTACGATCGCGACGGCTCGCTATTGCTCGACTCGCGTTCCGTTTCCGGCCATTCGAATATTTTTCGATTGGATCTGCCGCCAGTCAGCCCCGGGGGCTCGCAGCAGCATGCGGGCGCGGATTCCCCGACGGCCTATGAAGAGGTCGTCGATGCCGTGCGTCGCTGGACCCGCCGGCCGGAACTGCCGCTATATGAAGACATCGGGATGGGCAATGGAAAGGCCTATCCCGAAGTCGTAACCGCGCTGGGCGGCGCAGCGAGATGGGTCGTGCGGGCTAACTCAAAGGGCGAGACAATCATCTCCGTCGCTGTTCCGGTGCAGCGTTTCCGCTCGGTGCGCGGCGCGCTGCTACTGTCAACGCTTGGCGGCGACATCGATGCGATCATAGCCACCGAGCGCTGGGCGATCATCCGGATATTTCTGGTGTCAGCAGGCGTGATGCTGCTTTTGTCCCTGCTCTTTGCGGGCACCATCGCCGAGCCCATGAGGCGCCTCGCGGAAGCCGCCGAGCGTGTGCGTCGGGGTGTCAAATCGCGGCAGGAAATCCCGGATTTCACCGACCGGCAGGACGAGATAGGCCATCTTTCCGGAGCGCTGCGGGACATGACCAGGGCGCTATACCGGCGCATCGAGGCGATTGAACATTTTGCCGCGGACGTCGCTCATGAATTGAAGAATCCGCTTACCTCGCTGCGCAGCGCCGTGGAGACGCTGCCGATCGCCAAGACTGAAAGCTCCCGTGAGCGGCTGCTGGAGATCATCAAGCATGACGTCGCGCGTCTGGACCGATTGATCAGCGATATCTCCGACGCCTCGCGGCTGGATGCGGAGCTGGCGCGGGCCGATATGTCGAGAGTGGATCTGGCGTCGGTGCTGGAGACCGTCGTCGGAATGGCGCAGGGAGTTGATCATGGCGATCACGCGACAGTAACCCTGATAAAGCAGCGCGTGGCAAGCGAGTTGTTGCGACGGCGCGTTCTCGGCCATGATTCCAGACTGGCTCAGGTATTCGACAATCTTATCGCCAATGCGCGATCCTTTTCGGCGCCGGGCGGCGTGGTGCGGGTGACTCTGCGACCCGAGACCGGGATCGATCTCTCGGGCCAGTTGCGCGATGGCTACGAAATCATTGTTGATGACGACGGTCCGGGCATACCGCAAGGAGCTTTCGAACGTGTTTTCGAGCGCTTTTATACTGATCGCCCCGAGCAAGGTTTCGGTCAAAACTCCGGTCTGGGCCTCGCGATCTCCCGGCAAATCGTCGAGGCGCACGGGGGACGCATCCGCGCGCTAAATCGAACCGTCGGTTCACCGGAGGGAACAGACGAGACTCCTGTCGGCGACGCGGGCGGGGACGCCGGTCAACAATCAAGTGGCGAGCCCGTGCTGGGTGCGCGTTTCGTTGTCTGGTTGCCGGCGGAATGACGAGCGGCGAAACTCCAGAAATGATTCACGCCAATGCATTGATGCTCGGCGAGACAGGTCTTCTGTTGCGCGGCGCTTCGGGCTCCGGCAAGAGCGCCTTGACCCTTCGGCTCACAAGTTGGGCCAGTTCACATGGCCGCTTTGCCCGGTTGATAGGCGATGATCGTGTCGCGTTGGTCAATCGCAACGGGCGCTTGATAGCCCGCCCTCATCCGGCCATAAGCGGAGCGATAGAACTGCGGGGCCTGGGAATAGCGCCCATGCCTTTCGAACCGGCGGGCGTGATTCGCTTTGTCGTTGACCTCGCGCTGGAAGACAATCCGCCGCCGCGATATCCGCCGGCCGAGGTTCAACTTGATCGAATCTGCGGATTGTCGCTGCCCCGCTGGGTTCTGGACGCAGGAGATGTGACGATTATAGAAAAAATATCCCATATCTTACAGTTATTTGAAGCAAAATAGCGATGGGGCGAGCTTTTCGCTTGCCAATTGCGCTGCAACGCACAAAATGGCGGGCCGAAAAGCGCCCGCGACAGGCAGACGTCGGTCGTGTATGATTTGGGGCGAGTAAACTCTATGTTGTTCGTACGTTCTTCGCTTCCCGAAAGGCGAAAGATCGGGTCTGGCCGGCGCCGCCGCGCCGCGAAATCGTTTCCTTGGGTCGCCTCGCGAGACGTCGTCATGAGTGGTAGCGTCGAATGATCGGAATGGTCCTGGTGACCCATGGCCACCTCGCCACGGAGTTTCGCGCCGCGCTCGAACACGTGGTCGGTCCGCAAAAGCAGATCGCCTCGATTTCGATCGGGCCGGAAGACGATATGGAGCGTCGACGTCTCGACATCATTGAGGCGGTGAAGCAATCCGACACCGGCGAAGGGGTGGTGCTTCTGACGGACATGTTTGGCGGCACACCGTCCAATCTCGCGATTTCCGTGATGAATGGCTGTAATGTCGAAGTCTTGGCTGGGGTGAACCTGCCCATGCTCATAAAACTGGCTTCGGTGCGAGAAGGGCAGACGCTTGAGCAGGCGGTTCTCCAGGCTCAGGACGCCGGGCGAAAATATGTTCATGTCGCGAGCCGGATTCTTTCCCCGCGATGTGGCGAACCAAAAAAGCAAACAATCGAGCCTGCGAAGTGACGGATCAAGGGACAGACGCGGCGCTCGCCGATAACCACCTTTCTCGTGACCTGACTATTGTCAACAGAAAGGGGCTGCACGCGCGCGCGACAGCCAAATTCGTTCAGTGTTGTGACCGCTACGACGCGGTCGTCACGGTCACCAAGGACGGCGAAACCGTTGGCGGCAGCTCGATCATGGGGATTTTGACTCTGGGCGCGGCGAAGGGTTCCGCTATCCTCGTAACCGCAGCCGGACCGCAGGCCGAAGAAGTTCTCTCGGCGCTTGCCGCGCTGGTTGAAGACAAATTCGGCGAGGAAGAGTAGGTGGAGTTCCTCGGAGCGGGGGAAGGGCGTCCTCGCGAGGGGAAGCATTCTCGATGCGACAGACTGCGACAATTTTTTTGCCCTCGCCGTGGCGCAGCGGCCGATTACAAAGTTTCCCTGTCTTCGCAGACGGGCGGCCGGCGTCAGAACCTACACATTTTGCTGCAACCTGCCTTGGCGCGCACCTGCCGCACCGGTTTTTCCGGAAACGCAACAGACCCCAGTTTTCGGGCGATTTAACTATCCTGAACCATTCAGGGGGATGGTTCACGAAACCAGCTGTTCAGGTAGGTAAGGGATAGGTAACAAAGCCCATACTTTGATCTCATGACAATATGATGCGCATTCGTCGGCAGAATAGGCCGCGCCCCCCTGACACGGCGACTCCCGCCCGCAATCCCCCATTTTGAGAGATAATTTTGCTTGACGGCTAAAAAACTTTCCCCCCATAGAGCCATGTCGCCATGCGCTCCGCACATGGCGCACAGCGGGTAGGTCGGAGGCGTCAGCATTGTCCGCCGTGCGCGGTTCTGTCGCTTGATGATCGACAAATAAGATTCTAGGGTCTTCAGAAAATCGGCCGAGGAGCGCGTTTCGCTCAATCGGCCCGGCTGCCGTTGGGGGGCGGGAGCCTGCGCGAGTGCGCCACGCCGCCCTTCCTGCTCGATTGGAATTGAGCGCAGTTCAGAAAATTGTTGCTGAGGCCGCACAGCGCGGCTGACGAAGGGAGTGGAAGTGGAATGACGACGCCATCGTCGACCCCCGCGCAAAGCGCGAGCGGGAAGGATAACCAGCATCTTGCGCCCAAGTCCGACATCGAGATCTCGCAGGCCGCCAAGATGCGCAGAATTGTCGACGTAGCGCGCGACAAACTCGGAATTTCGGACGAGCATATCCAGCCTTATGGACACTACAAGGCGAAAATCTCGCTCGACTACGTTGCCTCCCTTGAAGGCAAGCCCGATGGCAAGCTGATCCTCGTCACCGCGATCAGCCCGACCCCCGCTGGCGAAGGCAAGACCACGACCACCGTGGGGCTTACCGACGGCTTGAACCACATCGGAAAGAAAGCGCTTTGCTGCCTGCGCGAACCCAGCCTTGGGCCGTGTTTTGGCGTGAAGGGCGGCGCCGCTGGCGGCGGTTACGCTCAGGTCGTGCCGATGGAGGACATCAATCTCCATTTCACCGGCGACTTTCACGCCATCGGCGCTGCGAACAATCTGCTCGCCGCGCTGATCGACAATCACGTCTATTGGGGCAACCCGCTCGCTCTCGACACGCGCCGCATCAGCTGGCGCCGCGTCGTCGACATGAACGATCGCGCGCTGCGTTCAATCGTTTCATCGCTTGGCGGCGTCTCCAACGGCTTTTCCCGCGAGGACGGTTTTGACATCACCGTCGCCTCGGAAGTGATGGCGATTTTCTGTCTCGCGTCGAACTTCGCTGACCTGCAGCAGCGTCTCGGCAATATCGTGGTTGGCCAGACGCGCGAAAAGAAGAACATTCGCGCTTCCGAGATCAAGGCCGCGGGATCGATGGCGGCGCTGCTCAAGGACGCGATCGCGCCGAATCTCGTGCAGACGCTCGAGAACAACCCGGCGATCATCCATGGCGGTCCCTTCGCGAATATCGCGCATGGCTGCAACTCGGTCATAGCGACCAGGTCCGGGTTGAAACTCGCTGACTATGTGGTGACGGAGGCGGGCTTCGGCGCGGATCTCGGCGCCGAAAAGTTCTTCGACATCAAGTGCCGGAAGGCTGGCCTGAAGCCCGACCTGACCGTCATCGTCGCGACCATTCGCGCTCTAAAGATGCATGGCGGCGTCGCGAAGGATGATCTGAAGACCGAGAATGTCGAGGCTCTGGAAAAGGGCTTCGCCAATCTCAAGCGGCATATCGCCAATGTGAAGAAGTTCGGTGTTCCGGTGCTGGTAACGGTCAACAAATTCTCGTCCGACACCCAGACCGAGATGGCTCTGCTTGAAAAGCTTTGCAAGGTCGAGGGCGTCGATTGCATCGTCGCCGACAACTGGGGATCCGGCGGCGCCGGCGCTGCGGATCTCGCTCGCGCGGTTGTCTCGACCATCGAGACGCAGCCCTCGAACTTCAAGCCGCTTTATCCCGACGAAATGCCTCTCGCAGAAAAAGTTCGCACCATAGCAAAGGAGCTATACGGCGCCGCCGACATTTCCTTCGACTCCAGCATCAAGTCGCGTTTCGCGGAATTGGAGAAGGAGGGCTTTGGCCATCTGCCGGTGTGCATCGCCAAGACGCAGTATAGTTTCTCGACCGACGCCAACGCCAAGGGCGCGCCGTCGGGCTTCACCATTCCGATCCGCGAATTGCGCTTGTCGGCGGGCGCGGAGTTCGTCGTCGTGGTCTGCGGCGACATCATGACCATGCCGGGGCTGCCAAAGGTTCCGGCCGCCAACAATATCGAGGTCGGGTCCGACGGGCGCATCAGCGGCCTGTTCTAGTCGGCGCGGGCGAAAGTCCGCCCGATAATTTCGCTATTGCCGCGATGCGCCAGCGGGTTTCCCCCGGCGCTTCCGGTTTTTCTTAAACCAACCAAGCCCAAGCGCTCGAAGGGAGCCAAATATGTCGAATTCCAGAATTCCCGGTCGCAATTTTCTGTTCGTGCCGGGGCCGACCAATCTTCCCGATCGCGTGCAGCGCGCGATGCAGGTCGCATCGGAAGACCATCGCTCGCCGACTTTCCCCGATCTCGTCAAGCCGCTGTTCCCGAAGCTCAAGAAGGTCTTCGAAACTGAGAAGGGCCACGCCTTCATCTTCCCGGCGTCCGGCACCGGCGGCTGGGAAGCGGCGATCACCAATACGCTTTCGCCCGGCGACAAGGTTCTCGCTCAGCGTTTCGGCCAGTTCTCGCATCTTTGGATCGACCTCGCTAACCGTCTCGGTCTCGAAGTCATCAAGCAGGAGCGCCCCTGGGGCACCGGCAATGATCCGGAATTGATTGAAGAGACGCTGAAGGCGGACAAGAACCACGAGATCAAGGCTGTTTTCGCAACGCATAACGAGACCGCCACTGGCGTGACGTCGGACATCGGCGCCATACGTAAGGCGATCGACGCCGCGAAGCATCCGGCGCTGCTCTTTGTCGATGGCGTGTCCTCGGTCGCCTCGCTGCCGTTCCACATGGACAAGTGGGGCGTCGACGTGATCGTGTCGGGTTCGCAGAAGGGCTTCATGCTCCCCGCTGGCCTGCTGCTAATGGCGGCGAGCGAGAAGGCTGTCGAAGCCGGCAAGACCAACAAGCATCGCCGCGCCTATTTCGAATTCAAGGACATGATCGCGCAGAACGCGAGCGGCTACTTCCCCTACACGCCGTCGATCCCGCTGCTTCACGGCCTCAAGGAAGCGCTGGCGATCCTGTTCGAAGAGGGACTCGATCAGGTCTACAAGCGCCACACGCATCTCGCCACCGGCGTTCGCGCCGCGGTCGAGGCCTGGGGCCTCAAAACCTGCGCCAAGGAGCCCAAGTGGAATTCCGACACCGTCACCGCGATCCTGGTGCCGGAAGGCTTTGACGCGGCCAAGGTGATTTCCACGGCTTACAACCGTTACAATCTGGCGCTCGGCGCTGGCCTGTCGGAAGTCGCGGGCAAGGTTTTCCGCATCGGCCATCTCGGCGACCTCAACGAGTTGATGCTGCTCGGCGCCATCGCAGGCGCGGAGATGGCGATGCTCGACAATGGCATCAAGATTCAGCCCGGCTCCGGCGTCGCCGCCGCCCAGGCGGTCTATCGCGCCAATCCGCTGCTGAAGGCCTAAAGATCATCGCGTCCGGCGCCTTTCGAGCGCGCCGGACGCAACTTCAAATGAGCGCGTGAAAATGCGCGCCGCTGCTACTTTGTTCGGGGGATCAGGGGAATGTCGCATAAAATCGTTTTTCTCGACCGCGAGACGCTCGACGCCAATCTGCGCAAGCCCAATTTCCCGCATGAATACAAAGAATATGCGCAGACCAGCCCGTCCGAGATCGTCGAGCGCCTGAAGGGCGCGGACATTTGCATCTCCAACAAGGTGCCACTGCGCGAAGATACGCTGAAGCATCTGCCGGACCTCAAGCTCATCGCCGTCGCGGCCACGGGCACCGACGTCATCGACAAGGCCTATACAACCGCGCATGGCATCACGGTCTCCAACATTCGCAACTACGCGTTCAACACGCTGCCCGAGCATGTTTTCGCCCTGCTCTTCGCGTTGCGCCGCAATCTCGTCAACTACCACAACTCCGTGTTCCACGGGCGCTGGGGCTACAATAATCAATTCTGCTATTTCGATTATCCGATCTACGACATCGCGGGCTCGACGCTTGGCATCATCGGCTATGGCGCGCTCGGAAAGTCGATCGCGACGCGCGCGGAGGCGCTTGGAATGAAAGTGCTGATCAACGACGTGGCCGACGTTCCGAACAAGGTCGACGTCGCCACGCTACTTCGGGAGTTGGATGTCGTCACCCTCAATCTGCCGCTGACGCCGCAGACAAAGAACATGATCTCGACCAAAGAGCTTGCGTCGATGAAGAAGACGGCCTCCATCATTAATACGGCGCGGGGTGGAATCATCGACGAGCAGGCGCTCGCGGACGCGCTGCGCAACGGCGTCATCGCTGGCGCGGGAATGGACGTGCTCACCGTCGAGCCGCCCAAGAACGGCAATGTGCTGCTTGACCCGACGATCCCAAATCTGATCGTCACGCCGCACGTGGCCTGGGCGTCCAAAGAGGCGATGCAGGTGCTGGCAGATCAGCTGATCGACAATGTTGACGCTTTCGTCGCCGGCGCGCCGCGCAATATCGTCACGGCCTGAAACAAGAGCAGTCAGATCGGAAAGTGCAAGGAACGGAAGGCGAAGCGATCACGAGAGCTGGCGTTCGACTCTAGTCATCCAAAAACGGGTCGCCACGTCGCAGCCAGATTGGTTCGCCCACTTGGATTGCCCGGATTTTAAGGACGCCGTGAGGCCGTCAACAGAATGAGATGCAAATGACCAAGAAACTTCTATTCCTGCTGGACACCGATCCCGTTCCGAGCGTTTTCGACACCGTGGTCGGCTACGACGGCGGCGCGGACCACATCATCGGCTACGGCGGGGTAACGCCCGCGAATGTCGGCGCTCTGGTCGACGGCACGATCTACACGCGTGGTCCCAAGGAAAAGCAGTTCACCGCGATCTTCGTCGGCGGCGGCAACATGACCGCAGGCGAAACGCTTTTCAAGGTCGTGAAGAAGCGCTTCTTCTCCAATTTCCGCGTTTCAGTGATGCTGGACAGCAATGGCTCCAACACCACCGCCGCCGCTGGCGTCGCGCTGCTCGCCAAGGCGAAGCCGCTTGCGGGCAAGAAGGCCGTCGTGCTGGCTGGCACCGGTCCGGTGGGCATGCGCGCTGCTGCGATGCTGCATATCGAGGGCGCGGAAGTCGCGATCACCTCGCGTCAGCTCGCACGCGCGCAGGCTTCCGCCGCCGCGATTCAGGAGCGTTTCGGTTTCACGCCGACGGCGATTGAGGCTGTCGACAATGCGGCGCGCGCAAACGCCGTTAAGGGCGCCCAGATCGTCTTCGCCGCCGGGGCTATCGGCGTCCCGCTGCTGGACGAAAAAGACTGGCAGAACGACGCGACGATTGAATTGCTCGCGGACTGCAACGCACAGCCCCCGCTGGGGCTTGGCGGCGTCGAGGCCACCGACAAGGCCAAGGAGCGTCATGGCAAGATCGTCATCGGCGCGCTGGGGCTCGGCGGTCTGAAGCTCAAGCTGCATCGTGAATGTGTCGGCAAACTCTTCGAGAGCGCCGATCAGGTGTTCGACGCCGAAAATATTTACGCGCAAGCCAAAGTGCTTGCCTGATCCGATAGGGCTGTCATGACCAAAAACAACACGATTGCTAAATTTCTCGACGAACTCGCCAGCGAGGCTCCGACGCCTGGCGGCGGCGGCGCAGCTGCCATCATGGGCGCGATCGGCGCGGCGCTGGTCTCGATGGTCGCCAATCTGACCATCGGCAAGAAGAACTACGAAGCCTTCGACGAAGAGCTGAAGGCGATCAACGCGGCAGCGGAGAAGGTGCGCGCGGAGCTGACCGCCGCGATCGACGAGGATGTCGTCGCGTTCAACGCGGTCATGGGCGCCTATGGCCTACCGCGCGACGGCGATGACCAGAAGGCCGCACGCGCCGCCGCCATCCAGACCGCGCTGAAGCAGGCGACCGATGCGCCATTGCGCGCGGTGAAGGCTTGCCACGAGGTCATCAAGCTCTCGGCCGTGGTCGCCGAGAAGGGCAATCTCAACGTCATCAGCGACGCCGGCGTCGCCGTTCTCGCCGCCAACGCCGGGCTGCGCAGCGCGGCGCTCAACGTCTACATCAACGCCAAATCAATCAAGGATCGCGAATTCGCCGAAATCCGTCTTGGAGAGGTGAACGCGCTCACGGAACTCGCCGCGCGGAAGACCGAGGAAGTCTATTCCGTCGTGCGCGGCAAAATCGGTTCGTAAAAAACAAAAACATTAGTCGTCCCAGGGAGGACAATATGGACGTCCACGAGTATCAAGCCAAGGAAATTCTGGCGGCCCATGGCGTCGCCATTCCGCCCGGCACGATCGCTTTCAGCCCCGATCAGGCCGTCTACGCCGCGACGGAGCTCGGCGGCTCCAACTGGGTCGTGAAGGCGCAGATTCACGCCGGCGCGCGCGGCAAGGCGGGCGGAGTCAGATTCTGCCGCACCTATCACGAAGTCCAGCAAGCCGCGCGTGACATGCTCGGCAAGCGCCTCGTGACGGCGCAAACGGGTCCAGAAGGAAAGCCGGTTCAGCGCGTCTATATCGAACTTGCCGACCCCTTCGAACGAGAAATCTATCTTGGCTACGTGCTCGACCGCAAACTGGAGCGCGTTCGCGTCATCGCTTCCAGGCATGGCGGGATGGAGATCGAGGAAATCGCAAAGAACTCGCCCGAGGAAATCCTGCAGGTGATCGTCGAGCCGGCGGTGGGCCTGCAGCCTTTTCAAGCGCGTGAGCTCGCTTTCCAACTTGGCCTCAACCTCAAGCAGGTCTCGCGTGCGGTGCAGACGATTCTCGGCGCCTATCGCGCCTTCCGCGACTGCGACGCGACCATGCTGGAGATCAATCCTCTCGTCGTCACCAAGGACGACAAGGTGCTGGCGCTCGACGCCAAAATGTCATTCGACGACAATGCGCTGTTCCGTCGCCGCAACATTGTCGACATGAATGATCCATCCCAGTCCGATCCGCGCGAGGCGCAGGCGCTCGAGCACAGCCTCAACTATATCGGGCTTGATGGCGAGATCGGCTGCATCGTCAATGGCGCCGGCCTCGCGATGGCCACCATGGACATGATCAAGCACGCGGGCGGCAGCCCCGCGAACTTCCTGGATGTTGGCGGCGGCGCTTCCGCCGAGCGCGTCGCGACAGCGTTCCGGCTCGTGCTCTCGGACGCAAATGTCAAAGCGGTCCTGGTGAATATCTTCGCCGGCATCAACCGCTGCGACTGGGTCGCGCAGGGCGTCGTCGACGCGGTGCGCGAGACCAACATCAGCGTGCCGCTGATTGTGCGTCTGGCGGGCACCAATGTCGAGGCCGGCAACAAGATCATCAAGGAAAGCGGCATTCCGATCATCACCGCCAATACGCTCAAGGAGGCGGCCGACAAGGCCGTCGCCGCCATCAAGAAAGCGGGCTGAGCAATTTCCCGGTTTCTTTCGGCCGGGCGCATAGGTTTGACGGCAGCGGACTTGAAGATTCGCGGGTCGCCGGGAGGCAAATATGAGCATTCTTATTGACGAGAAGACGCCGATTCTGGTGCAGGGCATCACCGGCGACAAGGGCACCTTCCACACCAAGGAAATGCTCGACTATGGCAGCAAGGTCGTCGCTGGCGTCACGCCCGGCAAGGGCGGCAAGCAGGTGCATGGCGTGCCCGTGTTCAACACGGTCAAGGATGCGGTCAAGGAGACCGGCGCCACGACGAGCCTCGTCTTCGTTGCGCCTCCTTTCGCCGCAGACGCGATCATGGAGGCGGCGGACGCGGGCATCCGCCTGATCTGCGCGATCACCGACGGCATTCCCGCGCAGGACATGATGCGCGTGAAGCGCTACTTCATGCGCTATCCCAAGGATCGCCGGCCGATGATGGTCGGACCGAATTGCGCGGGCATCATCAGTCCTGGCAAGGCGATGCTCGGCATCATGCCCGGGCATATTTACAAGCAGGGCAATGTCGGCCTGATCACGCGCTCCGGCACGCTGGGTTATGAGGCCGCCGCTCAGCTTAAGGAACTAGGCATCGGCATTTCGACGTCGGTCGGCATTGGCGGCGATCCGATCAACGGCTCGTCATTCCTCGATCATCTCGTGCTGTTCGACAAGGATCCGGAAACCGAAGCCGTGCTCATCATCGGCGAGATCGGCGGCCCGCAGGAGGCTGAGGCCTCCGCATGGATCAAGGAGAATTTCTCCAAGCCCGTGATCGGTTTCGTCGCAGGGCTCACGGCCCCGAAAGGCCGCCGCATGGGTCACGCCGGAGCGATCATTTCCTCCGCTGGCGACAGCGCAGCCGAAAAAACCGAAATCATGAAGTCCTACGGGCTGACTGTCGCGCCGAGCCCTTCGGAGTTCGGTGAGACAGTGGCCAAGGTGCTCAAGCGCGCGTGAGCGAGCGCCCTCATGCGATCCCTTGTCGCATGGTCTCATGAGGGCTCGCAAAGGCATATCAAATTTCTTTCGCGTTCCGCGTGAGATCTGACCCTTCCATCGGTTCGCCGCCGCAGAGTTCGAGAGTTTGCATGACTGACGCTCATTCTGATACGCCGCCTGCCGCCGCGCCTTCGGCGTTCGCTACGCGCTCGGTGAAGGAGGCCTCGGCCTTTCTGGTCGAACAGTTGGTGAGCGTGGTCAAGCGTCACATGCCTCAGATCGAACCCGTGTTGCGGGGTTTCGCGGCGGGCTCGCATCTCACCGACTATGAGATGGGCCGCGCGCTGCAGGCGCAAGGCATCTTGTTCCAGCTTGTCTCCATCGCCGAACAGGCCTATGCGATGCGCCGCCGACGCCATATCGAGCGCGAGCGTGGCCACGACCAGTTGCTGGGCACCTTCGATCAAGTGCTGGCTGGCGCCGCCGCGGCAAAAGTCCCGGCCGACGAAATCCGCGCCCAACTGCAGACGCTGCGCATCCGCCCGGTGATCACCGCGCATCCGACCGAGGCCAAGCGAGTCTCGATCCTTGAGAAGAACCGCCGCATCTATCTCTTGCTGCGCGATCTTGAATCGACGCGTTGGACCGACCGCGAACGAAATGCGCTTGGCGCGCAACTGCGCGACCAGATCGAACTTCTGTTCCTCACGGGAGATCTGCATCTAGAAAAGCCAACTGTCGAGCACGAGGTTTCCTGGGGGCAGCACTTCTTCTCCGAGACGATTTTCGATCTCGCGCCAGACATTCTTTCCACCTTCGAGCGTGCGCTCGAAAAGCATTACCCGAACGAAAAATTCGAGGTGACGCCTTTCTTTCAGTTCGGGTCATGGATTGGCGGCGACCGCGACGGAAATCCATTCGTCACGAACGCTGTCACACGCAAGACGATGAGCGACAATGCGCTTGCGAGCCTCAATTATTATCGCCATAGGGTGATCGAAGTCGGCCGCATGTTGTCCATCAGCCCGCGCGCGGCTGTCATTCCGCAAAAGCTGCGGGACGAACTGGAGCGTCGCCTCGTGACGCTGAGAGACGCAAGCTCCATTCGCTCGCGTAATCAGATGGAGCCCTATCGGCAATTCTGCAATCTCATTCTATACAAGCTTGATCAGACGCTTCAGGCGACAGGCGGCGGAACGCCTTTTGATCTGCGCTATGGCAATGCGGATGAACTGATCGGCGACCTGCGCGTGATTGAAGACGCCTTGACCGAGGGGCAGTCCGGCGCGCTGGCGAGCGATCTCGTCCGGCCTTTGCGCCGGGCGGTTGAAGTGTTCCGCTTCAGCACAGTGCGGCTCGATCTGCGCGAAAACACGACGCGCACGACCAATGCGCTTTGTGATCTATGGCGCGCGACGCGCGAGGACGAGCCGCCTTCCGTTGACTCCAGCGAATGGCGCGCGTGGCTCGACACGCAAATTCAGACGCCGCCCCTTAGTCCGGATGAACGCGATAAATTCTCTAAAGAGACGCGCGACACGATCGAGATGTTCGAGGTCGTCGCCGAGCTGCAAAGCAAGCTCGACCGCGAGGCTTTCGGCAGCTTCATTCTCTCGATGACGCATAGCGCCGCAGACGTGCTCGGCGCCTATGTTCTCGCCAAGGAAGCCGGTCTGGTGCGTCAGGGATCAAAGGGCGTCTATTGTTCCTTGCCGATCGTTCCGCTCTTCGAGACCATTCCAGACTTGCAGGATGCGCCCGCGATCATGCGCGAGTTGCTCCACATTCCTGTCGTTCGCACCAGCGCCAAAGTGCAGGGCGATCTCCAGGAGGTCATGATCGGCTATTCCGACAGCAACAAGGACGGGGGCTTCCTGCCCTCGAACTGGGAGCTGTTCAAGGCGCAGGCGCGGCTGACGGCCGTGGGAGTCGAAGAGGGCGTCGCCATCGCTTTCTTTCACGGGCGCGGCGGCTCGGTCAGTCGTGGCGGCGCGCCCACCGGGCAGGCTATCGCCGCGCAGCCCGCAGGCTCTATTCGTGGCCGCTTCCGGGTCACCGAACAGGGCGAGGTTGTGTCGTTCAAATACGCCAATCGCGGCACCGCAGCATATCAGATGGAGCTGCTTGCTTCCTCGGTGTTCACGCACGCGCTGAAATCCGAGCGCGAGGAAGCGCTCATTCCTCGCGCCGAATTCGACGAAGCGTTCGAGGAAATGTCCCAGGCGGCGCTGGCCGCTTACACCAAATTTGTCGGCGATCCCGATCTTGTCGGCTATTTCCAGGCGGCCAGCCCGCTTGAGGAAATCTCGATGCTCAACATCGGTTCGCGTCCGGCGCGGCGATTTGGCGCCAAAAGTCTTGCGGACCTGCGCGCGATTCCATGGGTTTTCGCCTGGGCGCAGAATCGCCACGCGATCACCAGCTGGTATGGCGTTGGCTCCGGGCTGAAGGCCTTTCTCGATGCGCATGGCGAGGTTGGGCTCGATCTGTTGCGCCAGATGTACGAGAAATCGCGACTCTTCAAACTCGTGCTCGATGAAGTTGAAAAGACGCTGATGCTGGTCGACCTCTCCATCGCCAAGGCATACGCCTCTCTGGTCGCCGACGAAGCGGTGCGCAACAAGATCTTCGCGGTCATAGAGACGGAGCATGAACTGACGCGCGCCATGGTGTTGCGGGTCACGGGAGCGACAAGGATTGGCGAGCGCTTTCCAGCCTTCAGCGCACGGCTCGCGGATCGATTGCCGACAATCAACGAAGTTAACCGGGAGCAGGTCGAACTATTGCGCCGGTTCCGCAACACGGAAGACGAGGCTGCGAGGGAGGCCATCAAGAATTCCTCTGCTGCTTTCGATCAGCTGCATCGCCGCAGGCATGGGCGCGACTGGCTAGGACTATTGTTTTTCAAGCATATTCTGATCCAGGAAGTCTCCAACTTTTTGGGAATATGCCAACCACCCAGGGAAGGGAAACTAAGATGAGCTTCACATTGATCGAGCAGGCGACATCGCGTCTGCACCGCTCGGAGCTGGCCGTGCCGGGGTCGGCGCCGGGCATGTTCGAGAAGGCCGCCGCCTCGAAGGCCGACGTGGTGTTTCTCGACCTCGAAGACGCTGTCGCGCCGGACGACAAGGAGCAGGCCCGCAAGAACATCATTCAGGGCCTGAATGACATCGACTGGGGCAAGAAGACCATGACGCTCCGCATCAATGGTCTCGACACGCACTACTGCTATCGCAACGTGGTCGACGTTCTCGAGAATTGCCCGCGTCTCGACGTCGTGCTGATCCCCAAGGTCGGCGTGCCGCAGGATGTCTATGCGATCGACATGATGATCACGCAGATCGAGCGGTACAAGAAGCGCACCAAGAAGACCGGTATCGAGGTGTTGATCGAGACCGCGCTCGGCATGGCCAATGTCGAAGCCATCGCTCAGTCCTCCAAGCGTCTCGAAGCCATGTCCTTCGGCGTGGCGGATTACGCGGCCTCGACCCGCGCCCGCACCACCGTCATCGGCGGCGTGAACCCGGATTACGGCGTTCTTTCCGACAAGGACAAGGACGGCAACCGCGAATATTTCTGGGCTGACCAGTGGCACGCCGCCCAGACGCGCATGATGGTCGCCTGCCGCGCCTATGGCTTGCGTCCGATCGATGGCCCCTTCGGCGACTTCAATGATCCGGAAGGCTATATCGCCGCGGCCAAGCGCGCCGCGGTTCTCGGCTACGAGGGCAAGTGGGCCATCCATCCTTCGCAGATCGAGCTGGCGAACCAGGTCTATACGCCGTCCGAGGCGGAAGTGACCAAGGCCCGTCGCATTCTCGAGGCGATGGCTCAGGCCGCCAAGGAAGGCAAGGGCGCCGTTTCGCTCGATGGCCGCCTCATCGACATCGCTTCGATCCGCATGGCCGAAGCGCTGATCGAAAAGGCCAATTCGATGACTGGCGCGTAAGACTCTACGCTACTTCCCTCTCCCCCTGCGGGGAGAGGGGGTTTAGACGCATTCTGGCGTCACCCTTTCTGGATCCCGCCATGTCCCAAGATTACCGCACCCTGCTCCGCGAAATGTTCGACGCCGCCGTGGGCGCGGCGCATCCGTCGCTTTGCGTGCCGCCCTATCTGGCGAAGATCGCGCAGCCCAAGGGGCGCACTATTGTCGTTGGCGCCGGCAAGGCGGCGGCCGCAATGGCCGCAGCGGTCGAGGCGCACTACAAGGGACCGGTCGAAGGTCTGGTGGTCACCCGCTACGACCACGGCGCTCCGACCTCGAAAATCGAGGTCGTGGAAGCTTCCCATCCTGTCCCCGACGCTGCCGGCCGGGAGGCCGCCGCTCGCGTGCTCAAGAAGGTTCAGGGGCTGACCAGCGACGACCTCGTGCTGGCTCTAATTTCCGGCGGCGGTTCGGCGCTGATGGCGCTTCCCGCCGAGGGCGTGACGCTGGAAGAAAAACAGGCGGTCAACAAGGCGCTGCTCAAAAGCGGCGCGACGATCTCCGAAATGAATAGCGTCCGCAAGCACCTTTCCGCGATCAAGGGCGGTCGCCTCGCGCGCGCCGCGGCGCCAGCGCAGGTGATTGCGTTGATGATCTCCGACGTGCCGGGCGACGACCTTTCCGTCATCGCCTCCGGCCCCACCGTTCCCGACGCCACCACGCGTCAGGACGCGCTCGCCGTCATCGCCAAATATAAGATCGACGCTCCCGCCGCCGTGCTGGCCCATCTGAACAGCCCCGCTTGCGAGACCCCCAAGCCCGGCGATCCAATCTTCGATCGCGTCGAGAATATTCTGATCGCGACGCCGCAAGGCTCGCTCGACGCAGCCGCCGCGGTCGCCAAGAAAGCGGGCTTCACGCCTTGCATCCTCGGCGATCTTGAAGGCAAGTCGCGCGACGTTGCGCTGGTGCATGCCGGCGTAGCCAAGCAGATCGCGCTGCACGGCCAGCCCTTCGAGCCGCCGGTCGCCATCATCTCGGGAGGCGAGACCACGGTGACGGTTCGCGGCAAGGGAAAGGGCGGACGCGACGCGGAGTTTCTGCTCGCGCTCACGCTCGCTCTGGAAGGCTTCGGCGGCGTGTCGGCTATCGCTTGCGACACCGACGGCATCGACGGCAGCGAAGACAACGCCGGCGCCATCATGACCCCCGACAGTTTCGCCCGCGCGCAAGAAGGCCGGCGTCGACCTCAAGGCGCTGTTCGCCAATAACGACGCCTATACCGCCTTCGAGAAGCTTGGGGATCTGATCGTCACCGGAGCAACACGCACCAATGTGAATGATTTTCGCGTGATCCTCGTGCCGAAGAGGGTGTAAGAAGCGAGGAGCCTTCCTTTCAAGGGAGGATTGCGCCCCTTAGGGAGAGCCTCGCGAATGCCCCTTGCAATGCCAGCGCCAGAGCCGGAAATCCTCGCGCGGCGCGAGGAGCTCCTGACGAGGCTGCGCAAGATTCTCCCCCGCGCAAAATGTGATCGCCGACGAGACGGCGCGCCGCGCCTATGAATGCGACGCCTTCACCATGTATCGCGCGCTGCCGCTGGTCGTCGCGCTGCCGGAGACCGTGCCGCAGGTGCAGGCGATCATGGCTCTGGCGCAGGAGATGAATGTGAAGATCGTGCCGCGCGGCGGCGGCACGTCTCTTTCTGGCGGCTCCATGCCGCTCGAAGACGGCATTCTCCTGGGAATGTCGAAGTTCAACCGCATCCTGGAAATCGACTTTGAGAACCGCTGCGCCAGGGTTCAACCCGGCGTGCAGAATCTGGCGATCTCCAGGGCCGTCGAACATGGGGGCTTTTATTACGCGCCCGACCCATCTTCTCAGATCGCCTGCTCGATCGGCGGCAATGTCGCGGAGAACGCTGGCGGAGTGCATTGCCTAAAATACGGCCTCACGACCAACAATATTCTGGGTCTTGAAGTCGTGCTGATGGGCGGCGAGATCATTCGCCTCGGCGGCAAACATCTCGACAGCGAACATTATGACCTGCTTGGCTTGATGACGGGCTCCGAGGGGCTTCTCGAAGTCGTCACTGAAGTCACCGTGCGCATATTGCAGAAGCCGACCGTCGCGCGTGGCCTTCTGCTCGGATTTTCCAGCGTCGAGGCGGGAGCGCGCTGCGTCGGCGCGATCATCGCGCGCGGCATCATTCCCGGCGGCATGGAAATGATGGACAAGGCCACCATTCACGCCGTCGAGCGTTTCCAGCCCTGCGGCTATCCGCTCGACGCCGCGGCCATCGTCATCGTGGAGCTCGACGGAACGCCCGCCGAAGTCGATCATCTGGTCGGCGTCGTCGAGGAAATCGCCCGCGCCGAGGGCGCGACAACCACCAAGGCGTCAAACAGCGAAGCGGAGCGCCTGCAATTCTGGGCCGGGCGCAAGAACGCTTTTCCGGCGGTAAGCTGCATTGGCCCTGATTATCTCTGCATGGACGGCACGATCCCGCGCGGGCGGTTACCGGAGGTGCTGAAGGGCATGGATGAACTGGCTAAGAAGCACGGACTGCGCGTCGCCAATGTGTTTCACGCCGGCGACGGCAATCTGCATCCGCTGATCCTTTACGACGCTTCGATCGACGGCGACATTGAGCGCGCGGAAAATCTTGGCGCGGACATTTTGCGGCTTTGCGTCGCGGTCGGCGGCGTGCTTACGGGCGAGCATGGCGTTGGCGTCGAAAAGCGCGATCTGATGGGCGAGATGTTCAACGAAGTCGATCTCGCGCAACAGATGCGTGTGAAATGCGCCTTCGATCCTGCTGGCAGGTTAAACCCGGGCAAGGTGTTTCCGACGCTGCACCGCTGCGCGGAGCTAGGCGCCATGCATGTCGTCGGCGGCGCCGTACCATTCCCCGATCTGCCGAGGTTCTGATGCGCGTTGAGCCTGCCGACGAAAAAGGGGTCGCCGAAGCCATTCGCGCTGCGAACGCCGCTAAATCGCCTCTGCGCATTGCCGGCGCGGGTTCGAAAGCGATGCTCGGCCGACCTTCAGTTGGCGACGAGCTGTCGCTGGGCGCCCTGTCCGGCGTCACGCTCTACGAGCCGGAAGAGCTGGTGCTTTCCGCCCGCGCCGGGACACCGGTCAGCGAGATTGAAGCGCTGCTCGGCGTGCATGACCAGCAGTTCGCGTTCGAGCCGATCGACTATGGCCATCTGCTCGGCGGCGCGCCAGGGCAGGGCAGCATCGGCGGCGTTGTCGCCGTCAACGCTTCGGGGCCGCGCCGACTGAAGGCGGGAGCCGCGCGCGATCATCTGCTCGGTTTTCGCTGCGTCACCGGACGCGGCGAAATCGTGAAATCCGGCGGTCGCGTGATGAAGAACGTCACGGGCTATGATCTCTCCAAGCTCGTCGCGGGCTCCTATGGCACATTGGCGGCGCTGACCGAAGTCACCTTCAAGGTGCTGCCGAAAGCGGACACCGAGCAGACGCTGCTGCTGCTCGGATTGGATGAGGAGGAGGGCCTGACGGCGCTTCGTCAGGTCTCTGGCGCCGCAGTCGAGGCGAGCGGGCTCGCATTGCTGCCAAAGGGAGCTTCTCCGTTGCGTCTAGGCGCCAACGCGGCGGCGATCCGTCTGGAAGGACCTAGGATTTCCGTGGCGCAGAGGCTTGAGGATTTGCATGGCTTGCTCAAGCCGCGAGGCGGGACAATGGAGATTTTGTCCCAGGAGGACTCAGGCGCCTTGTGGTTGGCTTTGCGCGACGCCACGCCGTTGGTGGAGCTCTCGGGGCAGGTCTGGCGTGTCTCAGTGGCGCCGAATGACGGTTTTCCGCTTCTCTCGGCCTTACGTTCTGCGTCCGTGCCCTTGCTGGCGCATTTTTACGATTGGGCTGGCGGCCTTGTCTGGCTCTGTCTGGAGAGCGCGCCCGACGCCCACGCCGCGACGTTGCGCGCGATCGTCGATCGCCTCGGCGGCCACGCCACGCTCATTCGCGCGAGCGCGGATGTGCGCGCCTCTGTCGATGTGTTCCATCCCCAACCGTCGGCCTTGGCGGCGTTGACGCAGCGCGTGAAAGAGAGTTTCGACTCCGCGCATATTCTGGAGCGCGGGCGCATGCGGGCGGAGTTCTGACGGATGCAGACGCACTTCTCGCTCGCGGCCCTCGCTGATCCTGACATGGCGCAGTCGGAAGGGATTTTACGCTCCTGCGTGCATTGCGGCTTTTGCACAGCAACCTGCCCGACATTCCTGCTCACGGGAGACGAACTCGATTCGCCGCGCGGACGCATCTATCTCATCAAGGAAATGCTCGAACACGAGCGCCCGGCGGATGCGCGCACCGCTTATCACATCGATCGTTGCCTCTCCTGTCTTTCCTGCATGACCACCTGTCCATCGAGCGTGCATTACATGCATCTCGTCGACCATGCGCGCGCCCATATCGAACAGACCTTTGCGCGTCCGATCGGAGATCGCCTGTTGCGCGCGTTATTGGCTTTCGTGCTCGCGCGTCCCACGATATTTCGTAACGCCTTGCGAGCGGCGGGTCTTGCGAGGCCCTTTGGCGATCTTCTACCAGGACGGCTGCGCGGGCTGCTTGCAATGGCGCCAAGGACTTTGCCGCCTGCCTCCGATGTCGACCGACCGCAGGTATTCGCTGCGCAAGGCGCGCGCAAAATGCGCGTGGCGCTTCTCAATGGCTGCGCACAAACCATGCTCGACACGCGTATCAACGAAGCCACGGTGCGGTTGCTGACAAGGCTCGGCGCCGATGTCGTCGTTGCGAAGGGGGCAGGTTGTTGTGGTGCGCTGGCGCATCATCTTGGCAAGGTCGAAGAGTCGCACGCGTTCGCCGCGCGCAACATAGAGGCCTGGACGCGCGAAATCGAAGCTGGCGGCCTTGATCATATTGTCATCAACACCTCGGGCTGCGGCGTGAGCGTGAAAGACTATGGCTTCATCTTCCGCAATGACCCAAGGCTCGCGCAACAGGCCGCACGAATTTCCGCGATTGCGCGCGATGTCTGCGAGGTCGTGGCCGCGCTGGATTTCAAGGCTACGGGCTTGGCTCCGGCGCTGCGAGTCGCCTATCATTCCGCCTGCTCGCTGCAACATGGGCAGAAGATCACGCAGGAGCCGATCGCCTTGTTGAAGGCCGCGGGGTTTGAAGCGTTGAGCGTGCCTGAAGGCCATATCTGCTGCGGCTCCGCGGGGACTTACAATCTGCTTCAGCCGGAACTCGCCACGCAGTTGCGTGCGCGCAAGGCGGCGAATATCGAAACCTTAACGCCCGATGTGATCGCTGCTGGCAATCTCGGTTGCATGATCCAGATTGGCGCGGGCACGAAGATTCCTGTCGTGCATACAGTGGAATTGCTCGACTGGGCCAGCGGCGGCGCGAAGCCGGAGGCGCTTGGCGTTTAGGTCGAAATGACGCCCTTGGCGCGGGTGTCGCTTATCTCAAGAACCCCACGATATCCTTCACTGCATTCATATTTTCGCTGGCCAGCGCGCGCGCCCGCTGGGCGCCGTCGCGCAACACCATGTCGATATAATCATGGTCGCCTGTGATCTTGCGCATTTCAGCGGTGATCGGCGAAAGTTTTTCCACTGCGAGATCGACCAGCGCGTTCTTGAAGGTCGAAAAATTAGCGCCTCCGAATTCCGCGAGCACGCCCACCTTGTCACGCCCCGAGAGCGCCGCGAAAATCCCGACGAGATTGGCGGCCTCGGGGCGCCCTTCCAGTCCCTTCTCCTCGCTCGGCAGAGGCTCCGGATCGGTCTTGGCCTTGCGGATCTTCTGCGCGATCTGATCGGCGTCGTCCGACAGGTTGATGCGCGAATATTCGGATGCGTCCGACTTCGACATTTTCTTGGAGCCATCACGAAGACTCATCACGCGCGTCGCGGGGCCAGAAATCAAGGGTTCTGGCAGGGGAAAGAACACACCGTCATTGTGGCCATTTCGTATGATCGACTCCGCGAAGTCATTGTTGAATTTTTGCGCGATGTCGCGGGCAAGCTCCAGATGCTGCTTCTGGTCCTCGCCAACCGGCACATGCGTGGCGCGATAAATCAGAATGTCAGCGGCCATCAGCACGGGATAGTCATAGAGACCGATGGAGGCGTTCTCGCGGTCCTTGCCGGCTTTGTCCTTGAACTGCGTCATGCGGTTCAGCCAGCCGATTCGCGCGATGCAGTTGAGCACCCAGGCGAGCTCGGCGTGCTCCGGAACCTGGCTCTGGTTGAAGACGATGTTCTTCTTGGGATCAACGCCGCAGGCGATGAAGGCGGCCGCGATCTCGCGCGTGTTGTCGCGCAGTTTCAGCGGATCCTGCGGCACGGTGATCGCGTGCAGATCGACGACGCAATAGAGGCAATCGTAGTTCTTCTGCAATTCGACAAATTTCACGATGGCGCCGAGATAGTTGCCAAGATGCAGATTGCCGGTGGATTGCACGCCGGAGAAGACGCGTTCGGAGAAGTTGGACATGGGATGCGCCGGGTGAGGGAGACTGGCGGTTGTTATGGCAACGCTTTTCCCTTCGCGCAAGTGCGGAGGAAATCCGGGTCAGTTTCGCGACCGCCTGTCCAGCCGGCGTGTCACAATATAAACCGGCTCAAGTCGCGGTTGCGCGCCAGGTCGCCGATGTGCTTCTCAACAAACTCGCCGTCCACGACGATTTTCTCGCCACTGCGGTCCGAGGCCGTGAAGCTGATGTCGTCGAGCACGCGCTCCATCACCGTCTGCAGGCGGCGGGCTCCTATGTTTTCGACCGAAGTGTTGACCTCCACCGCGACTTTCGCGATCGCGTCCACGGCGCTCGGCGCGAATTCCAGTTCGACGCCTTCCGTGCCGAGCAAAGCCACATATTGCTTCGTCAGGCATGCTTCCGTCTCGGTGAGAATGCGGCGAAAATCATCTTCATTGAGCGAGGCGAGTTCGACGCGGATCGGAAGGCGCCCCTGCAATTCTGGGAGCAAGTCCGAAGGCTTGGCGACATGGAAGGCTCCGGAGGCGATGAACAGAACATGGTCGGTTTTCACCGAGCCATGTTTGGTCGTCACCGTGGTGCCCTCGATCAGGGGCAGCAGGTCACGCTGCACGCCTTCGCGCGAGACGTCGCCGCCGCTGCGCCCCTCGCGCGCGCAGATCTTGTCCATCTCGTCGATGAACACGATGCCGTTGTTCTCGACGTCCTGAATCGCCTCCCGCACGCTTTCTTCCTGGTCGATGAGTTTCTCGCTTTCCTCGGCGACAAGCGGACCGATGGCGTCCTTGACTTGGAGGCGGCGGGATTTGGCTCGGTTCTGGAACGCCTTGCCGAAAATGTCGCCGATCGAGAAGGCGGTTACGCTGCCCGGCATATTCGGCATTTCGAACACGGGTCCGCTCGGTCCGGCGGAGGCGATTTCGATTTCGATCTCCTTGTCGTCCAGTTCGCCAGCCCGATATTTCTTACGGAAGGATTCTCGTGTCTGTGGCGAGGCGGCGGGACCAACCAGCGCGTCGAGCACGCGGTCTTCCGCAGCGAGCTGGGCGCGCGCCTCGACGCCTTTGCGTCGACGCTCCTTGACCAGGCTTATCGCCACTTCGACAAGATCGCGCACGATCTGCTCAACGTCACGTCCGACATAGCCGACTTCCGTGAATTTGGTCGCCTCGACTTTAAGGAAAGGCGCGTCGGCCAGCCGCGCCAGCCGGCGCGCTATCTCGGTCTTGCCGCAGCCGGTTGGGCCGATCATCAGAATATTCTTGGGCAGAACCTCTTCACGCATCTGGCCTTCGAGACGAAGGCGCCGCCAGCGGTTGCGCAGGGCGATCGCGACCGCGCGCTTGGCGTCTTTCTGACCGACGATGTAGCGGTCGAGTTCGGAGACAATCTCGCGTGGCGAGAAATCGGCCATCTTTTTCTTCCTTTAAAAAACGCAGCAGCCCGCGGTCAGATCGTCTCCACGACGATATTGTGGTTCGTGTAGACGCAGATGTCGGCGGCTATGTTCATGGCGCGGCGAGCTATTGCCTCCGCATCGTGCCCGCTGTCGATCATGGCTCTCGCCGCTGCGAGCGCATAATTGCCGCCCGAGCCAATCGCGGCTACCGCGCCGCCGCCGTCCGCCTCCGGTTCCAGCACGTCGCCGGAGCCCGTCAGAACAAGTCCCACGTCCTTGTCCGCGACAATCATCATCGCTTCGAGGCGGCGCAGATAGCGATCCATACGCCAGTCCTTCGCCAGCTCCACACAGGCCCTCGTGAGCTGGCCGGGATATTGTTCGAGCTTGGTTTCGAGCCGTTCGAACAGGGTAAAGGCGTCGGCGGTGGCGCCCGCGAAACCCGCGATCACGTCCCCCTTGCCGAGACGGCGCACCTTTTTGGCGTTGCCCTTCATGATCGTCTGGCCGAGACTGACCTGGCCGTCGCCCGCGATGACCGTCTTGCCGTCCTTTTTCACCATGACAATCGTGGTGGCGTGCCAGCCCGACGATATCTGGGTCCGATCAGTGTCCATTCACGCCTCGCAACGATTGTTTAGAAAGCGGATGTAGGCGTTGTCTCCCCGCCGAGCAAGAGCATTATCCGCCAGCCCGGGAGCGCAGGCCGCCACTTGTGGAACATACGAGGTTGAAATGAGCGTCGCTAAAGCTAATTTTCGCCTCGGAATTTCAGCAGGTCATGTCGGCGTCGCCGTCCTGTCCGGTCGAAATTTTATTGGGACAGGGAGGCTTAAAGGAAAGGCGGAGACACTCGATGTGCTATTCCCTCGCGGCGAGCGTCAATGCGGGGTTGTCCTTGGCGGTCGTGGGCGCCGCCACGGTGTACAAGGCCTTGCGGAACGACAGGCGCATGCTGGGTTTCGCCGTCTTCCCACTCGTGTTTTCGATCCACCAATTCGTCGAAGGCGTCGTGTGGTGGTCGCTGGAAAGTCCTTTCGCGGGAGAGGAGTTCTTCCGTTATCTATACACAATCATCGCTTTTCTGGTCTGGCCGGTATTGACCCCCTTGGCCGCCGCGCTTGCGGAGATCGACCCGCGCCGCAACCGCGTCTGGGCTCTCATGACCGGCTGCGGAATTCTGCTGGCGCTCTATCTGTCGATCAAGCTAGCCGGGGCCGACGGTATCGACGTGAGCGTCGTCAAGCATTCGCTTGCTTATGACCCGCAATTCGAGCGCCCACCTTTGGTTGTCGATCTCGCCTATCTCATTTTGACGGTGGCGCCGCTTGTCGGCTTCGACAATCGCGCGCTGCGCTTGTTTGGCGCAACGGTGTTAGCGACCTTCGTTTATTCGCTGCTGCACAATCTGGCGGCCTGGTATTCGCTCTGGTGCATGTCGGCGGCGATGTTCAGCCTGATCGTTTCTTTCGCGATCAAGGAAGGCGCCCGCTCGCGGTACGGACAGGTTAAAGCATAGTTTAGCCGCTCTCGCCGGGCTCTGGCGTTTTGCCGCGCGCGGCACTAGATTAGGCGAGCGGCGCTGCGGGGTGCGTGTTGGACTTTAATTCCCCGGGGCCTTATCGATCTCCTAGGGAGCTGTCCCTGACCTCGCCCGTGGGCTTGGCCACACGGCGCCCACCTACGTTGTAGGTTCCCGGGATCGATGTCCCACGGCCTTTGTGGCCCGCACTTTTCTCTTGGCGCATAGTTTTCTCTTGGCGCATAGTTTTGCGATGATCGACGTAAAGACAAATCTGCGCCGCCACGCCCTCGAACGCCGCGATCTGATCACGCCGCATGAAGCGCATGCGGCCGCCTCGGTGATTCGCGCCAGCGCGCTGGAGCTTGTCGAAAAACTCTCGGTGGACCGCGATCCGGTGGTTTCCGTCTATTGGCCGATCCGCAGCGAGATGAACACCCGGCCGCTGATCGAGGCGCTTTACGATAGCGGCTTCAAAGTGGTCCTGCCGGTGATGATCGCGGTCAAGCACCCGCTGATCTTCCGCGCCTTCGCCCCCGACGACGAATTGATGAAAGGCCCCTATGGCCTTTTCGAACCCTCGCCCGAAAAGCCCGCGCTTGATCCCTCGATCGTCTTTGCGCCTCTGGCCGCATTCGACCGCAAGGGGTTTCGCATGGGCTATGGCGGCGGCATTTACGACGCGACTCTGACCGCCTTACGGGCGAAGCATCCGGTGGCGGCGATCGGCCTCGCCTATGCGGTGCAGGAGGCGGACGCGGTTCCGACCGAGCCTCATGACCAGAAACTGGATTACATAATCACAGAGCGCGAGACCATCTCCTGCGCGTGATCGCCTGAACCAACAATCGGCGCGGCCTCCTGGCGCGTCGATTGCTTCGCCAAGGTCTTTGTCCGCTTCCGTTCAGCCGGGGCGTGCGAATTTGGGCGGGAGGAGCAGTCGATGGACGAGCGTTATGTCGCGGAATTCAAGAAGCGCAAGCAGCCTCTCAATCTCGCGATCGTCTTTGTCGACCCGGAGGCGTTTGTCGCCAATTTCACGGGTTGGCTGGAAATCACCAATTTCATCACGGCGCTGAAGGCCGGCGACGTCGAGGCGCCTGCCGACGGCGCGGTTCCAAAATTATCCGAGCAAGAGCTGAAGGGCGGCGTCGTGTCCAAATACGCCAGCGACGCGATATACGCCTTCTGCATGACAGCGGCTCTCAATGAAAACAAGGAGGCGGTGGACAAGGTGGAAACCGCCCTGACCGAGACTTACGGCAAGGATTTTCCGGGCGCGGCGGCTCTGTGGCCTTTCCGGTCGAATATAGAATCCCCTGCATCGCTGGACGACGTGGTGGGCCAAGCTGGCAAGAAGATGCTGACCGGCGACATACCGCCGCCGCCCATGCGCGCCAAGGAAAACTGGATGGCGGGGCTGCGCTTCTTCGAGCGGGGGCGCAATTCCAACTTCGTTAGCGAGATCATGTTTCCGCTGGCGAAATGGCATCGTGACCGCTGGAGCGAGACCGCCGAGAAGGGCGTCGCCTTTCTGGCGCATATTGAAGACAATGTCCCGATCCTGCGCGAGGCCCTGGCCGAAACGCGCAACGATCCGCCCTTCATCGCCAATCTGCTGTTGAAGGCCGCCCCCTCCGTGGACATGGAGCTGACCGAGGACATGGAAGGCTTTTTGCGGTCATTGGCGCGGAGGGGGTAGGGGCCGCTCAATCCTTCCCGCTCACCCCCGCGCTCTCAAAAGTCGCCATGTCGCGGTGGCAGGCCAGCGCCGCCTTGACGACGCCGATCGCCAGCGCGGCCCCAGACCCCTCGCCGAGGCGCATGCCGAGGTCGAGCAGCGGCTTCTTGCCCAGGCGCTCCAGAACCTCGCGATGCGCGCCTTCCGCCGAGACATGGGCCGCCATGCAATGGGCGATGGCGTTCGCATCCATGGCGTGCAGCAGCGCCGCCGCCGCGCAGGCGACATAGCCGTCGAGCAGCACCGGCACGTGATTGAGCCGCGCCGCCAGAATGGCCCCCATCATGCCGGCGATCTCGCGGCCGCCGAGGCGGCGCAATATCTCCAGTGGATCCGAGAGATGCGGGCCATGCAGCGCCAGCGCGGCGTCGATCACGCCGTTCTTGCGCGCCAGCCCGACATCGTCGACGCCCGTGCCGCGTCCCGTCCAGCGCGCGGCGGGACCGCCATAAAGCGCGGCGTAGATGGCGGCGGCTGAAGTAGTGTTGCCGATGCCCATTTCGCCCGGCGCCAAGAGGTCGACGCCGCCGTTGATCGCCTCCATGCCATAGGCCAGCGTCGCGGCGGCGGCGGGCTCCTCCATCGCCGGGCCTTCAGTGAAGTCCTGCGTCGGATGCTCCAGGGCGAGTTCAAAAACCTTCAGGCCGACGCCAAAGCTCTTGCATATCTGGTTGATCGCCGCGCCGCCGGCGGTGAAATTATCCAGCATCTGCTTGGTGACGCTGGGGGGAAAGGCCGATACGCCCTTGGCGACGACGCCGTGATTGGCGGCGAAAACCGCGACCACTGGCATTTCGATTGCGGGCTCCGCATTGCCCTGCCAGGCGGCGAGCCATTCGATGATCTCCTCCAGGCGCCCCAAAGCGCCGGGCGGCTTGGTCAGTTGCGCGTCGCGCGCCCGCACGGCGGCCACGCTCTCCTCGCAGGGCGGGGGCATATTGGCCAGCAGCAGGCGGATTTCCTCAAAGGGACGTATGTCTTCGGGCATTGGATCGCGTCACTCGCATTTTGGGGCGCAGGCTCTCGGCTCTCTGCGGCCTATTCCAGCCGGTCTCCGAGCAAGAACTCCATTGCGCGGTCAAGGCGGATATGGGGCAGGGGAAGCGGTTCGCTGTCGCGTCCGAGCTGCGCGACCGGCGGCCGGAATTTAAGGAAGCGGAAATCCGCTTCCTCCTCGGGCGTCGCCAGCGCTTCGCCGCGAAAAACAAGACGCGGGTCGGACGGCAGCTCGCCCGGAAAGATCGCGCCCTCCGCCACGCCGTCGAAGGCGTCCAGTCCGATGTGTTCCCCGGCTATCGGCGTGCCCACGATGGCCGAGAGCGATTGTCCGTCATGCTTCACCATGGCCTCTCGCGTTGCGCGCACGGCGGCGAGAGCGATAACGTCGATCTTCGCGCCGACGCCCTCGGCCCGCGCAATGGCCCGCGAAGTCAGCAGCCGCAATATGCCTTCCAGCCGGTCGTGGCTGGTGTGATGCAGGTGGTCGGCCTTGGTCGCCGCGAACAATATCTTGTCGATCTTCGGCCGAAAGATTGAGGAGAACAAGCTGGAGCGGCCAGTGCGGAACGCGGTCAGCACGTCGGTCAGCGCGGTTTCGAGATCGCGCACCGCCGCAGGTCCGGAATTCAAGGCCGCGAGCGTGTCGACCAGCACGATCTGCCGATCCAGCCGCGCGAAATGATCTCGAAAGAACGGCTTCACGATCTGCGCCTTGTAGGCTTCGTAACGGCGTTCCATCTCGGCCGCGAGACTGCGCTTGGGCAGTTCGGCTCCCTCCTCGACTACGAGCGGCGCGAAGGTGAGCATGGGGGAGCCTTCGAGATCGCCCGGCATCAGAAAACGCCCGGGCGGCAGGGTCGACAGCGCGAAGCGATCGGATCTGGCGTGGCGTAGGTATTGGGTGAACAGCGAGGCCAGCCGCTGCGCGGTGGGCTCCTGCAGCCGCGCCATGGGGTCGACCAGCGCATTGGCGCCGCGCCAGTCCGCCGCGATGGGCGCGCGCGCGGCGGCGCTGGACGCCTCCAGCGTTTCCCGCGACCATTGCGCAAAGGATTTCCCGAGCAAAGGCAGGTCGAGCAGCCATTCGCCGGGGTAGTCCACAATGTCTATGTCCAGCCGCGCGCTTCCGGAGCGTGAAAACATCGAGGTGGCCTTGCGCCGATATTCGAGGCCGACGCGCAGTTCGGATATGCGGCGAGTTGAGTGCGGCCAGTGGCGGTCGAGCCCCGTGAGAGCCTCCAGATGCTCCTCGTAGGAAAAGCGCGGCACATTATAATCAGGCTGGGGATCGAGATGCGCGCTTTCCAGCCGCCCCTCCGCAAGGACGCGGAAAACCGGGAGCATGGTCTGCCTGCCGGTTCCGGCCGCCAGCGCGCGGGTGAGCTGTTGCACCAGCGCCGTAATGAAAACGGTCTTGCCCGAGCGGGAAAGGCCGGTGACGCCAAGACGCAGGCGCGAGCCGGAAAGATATTCCGATAGACTCTCGGCCGCGACGCGGGTTTCGAACAGGAAATCGGATAATTGCGACACGGGCGTTTTGTCCAGGCTGAAGGCCTCGCTCATGTAACCCCCGGCGCGCCTTTTGGGTAGTGCGGAGCGCCAAATGAAGGATTAAGTCGCAGAGCGCATGGCGGCATGGGCCTGCAAGGCGCGTTCGCGCGCGAATGCGTGGTCGACGATTGGACGCGGGTAGGTTTCGCCCAGCCTAACTCCGGCCGCGTTCAGGGCGGCCTGCGGCGCCTCCCAGGGACGATGGATGAATTTGCTGTCGAGTCTCCGCCAGCTCCTGGACATGGCGACGCACATAGGTGCCGTCGGGATCGAATTTTTCGCCCTGCAGGACCGGATTGAACACGCGGAAATAGGGAGCGGCGTCGGCGCCGCATCCGGCGACCCATTGCCAACCGCATGCGTTATTGGCGAGGTCGGCGTCGACGAGAGTGTCCCAGAACCATCTCTCGCCCTCCTGCCAGCGGATCAGCAAATGCTTTACGAGAAATGACCCCGCGACCATTCGCGCGCGATTATGGATATAGCCTGTCTGCCACAATTCGCGCATCGCGGCATCGACGAGCGGGTATCCGGTTCGTCCCTTTTTCCAGGCCGCCAGCGATTCGGGGTCCTCACGCCAGGGAAACCTCTCGAAGCTTGAATTGAGCGGGTGGTCCGGCAGGTCCGGATTGGCGAACAGAAGATGATGGCAGAACTCGCGCCATCCGACTTGCCTTAGAAACGGCAAGCCTTCTTCGCCCGCCAGTTTCTTGATCTCATGCCATATCTGGCGGGAAGAAATTTCGCCAAAATGCAAATGGGGCGAAAGACGCGAGACGCCGTAGCGCCCTAAATCATCTCGTGACGCGCCATATTGGGCCGCTGCGGCGCCTGCGAAATCGCCGAGCCGCTCCAGCGCCGCTTTCTCTCCGAAGCGCCAGTGGTTTTGGAGACTGGAGGCCCAGCTCGATGTTTTTGGCAGAAGCCGCCAATCTTCCAGTTTTTCACTTGCGACGTCAGGCGCGGCCGTCAAATTTGCTGGTGCGTCGAGTGGGCGTTCGGGCGCGGGTGCAGCCAGCGCCGCTTTCCAGAACGGCGTGAAAACGCGATAAGGATTGCCCGAACCGTTGCGCATTCGCGTCGGCTCGAACAGCAGCGAAGCGTTGAAGCTTTCGACCTTTAACCCGAAGCCTCGCAGCCGTGTCTTTATCTCGCTGTCGCGACGGACCGCCCAGGGCTCATAGAGTTGATTCCAGTATATCGAGGTCGCGCCTGTTTCTGCGATCGCCCCGGCGATCGCGAGATCAGACGGACCGCGCCGCAAAATCAGGGACACGCCGAGCGCCGAGAGCGCCTGCTTCAAGGCCTTCAGCGAATGGTGCAGCCACCATCTGCTTGCGGCTCCGCACCGCCAAGGGCCCGCCGCCGCTTCGTCGAGCACGTAAATAGCGATGATCGGCGCCCCTGTCGCAGCCGCTGCACATAGAGCGGGATTGTCGGCGAGCCGCAAGTCCTGGCGAAACCAGACGATCGCCGCGCCGGTCATGGCTCAACGCCGCGCATGCTTTACGCCATACAGGAAATAGATCGTAAGCCCGAGCGCCATCCACACGACCAGCCGGATCCATGTCTCTATCGGCAATGCGGCCATCAGCGCGAGGCATGAAACGATGCCAAGAATGGGCAGGTAGGGAATGCCGGGCGCGCGAAACGGGCGCTTGATCGCTGGGCTGTGGCGACGCAGATACAGCACGGCGAAGCACACCAGCGAGAAAGCCGCCAGCGTGCCGATGCTCACCATCTCGTCGAGTATGTCTATGGGCAAAAGGCCCGCCGTCAGGGCGGTCAGCAGGCCAACAAGCCATTGGCTGATCGCGGGCGTCCGGTATTTGTCGTGAAGCCTGGCGAATAACGGCGGCAGCAGTCCGTCCTGCGCCATGGCGTAGAAGACCCGCGTCTGACCAAAGAGTAGAACGAGCATCGCCGTGGTGAGCCCGGCGAGGGCGCCAAATTTGACGACCCAGGTGATAAGAGGAATGCCGGTGCGGTCCATCGCGACGGCGATTGGGTCAGGCACGCCGAGTTCCTTGTAGGGAACGATGCCGGTCGCGACAGCGGAGACGGCGACATAAAGTATCGTGCAGATGACGAGCGAACCAAGAATGCCGATGGGCACGTCGCGCTGCGGCAGGCGCGCTTCCTGCGCTGCGGTCGATACGGAATCAAAACCGATATAGGCGAAGAAAACCAGCGCCGCGCCGCGCAGAACGCCCCACCAGCCGTAGTTTTCCGGAATCAGCGGCGTCCAGTTTGCGAGGTCGACATGTGGCGCGCCGAAGATTATGACCGCCAGCACCACGGTAACTTTGACCGCGACGATGATGTTGTTGAATGTGGAGCTTTCCTGCGTGCCGCGCGCGAGCAGTGCGGTAAGCAACAGTATTATGCCGGCGGCCGGCAGATTGAACAGCCCATGCGCTGGCGCTTCGCCGCCGTGAGCGGAGCCGGAGAAATAGGCGTGCGTGAACTGAGCGGGAATATGTATGCCAAAGCCCTGCATGACCTTGTTCGAAATAGCCCGACCAGCCGACGGCGACAGTCGCCGCCCCCGCGCCATATTCAAGCACCAGATCCCAGCCGATGATCCAGGCGAAAATCTCGCCAAGCGTTGCGTAAGTGTAAGTGTAGGTGCTTCCAGAAACCGGAATCAGCGAGGCGAGTTCGGCATAACAGAGCGCGACGAAGGCGCAGGCCGTTCCCGAGAGCAGGAACGAAATCATCACGCCCGGCCCGGCGACATTCGCGGCGACCGTGCCGGTGAGCACGAAGATGCCGGCGCCGATGATCCCGCCAATGCCGAGAGACATCAGGGACACCCAGCCCAGTGTGCGTTTAAGCCCTTGTTTTTCAGCGGCGTTATTGGCGGCGATAATGGATTCGACTGATTTGCGGGTGAAATAAACGCTCGTCGATATTTCCGCCAAGGCGCCGTCCTTTCGAGGATCGCGGCGCTGAGGCGCCTGTCCGTATGGACAGCGATTATGGTTGTCGCGCAGAAACATACAAGCGAAATCAGCGCCCCCCGCGAGGAAGACGAAGCTCAGGCGCCTCAGATTTTGTCGCCTTCCGAGCCAGGCGCGACGCACCTCCAGCGCTCGACATGCACTGTCGGATGGTCGCCAGACCACTGGGCGATATAGGGCTGCGCCTGCATCATGCAGCCGTGCAGAGAACCGGTCTCAGACGAGAATAGCAGCTTCTTCTCTTCGCATGCCTGCGGCTGCGCCAGCGTGCAAACTGTCAGGACGAGCTCCACGAAATTCATCCGCGTCTCCCGCAATGAAGCGCGCCAAGGATTGGCCCTTTATTGCGAGATTAGCGCCGATCAGGCCGGGGTCAAGATTTCGCCCTTGCCATAGACGGCAGTGTCTCCCGCATATCGGCGCAGCTTTTGTGAAAGAAGACGTGCGGCGCGTCGGCTGTCTTCGGCGAGCGTGCGCGAGAACAGTCGGGCGAACGTAAAGTGATGCGCCCCGCAATCCACATAGGTGGGGCCGAAATCGGCGTCCTGCGCCAGCACGAGAGTGGCGCGCTTGTTGAGATAGCCGATCCGGCCCGCCGCGGCGCCCAGCGCGATGATCGTGCCCGCGATTGCGCGCGAGCCGAGGTCCGCGCCCGCGTCGCCTTCGATGATGATGATTCCGCGCCGCAGACGGTCTCCGGCTCTTTGTCCGGCGTTGCCGCGCACGATGACGCGCCCGCCCGCCATGCCGGCGATCTCGCCAGCCAGTGGGGCGCCCAGGAAGTCGCCGCAATCGCCATCGACATCAATATGGCCGCCGGCCATTCCGCTCGCCAGATAAGGACCTGCGTCTCCGGCGACCGTTATCGTTCCGCCGAGCGCGCCGCGCCCCAATTGAGCGCCCACGTCACCTTCGACATGGATCGAAAAGCCCGGCAGCAATTTCGCGCCAAGCAGATCGAAGCGTTCCGAACCGCCCTCGAAATGCAGGCTCGTGGCGTCGCCGAGACGCACCTTGAACAGATCGCCGACCTTGGCGCCGACTTTCGTCGTGCCGATGTCGATGGCCTCTATTTCTTTCTGGGTCCGGCCGACCAGACGGTCCGGCGTTATTTTTGAAAGATCGAGTCTTTGTTCAGGCTCCTGGCGGAGCGCGAAAAGGAGCGGCTTCACGGCAGGAGATCCTTCAGATGGTAGTGGAAGGGGCCAAGCTTGCCACCATAATTGCCGGCGCCGACGCGCTTTGCGCCGATCTTTGGGCCGAGCGCGATGATCGCCTTCAGGCCGGCGCGCATGGCGTCGGCTACGGCGGCATCGGTCAGCCCGTCGATGACGATCTCCAGAACGCAACCGATGTCCGGGTCGAGCACGCTGGTTCCAAGGCCGCTCAGCGTCGGGCAGTAGGCGTCGTTGGTCGAGGCGCCCATGCCCTTGTATTTTGAACCGACTTTCGAGCCAGACCGAACAATGCCGCCGGGGAAGGGCGTAATCGCGCCATGCACGCCGCGAATGGCTTCGACGCCGGCCTCGGTAGCGCGCATCGTGCTGTCCCAGTCGGCTCCCATCACAAGCAGATTGCCGCCGCCGACGCATTTCTTGGTCAGGCCGACCTTGCTCTCGACGAGAAATTCGCCGTCCATCACCGGGACGCGCCAATAGCGGCGGCCGTCGAGCGACTTCGAAATCTGGAACTTGTCGCCGAACTGCCGCACGGCGTCGCCGACCTTGATCTCGAACTCGCCGTCGAGGGCGCGGAAGACAGCGGTGCCGGGACAGGTCAGCACGCATTGGCCAAGACGGTTGACGAGTTGCTTTTCCGCGTCCTTCGAGGACATCGCGAAAAGCAGGATGCGCACGCCCGGACGCCCGTCAGGGGTTTCCTTCGCCGAAAGCTCCGTGTCGACGCCGGCCTCGCAGCCGCAGCCGATAACCGAAGTGGCGAAGCCCGTCATCGTATGGGCGGCGATCATCGCCCATTTGCGATTGGGTGCGGTGATGACGAGCCCGGTTCCGCTCATCGGGAAGGCTTCCGCGAAACTGTCGTCGATGCGGACGCCCTTGCGAACTAATTGCGGCATGGAACCTCCGCGAAAGCCTGAGCGGCCGGCAGCGCCGCGTCCTCGACCGCGAACATGCCACGCGGCAGGCCATAGAGATCGTCGTAATAGGAATCCAGACGCTTGTTGATGGTCCGGTTATAATCGGGCTTCACATGCAGCGTCCTGCCGCGCGTGTAGCGCGCCACGTCGCCATTGCGCACCACGAGTTCCCCATCCTTGAACACATAGGCCGCATGGCGGAACATCTCCGCGCGATCTCTCTCGTTGTTCTTGTAGACCGCCACATCGGCGACCGAGCCCGCGCCCAGCGATCCCCGATCCTCGAAGCCATAGAGCTGGCGAGGCGCCGCGCGCGTCATCGTGGCGATCTCATAGATCGTATATTCGCGCTTGATCGACGGCAGATTAGTCAGCGCCACGACATCGGCCGGAAGGCGCGACAGCCATTGGGCGCGCTTGTCGGCGCTCATGAGCAGCGCGAAGACCTCCGGATAGGTCGTGAAGGGCGCGCCGTTGGGATGGTCGGTGGTGAAGAATACCCGCATCGGATCGTTGGTGAGCAGGAACAGCTCCAGCCCAGCCGCCCATTGAATCGCGTTGAAAAAATCCGAGACACGATAGGAATATGGCAGCACGCCCGAGCCATTGCCCTCCGCGTCGAGGATCACGCCCTTCTTCGGCCGCGCGCCAGGCAGGCTGTTGAATTGCTTCATCACATCGGACGAAATCGTCACGATGTCCGCGAACATCACCTGGCCGACGTCGACCGAGACGTTCTTGTTGGCGTTGATCTTCTCGGCGAATTGCGCCGCCGCAGAGGAGAAGCCGTTCTGGCCCTCCTTGCCGTAGGCGTAAAATTGCACATGGGCAAGATGCAGCCGCAGGCCCTGCGAGGCGTCTATGGTGGCGAGCGCCGTTTCGACATTGCCAGGAAGGCCAAGGTTATTCATGTGCAGATGCAGCGGATGACGAATGCCGGTCGCGTGCGTCGCCCGCTGCATGCGCTGGAATATCTCGCGCGAGGTCAGGCCATATTCGGGCACCACATCGTCGAGCGAGAAGGCCCTGACGTTCTTTTTGAATGCGTCGACTCCGCCCGCGTTCACGCATTTGACGCCAATGGCCCGCGTCGCTTCCAACGTCGCGCCGATATAATCCTGAACGACATTGAGGCTCTCATTGTCGCGGAATGATTCCAGCACGAAGGGCTCGTTGCCGAGCACCGTCAGAAACGCCTTGTCGATGATCGGAATATCCGCCAGCTCCAAATGGGCGTGCAGTGCGTGATGCGGCGACACGGCGGGTTCGATCACCGTGGTGTAGCCCATTTGCGCGTAAAGCCGCCCGGTCTGGAATGTCGACCAGCCTGCTGTCGAGAGAGGCGTCGCGGCGGGGCGCGCCTTGTGGGCGCGATGCGCTTCGGGCAGCAGCAGCCGCGCGGTGTTCACGCTGCCGCCAGCGATATGGGAATGGATGTCGATTGCGCCGGCCATGACGGTATGGCCCGAGACGTCATGCGTCACATCGGGCTTGCGCCCATCGGGGCGCGCGACGATGCGGCCGTCCTCGAAATAAACGTCGCCAACGCCGTCAGTCCCATTGACGGGATCGACCACATGGCCGCCGGAAAGGCAGGTCAGCACGGCACATCCTCCGAAAATCTCGCGACGATCGCGTCGATAACCTCGGCGACGGTCGGCGCCTCTCCGGGCGTTTTGGCCCGGCGTAACACGAATGAACTGCTCTCTTGCGCGAGCTCAACGGCGTCATGCGTCTCGCCGGGACGCCCAACCTCGATATAAAGCCCGTGCTTGGCGCCGGCGCCCTTGGGCGCGAGCGTGATCAGCGGCAAATCCACGCGGGTCCAGCCCGGCGCCTCGCCACGATGTGCGGAAATCCAGAGGGCGGCGTCCGCCTCGCCGCTATCTACCAATCTTTTCGCGTCAAAACGCCAGGGGTCGTGTTCGGGATAGCCGCGGCCAAAGCCGGTGCGCGGGGGAAAGCCGGTCATCCAGCCGCTGACTTGCACGACGCCGGAGGCGCCGCCGCGCGCGCCGATCGGCACGCCGGTAAAGCGCGTCACTTGGTTGAGATCGGTCACGAGGCCCTGCAGCGCCTCGACCGTGAGGCCGTCGATCACCGAGCCGCTCCAGACGACCGCGCCGAAGTGGGCCGCCTTCAAGGTCGCGGCGACGGCGTCGATCTTCTTGGCGGCTGCGCCTTCCAGTGCGATGGATCGACCGCCGACGCGGGCGCGAATGGCGGCGAGCACGCCCGGCAGGCTTTGCGGCGTCGCGGCTATGGTCTCGATCTCCACGCCCGCGACCTTGGCCTCGTTGCGCTTGGGACCGAGCCACAGAATTTTTCGCGGCGCGCCCGCATTGAAGCGTGCGGGCTTATCCAGCGCTAGGCGCTCGAAAAGCTCCGGCCACTGATCCGTGAGGCCGGGGCCGACGAGCAGCGCGACGTCGGCGCGAACGCGCGCTTCGCCCGGCGTCGTCACGAACATGCCAAAGGAACGGGTGACATCAAGGTCGTTGAAGACTTCTTCCGACGCCAGATGGTCGTATGCGCCGCGCAGCCGCTCCGCGAGCAAGATCGCCGCGCGCGCTCCTGCTGCGTCGGTCCCGAGGCCTGCTACAACGGGAAAGGTCGCGCCAGCGAGTATTTGCGCGGCATGACTATAGGCGTCTTCGATCGCGATTGGCGCGCCGTCGAGCGTTGCGTAGCTCATTTTCTGCCCTGCGGATATTCCCGTTCCGTCCCGACGATTTTCCGGTTTCCGCGAAACTGTCGCCGGTCCGAATTGAGGTGTTTTAAGGTGTGGTCGCGATGCGGTGGGCGCGGAAACATTGGCCGCCCCGAATGGCGGCCATGAGCCTGAAAACAACCATCACTCCGTGCTCAGCGATCGACCACTTCTCGTTCATGCCTAGCAGCCGGAACGCCCGCTGTCGAGACGCCGCAGCGACACATTTATGCTATGGTCACTTCATTCAACAGATTCGGGGCCGCCGCGATCACCACCGGCGCTAAGGCGTGACGCGCTTGTGTCGCGACGACCAAATTATTTCGCGGGGTCGTATTTGCAGTGGGCCCCGCCGCCGCCCCCCTGTTTGACCTCGTCGGGGTCGACCGTGCATTCAAGATTGGAAATGGCTTCGATGATCGAGCCCGCCGCGCCTTCAAACGGGACGCCGATCTCGACAAGCGTCGCGTAGAGTTCATGCGCCTTCCTGCCTTTTATCGTGTCCTTTTTCGCCCCAAAAGCCAGTTCGCAGGAGTGGGCCGTAATGTCGACGTCGCTGATCCTGCAGGTCACGAGTTCGGCGTTCACGTTGATTTTCTTGCCGGGAGCGTGCGCGGCTTTGGCGTCGCCTTCGAGATATTTCAACAGCAGGGCCTTTTCCGCCGCTTTCACCGCCGGTGAGTATTCCGCCACGAGGGCGGAGAGCGACAACGCGCCGCTGCCTTGCTCCGTGCCGGCGAGAGCTGGGCGGCCGACGAGCAGCAATGGGATGGCGACAAGCGCTATTTTTTTCATATCCATTCCTTTCCAAACGGTTGCCTTGATTTCCAATAGAGGCGGCATTGAATATTTATGTACTCGCCAACCGTCGAGTTAACCAGCCTTCGGCATGCAATAAGGCGAATTGCGCAGCCCGCGCGGCCATGATAGATAGAGCGCCGAGCTCGAACCTGCGTTAGCGGAGAGGCCAAAAGCCATCGTCGCATAATCAAGCAGGACGAGGCCCTCGTTAATAGTTCCAACTGGAGGAAACACTATGGCCTGGACCACCCCTGTGATCGTTGAAGTCTGCGTCGGCATGGAAATCACTTCCTACGAGTCCGCCGAAATCTGAATTTCGGGGATCGACGCGCCCCGGCAGTTGCTGGGCTGATCGTTGCATATTCAAGCCGGCGTAAGAAACCCTGATTGGCCCGTTTACGAGGCGATTTGGTTTCTCGCCGGTTTTTTGTTTTTTGGGCTACAGGCATTTAGAGTCGCGCATGCGCGACGGTTATTTTCGTGTTGGCGGGTCAGGAAGAGGCGAAGGGGGCAAGAATGCTCAGGCGTTTGACGTTGACTATGGCCTTTTCAACCTTGGTTGTCTCAAGCGTTTGCCTCGCGCAAGCGGCCGCGAACGGCGCCGAAACGAAAAAGCTTATCGAGGACGCCAGAAAAGCGGGCCTGGCGGCGCTGCCTCCGGCGCTCGAGACCAGCGACGCCGCCGCAGCCGCGCGCGTGACGCTCGGGCGGCGGCTTTTCTATGAGAATCGCGTTTCCCAGGACAGCAATGTGAGTTGCGCTCATTGTCATCAGGCCGATTTGGCCGCCAGCGACGGTCTGCCCAAGGCGATTGGCGTGTTCGGCAAGGTCAATCCACGCAACGCCCCCTCGATCTTCAACGCCAGCCTGAACTTCAAGCAGCATTGGCGCGGCGATCGCGAATCCCTGGAAGATCAGGCGGAGAAATCGCTGCTTGGCCCCACGAGTTTCGGCAATCCCGACTATGCGGTCCCGATGAATGCGCTCAAGGCGATTCCGGCCTATGCGGAAGCCTTTTCCAAGGCTTTTCCGGGCGACAAGGACCCTATCAATTCGAAAAACTGGGGCGTGGCGATAGGCGCCTTCGAGCGCACTCTGCTGACGCCGAGCCGCTTTGACGCGTTTATCGCCGGCGACGCAAAGGCGCTCTCGACCGGGGAACAGGAGGGTTTGCGGAAATTCATCGATACAGGCTGCGCCTCATGCCACAACGGGCCGGGGATTGGCGGCGGCTCCTTCCAGAAATTCGGCGTGGTCGAAGATTACTGGAAGGAGACAGGCGTCGCTACGCCGGACCGGGGGCGCGCCGATGTGACCAAGAACGACGCCGACCTCTATGTCTTCAAGGTTCCGGGTTTGCGCAACGTCGCCAAGACGGGCCCATATTTCCATGACGGCTCCATAAATGAGCTGCCGCGCGCGGTGCGGATCATGGGCAAAGTCCAGTTGGGGCGGGATCTGTCGGATAAGGATGTGTCCGAGATCACTGCTTTTTTAGGCAGCCTAACCGGCGCGGTTCCGACGCAATTCGCGCCGCTGGAGCCCTTTCCCGACGCGCGCGCGAAATAGACCGTCGACCTCGCGCGAGCGGACGAGTGGGCGCGCTTCACGCGTCCTTTTCGCTCGCCGACAGTATCCATGTGCGGTCGCAAAAAGCGACGTAAAGCCGATCCTGTCCGAGCGCAGCTCCAAGTTGGGCGGCCAGTTCGTTCAGCATTGCTTCGAGTTCGGCGTCCGATAGATGGCCCAGATATGCATGAACCGCTTCGCCGGTGAAAATCGCGACAGGCTCGCGGTCTGAGCCGACCGCGCCATCGTCGCGCCGCCATGCGTAGGTGACTTCTCCCCGCGTGAACATTCCCGAAAGCGCGGGCAGGCCTGCCTCCATGCGGCGCTTCATCCAGGCGCGCGCGGTGCGCACCGCCTCCGAAACATCGAAAACCCGGCCTTCGGGGTCCCATCCCTCGCGAAGTCCCACGGCGATTCTGAAATCGCGGCGCGGTCCGATGGAGCCTTGCACGACATCATAGTGGCGGGGCGGGAGTTCTTCGTCGACCATCGCCCCTGCTCCTCAATGCCCCATCGTCACATGCGACACCCGGAAAAACGCCGAAAACAGCCGGATCATCAGGCCGATCAGTCCCGTGCCGCCGTAAAATCCACCGCGGTTGAGCTGCACATAGACGAAGGCGGGGCGATTGGAGTGGTTGGTCATCTCGCAGACGAAAAAGCCTTCGCGCGCGCGCATCGATTCGAGCAAGGTTTTGGTGGCGGCGCCCACGCCGCGCAGCCGCCGCGCGATGACGCCGGCGCTCGCGCGCATCCCGGCCATCGCCGCCCGCCCGCCGTTATTCGCGCCCTCGCCCTTGTAGACGACGGCCTTGTAATCATCGGGATGGCACTGGCTGGTCGGGCGCAGGCGCGAGGTGAGGTTTAGCGTCGCGGCGATCACATTGCCCAGCGCGAAATCGCGGCTTTCGCCCGGCTCCAGCCGCTCGCTCCACACCAGCGTGCGGCCCGAAAGACACAAGAATCGCCGGGCGCGACAAATCCTCGACAGGCTCGGCGCGAAACACGAAGGGCGCGCGCGCCCAGCTCATCGTCGAGGCGTCGCACGCCGCCGATTTGAACGCCACCTTCGAGCTGGAGCACAGAAAGGCCGGCTGCAAAAATTGCAGCGGCGGCGCGCCTTCCCGCGTCATCTCGGCGAGATCGAGCTTTTCCACCACGGCGCCGTCGCCCGCCGTGAGCAGGATTTCGCGCTGCTTGTCCAGCGTCTTGATCATGCTGAGCTTGACGTCGCCGCCGCCGAACATCACGCGCATGAAGGTGCTGAGTTCGTCGCCGAACCGGCCGCGCTTCGGGATCGAGTGGGGCGACTGCCGCGCTAGCGTCTTGGCGCCCGGCCCGCGGCTGACGGTCGTTCCCGGCCGCGCGAATATCGCGGCGTTCGGCCCCAAGGTGGCGACCAGCCCCCGCGCCTGATGCTGCGCGTGAGAAATCGCTTTCGCCCTCGCGCAAAACGAGATGCGTCAGATTGAAAAACGGATGGCGCATCTTGTCGTCGCTTTCGCTGTCAGCGCGGCGGCGCGGGCTTTGTCGCGGCGACCAGCGTGTCGACGCCCTCGCGATAGAGAACCTCGGGCGCGAAACCAACCTCCCGCAACAGCGTCAGCGCGGGCGAAAAATACATGATGTGTTCGGGCGACTCGTCGCTGTAGAGATGCACGACCCAGTCCTCGAGGAGATCGTAACGATTGATCGCCGCGAGAGTTTTGAACCAATGGCGCAGCATCGATTGCGTGAGGGCGAGATGCGCCGCGCGGTCGTCGAGCGCGAAACGGTCGCCGTTCAAAAACAATCCGCCCGGCTTCAGGACGCGGTAAGTTTCGGCGAAGACGCGGCTTCGATAGTCGTCGCGAAAATTATGCGTCGCGTAATTGGAGGCGACGACATCGAAGCTGGCGTCGCTTTGGGCGCGCAGAGCTTCGAGCGCGTCGGCCTCGACGAATTCGACGCGCCCCGCGTCGGTCCATTCCCCAAGGTTTTCGCGCGCCTGCGCCAGCATTTTGGCCGAGGAATCGACCGCGAGGAGATGGAGACCGGCGTTCTTGGCGAGCAGCGCCAGCGTGCTGACGCCGGTGCCGCAGCCGATTTCGAAGCCTCGCAGCGATGCGCCGGGCCGGGCGGTCGCGAGATGCGCCCCCAATTTGCCGGCCAGCGCCGCGGCGTTGGGGCAGAGGAGCCGTAGCATCTCATATTCGCGCCCGATCGGTCCGGTGAACAGGTTTTCGTCTTGAACCGTCGCCATGTTTGCCTCTTTCAGCGCGCGCCGCGCGCCAACTCCGGGCCGCTTATCCCAGATCGGGCGGATTTTACCAAGGCGGAGGCGCGCGGGACATTTTATGAATCTTATAAGACGCTGACTTCCCATGAGTTTCAATGGCGCTGCGACGAATTTAGAAAATTTGTGACGAGAGCCCTGTTGACAGTTTCGGCAGGGAGGTTCTATATAACGGTTCATCGACGGCGGCGCTGCCAACGAACAGCGCCTGAAGTCGTGTCTTCGTCTTTTGGTGACTACAGCCGCCCGGCTGGATTGTCGGGACGATGACGCGTCTTTGAGAGGGTCGGATGTCCTGGTTAGGGCATTTGGTTTTCGCTGTCACGGACTTCGCTGTTTGACAATAGAATCGGAAGAAAGAGAAACGTGGACGGCGGATGTCCTTGCGGACATGCCTTTCCTGTCAAAGGGAAGGGCTGTCGATGGAGAGACACTCTGACGGTCACGTTTTCAAACACCATATCGCTTAGCGTCGTGAGACGTTTTGCGAGTGTGTTTGGGACTCGTCAAAGAGTAAACAGTGACCAGTCAGGAACGAATCTCAAAACTTGAGAGTTTGATCCTGGCTCAGAACGAACGCTGGCGGCAGGCTTAACACATGCAAGTCGAACGCCCCGCAAGGGGAGTGGCAGACGGGTGAGTAACGCGTGGGAACGTGCCCTTCGGTTCGGAATAACTCAGGGAAACTTGAGCTAATACCGGATACGTGCGAGAGCAGAAAGATTTATCGCCGAAGGATCGGCCCGCGTCCGATTAGCTAGTTGGTGAGGTAATGGCTCACCAAGGCGACGATCGGTAGCTGGTCTGAGAGGATGATCAGCCACATTGGGACTGAGACACGGCCCAAACTCCTACGGGAGGCAGCAGTGGGGAATATTGGACAATGGGCGCAAGCCTGATCCAGCCATGCCGCGTGAGTGATGAAGGCCTTAGGGTTGTAAAGCTCTTTCGCCAGGGACGATAATGACGGTACCTGGATAAGAAGCCCCGGCTAACTTCGTGCCAGCAGCCGCGGTAATACGAAGGGGGCTAGCGTTGTTCGGATTTACTGGGCGTAAAGCGCACGTAGGCGGATTTTTAAGTCAGGGGTGAAATCCCGAGGCTCAACCTCGGAACTGCCCTTGATACTGGAAGTCTCGAGTCCGGGAGAGGTGAGTGGAACTGCGAGTGTAGAGGTGAAATTCGTAGATATTCGCAAGAACACCAGTGGCGAAGGCGGCTCACTGGCCCGGGTACTGACGCTGAGGTGCGAAAGCGTGGGGAGCAAACAGGATTAGATACCCTGGTAGTCCACGCCGTAAACGATGGATGCTAGCCGTTGGGGAGCTTGCTCTTCAGTGGCGCAGCTAACGCTTTAAGCATCCCGCCTGGGGAGTACGGTCGCAAGATTAAAACTCAAAGGAATTGACGGGGGCCCGCACAAGCGGTGGAGCATGTGGTTTAATTCGAAGCAACGCGCAGAACCTTACCAGCTTTTGACATGCCCGGTATGATCGCCAGAGATGGCTTTCTTCCCGCAAGGGGCCGGTGCACAGGTGCTGCATGGCTGTCGTCAGCTCGTGTCGTGAGATGTTGGGTTAAGTCCCGCAACGAGCGCAACCCTCGCCCTTAGTTGCCATCATTCAGTTGGGCACTCTAGGGGGACTGCCGGTGATAAGCCGCGAGGAAGGTGGGGATGACGTCAAGTCCTCATGGCCCTTACAGGCTGGGCTACACACGTGCTACAATGGCGGTGACAGAGGGATGCGAAAGGGCGACCTGGAGCAAATCTCAAAAAGCCGTCTCAGTTCGGATTGCACTCTGCAACTCGAGTGCATGAAGGTGGAATCGCTAGTAATCGCAGATCAGCACGCTGCGGTGAATACGTTCCCGGGCCTTGTACACACCGCCCGTCACACCATGGGAGTTGGTTTTACCCGAAGGCGTTTCGCCAACCGCAAGGGGGCAGGCGACCACGGTAGGGTCAGCGACTGGGGTGAAGTCGTAACAAGGTAGCCGTAGGGGAACCTGCGGCTGGATCACCTCCTTTCTAAGGATGATCCTTCATGGCTTCGGCGTCTTGCCGGAGCCTATTGGATCACTTGGAACATAACGGCCAGTCAGGCCGATCTCGCGGGATGACCGCCGTCTTCGTTTCTCTTTCTTCCCTAAAGGACGAGCCGCCCGGCTGCGCGCCGCGACGAAGCTTGGAGGCTTTGGTTGATTGGCTCTAGCGCGAGAAGCCCGGGTCGTGCGATCGGTTTGGGCTTGTAGCTCAGTTGGTTAGAGCGCGCGCTTGATAAGCGTGAGGTCGGAAGTTCAAGTCTTCCCAGGCCCACCAGTTTGGATTTGGCGCGATGTATCGGATCTGGCCGGTTCGGGGCCATAGCTCAGTTGGGAGAGCGCGTGCTTTGCAAGCATGAGGTCGTCGGTTCGATCCCGTCTGGCTCCACCAGACGGTTGATCGCTTCAACCGGCGCCGACTGATCGGCTTGTTCGTCCTTGAAAAAAAGTTTCGCGTAGGCGCGGCTTGGTCTGCTTGAGGAAGCGGGTCTTGGCGGCGTAACGCGTGTTGTCTGTCATCGTGAAGAGGAAACATATTCGATCGTTTGGGCTTTCTTTAGCCTAAAGCGAGCGACCAGCGTGGGCTGTGCTTGACCGCCAGTTCTCGGATATGTTTGAAGCAAATGGTCTTTCTATCGATGTATTTGTCTTTCATTATGGAAAGCTGCAAGGCTTTTCGGGTTGGAACATGCGCAGGGAGCCAGCCGCTGCCGAGCGGTGGGCATCGATAATGAGAGCGATCAAGTGCCTTAAGGGTGTTCGGTGGATGCCTTGGCGCTGAGAGGCGATGAAGGACGTGGTACGCTGCGATAAGCCGTGGGGAGCTGCGAACAAGCTTTGATCCGCGGATTTCCGAATGGGGAAACCCACCTTCGATCTCTGTAATTTCGAGCCTCATGCTCGGAAGGTGTTTATGATGTCAACCGAAGCGTGAGCTTCGGATTTACAGAGATCACAAGAGGGTATTTATGTCTGAATACATAGGACATAAAAGCGAACCCGGGGAACTGAAACATCTAAGTACCCGGAGGAAAGGACATCAACGAGACTCCGTTAGTAGTGGCGAGCGAACGCGGACCAGGCCAATGCTTCAAGTCTTTTAACTGGAACCGATTGGAAAATCGGGCCATAGTGGGTGATAGCCCCGTACGGATTTCGAAGACTTGAAGATACGAGTAGGGCGGGACACGTGTAATCCTGTCTGAACATGGGGAGACCACTCTCCAAGCCTAAGTACTCCTCAGCGACCGATAGCGAACAAGTACCGTGAGGGAAAGGTGAAAAGCACCCCGACGAGGGGAGTGAAACAGTTCCTGAAACCGGACACCTACAAACAGTTGGAGCCCAAGGTTCGTCCTGGGTGACAGCGTACCTTTTGTATAATGGGTCAGCGACTTAAAGTAACGAGCAAGCTTAAGCCGGTAGGCGTAGGCGCAGCGAAAGCGAGTCTGAATAGGGCGTTCAGTTCGTTGCTTTAGACCCGAAACCGAGTGATCTAGCCATGAGCAGGTTGAAGGCAAGGTAACACTTGCTGGAGGACCGAACCGGTGTCTGTTGAAATAGACTCGGATGACTTGTGGTTAGGGGTGAAAGGCCAACCAAACTCGGAAATAGCTGGTTCTCCGCGAAAGCTATTTAGGTAGCGCCTCGCATGAATACCTTGGGGGGTAGAGCACTGGATGGGCTAGGGGGTCCCACAGACTTACCAAACCTAACCAAACTCCGAATACCCAAGAGTAATATGCGGGAGACACACAGTGGGTGCTAACGTCCATTGTGGAGAGGGAAACAACCCAGACCAACAGCTAAGGCCCCTAATTCGCGGCTAAGTGGGAAAGGATGTAGAAATCCCAAAACAACCAGGAGGTTGGCTTAGAAGCAGCCATCCTTTAAAGAAAGCGTAACAGCTCACTGGTCTAGATAAGGATTTCCGCGCCGAAGATGTACCGGGGCTCAAGCCGCGAGCCGAAGCTTTGGGTTTGCCGAAAGGCAAGCGGTAGCGGAGCGTTCCGTAATCCGTCGAAGGAGCAGCCGCGAGGCGCTCTGGAGGTATCGGAAGTGCGAATGCTGACATGAGTAACGAGAAACACTGTGAAAGACAGTGTCGCCGAAAGTCCAAGGGTTCCTGCGTAAAGTTAATCTTCGCAGGGTTAGCCGGCCCCTAAGGCGAGGCCGAAAGGCGTAGTCGATGGGAACCACGTTAATATTCGTGGGCCAGCGGGTGGTGACGCGTGGCGAAAGCCGTTCGGGATTACTGGATTTCCCGGGCGGCCTGGTCGCGCCAGGAAATAGCCCCCGCATGAGACCGTACCCGAAACCGACACAGGTGGACAGGTAGAGTATACCAAGGCGCTTGAGAGAATGACGCTGAAGGAACTCGGCAATTTACCTCCGTAACTTCGGGATAAGGAGGCCTTCCGTTTGCGCAAGCAGGCGGGAGGGGCACAGACCAGGGGGTGGCAACTGTTTAACAAAAACACAGGGCTCTGCGAAATCGCAAGATGACGTATAGGGTCTGACGCCTGCCCGGTGCCGGAAGGTTAAGAGGAGGAGTGCAAGCTCTGAATTGAAGCCCCGGTAAACGGCGGCCGTAAATATAACGGTCCTAAGGTAGCGAAATTCCTTGTCGGGTAAGTTCCGACCTGCACGAATGGCGTAATGACTTCCCCGCTGTCTCCAGCGTCAGCTCAGTGAAATTGAATTCCCCGTGAAGATGCGGGGTTCCTGCGGTCAGACGGAAAGACCCCGTGCACCTTTACTGTAACTTTGCACTGGCATTCGTGTCGGCATGTGTAGGATAGGTGGTAGGCTATGAAGCATGGGCGCTAGCTCGTGTGGAGCCATCCTTGAAATACCACCCTTATCGTCATGGATGTCTAACCGCGACCCGTCATCCGGGTCCGGGACAGCGCATGGTAGGCAGTTTGACTGGGGCGGTCGCCTCCCAAAGAGTAACGGAGGCGCGCGATGGTGGGCTCAGAGCGGTCGGAAATCGCTCGTTGAGTGCAATGGCATAAGCCTGCCTGACTGCGAGACAGACAAGTCGAGCAGAGACGA